>JAXGXJ010000027.1:0-1678 GCA_040772905.1 Thermoleophilia bacterium | reverse complement strand
TATCATCCATCAGAACCCGGTAATCGGTGCCCGTCCTTTCCTTTGCCCGCTTCTCCCTCAGTTTTGACTGGTAATACTCGTAGCCGCCGTCATAACACTGCAGCCTGTTGTCCTCTACTACGAAAACACGGTTTGCCAGCCTTTTTATGAAATACCGGTCATGGGTAACAAATATAATGCTTCCTTCAAACTCGTTCAGCACTTCCTCCATCTTTTCCCTGGACCCTATATCCATGTGGTTTGTGGGCTCGTCCAGCACCAGCAGGTTTGCTCCTGAGAGTATAAGCTTTGCGAAGGCCGTCCTGCCCTTTTCCCCCATGCTTAGGTTCCCGATTTTTTTAAACACGTCGTCCCCGCGGAACAAAAGCCCTGCGAGCAGCAGCCTTGCATCCTGTGCCGCGGCCCCCGCCGCCAGCATTTCGTCAAGGATGGTGGCGTCATTATTCAAGTTGTCAAATTCCTGGGCGAAATAGCCAATCCTTACCGAGGGGTTGACGGTGATGCTGCCTTCATAGTCCCTGTCTTCGCCGCACAGTATCCTAAGAAGGGTTGTCTTACCCGTTCCGTTTTGCCCTATAAGCGCAATTTTATCCCGCCGCTTTATATTGAAAGCGGCATCCTCAAAAAGGACTTTTTGCCCAAAGGCCTTTGTGATGCCCTTCCCCTTTACAAGGTAGGGCGGAAGCTTTTGTCCGGAAACTCCCTTGTTTATTACCTCGAAGGCCGGGGACACCTCTTTTCGCGGTTTGTCTATTCTCTCCGCTTCAATCCTTGCAAGCTCCCTTTCCTTCGCCTTTAATACTCCGGCATGCTTTTTGGCCTTGGACCTGTAAAAGTCATTCTGGCCTGCCGACTTGTGGGCGCTCTCGTACCAGCCCTTCCGCTCGTAAATGACCTGTTTAAGATGCTGTATCCTGGCCTGCTGCTTTTGATACTCCCTTGTTACGCTCCTTTGTTCAATCTCCTTTTGGTCCCTGTAGGCCGAGTAATTGCCTTCGTACACTTTCAATCCCTGGGGCGTTAATTCCCATATCCGGTTTACCATATTATCCAGGAAATATCGGTCGTGGGATATTATTAACATGGGGGTTTTTTGCTTTGCCGCAAACTCCTCCAGCCAGGCGCAGCTTTCCATGTCAAGGTGGTTCGTAGGCTCATCAAGTATAAGCAAATCGTAGTCTTTTAGCAAAGCACTGCACAAAAGAAGCTTTGTCTTTTCACCGCCGCTTAGACTTTGTGCCCTCTGCTTCCACTTGTCACTACCCAGCCCCACATCATAAAGGGCCCTCTGCATCGCCCCGTCATCCGCCGCACCTTCCGTGACAGCGCGGCGCGCCGCATCGTAGACCGTTATATCTTCATCGAACTCAGGGTACTGCTGCACATAAAGTATTTCCATATGGGAAGGGGAACGGGTTACTTGGCCGGCATCGCCCTCTTCAATCCCCGCCAGCAGCCTTGCCAGGGTTGACTTGCCGACGCCGTTGGCTCCTATAAGCCCTATCCTGTCCCCGTCGTTGACCTGACCGCTTATATCCTCAAACACCCGTTTACCTTTATAGCTCTTGCTTAAGCTTGTAAACTGCAGCCTCATATAATCATCACTCCTTACCGTTTAAGGAGAATAAGCCCGGCGCAAAAATTAAAAAAACCGCAGCAAACACCCGGGTGTAATACT
>JAXGXJ010000026.1:0-52652 GCA_040772905.1 Thermoleophilia bacterium | reverse complement strand
GCAAAGGGTGGAAAACCTGCTGGTGGCGGGCCGCGCCATTTCCGGCACCCACCGCGCCCACGCCTCCTACCGGGTGATGTCCATCTGCATGGCGATGGGCCAGGCGGCGGGCATCGCGGCGGCGCTTTGCCGGCGCGCGGGCGTTTCGCCCCGGAACCTGGACCCCGGAGATCTGCGCCGCGCGCTGGCGGAGGCGGGCGTGGACCTCGATAGCCCGTGACCGGCCCCGCCAAACCTTCTTCCCGCTGCGCTTGACTTGTGCGTGCATGAATTGTATAATTATGTACAGTGCGCTGTGCAAACGCACAATGCGGCGATTTTACAACGGGGAAGTGTTGTGGGTGTACGTCAAGAAAGTTCTGGACGACCTGATCCGCAGGAATCCGGGGGAGTACGAGTTTCATCAGGCCGCAACGGAGGTGCTTGAGGCGCTGGCGCCGGTGGTGGAATCCAGCCCCCAATACCGCGAACACGGGATCCTGGAGCGGATCACCGAGCCCGACCGGGTGATCTCGTTTCGCGTCGCGTGGCGCGACGACTGCGGAAATGTCCGGGTCAACCGGGGCTACCGCGTGCAGTTTTCCAACGCGATCGGCCCGTACAAGGGCGGGCTGCGCTTTCACCCGTCCGTCAACGCGGGCATCCTGAAGTTCCTCGGCTTCGAGCAGATCTTCAAAAACGCGCTGACGGGGCTGCCCATCGGCGGGGGCAAGGGCGGCAGCGACTTTGACCCCAAGGGCAAGAGCGACGGCGAGGTCATGGCCTTTTGCCAGAGCTTCATGACGGAGCTGAGCCGGTACGTGGGCAAGGACGTGGATGTGCCGGCGGGCGATATCGGCGTGGGCGCGCGGGAGATCGGCTACCTGTACGGCCAGTATAAGCGGATGACCGGGCTGTACGAGGGCGTGCTCACGGGCAAGGGGCTCACCTACGGCGGCTCGCTGGCCCGCAAGGAGGCCACGGGATACGGCCTGATGTATCTGATGGACGAAATGCTGATCGGCAACGGCAAGGGGCTGGAGGGCGCCACGGTGGCCGTCTCCGGCGCCGGGAACGTGGCGATCTATGCCTGCGAGAAGGCGGAGCAGCTGGGCGCGAAGGTGGTCACCCTGTCGGATTCCACCGGCTGGGTGCACGATCCCGAGGGCATCCGGCTGGACGTGGTGAAGCGCATCAAGGAGGAGGAGCGCAAGCGGCTTCGAGAATATGTGAAGTACGTTCCGGGCGCGAGCTACCGGGAGACCGGGAGCGTCTGGGACGTCCCCTGCGATATCGCGCTGCCCTGCGCCACCCAGAACGAGCTGTCGCTGGAAAACGCGCGGACGCTGATCCAAAACGGCTGCCGGGCCGTCGGCGAGGGCGCGAACATGCCCACGGTGCCCGAGGCGGTCCGCGCCTTCCGGGAGGCGGGCGTGCTCTTTGCCCCCGGAAAGGCGGCCAACGCGGGCGGCGTCGCCACCTCCGCGCTGGAGATGACGCAAAACAGCATGCGGCTTTCCTGGACCTTCGACGAGGTGGACCGGCAGCTCAAGCAGGTGATGGAGCGCATCTTCCGCCAGATGGACGACGCGGCCAAGGCCTACGGCCATCCGGGCGACTATGTTTCCGGGGCCAACATCGCCGGCTTCCTGAAGGTGGCCGACGCGATGATCGCCCAGGGGGTCGGCTGAGCCGCTATCGCGCGGAGCGTCAGGGTTTCAAACGGCCGGGCCGGGGCGCAAGCCCCGGCCTTTGGGTATGGCACAAATACGCCGCATTTCCATTAAGATCCCTTGAATGCGCCGGGTTCCCTTGCCGTGTGACGGAAGAAATGCTATAATCAGGATGGCGCGGATACACGCCTTCATTTTGTTTGCCACTCCGCATTTCAGCTACGAAAGGATACGGACATGACCCAACGAGAATCCGAGTGGGACGACGGGGTTCCCTTGGTTCAGCCGGATCGGAAGCGCGCCGCGCCGCAGCCGGTCGTCTGGGCGCGGGCGAAGGACCCTGTTTCCTACCTGATCGCCAAACGGGCCATGGACCTTCTGCTGTCCGGCCTGGCGCTGATCGTGCTCTTTCCGTTCCTGATCGTCGTGGCGGCGATCATCTGCCTGGACGACCCCACGGGCGGTCCCATCTTTGTGCAGGACAGGGTGGGCAAAAACGGAAAGGTCTTTCGGTTTTTCAAGTTTCGCAGCATGGTGGCGGACGCCGAGGACCTCCTGGACGGGCTGCGGGATCAAAACGAGATGGACGGGCCCGTCTTCAAAATTCGGGATGACCCCCGGGTCACCCGCTTCGGGCGGTTCATCCGCAGAGCCAGCATCGACGAGCTGCCGCAGCTGGTCAACATCCTCCGGGGGGACATGTCGCTGGTCGGCCCAAGGCCGCCGCTGCCCCGGGAAGTGGCCCAGTACGGCCCCTACGAGATGCAGCGCCTAATGGTCAAGCCCGGCCTCACCTGCTACTGGCAGGCCCGCGGGCGCAACAAAATCAAGTTCCACCAGTGGATGGAGCTGGACATGAAGTACGTGTACCACCACAATCTGTGGATCGACATCAAGCTGTTGTTTCTGACGGCGCGGAGCGTGCTGACGGGAAAGGGCGCCATGTGAGGGCGCCCGATCTTCTTTTGGGGCGCGCCCAGGTTATTTTTGAAAACTGTTGACTTTTTGCTCTCGGAGGGGTAAAATATTACATAAGTGTTACAAGGAGGTGTTCCGGGTTCATGAGGAGTCCCCTGAAGCGCATTTTCATTGCCCTGGTCGTACTCACCCTCTTCGCGTCCTCCGCGTTGGCGGAGGGTACGTCGGGCGAGCAAAAGTTGTCCCTGACCACCGGTTTGCCCACCGAAAAAGCGTACAAGCCGGTCCAAATCACCTTTGACAACGAGCCGGGGGCTCGGCCGCAGCTGGGCATGTCGCATGCGGACGTGGTGTACGAGTTTGAATGCTACACCGGCGGCTACACGCGTTACCTGGCCATCTACAACGACGATGTGCCCGAGAACGTCGAGGGCTGCCGCTCCACCCGCGTGCCCGCGCTGGAGATGTACTGGAACTTCGGCGGCGCGCTGGCGCACTACGGCGGCTGGAACCGCGGCAAGGCGGACGTGAACGCCTACATCGCCAACCTCAAGGTGGACGCGCAGTTTGACGGCATCAAGGGCGACCCCCACTATCACCGCGACAAGAAGCGCAAAATGCCCCACAACGCGGTGGCGGAGCTGCAGAACATGCTGGCGGACACTCCGGAGGTTGCGGAGCGCCAGATGCTCACCTTCAGCGCGGACAGCCCCACCGTCAAGGGCGAGGACGCGAAGGCGTTCACCGTTTCCTTCCGCAAGGGGTACGTTTCCACCTTTGAATACGACGCCGACAGCAAGCTGTACAGCTATCTCTTCAACGGCAAGCAGATGAAGGACGGGCTGGACAATACGCCGCTTACCTACGCCAACGTGATGGTCATCAAGCACAAGTACTGGTTTGAGGACGGCCGCTCCAACACCCCGATGATCGACTCCACCGGCACCCACGCCGTGGAATACTTCATCGGCGGCAAGCACTTCACCGGCAGCTGCGAGCGGGCGAGCATCTTCGAAACCACGAAGTTCTACGACGACGAGGGCAACCCCGTGCAGTTTACGCCCGGGAAGACCTTCATCCTGCTGCCCGACGAGGCGCGGGAAATCCAGTACGACGCCTGATCGCGCAACGCGGACCCCTCCCGCGGCTTCCCGTCGGGAGGGGCCTTTCTCTTTGGCGCGGCGGAAGGATTTACAGGTTGTTCCGCCGCGCAAATTATGGTATGATTTGCACAGAAAATGAGGACAAAAAAGGGGGAGAAACACGCGCCCGGGTTCCGGAGAACCGCGTGGAATTGAATACGTTTGATGGCTAAACGCAAGCTGTACGGCACGGTCATTGTCACATACCGCTGCAACGCGCGCTGCAATATGTGCGATTGTTACAAGGACCCCACGAAGCCTTCGGAGGAAATCACGCTGGACGTGATCCGTAAGCTCCCCGAGATGGCCTTCACCAACATCACCGGCGGCGAGCCCTTCATCCGTCAGGACATTCCGGAAATTGTCCGGGAGCTGTACAAAAAGACGGACCGCATTGTCATTTCGACAAACGGCTATTTTGGCGACCGCATCCTGTCGCTGTGCGAGCAGTTTCCAAAGGTCGGCATCCGCATCAGCATCGAGGGGCTTCAAAAGACCAACGACCTGATCCGGGGCATTCCGGACGGCTTCAACCGCGGCTACGGCACGCTGAAAAAGCTGGTGGAGATGAAGCACCCGGACGTGGGCTTTGGCATGACCGTACAGGACATGAACTGTCACGATCTGATGCCGCTGTACCGCCTTTCGGACGAGCTGGGCATGGAATTCGCCACGGCGACGCTGCACAACTCGTTTTATTTCCGAAAAAATGACAACAAGATTATCGATAAGCGGGAAGTCAGCGAGTGCTTCGAGGCGCTGATCAACGAGTTGCTGGCCTCCAAATCCCCGAAGAAGTGGTTCCGGGCCTACTTCAATCACGGGCTCATCAACTACATCTACGGGCAGAAGCGGCTTCTGCCCTGCGAGATGTCCGACGACGGCTTTTTCATTGATCCTTTCGGCGACGTGCTGCCCTGCAACGGCATGGCGGAGAAGGCGTCCATGGGCAACCTGGGCGATATGGATTGGGACGAGCTCTGGAACAGCGACCGCGCCCGGGCGGTGCGCAGCCAGGTGAAGCACTGTGACCGCAACTGCTGGATGATCGGCAGCGCCGCCCCGGCGATGCATAAGCGCGTCTGGGTGCCGGCCTGGTGGGTCCTCCGGCACAAGCTGCCAGGAAGGCGCTACCGCCTGAGCGAGAACAGGTTTATTTCCGATGAAAAATGATTTAAAGGCCCGGCCGCTCCGCGTGGTCATGCTGGGACAAAAGCGCGTGCCCGGCCGCGAAGGCGGCGTCGAGGTGGTCGTGGAGGAGCTGGCCGCCCGCATGGCGAAGCTGGGCGTCGAGGTGACGCTCATCAACCGCCGCCGCCGGGGTGTGCCGCGGATTCGCTCCTACGCGGGCGCGCGCGTGCGGTGGGCGCCCACGGTGGAGGACCCGCGCCTGAACGCCGTCGTGTACGCGTTTTTTGCGATGCTGATGGCCGCCTTCGGCCCCTATGACGTGATCCACGTCCACGCCGAAGGCCCCTGCGCGATGCTGCCCATCGCCAAGCTCACCCGCAAGCGCACGGTGGCCACCATCCACGGGCTGGACTGGCAGCGCGCCAAGTGGGGCGGCTTTGCCAGAGCGTTTTTGCGCCTTGGCGAAAGGTGCGCGGCCCGGTGCGCGGACGAGGTCATCGTGCTGTCCGGGGATGTCCGGAGATACTTTCTCGAACGGTACGGCCGCGAAACGCGGCTGATCGGAAACGGCGTCAGCCCCGCGTCCGACCGCCCGGCGAGGCTTATCCGGGAAAAGTGGGGGCTGGAAAAGGACGGGTACATCCTGTTTCTGGCGCGGATCGTGCCGGAAAAGGGCCTGCACGAACTGCTGGAGGCCTTTGAAGGCGTCCGGACGGACAGGCGCCTGGTGGTGGCGGGCGAGCTTTCCGGCGGCGGTTACGAGGACTCCGTGCTCGAAATGGCCGCGAAGGACCCCCGCGTGCTGGTGGCGGGGTTCGCCTCCGACGCGGTGCTGGACGAACTGTACACCAACTGCCTTTTGTACGTGCTGCCCAGCCACGTTGAGGGGATGCCCATGTCGCTGCTGGAGGCGATGAGCCACGGCTGCCTTTGTCTCACCAGCGACATCCCGGAGAACCGGGACGTCCTGAACGGCGCGGGCCTTATGTTTGAAAAGGGCAGCGTTGAATCGCTCCGGGCGGCGCTGGAGGGCGCGCTGGCCGGCCCCCACGGGGCGCTGAAGGCCGCCGCGCGGCGGCGCGTGAGGTCCTTCGGCTGGGACGATGTCACCCGGCGCACGATCGAGATTTACCGGAAGGCCTAGGAGGAGCGCATTGACGATCATCCTTGTCAACTACCGTTACTATGTCAGCGGCGGCCCGGAGGTTTACCTGTTCGCGGTCAAGGCGCTGCTGGAGTCCGCGTCCGTCCGGGTGGTGCCCTTTTCGGTGGAAAGCCCCCGGAACGTTCCGGACGGCTCCGGCGCGGTGTTTGTCGGGGGCCGCGGCGGGGACGGCGAGGCCAAATTTGATGAGATCAAAAAGACGCCCCGGAGCCTTGCGCGCCTTTTCCGCGGCGCGGTGTACAACCCGGAGGCCGAGCGGGCGCTGCGCGCGCTGATCCGGCGCGAGAAGCCGGACGCCGTGTATGTGCTGCAGCAGGTCAACGCGCTGTCGCCCAGCGTGTTCGAGGCCTGCCGCAAGGAGCGGGTGCGCCTGGTGCACCGGCTGTCGGATTTCAACCTGATGTGCCCGCGCTTTGACTTTCTGCGGGCGGGCGCGGTCTGCACCGACTGCATCGGCGGCCGCTACGCCGGCGCGATCGCCAACCGGTGCGTCAAGGGCTCGCTCCCGGCGACGCTGGTGCGCGTGTTCGCCATGAAGCTGGCCCGGCGCCTGGGCTGGTACCGCGGGATCAGCGCCTACGTGGCGCCGTCGGCCTTCACCGGAAGGCTCTTGGCCCAATCGGGCGTCGATCCGCGGCGGATCGTCCACATCCCCACCTTCGTGGACGCCGCCGCCGTCGCGCCGCGCTACGGCGGGGACTACATCCTCTACCTGGGGCGTCTCTCCCCGGAGAAGGGGGTGGACACGCTGATTGACGCCCTGGCGCGGATGCGCGCCGACGCGCCGGCGGTGGTGCTGGGGGACGCCGAATCGGAATGCGGAAAGGCGATCGCGCGGATGGTCCGCGAGGCGGGACTGGAGCGCCGCGTGCGCTTTCCGGGGTTTTTGCGCGGGCAGCCCCTCGCCGACGCGATTGACGGCGCGCGGCTGGTGGTCATCCCGTCGAAATGGTACGACAACATGCCCAACGCGGTGCTGGAGGCCTACGCCCACGGCAAGTGCGTCGTCGCCTCCGACCTGGGCAGCCTGGCGGAGATGGTGGAAGACGGCGTGACGGGCAGGCGCTTTGCCCCCGGCGACGCGGACGACCTGGCGGAGAAGCTGGAGGCCGTGTGGTCGTCGCCGCGGGAAGCCGAGGCGATGGGCCGGAACGCCCGCGCGAAGTGCGCGGCCGAGTACGCCCCCGAGGCGCACCTCGCCCGGCTCCTGGCGGTGCTGAAGGGCGGCCCGGCATGACGGAGCAGCTGATCCTCATGGCCGCGTACAACAACGCCCGGTTCATCCGCCGTCAGCTGGACAGCATCCTGCGCCAGTCGGCGGAAGACTGGCGCCTGATCGTGCGCGACGACGGATCGACCGACGAAACGCGCGACATCCTGCGGGCGTACGCGGCGCGGGACGCGCGCATCGAATGCCACTTCAACGATTCCGGCGAGCGCGGCGCCTACCCGAACTTCCACCACCTGATCGGCCTGGTCAAGGCGCGGAGCGACTACCGCTACGTCGTCTTTTCCGACGCGGACGACGAGTGGCGGGAGGACCGGCTGGAGCGGCTCCTGGCCGCCGCGCGCGGCTCGGGAGCGCAGGACCTGCCCCGCCTCTATTACAGCAGCTTCGCCGTCATCGACGAAAACGGCGCGGTGAAGACCCCGGATCAGGGCCGCCTTATAGACCTTCGGATGGAGAGCCGGTGGGCGCTTTTGTTCCACCGCGACAAGGTATGGGGCTGCACGGCCATGGCCAACCGCGCGCTGATCGAAAGGGTGCCCGAGTCGCCGGGGCTTGACAGGCGCCTGGTCGCCCACGACGCCTATCTGGCCAACTACGCCCTCGTCTACGGGGAATGCGTGTATGTGGATGAGCCGCTGGTGTTCTACCGCAGGCACGGCGGCAACGCGTCGGGCTTTGCGCAGGGGGGGATCCTGCGCGCCCTGGCGAGGGCCCTTGGCGGCGCGCGCCCCGGCACGGCCATGGCGGCCACCCTCCGCCAGTCTGTCGAAACGCTTGACGAAATGCTCCGGGAGGACCCGAGCCATGCCCAGCTCGCCCGCGTGCGGCGGCTGATCCTGAGGGGCGGGCTTCCCGCCGCGTACTTTTGCGCCCGGGAGCGCGTCCGCCTGTCCCGATGGGACAAGACGCTGGCGTTTTACACGCTTCTCCTGGCCGCGGGGTACCGGCGCGGGCTTTCGCCAGAGAGGAGGTAACGAGCGTTGTTTTTTTTGCTGATCGCCACATATCTCGCACTGTTTGTCCTGTCCTTCCGGCGCTTTGACCGGGACATCTTCTCGCCGCCCACGGCGCTGAGCGCGCTGTTTGCGCTCAGCGCGATCATCTCCACCTACAACATGGACAAGTGGGACATGTGGAGCTTCCACGCCAACACCTACGGCCTGTTTACCTGGGGCCTGGCGGTGTTTATCGGGGTGAGCTACGTCGTTCAGAAGCTGGTCTTCAAGACGGACGCGCATTCCGTGCCCCGGCCGGCCGGCCCTTCGGGCAGGGCCGCGCTCAACCCGAACCAGGTGACGCTGTGGCTGGTCATCCTGATGGACGTCGCGATCCTCGCGCTGTTCTACCGCGAGGTGTTCAGAATCGCGGTGGAAAAGGGCGGGTACGCGGGCGGCGGCTACGCGGCGCTGATGACGGCCTACAAGGACGCCAGCTCCTACAAGGGCGTGCTTTCGCTGGAGGAGGGCATTCCGGTCTACCTCAACCAGCTCATCAAGCTGATGACGGTGTTCGGCTACGTCTACATGTATTTTTTCATCAATAATGCGGTGGTGCACCGCCTGAAAAAGCGGGACTGGCTTTTGCTCCTGCCGATTTTTCTGTACATTTTGCAGAAGCTGCTCAACGCGGGCCGGATCGAGCTTCTGGGCGTGGCGGCGGCGGCGGTGATGATGTGGTACATGCTGTGGCGCCGTGCCTACGGGTGGCGGCGCGGGGTGAACCTGAAGTTGGTGGCCGTCTGCGGCGGCAGCTTTATCGCGGTGATCCTGGCGTTTTACCTGCTCCGCAACGTGGTGGGCCGCAACTCGAGCCGGGACTTCCTCTCCTACATCGCGAATTACGCGGGCAGCTCGACCCGGCTGTTTGACCTGTACCTGCAGGACCCGACGCCGCCCGGCGCGTGGGGGCAGGAGACGTTCTACTCCATCCACCGGTTTCTCGCCAAGTACGGCATTTCCGGCGGCGAGATGTTCTCCAAGCACCTGGAGTACCGCTACGTGGGCGATGTGAACGTGGGCAACGTGTACTCCGCCTTCCGCCGCTATTACCACGACTTCGGCTTTCTGGGGCTGACGGTTTTGCAGGCGGTCAGCGCGCTGATCTACAACACCTTCTACGTCGCCGTCAAGTACCGGAAGCTTCGCCCGGACGGCCGCATCGCCGATTTTTCGCTGCTGATGTACTCGTTTATCGTGTACGCGCTGTTCATCATCCCGATTGACGACCACATCTACTCCACGGAGCTGTCCGTCAGCACCTTCACCAGCTACGTCCTTTTGTACGCAGCCTACTGGGCCGCGCTGAATCTGGACTGGCGAACGTGCTTTGACGGGGTTCTGCGCCGCGCAAAGCGCATCGGAGGGCGGATCGGGAGGGGATCATGAACGGCTTGGGCAGGCGGGCCTTTGTGCGAAACCTCTCGTTCGCCTTCGCCGCCCAGGCGATATCGCTGCTGCTCAGCGCGCTGACCACGCTGCTGCTGCCCCGGTTTCTGGGCGTCGAGGCCTACGGATACTGGCAGCTGTTTCTGTTTTACGCCAGCTACGTGGGGTTTTTCCATTTCGGCCTGAACGACGGCGTGTACCTGAAGTTCGGAGGAACGCCCTACCGCGACATGGACAAGCGGTCGATCGGCGCGCAGTTCCGGTTCGGGATGGCGTTTCAGTCGATTATCGCGCTGGGTGCCGCGCTGGTGTGCCTGAAGCTGACGCCGGACGGCGCGCGCCGGTTTGTATGGATCGCCACGGCGGTCTACATGCTCCTGTTCAACGCGACGCTGTACCTGGGGTACGTATTCCAGGCCGCCAACGAAACCAGGCTGTACTCGATCTCGGTCATCATCGACAAGTGCTTTTTCATGGCGGCGATCGCGGCGCTGCTTTTAAGCGGGGCGCGCGATTTCCAGACGTACGTGGTTTTGTACCTGGCCGCCAAGGCGGTGTCCCTCGGCTACTGTCTGGTCCGGGGACGGGAAATCGTATTTGCCCCGAGGATGCGGGCCGCGGACGCGGCGGCGGAGTCGCTGGCCAGCATCCGGATCGGCGCCAACCTGATGCTGGCCAACATCGCCTCGATGCTGATTCTGGGCATCGGCCGCTTCTTTATCGACCGGGCGTGGGGCATCGAGGCCTTCGCCCGATTTTCCCTGTCGCTGCAGCTGACCAGCTTCTTTTTGCAGTTCATCTCGCAGGTGAGCATCGTGCTGTTCCCGGCGCTCAGAAGGCTGGAGACGGACCGGCAGAAGGAGTTCTTCGGCCTGGCCGGCGACGCGCTGGGCCTGATCCTTCCGGCGGTGCTGCTTTTGTACGCGCCGGCGCGGGTCGTCCTGGGGCTGTGGCTGCCCAGATACCAGGAGAGCCTTGCCGGCATGGCGCTGCTTCTGCCCATCTGCCTTTTCGACGGCAAGATGCAGATGCTGTACAGCACCTTTTTCAAGGTGCTGCGCAGGGAGCGGGCGCTTCTGGCGGTCAACCTGGCGTCGATGCTGCTCAGCGCGCTTCTGGCGGTGATCGGCGTCCACATCCTGAAGAACCTGCACTTCGTGATCCTGTCGATGGTGGCGTCCGTCGCCTTTCGGAGCTTGGTTTCGGAGGTCTACCTGTCGCGGCTGATGCGGCGCAAGGTGGGCCTTAACGCCGCGGCGGAGGTGGGGCTGGCGGCGGGGTTCATGCTGCTGTCCTGGTACCTGCCGCCCTGGCACGCCTTTTTCGCCTACGGCGCGCTGTACGCGGTCTTTCTGTGGTGCGGCCGCGGGCGCGCGCGGCGCGTGGCCGCCGCGCTCAGGGCCGCGCCCGGGCCGGGATGAGATGCGGTCACAGCCGCACGCTGATCTGCTGGGCGATCATGATCAGCTTGGCGGCGTAGTTCTGGATGGCCTCCTTTTCAAAGCGCGGGGAGGGGCCCGTGATGCTCATGGCGCCCACCAGGTTGCCGTTGCGGTCGAACACCGGCACGCCGACGCAGCACACGCCGTGCTCGTGCTCCATGTTGTCGATGCTGTATCCCTGGCGGCGGATGCGGTCCAGTTCCCGCGTCAGGCTGGCGATGTCGGTGATGGTCTGGGCGGTGAAGGATCTCAGCGACTGGCGGCTCATGGCCCTGGATGCTTCCCCCGGCGGCAGGAAGGCGAGGATCGCCTTGCCCAGCGAGGTGCAGTACATCTCCGCCTGCTCGCCGAGGATGCTGCGCACCGCCAGCGACGATACCGGATAGGCCCCCTCCAGGTAGATGATCCTGCCCTCGTTGGGGATGGCGAAGAACACCGTTTCGCCCACCTCGTCCGCCAGCGCCTGCATGAAGGGCTTGAGCACCTTGTGAAGCCCCAGGTTGAAATTGATGATATAGGAAAGCTCCAGCACCTTGAGCCCCAGGCGATACTTGCTGGTGCGCTCATCGCGCTCCAGGTAGCCGCTCTGTTCAAAGGTGGAGACGATGTTGTGCACGTTGCTCTTGCACAGGCCCAGCTGGTCCGAGATCTCCGTGATGCCCAGTTCCGGCGTCTTTGCCGTAAAGCACTCCAGCACGCGCAGCGCCTTTGCCAGGGATTTGACCTTCGGTTCGTCGTACATGTGTCAGTGCCTCCTCTCGCCCTTATTATAGCAATGCGTTCTGTATGTGTAAACACCGTTCTGTTTCTTATGTTCAGTTCATCAATCTTTTCGGCGTTCATTCATAAAGAAACTTATACATATTTTATTGACTGGGCTTCCTGAATTGTGATACAGTAGGGTCGATGTAAAGAATCGCGGCTGTTTTTTACAAAACATTGGCCAGATCCTGCCCGACCGACGTCACTCTGTTCCCAAAAAGAGGAACAACGTTCACCATTATGGAATAGGAGGAATGACCCAATGAAGCGCCTGATCTCCCTGACGCTCACCCTGCTTCTCGCGCTCAGTCTCCTGACGGGCTCTCTGCCGGGCGCTCTGGCGGAGGCCGCCACTGCCGACCACCCCAAGACCATCACCTTCTGGCACACCTGGGGCGCGGCCAACCACCCCAACAAGCCCATCGTGGACGAGGTGGTGGCCTTCCTGGAGGACAAGTACGACATCACCATCGAGCAGGACTCCACCGATTTTGAATCCTACAAGATCAAGCTGGCCACGGCCTACGCCGCCGGCGAAGCGCCGGACATCGCCCGCGGCTGGTCGCTGGGCTTTATGCAGCCCTTTGTGGAGGGCGGAAAGCTCTTGGCGCTGGACGAGTACATGACCGACGACTTCAAGGCCAAGCTGCTTCCCGGCACCACGGACAACATGACCTTTGACGGCAAGGTGTACGGCCTGCCGATGGGCATCACCACGCCCGCGCTGTTCGTCAACCGGCCCATGTTTGAGGAGGCGGGCCTGGAGCTGCCCACCGACTGGGACAAGCTGGTCACCGCCGTCAAGTACTTCAAGGAAAAGGGCGTCGTGCCCATGGCGCTGGGCGCGAAGGACTATTCCACCCTGGGCATCTACTACGATTCCATCCAGCTGCGCGCCGCCGGCCCCGAGGCCGTGACCAACGCGCTGATGAAGAAGACGGACTACTCCGCGCCGGAATTCCTGGAGGGCGTCAACAAGCTCAAGGAGCTGATCGACCTGGGCGCCTTCTCGCCCGCCGCCGCCGGCATGAGCCGAGATGAGTCCGAGGTGGACGTGTTCAACGGCAAGATCCCCATGTACTTCCACGGCAACTGGGTGGTCGCCCAGTACTACATGGATTCCTCCAGCGTCAACCCCGACGACATTGAAATCCTGCCCATGCCCGCCTGGGACGGCGCGGCGAGCGACACCTCCAGCATCATCGGCGGCGTGGGCGACGCGTTCTACGTGAACGCCGACACCGAGTACCCCGAGTTCATGACCATGGTGATGCAGGACATGTGCTACGCCTTCGCCAAGGGCATCTACGAGCGGGGCACCGGCCTTCCCGCCTACACCATCTCCGAGGCCGACACCGCGGACATGAAGCCGCTGTTCAAGAAGATGGTAGAATACACCGGCAAGGCCACGTCGCTGACCAACGCCACCGACTTTGTGCTGACCGGTGTGGACGTGGAACAGTTCTACCAGAGCCTGCAGAGCCTTCTGATCGGCGCGATCACGCCCGAGCAGTACATTGAAAACATGAACGCCATCAACCAGAATACATAACCGGACGACGCGCCGGCACCGCCCGGGCCATCGGGCCCGGGCGGGCGCCGGCATCCGCGCGGGAGGAACGCAATGGACAAGCTGCTTCGGGACAAAAAGGCGATCATTCTGTTTATGCTGCCGGCCACGGCGCTGTTTTTGGGCGTGATCATCCTGCCGATCCTCATGTCCGCCCGCTACAGCCTGCTGGACTGGAACGGCATGTCCGCCGGAACCTTTGTGGGGCTGGACAACTTTGTGCGCCTGTTCACCGACGCCAAGGAGGGCTTCATGGCCGCGGCCGTGAATTCCTTCACCTATGCGCTGTGCGCGGTCTTCATCCAGCTGCCCATCGCGCTGATCTTTGCGCTGATCCTCGCCTCCGGTGTCAAGGGCGAAAAGCTCTACATCACCGTGTTCTTCGTCCCGGTGCTGATCTCCACCGTGGTGACGGGCCAGCTGTGGATGCGGGTGTACGACATGCAGTACGGCATCCTGAACCGCCTTCTCAACTTCCTGGGCCTGCACAGCTGGACAAACGCCTGGCTGGCCAACCCCAAGACGGCCATGGGCTGCGTGTTTGTCGCGCTGGTGTGGCAGTTCATCGGCTACCACATGCTTTTGATGTACGCCGCGATCAAGACCATTTCCCCCGAAATTTCCGAAGCCGCCCGGATCGACGGCGCGGGCTTCGTCCAGGCCTCGCTGAGGATCATCATCCCCCTCATCAAGCCCATGATCCGCGTCTGCCTGATCTTCGCGGTGGTCGGGGCGCTGAAGATGTTCGACCTGGTCTACATCATGACCGGCGGCGGCCCCGCCCGCGCCACGGAGGTGCCCAGCACGCTGATGGTGACGACCATCTTCCGCCGGAACCTGTACGGCTACGGCAGCGCGATGGCGGTGTTCATCATACTGGAATGCTTTCTGTTTGCCTACCTCATTCGGAAGAGCGTCAGGGTGGAGGAATAGCGCGATGACGGCAAAGAAAGAAGGGCGAATCCATCTGCCCGGCATCCTTCTACAGGCCTTCCTGGGGCTGTGGATGCTGATCCAGATCTTCCCGCTGTACTGGCTGGCGTCGTTTTCCCTGAAGACAAACGACGAGATCTTCTCCTCAAACCCCATTGGCCTGCCCCGCGACTGGCTGTTTTCCAACTACTCCGTCGCGCTGTCGGACGCCAAGGTGGGCCTTTACCTGGGCAACAGCGTGCTGGTCACGGGCACCACGATCCTCTTGACACTGCTGTTCGCGCTGATGGCCTCCTACGCCATGATCCGGATGCGCTGGAAGCTGCGCGGCGCGTCCAGCAGCCTTTTCATGCTGGGGCTGACCATCCCGATCCACGCGTCGCTTCTGCCCATCTTCCTGATCCTGCGCACGCTGGGCATGGTCAACAGCTACTGGGCGCTGATCATTCCCTATACGGCCTTTGCCATCCCCATGGCCATTTTGATGTTCTCCGGCTTCATGGCGGACATCCCCTACGAAATGGAGGAATCCGCCTGCATCGACGGCTGCAACATCTACGGCATCATGGTCCGGATTATCCTTCCGCTGATGCGTCCGGCGCTGGCCACCGTGTCGATCTTTACCTTCCTGTCCGCGTGGAACGAATTGATGTTTGCCGTCACCTTCATCAGCAAGCAGCAGTACAAGACGCTGACGGTGGGCATCAAGACCATGGTGGCGGACTTCGGCGTCCAGTGGGGCCCCATCGGCGCGGGGCTGATGGTGGCAACCATCCCCACGGTGCTGATCTATATCTTCCTGAACAAGCAGGTGCAGCAGAGCCTCATCGCCGGCGCGGTCAAGGGATAATCGGGCCCGCGCGAGGCGGGCCCCGGAAGGAGCCAAACGATGAAGAACGGATACCCGGTCTTTCGCGGGCAGATGCCCATCCTGCCCACCACCATCACGCCGGAGGGCGAAATCGACGTGGCCAGCCAGCTTCGGCTGATCGACTACCTGATGGGCAACGGCGCGGCGGCCATCGGCCACTTGGGCGGCGCGTCGGAATACCACAAGGTGAGCCAGAAGGACAGGGAAACGCTCATCGCCACGCTGGTGGAGCGGGTGGGCGGCCGGGTGCCCGTCTTTGTGGGCAACACGTCGCTCTCGCTCCGGCAATCCATCGAAAACGCCCGGATCGCGGAAAAGCTCGGCGCCGACATGCTGATGGTGTGCTCGCCCGTCTTCGGGCGGATCGACCAGCGCCAGCTGTTTGACTACTACCATGCCCTCTCCCAGGAGGTGGCGCTGCCCATCATCGTGCAGGACACCGGCGCTTCGGCGGATCAGTACACCGCGGACTTCATGCTCCGCCTGATCGACGAGGTGCCCACCGTGGGGTACGCCAAGACGGAGGGGCCGGATTTTCTGTCCCGCACCTGCGCGCTGCTCGCGGCGGCGAAGGACCGCGTCCAGATCATCGGCGGCGCGGGCGGGTTCCACATGATCCAGCTGCTGCGTCAGGGGCTGACCGCCTTCATGACCGGCACCGAGGCGTCGGAGATCCATGGCGCGGTGATCCGCGCCTGGCTTCGGGGGGATGTGGACGGCGCGGTACACACCTACTACACGTCGCTTCTGCCGTATCTGGAGCTTTTCAACATGAACCCCAACGCCATGCTGAAGTACATGCTCAAAAAGCGCGGATTCGTCGCCAATGCGGCGCTGCTGTTCCCGGACGAGACCCAGCCGGTGAGCGATGTGGTGCTGCGGGAGTTTGAGTGGATCGCCGCGCGCATCGCGGAAAACAAAATCGGGCTGGTGAAATGATGGAACGCACGATCCTCTGCTTTGGCGATTCCAACACCTGGGGCTTCGTGCCGGGAACCGGCGCGCGTCATGACCGGGAAAAGCGCTGGCCGGGCGTGCTGGCCGCACATCTGGGCGGCGGCTACCGGGTGGTGGAGGACGGCGTCAACGGGCGCACCACCGTGCGGGACGACCCGGAGGAGGACGGCAAAAACGGCCTCAGGCAGCTGCCCGCGGCCATCCTGCGGGCCGGGCCGGACCTCGTGATCCTCGCACTGGGCGCCAACGACCTGAAGCGCGTGTATAACGCCACCGCGCGCATGGCCGCCGAGGGCGCCGGCCAGCTGATCGAGGCGGCCCGCGCCGCGCGCCCGGAGGCCGCCGTGCTGCTGCTGGCGCCCGCGCCCTTCGGCCCCGGCATCGCAGACCGGGGGCCCCGGTACAATTTCCGAAACCCGGAAATCGACACCTACCGGGAATCCCTCCGGTTCGGGGCGGAGTATGCGCGCGTCGCCCGCCTGAAGGGGGCGCACTTTCTGAACGCGGGGGACTTTGCCGCCGCGTCCGATGCGGACAGCCTGCACCTGGACGAAAAAGACCACCTTCGCCTGGGCGAGGCCGTCGCGCGGGCGGTAAAGGGCCTTTTTGAGCCGGGCCCCGCCGCGCGCGGCGGCCTGAACGGACACGGGCATAAATGAAGGAGATTTGACATGATGAATACGTTCCCCGGCGGCGTCTGGCCCGTCATGCTGACCCCGTTCACCCGGCTAAACGCGCTGGACGAGGCGGCCCTCGCCGCGCTGACCGACTGGTACATCCGCCAGGGCGCTTCCGGGCTCTTTGCCGTATGCCAATCCAGCGAGATGTTTTTTCTGTCGCTGGCGGAGCGCGTGCGCGCCGCGGAAGTGGTGGTTCGCGCCGCGGCCGGCCGCGTGCCGGTGATCGCCTCCGGGCACATCTCGGATGCGGAGCAGGCGCAAATTGACGAGCTGCGCGCCATGAGCCGCACCGGCGTTCAGGCGCTCATCCTCATCACCAACCGGATGGCGGGCGAGGACGAGTCGGACGGATTGTGGCGCGAGCGCACCCGGCGGCTGATGGAGGCGCTGCCCGGGGATCTGCCGCTGGGGCTTTACGAGTGTCCCTATCCGTACAAGCGGCTCGTGTCGACGGAGAACCTGGCCTGGGCGGCGGGTACCGGGCGCTTCTGCTTTATGAAGGACACCTGCTGCGACGCCGCGCTCATCCGGGCGCGCACAGGGGTCCTTGCCGGGAGCGTCATGAAGCTGTACAACGCCAACAGTACCACGCTGCTCGCCTCGCTCCGCGACGGCGCGGCGGGGTACAGCGGTGTAATGGCCAACTTCCACCCGGCGCTCTATCATTGGCTGTGCGGCCACACCGGGCATCCGGACGCCGCGCGCGTCAGCGATTTTCTGAGCGTGGCGGCGCTGATCGAGCGCCAGTGCTATCCGGTGAACGCCAAGTACCACGTGAGCGCCCTCGAGGGGCTGAACATGACCCTTCACAGCCGCGTGCGAAGCGAGGCGGAGATGACCGACACCTTCCGCGACGAGGTGGCCGCCCTCGACAGGATGGCCCGCCGGTTGGGCGCATCCCTGGGATAGTTCCAAAGCGGCGCCGCCCGGCGGTATCCAAACCATAAAAGCCGCCCTCCGGAGACTCTGGAGGGCGGCTCAAAGCGCTCTAGGTCTGCAAAATTCATTTTCCCCACACAAAGTCGCAAAATAATATTTTTAATAACCAAAAGAAAGCTTATAATCTTAGAACGTCAGGTAAATTACCCGAAAATTTACACTTCAACAGAGTGCGTGCTGTGTTGACAGATGATTATAAAAAGAATACCATTAAATATACGTATGGATTGAGAGGATATGAATCTTGACAGATGCAATATAAATTGAGCGCTGCAAAAATTTTTGACGTTGGAATTTTTCATGGAATAAGAGGTTTTCAAAGACGGCGCAGCGTTTTGTCTGAAATTTATCGACGGCGGTTATTTCATTCGGATTCCTCCGGAGATGCGAAATTTAAAAAGCCATCTCAACCTTATAAGGCGATTCAGTCATGATGCGGATGGATCTTGTCTGCGAAACCGCATGCTTTCGGAAGATGATCATGTTTCATATTCCAACGTTCTCCGGATTCCGAAAACATGATATAAATGAAAAAGGAAGACGCGCGGTCATGTGTGCTTCATAAACGGGTAATTCGCAAAACAAATGATTTCCGAATGCTTTCAAATTTCCGTGCCTGCCATGGGTTTTCCTTCGGTGCTTGACGGTGTTTGACGGCCTATCTCTTTTATGGAGAACGGACCGGCCGAAGCCTGGAAGATCCCAGCGGCGGCGGGGAACCTACATTAAAATATTGCTGAATTCATAGCGGCGCAGGGAGCCGGAACGCGGCGGCTGCGCTGAAGGAAGGCGAAGCAGCGGCGCGCCCAAAAGGCTGCCGCGGCGGTGTGTGCATGTTTGGGATTGATGTTAAATGGCAAAGCGCTCCAATTTTATGACCGCCTGCCGCTGATGCTCCGGCGTGCTGTGGGCATAAAAACTCATCGTGGTCTGCACGGAGCTGTGGCCAAGCAAAGAGCTTACGGTTTTGATGTCAACGCCCATTTCCAGCAACCTCGTCGCATAGCTGTGCCTGAAGGTATGAAAATGCACGCCCTGCAGCCCCAAAGCCTGCGCCATATTTTTGCAGTGCTTCTGAACCAGCCTGGGATCGGCGGGTTTTTCTTCGGTGCCGAACAGAAAGGCCCTTGATTTGCTCCGATGAAACAGGGCATGAAGCTGCTCGATAATAAAATTGGGGACTGGAATTGTCCGCACCGATTCTGCGGTCTTGGGCGGGGTAACCACAAGTTCCGTCTTCCGCGCGCTGCCGTTTGCGTGTGCGCTGACGCGCTGCGCCGTCGCGCGTACCGTCAACGACCGTTCTTCCCAATTGATAGCAGCGCGCATACCTCTCCCACGCGCAGCCCCGCATACAGCGCTATCAGCGTGGGAAATTCAGATTGCTCCGAGGCGTACCGGGTTACTTTCTCCTGCTCGGAGACGGTCAGGACGCGGGCCTTATGCCCCTTCTCTTTCCGAAATACCTTCTTTTGAACGGGGTTGTCCAATATAAGGTGCTCCGCATGGGCCGCTTCGACGGCTGCCCTGAATAACCTGTACGCGCTTTTGCATGTGCCGGAAGACAAGCCGGCCGCTTGCATCCTTTCCGGCATGATGTCGGCCTCCTTGGCCGTTATCCGGGTAAGCAAAAGCTTTCCATAGCAAGGCAAGATATGCTTGTTGGCGATGGTTTGATAGCACGCGTAGGTAGAAACCTTTACTTTGGGCTTTACGCTGGTGTCGAGCCAGTAGGTGAACCAATCTTCAAACCGCCCCGAACCATGCTGTTTTATTGTAATGGGATTCCAGGTTGTTTCCATCTTTTTTTGGATCAACCGTTTTCTGACATCGTAATAGTGCTTGCCATAGACATATCCCCAAATGGGCTTATTCCCCGATTGATAGCCGCGGATAAATCTGCCTTCGTAGCGTCCGTCCTTTCTCTTGTAGATGTTTTCCCCTCGTCTCGCCAATTAAAGCCCTCCCCACAAAATGACGGATTCCGCGACGGCTAAAAAATAAATGTCCGCTTTCGCATCGCACTTCCGGATGGCGCTGGCTCCATTACATGCCGACTTGTCATCCAGCCTCCCGGATTTCAGAGGCCAACGCGCCCCCATTGGAAATTTTCTTGTAAATTTGTTGACATTTCTCCTGAAGTCCGCTTATAATTGTGGTCAGACCGTCTCGAAACGGGTAGATTTTCGGACAAGCGGAGCGCTTAGTTATCCTCCGGGCTGTTTTCACCGGGGACATACGGGATGAAGCCCTTGTCAAAGGCCAACTTTTGAATATGAAGGGGCATATCCCGGATATCGACAATGAAACCGTCCACGTTGAGCATCCACACCGCGGGGTTGTCTTGCGCGTTTTCTTTGAGCAGCCATTCGGTGTTGAGATACGAGATGTTAAACATCCGTCTGATTCCGGAGGCTTTGTTTGCGGCGGTGGCAGCGGAGAGGTCAAACTCCTCGGCGATCTCCCGCGCGGACATGTAGTAAGGGTTTTCTTTGTCAAAGATGAAATTGTTTGCGGCGATGGCGTACACGATGCCGGCGGCCCAGGTTTCCTCGCGGCCCGAAAGGAGCGGAGAGGGGCGCTTGCGGCAGAGCTTTTCCAAGAGGCGCAGGCACAGCGCCTTGTATTCGTCATTCAAGTGGTCGTCACAGAACGCCGAGATCAGGGGCGCGACGGCGTCGTACTTATCCCGCAGGGCCAATGGAACTGCCATGGGAATACTCCTTTGGAAATGGATATATATGTAGTATAATAGGGATAGAAGCATAACGCAAGCGAGATGAGAAGCAATGCGGGCGCATCCGTACATCGAGGGGCGGGCACCGGAGCAGGCGACGTATCTGCCGGAGTGCCTGGACGAGCTTATATCGCCGGAGAACCCGATCCGGTTCATCCGGCTGTTCGTATTGCAGCTGAATTTGGAAGAGATGGGCTTTGTGCGGTCGAAGCCGAAGGGGACGGGGCGGCCGGGGTACGACCCGGCGATCCTCCTGATGCTGTACATCTACGGGCACATGAACCGGATCCGCTCGTCGAGGCGGCTGGAGCGGGAGTGCGTGCGGAACCTGGAGCTGTGGTGGCTTTTAGGGAAACTTACGCCCGACCACAACACGATCGCGGACTTCCGGAAGGACAACAAAAAGGCGCTGAAGGATCTTTTGCGGGCGTTCGTGCGGCTGTGCGTGGAGATGGGGCTGACGCGGGGCGCGCGGGTGTGCGTGGACGGGACGCCGATTCAGGCGGTGAACAGTCTGAAGCAGGCGACGAGCGTGGAGCTGAGCCGGAAGAAGCTGGAATACGCCAAAGAGCAGCTTCGGCTGGTGGATGCGTACCTTGCCGAGCTGGACGAGGCGGACGCGATTGACCAGGGCCGGCTGGACAAGGCGTTCGCGCTGGACATCGACCCGAAGCACCTGCCGGATCCCGCGGAGATCCGGGCGCGGATCAAAAAGCACGAGGACGCGCTGAAAGAGATGGAAAA
This sequence comes from Thermoleophilia bacterium, assembly GCA_040772905.1. Lineage (GTDB taxonomy): Bacteria > Actinomycetota > Thermoleophilia > RBG-16-64-13 > RBG-16-64-13 > JAXGXJ01. The sequence goes on along the minus strand of JAXGXJ010000026.1, from coordinate 31,394 downwards.
GACGGGCGAGACGCAGCTTCTGTACACCGATCCGGACGCGCGGGTGATGTTGACCAAGGACGGCGGGAAGCGGGCGTGCTACAACATACAGGCGGCGACGGACGCGGACAGCCACCTGATCCTGGCCTTTGACGTGACGAACGACCGAAACGACATGAATAAGCTGTGCTCCACGGCGAAGATCGCCATGGAGAACACGGGAGCCGAATCGGTGGAGGCGGTCGCGGACAAGGGCTACTCCAGCGCAAGGGACGTGGAAGCCTGCCTTCTGAACGGCATCGCGCCGCAGGTGGGGATGGTGTACGACCGGGAGGCGCGGGTTTTGAACCTTGAATACCGGTCCCAGGAAATATCCGAAGCCAAAAGAGCCAGCCGAAATCCTTCGGATATCCGGGACTGCCTGCACGCCGGCGTGCTGCCCGCGTGCTATGAGGGCACGGATATTTCGATAGAGCTTCAGTACGAGAGCGTCGTAAGCTGCTTTATCCGACACGCGGACGGAACCGTCACCTGCCCGATGGGAAGGGTGATGAACTTTCAGGGCGAGAAGAAGAACGGCACGGTCTACGGCACGAAATCCGCCTGCCGAACCTGCCCAAATCGCTGCACGGACGGAAGGACGTTCAAGACGGTGAAGTTCGGGCCGGACACGAAGTACGTGCCGGTCAGGATGTACGGGAGCCCGCGGTATAAACTTCAGGAAATCCCCGATGTTTCCCAGCCGGATCACAACCACGTATTCGGACATGTGAGGCGCGCCCCGGCGCGGGTGATGGTGTTCGTGAAGCGGAACGTTCAGAAGCTCAAGGAGCGGTTCCGCGTATCGGAGCATCCCTTCGGAACGATCAAGTTCTATGACGGCGCGCACTACTTTCTGTGCAGGGGAAAGGAAAAAGTGGCAGCCGAAACATCGCTGATGTTCACATCCTATGACATCCGCCGGGCGATCACGCTGGCCGGCGGGGTGCAGAAGCTGATCCACCGGATGATGGAAGCAATCCGCAGAAGAAAGAGCCAGGGGATACCCATGCCAATTTGACGGAGACGGACGGGGTAAATACGCAAATATCGGCAAAAACAGGCTGATTTCAGGCAGAATCAGCCTGTTTTTGAATTGAGCAAAGAAAAATCCGTCTCTTTCGAGACGGATTGGGGTGTACGTTCCAGTTCCTATGCGGTTCGCAAAATCATTTGATTTGCGGTTACACACCAAACCATTATATACCAATGCGGCGGAGGTTGAATTGCAAGAAACGATATTTCGAGGCGGTTATTTTTCAGTTGTCCGGCGAAATATGTGTTTCTCTCCGGGGAAGTATTTACAAGGATTAACGTAAGCGTAAGCTGAGAGTTCAGCGGCGTGGGTGTTAAGCCAAATAGAGCCATCGGGATCGATGCAATTGGATCGGGGGCGAAGCTATGCCTTCTTTGACAGCCTTCAAAGCGGATTGCGGCGACAGACTGTACGGTTGCGCCTTCTGCGCGACCGGAAAAGAAGAGGCGGTTGCAAGAAGTATTGAAGTTGTGTGTCCGGGCATTCGTGCCACGCCGGTGCGGCAGATTAAGCGCAAAACGGTTGGCGGGCACACGTCGCTGGTCGCCCAGATCGCCTTTCCCGGATATGTATTTCTTGAGGTGGAGCCGGCCGGCGAATCCATATTTCGACTGCCAAGAGAGAACCTGAAAACATTACTCATGACGCCGAATTCCGGCTGGCGGCTTTCCGGAGACGACGAGCGCTATGCAAGGTGGATCTTCTCGCAGGGCGGTCTGATTTCCATGTCAAAAGCCTGTATGGAGGGTGGGCGCATCCGGATTGTCAGCGGGCCGCTGAAGGATCTGGAAGGGCACATCCTGCGGATAGACAAGAGAAATCGGAATGGACAGATCATGCTGACGTTCAACAACCGCACCCTCAAGGCGTGGCTCGGTTTCGAGATGATTGAAGCAGAGCGCGTCTGATATCCGCCCTGCACCTGAAGGAGATGAACGCGATGCGCCGGGCCGCCGGGCGCCCTCCTGGCACCGCAGACAGGAGAAAGGTGAAAGTGGGCGCGCTGTTTGCGCTCCTGGGGCTCGCGCTGTCGCTGGTGGCGCTGTACGCCATCGCCCGCAGATTGGAAACCGGGACAGGGGGACGGGAAGTCCGCGGAGACATTCAAGAATATATGCGCGACGCTCCTTCCCTCACATATGCGGGGGTTCTGTATACGCAAAAAAAACTCACCACGGTGCTCCTGATGGGCATCGATAAGAGCACGACAGCCGGTGAGGGGGGATTCCGAAATGGCGGACAGGCGGATTTTTTGCTGCTGCTGCTGATCGACACCCAAAATAAAACCATTACCCCGCTGCAGATTGACAGGGACACGATGACGGAAATCACCATTCTGGGCGTATTGGGCAATGATTCCGGCACCAGAACCGCGCAGATCTGCCTCGCCCACGGCTTTGGGGACGGAAAAGCGCAGAGCTGCCTGCTGACCCAGCGGGCGGTGAGCAACCTGCTGCCCGGCGTCAGGATCGACTCGTATGTGGCGATGAACCTGGAGGGGATCCGCGTGCTGAACGATGCGGTCGGCGGGGTGACGGTGACCCTGGAGGACGATTTCTCCGCCCTGGACCCCGCGATGAAAAAGGGCGTCACGCTCACGCTCCAGGGGGCTCAGGCCGAGTATTTCGTCAGAAACCGGCGGGATATCGGCGCCGGGACGAACGAGGCGCGGATGCAGCGGCAGGGAACCTACCTGAAGGCGCTCCGGGCGAAACTGAGCGAGAAATATCATGATGACAGCGGCTTTGCCGACGAACTGTTTGACGCGCTTGAACCCTACCTGCAGACGGATATGAAGCGCGGCAGGATCATCAACCAGGTCTGGAAGACGAGGGATTACGAATACGGGAATGTCGTCCGCCCCGAAGGCCGGTACTCGGTGGGCGCGGACGGTTTTATGGAGTTTCACCCGGACGAGGACGCGCTCCAAAAACTGATCATCAACCTGTTTTACCGGAAGGCGGATTAAACGTTTGCGCAAGCGGAGACGCGCGCAATGCAGATAAGCAAAGGAGGTTGCGGGGATTATGAAAAAGGCGGTTGCTTTGGCGCTGTTGACGGTGATGGCGGTGGTATGGGTTCCGGCCTTCGCAAAGAGCGTGCCCAGCAAGACGACGCAGGCCATGGCGGGGGTGGCCGCGATTTCGGCGGACGGCGGCGCGGCCCTGAAGGAGGACTTTGGCATCCGGTTGCCGGAGGAGACGGAACAGGCGAACAAGGCATTGGAGCAGCTCTCGAAGTTTGTAAACGAGCAGGGGCTCGCGCCCGCGCGCTTCTTCGCGGAACAGGTCCAGCAGGACATTGCTTCGCTGTTGCCGGACGACGCGAACCTGGACGAATTTGGCATTCAAGAGATGGCTCCGATGGTTCTTGAAGGCTACGAGGAAGCGTACGGGGACGTCACGGCTACCTTTCAGTTTGCCACGCAGTACGCGGACGGGCAGCAGCTGGTCGCGCTCGTTGGGCTCGTCACCGGGCAGGACGCGCAGGGAAACCCTGTGATCGAATGGATTGCCGTCAAGGCCGAAGCCGAGGGCGGCGCAGTCAAGGTGCATTTTCCTCAGGACCTGCTTGCGCGCCTTAACGGGCAGGATGCGATGATCGCAATTCTGAGCGATGGTTCGGCGGCGTAACGGCCGCGCCTTTCATGAGTGACCGGGTCGGCAAACCTCGCCAGGAGGGAAGCGGCGCACGCCGTCCGCCGGAGGTTGCCGGCCCGGCGGTTCAGTAAACTTTTTGCCAAGGGAGAACACGATGACAGACTTTCTGAATCCGCCGAAGCGCGCGTCTGCCGGTGGGGAGGCAGAGGCGGATCGCTTCGACGGGGGCGAGATAGACCTAGTGGCGCTTCTGTTCCGGCTGCTGGAAAGCTGGAAATACATTTTGGCCGCGACACTTCTTGGCGCGGTCCTGGCCGGCGTGTACACGCTGTGGTTCACCACGCCGGTCTACGAGGCGACGGCGAAGCTGTACGTCATTAATTCCGGCGATTCGGCGATCAACCTCTCGGACCTTCAAATTGGCTCCTACCTCGCCAGCGATTATCAAGAAGTATTCAACACATGGGAAGTTCACGAGATGGTGCTGTCGGAGCTTCATCTGGATTACTCCTATTCGCAGATGCAGAATATGCTGAAGGTGTCAAACCCGACCGATACGCGCATTTTGCATATTACCGTTTCATCGGCCGATCCCCAGGAGGCGGCGGACATTGCCAACGAATACGCGGCCGTCGCAAAACAGTATATCTCGAAGACAATGGCCACGGAGGAACCCAACATCCTGTCCTCGGCGCTGCTGCCGGTGCAGCCGGTCAAGCCGAACAAGACGATGAACGTCCTCCTGGGCTTTGTGCTTGGCGCGGCGCTCGCAATCGGCGTGGTAACGGTCCGGTTCGTCATGGACGACAAGCTGAAAACGGCGGACGACGTCCGCAATTACGTCGGCTTGCCCACCTTGGCGGTCATCCCCATCATGGGACAGGCGAGCGGGAAACGAAAGAACAAGAAAAGCGCGAAACGGAGGGGATGACGGATGAAGACGCTGGAAATTTCCACTTTCCCCCACTTGGATTATGCGTGCGCCGAAGCAATCAATTCCCTTTGCACCAACCTCACCTTCTGCGGAAATGACGTGAAGCGCATTATGCTGACCAGCTGCAGGGAAGGCGAGGGCAAGACGTTTCTCGCAATGAACACGGCGCGAACCATGGCGGGGCTGGGCAAGCGGGTTGTAATTCTGGACGCCGACCTCAGACGTTCCCGCATCGCGGCGGTGTACGGCCTGAACTCCGGCAGGGGTGGCGGCTTCGGCATCACCCACTACCTGGCGGGAAAATGCGAGATGAATGAGATCCTGTACCTTACGGGCATTCCCGGGCTTTGCGTTGTGCCGGTTGGCCGCACCGTCGCAAATCCGCTGCCGCTTCTGAATTCGTCCCGGTTTTCAAGGCTCCTCAATGAGTTGCAGGAAATGTTTGACTATGTGCTGGTGGACGCCCCGCCTGTGGGTGTTGTCATCGACGCGGCGGAGATTGCCAAGTCCTGCGATGGTACGATGTTTGTCGTCAAATATAATACGATTCCCCGACGGGAGCTTGACGAGGCCAAGCGGCAGATCAGCCGCACGGGTTGCGCGATCCTCGGGGTGGTAATCAATCAGATGTCGTTTGACACATACGGCGGCAAGCGGTACTATCAGAAGTCTTATTATTATGATTCCGGCAATGCGAAAATGCACAGGAGGCATTCGAAGCCGGCGTAAGCGGACGACGTATGATGTAGAGGATTATGAAACGTTTTGTCGATATCCACCATCATATCCTGTATGGGCTGGACGACGGCCCCGGGACCTATGAGGAGATGGCCGCCATGCTTCGCCTGGCGGCCACCGAGGGAATCGGCGTGATTGTCGCGACACCGCACGTCACGCCGGGCGTGGCGCCGGTTGATTACGCGCTCATGGCAAGCCGGTTATCGGAAGCGCGTGCCTATTGCGTGAAAAGCGGGCTGGAACTTCAGATAGTCCCGGGAGCCGAGGTGCTTTTCACGCCCGCGCTCGAGAATTTGGTTTCCCAGGGGAATGTGCCGACCCTGGCGGGATCCCGATGCGTGCTTTTGGAGTTCGCGTTTGACGTAGAATGCGCGGAAATCGAAAGCGCGGTGCGGGTGCTGCTGAACGGCGGATATCTGCCAATCCTCGCGCACATCGAAAGATACCATTGCTTCAGGGGAAGAATTTCGCGGCTGAAACGGCTCAAATCCAGGCACGCGGTTCTTTTCCAGATGAACTGCGGAGCGCTGACCGGAAAAAATGGCTTTTTTTCAAAGTGCCACGCCAGGCGGCTTTTGCTGGAAGACCTGATCGATTTCGCCGCCACGGATGCCCACAACACGTCGACGCGCTCCTGCGACATGCGAACGTTTTTTCGAGCCGTGGAGGCGTCTTCCGGCGCGGAGACCGCGCAGGCGCTGACGGGGAAAAACGCCGAAGAGTACCTCCTGAAATAACGGCGCGGGGCCGCCCCCTCCCGGATAAGAATGGCGAGGGAATCCATGGGTACGATGCACGCTGTCTGGTGTTGCCGAGAGGCGCTTGACGGCGTGCCTTTTGTGACGGTGAACGCGGTCATCGGGTACGATCTCATCGCCACGCGCTCCGAAAAAGGGGTCGTGAATCGCGGTGTGTGCGTTGTGGACGCGCAGGGCCGGCTGGCGCATATCGACGAGCTCAAGCGTGTCCGCCGCGCCGACCACAGCTGCGAGTGCCAGCGGGCGGCGGGCAGGGAATGGGCGCCGATCCCCCAAAGGACGTGTTGGCGCGAAAAACGGGCGCGGTGCGTGTGCTCGTCACCCGGGACAGTTGGATCGCAAGACCCACCGGGAGGACAAGGCAAAGGCGAGCCAAGGGGTCTCGGCCCTGGTTCGGGAAGGCCGGTATTCCGTAGTGGCCTGAAATGCCCGGGGACGGAACCGCTTTGCCACCTTACTCAAAGCGGCACGCGGGTTTGCGCTTGCCGCGCAGTGAGATCTACCCCGCTTTGGACACGTCAATGTTTCAACCGGTGCGGAACCCTCGGTGAGCGGTATCCTGGCAAGGATTGGAATTCCAGGGAGGGCTGCGCTCCGCACCCTCAGACGCTCCGCGCACGTTGTTTCCAGATCTTAAAGTTGAATGGAGACGGCTCAGGAGGAGAGAAATGCACGTTGAATTGCTGGAGTACATTGCAGCAAATACCTCAAGTGAATACATTTCGGATCTTAGATCGAGCTACAGTTGTTTGAAAAAGCGCGCGGTGCTGCGCTGCATTTCACGGATCGATCCTGAGGAGTGTTCGCTCAGAGAATGGAACAACGCGGCCAATTATATCACCGGGCAGCACGTTCACTTTCAATGCCGGTCAGACGCGAAGGCGTTTATTCTGGAGCACTTGGATCAGAGCACCTGCTGACGATCATTCAGAAGCTGGGGGGAGCATGCGCGATGAGGGAGGGATGTGGAGTGGAAAAGTGGAAACCACAATATATTGTATGTATATTCAAAACAAACCACAATATATAGTGGTCCAAAATACGAACATTAAAACATAATGACACAAAATTGTTCGGTATTTTCCGAACAGTAATCAGGAAAGTCCGGAAAACGAACGGGTTTTTAGGGATGTGGAGTGGAAAAGTGGAAACCACAATATATAGTATACCGAATGAATGTTCTATACAATATATTGTGTATGAATATACAATGTAAAGAAATGGTAAAACTGCGAAAACCCTTATAAATCAAGGGTCTGACCCAAAAAATAGGGATGTCGGAGGGGGATGGGATAGTAATGATTATAAGTAGAAAAAGCCAGAATATTCATGAAATCCTGCACTTTATGCGGAATAATGAATTAATTATGTATATTGCCGCTGAAACGCAAATTCGGCTGGCTTCGTCGGACGCATGTTCGTGATGCGGCATCAGCAGCATCATATGGAGTTGGGGTTCTTACCTTTTCCCCGCGCCACATAAACCCGCCGCTTCTGCATCAAAAATCACCCAAATTCGCGCGCCTGCGCAGGAAAAGGCAAAAATCGGATTTTATACCCGTAGCTTTCATACATCTGCCGATGCTTCTGCATCATATGACCCGACGCCTGATAAGACAACCAATTTTGGACTTAGCAAAACCAACATCGAAAACACGCCGGCGTAAGCCGCTTCCAGTATAGAGCCTATGGTGAACCTGCTTCAGGCAATCATGGTCCCTTTCTTATTTTTTCACTTATACCATACCGCGCCGAATGGAGAGATGAACATATGGCCCAAGAGAGAGCGCCCCGCTATGATGAGCAGACGGCTGCCAGCGAAGCGGGACAGGCATATACATATCCGCCGCAGCTGAGGCCGCTAGGGATTCCGGGCAAGAAGCCGACGCTTAGAGAATCTGAGCAGGCGGCCTATTCGTCTTTCCAGAGAGCAGTCATTATGCGCAGCATGAAGCTTTTCAGCGTCATCGTGACTGTATTCTTATTTGCGGTGCTTTGGCTGGCGTTCTATCCAAAGAATATCGACAATCGGATTCTTGACCTGTTTGATACGGACGTCCTTGCCTACATGGAACTTGTCACATGGGTTCTGTACGCGATTCTCGTCATGCGGCTTGGGCGCATATATCACGCTTACGAGGCCGGCCTGACCCGGGTTTCTGAGATCATCTATTCGCAGACGCTGGCAAATCTCTTTAGCGGAGCCATTATCTTTATTTTGGCCTGCATGACCAGGCAATACTTCATGAACCCTTTGCCGCTGTTTGCAATTGTAGCGGCCCAGATTCTCTGGAGCGCGGTGTGGGGGATCGCGGCCAATAAGCTGTACTTCCGGCTGTATCCGCCGCAGCCGACTGCGATCATCTATAAATCTGCGTCGGATCTTAACAAAATTGAACAGATTCGTTTCTTCTCCAGCCGGTTTGATGTGCGCGATCGGGTTGAGAACCCGGAGGATGTGGACACGATTCTCCAGGCAGTGGAGGGAAACAAGGCGGTTTTCATCTCTGGCGTTGAATCCTCCCTGCGGGACAAGGTCGTTGCGCACTGCCTCGAAGAAGGTATCCAATGCTATGTCACCCCTGAAGTCCGCGATATCGTTATAGCCGGTGCGGAGCATATGCAGATGTTCAGCACGCCCATTATGAGCGTGCGTCGCGCCATGCCCTCGCCTGAATATCTGTTTATCAAGCGAGCCTTTGACATCGTTGGTTCACTGATTGGCATTGTCATTGCCAGCCCATTTACGCTCATTACCGCATTAGCCGTCAAGCTATATGACGGTGGGCCAGTCTTGTATAAGCAAACGCGTCTAACCCAAGGGCGCAAAGAGTTCGAAATCCTCAAATTCCGCAGCATGTGCGTTGACGCTGAAAAAGACGGTGTCGCCCGTTTGGCGTGTACATCCGATGATCGAATCACGCCCGTAGGGAAAGTGATTCGAGCCATACGCTTCGATGAACTGCCACAGCTGTTCAATATTTTGTTTGGCGATATGACAGTAGTTGGCCCGCGTCCAGAACGACCGGAGATTGCAGAACAGTACGAAGAAGATGTTCCGGAATTTGGCCTGCGTTTGCAAGTCAAGGCAGGCCTAACCGGATATGCTCAAGTATACGGGAAATACAATACCGAGCCTTTAGACAAGCTCCAGATGGATTTGATGTACATCAATAACATGTCCATTGTTGAAGATATTAGGCTTATCTTTTCTACCATTAAGGTATTGTTTTTGCCGGAAAGTACTGAAGGCATCTCCGACGGTACGACAACTGCAATGGGGCATGGGAAAGCAACGGAGAATAGTAATAGAATTATAATATAAAGGCTTATGGATGAGTTATTTGTGTGCGGACTTAATATTCTCTTCTTTTCCATACTCCTTATTATAATCCGGATACATTTAAATCTATTAAAATATCGTGTAAATCTGGTTTAAAAACTATGGGACCCGTACATTTTTGACATCGAGCGGCGAGGTAAAGCTGAAGATCCCGAAACTGCGAACGTTGCCATTTGAGACCGCGATCATCGAGCGATACAAACGGCGGGAGGAGTCCGTCGAAGAAGCACTGATCGAGATGTATCTTGCGGGCGTATCGGTTCGGCGGATCGAGGATATCACGGAGGCGTTGTGGGGCGCGAAAGTATCGCCGGGCACGATCAGCGAACTGAACAAGAAGGTGTATCATCAGATCGAGGAATGGCGATCCCGGCCATTGAAGTGCGAATACCCGTATGTGCATCTGGACGGGATCTACCTGAAGCGAAACTGGGGCGGAAGCGTGGAGAACGTGGCGGTGCTGGTGGCATTGGGCGTCAACGAGGAAGGGAGCCGGGAGATCATCGGTACATGCGAAGGCGGGAAAGAGGATACGCAGAGCTGGAAGAATTTTCTGCGAGGGTTGAAGGAGCGCGGCTTGCACGGAGTGCGGCTGTTCATCGGAGATAGGTGTCTGGGATTGGTGGAGGCAATTCGGGAAGTCTTTCCAGAATCCGTGTACCAGCGCTGCGTGGTACACTTCTACCGGAATGTATTCACGGTTGTGCCAAAGAGGCACGTGAAAGAAGTGGCGGCGATGCTCAAGGCGATCCACGCGCAAGAGAGCGGCGAGGCGGCGATGAAGAAAGGTGCGGAGGTTGTGCAGGCACTACGGAGAATGAAGCTGCCGGAGGCGGCAAAGAAGGTGGAAGAGGGACTTGCCGAGCCCCTGACGTATACGAATTACCCGCGGGAGCACTGGATTCGGATCCGGACGAACAACGGAATCGAACGGATCATGAAGGAAATCCGGCGGCGTACACGGGTAGTGGGGAGCTTTCCGGATGGGCACTCGGCGCTGATGCTGGTATGTGCCAGACTTCGGCATGTTTCGGCATCGGCGTGGGGCGAGAAAAAGTACTTGAACATGGAACATCTTTACGAGATGGAAAAGGAGAGAGCGTCCAACGAAGCCTCCCAGATGCCCCCTGCAGCCGTCTGATCCTGTGTCGCCGGACGCGGTCATTCCGGAAGGGCCATGGCCCTCCCGTAATGACCGGAGGAGCTATGAAGCTTGCTTGCCACCCGGGGTTCCTGCTCAAATGTGCGAAAAATACTTGACACAACCCTCACGCCGCTCAGCAGCCGGGACATGAGCGCCCGATTCAAAGGATCCTCGTTCTGAAGCAGGCCCAGTGTCGGCAGCGGGAGCTCTGCGCCATCCTTGCTCCGCACCCGCGGACGCTGTGCGGTTACCTTTTGACCACCCATGACAACCCGCGTTGATTCCGTTCCGTGCCGATATGCTCTCCGATTCGGGTTATGTGTCCCCTTGACTGATCCCCGCCTTTTCTGGTATTCTTTCATCGGCGACAGCTCCTTCTTGATCGTCTGATTTCTTGTTTTCGCAACTCAAGTATATCAGATCTTCTCGGCGCTGTCGCCTCTCATTTTTTACGGAGCTTGGGACACCCTCTTCTGTGAAGTGAGTCTGAGCTGTTTTTAATGTAAGGGGAAAAATATGATGAGCAATATTATATGGAGTCTCCAGCATGTGCATACAGTCAACTAAAAGCCCATAAAGATGGTGGATTTTGCAATGAGCACCATTTTTCAACGCGAGAGTACGCATGGGGTGAGCGAGGGGCAGGTTACGGCAGTTAAGGATGTTGAGAAGTCGGCGTGAAGGAATGTACATGGAAATAGATTGAGCTATTAAAGGCTTTATACATGCCTTATTTTATGCATAAGGGGAGTATAAATGAAGATATTATTAGTTACATTTTCTGACAATGCAGATCATCAGGATACGCTTTTTGGTTTATATGAAGAATTATCCAAGTCGGAAGATGTATATCTTCTTGCTATTGATTCTCCCAAGGTCACGATAACCAAAACGGAAAAGACGTGGTTAGTCAATTGTCCGAAACGTCCAGGAATCTGCAAGGGGACTTTCAATTTTCCGTTACTCTTCCGATTGATTCATCGTATCCGCCAGGAACGGTTTGACGTGATTTACTTTGAGAGCCTTCATACTTGGAACCTGCCAATCATGGCTTTGTGTGGACGTAAAACCTATACATATCAGGTGATTCATGAGGTAATCCCCCACGAAGGCGATAGTCAGGTCAAGATGGTTGATCTGATGAACAAGGCGGTTTGCTTTCTGGCGAACATAATCGTGCTGAGAAATCAAACATATATTGATGAAATGGTTAAACGATATGGAATTTCGCGAGATCGAGTGAAGTTCTTGGAACTGTGGCGCAGATATCCTGCTTACACTGAACCTCAGTATACGGGACGCGTGCTGTTCTTTGGCAGGATCAATCCGTACAAGGGTGCCAATAATCTGCTTGAGATTGTCAGGCTATGTCCTGAAATTCAGTTCGATGTGATTGGTAGAGTAGATCCTCAGATGGAGGATATTGCTGAGCAACTTGCACGCGAGCCAAATGTGAAGCTAAACAATGAATATGTTTCGGATGATGACATGCGGGAAGCATTTATTCAGGCAGATTGGGTGATTGTTCCCTACAATTCTGCTTCCCAGTCGGGAATCATCATCGATGCGTATAAGTATTCCCGCCCTGTAATTGCGTTTAAGGTTGGCGCAATTATAGAACAAATCAAGGACGGCGTGAGTGGATATCTGATTGCAGCTGGTGATATCAATGCGTTTGCAGAACGGTTGAGAATGGCAGTTCGGATAGAAAGAGGCACCTTTCACGGATTATCCAAGGCTGCATATCAGTATGGGTATGGAAAGTATTCGGTAGAGCAAGCGGTAGAACGATTTAAATGCCTAATGCGGGAAAAGGTCGATGGTATATGATAAACACAAAAGTTGGCATTGTCACAATCTATAAAAACAATCAAAACTATGGTGGATTACTTCAAGCATTTGGATTGCAGAAATATATTGAAAGCGTCGGCTTTGATTGTGAGTTGATTTCGTACGAACGTAATCCGCAGGCGTATCGCAAGGCGCGCTTCAGGAATCTGGGTTTTTTTCGCTCGCTTGAGTTATTAGCGAATAAGGTTAAGACGAAAGCAATTGCCTATGTGAAGTCTGATTATAGACAAGGACTTGCTGCAAGGAGTCGGCGGTTTAAAGCGTTTGAAAATGAAATCAAGCATAGTGTGGCGGTGCATGATAACAGTATTAGTTCACAATGCGATACTTATCAAGCGATGATTTGCGGAAGCGATCAAATTTGGAACCCAGGCCTATGGAATGATGTCATGTTTCTGAATATCCAGGGTTTTGAAGGTAAAAAAATCGCATATGCGGCGAGCATCGGCAGAAAATCATTAACTAACGCCGAGCAGCAGTATATGGCCAAGAATCTTTGTGCGTTGGATGCGATATCCGTTCGAGAAGAAAGCGCTGCGCAAATTGTTCGTCAATTGACCCCCAAAAAGGTAACAACTGTTCTCGATCCTACTTTTCTCTTGAGCGCGGAGCAATGGCATGGCTTCGCTCGTCGCCCCATAGGATGCCCAGATCAATTTGTATTTTCCTTTTTTCTTGGAAGGAACACAGAAGCTAAAATGGCGGTCGCTGAGATGTATAAGGGGAAAGTCCCTATTGTTACACTTCCGCATCTTCAGACTGGCTATAAAAGGGAAGACGAAACGTATAGTGATATTCAACTTTATGATGTTGGACCGCATGAATGGGTTTGGCTTATTCAAAATGCCAAGTATGTTTTCACGGATTCATTTCATGGGACGGCATTTTCGATTAATTTAGGAACGGCCTTTTGTAGTTTCCCAAAAGGAAGAAAAAATGATAAGCAATCCATTAATTCCCGTTTGCAAGATATTCTCATTGAATTCGGACTAGATGGTCGATTTATTGAAGATGTGGGAACCATGGAGAAAGTGTTGGTTCAGCCAATTGATCAAGAAGATGTTCAGAAAAGACTTGAAGCAAGATTGACGGTTTCACGCTACTTTTTGGGAGATGCATTGATGTAGGATTACGTCCGATGAAATATGTGTTGGAGGATGCATATGGTATCAAAGGAACAGTGTACTGGATGTCTGGCATGTTATAATGCCTGTCCTGTCAATGCAATTCGGTTCAATCAATCGGATATGTCTATAATCATCGACCACAGTATGTGTATCCATTGCAAAAAGTGCGAGGAAGCTTGTCCTGCAAACAAGGATAGAGATTCGCTTGAACTCTTTGAAACGAAAGCTGTTGTTGCAGCCGCGCTGATAGACGAAGCGGTTAGAGAAAAAAGCACATCAGGGGGGGCATTTTCTGCCTTTGCTCAAGAAGTGTTAAACAACGAAGGCATGGTCTATGGTGCGGTATGGGATGAGAACTGGCGAGTTATTCATACTGGAATATCGGATGTTAAGGATTTGCCGCGAATGTATGGATCAAAATATGTTCACAGTGACATCGGGTTTATTTATCGAGAAATTTATAAAGCGTTGAAAAATCATGCTCCAGTATTGTTTTCGGGAACCCCTTGTCAGATAGCTGGCTTGCGCTCTTTTCTAGGCAAAGACGATGAAAACCTCTTTACGGTAGAAACAATTTGTCACGGGATATCAGATCCATTTCTCTTTGATGCATATATGCGGGAGTATCATCGAAAAGATATACGGAGGTTCTCCATGCGGTCAAAGAAAACAGGATGGACAAACGGTAATTATTGTTTTGATGTCGAGTATGCGGACGGAAGCAGCTATATACGTCACAACAAAAGAGAACCGTATATGATCGTGTTTGCTAATGATATATGTTTGCATGAGAGTTGCTATCACTGTCGATACAGAAATGCCCGCGCAGCGGATGTATCGATTGGAGATTTCTGGGGAATTGAGCATATGCAGTCTGCATTAGATAATGGGAAGGGTGTAAGTCGTATTTACGTGAATACGGAAAAGGGAAAGAGAATGATACAGTCAGCGCATTCCATCTTGCGTATGGAAGTTGTTGCGATAAAACCGTTAATGCCCCCCAGCCCTTTACAAGAACGGTACGCAATGAGGCAAGTATTTTTAAACAACCTTGAAAAGTATGGATTTCGAAAGGCGCTGTATCGCGTGGTTGTTCCGCTATATTGGAGCAAGCTGCGCGGACGGCTGATTCCATTGCTTCGGAGGAAACACTGATGAAAATGCTATATATTACGTCAATTGCCAGAGAACAATTCGGAGGTTTTATCCGTTCCAGCATTGAGGCTGCAAAGTCTGCAGGTATTGAGTATCATGTGGCTGCAAATGAAACGGGTGTTGATCAGGCGAAAAAAGATAAGGAATGCAAGAAAATAGGCGTTTATCATCATCATATCGACATTCAGCGCAGTCCATTCGCTTTTGCCAAGAACAAAATAGCATACCGACAGCTTGTCAATTTGATTCGAAAAGAGCATTTTGACATAGTACATTGCAATACGCCTATGGGTGGGGTGCTAGGCAGACTTGCAGCGCATAAAACAGGAATCCGGAAGGTCATCTATCAAGCACATGGTTTCCATTTCTGGAAAGGTGCGCCGCTCAAAAACTGGATGTTGTATTACCCAGTCGAGAAAATTTTGGCACACTATACCGACGTGTTGATTACAATCAACCAGGAGGATTACTCTTTCGCACGGAAAAATCTTAGAGCAAAAGAGATCATGTATATTCCAGGCGTAGGCGTTGACAATTCGCGATTCTCTTCGATTTCGGCAGAGCGGAAGGCTCAGCTTAGGAAAGAACTTGGCATACTGAGTGACGCAGTTGTAATGCTCTCTATTGGCGAATTGAATCAGAACAAGAACCATCAGGTTGCCATCCGAGCAATGTGTAAACTTAAGAGGCAGGATGTGTATTATGTAATCTGTGGAAAAGGAGAACTGAAGGAGAAACTACAGGCATTAGGGGATGAATGCGGCATCGGCGCGCGGATCAAGTTGGTCGGTTTTAGAAGTGATGTTCAGGATTTCTATGGCATGTCTGATTTGTTCGTATTCACTTCATTTCGAGAGGGGATTCCTGCTGTTGTTATGGAGGCCATGTCCAGCCGCATTCCGATTGTTGCATCGCGGATTCGCGGCGTGGTTGACATGCTTCCCGCTAGTAAACTGCTGTTTGATCCGAGAGATGTTAGTGAATTGGCGCAGCGTCTTAGTTCTGCCATTGAAGATCCTATGCTCAAACAGAGTGAAATAGATCAAAACATCACAAATCTAACCCCTTTTTGATTCACAAATGTTATTGAACAATATGAAAAGGTTTACAGTGGGCCCTCTGATAAACATGTTGGATAGATAGAACTAAAGAGGAAAGGTATATGAAAATACTGCATCTGTTACCCAGTGACCGGTATTCTGGGGCTGAAAACGTTGTATGCCAGATTGTAAGTTTTTTTAAAGAAAATCAAAAAATGGAAATGCTGTACTGTTCTCCAGACGGCCCTATTCGGTCAGCACTGGAAGAGCGGAGTATTCCCTTTTCCCCTTTGAAAGATTTTTCTGTTCAGGCTGTTCGGAAAAAAATTCGCGAAGAACAGCCTGATATAGTGCATGCACACGATATGAAAGCATCCGTCGTAGCGGCAGCGGCGTGCGGCAAAATACCGTTGATTTCTCATGTTCATAATAACAACTTCAACTCAAGAGGGATTTCTGTAAAGGCGTTGCTGTATTATGTGGCTGCAAAAAAGGCCGTGCATATTTTCTGGGTATCGAATTCTTCTTTTGAAGGCTATTACTTCCATAAGAGCTTGGAAAAAAAGAGCACCGTGCTGTATAATATCATTGATGCGGATGCGCTGCGCCAGAAAGCAGAAATGGATAGGAAAGAGTACCATTATGATATGGCGTATGTTGGCAGGCTGACTCATCAAAAGAATCCACAAAGGCTCATGAAAGTTATTCGGATGGTTGTTCAATCTGATCCGGGCATAAAAGTTGCCGTTGTTGGTACAGGTGATTTGGACAGCGAAGTCCGCGCTCTCGCGAGAACGTATGGTATCGAGGAGAATATTGATTTCTTGGACTTCCAGAGTAACCCTTACAAGCTACTTCAAACGGCCAAGCTCATGATCATGACTTCCCGCTGGGAAGGTACGCCGATGTGTGCGCTTGAAGCGATGGCGTTAGGCGTGCCGATTGTCAGTACGCCGACGGATGGCCTGTGCGAGCTGGTGGATGATGGCGTGACGGGGTATCTCAGCAGTGAGGACGAGGGTATTGTGCAGGGTTGTTTACGCATCATGAGCAATGCGCAAATGCGGGCGGCAATGTCTCAGGCTGCGATTGCCAAGGCGGCGCGGATTATGGATACTGAAGCGTACAAAAACGCTATCATGACAGCGTACATTGAGACTGCGAAATAGAACAAACATGAATTGCGAGGAAAGGTCATGCTGAAACGCATAGTGCTGATGACTGCAAATGTTCAGGGAGGCATCATTCAGTTTACCTTTCAGCTCTACCATATACTGAAGGAGTTGGGGTATTCAGTCAAAGTATGCATGCCTTACGAACTGCATGATTCCAATATCGATGAGGTTGCGGAACCTGACCGTATCCTTTATCACAAAGCAAAGAAAGTCATCGATAAGCGTCCATTTAAGGAATTGGCACACAGAATTGAAGCACTTCAGCCGAATTATGTCTGGTATTGCGATGACAGTGTGATCTGTTCCGAGGTTGGATTGGCGCTGAAAGATTTCGAAATGAAACAGCTGCTTACTGTTCATGACGCTGGTGGGTATCATCCTACCCATCATGAGAGCCTACGCAGCAAGATCCTTCATCAATATGTGCGATTGGTAAACTGCTTCTATTATCGGAGGGTATATCGCTTTATCCTGCTGTCTTCGGAGAGCGGCCGCACATTCAAGCAACGATGGCCGCAGTATGCAACATCCGTTTCGATGATGAATCTTGGCGCGCATATTCCACAGGCTTATGAAGAACAGCCGCAGGAAGTTGCGGAAGGAGCGCAATATCTTCTCTTTTTTGGGCGTATTGATAAGTATAAAGGTATTGGCGGACTGTTGGATGCCTACCGTCAGGCGAAGGGACAAGTTCTTCCGTTGGTGATTGCTGGCAGTGGTGCGTTAAGCGACGAAGAGAAAGCGATTCTCAATAAGGTTTCAAATGTGACGCTGATCAACCGCTACATCGGCGACGGTGAAATGAAATGGTTGTTCTCGCATTCTGTGGCTGTTGTTTTGCCGTATATCGAAGCGACACAAAGCGGCATAATTCCCATTGCGTATGCGTATTCAAAACCCGTTCTTGTTTCGGACATTCCAGGCCTGACACAGTTTGTCATTGATGGGGAGACAGGCTGGGTCTGTAAGACCCGTGAGCAATGGGTGGAAAATCTGAGGGGGATGAATGTCAACGTAGCTGATGAAATGACGGCAAGCGTGTCGAAGTATTTCGCGGATCACCTTGACTGGAAGCGAAATGTAGAAAGGATGCTCTCTAGAATATGAAGCGGATACTGTTTGTGATTGGACAGCTGCGCGTTGGCGGGGTATCTAAGGCATTGATCGAGTTGCTGCGCAATATCGAAGGTCATTACGACGTCTCTCTTCTGTGCTTTGATCATAAAGGAAAGTTCTTTGATGATGTCCCTAAGGGGGTAAAGATTTTGCCGACTACCCACCTGCTTGAGTTGACGGAGTGTTCGGCTGCGGATATGAGGCGAGCAGGTATGCGATATGCATTCATGCGGTATGGGTTTTCGCTTGCGGCTAAGAAGATCAACAAGAAGGCGGCGGCGATGATTTGGACGCGAATGTTGGGAAAAATCGAAGGCGAATACGACGTTGCTATCTCATTTACGCATCCCATGCCTGATTTCATGTTCTGCAATCTTGGCGGAGAACTTGTACTTCGCTGCGTCCATGCTAGAAAAAAAGTAGTGTTCATTCATTGTGACTTTTCCTCATATGGAGGAAACAGTGCATATAACAGATGGCTGTTGCAACAGTTTGATTCGATAGCAGTTGTGTCGGAGAGCGTTGGAAGGAATGTTGTCCAATGCATCCCAGGTGTAGAGGATCGGGTGAGTGTTGTGCGCAATTGCCATGATTTTGACGCCATCAGAAAGATGGCGGGAGATCATCCCGTCAAGTATACGCATCAATACAATTTTGTGACGGTTGCCCGTTTGAGTGAGGAAAAAGGGATTCTGCGTTGCATCCCGGTGTTTGCTCAGCTCCACGAACAGGGAGAAGATGTGGGCTGGACCATAGTTGGCGGTGGGCCGCAGGAGCAACAGATCAAAGCTGAAATCAACAATTACAATGCGGCTGGATATATCACTCTTGCTGGGGAACACCGAAACAGCTATCGCTATATAAAGAATGCGGATTACCTATTGTTGCCGTCTTTTCATGAAGCAGCGCCCATGGTGTATGATGAGGCAGCTTGTTTGGGCGTGCCCGTTGTGACAACACAGCTTCTGTCGACAATTGAAATGGTAGAAAAGCGCGGACTTGGTATCGTCTGCGCCAATAGCCAAGAGGGCATTGCTGACGGTATCAGACAAGCTGTTAAAAACGGTAAAGTACGAGTAGATATTGAAATTAGCAATGCAGAGGCATTAGCGGGGTTTGAACAATTGTGTGAGGGTTAAATATGGAGTGTGTCATCCAAGATAGGAAGATAGATCGCTGGATCATATATGGAATAGGTATATTCATATGCATAGGGATTTTGGCGCGTGACTTAATGGGCGTCGGAATCAATAAATATATCTTTCTGATGTTAGCTATGGTTCCCTTATTCTTTGTAAAGTTAGAGAATATGGTAAGTTTCATGTGTTTTATAATTCCGCTTTATGTGGGCCTTCCGGGCAATCTGATATCCGCGTGCCTTTTGATTCGCCTGCTTTATGAAGCGTTTCGACACAAGATTCTTCTGAATGGTGTTGGCTTTATACTGTCATATGCAGTTGCTGCGTATATTCTACTTCAAAACTTAGTGACAGGATACATGGGGATCTACCATATTATGGCTGCTATGGATTTTGTTAATCTCTACCTTTTGATGGCAGCCGTGCGGCAGTATAGACGGAGTCATAATGTGATCCTGGCATTTTCGCTTGGAAACTTTGTGCTGGGTATTGTTATGTTAAGCGCGACACTGTCCTACTATTCTCTTTCGGAATTGATGAACCCGGCGACACGATTGGGAGATACAGGTATGCTGCTCAGAAGCACGGGTGAGAGTATGGCAACTTCTATAGACCCCAATTTCTATGCAATGAATGTCATCGCTACGATTACAACAGGTTGCCTCCTTCTTTCACAACCTATGACGCGTCGGATGAAAACTATTTTGCTAGCATCTATGCTGGGCTGCGTCATCTGTTGTTTGATTGGTTTGTCAAGGACATTCATAGTTTTGTTGGCAATCTGGGGAATCCTATGGGTGATTTGCCAAGGGAACATTAAGCGAACAATTTTGTTTTTGTTTGTAGGAAGCGTGTTGGTATTTGCATTTTTCCGGTTAATGCCGACCGTTGCAAAGGGATTACTAGATCGTTTTTCTGGTGATGACGTCATTGGTGGCAACGGCAGAATCAGTTTAATTCTAAAGTACTACGAACCTTGGATTGCCGATCCGCTGTCCACGATTTTTGGCATAGGCTTGTTCAATTGCCATACACATTGCGCGCCATTGCTGTATTTGTTTGGCTTGGGCGTCGTTGGAATGATCCCTCTTTTTGGATGGGTTGTTCATTATTGGAATCAGTGCAGACAATACACTACAAAGCTGACGTTAAGACAATGTGTGCCGGCGATTGTTACATTTATCAGTTTCTCAACAATTCCTGCTGCAGGCGCAGTGAACTATACATTGCCGATACTGATTGCTATGATGGCCGTAATGTTTGAGAATAGCAAATGAGGAAGATGTGTATGAAAAAGATAAAACGCATTATTGGGCGTTTCATTTATTTAATTGCAAGTCATCTGCCTGAATCAACCGCGAAAATTACGTTTGGAGCAAAGGCGCTTCGTGGGTTCTGCGGGCATCTGATCATGAATGAGTGCGGACAAAATGTCAACATTGAAAAAGGTGCAAAGTTTGCTTCAAACATGAAACTGGGTGAGCGTTCAGGAATTGGCGCGTATAGCATCATTTCTAATACAACATTTATTGGTAATGATGTCATGATGGCACGAGAGTGCATCATCAACCCCAATAACCACAGGATTGATGCTCTTGATGTGCCTATGAATCAGCAAGGATTTGAACCTGTCAGACCGGTTATTATTGATGACGACGTTTGGATCGGTAGCAGGGTGATTATCATGACCGGTGTTCATATTCACCATGGCAGTGTGATTGCGGCTGGTGCAGTTGTTACCCACGATGTGCCAGAATTTGCCATTGTTGGGGGGGGACCGGCTAGAGTGATTCGGTATAGAAATGAAGGCAAGAGTAACTTAAGTAAGGGTGAAATGGAAAAATGAAGGTTGGAATATTGACTTTTCCTCATTCGCCGAGCCTGGGTGCTATGCTTCAAATGGGGGCCCTTTATCATGCGGTTCACGAATTAGGACACGATGTAAAAATTGTAAATTATGTTTCGAGCAAAGTGAACCACCAACAGAAACAAGCAGTAACACCCAAATCAATTCTGATTAAAGCATTGTCCCGCATGTTCTTGAAAAGCTCAAAGTCTTCTTATCGAGATTTTGAAAGCAAGTTGAACATGTTTCCGGAGCAACCGACCTGTTCTGAGGAAGGTTTGGAAAGCATTGCGGCATACTTTGACCGTATTATTGTGGGTAGCGATCAGGTATGGAACCCTGATGTTACAGGACATGACCTGAATTTCTATTTGAAGTTTTGCAAAGACGGAAGACAAAAGGTGTCTTATGCGGCGAGTTTCGGTTATGCGCATGCGGACAGGGAGCATGACGTGGAGATTGCCGATCTCTTGAATGACTTTGCCTATCTGAGCGTTCGCGAGCAGGAGGGTCAGGATGTCATAGAGAAACTCACAGGTCGTAAGGCGACGCTGGTGCTCGATCCGACGTTGCTTGTCCATCCGGACTATTTACGCAGTATTATGGAACCTGCAAAGCGTGAGAAGAGGTACGTACTGTTCTTCTGCATTAAGCCAAGTCCTAAGTTGTATTACCAGGCTCAAGCGTATGCCGATGAGCATGGATATGAACTGGTAACGATTGGTGGGCGCATGAGGGACCATTTTAATCCTACGAAGCACCCCGAGTACGGCGTGGGGCCCAAGGAGTTTTTGGGTTTGGTTGATAAGGCGGAATGCGTCTTTACGAATTCGTTCCATGGAACGGCCATTTCTGTTGCGTTGCACAGAGATTTCTACGTGGAGTACTCCTCGGATACAAATTCCCGACTGATCAATTTGACACAGATACTTCAGCTTCAGGAACGAGTTATTGGCAAGGAAGTCCCGAAAGAGAAAGGTATTAATTATGATAAAGTGGAGCACCTTCTCTCGGTGCAGCGCGAAATTTCAATGAAATATCTTAAAGTGGCTTTGTCAGAGTGAAAAAGGGGCACCTCATATGAACAGAACACAAAAATTTGCGCTTAATTCCCTGACTTCAATGATATCGCAGATTGTTGTCATGATTGCCGGCATGATTACGCCGCGGCTTATGATTTCCACATATGGATCAGAGGTCAACGGTTTGGTAAGCTCTTTGAATCAGTTTATTTCATATATCACGTTGGTTGAAGCAGGAATTGGTGGAGCTGCGATATACTCTCTATACAAACCACTTGCAGAGCAGGACCATACGCAGATCAGTAGCGTTGTAGCGGCTGCTAGAAAGAGTTATCGGCAGGCCGGGTACATTTTCTCATCAGGTATTCTTATTCTTGCGTTTGTATACGGCTTGCTTTCCAACGCTGAATCGGTATCCTTTGGTACGACGTTTGCATTAACCATCATTCTTGGTATAAATGGCTGTTTTGACTTTTTCGTTGTCGCCGGAGACAGGGTATTGCTGACGGCTGATCAGAGAAACTATGTTATTTCTTCCGTCACAATTATTAATACCATTCTGAGAACAGTGCTCATTTGCTGTTTGGCAATGTGTCAGGCGAGCATCTTGCTTTTATATGGATGCGCGTCTTCACTCGTCTTGATTAAAGCAGTGATTATTGTATGTTATTCGAAGAGAAACTATCCATATATCGACAAGAATGCACTGCCAGATAAGGATGCAATGGGGAAACGCTGGGAAGTGATTTACCAGCAGATTCTAGGTATTATCCAATCAGGCGCGCCCACTGTTCTTGCTACAATCCTCTTGAACCTAGTGACCGTTAGCGTCTATTCTGTGTACAACATGGTCATTTCCGGGCTCAATGGCATCTTGAGTATCTTTATTTCAGGATTGCCCGCAGGGTTTGGTGACTTGATTGCAAGGAGAGAGGAGGAGAATCTCCGAAAAACGGTATCTGAATTTGAAGTTGCATATTATTATATCCTAACGATCGTTTATGGCCTGGCATTTACGCTGATTATGCCGTTTGTATCGGTTTATACAAGAGGATTGACGGATGCTAATTACTACTATCCTGCTTTAGGCATGATCATTGTTCTCAATGGCTTGTTGTACAATATAAAAACGCCGCAGAGTATGCTGATCATGTCTGCGGGTATGTATAGAGAAACGAGATGGCGGGTGACAATTCAGGGCTTGATTATCATTGTTTTTGGTGCTATTGGAGGTAAGTTTGCAGGTATTGTCGGGATTATGGCAGGCTCCTGTCTATCCAACCTATACAGGACAATTGATTTGCTTTTCTTTACACCCGAATATATTACGCATGCTTCGACTGCGAGAACGGCGATTCGAATGTGCCGGGTACTCGTAAACATTACTTTGATTTACTCCCCAATGTTTTTTTATGTTCCGCAGATTACGAGTTATGGGCAATGGATTGTGTTAGCTGTTGTGCTCGGCATATGGGCAGCTGCGGTTACGACACTCAGTACGTATCTGTTCGAAAGGAAAGAGTTTCAATTGGTGATGCGTCGAGTGTATGCATTACTTAAACGAAAGCAGTGAGATTGATGTTGAACGATGTAAAAAGGGAACAGTGTTATGGCTGTTCAGCATGTGCTTCCGTTTGCGGCTACAGTGCCATTCAAATGGAGGCAGATAAAGAAGGGTTCCTGTATCCGCACATTGATGAATCAAAATGCGTAGGATGCGGTTTATGTGAAAAGGTTTGTCCGGCATTGAATCGGAAAACAAATGCGGAGAGTACGGTTCAGCATGTGTATGCAATCCAGCATCATGACAAAAGCGTACTTCAAACAAGTGCAAGCGGAGGATTCTTTACCGCAGTTTCGGATGCAGTATTGGCAGAAGGCGGCGTTGTTTATGGTGCGGCTTTCGACGAGAATATGATTGTCCGTCATGTTCGTGCAACGAAAGCATCTGAACGAGATCGAATGAAGGGGTCTAAGTATGTCCAAAGCGATATTGGAAATACATACCAGTGTGTAAAACAGGATTTGAAGGAAGAAAAAGAGGTGCTCTTTACCGGAACGCCTTGCCAAGTGGATGGCTTGATCCGCTTCCTCCGCGGGAAAACGGACAATTTACTCTGCATAGATTTGATTTGTCACGGAACCCCGAGTCCACTAATTTTTGCAGATCATATTAAAATGCTTGAAAAGAAAGCGCATGCTCGAGTTGTGGATTATAGTTTCCGCCCGAAAGAATGGTCGTGGCATGTACATAGAGAGATC
This sequence comes from Thermoleophilia bacterium, assembly GCA_040772905.1. GTDB lineage: Bacteria > Actinomycetota > Thermoleophilia > RBG-16-64-13 > RBG-16-64-13 > JAXGXJ01. The sequence continues at coordinate 7,090 of JAXGXJ010000026.1, read as the reverse complement.
GCTTATTTGAGCAACGGAAAGGCGTATCATTCCAACGCCTATTCGGATTTGTGGCGAACGGTCTATTATGCTAAGCTGGTTACTAAGCCATCTTGTCATCACTGCCAGTATTCATGTTTGGCCCGAACAGGTGACATCACCATTGGCGACTGTCGTGGAATCGACCGCATCTGTCCAGACTTTGGCAGCGCGGAGGGGGCTTCGCTCATATTGATCAATACCTCTAAGGGGGCGGGTTATTTTGAAAGTGTTCGAGCGGCCATGAAGTTGGTGGAGCTTCGGATTGAAGACGTTATGCAGCCACCGCTTAAAGAACCTAGTAAGCAAAGCAAGGAACGTACAAAATTCTGGACGGTGTATCATAAAAGGGGGTATATGCAAGCCATATATGCATGTATGGGCAAACTCTATTGGTTGAAATACAATGTAAAAAAAGTAATGAATAAGAATTGAGGAACGAGCGATGATCATAACTAAGACACCTTTCCGCATGTCGTTCTTTGGTGGCGGCACCGATATGCCCGCATTTTTCAATGAATATGGCGGCGCTGTCTTATCGACTACATTTGACAAGTATTGCTATGTCAATGTCCGCCATCTGCCGCGTTTCTTTGACTACTCCACTGAACTGTCCTATTCGCGCATAGAGCGCGTAACTGATATAGCGGCTATAGAACATCCGGCAATACGCAACGCCATGAAGATGCTGGACATGCACGAAATCCGCCTGACATACGAAGCGGACCTTCCCGCCCGTAGCGGGCTGGGAACAAGCAGCACTTTCGCCGTGGGCATGCTTAACGCGTTTTATGCGCTCAAAGGCAAATACGCCGATAAGCGCAAGCTGGCGGATGAGGCGATTTACCTGGAGCGCGAGCTGTGTCAGGAAGCGGGAGGATGGCAAGATCAGATTGCAGCCGCTTTTGGTGGGTTTAATCGCATCAACTTTAGTGGAAACGACTACGAAGTTTTGCCGCTCATTATTTCGCCTGAGAGAAAGAAGAGGCTTAACGATAATCTCCTGATGTATTTTACCGGCTTTACTCGTTTTTCGTCTGAAATGCAGAAGGTAAACAATGTTACGGCAAGTGAGAAAAAACAACAGCTCAGACAGATGTTGACGCTGGTAGATGACGCTGAAAAGGTCTTGACAAGTAAAGGTGCAGATCTGGATGATTTCGGTCGGTTATTGGATACAACATGGAAGCTCAAGCGCCAGACAGGTTCCCAAATATCAACGGACAGCATAGATGCATTGTATCAGCAGGCATTTGATGCAGGCGCGTTAGGCGGAAAGCTTCTGGGCGCAGGTGGCGGTGGTTTCCTCGTATTCTATGTTCAGCCGGAAAAGCAGGAAGCGGTCAAGGCGGCTATGAGCGGACTGATGCGCGTTCCGTTTGAGTTTGAGAATGGCGGCACGCGGGTGATACACTATACCCCCGAAAGTTATGAGCCTCGCGCCTGATTTCGAGGAGTTAAGAAAATGAAGGTTGTCATTATGGCCGGTGGCCGAGGAACCAGAATTTCTTCCGTGGCAAGCGATGTCCCGAAGCCGATGATCAGCATTCATGGAAAGCCTGTGCTGGAGCATGAGTTGGAGTGTCTCAGAAATCAGGGATTCACGGATATCATTATAACCGTGAACCATTTGGGCCATATCATCATGGACTACTTTGGTGACGGCAGTAAGATTTCTCCTGCAACGGGAAAACCCTTTGGTATTCACATAGAGTATTATGATGAAAAGATACCGCTGGGAAATGCGGGCGCTCTATATAAAATCAAGGATAAGCTGACGGATGACTTCCTGCTGTTGAACGCAGATTCAGTATTTGATGTGGATTTTCACCGCTTTGTCGCTTATCACAAAGAAAAGAGCGGGCTTGTTACCCTGTTTACGCATCCGAACAGTCATCCATATGACAGTGCTCTCATCGTGACTGATGAGAATGACGCCGTTTTGAAATGGCTGTCAAAAGAAGATGAACGCCATGGGTATTATCGGAACTGTGTGAATGCGGGGCTGCATATTCTTTCGCCTAAGGTCTTAGAGCAGACCATTGACACGCCGAAGATTGATCTTGACCGTCAATTGTTAAAGCCGTTGGCGGGGACGGGAAAGATGTTCGCATACCACAGCCCTGAATATGTGAAGGACATGGGTACGCCGGATCGATATCAAGCAGTGTGCGCCGACTTTGCAGCCGGACGTGTAAAGGCGAAGAATCTTATGAACAAGCAAAAGGCAATCTTTCTAGATCGAGATGGTACAATCAACAGGTATGTTGGCTTCCTGCGCGATATTGATGAGTTTGAGTTGCTGCCGGGAGTAGCGGAGGCTATCAGAATGATCAACAACTCCGGCTATCTGGCGATTGTTGCAACAAACCAGCCCGTGATCGCGCGCGGAGAAGTCACGCCGGATGGATTGGCTGAGATCCACCGAAAGATGGAAACGCTGTTGGGGGCAGAAGGAGCCTATCTGGATGCGATCTATTATTGTCCGCATCATCCGGAGCGTGGTTTTGAAGGTGAACGCGCTGAGTACAAAGTCGAATGCAATTGTCGAAAGCCTAAGCCAGGCATGCTGTTTCAGGCTGCACGTGATTTCAATATCGACCTGAGTCAGTCATGGATGGTTGGTGATGACAAACATGACATAGGCGCGGGAAGAGCAGCGGGATGCAAGACAGTGCATATTTCGGAAAACGCGGGCAATGAATTTGATGCAGACATTGTGGCAACATCGGTTCTCGAATTTGTTAAGAAGTGCATTTAGGTTATCTGTATAAGCAAGGTGGATGCATTGATATGAACAACGAGAAGATTATGGCTCATCTCAATTTGCTGGTTGAACGCTATCCCGTACTTGAAGAAGTAAAAGAGGAGCTGTTGAAGGCTTACGAAGCAATAGCAGATAGTTTTGCGAATGGAGGCAAGTTGCTGGTAGCGGGTAATGGTGGATCCGCGGCAGATGCTGAGCACATCGTCGGTGAACTGATGAAAGGCTTTGAGAAAGCACGCAAGCCCAAGCGTGAGTATGCAGAGAAGCTGATCGCTGTAAATGCGGAACTCGGTGCAGTACTGGCAGAAAATCTGCAGGGCGCGATGCCTGCGATTGCTCTGGATGGTCATTTGGCTTTGTCTACTGCGTATATGAACGACTGTGAGCCACTACTCTGCTTTGCTCAGCAGGTCAATGGTTACGGACAAGAAGGAGACGTGTTCCTAGGAATATCTACATCAGGTAATAGCAAGAATATTCTATATGCAGCAACTGTAGCAAAGGCTAAAGGAATGAAGGTGATCGGTCTGACTGGGGCCAAAGATAGTAAACTATCTGATATGGCCGACATATGTGTAAAGGCGCCTCAGACGCGTACCTATATGATTCAGGAATATCACTTGCCGCTCTACCATTGCTTGTGTTTGATGTTGGAAGAACGGTTCTTTGGTGAGTGAAAACCTTTTGAGACATTATGGCAACACCGCGCAATTGTCAATTCTGCCAGGCTGCGGGCAAATAAACGCATTATCTCTATCCCCTATGCCCTTTTGGGGGCATAGAGAGACAGGAAATCAGGCTGCCAGAGACGGCCTGTCAGCCAATATGAGATTTGCCAGTATAAACCGCATGTTCAGTGCCGCAATCTGTTTGGTCAGTCCTCGGTACCGCGTGAGACCGTCCCGAACTTTGTGTAAACCTCGAAGCTGTGGTAGGATAAAGCAGCATGGAGGTTCGAGGCATGGGAAAACGGGAAATGACCCCAGAACGGGCGGCGTTCCGGAAACAGCTCAATGTCATCAACTTAAGCTCAAAAGGGGCGACGAACCTCGGTAGCGCGGTGATCCGAATGGTAGATACCCCATATCGCATCGTCTATGTTGCGGATTGATTTCACAATGTTACGTGGATATGGATGGAGATTACACTCCTGCGGCAGTAATAATGGCAGACGAATCAAATAAATTGTCAAAAGATAAACAGGCTATTGCAAATTATTGAATTATTTTGGCGCTTCTTGCAGAGCTTACGCGCCAGTGGTGCGACGTGCTTGATAATTTGCGGGTCGCGTGGTAGTATAAAGGCGGAGAGGGGGGGCTCCTGTGCTGACGCTTCACGATATCGAAAAGGCTGTCCAGGATGTAGGAGCTGCGTATGGTGTAAGGCGCGCCTTGCTTTTCGGCTCATATGCGGAGGGTCGCGCTACATCGTCAAGCGATGTAGATCTGATTGTAGAATTTGATAAGTCAAGCGTGTCGTTGTTTACGTTGAATGGCCTTCGATACGATCTTGAAGAACGGCTCGGGCGTCCTGTAGATGTAATTCATGGCCCCCTAAACCCGGACGCGATGATTGCTCCCGGAAGGACAATGTCAGTCTATGGACAATAGAGACAGAACGATACTGAAGAAGGTTTTGTCAGAATGCGAGATTGTGCGGGATTTGCTCGCGGGATTTGATAAAGAGGCATTCTTGGCGGATGAACGTACAAAACGGGCGGTTTGCATGACGCTAGTCAATATCGGTGAACTCGTGAAGAACCTGTCATCAGATTTGACGTCGACGCGCCGAGATATACCATGGCGGAACATCGCGGGCATGCGCGATATCACGGCGCACAAATACCAGACTTTAAAAATGGAAGACGTGTACACGACCGCGGTCGAGGATATACCGCAGCTCAAAGACGCAATCCGAGAAATGATACTGGAGTAGTCTACAAGGAAGATTTACGCGGAGCGAGAGATGACAAGAACGGCAGCAGTAGATGAAATTCAGGTTCGAAAGCAAATGTTGTCGTTCTTTGAGACGCACTCGACGAGGGAGACGGCAGAACATTTCGGGGTTACAGACCAGACAATACGCAAGTGGAAGCGCCGTTATGTTGGGACTGAGGAAAGCCTTATTGATAGACGGCGGAATCAGAATAGAACCACAGAAATGTCTGTCTCAGATGATGAAAAAGACGCATTATGTGTCAGTCTTTTGAAGTATAATGCTCCGTCCCGCAAGCGCAATGTGCTGGAACCAACATATCATGAAGTCTATGAAGCGGATGAGCGGTTTCGGGATAAGCGCTCTCGGGCAGCATTTCGGAAGATCGCGAATAAGCTGATTGGTTCTTGCCACAGGAAGATGGCCGCATCGGATAAAAAGACAGAGCGCAAGCATTACCACCAAGCGAAGGTGCCGGGCGAAGTACAAATTGACAAGAAGTACGTCCCCGTTTCCTGTTTTTCAGAGGCGTGCTCGAAACCAGAACGCATAGAAGAGCTCAGAGAGCAAATCCAGCGGCGCGCAATCTGTGAATGCAATCAGACGCTGCGCGGTTTATATGCGGATATGGAGCACTATCCCGACTTGGAGAAAACAATCCGCTATTGCATTCGAGAGACGATCCGGCAGTATCTGCTTTTTCGCCAGGATATTGCGCAGGTCGATTTGCACGATCTTCTCAAGAAGAGGTTCTATCAGTATACTGCCGTGGATGAGTGCACACGGTGGACATTTCGGATGATGTTTGATACCCAGTGCGAACAGGCGGCATTTCGCTTCCTCGACGAGTTGATCAGGGTCGCGCCGTTTCAGATTCTACGCGTCAAGACGGATAATGGCAGCGAGTTTACGAACAAGTATCTTAAGAACCATGACGCTCATGAGACGCTGTTCGAGATGCGTCTATTGGCAGAAGGCATCAAATACTACCGCATCCAGCCCGGAAAGCCGTGGCAAAACGGCAAGGTGGAATCGCAGCACCGTTTGGATCAGGAACGCTTCTACGACTGCATGCAAATGGAAAGCCTTGAGGATGGCCGGCACCAGCTTGCTGTCTATGATGAACAGTCGCGCCAATTTTCGAAGCGGTGTTTGAACGGGAGAAACCCTATTGACGTATTGGCGGGAATGGGGATCGCGGCCTGAGGTCAAATGATATTCGGAGCAGAAACGATATGAAAGACAATTCTCACCTCGTGCAAAACGAGGCTGCTTTTAATTACGGAATTTATGTGATGACGATCTACGCCGTCGCTGCGACAAACCTATACGGTCTGGTCGCGCTGGAGGAGCTTGCGAAAATCGCCAATGAGTATCGCGTCGGGGCACCGCCAATGGCACACACATTGTACATGCAGAACCCGGACTACATCCGTATGCCGGAGGATATACAGCCCGACGACGTGATGAGATACCTCGAAATGAACGCCAAAACACAAAACTATGTTGCCTTAATCGAATATCGCGGGACGCATTATCTTACGTCTCGCGATTTTGTTATCATATCGGGGGATGGCAAGGAAACGGTGGACTGGGCGGAAGTCGCGGCTGTGCTGCGTGCCCGAGAAGGGAAACCCAGGTACCAGCCGCAGTTATCGGAGTTTGTTAGTTACGGTGGTATTGGCAAGTATGACCCATACGTGCAGTGCGGAGCACTTTTTACTTGGCTTTCTAAGCGGGGGATCGACAAGAAAAGCAGCCAACAGAAACTCGCGGACAAGATTAAGGCGGTTATAAGCGACGATGATTTTGACGTTGAAGAGGTCATCAGGGCCGTGGATAACGTTCTTATACACAAGCGCATGGATAGACTGACTTTGACCGTTGATGGGATGAATGAATTGTTGGCTCTTTTATGCGACATCAAAAACAACACCCGCAGTTGGGAAAACTACGGACATACCCCAAACGAAATGATTGAAATGAACTGGGAGCACCAATGATGAGCGGAGCGTCCGGAACAAAAAGCATCGCGCATTTTGGCCTGCAACGGGCAAACTCACGCGTTCTTCGCGCGGGGTGAGTACGCTGCCGCATTTCGTCTTTGCATACGCCGAACATTTTACGTTTGACTTGGCATGCCTGCGACTGGAAAGGGAGCCCGGCGGGCGTGATCAGGAACGTGACTGAGACGTGGCAGTCAGGTTGAATGCGGACCATGTGATCGGGGAGGCAATATGACCCAAACGCCTAAAAGGCTCCTGTCAGAAGAACTTTTCATATATGCCGAGCGCCTGAAGGGATCGGGCTTTTTGGGGAAGCTCGCGGAGAGGGAGTTGTTTGCTGTTCGCGTCGGGAATGACGTCCTCT
>JAXGXJ010000025.1:0-4972 GCA_040772905.1 Thermoleophilia bacterium | reverse complement strand
TCCGGGAGGCTTCGGCAACCTGAACCGGGGAAGGGTAGGCGTTTGTTATCCGTAGCTCGTCATGTATGTCCCCGGAAATCAGATCCCCGGTAATGATAATTGTTGCATCGTTTATTGTGTAGGCTTTCCTTTGGTAATCAGTCCACTTGAGCCAGCGAGTTGTTAAATCCGTCAGCCTTCGTTCTGAAATCTCTGGGGAATAAGCGTTAAACCCTTCAATCTCGTTCGGGTCCTGCACGGCTCCCACGTGAAGGTCGGTCAGGTGCAAACACGGTACAACCGGAGTGCCGCCCCGCTTCTCGAAACTTACCGGAGGCAGAGGCTCGACAGGCTGGATAGCTTCAATGACCTGCTCAAAAAAGATTTCGAGCTTGCCGTGCTCACGGCGGTAGGACTGCAGAACCGTTTTTAATTCGGCGTTCTGCCTGCGGAGTTCAACAGATTTCTCGCTGTACTCTGACTTTAATTCACTTTCGTTTAGTGGCATGATTTTACTTTTAGGTTAATACTCCCTCGTTCTTTAATTTGCGGATGCTGTCGGGGTGCGAATAATACACCTGCCCTGATACTTTACCCCTGAAGGCGTCATAGTCGGGATGACTTATTACATCTGTGTACCCCTGCCCCGGACGAATCCCGCAGAAGTTGATAAACTCAGATTTCGTCAGGTACACCCCTGGCTTCAGTTCTTTGCATTTTGTGGCAACAATAAACCGGACGTCATACTTTGCCCTGAGTTGTGCCTCGGTCAATCCAATGGCCTGCTCAGCAGGTCCGTTCAGTTCGAGAATCTCGCCCTCCTTCGGACGTTCAAAGTTATGCTTACAGGTTCGGCAGCGATACTTTTGCTTGCCATCTTTAGTGTTGCCGTTTTTGTTGGCAATGTTTCCGCATTTAGGACAGTTCATGGTCAGTCAATTTTTAGTTTGTCGGCGTTTTTTAAAAGAGGGGCTGATGAGCAAAAACTGCCAAAACTCTATCAGCCCCTTTGCCCGAAGGCTTATTTTACCACGGCAATGGCTCTGCCTTACCGAGGATTAATTCTGCAATCATCCATACGGCAGGACCAACAACGGCCCCGACAAAACCCCAAAAGAAATCGTAATACTCAGGTGTGCCCCGCCCAAGCCACATATCCCATGCAACCTCTTTGGCTGCCGATAACATAAACGCCACAGCGAACGCAAGTGCCATATCCCAGTTATAATGCAGCGGGAACCACAGATGTGACGCCGCCAGTACCGCCCATGTTATCAGGACGGCCACAATGAAGTGAAGAAGTTTGTCGTTCATATCAGTTTCTTTTATTTGCTACTACGCATTTTTGTTTCTAATGACAGCAACTACACTAATATTCGTTTATTCGCTACTACACTATATTTTTATTGGAACTCCATTATACGTTACAATTCTTTCCCCGTCCCTTACCAATACTGGAGATGCAGCTTCTTGCGTCACCGTGACTACCCACTCCTGAGTTGTAGTCCCGTCGAGTGCCGTCACAGTAAAAACTACCGGAGAGGTAAAATCTTGCGCCACCCCGCTCATGGGGCTTATGGTTGCCCCGTAATCCATCGTTATCGTTGGCATGAGTGAAGTTATATCTGCATCCCATGTCACCTGAATAGATACGGTGTGATTAGTTGTATTAACCGTCGCCGAACCAGTCTGCTCAGCAAGTGTAAAAGTTAAAATATCGGTAGCCGTTGAATCAACTGCACTTCCATCCCACCCAGCCATCCTTGCCAGCATCCACCACATTGCTTTTGCTAACCTTAATCTGCCAGCCGGACCAATATGACCAAGACCCGCATCTCCCAGATTTGTTGTAGTTATCCATGGATATATATGACCATCATAAGTCCTTGTATTTGGTGTCGAAGAACCATCATCATAACAAAGAATATCTGCATAGTCAAATAGTATCCTGTTCGGATCAGCTAATACCGAATCTCGAATCTGTTCGTAAGCAAGATATTTTAAATATCCTAGCCCTAATGTATATGAGTCAACCGGCCCTGTTGTAAAGAATACCCTAGTAAGCATATCATTGCTTTCAGCATGATCTATGTATTCTTGTGTCGCCGAGATATACTTGTTTATTGAATCAACTGCGTAATAATTACCATCCCAACACCATCCAAATCCGAATGCGGCTAATTTTGGTCCTGTTGTATTACAATAATCAAGACTAGCTTTTGTCCTAGTTAATGCTAATGGACTTACAAACCAATCTTCTTCTCCATAATCATAAATCCATCCCGTTGAATGACTTACATCCCCCCAAGTTGCTCTACTGGCTCTTAGATTTGCATCTGTATATACTTCAGGTGTGCCGGATTCTACCACGCTAACCGCATAAGTAGGATCTGCTGTTTCGAGAGCTAATAAACCATATCTTACACCTTCGCTGTGAGATTCCCCGGCATAGGATAACCACATCTTCTTAACCTCATCTATATAATACTGGGGAATGTCATCATACCTGTCAACTACAGTGTGATCAGCGATAATTTGAGGGTATGCCGTAATACTGCACAGAATACATAATGCTACAAATATCCTTCTCATTATTACCATAAATTATACTTATCCCTTAAATATTCTACAATAGCAGCTTCGTTTTCAGAACTCTCAGTGCCAGTTCTTAATATGATCTCTCTGAAACTGACATTTGCTGAGTTAGAGCCAACATAATTACCTAATCTGAAGCCGCTTGGATTTGAAGTACCAACATCTCCAGTGTTATCACTATTATTATTTATTACTAATCGTGAATTAGCTCCATTAAGTAATATTCTTATTAATTGCCATTCGCCTAATTGCGAATCAGACTCTACAGGTTGCCACCATGTACCAGCAAATATTTCAAAACTAGAAGATGAAGTGGAATGTTGTCTAATACGAATGTCTGTACCAGTATATGGTGCAAATACATAAGCTGAGGGACTAAATGTATGTTGATATATTACAGCATAGTATAAAGATGGTTGTCCAAATGTAAATGCTCCAGTTGCCATGCCGGAAGTTGAGACTAATGTAATATATCCGCCATCATTCCATACAGGTCTATTAGCCTCTAAACTCTGTGTTAAATCCCTATTATTACTTGTCATATCCTGCCATGTAGATACACTATCGTTATCCAATGTTAGGTTTGCCTCTTCTGCGATATACCACGCAGCAGTGTACCCATCAGATGTCAAAAATGACGGTGGGATTACCTCTGGCGCTGGTGCAGTATAATTACTATACCTCAATATCTGCCCCTCCAAGCTGAAGAACAGAAGCAGTCCTGTTATAAGTAAAAGTAGTTTTTTCATCAGTATTTCGGTATTTTATAACCCATAAGCGTTGCCACAACCATACTTGGCTTTCGTCCCGTTACTACTCCCGGTGACTTCATAAACACCCAAACGTTAGGCGGTATTTTGCTATTCGCAAATGACGTATAGGATGTCCCCGTTGTCGTGGAATTACATCCCAATACCGCAGAGTTCAGCGTTGTGACACTCGCTCCCGTGGTTACGTTTATGCTGTCATTCCAATAGACTTGTACCGCCAATGTATCTGTCCCCAATGGCGTTGACCCCGCTATCATAGCCACCCTAAACTCCGTTATCTTTAGCGTATCGCTCCCACCGTTGTAGAACGCCCCATAGAGGGTAGATGTAGTAAAAGAGGCTGTGTCAGCCGCATTGCCTCCGCCTGCACCAAAAACAAACAACGGTATAGTATCGGCAAGCAAGGGGGCAAGCTCTGACAGGCTACTGCCTGCGCCTATCCTCTCGTCCAGTGAGTCGCTAACGTTTGCAGTTGTCGCCAATGTCCCAGATGTAGGCAATGTAACATTGGTTGCCGCAGTAGTTGTCAGCGTAACCGCATCTGCACCGCTCAATGTGAGCGACCCGCTTGCTGGCGTAAATCCGGTAACAGCCGCCGCAGTACCTGTTATTGGAAGGTATAACCCTGAATGATCACCCCATCCATAAGCTGTGTTCCAGTTGGCTGAGTTATTGGTTATTGATGTATCCCATGCGCTGCCTGTTGAAAGAGCTATCCCTGATCCCGGATATGTCATTGAGCCTCCAGTGCCATATCCTTTAGGCAACAGTTCTGTGGCTCCGGTAAAAAATTTAATAGTATCCCCACTCACGGTTACGCTATCAACTTTTACCTTTGTTGCTCCGCCAACCCTCAATGACGGTACACGGACTTCATACTTAAAGGTATTCTGTCCGAAAAGACCTGCTGTTACAAGCAGGAATATTGCAAAAACTAATCCTTTTTTCATATCGTATTTGTGTTATAAATATTTTCCCAGTCTGTGTTCTCCTCCCCATCAAAACCCGTTTCCGTTAGTTCATGATCAATGCAATAAACCCCATCTCTTATTACATGACGATATCCATCAACCCCATCATCAATAGAGATAATTATGCTATCCTCGTCTGTTTCAAGTTGAACAAGATTTAATTCCCATGTAGTACCACCATCAATAGACTTATCAATAACATACCTACCACTACGAATGCCCTTGCGATAGACAATAAGACCGGAGGTTAGGGTAGTCCAGTAGGAACTCCAATTTTTTGCACCCCCTATCCTGTGAGGGCTGATTGCTATCGGTGATATTATTGGCATGACTTTATTTTTTACTTGTTAACATCTCTTTTTTCTACAGCCCCAGGATTCAATCGAATGATCCATCAGCCAGTCATAAACGAAAAATCCGGGGCAGCTTTTGTCTGCAAACTGATTATGCCCCACAATCACTATCTCAGGATGATACAGAATAGTCAGCTTGCAGAACGCAAAAAGCTCATTATCCTGATCGTCTGTAAAGTGATACCGGAAGTCAGCCAACGGTCCTTTCCCGCCTTCAAGAACAATATGCCGGGACACGGAATTTATCCCTGCCACGCCCCACGTCATTTCATCACCCGTGATTTCGTCGTCATTATTGTATGGT
>JAXGXJ010000024.1:0-2034 GCA_040772905.1 Thermoleophilia bacterium | reverse complement strand
GAAGAAAAGCCCGGAAACATTGAGTTTCTAGGGTTTTTTCTTTACCCTCACGGAGCCGATCAAAACGCTTTTAGCGCACATTTAGCGCACAGCCCTTTTATTTCGCCTCTTTGGGCGCATAAATCACGTCCGCGAGGCTGTCCGCCGCCGCCTCATCTGCCTTGCGGATTTGGTGGGCGTAGGTATTGACCGTCGTGGAAGCAGAAGCCGACTTGTCAACCCGCCAGCGGTTGAGAGGAATCAGCGTTCAATGATCCAAACCAGATCACTCCCGAGGATACCTGAGAAGGTCTGAGTAAATAAAGCACCTTTTCCAAGTCATATGATCCCGCGGACAGAGTACTGCCCGCTTTTTTCATCCAGTTCACGAATCTGACTGCGTTCAGCGCGCCGACTGACGCGCCAAACCAGAGAGCTGTTCTCCGAAGCCCTCGAACCGGGATGGCGTCTACACCGTATCTTCTCCGTAGCAGGGATGGAACAGCCTCGACCCCGTTGCGGATGTTTTTGAGCAGTCGCATTTCGTCTGTCCCGAGCCGCGCCTGCGCATTCACCCGTAAACGTTGTATGGTTGTGAACCGCACTTCCTCGTGTTTTCGGCTGCCGCTTTTCGGGCAGTGATCTCGGTGCGGGCAGCGCGCACAGTCCTCGCGCACAAAACGCGCGGTAGATACCCCGGTCGCCGGGTTGTATTTGTATTGGTAGGGTTCCGCGCCACCCGGGCACCTTATGATGCGTCCGCTCTCGTCCACCTCGAATTTGCCAATCAACGGATTTGTCTGGATCCCGTTGAGCGCCGTCGTCACGAAATCAATGTTTTGCCGTTGGGCTTGTTCCATCAGCTCCCCGGAGCCATACGCACCGTCTGTCACAAGCGTCGTCTTTTCCTCTGGTGTCCCGATCCGCGCAAGTTCAGCCTTTGTGAATTCGGTGTCTGGCGTGATGTTTGGCTTGAGGTCGTAGCTTTCGATGATGCTTCCGTTTTCGCCCTTCGCTTCGACGAGATTACCGACATACCCGACAGAACCTTTCCCGCCCTTGATCCGGTAGGTTGCGTCCTCGTCCGAGGGGTTCTGAAGGGAGTCCGTCGCGATCTCGCGATTTTCCTTCAGGCGGATGCGAGCGTCTTCTCCCAACTCGACTTCTGTCTGATCACCCAGCATCCGTTCCAGATGCCGATATGCGGGCAGCTCCCGTATTGTCTCCAAGGCGTCCCCGCAGGCAAACCAGAGGCGGTACCCGTCCTTGATTCGCTCAATGAGATCGCGTCCTGCTTCTTCGTCATCCAGCCGATATCCGGGATCTGTCTTCGGCTCTTCTTCTACATATTTCATGAGGCCGCCCGTCAGAAGCTCGTCCATTCCCATCCGGTGAAGTGCTTCTGCCATTTGCCGAACGCACTCATACACCAACGTCAGCCGTCCCATCCTGCGGCAAGCACTTGAGATCGTCATGCTGTCCATGCGCTTCAGCCGTCCGTTAATGTTCATGGACTTGGCGTAAATCCCCGCCAGCGACTCAACCTCTTCCTTGAAAAGGTCGATCCCGGTCTTCTCCTCGTACGAAAGCAGCCGCTCCCGAAACCGAGAAAATGTGCGGTCGCTGAATGGCTGCTCTTCGAAGCTCGTCGTGTGAAGCGCTTCCTGCCAGCGCAGGTCGAACGCGATTGTCTCTACGACTTCTTCGTCCGTCAGCCCGTAGGCCTGCTTCAACAACATCGCTCCGATAATGACGTTGACCGGCGTGTTCGGGCGCGTGGCGGCATCCTGCGAATACAGTACGGCGAAACGATCCTCGTTGATCTTTGGGAAGACGTGCTCCGCAAACGCGGTCGCCCAACTTCCCCGCAACATCCTCTGCTCCCGCTTTGTCAGATTCAGAACGGAATCGTCAATTCGCATCTGTTGATTTTGATTCGCACGATATGCCATCTTCGCCGCCCGCTTCCTGTGTCTTTTCATTCATTATGACACTGGATTTTTTGGGCTGTAAAGTTAATTCTTTATGCGATTTGTCCCTTGTGGGGCGTCGGGA
>JAXGXJ010000023.1:0-2925 GCA_040772905.1 Thermoleophilia bacterium | reverse complement strand
TGGGGATCCGGTGGTGGAACTCCAGACCAACTTCGGAGGGGGTAAGACCCACTCGCTGCTCGCCCTCTACCACCTCTTCTCCGATGCTCCGGCCTCAGACCTAGCCGGAGTGGCCGAGGTGCTCGAGCAGGCCGGGGTCAAGGAGCTACCCAAGAAGACCTGTCGAGCGGTGCTGGTGGGCACGTCGCTTCGGCCCGGGCAACCGGAACAGAAGCCCGAGGGCATCACCACGCACACGCTGTGGGGAGAGCTGGCCTACCAGCTGGCCGGGCCCGACGGGTATGAGCTGCTGCGCGAATCGGACCTTGCCGGCACCAACCCAGGATCCGCTCTGAACGAGCTGCTCACGCTCTGCTCGCCCTGCCTCATCCTCATCGACGAGTGGGTGGCGTACGCCCGCCAACTCTACGGCAAGGACAACCTCCCTGCCGGCACGTTCGACACGCACTTCACGTTCGCCCAAGCGCTCACCGAAGCCGCACGCGCCGTGCCCGGCGTGCTCGTGGTCATCAGCATTCCCGCCTCCGAACCACTGGGTAATCGAGGCGCAGACGCGGAGGCGGAACCCACGTCATCGTACGCGGAAGTGGGAGGCGTGGGTGGGCTGGAAGCGCTTCGGCGGCTCAAGCACGTGGTGGGACGCATGCACTCTCCCTGGCGACCGGCGACGCCGGAGGAGGGCTTTGAAATCGTGCGGCGGCGGCTGTTCGAGGAAGTGCAGGACTACGACGCCCGCGACGCGGTGGTAAGCAAGTTCGGCGACCTCTACCGCACGCACCCGGAAGACTTCCCCTCCATCCACAACCGGGAGGGAGAGTACGAGAGACGGCTGAAGGCGGCCTATCCCATACACCCGGAGCTCTTCGACCGTCTGTTCGAGGACTGGTCGAGCCTGGAGAAATTCCAGCGCACACGTGGTGTGCTGCGACTCATGGCCACCGTCATCTACGAGCTCTGGGACGCCAACGACAACGGCCTCCTCATCATGCCGGGGTCCCTCCCCTTGGACAGCCCTTCGGTGCAGTATGAGCTCACGCGCTACCTGGAAGAGCACTGGGCACCGGTCATCGACAAGGACATCGATGGCGAGAACTCGCTTCCCGTCGCGCTGGACCGGAACAATCCCAACTTCAAGAGGTATTCGGCCACCCGGCGGGTGGCCCGGACCATCTACCTAGGCTCCGCTCCCACGCTTCGCACTGCCCATCATGGGGTCGAGGTGGACAAGATCATGCTGGGATGCGTGCAGCCCGGCGAGAACCCGAGCACCTTCGGAGACGCTCTTCGCAGGCTGAGTGAACGGGCCACCTTCCTCTACCTAGACGGGAGCCGCTACTGGTTCTCCCCGCAGCCCACCGTGGCCCGCCTGGCCCGCGACCGCGAAGAGCAGCTCTTGCTCCATCTGGAGGAGGTCGACGAGGAGATCATCAGAAGACTCCGGGCTGAGAGAACCCGTGGCGACTTCCACGCGATTCACGTGGCTCCAGGGGATTCGAGCCAGATCATCGACGAACCGGAGGCGCGGCTGGTGATCCTGGCCCCCTCCGCCCCGCATTCGTCGAAGAGCGAGGAGGGACTGGCCCAAGCGAAGGCTTCTGAGTACTTGGCGGGCCGTGGCCAGAGCCCCCGCCGCTACAGAAACGCGCTCGTGTTCCTGGCCGCCGACTACCAACGCCTGGAGGAGCTCAGGCGAGCGACCGCGCAGTACTTGGCGTGGCGGTCCATCGAAGAGGAGCATGAGTCTCTCAATCTGGATGCCTTCCAGCTGAACCAGGCCCGCACCCGCCACAAGGACGCAGACGAGACCGTCGACGGGCGGATCCGAGAGGCGTACACCTGGCTTCTGGTACCCACACAGACCGAGAAGCTGGGTTCGCCCGAGCTGGCCACGCTCAAGGCGACGGGCTCCGGTGCTCTTGCCGTGCGTGCCGCAGGCAAGCTGGCCAACGACGGGCACCTGATCACCCAATTCGGGCCCACCACCCTGCGCCTCGAGCTCGACCGCGTGCCTTTGTGGCGCAACGGGCACGTCACCGTAGGCCAGCTTTGGGAGGATTTCTCCCAGTACCTGTACCTGCCCAGACTGAAAGACCAGGATGTGCTTCTCGCCGCCGTCCAGAACGGCGCGGCCGACCTCGCCTGGGAACAGGAGACCTTCGCCTACGCGGAGAGCTACGACGAGGAGGCCAAACGGTACAGAGGGCTCAAGGCCGGTCAGCACACTGCAGTGACCGTGACCGGCCTGGTGGTGCGGCCGGACGTGGCACGCCGTCAACTCGACGAGGAACGAGCGGCACGAGAGGGAGCAGCGACAGGTGCCGGCACAGACGGTGCCGGAGACGACGGCAAGAGAGGCACCGGAGCCGGCGCGGGGACAGGCACGGGCTCGGGCGCAGGAACCACTGGAACCGGCGCAGGGACAGGTGCTGGAACAGACGAACCAGGCCGCCCCGTTCTCAGACGCTTCCACGGATCCGTGACCCTCGACACCAAGCGAGTGGGCCGTGACGCGGCCAGCATCGCCGAAGAGGTCATCCAGCACCTAGAACTGCAGCCCGGCGCGTCTGTTGAGGTGACCCTTGAGATTGAGGCGTTCCTTCCCGAGGGCGCACCAGACGATGTGGTGAGGACCGTGATGGAGAACTGCCAGACGCTGAAGTTTGACAGCAAGGGGTTTGAAACCGAGTGAAGCGAGTCATGAAGACGCTGCCGTTCTGAAGTTAGCAGGTGACGCTGCGCGCCGAATCAGCCTACCGACTCGAACTCTTTCGCAAGTTTCTTGTTGAGAGACTGCAACAGTATGCGTTTATCCTTGATGCGCTCCGCCAGAAGTGCCTTGACCTCCTTACCAAAGACCCTTTCTCTCGCCACAATTGCCGCAGTTTGACACAGTTCACCCAGTCGCTTTGCCGTCAATTGCACTAG
>JAXGXJ010000022.1:0-5686 GCA_040772905.1 Thermoleophilia bacterium | reverse complement strand
GAGCTCGCGCTTGCAGTACTTGATCTCGTCCGCCACCATGTCAAGCGCCTCGTCACAGGAGATGCGCTCATACCCCGGATACTTGGGATCGCCACCGGGCTGCGGCTCGCCCCTGAGTTCCTCGTTGCGCTCGCCCTTGGGATCGAAGCCGATGCGCTTGAGCGGGTAGAGCAGCCTCTTGTCGGAGTGGACGTACGACTTGGACGCCGCCGTGATGGGCGTCATGGTCGACTTACGCGGCGGCGAGAAGGTCCGCCCATGCGCCTCGATGGTGTACGACGCCGCGTCGTCGTCTGTCAGGTCGATCGGCGTCAACCGCACGATCTTGTTCTCTTCCTCGTCCACATAGACCCAGCAGGGACCGCCGGTGGTCATCTGGGTCTTTCTTACGAGTTTCCTCTTCTCAGCCACATCATCACCTCGTGAATCTCATAGCATTCGGCCATGGACCGCCCTGGCTTCGGCTGGGACTCAGTCGCCCGAGTGGAGCCCCTTCGGCCGAAACCTGTGCAGGATAGAATACCCTGCCGGTTCGGCTGGCGATAGGTGGATAGGCGGCAACCCGGCCGGCCGCGATGGTGATTGCGCGCAGCCCCGCGTGAAGGCGGACGAGCAGGCCGAGTATTCGAGGCTCTAACCCGCCAGTTTCTCCGCCACAAGCCGCTTGGCCAACGCCACGATGGTGAACACCGGCGGCATCCCCATGCGCTCGGGAAGGACGCTGGAGTCACACACGTAGAGGCCGGCCATGGGCGTCTGCAGATCGGTGTCGATCTGATCGCCGATGCGCACCGTGCCGGCCGGGTGAGCGCCTCGGGGAGGAGTGCTCACGATCGACACGGGATCGCAGCCGGCGCGCACAAGGATGTTGCGTGACAACTCCATGCCGCGGGCGATGAGCCGCTGATCGTTATCGGTGAGAGGTTTCGACACCGAGCCGTCGAGCTTGACCCACCCCGAGAACTCGTCCCGCATCTTGGCCATGATCCCCAGCGTGTGAGGGAAGTAGCGCATTTTCGGTATCCCCTTGAGACCGCCACCCATGAACAGCCCGAACAGGTAGAGCGGCCAGGGGTCGATGCAGTCCATGAGGATGATACCTTCGTCCACCAGATCCATCGTGCCGGTGCCCATGGGCATGTCCGGACCGGAGCCCCGGCCGGGGTAGACCCCGTAGGTGAGGACGAGCGGGTCGATGATGACCCCCTGGCCCGCGTCGGGGAAGCCCGAAGCCTGCAGGATCGGCGGGTTGCTGAGACCGCCGGCTGCCAGCACCACTCTCTCGGCCTCCACCCAGAAGTCGCCCGAACGGCCGACTCCTCGCACACCGGTGACCCGTCCATCTTTGGAGAGCACCTGCTGTACTCTCATCCGGGTCTCCAGGCGCGCTCCGTGTTGGCGCGCCTCTTCGACGAAGTCACGGGCCGTCCATTTCGCTCCGTGCACCGAGCCGGCAAACGGCCGTTTCACTCGGGTGCCTATCTTTTGCCAATCCATGAAGTGCGGCATGGGCTTCCAGTCGTAGCCCTCCTGCGCCGCGGCCTCGGCGATCCGCTTCTGCGCATCGCCCATGAGGCGCTCGGGAGTCGGTGACGGCTTGAGGTCGCGCCTGACCTCCTCCACGTAGGGAGCGAGGTCGATGCCGTACTTGTCCTTGAACCACGCCGGCGGCTCGAACGCAGTGGCAAGATAGGCCAGCGTGCTGCCGCCCACCGTGAGCAGGCGGACCATCTGCGTACCCTCTATGGACGCCAGAGAGAAGAAGCGGTCCGACATCAGGAACATGGTCACATAGTTGCCGTCCGGCTTGTGATATGCGCCCTGCTCGAGGATGAGCACATCCTGGCCGCGCCTGGCCAGCTCCCGGGCCACCGTGGCGCCCCCCGGTCCGCTGCCGACGACGACGGTCTTCGCACTCAGATGCTTGGTGGCTGCCATGCTTCCGTCTCCTTCCTTACTCTCTCGGCGGATCGCCGTCGAACACACCGTCCGGGTTGAGGAAGATCTTCCCCGGAGGACCGGGCAGGGGAAGGAGCCAATCCGGAGCGGTGCGCGGGAAGATGAGTCGGGTCTGCCATTGGGGCCCGAAATCCGCCGCTTTGACGTCACCGTAGTACTTGGTGATGCCCTTGAACAACTCCGTCCCGTTCTTGGCCGAGCTGTAGGCGTCCTCGTACACGTCCAGATACTTCAGCGTCCAATCGATGCACTCAGCGTAGGTACGGGACTCGTCTTCTCGGACTTCCTCGAGTGCTCGCGCCTGGGCCTCGTCGTGGTGTCCGGGGATGACGACCCGCGGATCGAAATCCATGAGCCGCTGGATGTCTCTTCTCCACTTGATGCGCCGCTCGACATTGCTTTCGATGGTCCACACATTACAGTCGTGGAAGGCCACATCGGTCGCGCATACCACTCTCATCGACGGCACCCACACCACCGAGTTGTTGACGCTGTCCCCTTCCCAACCATCGAAGAAGAGCAGCTCGTGGCCCTCCAGTTCCAGCCGTGCCTCCCGAAGGGGCATGGGGATGGTGGTCTTGCTGGGGATGTCGTTGCCGAACCGGTCGATACTCCAAAGATCGACTTTGTCCACGGAAGTGAACACGATGTCCTTGACCACGCTGGGCAAGGCGACCACCTTCGCCTGCGGGAAGGCCTGCATCAGCACACCAAGGCTGAAGTGGTGGTCGGGATGAAAATGAGACACATAGATATGAGTGAGGTTCTTACGCATGGGGATGATCTCAGCGATCATCCTGTGACAGTCGCTCAACAACTGTGGCGCGTCGATCAAGACGGCGTCACGCTCCCCGTAGAAGAGCGTGGAGTTCGCTCTGAAGCCTAAGTAGCTGTGCAGGAAGACTCTGTAGGTCAACGACACGTCGGCTCTCCTCCTCGCACTCACCTGTTTCCTCCGGCTGACGCTTTAGAGCCTCCAAGCGCACTCACCATGATACGCCCTATGCATGTAGGTCACGCGAAGAGGCTCCAGCAGCCACCGCTACGGTAACAGCCGGGGTGCCGGAGCCGGTGCCGTCACGCGAGACCCGAGGGCGGTTCGATCTCGCCGATCAGAGACTCAGCGCGAATTCGCCGGACAATCGGACCTTCGTCGATTCGTACAAACGCAGATATTCAGCTGTCGGCTGCACCGTCTCCAGGTCGTAGCACTCGGCGAAGGTCTGCCCCTTGGGAGCGGTGGGAAGGTCCTGCTCGTAGCAGGCGAACAGCCTGTTGATGACGTCGTTGGCCGCCTCCTGCGACAGACGGGCAGCAGCCTCGGCCGCCTCCCCCACCATGCGGCCCTGCAGACCGGCGTAGCGGTTGAGGTCGACCCCGTTGCAGGTGGACCCTCCCCAGATGAGCTCACCCCCGGACGCCGTGTAGGCGGCCGTGTACGCAGCTGTCTCCAAGAGAGCCATCTCCGTCGCCGGTCCGGCCGATGCATAGCCAAGGAGGAACACAGGGTTGCCCACATTGCGCTCCAGGGCGCGCGTGGTGGCACAGTTGGCCCACAGGTTGCGTTTCCGCGTGCAGAGCCCTTCGATGTCGGTGCTCCACACCGAGGCCGTCGACCCCCCGGTGAACGACCACGCCCCCAGCACCCCGGCGGTCTGAGAGATGGAGCTCTCCAGCGCATTGCGGCAGAACGCACCGATGACCGACACGATATCGGTCCAGGGGTGTACGCCGTGACTCTGGCAGTACAGAGCCAGAGAGAGCTTCGCCCAATTGAGCTTGAGCTCGGGCATGAGCTGGATGGGGATCTGACTGCGGGCGGGGTCGAGCCCCGCAGCCGAATGATTGCAGAGGATGGCCTGTGGCGATACACCCCCGGGCGGATAGGGCCCCAGATAGAGCCCAGGCTTGCCGGCCCGCTGAGCAGCTTCTTGAATGAGCGCACCCTCGGCAGCGGTGACGATGATCTCATTGGGGCGGTCGGCCATGTTCACCACGCCATCCCAACCCACCAAGACCCCGCCCAGCAGTCCCTGACACGTGGGTTCCTGTGCGTAGGAGCGATGGCAGGGCTCGTAGAGGTCCTCGGTGAAGGGTCCCCCCACCGGACCGGTGACGATGACGGGTGGGAAGGGCGAGCCGGGTCGCCTCTCCCGCACCACCACCTGTTCCCCTCCCGAGCCCAACGTCACCGAGGAGAGGCGGCTCGCCGCCACCTCCCCGATCTCCTCCGCGGTCAGACGAACCACCCGCTGACTGTCCTTGTTGTAAAGCCCCACCTCAGCCAGCAACTCCACCGCGGCCCGGAAGACGGCGTCGGCGGTGGCGTCATCGGGGATGACGCGCTCGAAATCCACAGGGCCCAGGTCCGAGGAGAGGCTGCGGAGCTTCTTGGCGAAGGCCATGTCGAAATCACGCTCTTTCATCACCGGCCCGGTGAGCGAGCGCTCCAACACGTCCCGTACCCCGATCATGATGCCGTCCCTCCCTCAGTCCCGTCGTCCATCCCGCCACCGGCCACAAGCCGTTCCACCAGACGCACGGCGGTCAGTCCGTCCGGAGCCCAGCCATCGGCGCCGATGGAATCGGCCCACTCCTGCGAGACGGGGGCGCCGCCCACCACGACCAGGAAGCGCTCGCGCAGTCCCGTGTCACGAAGATAGGTGATGAGCTCCTGCTGTGCGGGCATGGTGGTGACCATGAGCGAGGAGAGTCCGATGACCTCCGCTCCCGCATCCACCGCCTTGTCGATGATGGTCATGGGAGGCACGTCCACGCCCAGATCGACCACGCGATAGCCCTCCAGTTCCAGGAGAAGGGCCACCAGGTTCTTGCCCAGCTCATGGACGTCGCCCTGCACACTGGCCATGACCACGGTCGCCTTGGACGGCGTGCCGGCCGCGCCCAGATGGGGCCGCACCACCTCGATGCAGTCCCGGGCTATCTCGCCGGCCACCATCAACTCCGGCACGCCGTACTCATAGGCGGTCAACTTCTCTCCGCAGCGGCGTATACCGGTCACGATCCCCTGCTGGATGACAACCAGAGGATCCTCACCTCCCGCCAGTGCGTCCCTCACCAGATCGACCGTCGTGTCATCCAGACGCTCTAAGGCGTCAGCTATCGCAACAATCGACACCTGTCTCGTCTCCTTCCCGGCACCCCGCTCAAGAGCACACGTGAGAGTCGTCAAGTTCCTATGACGTGAGGATACGGCATGATCACGTCGAAGCGGTCGGGCTGTCGGGCGGTTTCACATGCCCTGCCCTCACGCGATCGAGCAGAGCATCGTTCCTCCCCAGCGACTCAGGGAAGACATTTCAGATGTTGAAGGAAGCCGGCTTCTATCCCCTTACCGTCAAAGAAATAGCGGAGGGTCGGCTCGACCTCCCAGCTGGCAGAAGTCCGGTGCCGCTCTCATCCGATGACTCCGGTCCCACGCACTACCGTATCCTCGAAGCTGGAAGCGGCGACCCGGATTGCGTGGTAGCCGTCTTCCGAGACGCCACAGAGGGTGGAGACCGGGCTACGAAGGCTACTTCCTTCCCTCTCCCATACGTTGTTCCTCCGGCCAATATCGTCTTCGGACAGCTCAAAGCCCGAGTACGCGAAGAAGGAACACAGGACACGATCCTTCGACCCTTTGGATATGGGCCATTACGGTCCAGAAGGGAGTCAACGTGGCCCACACCAGAGTTCCGACGGGAAGCCATCCGTCTCTACCGAG
>JAXGXJ010000021.1:0-6380 GCA_040772905.1 Thermoleophilia bacterium | reverse complement strand
GACTCTGGGCTCGGCCGGGACATGCGTGGCTGCGGCGTCTAGGCCAGCACCAAAGAGAACGACGTCGGGAAGGGTATCGGGAGTGCTGTACTTGCTTCGAACCGGGGTCCCGTCGCTACATGGGAACAGGGCGATGTCGTCGGCCACGCCTCACCCCGCAACACTTGGCGAACAGAGCCAATAGCGGTTGCGGTCCCGCCTAAGGGCGGGACCGCACGAGATATTGAGCCGCATTCTGAGCCAACATTCTCTAGCCGACCGGCACAAACATGACACTGTCGGCGACCACGTACCCATCGGCGCCAGTCGCCCAGATGCTGATGCTCCCCGAGCCGGTGTTGTATCCGGCCCCGAAGTAGTAGCGTCCCAGGGAATACCAGGTGCCGCCGTTGATGCGCTGATTGACGTACCGCTTGTACTGCCCGGACGGGGTGTTGATGTTCACCTGGGCGGCTGAAGCCCGGTTGGGATCGCTCGTCCAGCGCAGATAGATGGTGTAGTAGCCGGCGGAGGGCAGGCGCGGGGTCCACCTGGCCCAGGCGGTCGCCGTGGTGGCGGCCCGCACTTGGTAGTTGTCGCCGTAATACCCGGCGTTGCTGGTGGAGCGGGTCCAGTTGCCGGCCAGGTCGGTGCCCCCGGTGGACTTGGCCGTGGGGTTGTCGAGGATGATGCCGGCGTCGACGACGGAGTAGCGGCGAAGAGGCCGGTAGTCACTGCTGAGGTAGCGACTGGCTCGCCGCACCGCCAAGCCGGTGCCGGGCGCCTCATAGACGATGGGAGAGTTCCATGCGTCGCCGGCGGCATAGACCACCACGTGGCCCGAAGTGCCGTCGTTCTTGGCCAGCGCGTCGCCTTCTTTGAGAAGCGAGCGGTCGCTGAGCCTGGTCCAGGGACCGAGGCCGTTGTAGAACTCGTAGCTGCTGTAGCGTGGGTAGATGCCGGTGTTCTGTGGGTCTTCCTCCTGATACAGCATGGTGCGCGGCACTTCCCAACACTTGAGCGTGTAGCCGGAGCAGTCGGGTCCTGTGCCGCCGGCCTGATCGGGCGTCCAGCTCTCGCGGCCCCAGCCGTAGATGGCGCCCAGACCCGATTCGGCGCGGGCGATGATCTCAGACCGGGTCATACTGGGGATGGCGGCCTGCGCAGTCTCGGCCCCAGCTCCCATGACGAGACTGCTGAAGAAAGCGCCGGCTGTCAGGACGGCCGCAGCCGTGAGGCGGAGAGTCCTGTGTGCGCTCATCCCCGCACCTCCTGGCTGTCGGCGAAGCCGTGCACCAGCAGGCTGTATCCGGTCTCGTCCGCGACGGGTTGGATCACTCTGCCGTCGGGAGCGACGACGTAGGGCTGGCCCAGGTAGGTGTAGCACGACTCCGACAGCAGCAGTGAGGACCCCGCTGACACCGCTGCGGTGGCGGCGGAGAGCGGCCCCGGTGCCCCCTTCGACTTAGGTGAGGCCTGCAGCTTGGTGAGAAGCAGCGGCGCCGCATGTGACGCCGCGTTGTCTGACGCGTCTTCTGGCAGGTCAAGGCGGGCGCCGACGATGAGGCCTCCGCTGCCGTCTCCGTCCAGCGATACAAGGTGCTCGATGGATCGGCCGGGTGCGAGATCGGGTTGCAGCTGGTCACCTGTGGAGGCTTTCCCGCTTGCCGCATCCACGGACGAGATGCGCAGGCTCAGGCCTTTCCCGGGAGTGAAGCCGGCTCGGGCGGCGCGGGTCACGTCGTTGTCGAGCGGGCGACCGGGCAACTGGCGCACCTTGGCGCCCGAGCCGACTTTGCTCTTGAGATCCACCAGGTATGCGCAGTCGTGGGCCACTTCCACGCACGGACCCTGTTTGGTGGCGATGAGGGCGGTCACCACGTCGTCGAACCGGGGAAGGCCCACATCGGCGACTGTGCCGCCGCTCCAATCGAGCGCCGAGAGGCGCCTGTCGGCGTCGCAATCGACCACGTAGATCCGTTCATCATCGACCGCCAGGAAGCGAGGCTCAGCCAAGTCCAGGGCGACCTGTCCGATGTATGAACCCTCCGGGTCGAGCAGCACCAGGCGGCGGTTGACCGAATCGAGCACGGCGATGCGTCCATCGGGCGAGAGGGCGACGGCTTCCGGACCCCGGCTGAGACCTTCGCCGGGTGCCTGGAGCCCCACTTGGCCTGGGCCGTCTCCCCAGGGCAGAGTGACGAGGAGGTCGCCGGCCGAAGGCTCTTCGTCAGGGGCGTGGCCGCCGCCGAAGACCTCCGGGGCGACCGTGTCGGCGACGGCCGCCTGTGGCGCCGGCGCAGCTTCCGCGCCCAGGACGAACCCTGGCACCGATAGCGCGCAGGCCGCGAGGGTGCAGAGACTCAGTGCCAGGCCGGAGGCGAACATGGTCCGGGACGGTGCCGCCAGACTACGAAGCGACCGGCGCCTACGTTGCCGCCGGTTCGCGCGCGCCGGCAACAGGATGACGGCGCCGAGCGGCGGATCCTCGCCGGGTGCACGGCTTCTGCCTTGCCGGGTGCGCCATCGTGGATGGTCCATGACTTCCTCCTTCTCTCGTGGGATGGTGCCCCGAGGCTACGGAGGGCCGCCAAGCGGTATCCATGCGACCAAGGATGGGTGTTGGCGCGCGGCTTGCGTGGGGTACACTCTCGACTCCATGCAACCGGCTGGAGGAGTGCTACGTGATCGTCTTATTCTTCGCTGATGTGGTGGGCAAGCCCGGACGTGACCTCCTGGCCGCCAAGCTTCCCGAGTTACGGAAGCTGCACAAGGCCGATGCCGTGGTCGCCAACGGCGAGAACGCCACTTCGGGCGTGGGCATCAAGCCCAATCACGCAGACGAACTCTTCCGTGCGGGCGTGGACGTCATCACTACCGGCAACCACGTCTACAAGCATCGCGAGATCTATCGCTATCTGGACGAGCACCCGCGCATCGTCCGCCCCTACAACCTGCTGTCCTCCAGCCCGGGGCGCGGCGTGACCATCGTCGACACGCCTGCCGGGCGGCTGGGGGTCGTGAACCTGTTGGGGGAGCTGTTCCTGAAGCCGGCCTGCTCTCCCTTCGCCGTGGTGGATGAGGCTCTGGAGCAACTGCACGGGGTGCGCAACGTCTTGGTGGACCTGCACGGTGAAGCCACCAGCGAGAAGGTGGGCATGGGTTGGTATCTGGACGGGAAGGTGAGTGCCGTGCTGGGCACGCACACGCACGTGCGCACGGGTGATGCGCGCATCCTCCCGGGCGGGACCGCCTGCATGAGCGACGTAGGCATGTGCGGACCGCGCGACTCGGTGATCGGCGTCAAGAAGGAGCTGGTGCTGGAGCGCTTCCTCACCCAGATGCCGGTGCGCTTCGAGATCGCCTCGGAGAACGTATGGTTGGAAGGCGTGGCGCTGGAATTCGGCGACGACGGGCGCGCGCTCCGCATCGAGCCGTTCGAGGTGAGTGCCGACGCCTGAGGCCACGGCGCCGCGTTGTCGGCGCTCACTCTGTCGGTGCCTGCCCGGCGCCCGTCATCCGACGGTCTCCCGGCAGGGAGACGCCCGTGGCCGGTAGGGTAAACCGGTCACTCCCGCACTAGTAGGCCACGCAGAACCGGCGGCGGATGTGCTGAGGCTCTTCCAGCTCGTCCACCATGGCGACGGCGTAGTCGGGCAGTGAGATGCGACACTCTCCTTTTTCGTCCACCAACAGCTGATCGCCTCCCAGACGGAAGCTGCCCGTGCGCTCACCGGGGGAAAGGTTGCTGGCCGGGCAGAGGAAGGTCCAGTCCAGGTCCGTCTCCTCGCGCAGCTTGTAGAGGAATTCCCGCGTGCCCAGGGCTCCGGGCCTCCAGTCCTCGGGGAAGTCGGGCTGGTCGATGACCTGCTGCCCGGGCGCCACCTCCAGGCTGCCCGCGCCGCCCACCACCAGTAGGCGGGTGATGCCCGCCTTCTTGACCGCCGCGATGATGGCCTCGGCGCCACCCACCATGTTGTGGTACTTGTCATCGGCTGCCTTGTCGAAACCGTAGGCGCTGATGACGGCGTCGTGTCCCTGCAGGAGCGAGACCAGACCGTCCACGTCGAACACGTCGGCCTTCTTGGCCACCAGCCCCATCCGCACCGGCAGCTTCTCGGGGTTGCGCACGATGGCCGTCACGTCGTGTCGGCGGTTGAGCAGTTCTTCACGGATGTGCGAACCCACGAAACCTGTCGCGCCTATCAGGGCAACTCTCATCGCTCCTCCTTGGCTCGAAACGTCGCTCAGAGCTCTCCGCTCAGATCGTGGAACACCAATCCTGTGGGCAGCTTGGGATAGAAGAAGGTGGCCTTCTGAGGCATCCGTTCACCGGCCTGTGCCACCTGTCGAATCTGATCCAGACCGGTGGGGTTCATGAAGAAGCCGGCCTGGAACTCACCCCTGTCCAGCCGTTCGAACGCATCGTTCGGTTCTTTGAAGAAGGTCACATGTCTTTGGGCGACCATGTCGCCCGCGGTGATGCCGAGCCCCTGCTCCAGCACGAGACTTTGCAGGATGGTCACGTCAAGCTCGCGATACGCCTGGCTGTGGTCGGGCACGGCGTCGTCGACCGCGGCCGGATGCGCCAGGCGCAGGCCCCAGGCCCCCTCGAGGTCCCGGCCCCAGAGACCGAACGCCTTCCGCGGGTTGGCCTGCAGATACGCGGCGATGGCCTCGGCGGCGGTCTGCGCGGTGGTCGGAGCGTCTTCCGGCGTGAGTCTCTCGACGGTGAAGGTCGCGGCCAGCTTCTGGGGCAGTGCCGCCAACAAAGCCGGGTCCACGCCCGACACCAGGCGATGGGTGCCGTAGATGGCCAGCCCGGGATCGGCCATGTTGCTGAAATAGGCCAGCGCATAGCGGTAGGCCGGTACCCCGGGCTCTTCGTCGCAGGTCGGCTCTTGGCTGTCCAGCCCGGCTTCTGTCGCCAGGTCGTCACGGTGCCTCTCGTAGCGGAGCGCGGTCTCGTAGCGATGGTGCCCGTCGGCGATGATGAAGGTGGCGTCTTGGAGCATCTGAGCCGCCAGCCCCAGCAACCGCGTGTCGCTGGTGCGCCAGAGACGGGTGACGGTGGCCTCCGCGCCTCCCTCGGGATCGGCCACGGCGACTTGGGGCTCTCCCGCGCCGGGTCCGGCCTGCCAGGCGGCGGTGATGTCGTCCCCGGGGAGATCGTAGAGCAGGAAGACGGGGCTCAGGCTCATCTCGGTGCTCACCATCAGCCGGAACCGGTCCTCCTTCGGCCCGGAGAGGGTCTGCTCATGAGGCAGGATGACGCCGTCGGCGAAGTCGTGCAGACGCACCAGTGCCAAGAAACCACGGCGCGTGCTGCGCCTGCCGTCCGGACCTGTAAAGGTCTCCTCCACGAAGGTGAGCGATGGCTCTGGGTCGCGCGTCAACACCCCTGTCTCCTTCCACTCTGACAGCTGGAAGGCGGCTCGGGTGTATTGGTTGTCGCAGTCGTTGTCGGAGGGGGTGGTCATCCCCAAGTCGATGCGGACCACGTTATAGCGGCTGCGGGCATAGAGTCGGGACTGGAGTTCAGGCCCTATGACATCGTAGGGAGGAGCGATGAGGCGCTCCAGGTCACCTGCCCGTCTACTGTCGTAGCGCCAGGCGCGAAAAGGCACGACCGTGTGCAATAGACGCTCCTTGGAGGGTGGGCCTGCTGACTGGAAATGATAGCACCGGGTCGGTGGGCGGCTGTCGCGCGGGGTTGCGGCGATGGCGGGGAGCGTTGCGGCGCGACTGGTGAGCGGCTAGATTGGGTAGAGGAGAGGCGGACGGCAAGCTCGCCGGCTGCGGCCGGACGATCGACGGGAGGTTTGGCATATGGGTCTCATGGACAAGTTGAGCGCCGGCGCTGAACGGGCTGTGAAGGAAGCCGAGAGGGCTATCGACAAGGGCAAGGCGAAGGCCGGAGAACTGCAGCTGGAGTTCCAGATGGACGGCTACGCCAAGAAGCTCGGGTATCTGGTGTTCGACTTCTATCGGGGTCGCGACGTGGACCAGGCCGAGCGCCAGAAGTACCTGGACGAACTGTCCCGGCTGGAAGACCAACTGAACCAAGTCCGCGCCGAGGCGGCTGCGAAAGCTCAGGCGGCGGCCGAGGAGAAGGCGGCTCGTGCCGCCGGTGAGCCTGAGGCAGCGGCCGAACCCGAAGCTGCGCCGGCGGCCGTCGCGGCGGATGACGTGTGGCAGCGTGGCCCGGAAGACGTCACCTCCGCCGCCCGCCAGTCGTACCCGCCGGTGCCGCCTGAAGAGCCGGTGTGCGACATGCCTGCCCAGACCTCCGACGCGGCTCGCGAATCCGCTGAGGAGACGTTCAAGAGCGACGGCGGCTGGGGCCGCGCCGACGCCTGACCCGCGGCCGTCGGTCGGTAGTAGTGCCGAAGTCCGCCGGG
>JAXGXJ010000020.1:0-10404 GCA_040772905.1 Thermoleophilia bacterium | reverse complement strand
TGGTCGCGGCGCGACGGATGCCCAACGTGCCCGTCTCGCGGAAGAGCACGTCCACCACTTGTCGTTCGTCGCCCGGTCTCACCAACACGTGCAGTACCGTGGTCGGCCGGTCCTTCTTGCCGAAGACAGGGGCACTCCAGACGTCCAAGGCTCCCGCCTGCCTCAACATAGCGGCCGCGTATCCAACGACCTCGCTGGAGACATCGTCGAGGTTGGTCTGGAGTTCCACCACCTGATCCGTAGCGTTCTTCTCAGGCTGCCGGTCCGCCGATTGCCGCTCGCGCCCCACGACGGCCCGCAACACGTTCGGTCCGCGCTCCAGTCTCATGGTGCCGGCCCCATAGCCCCACGCATCCACCATCATCTCCGGCATCTCTCCGGACGCCGCGCCCATCTGTCCCAGAAGCAGAGCTCCGGTAGGCGTGGTGAGTTCGCGGGGCTCTGGTCCACCCACGATGCGGAAGCCCTCAAGAAGGCGTGCCGTCGCGGGCGCGGGAACGCCCATGCGCCCGTGAGCGATCTCCACCGTCCCGCCGCCCACCGGCACCGTGCCCACCACCACGCGCTCGACGCCCAACCGCTCGAGCAATGCGAACGTCCCCACCACGTCGATGAGCGTGTCCGCCGCGCCGACCTCGTGGAAATGGATGTGATCGACGGTGGTGCCGTGGATGTCTGCCTCCACCTCCGCCAAGCGCCGCAAAGCGGTCAGACTCCGCTCCCTCACCTTGTCGGGGAGCCCGGCCCCCGAGACCATCTCCTCCATGTCTGCCAGATGGCGCAGAGGCGGACCCTCCTCGGCCTCTACGGACACCCGTACTGCCGACACGCCCTTCTCCACGACTTCCTGCACCCTCAGCAGCGAAGCCGGCAGACCCAATCCGTCCGCCATCCGGCGAAGCACCTCCTCACCGGCTTCCAGGGGGCCGAGGACCGCCACCAGCGCCCCCAACAGCATGTCGCCGGACACTCCGGTCCACGGATCGAGGTACAGGGTCACTGTCGTCCTGTGATTGCCCACGGTCAGCTGACTCCTCTCACGCGGGTGCAGCCGGCAGCCCACGTCCACGTCGCGATGGTTGCATTCTCCCATGCCACCTCATAAACTGCAGGAATGCGGCCCGCTCGGCTTCTACGCCCGGTGCGGCGCAATCGACCAGCCGGACCAGTGCGGATCCTCCACCCGGGACGGAGACGTGACGCAGAAGCGACTTGCCGACTACATAGGGTTGACCGTCCGCCGGCTACGCAGCGACAGAGGGTTCACCCTGCAGGCGCTTGCCGACGAATCCGGTGTCTCCAAGAGCTACCTGGGCGATATCGAGAAGGGGCGCAAGAATCCCACCACCGACGTCATCGAGGCCATCGCGGACGCCCTGGGCGTACCCGCGCGCGAACTGCTCTATCACGCCGCCTTCGATGACGACGATCCTCTCTTGGAGCCGGAGCAGCTGCGACTGGAGGATGTCGCTGAAGAGGACGCTGAGACGCGCGAGCTCTCCCATCTGGCGCGACGAATACGCCCTGGTGACCGTCGTTTCCTGCTCGAGCTCGCGCGCAGGCTGGCGCGCTGATGGCCATCATCCGCAGCGTGCAGGGCTTCACGCCCGTGTTCGGTGCCGATTGCTTCCTGGCCGAGACCGCCGTGGTGATCGGCGATGTGGTCATGGGTGACGGGTGCAGCGTGTGGTACGGGGCGGTGGTCCGCGGTGACGTGCATTACATCCGCATCGGGAACCACGTGAACATCCAGGACGGCGCCGTCCTACACACTCTGTACCAACGGGCCGGCATCGAGATAGGCGACTACGTGAGCGTCGCCCACAACGCCACCGTACACGGGGCAGTACTCGAGGATCATGTGCTGGTGGGTATGGGCGCCGTGTTGCTGGACCACGTACACGTGGGACGCCAGTCGATCATCGCGGCGGGAGCAGTGGTGACCGAGCGGACCCAGGTGGAACCTGGGTCTATCTACGCCGGCAACCCGGCCCGGCGGCTGAAGAGCGTCGACCCGGCACAAGTCGAGGACATCATCGAACGGATCGCGCGGAACTACCAGAAGTACGCCTCGTGGTACCAGGAGTGAGCGGCATCATCGCACCCGCACCCGCGAGACTGCGCGGTTCCGCGCTCTCCTAGCCCCAGCCCAACTCTTCCAGTCGGTCTTCGTCTATACCCCAGTAGTGTGCGATCTCGTGGATCACCGTGCGTCGCACTTGCTCGCGGATGGCAGCCTCATCCGGTCCGGCGAAGGCTTCGATGGGACCCTTGTAGATGGAGATGTGGTCGGGGAACGCCATGTAGTGCGAATCGCGGTCAGTCGCGGGTACGCCGTGGTAGAGACCCAGCAGTGCATAGCGGTCGCGCGGGGAAAGCCCGGCCTCGATGAGATCCCGGGGACTGGGCCATTCCTCCACGCTCACCTGCCAGTTCTCCATGGGCTCGACCAACTCCTCGGGCAGTGAGTCGAGCGTCTCTGCCACCAACTGTTCGAACGTCTCAAGATCCATGGCTGATGAGCCCTCGCTCCTCGAGAACAGCATGCAGGCGGCGGGCGGCGGCACCGCGGTGCGACACCGAGTCCTTGTCCGCCGGGCTGGCTTCAGCCAAGGTCGATCTCCACCCCACAGGACGGAACACAGGGTCGTAGCCGAAGCCGTCATCGCCGCGTGGCGCCGCTTCGATGACCCCATCGGCTTCTCCCACCGCCTCCACCAGAGTCGGCTCAGCGCCCGGTCGCTGCGCGGGCAGCAGCAGGCAGAGCCAGCACACGAAGCGAGCCGCCCTTCGGGTCTCGCCCTCCAGGAGGGCAAGCAACTTGGCCACGTTCTCGACATCTCCAGCGCCGTCACCGGCGAAGCGGGCGGAGTGTACCCCGGGCTCCCCTCCGAGGGCATCCACCTCCAGACCCGAGTCGTCGGCCAAGACCGCGGAATCCCCCCCGAGAGCTGTGAACACCGCCTGGGCTTTGATGAGCGCGTTCTCGCGGAAAGTGGTGCCGGTCTCCTCGGGCATCACCATGCCTTCAGGCAACGGCTGGATCTCGAAGACGCCACCGAGCAGGCGCTCGAACTCCCGGGCCTTCCCCGCGTTCCCACTGGCCAGTACCACCTGCATACGCCCACCCAAGGTCGGTTCCCGTCGGCTTTCGCCGTCACTCCGCCCCGCCCTGAGGCAGGTAGGAATGGGTGATGACATCCATCTGGGCCGCCGTCAATCGAGCGATGGCGCCCGCAGCCATATCGAGCAACTGATCGAGCACGGTGCGGTCAAACGGGTCGGCCTCGGCCGTCGCCTGGACCTCTATGAGCTTGCCCGATCCCGTGGTGACCACGTTCATATCGACGTCCGCCACGCAGTCTTCTTGGTACTCCAGATCGACCACCGGCATCCCGCCCACCACTCCCACGCTCACTGCGGCCACCGAGTCGGCGAGCGGCAGCGTGCGGAGCGTCCGCGAATCGACCGCCTGTTTGAGCGCCAGATGGAGGGCCAGATAGCCGCCGGTCACCGCGGCGCAGCGCGTGCCGCCGTCCGCCTCCACCACGTCGCAGTCGATGTAGATGGTGCGTTCGCCCAGCGCCTGCAGGTCGAGCACGGAGCGCAGGCTGCGCCCGATGAAGCGCTGGATCTCCACTGTGCGGCCGTCCTGCTTGCCTCGTACCGCCTCCCGGGGTGTGCGGTCGCGCGTGGAACTGGGTAGCAACGAATACTCGGCGGTGAGCCACCCACTGCCACTGCCGCGTCGCCACCCAGGCACGCCGTTCACCACTTGCGCCGAGCAGAGCACTCGGGTGCCGCCCAACTCGATGAACACCGAGCCATCGGCGGTGCTCACGAAACCCGGCGTGAGCTTGAGGGGACGGAGGTCCAGCGGCGATCTGCTTCCGGGCCGCGTGGGTTCGCTCATATGCGGGTCACCTCTCGGATGGGTAGTTGCAGGAAACGGGCGCCCACTTCACGGAACTCCTCTGCATCGCCGGTGCAGACGAAACGATAGTCGCCTTCCCTGTCGGCGACGTTGCTCATGCCTTTGCGGTCCAGGATGGCCTGAACCTCGATGGCCGTCTCCTCGGCGGAGTTGATCAACGACACACGCGGGCCCAGCAGTCGTCGCAGCATGGGGGTGATGAGAGGATAGTGCGTACACCCCAGGATGACGGTGTCGACGTCAACCTGCTTCAACGGGGCCACGTACTCGCGGGCAGCGGCCTCGGTCTCCTCCGACGAAACGTCACCAGCCTGGATAAGCGGCGCCAACCGCGGGCAGGCCTGGGCGAAGATCTCCAGGCCGGCATCGAGGGTACGTAGAGAGCGCTGGTACGCGCCCGACCGGACGGTGGCTTCGGTGGCCATCACCCCCACGCGCCGGTTGCGGGTGACCTGCACTGCCGCCCACGCGCCGGGGATCACTACGCCGATGATGGGAGTGGAGAACGCCGCCTGCAGTTGCGGCAACGCAGCCGCCCCTGCTGAATTACAGGCCACTACCACGAGCTTGACCTCTTGCGCCACCAGATAGCCCACGGCCTTGAAGGCCAAGCGACGCACCTCGGCCAAGGATCGTGGGCCGTAGGGGAAGTTTCCCGTGTCGCCGAGATAGATGTAGTCCTCTTGGGGAAGGTTGACCAGGCATTCGTGGAAGACGGTGAGGCCACCCACGCCTGAGTCGAACACACCGACCGCGCGCGAGTCGGGGCTATGAAGGTCGGGATCAGTCATCGCTGCAGGATTCTACCAGACCCCTGACCCCCACTCCGTCTACATCGACCGGCGCTCGCCTACGTTTCCTGTCCACCGCCCGCTGCACGGCCGCATTGATCTCGCCGCCCACCAAGATCATCAGCCCACCCAGGAAGGCTCAGAACAGGAGGACGATCACCGTGCCGATGGCCCCGTAGGTGAGCCAACGCACCTCGAACAGGTTCTGGCTCACGAACCAGGACAAGCCGAACGACACGCCCATCACAGCCACCACCGAGAAGAACGCCCCGGGCAGGACGGTGTACCAGCGTTGACGCTTATTGGGGGTGAAGTAGAAGAAGGCCGAGAAGGCCAGGACCAGGAGCACCACCACCACCGGCCAGCGCAGACCGATCCACAACCCATGAGCCAGAGAGCCTCGTCCCCATTCCGACGCGATGAGTCGTCCCAGCCACGAGCCGAACAGGAGCAGGCTCACCGCCGCCGGGATGAAGAGCGCGCCGGCGATGGCGAGCCCCGCGGCCATGAGCCGGCGTCGGTGCCATGAGCGCGTCTCCTCCAGCCCGTAGGCCCGGTTCACGGCTTTGATGAGGGTCATGATGGCGCCGGAGGCGCTGAACAGGGTGAGGACGATACCGACCGAGAGTAGAGCGCCGCTGGTGGCACTCACCTCGTTGAAGACGGTGTCTGCGACGATCTGATACAGGCGGCTGTCCTCCGAGATGAGGTCTCCCAGCCCGTTCAACAAGGCGTCACCCAGAAGTTCCGCCTGAGGCATGTAGGCGATCAAGGCACGAAGGAAGAGCAGGAAGGGGAACAGGCTGAACAGAGCGCTGTATGAGATCTGTGCCGCCAAGCCGATAGCGTCATGGCGGTAGATGCCTATCCCTACCTCTTTCGCTCCCGCGCAGAAACCGACTGCGATGCGCCGGAGCCTAGTCCGCATACAACCTGATGCCGGGATAGCGGGGTGAGTAGCTGGGGATGATGGTGTTGAGCCGGCAGGCCAGTCCTTGCTCCACGAGGGCTTCGACGGCGCCCCCCAATTGTTCGGCGGGGCAGCCGGCAGACGAAGCGATCTGCTGCAAGGTGAGGCCTGACGTCGATGACTGCAGCACGTCGAGCACCAGCTTCTGCTGTTCAGTGAGTGCGGCGGGGGCGCCTATTTCGGCGGCCCCATCCGGAATCTCGCTGTGGGTTCGACCGTCATTGTGTATGCCTGTGGGATACGTCATTCTGGGCCTCCTTCCCGTGCCAGGCCGCGCGAGACCTATCCTCCGGTCACCATAACATACCCGTCAGCCGGCGCCGCAAACCCAGCCCGGCCAAGAGATCTCTTCTCAGACGTTCAGCATGTCGTCGCGGTCGCTACCCCGAAAGAAGAACAGCGAGACCGCGATCATGATGGCCGACACCAGCCAGATGACCGAGTATTGCCGGCCGACCGGCAGATACTTGCCGGCGATATCGATGGCTCCTCCGGCCACCAGTGGAGCGATGATGTTGGCGAGACCGCGCATCATGGAGAACATGCCGGTGAACTGTCCCACGTGCTCCTTGGGCATCAGCCGGATGAGGATAGCGTACGGAAGGGTGAGCACGATGGAACCGCCCAAGCCGAACACGGGCAGGAACATGAAGGCCCAGGTGTAGTCGGTGATGAACGTGCCCACCAGGCACCCGGCCAGGTACACCCACAGCCCGATGCGCATGATGAACGATCGCCCGAAACGGTCGGCCAGATAGCCGCTGGCCAGACCGGCCACCATATAAGTGACCCCCACCAAGCCCAGCAGCAAGGCGCCCGTCTGCGCCGTCGCTCCCAGCGAGTAGATGAACCACAGCATGATGAACGGTCGCAGACCCGCCAGCGTCGACTCCCACAAGAAGGTGGCCACCATGAAGCGCTGGATGTCCTTGTGTTCTCGCGTGGAAGTCCACACCTGCTTCATCTCTTCCCAGATGCCGCGCCGGTGCTGCGGCACCGTGGCCGGGTCGGGCTCGGGTTCATGCACCTTGGACACCGTGAGGTAGGTGAAGACCAGGATGAGCATGCTGCACATGATGAAAGGTAGCGGTTCCCAGCGGTAGAAAAGGATGCCGGCCACTACCATGCCTAGGAACATCCCCCCTCCGCGCAGGAAGCTCTGGAAACCCTGCACCCGTCCGTGACTGCTGGCGGGCGTGACATCAGGCAGCAGCGATTGATAGGGCGACGTGTAGAAGTGATACGCGGCGAAGAACACGAACGTGGACACTGCGATGGGCAGATAACCCGCCTGAAAAGGAGCCAGCATGAGTGATGCCGCCATGAACGGGCCGGCATAGATCATGAAAGGACGTCGTCGACCCCAGCGTTTGGTCCAGATACGGTCGCTCACCACCCCCACGAAAAGCGGGATCAAGGCCGAGAAGATGCCCTCTCCCCCGATGGCGAAGCCGATGAGCGTGGCCGAGCGGGTGTAACGCTCGAGGATGAGAGGCAGGTACGTGGTGACGAGAGAGAGGGCGGTGGCGAAGCCCAGCGTGGGCAGCGTCAACACGAGCATCGACCGGACGCCCATCTTCTGCTGGTCAACCACGCGATGTCATCCCGATGTCTCCTCGCACCCGTAGAAGGCCGCGAGCCCCCTCTCGCCTAGGCCAGGCGCGATTCTAGCAGAGGCTCACGCCATACAGCGAGCCGCCCGGGCCCTTGGGCCCGGGCGGCTCCTCACGAGCGGATGCGCAGCGGAACGGAAGCGCGGTCAGCGCACGGCAGCCAGGTTGGCCGCCACGAAATCCCAGTCCACCAGACTGGCCAAGAAGGTCTCCACGTACTTGGGTCGCAGGTTGCGGAAGTCGATGTAGTATGCGTGCTCCCACACGTCCACAGTGAGGAGCGCCGTCTGGCCGTGCTTCATGGGGAGATCGGCGTTCGAGGTCTTGGTGATCTTGAGGGTGCCGCCGTCGTCCACCAGCCAAGCCCATCCTGAGCCGAACTGGGTCACAGCCGCCTGAGAGAACTCGGTCTTGAAGGCGTCGAATGAGCCGAAGGCCTGCTCGATGGCAGCCGCCAGGTCGCCCTTTGGTTCGCCACCGCCACCCGGCTTCATGCAGCGCCAGTAGAAGGTGTGGTTCCACACCTGGGCGGCGTTGTTGAACACGCCGCCTTCAGCCGACATGATGATGTCCTCGAGGCTTTTCGAGGCCAGGTCGGTGCCCTCGATGAGGCCGTTGAGGTTGGTCACGTACGCGTTGTGGTGCTTGCCGTGATGATACTCGAGCGTCTCCTGGCTCAGGTAGGGAGCCAAAGCGTCCGCGCCATAGGGCAGATCGGGGAGTGTGAAGGCCATGCCGGTCTCCTTGTCCGAGGTGGATACCTGCCGTCCATCCTACCCCTGGCATGCCACTTCCGAAACCCGATCTAGATGAGGCCCCTCGCCTCTGCGAAGTCACGCACGATACGCGAGAGAGAGGGGTCTCCGGTCTCCGCGATCTCGTATGAGACCTTCACGAGAGGCTTGTCCACCTGGATGAGCCCGGCAAGCGACGAGGGAGTGGCGCTCGCCACGATATCGGCGGGGACGGCCCTGATGGTGGCTTCCAAGTCGCGCAGTTGTTCGGGGTAGTAGCCCAAGGCCGGCAAGATGGGGCCCAGGTGGGGGAATCGGCCATAGGTCGCTGCCAATTCGCCCTGCGCATAGGGCCGCGGATCGACGATCTCCGCCGCACCGTTGCTGCGCGCCGCCTGATAGCCGGCCCCCGTGGGCATGCCTCCGTGGGTGAGCGTGGGACCATCCTCCACCACCAGGACGCGTCTGCCGCGGATGAGTTCGGGAGAGTCGACAGTCACCAGCGACGCCGTCTTCACCACTGCGGCCCTTGGATTGAGGCGCCGGACGTTCTCTTCCACTTCGACAACGTTCTCGGCAGGAGCGGTGTTGACCTTGTTGATGACGGCCACCGAGGCCCGGCGCAGATTCACCTCGCCGGGATGATAGGCAGTCTCGTGCCCCGGCCTGAAGGGATCCATGACCACGATCTCCAGATCCGACCGGAGAAAGGAGAAGTCGTTGTTGCCACCGTCCCAGATGATCACCGACGACTCCTTCTCAGCCTCGGCCACGATGGCAGCGTAGTCCACACCCGCCCACACCACGATGCCACGCCGGATATGAGGTTCGTATTCCTCGCGCTCCTCTATGGTCGCCTGATGCCGGTCGAGATCCTCCATGGTGGCGAAGCGCTGCACGCGTTGCTTGCTGAGGTCGCCGTAGGGCATGGGATGTCGTATGACTCCGGGGGTGACCCCCAGTGACAGGAGCGTGTCGGCCACAAAGCGCGATACCGGGCTCTTCCCCGCTCCTGTACGGACCGCCAGCACGGCGATCACCGGCACGGAGCAGAGGATGCTGGTGTTACGCACCCCCAGCAGTGCGAAGTCGGCTCCCGCGGCGAGCACCCGTGAGGCCTGGTTCATCACGTGCTGGTGGGAGACATCGCTATAAGCGAACACCACCTCGTCCACGTCCTCGTCATGGATGAGCGCGTCGAGTGTCTCCTCGGGCACTATGGGGATGCCCTCCGGGTAGTGCGGTCCCGCCAAACACGACGGATAGCGCCGACCCTCGATGCCCGGGATCTGCGTCGCGGTGAAAGCGACGACTCTGACTGAAGGGTCGTTGCGATAGACCACATTGAAGTCATGGAAATCGCGACCCGCCGCCCCCATGATCACCACGCGCTTCTGTTTCACCGCCGTCTCCTCTGTTCGCTATCGGACCACGCCGCAAGAGCCCGCGTCCCACGCCGTCGCGGTCACCCCGTCGCCCTCTCCTGCATTCTAAATGGCCGAGGCTCCTTCCGATAGGAAGGAGCCTCGGCGGTAGCAGCTCTGTAAGCCGGATTCTGTCTAGTGGACTGCTGGGGCAGCAGGCTCCAGGCAGGACGACCCGGTACAGCCTCCTGTCCCAGCAGCCCGCAGAGGTAGCCATCTATCTCCGGCCTGCCGTTGCCGACAGGCTCGTGCGGCCAACCCGGAGGCATCGGACGAGCAGCCCTCGATCGCCTCCCTATTCGGCCTTGCACCGGGTGGGGCTTGCCTGGCCGTCGTGTCACCACGACGCCGGTGCGCTCTTACCGCACCATTTCACCTTCGCAGCCACAGCGACCGCATGGCGGGCCGACGGCGTGCTGTGTAATTTCTGTGGCGCTTTCCCTAGGGTTTCCCCCGCTGGACGTTATCCAGCACCCCGCTCTACGGTGTCCGG
Source organism: Thermoleophilia bacterium (assembly GCA_040772905.1). Classification (GTDB taxonomy): domain Bacteria; phylum Actinomycetota; class Thermoleophilia; order RBG-16-64-13; family RBG-16-64-13; genus JAXGXJ01. Next base: position 445 of record JAXGXJ010000020.1, on the reverse strand, counting down.
ACTTTCCTCGACGCCCGCCGAAAAGCGGGAGTCGCGGCTACCCGAGCTGCACCGCGGAGTATACAGCAGCGGGCCTTCCTTCCGGTGAGCGGGCCGGGGCGCGGCACCGAGGGCACGCGGTGCGACCATGCCCAGCAATGGGCCAGCGAAGACCAGAGCGCCGCGCCCCTCAAGCCAGCCGACGCGGGCGTCCCTGCGGAAGAGTCGCGCAGGCTTCTGCGCGCAGCTGAAGCGAGGATGCCTGCGTCGGCCCCTCTACCCGTTCATCTTGTCTTCAGGGATGGGGAACGCCTTGGCGAAATGACAGGCGGCCTGATGCCCGGGGGCCATTTCTTTGAGCGGTGGCTCCTCATCCTTGCAGAGAGGGAACTGCGCCACGGGGCAGCGGGTGTGGAAGCGACAACCGGTGGGAGGATCGATGGGGCTGGGCACGTCGCCCCGAAGG
>JAXGXJ010000019.1:0-10484 GCA_040772905.1 Thermoleophilia bacterium | reverse complement strand
CTGCGTGCGGCAGACCGCGTTGGACGCCCGCGCAGCGGGCTTCACCGTCTACCTCATCGAAGACGCTATAAGGGGGATATCAACCGAGGGCGCCCAACGCGCACTCGCGGATATGGAGGAGGCCGGCGTGATCCGAATCCGTTCGGAGCGACTCGAAGACTCCGGAGAGAGACCGGCCCCGGCCTACGACGAGCACGGCGACCCACTAGATCAGGACGACTGATGGAACGCGACCTTCTACACCGCTGGGTCAAGCGCGAGAACTTGGCCCTTCTCACCGACTACTATCAGCTGACCATGATGGGCGGCTACTGGAAGACCGGCCGCAACGACCTCAAAGCCTGCTTCAACTACACCTTCAGAGAGCTTCCTCCAGACAACGGCTTTGCCATCACGGCCGGGCTGGAACAGCTACTCGACCTGGTAGAAGGACTCCGTTTCACCGACGACGATCTCGCCTATCTGTCCGGACTGGGAGCCTTCGATGAGGGATTTCTCGAGTACTTGAGGGATTTCCGCCCGAGCTGCAACATCGAAGCCATCCCCGAGGGCACCGTGGTCTTCCCCCACGAGCCCATCCTGCAGGTGGAGGCGCCGCTCCTCGAGGCGCAACTGCTGGAAACGGCCGTCCTCAACGCGCTCAACTACCAGACACTCATCGCCACGAAGGCCGCGCGCATACGTCTGGCCTGCGGTGACGACGGTTTGGTCGAGTTCGGGCTCCGGCGGGCCCAAGGCCCCGACGGCGGGCTCAGCGGCTCACGCGCAGCGTACATCGGTGGGACCGACAGCACCTCCAACGTTCTGGCCGGCAAGGCTTTCGGCATCCCGTTGCGCGGCACGCACGCGCACTCGTGGGTCATGAGCTTCGACAACGAGCTCGACGCGTTTCGCGCCTTTGCCGCCTGCTATGAAGACCCTACTCTCCTCCTCGACACGTACGACACGTTGACCTCAGGCCTCCCCAACGCGGTCACGGTCTTCAAGGAACTTCGCGCCGCGGGCAGGACGGTGCGGCCCTCGGTGCGCCTCGATTCCGGCGACTTAGCCCGTCTCAGCAAGGCGGCCCATCGGATGTTCGCCGAAGCGGGGTTCAGCGACCCGCTCATCGTCGCGTCGAACGAACTCGATGAGGACCTCATCGCCGACCTCAAACGCCAGGGCGCTCCCATCAACGTCTGGGGAGTGGGCACCCACCTGATAACCTCGTCCGACCACCCGGCGCTGGGCGGTGTGTACAAACTCGTGGCCGTGAAAGACGGCGATGGCGCGTGGTTACCTCGCATCAAGCTCTCGTCCAACCCGGCGAAGATGACCGATCCGGGCCGCAAGCGGGTCGTGCGGTATTTCGACGGTGCAGGGCACCCGCTCGCCGACCTCATACGGCTCTACGACGAAGCCCCCGATACCATCGACCCAAGGCAGCCGGCCAAGCCTGTACCCTTTGCCGAACGGCAGGACCTATCGTTCCTCCGGGCCGTGTGGGATGCGACGCGGTGCGAAGATCTGCTGCAGCCCGTCATGCGTGATGGAGCCCGCACAAGCCCCTCACCCAGTCTCGAAGAGAACCGAGAGCGGGCGCGGGCGCAGATGGCCGCACTGCCGGAGGAGTTGCGCCGACTGCGCAACCCGGAGATCTACGAGGTGGGCTTGTCCCCTCAGTTGGCGGCCGAGAAGGTGCGTCTCGTGCGACAGTCCCCGGGTTTTCTCGCGCCCGGTCCGGCGGCCGGAGCCTAGGGAGCTGCTAGCAGACCCGCCTGGAGGGAGCGGGGGCGCCCACTGGGATCGCCGTGGCCTGCCCTTTGGCCAGCACTTTCCCCTCGGCTCCGATCGCGACGAGATCCACCACCATCAGCCGCCGCCCTGCGTGAAGCGGGCGGCACTCCGCAGTCACCTTGTCGCCGAGTTTGGCCGAACGGAACTGGCTGATGCTCCATTGCACCGCGACGGCGTCCGACTGAGCGTTGACCGTGAGGGCAAAGGCCACGTCCAAGAGTGCGAAGATGAACCCGCCGTGCGCCAGGTTGTGGAGTTGCAGAAAATCCTCCCTGACCACGGCCGACACGCGAGACAGGCTCTCAGAGGCCTCCTCGACCTCCATGCCGAACAGGCGGATCATGGAGTCGGTCTCCACGGCGTGCTGCAGACGTTCGTTCATGCGCCCTAGAACTGAGCGCTACTGACGAAGACCAGCGCCAATACGCTTGCCACCGTGGCGATGGAGGCGATGATGGCCGCCCTTGCTTTGAAGCCCGGGCGACGTTGATAGGCGACCTCGAGAGGGGCCACCCGCATCGACCTGTTCTTCCTGAGAACGGCCGGCTGGCGAGCCGGATGATGGTGAGTCGCGACACCGTTCCACCCGACCCCAGGCCGGTATACGGCCGACTGATAACCCCGCACTCCACCCAGATACGCTGGTTTCATCGCCTGTCTCCATCGGTGAGAAAGGCCGGCGGCCTCTCTATTTCCATTGTCGGCATGATTTCGCCGGTCTTGAATGGTTTCCTCCGGTGGCGCGCATCTGCCCCCGGTTTGTTTTTTGCGCCCCAGCGTCTACCATGAGACGAGTCTGTGAATAATCGACCTGTGAATAATCGACGGTTGAGCCCTAAGGGAGTGAGACATGTACTGCCCGCAATGCGGCGGAACGAACGAAGACACAGCTGGGTTCTGCGGCACATGCGGTTTCGATCTCAACGGATACCGCAGGATGTGGCAGGATTCCGGGCGCCAGACGGCCGGACAGCCCGGCCACGTGGATCAGTCGCCGCCACCGTATCCACAGCAGTACCAGCCCGCATACCAGACACCCCCCTATGAGTCCGCGTACCAAGACGTACCGGGAGCCGATCGCAGAGTCATACCCCATATCCCCAACTATCTCGGTTGGGCCATAGCGGTGCTCATCCTCTGTTTCTGGCCAACGGGCATCGCAGCTGTGGTATACGCCACCCAGGTCGACAACAAGCTCATACGGGGCGACATCGACGGCGCCCGGGAATCATCCCGCAAGGCCAAGATGTGGTGCTGGATCACGTTCGGTATCGCCGTAGGCATGGTTGTGTTGGGGATCCTCATCGCCGTGATCGCCGTGGTCGTCTTCGGCACTTCAACCATCTCTACCTACTAGCGGTTCCCTTTGCGCGCGTCTGCGTTTACCATAGGAACGGCTGAAGTGGCGGGTTGCCAAGTGGACAGGGTGAAGGAGGTGGGCCATGTATTGCCCTAAGTGTGGGGCCAACAACGATGATTCCGTCAGGTTCTGCGGATCCTGCGGCCTTGACATGAGCCCATACCGGACCCAGCCGGAGACGTCCGAACAGGCGCCCTATCAACCGCCCCCGCAAGAAGCCCCGCCGTTCCAGCAGTCTTACCAGCAGCCCTATCAGCAATCATACGGGCAGCCCTACCAGCAGCCCTATCAGGCTCCGCAATACCGCCAGCCGGGCTACGGCGCCGTGCCGAACATCCCCAGCTACATGGGCTGGGCCATCGCGGTGCTCATCCTCTGCTTCTGGCCCACCGGCATAGCAGCGGTGGTCCACGCCAGCCGGGTGAACAGCCGCCTCGCGCTCGGCGACATCGCCGGAGCGCAGGAATCATCCCGCAAGGCGAAGATGTGGTGCTGGATCACCTTCGCGATCGCCGTCATCTGGGTGATCATAGCCGTCATCGCCATCGCCGCGGGCTGGATCACCGCCTCCGGCTACTACTACAACTAGGCTCGGCTCAGAGGTCGCCTGGACCAAGCGGCTCAGGGTGATCCGGGCCCGGCGGATCCCGGTCGGCGCGGCACAGGTTATACTGCCCCGCAGCCGCGGCTGAGCCCCAGTCTAGGACATCCAAGCCTGCAGACGGGCAGAACAGCGCACGGAGGGGTGGCAGAGTTCGGTTGATTGCACCGGTCTTGAAAACCGGCAGGCCGCAAGGTCTCAGGGGTTCGAATCCCCTCCCCTCCGCCTTATTTGCAGGGCTTTTATGCCTTGAACGTGATGGCGACAGGTCGATGGTAAGACGAATTGCCGACATTTTGCCGACAGTCGCAGACGCATCCAACCATACTACTTGGCCTCGTCCGCACACCCTTGACCCCTCCGCACGGTTAGTTACAATCACGCCGTTGGTTCTTGTCAACGTGCACTCAGGAGGCGTATGGCGATGTTCGTGAGGCGCAGCGTCGGTTTGATGGTCGCGGTACTCATTCTCGTCCTGGGAATCACCGGAGCGGCGGCGGCGACCACCTTGCCGCCGGATCCATCGCAAAGGTTCGTGGACGTGGGAGCGGGGGCTCCCTACGGGGATGCCGTCGAGGCCCTAGCCGAGGCCGGCATCGTGGAAGGCTACGGTGACGGCAGGTTCGGGCTGATGAGTCCGGTGCTGCGCCAACAGTTCACGAAGATGGTGGCGAAGACTGTCGGATTGAGGGCAAATGACCTGTTCATGCCATTCGTGGATGTTGAGATAGGGGTCGGGCTGAGTGAGAGCGACCCGACGTACCCATGGGCCTACGTGGGCCTGTGTTACATGTACGGCATCACCAAGGGTAAGGACGCCACCCACTTCGCGCCGTACGAGAATGTGACTCGCCAGCAGTTGGTGACCATGGCCGTGCGGGGTGTGCAGTCGCGGCTCCAGACACCGCCCGATGACTGGACAGGAACGTTCCCGGCGAGCGACCCGACCCACGGCGCGAACATCCGCCTGGCCGAATACAACGGGCTCCTGGAGAACGTGACCTTCGGGCGGCTGCATAACTGGCGCGGGCTGGAGGTTCCCGCCAGCCGTGGCGAGTGCGCTGGGGTGTTGTTCAACGTGCGTTCGCTGGTGCAGGACAGCGGGAAGTAGTGTTCGCTTGCGGCGTGGACGCGTGAGCCCAGTCCTCAGGAACCGCCGTTGGCCTTGGCCGTCTTCTTCCGGGCCCGTCTGAGAGCGAGGTCGAACACCTTCGCGGCCTGCTGGTCTTGCCCCTCGAGCACATGCGCGTACGTGTCTCCAGTGAGCTTGGTCGTGCTGTGTCCCAAGCGTTCGCTCACGACCTTCAGGGGAACGCGTTGATCCAGCAGTAGAGTCGCGTTGGTGTGCCGAAGGTCGTGGAGCCGAATGGCCGGTAGGTCGAGCTTCTCGCGGAACGCCCTGAAGGCGGCGCTGTATGATCCGGGGTTGAGCCACTCCCCGTTCTCGGTCGTGCACACCAGGTCCGTGTCCCTGTAGTCGTCACCCATCCGCTCCTTAACCTCGGCCTGCCGTTCCCGGTGGGCTTTGAGTTCCCTCGCCAGGTCGGGTCCTATGTGAATAGTGCGCACGCGGTCGCCCTTCGGGCTCTTGAAGAAGGTCTCGCCGTTGATCCTCTGCAGCGAGCGGTAGACCGTGAGCTGATTCTTGGAGAAGTCGATGTCCTCCCATTTCAGTCCAAGCACTTCCCCTCGACGGAGCCCCGTGCAGGCACCGATGAGAATGGGGATGTACAGATTCGTTTCCCGCGCCGCCTCAAGGAGCTCCAAGAGCTGATCCTGATCAAGCACCTTCATCTCGTTCTTGCGGACCTTAGGTGGCTCAACCGCCTCTGACGGGTTGTACGGCAGGTACTGCATCTTCACGGCGTAGCGAAGCGCCGCGTGAAGCACAGCGTAGTGATGATGGAGCGTCGTTGACGACAATTTGGGCTTCCCAGGATCCTCCGGATCCGCCTTGTCGTTGAAGTACCTCTGAATGTTGGCCGGCTTCAGGTTCGTCAGCCGCAGTGTACCTAGGTCGGGGATGAGATGCTCCTCCACGATGTGCTCGTAGCCCTGGCGCGTCTTAGGCGCGAGATTGGGCCGCGACTTCAGCCACTCCCGCAGAAGTTCTACCACTGTCAGTTTCGAAGGTTCGATGCTGAGCCCGGAATCCCGCCTATGTAGCAGCCGAGTCTGTTCTTCCTCCGCTTGGCGTTTGGTGCCCTTGAAGCTGTGGAAGGTACGGATCCGCTCACCGGTCACAGGGTCGAAGCCATGTGAAATCGTGATCTCCCACGAATTCTTACCCCGCCTGCGGATGCTCACCTCCGCTCCTCCTTTCCAGCCGACCGCTCTTCCCGCGACTGCCGCTCACGTTCACGCCGACGCCGCATCCTGATTCTGTTGGCGCACCTGTCTGAACAGAACTTGACCTGGTAGGCGCGTGACAGGAACACGGTGGAGCAAGCCTCGCACACGTGAACGCGCCGGCCTTCCACAAGGTCCAAAGTGATCATCATGCCAAGACCGGCCAGAAGCGAGGGGGTCGACCATCCCAGACGGTATCCCTCTTCCGGGCCCCGTTCCTCGATGACCGGACTGATGGGCTCAAGCAGTCGGTCAAGAACAAGACGCCCGAAGTCCGGCTCCAGGGGACGGCCGACCAGCGCCGACCATAGTCCCGCACGTTCGCTCCCCCGAAGAGTCTCAATGGCCAGCTTCAAACGGACGGCCCAGTGCATGAAGAGAGAGACGGGCTCCGCATAGGTGGCCCAGAAATCGGGTGACAGCGGCCGGGCGGGACGGTCGCCCTCCAGATTGGGGAAGAAGTCATCGAGAAGCTCCGTCACGTTGACAGCTCCTCTCAGCACTCGATGAGGGCCCGACAGCCACGATTCCGCCCTGAGGTCTTTCCAGGTCTCGTCGAGCACTTCCGTGTGATGCACGAACTCCCTTAGCTCCTCTGGACTCAACTGCCCACGGAACATGTCTGCTCCCGAGGGAGTGAAATCGCCTGCGTTTTCGCCGATGTCGACTGGCACCAGACGGCTACTCGCCAGCAGGGACTCCGCAACCCGGACCGCCTCATCACCACCTGCCTCGAAGCGCATGGGACGAGTGATCCAACCGTCGTGAGTGCGCTGGAAGACTGTTAGATCAAAGAGCACCTTCCAGCTTTCGGCGCCGTTGGAATGCCACCGTGCGGCAACAACGGCAATAGGCAGGCGAAGGGCTGAGTAGAGATGAGGAACGATGCCCAGAAGCCCGTGCCGCGAGCACCACCGAAGCAGCTCCTTCTCCCTCTTGTCTCCCAGCTCGACGGGTACGGCCTCTCCGCTGAACAGCAGCTTGAGCTCCTCAGTCGTGAGTCCCTCAGTGAGCCGAAGCAGTGACTGGTAAGGAGGAACTCTGTCCACCCCCCGGCCGCGCGCGCTCAGGTAGTCCTCCCATGGGTCGTACTCGACCAGTTCGGCAGCGGGTGCAGGGCGGATGGATCCCTCCACCACTTCATAGCCAGTGAATCGCCACCACCGCGATGTGCTCGGGGCAATCGGTTCCGCCAAGACCCCCAAAACCCCCTGAAAATAGGCTTATGTATGTGGCATTTCGCCGTTTTATGACCAGTACATAATAGCATAGACTACCACCACCGGGACACAAGTAGTCGCGACAGGAGCAAGCCCGGAATGCCCTGTCAGGAAGCGAACCAGGAGGTTCATCTTGTCAAACGCGGTTCTCTCTCCATCTCTAGCCGACCTTCCTCACGTGCTCAGCATCGACGAACTGGCCAAGATCCTTCGCCTCTCTCGGACGACGGCCTACGACCATGCGCGGCGGGGACTTCTGCCAGTGCCGGTTATCAGAAGTGGGCGCCGCATGATGGTCTCCAAGGCTGCTCTGCTCAAAGTCCTGGGCGTCGAGGAGGACAAGTGACACTGATCCCAGCGAAGAAGACTCGCGCCGGCGCTCCCGTGACAGTCGCGGAGAGAATCCGCACCGCTGCCCTCAGAGCGTGGAATGCGGGTCTTTCCGTCATCCCCATCAAGGCCGACGGTTCCAAGGTGCCTCCCGTGAAATGGGGAGACTTCCAGTCGCGGAGACCGACGCTGAAAGAAATGGAAACGTTGTTCATCGAGCATGACCAGCAAGGCCTTGCCCTCGTCTGCGGCAGCGTCAGCAAGAATCTGGAGGCGCTCGACTTCGAAAGCGACGAAGCTTACGAGATGTTCCGCAACCGCGCCCGAGACTGTGGCCTACGTGGGTTGCTGGAGAGACTGGAAAAGGCCTACCTGGAGAAGACCCCTCGCGGAATCCACCTTCTCCTTCATAGCGAAGCCGTAGGCGCGAGCACGGTGCTTGCGCGTCGGACCGGTCGAGAAGGAAGTCGCGAGGTGCTCATCGAGACCAGAGGCCAGAGAGCCTACGTCATAGTGTCTCCTTCTTGCGGGGGAGTACACGCATCCGGAAAGCCGTACTTGAGGATCAGCGGGACCTTCGACACCATCCCGGTCATCTCAGCAGAGGAGCGAGAAGACCTCTTGGATCTGGCCAAGAGCTTCGACGAGCCGGCGTCGCCCAAGAAGCCCACAGCACGCAGTTGCGCGTCAGTACCGCAAGTGTACGGCTCTCGAACCCTCCTGCCCGGTGATGACTTCAATCTGCGGGCAAGCTGGGGACCTGACATCCTGGAACCCGCCGGCTGGCAGTTGGTCTTCCGCAACGGCAGAACTCAGTACTGGAGGCGGCCGGGGAAGGAGCGGGGTGTGTCGGCCACTACAGCGTACGGTTGGGGAGACTACCTCTACGTGTTCTCCACCAACGCCACGCTGGATCCACACAGAGCCTTTGATAAGTTCGGCGCCTACACACGCCTGTACCACGGAGGCGACATATCCGCCGCGACAAGAGCTCTGGCCTTGCGTGGATTCGGAGCAGGTACCGCAGGAGCAATCCGCCGCCAGACTGCAAAGAGAGGTGAGGCAGCTTGACCAGCATCCACGACGTCGTCACCGTGTTTCGCAAGTGGCTCTACCTCCCGAGCCTCATACCGCTCTATGCGGCGCTCGGAACAGCCGCCGGCAACCGGCTCCAGGGTGAACCGGTCTGGCTGATGCTGGTGGGAGCCCCGTCAAGCGGCAAGACGGAACTGCTGATGTCGCTCAAGGAACTGCCCGAAGTGAGGGTGGTGGGCACACTGAGCGAGGGCGGGCTCCTGTCCGGAACATCCCAGAAGGAACGAGCGCTGAGCGCGCAAGGCGGGCTGCTCAAGGAAATAGGCGACTTCGGGCAGCTCATCGTCAAAGACTTCACGAGCGTCTTGTCCATGGCCAAGACTGGTCAGGGTCCTTTGCTCGCCGCCCTCCGCGAGATCTACGACGGTCACTGGACACGCACCGTCGGCACCGACGGAGGCCAGTCCCTAGCATGGAGCGGAAAGCTCGGCCTAGTCGCCGCCTGCACGGACGTAATCGACTCTCACTACAGCGTCGTTTCTTCTATGGGGGAGCGGTTCGTGTTCTGTCGGATGCCGACTTTGGAGGACGACCGGGCTTGCTGGACGGCGTTGGAACATCGCGACCAACGCACCGCCATGCGCGCCGACCTCTCCGGGACTGTCGGTGAGCTGTTCTCAGGCCTCGAGGACGACCAGACCGCCGACGACTTGGACCAACATGACAAGACGCGTCTCGCTGGACTCGCCCGGCTGGCGGCCAAAGCTCGCAGCCACGTACAGCGGGACTCGACAAGCCGCACCATCGTGTATGTCCCCGAATCAGAGGCACCCCCGAGACTGATCCTGGTTCTGGCTCAACTCTTGCAGGGGATGAGGATTCTGGACATACCCGTCCAAGACCGGTGGTCAGTTCTTAGGCACATAGCCGTCAGTTCCATGCCGTCGGCCAGACGACGGGTCTTCGACTGCCTGACCAACCACTCCCAGGCTCTCACACGAGGAGAGGTCGAGACCGCTTCCAGGCTGCCCGGGAGCACCGCCCAGAGAGCGCTCGAGGACCTTCACGCGCACGGCCTCATCATACCTGAGGACGGGGGGTCCAGCAGACACAGGCGCTGGTCTCTGGCCCCGTGGGTCGCGGATCTTCTTGAGGGTGAAAGCCCAAAAAGTATAGAGGGGGCCGCAGGTAGTCTCTCCTCCACCCCTACATACTTTTCGGGGTAGAAGGAAGCCACGCCGCCGCTTCTCCCTGTTTTGGGCTCTTCCTGGAACCCGAGGAGCACACATCGGCACGACACAGGGCTCCTCGGGTTCGACCGGAACCGCCACGGCAATCCATCTGTCCGGAGCGTCTCCTAGACTGGAATGACCTTGCACTTCAGAAGTGCGAAGAACGTCAACGCCCGGTCTGGGAGGGAAGAGATGGACAGGCAATGGAAGGTTCAACACAAGAGGAGCAGGGGATGGTTCATGACCGTGGGAGTCGTCGCCCTGCTGGTCATCGTCGTGGCGGCCGCCGGCGCATGCGGTAGCTCTGACGTCGCCTCCACGGCGACCACAGCCGGCTCCGTTACCACGGGAACGTCGGAGGAGACAGACGGCACAACGACCACCACGGCGGCATCCACCACAACAGCCGCCCCAACCACAACGACCGAGCCTGAGTTCTTCACTGTGGAGAACTGGGCGGTGCTGGATACGGACCCCGGTGGCCACAAAGGCGCTTCCGTGGACATCGTCGGACAGGTGTTCGCAGCCGTGGAGAGAGACGCCGATGGCACCTACTGGCAGATGTGGGCCGACCCTCGGAA
>JAXGXJ010000018.1:0-26514 GCA_040772905.1 Thermoleophilia bacterium | reverse complement strand
CCGCGATCTCGCCCAACGCCTCCATGGCCGAGGGGAACAGGGTGGGCTTGATGCCTTCCGCCACCTTGGGCGTCCATCCCTGCTGCTTGCACTGCTTCCAGAAGTTGGTGAAGTCCGGAGGCGCCATGACACCCTGCAGGATCTCGCAGCCTTCTTTCTTGAACAGGCTGATCTGCTGGGTGAAGTCGTCGCTGGGCTCGTTGTAGGCACCGGCGTCGATGCACGTGTAGCCCAGTTTCGACATGGGCTCCACGTAGTAGGTCCGGTACGGGGCGGCACTGGCGTTGTTGGGCCACATGGCCGCCACTTTCTTGTTGGTGTCCAATTGATCCCACATGTCGACGCTGTTCGCGTAGATCTCGTCCATGCCCCAGAACACATGGTACGTCCACTTGAACGGCGTATCGGGCGTGGCGCCCCGCCCGAAGTAGTACGACTCCATGGGACAGTCGGTCGACAGGCACGGGACCTCGTTGGCCTCGCACTGGTCGGTGACAGGATGCACCGTGTCTGGGCCCGAGGAGCACATCATCACGTCGACCTTGTCGTTGTTGATGAGGTCACCCGCGACCTGGCCAGCCCTGTTCGAATCGGACTGGGAATCCTGCACAAGGATCTTGATGGGATGTTTCTTCCCGTCTCCGCACACCAATCCGTCTGCGACGGCTTCGTTCCAGCGCTGCACGATGTAGCTGCCGGCGATGCCGAAGGCGGCCGCGGGGCCGGTGGTGGGATCGACGAACCCGACCTTTATCTCACGACCTGCCTCAGGCTCGGCGCTCACGCTGGTGGTGGGTCCCGCGGTGGTCTCGGTGACGCTCGCGGTGGTGGTGGCTCCCGCGGTGGTGGTCGCACCCGCGGTGGTGGTGGTCTCGTCCCCGCCGCACGCGGCCACCAGACCACCCAGACCGGCTCCCAGACCGATCGTGGCCCCGGCGACGCCAGCCAGCTTCAAGAACTCCCTACGACCGATCATCTTGCTTTCGAGCGGACTGTCGCCGCTCCCCAACGTCTCTGATTCACGACGATCCATGATGTGTCCTCCCCCGTTGATGGATGTGCCACCGATACTGGCACCGTATAACCGTAGCACAGATACTTGCTTTGGCGAATAGCGACTTGCTATTCTTCTTTTGCATCGAGTGCGTCGTGTAGGGGGCCGGCGACAGCTGGACACATAACGAGGAGGGAAGCAACACCATGCAGGAAGAATTCGACAACCGCTCTGAAGAACGACCCGAGAAGGATGCGCTCCAAGCGGGAGCCGTCAGCAGGCGGCAGTTCCTGAAACTCGCCGGGGTGGCGGGCGCCGCCGTAGGCATGGGCGCCGGTGTCGGCGGATTGCTGGCAGCCTGTGGCGAAGAGACCGCCGAGACCACCACCACGGCCGCAGCCGGTGAGGCCACCACCACGACAGCCGCGGCCACCACTACCACCGCCGGCGCCACCACGACGGTGGCGGCAGAACCCGAGATGGGTCGTGAGATCAAACTGGGCTTCTGCACACCGCTCACCGGCCCGCTGGCCTCGTTCGGCGTGCCCGACCAGTACTGTGTTGACAGGTGGCGCGAGGCCATCGGTGACGGCATGGTCCTGGGCGACAACAAGATGCACCCCATCTCCATCCAGGTGCAGGACACTCAGTCCGACTCCAACCGCGCCTCGCAGGTGGCGGGCGACCTCATCAACAACACGGGTATCGACCTGATGATGGTGGCCTCCACACCCGAGACGGTCAAACCCACTGTGGAGCAGTGCGAAGCCTACGGAGTGCCGGTCGTCTCCACCGACTGCCCGTGGCAGACCTACCTGGGAGCCAACTTCGAGCAGGGCTACAAGTGGTCGTATCACGTCTTCTTCGGCGGCGAGGACCTATGTGCCGTCACTCTGGAGGCCTTCAACCAAGTGCCGTCCAACAAGATCGCCGGCGGTATCTTCAGCAACGAGGCCTCGGGCAACTTCTTCCGCGACGTGCTGCCGCCCTTCCTGGAAGCCAACGGCTACAAGGTCGAGGTGGGCGACACTGTGCAGTTGGGCACCGAGGACTACACCAGCGTCATCTCGGCCTTCAAGAAGGCCGGCGCCGAACTCCTCACCGGCAACATGTATCCGCCCGACTTCACCAACTTCTACAAGCAGTCCATCCAGCAGGGCTGGCAGCCGAAGGTGCCCTTCTGCAGCAAGGCCACTCTGTTCCCTCAGTCGGTGGACTCACTGGGCGAGGTCGGCAACGGGGTCATGAAGGAGCTGTGGTGGCACCGCACCTTCCCCTTCAGGTCTTCTCTGAGCGGGGAGACCTGCGCGGAGTTGGCCGACAACTTCGAAGCCACCACCGGAAAACAGCAGACCTCGCCGCTGCTGCACTATGTGGTGGGCGAGATGGCTGTGTACGCGCTCAAGAACTCCGCCGACCCGACCAACAAGGATGCGACCTTGGCCGCGATCGAGACGATGAAGGTCGACACCATCGTGGGCACCATCGACTTCACCGCCCCCATCGCCGAGCCTCTGGGGCCGAAGAACACCGACTTCGCCCCCGGCCCGGGCCACAAGCGGAAGAACGTCTACGACCACGGCCTGGCCGGCGCCCAGTGGATCATGGGCGGAGGCAAGTTCAAGTTCACTGAGAACGTCACCGGCAACGCGGCTGCGCCGTATCTGACGGCCGACCTGCTGGTTCCCATCCAGCCGGTCCCCATTACCGGTTAAGCTGTGCACGTGCGCTCCGGGCCTGCGGCCCGGAGCGCACGTAGAGTAGGATGACGAGGTACCGCCGGCGCCGGGGCTCCGAGAGCCCCGGCGCCGGCCGGTCCATCGTCCTGTGTCATGTAGTCGACAGATCGAGGGGCCCGATGCCGTGATACCCATCGCCATCGTAGGAAACGGAGCAGCAGCAGCGGAGACCATCATCGCCCTGCGGCAGAACGGCTACACAGGCGAGATCCATCTCTACGCTGACAACGACCACGGACCCTACAACCCCATGTTGGGACCGTACCTGGTCAAAGAGAAGATATCCGAGGAGCGCGCCTTCCCCTTCGGCTACGGCAGCAGCTTCTACCACACCTACGGGGTCACAGCCCATCTGGGCTCCGCAGTGGCGGCGCTCGATCCGCGGGAGCGGGTCTTCACCACGGCAGACGGAGCCGAGCACCGCTACGAGCGCTGTGTGTTGGCGACGGGTGCCCGTCCGTCGCTGCCGCCCATCAAGGGCCTGCGCGAGGCCGTGGCCGACCCTGGGGCGCCGGTCTACACCATCCAGACCTTCGCGGACGCAGTCCTGCTGCGACAGGCCGTCGACCGCATCAAGGCTCAGACGGCCGCGGAGACGGCCTCCCCCCGCGCCGCGGTGATCGGGGCCTCCTTTGCAGGAGTCAAGGTGGCGGACGTGCTGCACGAACTGGGCTTCCGTGTGACCCTGATCGAGCGCGAAGCCTCGATACTGCCCCTCTCGGCCCATCCCTGGTGCGCCCGCCTGCTGGAGGAACATCTGCTGAGCGAGGGATACGACCTCCGCTTGGGGGCGGCCCTCGCCGGCGTCGACACCACACCCGGCAATGTGCGCCTCGACTTCGGCGCCCTGCCGGGCGTGGCCGACCCGGGAGGAGCGGGTGGCACCGCCTGCGAGGAGTCCATGGCTCAGGACGAGGTCCATCTGGCGGTGGCGTGCACGGGCTCCAGACCAGCGCTTGGGTTCTTGGCCCCGGGCACGGTTGACATGGGAGTGGGCGTGTTGGTGGACGAGCAGATGCGCTCCAGTATCCCCTCCCTGTACGCGGCCGGCGACGTGGCTCAAGGAAGGAACCTTCTGTCCGGCCGGCACGAGATCATCGGTCTGTGGGCCAGCGCCCGCTACCAAGGCCGGGCTGCGGGAAGAAGCCTGGCCGGTGTCACCAGTGGATACCGGGGCAGCGTGCCCCACAACATCACGCACGTCGGCAGACGGCTGTTCGCCAGCGTGGGCTGCCTGCGTGAGTACGACGACGTCACCACCTGCGCGGACGGCGACAGCTATCAGCTGCGGGTGTGGCAGGACGGCCGTCTGGCTGGAGTCAACCTCATCGACCATTGCTTGGCGGTGGGAGCGTTGAAACAAGGGTTGCTGCGCGCGGCGACCGGAGCGGTCTCGGATATGGAGGCGACGTGGATAAGCTTCAACGGATGATCAAGGGCAAGATACCGGGCGAGGAGACGGGCATCGAGGTGCGCAAGTCGTTGTGCACCATCTGTGATCCCACCACCCAGTGCGGTCTCGACTGTTACGTCAAAGACGGGCGCATCATCAAGGTGGAAGGATCGCTGGAGAACCCCAGCGCCGGCACCCTGTGCTCCAAAGGGGCGGCGCAGCGGCAGTGGGTCTACCACGAGGAGAGACTGCGCACTCCCCTCAAGCGGGTGGGGCCCCGCGGCTCCGACCGGTTCGTGCCCATCTCCTGGACCGAAGCCCTCGACACCATCACCACCAATCTCAACAAGCTCAAGGCTGAGAGCGGCCCCGAGTCCGTGGTGTTCTACTGCGGATATCCCAAGCAGTTGCGGCCCTTCCTGCAGCGGTTGGCCCTCGGCTTCGGCTCGCCCAACTACTGCACCGAGTCGAGCACCTGCTTCACCGCCATGGCCATGGGCTGGCGTCTGGATTACGGTTCACTGGCTGCACCGGACATCGGCCGGACCAAGTGCCTGATGATCTGGACCGGCAACGCGTTCTACTCGCGCACGCCCGGCGCCGCAGGCCTGCTCGCGGCGAAGGACCGGGGTGTGAAGATCATCACCGTCGATCCGCGCAACTCACCTGTGGCCGCTATCGCCGACATCCACCTGCGCCTCCGTCCCGGGACGGACGGCGCGCTCGCCCTCGCGATGGCCAACGTCATCATCAGTGAGGGACTCTACGACCGCGAGTTCATCGCTCGTTGGGCTCGCGGCTTCGAGGAGTTCAAGGCCTACGCTGCCCAGTTCACGCTGGAGAAGGCCGAAGCCATCACCGGCGTACCCGCCGCACTTATCCGTGAGGCGGCCGTCCTGTATGCCGGCACCAAGCCCGCGGCCATGCTGCCCAGTTCCACACCGGTAGTGCACCACACCAACGGCGTGCAGAACCAGCGCGCGGTGTCGGCCCTGGTAGGACTCACCGGCAACTGGGACATCCCCGGCGGCAACCTGGTCGACAAGTCCAGCTGGCTCGAGTCGGTGGGAGGCTTCCCCACCCGCGAGGCGGAGTTCGAGATGCCTCGTCCTTGGAGCGATCTCCCGCCCAGGGTAGGTTCGCAGCGCTTCCCTGTATGGGGAGATATGGTCAATCAGGGCCAGGCTGTGGATCTTCCCCGCCAGATCAACACCGGCGAGCCCTATCCGCTGCGTGGTCTGGTGGCCTTCGGTCTCAACTACCGCATGTGGCCGGGCTCCCTGGGATTCCTGGAAGCCATCCAGAAACTCGACTTCATCGTGGATGTCGACCTCTTCGCCACCGCGAGCTCACGTTCGGCCGACATCGTCTTGCCGGCCTGCGGTTCCGTCGAGCGCAGCGAGCTGCGTTGCTGGCCGCAGCGCTACGTCTGCCTCACACAGCCGGTCATCGAGCCCTTGGGCGAGTCCCGCTCCGACACCGACATCATCATCGGGCTGGCGAACAAGCTGGGCGTGGACGACCCCCTCATGAACCCCTCCGGCTCCGAGACCCCGTCGGCCGTCGACCAGCCGGGCCGAGGCTTCCTCCCCAACGGGGCTCCCGACTTCAGCCGCACGTTCGACGACATCCTCGACTGGGTCTTGGAACCCAGCGGTATGACCACCGCGCAGCTGAAAGAGCATCCAGGCGGGATGCCGGTGCCGAACCCCACCCCCTTCGTCTTCAAGAAGTACGAAGAGAACGGTTTTCCCACTCCCAGCGGGAAGATGGAGTTCACGTCTTCTCTCCTCGAGAAGCACGCCGAAGCCTTGGGCCTCGAGGCCCTTCCCACCTATCTCGAACCCAAGCTCAGCCCCGAGTCCGCCCCCGACGTGGCCAAGGACTACCCGCTCATTTTGCAGACCGGCGTGCGGCTGCCCATGTTCGTCCACTCCCGCACCTTCCGTCTGCCCTGGACCCGCAGCCTTCGCCCCGATGCCATGGTGGACCTCAACCCCGCCGACGCCACCCGCTTCGGCATCGCGCAAGGCGACCGAGTGGAGTTGAGCACTCCCTACGGGTCCATCGAAGTGAAGGCCAACATCTCCGAGTTGGTGTATCCGGGAGCCGCGAACATGTTCCACGACTATCCTGAAGCCGATGTCAACACCCTGCTGGCCGGTGACTACCTCGATCCTATCTCGGGCTTCCCCGGCTTCAAGTCGTCCCTGTGCGCGGTGCGCAAGGTCGCGCCCGGCACGTCCGGCGTGGAAGGAGCCCGGTCATGAGTCACGCCTTCTACCTCGACCTCGACCGCTGCACGGGCTGTTTCGCCTGCGCCGTGGCCTGCATGGACCAGAACGACCTGGAGGTCGGCGACGGCCGCGAGGCTGTGGCGTGGCGGCAGGTGTTCCAGATCGAGTCCGGCAGCGGTGCCGACGCGCGCCTGCGCTACGTGTCGCTGGCCTGCATGCACTGTGAAGACGCGCCCTGCCTCATGGCTTGCCCCACCGGGGCGATCGCCAGGCATCCCGGCACTCGAGCCGTCACCGTGAACGCCGACCTCTGCATCGGCTGCCACAGCTGCTCCATCGCCTGCCCCTTCGGCGTGCCCCGCTTCGGCAAGGACGGCGTCATGCAGAAGTGCGACCTCTGCAGCGCGCGGCTCGAGGCGGGGTTGCAGCCCGCCTGCGTCCGCGTCTGTCCCACGAAGGCGCTTCGCCAGGGCGATCCCAATGATATGACCTTGGAAGTGGAGAAGAAGGCCGCCGCGAAGCTGGCCGGCGGCCAATAGGGCCGCGCCGGCGCGGGCCGCAGATGGCCGTCAAGACGGCCTCTCGCTGAGATTCAGCGAGAGGCCGTCTTCTTCGTGCGGACCACAGTCGCAGGCGGCGCCTTGCGCGAGCGGTAGACCAGGTACGCAGCGGCCGCGATGGACAGCACCAGCAGGACCAGCGCGATCACCTGCGCTTCGCGCAGCCCCCAGAAGAGGATCTTGTTCACCCGCAGGTACGAGAGGAAGAAGCGGCCCAGTGAATAGAGGCCCAGGTACATGACGATGCCCATGCCATCGATCTTGATGCGGCGCAGACTCACCAGCATCACCACCAGGATCACCAGCAGCCAGATCTGCTCGTACATGGGATTGGGATGGGTCGGCACACCCAACAGCCGATCGGGTATGAACGAATCGGGGTTGACGTAGGTGAAACCCCAGGGCAGGTCGGTGGGGTTCCCCCAGGTATCGCCGTTGATGATGTTCGCGAACTTGCCGATGATCTGCCCCACAGGGAACGCCAAGGCGGTACTGTCGAGCACCTTCAGCATGGGCAGCTTCTTCCAGCGGCAGTAGGCGAACAGGCCTATCAGACCGCCTCCCACGACCCCGTAGATGGCCAGCCCCACCAACTGCAGGCCGAAGATCTCTCCCGGGTTCTCCCAGAAGTACCCCAGGTTCTCGAAGACGTGCACCAGCCGCGCTCCGATGGCGCCGCAGGGGACCGCGATCACCGCGATGCCCCAGGCGTGGTCGGTCGAGATACCCCGTCGTCGCAACTGGTCGGCGAAGATCACCACGCCCACCGCGACGCCCAGCATCATCAGGACCCCGTACCATCTGAAGGTGAGGGGCCCCAGTGTCCCTATGACCGGGTCTATGTCGATGGTCATGCCAGTCCGTCCACTCTTGAGTGCGTTACCGTCGGGTCGACGGTACACGGTACAGACATTCCGGGCTCTTGACAACGTGAGGGGATGGTGATTCTATGTAGATGCAATTTGCATCTAACTGGATTGAGCTGCATATGTACGTCGATGAAGAACTGTGTTGCGGATGTGGAGCCTGCGTCGAGGTGTGCCCGCGCGATGCCTTGAGCATCGTCGACTACAAGGCGGTCATAGACCCCTCTCGCTGCGATTCGTGCGGGCTGTGCGTAGATGCGTGCCTCCAGGAGGCCATCGGCAGCACCGAGATCATGGGTGCGTCCTCCCTCCAGCCCCCCGCCCGGCAGGTCCTCCCCCCGGGACGGGCGGGGGCGCTCCCCTCCTATCCACTCCGAGCCATGACCGAAGCCAAGGCCTCTGCTCCGCCGGAACCCGCTCCCGGGAACGCGGGCGGGCGACTCGACTGGCTGGGACAGGTGTGCAACGGCGTTCTCGCCGTCGCCGGCTTCGTGCTCGATCGCAAGAGCGGGGGCAGCCTCACCGCGGGGACGGGACGGGGTCTGCGGTCCGGCGACAACGCGGGGCGATGCGACGGCTCCCGGCGCGGAGGCCGGGGACAGGGGACGGGCCGGGGACAGGGCCGGGGGCAAGGACGCAGACGCAGCCGTCAAGCAGCAGGAAGACCGCGCAGGGCACGACCCTGACAGCGGACACACTCATACCAAGAAGGAGACACCGCACATGAAGCTCGCCGTAACCTCAGTGGGACCCGACCTGTCGAGCCAGATGGACCAGCGCTTCGGCCGCGCCCGTTATCTCGTTATAGTCGATAGTCCCGAAGGCACCGCGACCGCGCTCGACAACCGTCTGGCCCAGAACGCCGCCGAGGGCGCGGGCATCCAGGCCGCCCAGAACGTCATCGACAGCAAGGCCACCGCGCTCATCACCGGCCACTGTGGCCCGAAGGCCTTCCGCGCCCTCCAAGCTGCGGGCATAGAGGTCTACAAGGCTGAAGAGGGCACGGTCGCCGAGGCCGTGGCTCAGTTCGAGGCGGGCAAGCTGCAGAAGCTCGCCGGCGCCGATGTGAACAGCCATTGGTAGAGATCCGCGTGGTGACGCCGGCCGGCGGAGTGAAGAGGAGAGACCACATGCCTAAGGAAGACGGGACCAAGCCGCTGGGGCAGGGACCTGCCGCGGGATGTGACGACGAGTACTGCTCCGGAGCGAGACTGGTGGGCTACGGCCACGGGCGCGGCCAGGGCTTGGGCGCGAAAGGCGGAGGCCGACGCCTCCACTGGAGCGGCCCACCCTGCTGCGTCGATCCCGCTGAGGCCGAAGAGCCCCTGCCCCCCGCCGAGGAGATCGAGTTGCTCAAGAGCGAGGCCGAGAGGCTTCGTTCGGTGCTCGACAGCATAGAAGCGCGCCTGGCGGAGTTGGAGAACACGTGAAGATAGCCATCGCAAGCGGCAAGGGTGGTACGGGCAAGACGACCCTGTCTGTCAATCTCGCGGCGACCCTGGCGGCTGAAGGCCGGTCGGTAGGTCTGTTCGACTGCGATGTGGAGGAGCCCGACTGCCACCTCTACCTCAGACCCAGCGTCCTTTTCAATGAACCGGTCACGGTGCCGGTCCCTGTGGTGGACGAGGCTGCCTGCACTCATTGCGGCCTGTGTGCGCGCGCATGTGAGTTCCACGCCCTGGTGGCCCTGCCCGGTGTGCCCCTGCTGCTCCCCGAACTGTGTCACAGTTGTGGGGTGTGCAACTTCGTGTGCCCCGAGCAGGCGATACGTGACGAGCGCAGGCGCGTAGGCACGCTGTCGTCGGGTGAAGTGGGCGGATTGCACGTCTGCTGGGGCACCCTGCAGGTGGGTGAGGCTCGCGCGACCCCTGTGATCGGAGCGGTGAAGGCTTCCATCGACGACGCCGACCGCGAGATAGCCGTCATCGATGCTCCTCCGGGTGCGGCGTGCGCGGCTGTGGAGGCCCTGCGCGCCACCGACTTCGTCCTCTTGGTCACGGAACCCACCCCGTTCGGGTTGAACGACCTGCAGATGATCGTCGAGACCGTATCGGCCCTCGGCCTGCCTCACGCTGTGGTGGTGAACCGAAGCGGCATCGGAGACAGAAGAGTCCACGAGTTCTGCGAGGCACGAGGAGTGGAAGTGCTGCTCGACATCCCTGACGACCGGCGCGTGGCCGAGGCGTGTTCTCGCGGTGAGATCTACGCGCTGAAGGACGAGACGTATGCCGCCGCCCTGCTGGGCTTGGCTGAGCGCCTGCGCAACCTTGTGGACGCCGCTGACGAAGAACGGGTGGTCGCCCGCCTGGGGACGGTGGCATCATGACGGACGAGCAGACGACCCTCCCTCGGCAGATAGTGGTCCTCAGCGGCAAGGGCGGTACCGGCAAGACGACCGTGGTCGGCGCGCTGGCCACTTTGGCCCACGACGCGGTGCTGGCCGACTGCGACGTGGACGCGGCCGATCTCCATCTGCTGCTCAGCCCCCAACGCACGCGCGAGGAGAGCTTCTTCGCCGGCAAGGAGGCGGTCATCCACCCGGACCGCTGCTGCGGTTGCGGAGCATGCGCGGAGTACTGCCGCTTCGACGCCATCGAGGTCTTCCCCGATGAGAAGGGACGTCCGTCCTATCGAGTGGACCCCCTGGCGTGTGAGGGGTGCGGCCTGTGCAGCCTGGTATGCACGTGCGATGCGGTGGAGATGATAGAGCCCGAAAGGGGCACGCTGTTCGTCTCGTCCACTCGACGCGGACCGCTCGTGGACGCCCGCCTGCACGCAGGCGGTGACAACTCGGGCAAACTGGTCACCATGGTTCGGAACACGGCTCTGGAGATCGCCCGGGAAGAGGGCGCCGAGCTGATCTTGGTGGACGGACCCCCAGGTGTGGCCTGCCCGGTGATAGCATCGGTGACCGGCGCCGACCTGGTGCTGCTGGTGACCGAGCCTACCGTGTCGGGCATGCACGACTTGGAGCGCGTGGCCGCCCTGGTACAGCAGTTCCAGTGCCCGTTGGCCGTGTGCATGAACAGGTCGGATATCAATCCGGAACGGAGCGAGAGCGTATGCGCCTGGGCTGAGGCCCGCGAGATCCCGGTGGTGGGGGTGCTCCCTTACGACCCGGCAGTGGTGGAAGCACAGGTGCAGGGAAAGAGTATCGTGGAGTATGGCGACAGTCCCGTCGCGGAAGAGATGCGGCGGGTGTGGAAGAGAATCGAAGAGTTACCGAAGAAAGTGAGCAACTGAGATGCAACATGGACATGACGCCCATGCCGAGCGTGCCGAGGCCGTCAAGGAGCGGATGACGCAGATCAAACATAAGGTGATCGTCCTCTCCGGCAAGGGCGGCGTGGGCAAGAGCACGGTGGCTGTGAACCTGGCTATGTCGTTGGCCTTGAGCGGCAAGCAGGTGGGCCTGCTGGACGTCGACCTGCACGGCCCGACCGTGCCGCAACTGCTCGGCCTCGGGCGTGCCACCCCAGCGGTGCTGGGCGAGACCTTGATCCCGATCGACGTGGGCGACAATCTCAAGATCATGTCCATCGGTTTCCTGCTGGGCGACAGGGAAGACGCCGTGGTCTGGCGCGGCCCCATGAAGGCCAACATGATCGAGCAGTTCTTGAGCGACGTCGACTGGGGCGAACTCGACTACCTCATCATCGACTCGCCTCCGGGCACCGGTGACGAACCTCTGGCCGTCTGCCAAGCCATCGGCAAGATGGACGGGGCCGTGATCGTCACCACCCCGCAGGAGACCGCTCTCGTCAACGTGCGCCGGTCGGTGCGCTTCTGTGCGCTGCTCAACCTGCCTGTACTCGGAGTCATAGAGAACATGGCCGGCTTCGTCTGTCCTCATTGCGGCGAAGTCACTCACGTGTTCAGCCGCGGTGGCGGTTCCAGCATGGCCGAGAAGGCGGGAGTGCCCTTCCTGGGCAGCATCCCCCTCGACCCTGCCATCGTCGAGGCCGGCGACAGCGGGCGACCCTACGTCGAGGCCTATCCGGAGAGCGTGGCGGCCCGGGAGTTCGCGCAGGCGATACTGCCTATCCTGGCTCTGGACGACGGCAACGGGAGCGGTGACGCCGGCGTCGTCGACAGAGAAGTCGTGAAGCAGGAGGCCTCCGGGGCGACTGCCAAGGCCAAGAAGGCCGGCATGCGTTTCGCGGTACCGGTGACCAACGACGTCCTCTGCCTGCACTTCGGCCACTGTGAGCAGTTCGTCCTGGTGGACGTCGACACCGCGACCCAGGAAGTGACGGGCATGCAGTCGCTCACCCCTCCCGAACACCAGCCCGGCCTGCTTCCGGTGTGGCTGTCCGAGCAGGGCATCGATTTCGTCATCGCGGGCGGCATGGGAGGACAGGCGAAACAGCTCCTGCAGCAGCGGGGCGTAGAAGTGCTCACCGGGGCTCCCGCTCTCGAGCCGGAGACCCTGGTGCGACAGTACCTGGCCGGCGACCTGCAGACCGGTGAGAACACCTGCGACCACTAGTGGACCAGCGCACGATTGTCCCGACGGCTTCGACCGCTGTAACATGAGGGGCGGAACACGGTTCGCATCGATCGATGGGACTTATGGCTGATCTAGACAATGATATGAGGACCGGCCGCGGCCGGGGCCGGCGGGCAGCCGGCCCCGGCGCGGGCATGTGTGGCGCAGAGGAAGGCTTGGGGGGCGGCCCTGGAGGCGGCCCCGGCGGAGGCGGTTACCGCAGGGCGGTGTTGGAAGTGGCCATCTTGGCATCGCTGGCCGAATCCGACCTGCACGGATACGAACTGGTCGAGCACATCGTCGCTCTCGCCGGAGGACTGGTGTGCGTAGACTCGGGCACCATGTACCGCATGCTGCGCGCCATGGAACAGCAGGGATTCGTCACCTCCTCCTGGCAGACGGCGGAGTCCGGCCCCAGCCGCCGCGTGTACACCATCACCGAGCACGGACTCGAGGTACTCGCGGCGATGGCGGCTGCGCTCTCAGCCCGAGCCGCCAGCCTGGAAGGGCTTGCCGTCACCGCGAGAGCGGCCGTCAAGAGCGGTCGCCGCACGGCGGTCGGCGGATAGACGACGGCAGGAGCGAAGGGCCGCTCCGACCAGGTCAGGCCCGCTCCGCCTCGGCCCGCTTCAGCGCGCGGATGTTGCGGCCCAGCACAGTGGCATAGTCGTCCAGGTCCAGCGCGGCCAGCTTCTGACGCAGAGCCGAGGGCAACTTGTCCACCGCCAAGCCCTGTATGATCAGATCGGTCTCGCTGTGGTCGAACTCTGCGACCAGAGGCTCCTTGCGGACGTAGCACCGGTTGGCCGGACATAGTGCGTGACAGTGCATGCAGCCCACAAGACTGTTGTGGGCGACCGGGTCAAGCCAGCCGGGCCACTCCCCTTCATGCTCGTTCAGATAGGTGAGGCAACGCTCAGCCTCGATCACCGTGCCGTCATGCGGGATACAGCCCGTGGGGCATACGTGGTGACAGTTGCGGCAGGGAGGACAGCAACTCATGCGCAGGCTGCCTTTGAACTCGTCTCGCACGGCACCCAGGTCGACATCGGTGCAGTACATGTCCAGTCGCACATACGAACCGAATCCCGTCACGTAGGCCAGGTTGTTGCGCCCGTACTGGGCGAGGCCGCTATGCGTGGCGAGCAACTTCACCGGGCCGTGGGCCAAGGCCACGGCACCACCCGCCGGCGCAAGCACGGAGCGCAGTATCCGCAGGCAGCGCTCCTGGTCGGCCCGGTGGATGTAGGTCGGCGGGATGACTGCCTCAAGCGGTCCATCCTCGAGATGGAACCGCACCTTCACCGCAGGCGAGGGGGTCGCCACCACGATGAGAGTGCGCGGGTGGGCCACGCCGGGGCAAGAGAAGACGAGACTCTGCTCGTATTCCTCGTACAGGCACGCGCTCAAGAGGCCGCTGTCACGCAGGTGCACCAGCCTCCGGTGTAACTCCGTGGTGATGCTCACCGGGGCCAGGCGATGCACGAAACCTGCCTCTCGGAGTGACCGCGCCAGCTGCTCGCGCAGGGCCGCGGTCACATCATCCACCGGCTCTCGGCCGAGATGTACCGTGTGGCCGATCATGCCTCCTCCAGCAGCGTTTTCAGGTCCGCACATTATCGGCCACCGGCAAGGGGCATTCAAGCCGGGGAAGCGTTCACTCACCTTTTCGAGAACGCGCTATCCTGGTGCGCATGCGCCATCGAACCGTTTGGAGGCCGGAGATGCAGGAGTACTCACCGCAACCGTATCCTACCGTGACCGGCTACCCACTCACCTACAACGTGGACTACCCCGACCGCGAGCTGAACCGGCTCACCACCGGGCTCCGCTTCCTGTGGATAATCCCTATCGGTATCATCGCGGGCCTGCTCAGTTCGGGCACCATCTCGGTCGAAGGCATGGGCTACTCCTGGGGTAGTGTGCTGACTTGTGTGCAAAAGCTCTTGAGGGAAGGACAAGAGAAAAGGTCATGGTATGCATGTGATGCCGAATCACCCCTACGAGAGGGAGCACACCATGACCCAGGACAAGAGTACTCAAGCACGGTCTAACCTTAAAGCGCTGATTGCCGAGGACAAGAACTTCTTGCGCGAGATCGTGCGCGAGGCGATGCAGCAGATTCTCGAAGCTGAGATGACCGACACCGTCGGTGCGGAACCTGGTGAGCGCACCGAGGGCCGCCTGGGCTACCGCGCGGGCTACTACCCCCGCACTCTTGTCACCCGGGTGGGCAAGCTGGAACTGAGAGTCCCCCGTGACCGCGACGGCCGCTTCTCCACGGAGCTCTTCGAGCGCTACCAACGCTCGGAGAAGGCCTTGGTCTCAGCTCTTGCCGAGATGTATGTCCAGGGGGTCTCCACCCGCAAGGTGAAGGCCATCACCGAGGAACTGTGCGGCCACAGCTTCTCCGCTTCGGCCATCAGCCAAATCAACAAGGGCCTCGATAAGAGCCTGCGGGAGTTCGCGACTAGGCGCCTGGAGGAACCCTACCCCTACCTGATCCTCGACGCCCGCTACGAGAAAGTGCGGGAAGGCGGCGTCATCCGTTCCCAGGCCGTCTTCATCGGCATCGGCATCAACCAGGAGGGTTACCGCCAGGTCTTGGGGGTGGAACTGGCCGGCAGGGAGAGCCAGACGAGCTGGCGGGACTTCCTCGCCTCCTTGAGAGACCGAGGACTCCACGGCGTCGAGTTCGTGGTCTCCGACGCCCACGAAGGACTGCGGAAGAGCCTTATGGAGATGCTCCCCGAAGCCGCCTGGCAACGCTGCTACGTGCATTTCCTGCGTAACGCTCTTGACCACCTGCCCCGGAAAGCCAACGACGACTGCCTGCAGGAGCTCCGGTGGCTCTACGATCGCCGGGACGTGGCCGAAGCCCAGAAAGACCTCTCCGCCTGGCTCGCTCGTTGGCAGAAGACCTATCCCAAGCTCTGCGACTGGGTGGAGGAGAACATCGCCGAGACCCTGACCTTTTACCGTCTGCCCCGCGGCCATCACAAGCATCTCAAGAGCACCAACATGCTGGAGAGGCTGAACGAGGAGATCAAGCGCCGGACCCGGGTGGTGAGGATCTTCCCGAACGTCGACAGCTGCCTGAGGCTCATCCGGGCTCTCGCCGTCGAGACCCATGAAGGCTGGCTCGAGGAGCATCGCTACCTCAACATGGATCTCCTTGACGAGCACAAGCGCGAACTACTGCGGCAACTGGAGGAGGCGGCCTAAGAAGAAGACGTCACGGAAGGACCAGCGTCATACCGTGATCTGCTTTTGCACAGATTGACAAACACAACCACTCCTGGCAGTGGGCCGTGGGCGGGATCCTCTTCCTGCCGGTCTTGCTCATGATCCTGTTCCGCCAGAAATACCCCCGCTGGTGGTACGACTGGAACCTGCAGCTCACCCGGTTCCTCATGAGGGTGACCGCGTACGGCCAACTCCTCCGCGACGAGTACCCCTCCACAGACGAGGAGCAGGCCGTCCACTTGGACTTCCCCTATCCGGACGCCACACAGCTCAAGCGTTGGATGCCGCTGGTGAAATGGTTCCTGGCCATCCCCCATTGGATCATCCTGTACTTCCTCTACATCGCGGCCTTCGTGTGCGTGGTGATCGCGTGGTTCGCCATCCTGTTCACGGGTCGCTATCCGCGGGCGCTGTTCGACTTCGTGGTGAGTGTGAACCGGTGGATGTTGCGCGTGGCGGCCTATGCGCTGCTGCTGGTGACCGACGAGTATCCGCCCTTCACGCTCTCCGAATAGCAGCCCTGTAGGCCGATCCCGCGTCGTCCCGTCGCCGGATCGTACCGCTGCTTGATGATGGCGCCGCGCCGGCAGGCGCGGCGCCGAGCCCGAGGGTCCGCCGGCTCAGTCGCTCAGTCGAGCCCGCGCACTCGGTCGGCCAGATCGCACGCCTCTTCGTACAGGCCGGCTTTCGCTGTGATGGTATCTCCCAGTTCCAGATGCTGGTCAGAGCCGGGATCGTATGCCGGCCAGGCGACCCCACCCTCATAGCCAGGGACACCGCTCCGCGCGAAACTGGTCCAGTACCGCATGAGTGCCGCCGAGAGGTCGACGTCCGCCTGCTCGATCGCGCCCATGACCGAGAATAGTGAGGTGTTGCCGAAGACGTACGGGATCTCCACCCCGTGAAACGCGCCCAACGGGTTGTCGAACGGCACTCTGGTGAACTCATACAGGTACGCGGGAGCACCCGCCGCGCTCATCGAGCGGGCGGCGAGGCGAGCAGTCGACGCGAACCCCACCTCGGTCAGCATGCGGCTGAACGCAGGCGTGATGTCGTCGGCGGTCTTCACCGGGTACAACGCCAGAGCCTCCTGGGTGTAGGGTCCGAACACTGCCTCCATCTGCTGCTGATATTGCGCGAGCTCCAACGTGAGACCCTGCAGGAACAGGTTGCCTTCGTCCAGGTTCGAGCCGATGAGCAGTGGCATCGCGTGGTTGCGGCCCTCCGCCCAGAGCTTGGTGGGGACGTCGGGTAGTACGTATCCGTCGGCCACGGGTTTCCAGCGGAGCCCCTGCTCCATGACGCTGCCGCTCTCACCGGATGCCCCCAGCAGCTCCTCGGGGTTCTTCGACCGGAGAGCGGCCGCGGCATCGACGGGTGCCAGGCTCGCCTCCACCCCCAGTCGCTCTGCCAGCGCAAGGCCGTCCTCCTCAGCATCAGCCAGTGTGCCGTTGGTGGTGACGCCGAAACCCTGGTCGAGCATGATGCCGCTCTGAGCGATGGCCCGCTGGAAGAGCCCCTCGGCCAGAGGACTCACCAGCAAGTCGAGGATGCTGATGGCTCCCGCCGACTCCCCGAACACAGTCACCCGCTGTGGGTCTCCACCGAAGGCGGCGATGTTCGTCTGCACCCACTTGAGCGCCGCCACTTGGTCCAAGAGCCCATAGTTGCCCGAGCTGCCTTCCGGTGACTCCGCCGACAAGGCAGGGTGAGCCAGGAACCCCAGCGGACCCAGACGATAGTTGATCGTGACTGCCACCACACCCAGTGATGCTAGGTTGGCGCCGTCATAGACGGCCATGGAGCCGGCGCCGGTCTCGAAACTCCCCCCATGGATCCACACCATGACAGGCAGGAGCTCTACGTCCTCATCCTGGAGTCCGCGCGCCTGCTGGGCGGCGTCCGACGACGGGTCTGGAGCCCAGACGTTCAGATAGAGGCAATCCTCACTGGTCTCCCCCACTGCCAGGTAGAACGTCTCCGCACTGGCGGGTTGTGGGCAGGCCGGCCCGAAGGCGGTACACGCGCGAGGCTCCGCCCATGGAGCCACAGGCTGAGGAGCCTGCCACCGCAGATCGCCGACGGGCGGAGCAGCGTAAGGGATCCCCTTGAAAGACCAGATGTCTCCGTTCAGCGAGCCGGTGACGACACCGCTGTCGAGTCTCACCTCATCGAGTTCGAGCCCATCATCTCCGCACGCCGCGAAGGACACCAGCCCCACGACGAACACAGCGGTGAGCGCGATCCGGGTCACGACCCGGATCGCGGACTGCTTCGCGACCCGATGCCCGGCCGTACGCGCAGTCCCGCCCACGGCCCTTCTCATCCACCCTACACCGGAATGCATCGCCGTCCTCCGTCAGCCCGCCGGCTGCGCCGGCGTCGCGGCTCCTACTCTGGGTGGCCCTGCTCCAACTCCTGCGAGGTGGCCTCACGGATGTCCACTACCTCGACGTCGAAGTGCAGGCGTGCGCCGGCCAGAGGATGGTTGGCGTCGACCACCACCACGTCGTCTTTGACCTCCATCACCGTCAGCGGCACGTCGCCGCTCGGAGTCTCCCCGGCGAACTGCATGCCCGGAGCCAGCTCCATCTCGGGTGGGAACTTGTCCCTGGAGACCTCGAAGATGGCTTCCTGGTCGACTTCGCCGTAGCCCTCGGCAGGCTCCACCACCACGTTGGAGGCGAAACCGACCTCGGCACCCTCCAAGGCGCTCTCCAAGCCGGGGATGATGTTGTCGTAACCGTGCAGGTAGCTCAGAGGTGCACAGCCCTCGTTGGAATCGATGGTGTTGCCGTCGTCGTCGGTGAGAGTGTAGTTGAAACTCACGACGGCTCCGCGGGTCGCCTGCATAGCGATATCCCTTCGGTAGGAGTGTTGACACAGGGAGGTTACTACACGGAGGGTCGGACGGCGACCTGCCACAGTGCCACGGCGCGCGCGCAGGCACGACCCTCGCCGCGGTATCCTCTCTCCATCGCGCGCGTGCGCGCGTGCACGGTCCCACAAGACAGACGAGAAAGAGCCCCGCATGCCCGGAAACGCTCCCGGCCCCCGCTATCGTTGGCCCATCCTGGGTATGGCGCTGCTCGTGGTGTTCGGTGCCCTCGGCCTGGCCCGCTTCAGCTACACCTCCATCTTGCCCTCCATGCAGGAGGGGCTCGGACTGAGCAACACCCAGGCAGGAGCCCTCGCCACCGCCAACCTGGCCGGCTACCTGCTCATGGGGCTTCTGGGTGGAGCCTTGGCGGCCCGCCTGGGGCCCAGGCGCATCATCACGGCCGGCCTGGTGCTCGCTGCCGCAGGCATGCTGCTGACCGGGTTCTCACACACCTACACTCCCGCGTTAGTGGGGCGGCTGCTGACCGGTCTGGGCAGCGCGATGGCCAATATCCCCGCGCACACCATGGTGGCCTTCTGGTTCTCCCGCGCACGAAGAGGCATCGTCACCGGGACTGCGAGTTCGGGGGCGTCGGTGGGCCTCATCGTGGTCGGGCCCCTCGTCCCCTGGATCATCACCGGCTTCGGGGACTCGGGCTGGCGCATGGCTTGGTATGTATTGGCCGGCATGACGCTCGTCATCGCCCTCGCCGCGTACGCCGTGCTGCGCGACCGCCCCGGATATCAGCCTGAGGGCATGGAGTCCGCGGCGTCGCACGGCCATGTGAGCTGGCGCAAGCTCTACTTCTCGGGATCGGTGTGGCACCTGGGTGCCGTCTACTTCTGTTTCGGCTTCGCCTACATGATCTACCTCACCTTCTTCAACAAACGGCTCATCGCCGATCTCGGCTATACCGAGCAGGCCGCCGGGACACTCTTCATGATCCTGGGTTGGGCCAGCCTTCCCTGCGGCGTCTTGTGGGGCTGGATCGCCGACATCATCGGCCGCAAACGGGCCATGACCATTATCCTGGTGCTGCAGGCCGTGGCCTTCGCACTCTTCGCCGTGTGGACCGACACCTCCGGCCTGACCGTGTCGGCCGTCCTGTACGGTCTTACCGCCTGGGGGATCCCCTCCATCATGGCCGTCACCTGCGGAGATATCGTGGGCCCGGCCATGGCACCAGCCGCCTATGGGTTCCTGACCGTCTTCCACGGGCTCGGGCAAGCCACCGGGCCCTATGTGGCTGGGAGGATGGCGGATGTGCTGCCCTCGTTCACAGCCGCCTATCTCGTGGCGGCGGGGGTGGCGCTGCTTGGTGCGGTGGGGATGATGCTGCTGCGCAGTTCCGCCACCAGCCACATGGGTGAGGAAGTGGTGTGCGTGCCCGAACCGGCGCCGTCATCGCCGGGGGCCGGCACATGACCGACCCGCGGGCCACCGGGGCTGCCGGGGCTGCTGCCGGTGCCGCTGGTGGGGCTACAGAGGCCGCCGGCGCGCGCACCGGTCAAGATGACGAGAAAGGGCCCCACTACAAGTACGCCGTCCTGGTCACCGCCGTGTTCGTGGTCTTCTCGGCGCTGGGGCTCTCACAGTTCAGCTATCCGGCCATCTTACCGGCGATGCAGGAAGGTCTGGACATCGCCAACGGGCAGGCAGGCGCCCTCGCCGCGGCCAACCTGGCCGGATACCTGAGCATGGCCATCCTCGCGGGGACCCTGGCCTCGCGGATGGGCCCCCGGCGCGTCATCTCAGCCGGTCTTCTCGTCGCCGCCACCGGCATGGTGATCACCGGCCTCTCGGGGGGATTGGCCATGGCTGCGGCGGGTCGCATACTGACGGGCATGGGAAGTGCATGTGCCAGCGTCCCGGCACACATCCTCCCCTCCGTGTGGTTCTCCTTGAAGCGACGAGGGCTGGCCACGGGGATGTTGCCTCTGGGCGCATCCATGGGCCTGGTGGTGTCGGGGCCGCTCGTGCCCAGACTGGTCAACAGCTACGGCGACCAAGGCTGGCGCATCACCTGGTTCGTGCTGGCGGGCATCACGTTCTGCTTCGCCATACTGGCGTTTGCGGTCATCCGCAGCCGCAGGAGACCGGTGCGCAAGCGGAGGGTCGGAGAAGAACCCGCGCGCGGATCGGCATCCAGCGGGGCGGCGGCGAGCGGGTCGGGGACGGGTGGCGACGGTCCGGCCTGGAAGCAGGTGTTCCTCTCTCCGGTCATCTGGCATCTCTGTGCCGTCTACTTCGCCTTCGGTTTCGCCTACATGACCTACATGACCTTCTTCACCAAACGCCTCATCACCGACATCGGCTACACAGCCACCGCCGCCGGACGGCTGTTCATGGTCATGGGAGTGGTGAGTCTCGTCTGCGGGACACTGTGGGGTTGGATCTCCGACCGAGCGGGCAGGCGCGCTGCACTGGTGTCGATCCTGGGGATCCAGACCGTCTCGTTCTTGCTCTTCGCGCTCTGGGGTCAGCCTGCGGGGCTGGTGCTCTCGGCGGTGCTGTTCGCTCTCACCGCCTGGGCGACCCCGGCCATCGTCGCCACAGCGTGTGGAGATCTGGTGGGTCCCCTCCTGGCCTCAGCCGCATTCGGGTTCCTCACCACGTTCCAGGGACTCGGACAGGCCCTCGGTCCGTACGTGGGCGGGAGCCTGGCCGACGCATCGCCGTCGTTCACCCCCACCTACCTCGTGGTGGCAGGGATGGCGTGCCTAGGGATGATCGGAGCGATGTTTCTACGCATGAAGGGACCGGCTCGCTGAGCGAAGCCGTCTGTCCGGCCCGGCCTGTATGCTGAAGAGCGGCAACGCGCGGCACCCTGACGGTGAGGAGGACGGCCCTGTCTCGAGAACACGCCGGATCGGCGCCTACACCCATCCAGACCGTCCTCCAGCAGCTCAACGACCAGCAGAGAGCTGCCGCCACCCACGGGCATTCGCCGCTGCTCATCGTCGCCGGAGCCGGCACAGGCAAGACGGCCACCTTGGCTCACCGCGTGGCTTACAAGATCGCCGGTGGCGCCGATCCCGGGCGGATACTTCTGCTCACCTTCACCAGGCGGGCCGCGGCCGAGATGCTGCGTCGTGTGGATTCCATCCTGCGACAACTCGACATCGAGACCCGTCAGCGGGGCGCCCGGACGGTCACCTCGGGCGGTGCAGGTGCGCCGAGCGGTGCGGCTACACCAGGCGGCAAGGTGTGGGGCGGCACTTTCCACGCCACCGCCACCCGCCTCCTGCGCCTTCACGGCAGAGCCATAGGCCTGCCGTCGTCGTTCACCATCCTCGACCGCGGTGATGCGGAAGACCTCATGGGTGTGCTGCGCACCGAACTGGGCCTGGCCAAGAACGACCGGCGCTTCCCGCTCAAGGGCACCTGCATGGACATCTACAGCCGCTGTGTGAACGCACGCGAGCCGGTGGAGCAGGCGGTGGAAGGGCACTTCCCCTGGTGCAAGGACGAGGTGGAAGACCTACGCCGCCTCTTCTCGGTGTTCGTCGACCGCAAAGGCCAGCAGAGCGTGCTCGACTACGACGACCTGCTGCTCTTCTGGCACGGGCTCCTTAGCGAGCCACGCGCGGCCAAAGCGGTGCGCAGCCGGTTCGACTGCGTGCTGGTGGACGAGTATCAGGACACCAACCGTCTGCAGGCCGAGATCCTGGCCATGCTGTGTCCGGACGGCAAGGACCTCACTGTGGTCGGCGACGACGCCCAGTCCATCTACTCGTTCCGCGCCGCCACGGTCCGCAACATCCTCGACTTCCCCCAGCAGTTCCCCGACGCGTGCACGATCACCCTGGAGGAGAACTACCGCAGCACCCAGCCGCTGCTCAACGCCACCAACCGGGTCATCGCGGCGGCGGCCGAGCGGCATGAGAAGGCCCTGTGGACGCGGCGCGCCGGCGGCGCGCCGCCCGAACTCGTCACCTGCGAGGACGAAGACCAACAGACCGAGTTCCTCATCCACCGCATCTTGGAACACCGCGAGGCGGGGCTGCCTCTTCGCCGGCAGGCGGTGCTGTTCCGCGCGTCCCACCACAGCCTTGCCCTCGAACTCGAGTTGGCGCGACGCAATATCCCCTTCCACAAGTACGGGGGTCTGCGCTTCGTGGAGACGGCGCATGTGAAGGACCTCCTCGCCTTCCTGCGCCTGGCGGAGAACCCCCGCGACCTCATGGCCGGCACCCGAGTGCTCATGTTGTTGCCCGGAGTGGGCCCCAAGAAGGCACACGCGCTCATGGAGTACCTCCGTGCGGGAGCGTCCTCGTCCCCCGAGGGGGCGGCCGCAGCGACGCCGTCCGGCTTCCGGGCCTGGCACAAGGCTCCCTGCCCGTCGTCAGCCGCGGCCGACCAGTGGAGCCGGCTCGTGTCGCTTATGGACCTGCTCAGCGACCGTCAGTCCCCCGAGCTTGCCTCACAGATCAAGGAGATACGGCTCTTCTACACGCCGCTCCTCGAGCGGCTGTACGACAATGCGCGGGCCCGCCTCATGGACTTGGAGCAACTCGAGTGGCTCGCCTCCCGCTTCCCCGACCGTGCCCGCTTCCTGGCCGAGATCGCTCTCGATCCCCCCGCCTATACCGAAGACCTGGCAGGGCCGCCCGTGTTGGACGAGGACTTCCTCATCCTCAGTACCATCCATTCCGCGAAGGGGCTGGAATGGGATGCCGTCTATGTCATCCACGCCGCCGACGGCAACATACCCTCCGACATGGCCACCGGCCGATGGGAGGAGATCGAGGAGGAGCGGCGGCTTTTCTACGTGGCCCTCACCCGGGCGAAGGACTGGCTGTACGTGTGCCATCCGCTCCGCTACTACGCCGCGCATCGCGGGTTCAGCGACAGTCACGGCTACGCCCAGCTCACCCGTTTCCTGTCCGATCCCGTCCAGCGCGCGTTCCGTCGCCGTCTGGCTTCTGAAGTACTTCCCCAGCCCGCCTCCGCAGACCTCGAAGCGGGCGGAGCATTCGCCGCCGCCGGACTGAGCGCTGAAGACATCAGGAACCGCCTCAAAGGCCTTTTCTAGAAGTCCTGGGGGCCTCGAGCATGCGTCGGGCGGGCGGAAGCGCGGTCTCCCCCACAGGGACGCCTACAGGGACGCGCCAAGCGTGAGATAATGCGCGTCACTCCTGAAGTACTCACATGGAGAGTGGTTGATGCCTAGTTGGATCGGACCGTGGGAAATCGCTATAGTGGTCGTACTGGCCCTGCTCATCTTCGGGCCCAAGAAGCTGCCCGAACTGGGCTCCTCATTGGGGCGTTCGATCAATGGTTTCAAGAAGGGCCTCAAAGAGACGAAAGACGACGTCCAGTCTGCCATCAAGGAAGACGTGACCGCAGAGAGCGTCGCTGAGACGAAAGCCGAAGCGGCTGCCGTGACCTCGGCGCCCGTGACGACGTCGGCCGAGGCGCCGACCGCCACCACAGCGGCAGCTGCCGCGGCCCCCGCAGCCACCGGCACGCCTGCGGAGAGCACGGCAGTCTAGTCCGCGCCCGCACTGCTTGGTTCTGAGACGCTGAACGGGGCCCCGCAAGGGGCCCTTTCGGTCTGTAAGACGCTGCAAGCGGTTTGCGGCGCCGGATGGACGGGTAAATGGGGCGTACGTTCGCCCCCTTCTCGGAAGGACATAGACCCATGCCTGAATCCCGACTGCAGAGCCGAGACGACTGGCACCGCGCCGATGTCTCCGAACTGTCGCAGCTACTGGGCACCGATCTCGATGCCGGTCTGTCGCCAGCCGAAGCGGGAGAGCGGCTAGAGAGCTTCGGCCCCAACAGCATCACCAAGCGAGGCGGCAGGAGCCGTCTCCGCCTGCTCCTGTCTCAGTTCACCCAGACCCTGGTACTCATCCTCATCGTGGCCGGGATCGTCACCGCTGTGCTGCGCGAGTACGTCGACAGCGGTGTGATCTTCGGCGTGGTCATCATAAACGCGCTGGTGGGCTTCCTGCAGGAGTCCAAAGCGGTGAAGGCCATCGAAGCCCTGTCGCGCTCCATGACGGCGGAGACGACGGTGATACGGGGCGGGCAGCGCCTGCGCATGTCAGCCGCCGACCTGGTCCCTGGCGACCTGGTGGTGCTGCAGGCGGGCGACAAAGTGCCGGCCGACCTGCGCCTCACTTACTCACGCGACCTGCGCGTGGACGAGTCTGCCCTCACCGGCGAGTCTGTGCCGGTGGAGAAGCAGGTCGCGTCTCTGGAGGGAGATACCGCGCTCGCCGACCGCACCAACATGGTCTACGCCTCCACATTGGCCACCGCCGGGCAGGGCAACGGGGTAGTCGTGGCCACGGGAGATGCCACGGAGGTGGGCAAGATCTCGGGTCTCATCGCCGAGGCCGAAGAGCTGAAGACGCCTCTCACGCGCAAGATCGCGCAGTTCAGCCGCCTGCTCCTCTACGTGATCATCGGCCTGGCCGTCATCACCGCGGTCGTGGGGATACTGCGCGGAGAGCCGGTGGTGGACATGTTCGTCGCCGCAGTCGCCCTCGCGGTGGGCGCCATCCCAGAAGGACTGCCCGCCGCCGTGACCATCGTGCTCGCCATCGGCGTGTCGCGCATGGCTCGGCGCAAGGCCATCATCCGCCGCCTGCCCGCAGTGGAGACTTTGGGTAGCACCACCGTCATCTGCTCCGACAAAACAGGGACTCTCACCGAGAACCAGATGACCGTACAGAAGGTCGCGGTCGCGGGACGAGAGCTCACGTTGAGCGGAGGCGGCTATGACCCTCAGGGCGGTGTCTACGAGGGCGATGCCTCGCATGGCGAGGCCCCACTCACCGTCTCGAGCCCTGAGGCCGGGCCGGAACTGCTCGAGTTGTTCCGCGCCGGCCTGCTGTGCAACGACAGCTCGGTCTATTTCGAGGAGGACACCTGGCAGATCAGCGGCGATCCCACCGAGGCCGCGTTGATCGTGTCGGCCATGAAGGCCGGGCTCAACGGCGAGGTCGTGGAGCATCACATGCCTCGACTCGACACCCTGCCCTTCGAGTCGGAGTTCCAGTACATGGCCACTCTTCATCGGGACCTGGACGCAGGAGACGCCGACGGCGATCAGGTTGACAACGTCGTCTACGTGAAGGGGGCCGTGGAGCGGCTCCTCGATCGGTCGTCTCAGCAGGCCGATGGGTCGCTGCTCGACGCAGCTGCGAAGGAGCGCGTGGAGATGGAGTCGCGTGAGTTGGCGGCCGAGGGCCTGCGAGTGCTTGCGTTCGCCTACAAGCGCGTCCCCAGCACGGTGGTGGAGATCACGCACGACGATATCGAGAGTGACCTGATATTCCTCGGACTCCAAGGGATGATCGACCCGCCGCGCGCGGAGGCGCTCCACGCCGTCCGCGCCTGTCGCGACGCCGGCATACGAGTGAAGATGATCACAGGCGACCACGTCATCACAGCCGCCGCCATCGGAAAGCGGCTCGAGTTGGGCACCACGCACTGCCATGATGGCGATGAGCCCAAGGCTCTCACCGGCAGCGATCTCGCCGCCATCAGTGACGAGGACCTGGTCCAGACCGCGTCCGAGACCGTGGTGTTCGCCCGAGTGACCCCCGAGCAGAAACTGCGGCTGGTGAGGGCCCTCCAGGCCAGCGGCAACGTGGTGGCCATGACGGGCGACGGTGTGAACGACGGCCCTGCGCTGCGCCAGGCCGACATCGGCGTGGCGATGGGCATCACCGGCACCGAAGTGGCCAAGGAAGCAGCCGACATGGTGCTCACCGACGACAATTTCGCCTCCATCGAGGCTGCCGTGGAAGAGGGCCGAGGTGTCTTCGACAACCTCATGAAGTTCATCACCTGGACCTTGCCCACCAACTTAGCGGAGGGCTTGGTCATCCTGGCCGCCATCTTCGCCGGGACCGTGCTGCCCATCCTGCCCGTGCAGATCCTGTGGGTCAACATGACCACCGGCGTCGTCCTAGGCATCACCCTGGCCTTCGAAGCCAAAGAGCGCGGCATCATGAGCCGGCGGCCCCGCGCACCTCACGCGCCGCTGCTCGACAGCATGATGGTCGGGCGCATCGTCATAGTGGGGGTCCTGCTGTTGGGCGGCGCCTTCGGACTCTTCGAGTACACCACCAGCGCCGGATATACCACCGA
>JAXGXJ010000017.1:0-29335 GCA_040772905.1 Thermoleophilia bacterium | reverse complement strand
ACACTTCGCGCCTCTCGGCGTTACTGACTGCACACAATACCATCAACGGCTTTTGTTGCATACCAATACTGCGTATTCACGCCTGCACACACAGCGAGCGCCCGGTCATCTCCTGGGGCACCTGCAGGCCAAGGAAGCACAGCAAGCTGGGCGCCAGGTCGGCCAGGCCCGCGCCCTCGCGCAACACCACACCTTCCTCCAGGAGGACGAGCGGCACCGGGTTGACGCTGTGGGCCGTGCTGGCATGGCCGTTCGGCTCGAGCAGCGCCTCGGCGTTGCCGTGATCGGCTGTCACCAAGACCTTGGCCCCCATCCGCTCCAACACGCCCAGGACTCTGCCCAGGCAGACATCCACGTGCTCGACAGCCTCGATGGTGGCGTCCAGGTCGCCGGTGTGGCCCACCATGTCGGGATTCGCGAAGTTGAGCACCACCAGGTCCACCGGCTGATCGTCCATGAGCTCCTCGAATGCCGCCGCCACCTCGTAGGCGCTCATGGCCGGGGCCAGGTCGTAGGTGGCCACATCCTTGCGTGAAGGGACCAGCTTACGTATCTCCCCCGGGAAGGGCTCCTCGCGCCCACCGTTCAGGAAGAAGGTCACATGCGCGTACTTCTCGGTTTCGGCGATGTGGAGTTGCGTGAGCCCTGCCGCCGAGACCACCTCGGCCAGCACGTTCTTGGGCTCCTCCTTGGGGAAGGCGACGCCGATCCCCAGGTTCGGATCGTATTCCGTCATGCCGGCCATCTCGATGCGCGGCGGGGGACCACCGCGGTCGAAGCCTTCACAGGCCGGCTGAGTGAGCGCCGTTGTCAGTTCGCGCGCCCGGTCGGGGCGGAAATTGTAGAAGAAGACCGCGTCGCCGTCCGATATGCGTGATACAGCTCCGTCGCCCACGATAGTGGGCAGGATGAACTCGTCGGTCTCGCCCCGAGCGTACGCTTCTTGGATGGCCGCCACGGCATCTCCAGCGACTAGACCGCGGTCGTGCACCAGAGCGTCGTAGGCCAGTTTGACCCTCTCCCAGCGCCGGTCGCGGTCCATGGCGTAATAGCGGCCCGACACGGTGGCCACCTGACCCAGGCCCTCCTGGGCGAGGAACACCTGCATGTCTTCCATGTAGCCCTCGCCAGCTGTGGGGGATGTGTCGCGGCCATCTGTGAAGGCGTGGATGAACAGCCGCTCCGCACCCTGACGGTGGGCGGCCTGCACGAGCGCCTTCACATGCTCCAGAGACGAGTGGACACCGCCCTCCGAGAAGAGCCCCAGCAGATGGATGGCTCCGCCACGCTCCGCGGCGCGACCGAAGAGGCCGGTGATGACCGGGTTCACGAAGAAAGAGCCATCGGCGATGGCGCGGTTGATGCGCGACAGGTCCTGGTAGATGATCCGTCCGGAGCCGATGGTGAGATGGCCCACCTCAGAGTTGCCCATCACGCCGGGAGGCAGCCCCACGGCCTCGCCGCTCGCCTCCAACAGAACATGGGGATAGCGGGCCCACAGAGCATCCCAGACCGGAGTGCGGGCAAGTGCGATCGCATTGCCCGGGCCAGGGGGCGCATATCCCCAGCCGTCGAGGATGATGAGCGCCGCACGTCGCGGCGCGGAGCCGGGGACTGTCGCCATATCTCAGATCTCCTGGAAACGGACGATGCGTGCGAAGGACTCCACGGCCAGGCTCGCCCCACCCACCAGGACTCCGTCGATGTCGGGCTGGGCCATCAGTTCGTCGATGTTGTCCGGCTTGACGCTCCCGCCGTAGAGCACGCGCACCACCTGTACCGCGGCAGGTCCCCACAGCCTGCCCACCTCGGCGCGGATGAAGGCGATGGCCTCCTGGGCCATGGCCGGCGTGGCCGTCTTGCCCGTCCCGATGGCCCAGATGGGCTCATAGGCGATGGCCACGCGCGCGGCCTCCTCCGGCATGGCCGACACCAGGCCCGTGGGCACCTGCGTGGAAAGCACCTCGGTCGTCAGGCCGGATTCGCGCTCTTCCTGCGTCTCCCCCAGACACATGATGGGCAGCAGACCATGATCGAGCACGGCCCTGACCTTGCGCGCCACCCAGTCGTCGGTCTCGCCGAAGTACTGCCGGCGCTCTGAGTGTCCGATGATGACGCCCTGCACGCCGAGGTCGACCAACATGGGAGCCGACACCTCACCCGTGTAGGCACCCTCCGCCTCCCAGAACACATCTTGAGCCGCCACCTGTATGCCCGTGCCGTACGCCGCCTCCACCGCCTGATGGAGCCCGACAAAGGTGGGAGCCACGACCACGTCGCGACCGTCCACGCGACCGAGCGCCCGGGCGAGGGCACGGACGAAGTCCGCGCCTTCAGCTCCGGTCTTGTACATCTTCCAGTTGCCGGCGATGAGGGGCCGGCGCGCCCGCGCGCCGGCCTCGGAGGTCACGCCTCCCCCTCTTTGTCGGGTATGCACACCACACCCGGCAGTTCGGCACCCTCCAGGAACTCCAACGACGCGCCACCGCCCATGGAGACGTGGTCCATCTTGTCGGCCACTCCGAACTTGTTGACGGCCGCCACGGAATCTCCGCCGCCCACCACGGTGACAGCACTGCTGGCCGCCATCGCTTCAGCCACCGCCTGCGTACCGGCAGCGAAGGGAGCCATCTCGAACACCCCCATGGGGCCGTTCCAGAAGACCTCCCCGGCTTCCAATATCCTGGCCGCGAAGCCGGTGGCTGTCTGCGGACCGATGTCGAGCCCCATCCACCCGTCCGGGATGGCATGCACCGGGACCACCTGCGTGGACGCCTGCTCGTCGAAGGCGTCGGCCACTATCACGTCCGAGGGCAGCAAGATCTCGCTGGGCTTCTGCGCGGCCTTCTTGAGCGCTTCGGCGGCCACGGCGACCCCCTCTTCCTCCACCTTCGACACGCCCACATCCACGCCGTCGGCCTTGAGGAAGGTGAAACTCATCGCGCCGCCGATGAGGATGGTGTCGGCCAGGTCGAGGAAGCGGTCGATCACCTTGATCTTGTCGGTGACCTTCGCCCCGCCCAGGACCACGACGAAGGGCCTCTTCGGTTCGGCCAGCAGCCCCTGGAGGGCCGTCAACTCCTTCTCCATCTGGAAGCCGGCGACGGTGGGCAGGACCTCAGCCAGACCCGCGGTGGTCACATGCGCGCGATGAGCCGCGCTGAAGGCGTCATTGACGTAGAGGTCGCCCAGCCCGGCCAGCTCCTCTACCAGAGTAGGGTCGTTCTTCTTCTCTCGCTTGTCGAAGCGGGAGTTCTCCAAGAGCAACACGTCGCCGTGCCGCATGGCCTCCACCGCCGCCTCGACACTCGGACCAGAGAGCTCGTCCACCTTGCGCACCGGCGCCGCCAAGAGTGCACCCAGGCGCAGGGCCACCGGATCCATGGTCAACCCCGGATCGGGCCCATCTTTCGGGCGGCCCAGATGCGACATGAGAATGACCTTCGCGCCATGCTCGCGCAGGTAGGAGATAGTGGGGACAGACGCCCGGATGCGAGTGTCGTCAGTCACGAACCCGTCTTTCAGAGGCACGTTGAAATCCACGCGCACCAGCACCCGCTTGCCGGTCACATCCACGTCGCGCACCGTCATCTTGGCCATCTCGTCTCCTTTGTCTTCGGCGCGGGCCCGCCACGCCACCACCCCGACCGGAGCTCAGAGGCCCCGGCTAGAACAGCCTACCGCACAACTCCACCATGCGGTTGGTGAAGCCCCACTCGTTGTCGTACCACATGACCATCTTGGCCTGCCGGCCCATCACCATGGTGAGCGACGAGTCGAAGATACATGAGTGTGGGTCGTCCACGATGTCGGACGAGACGATGGGCTCGTCGGTGTAGCGCAGCACGCCGGCCATGGGCCCTTCCGCTGCCTGCTTCACCGCTGCGTTGATCTCCTCCACCGACGCGTCCCGCTCCAGTGTCAACACCAGGTCCACCACCGAGCCGTCGGGGATGGGCACCCGCAGCGCGA
Source organism: Thermoleophilia bacterium (assembly GCA_040772905.1). GTDB lineage: Bacteria > Actinomycetota > Thermoleophilia > RBG-16-64-13 > RBG-16-64-13 > JAXGXJ01. Next base: position 25,363 of record JAXGXJ010000017.1, on the reverse strand, counting down.
AACCGTCGAGCTTGCCTTTGAGCTCGGGGATGACCGAGCCGATGGCGCGCGCCGCCCCCGTGGAGGTGGGGATGATGGATACCGCCGCCGCCCGAGCCCGGCGCAGGTCTTTGTGGGGCAGGTCGAGGATGCGCTGGTCATTGGTGTAGGCGTGCACCGTGCTCATGAGACCCTGCTCGATGCCGAAGGAATCCATCATCACCTTGGCCACCGGGGCGAGACAGTTGGTGGTGCACGACGCCGACGACAGGATGTCGTGGCGCGCAGGGTCGTAGTCGGTGTCGTTCACCCCTATGACCACGGTGAGGTCGGGGTCCTTCGCCGGAGCGCTGATGACCACCTTCCTCGCCCCCTGGTCGAGATGCTGCGCGGCTTTGGCACGTTCCGTGTAGAGGCCGGTGCACTCGGCCACCACGTCCACGTCCAGCTCGCGCCACGGCAGCATGCCTATGTCCGCGGCCGACAGGACCTTTATGGTGCGCCCTTCGAACGTGATGCTGTCATCGGTGTGCGTGATCTCCCCGGGCCAAACGCCATGCACGCTGTCGTATTTCAACAGATAGGCCAGCGTCTTGGCATCTGTGAGGTCGTTGACCGCCACCACCTCAAGATCGATCCCCTGCAAGAACGCGGCACGCAGGAACAGCCGCCCGATGCGGCCGAACCCGTTTATGGCAACCTTGGTGCTCATGTGATTATTCTCCTCGTCATATTTCCACTCCGCTACCGGGACGGGATTCTATCATCGGCCACCTCCATGCCCTCCTGCCGGGCTGCCTGCACCAGCCTGCGTAGGCGATGGTTGAGCGCCGAACGCGACACACCGCTCTCCTCCGTCTCTGCCAGTTCCGACAGAGTCATGTAGGGATAGCGGAGGCGTAGATCGGCGGCTTCGCGCAACGCCCGCGGCATACGCTGCAGGCGACCGCTCCGCTCCAGCACCGCGATGGCCTCCAGCTGGCAGGCCGCAGCCGCGCTCGTCCGCCGCAGATTGGCGGCATCGCAGTTGGCCAGTCGGTTCGCCCGTGACCGGACCTCCTTCACTACCGCCTGTTCTTCCACCATGAGGGCAGATTCATGCGCTCCCGCCAGCGCCAGGAGACCGGCCACCTCGTCCCTGCCCTTGAGATACACCACCTGGTTCCCCCTCCGACCCATGATGCCCGGATGGAACTCCATCTCGGTCAGCAGCCGCACCAGGTCGGCGGCGAAGATCGGCTGCGAGAGCACCATCTCAAGATGGGCTTCCTTCTGCGGCGAGTTCGCCGACCCCGCGCCGATGAGACAGCCGCGCAGGAAGGCGTGGCGGCAACACGTCTTCTTGACCAGCCGCCGTGGGATGCCGGGCGAGATCTGGAAGGTGTCGGTGAGCGCCCCTATCTCGTTCAGGGCCTGCAGCATGGGCGGCGAACTCTTCAGATGCACTTCGTACAGCAGGCGATGGCGGAAGCGAGGCTCCCGGCGGACCATGAGGTCTCCCTCGGCGCCGAACGATTTGAAATGTGTGTAGACCAGCTTGGCCGCCGCCTGCACGGTGGTCGCCACGCGCACCTCATAGCGCTCGTCTTCACTGGTGCCGCCGCGGATGAGGAAGGTCCCCGCGGTGTGCAGCAGCCCTGCGATAGCCGCCAGACGGCAGCAGGCCTGCTTGTCCTCTACGTGGGCCAGTTCCTCACGGAAGGCACGCGTGAACCCTTGGGGCACCGCTCACGCTCCCTCGTCCAAGTCGCGGTGCGAGACGCTGATCACCAGTCCCGGGTCGTCGTGCAGCCGTACCGCCAACTCATGCACCAACGACACCGAACGGTGTTGTCCCCCAGTACAGCCGATGGCGAGCACCAGCCGCCGCTTCTGCTCGGCCACGAACCGTGGGGCCACGAAGCGCACCAACGCCTCCACCTGGTCGAGGAACGCGGCCGCGTCCTCACGCTCGAGCACGTACTTGCGCACGGCTTCGTCGCGTCCGGACAGAGGCCGCAGTTGTTCCACCCAGTGAGGGTTGGGCAGAAAGCGAGCGTCCAGCACCATGTCGGCCTCGTCGGGCAGGCCGTTCTTGTACCCGAACGACACCAGGCTTAGGAACAGCTGATCGCTCAACTCCTCGGCCAGCAACGTCTCCTCGATGTTACGTCGTAGCGCGCGGGGCGACAGCTCCGAGGTGTCCACCACCAGGTCGGCCTTCGCACGAAGCCCGGCCAGGAGACAACGCTCGCGCTGGATCCCTTCCAACAGGCTCGTGCGCGAAAGGGGGTGAGGTCTGCGAGTGGACTGGAAGCGGTTCACCAAGACCTCGTCGGAGGCCTCCAGAAAGAGCATGCGGAAGGGGATGGCCGCCTCACGAAGGAAGGAGAGAGCTTCGTCCAGGTGCTCGAAATACTTGCCGCCGCGCACGTCGAACACCAGCGCGACCCTGTCGACACGGCTCCCCTCGAGTCCGAAGAGATCCACCACCCCGGGAAGCATCTGCGGCGGGAGATTGTCGATGCAGAAATATCCGGAGTCCTCGAACGTGGCGATGGCCTCCGACTTGCCCGCGCCCGAGAGCCCGGTGATGAGCGAAAGGTGCAGCCCTCTCTGTGCGGTCACCTGGGCACCTCCCTGTGCCGGCGTTCATGCTCCAACAAGATGGGTTTCCAGCGGGGGTCGTCGCCGTAGCAGCCCAGCGACCCGTCCGCCCGCACCACCCGGTGGCACGGCACCACGATGGGTATGGGGTTGCCGGCCATGGCGCTGCCGACGGCCCGTGCGGCCCGAGGGTGCCCGGCGCGCCCGGCCAGCTCACCATACGTGACGGTCGTCCCCGCCGGCACCCACAGAAGAGCCGAGTAGACCCGGCGCGCGAACTCGCCCACCTCCAAGGCGTCGAGGGAGATGTCTGTCTCGTCCCAGCAAAGCCGCTCGCCCCGGAAGTACGCCTCCAACGCCTTCGCCCACCGGTGTGCCGCCTCGTGGTCGCGAGCGGGCGTCTCCTCTTCGTGCATCTGCCGCATGTCACGCGAAGGATCGGCCAGCGCGGAAGACCTATCATCCAGTCGCGGCACATCCACAGCCACCAGCCTTTGTCCGCGCACACCCACTCTGCCGCGACCCCACGGTGTCTCGTACATGGCCCAGACGACTCCCTGTGCCTCTCGCATGGTCGCCACTCCTCACACTATCCCGTCTTGTGTATGTATGCGTGGATATCGCGCGCCACCTTCCCGGGCAATCCGGGCACTGCCTCCAGTTCCTCGCGGCTGGCCCGCAGAAAACGCTCAGGCGAGCCGAAGTGCTGGACGATGGCCTTCTTCCGTTTCTCGCCCACTCCGGGGATCTGATCGAGAAGGGAGAGAGTCGTCGAGGCGGCACGCCTGCCTCGGTGGTAGCCCAATGCGAAGCGATGCGCCTCGTCGCGCACACGTTGAAGCAGCAGCAGGCCTTCGTCGTCCGAAGGCAGAAGCAGCGGTTCGGACGATCCCGGGACGAAGACCTCCTCCTCCCGCTTGGCCAACGAGATTACCCTCACCACCTCGGCCAACCCGGCCTCCTCCAGAACCTGCGCAGCCGCGCGCAGTTGTCCCTTGCCCCCGTCGATGAGCACTAGGTCGGGCACCGCCTCGAACGACGGGTCGTAGCGCAGTAGTCCGCCGGGAGCCTCGGCCCGACGGAAGCGACGGCTGAGCGCCCGGCGCATGGCCCCCACGTCGTCCTGCCCTTCGGTATCGATGGAGAACTTGCGATAGTCGCTCTTCTTGGGCGCGCCTCCCTCGAACACCACCATGGAGGCCACGATGTTCTCCGCTCCCAGGTTGGAGATGTCATAGCCTTCGATGCGCACCGGTACCCCGGGTAGGCCCAACATCTCCTCCAATCTGGTGAGGGAACCGTATCGCCGTTCCCGGCTGCGCTCTTCGCGGGCCCGCTCATGCGCAAGAGCCAGAGCGGCGTTCTTGTCGGCCATCTCCTGCAGGCGTCGCTTGTCGCCCCGTTCGGCCTGCCGCACCTCCACGCGGGCGCCACGCAGGCCCTCCAGGAACGACGCCAGCGCATCCACCCCCAGCACACCTGGGGGCACGATGAGTTCGCCGGGGACGACGGGCGTCGAACTGTAGTATTCGCCTACGAAGCGCTCGAAGACCTCGGACTCCGTGGCCCCCTCGATGTTCTCCAGGGTGAAGCTGCGTCGGTCGGCCAGCTTGCCGTCACGCGTGACGAACACCTGCACGTTCGCACCACGCGCATCCATGGCCATACCGGTAATGTCGCATGAACCCAGCGAGGTCGATTCGATGCGCTGGCGCTCCTGCACGTGCCGGAGCGCCTCCAGGCGGTCGCGGTAGACGGCCGCCGTCTCGAAGTCCTGTCGCGCGGCCGCTTGGGCCATAGCGGCCTGCAGAGCGGCGGCCACCTTCGTCTGACGGCCGCTCAGCAGATCGACCACTTGCGTCACCAGCTCCCGGTATTCCTCCACCGATGTCTCTCCCAGGCACGGAGCCAGGCAACGTTTGATGTGGAACTGCAGACAAGGTGAGCCGCTGTGCCTTCCCGGCTCTCTGCCCCGGCAGGCCCGGATGGGGAACACCCGGCGCAGCACGTCCAGTGTCTCGCGCACCTTGGCAGCGCTCCCGTACGGCCCGAAGTAGAGGTTGCCCTTGCGATGGGGCTGGCGCGTGAACATCACCCGTGGATAGTCGTCCTCCATGGTTATCATGATGTAGGGGTACGACTTGTCGTCGCGCAGACGGATGTTGTAGGGCGGCCTATGCTGCTTGATGAGGTTGTTCTCCAGCAGCAGGGCTTCCACCTCGGTGGAGGTGACGATCCATTCCAGCCCGGCGGCGCGCGCCAACATCTCCACCATCTTCACGGGCACACGGGCGTTGTCTCCCCCCGACAGACCTGGAAGATAATTGCTGAGTCGCCTGCGCAAGGACAGCGCCTTGCCCACATAGATGACGCTCCCCGCCTCATCGCGATAGAGGTAGACGCCGGGATGGTCGGGCGAGTGTCTGATGAGTTCTTTGAGGTCGTCTGCGGCAGTCATGGTGTCACACGAGGCATGCGCCTTGTCGTGAAGAGCGCGGGGCCGACGCCGCAAGTGTAGCGCATGCAGCTTCTTCTCCCTCGGCGGCCTCCGGGCTCATCGGGGACCCTCTGGGGCCCATGTTATACTCCGGGCGCTCGGGAGGCGGCTCCCCACGGACTATGAAGAGGTTGAAAGTGACACTCGCAGGCCTACCGCTCGAAGACCGTCAGATGATCCTCGACCTTCTCCTGCAGGTGCGTGAGCGCATGCTCACCCCGGAGAAGCTCCGCGAATGGGACCGGGGCGAGATCTTTCCCGAGGCCGAGATCCGGGAACTTCTCGGTCCCGAGATCGGGCTGCAACTGCTCTTCATCCCCGAGGAGTACGGAGGCATGGGCGGCGGCGCTCGCGATCTGGCCGCATTCTCTCTGGAGATGGGCAAGATCTGCCTGGGTGTGGCCACGGCCTTCCTAGTGGTCCACTTAGGCACCGACCCCATACTGGTGGCGGCCACCGACGAGCAGAAGCAGAAGTGGCTCACCGAAGTGGCTGAGGGCGCGATCGTCGCCTATGCGGTCACCGAGGCCGAGGCGGGCAGCAACCTCTCCAACCTCAAGACATCGGCCACTCCGGTGCTCGATGAAACCGGCGCCATCACCGGTTACCGCATCAACGGCTCCAAGCAGTTCATCTCCAACGGCGGGTACGCCGACTTCCTCACTGTGCTTGCACAGGCGCCGGAAGGTCCCACGTTCTTCATCGTCGAGCGCACCATGCCCGGCTTCTGCCCGGGCAGGGCCGAGGAGAAGCACGGCATCCGTAGTTCCAACACCGTCGCCCTCACCTTCGACGACGTCTTCGTGCCCGTGGAGAACCTGGTGGGCGGCGAACCCGGCCATGGGCTCGCACAGGCGAACGAGGTGTTCGGCTTCACCCGCTTGATGGTGGCCTGCCTGGGTCTCGCAGCCGGCCAGGCGGCGTTGGAGAGGGTCATCCCCTACGCCAAGGAGCGCGTGCAGTTCGGCTCGCCGCTCATAGAGAAACAGGGCTACACGCATAAGCTCATCCTGCCCTTCGTGGCTAAGCTGGCTGCCTCCCGCGCCTACATCGACGAAGTGACAGTGCGTCTCGATTCCGGGGAGACCGATCTGCAGCCGGAAGGCGCCATTGCCAAACTTCACGCCACCGAGGTCGGCAACGCCTGCGCCGATGCCGCCATCCAAGCCCTGGGCGGGTACGGCTACGTGCACGAGTACGACGTGGAAAAGATCAAACGCGACGTCAAGATCACCACCATCTACGAGGGCACCAGCGAGATACAGCAACTCATCGTCAGCACCTTCCGCTGGCGCGAGACCGTCAAGAGCAAGGGCGCCTTCTATGATGCGGTCGCGCAGGACCTCACTGGGGTCCACGAAACCTCCCCACAGGTGGGTGCCGGCACCATGGCAGCACTCACCCGGCTTCTGAACCGTCTCTACAAGGAAGTGCACGAGACCAGACTCACGCGCCAACAGCATGTGATGTTCCGTCTGGCCACGTTCTCCACCCTGGTCGAGACCGGTGCCGCCCTCTGCCGCAAGGCGGCCGGCGTGGCCACGCCCGTCGACACCGAGAGTGAGGATGTCGAGTATCTGCGGCTGTGCGCCCGCATCAACGCGGCCCTCAGCGCTCAAGAGGCGTTCGTCATCGCCAACGAGATCGTCTACGGTTCCGGGCAGTGGTCCGCCGAAGAAGCCGGCGCGATGCTCGAGGCCTCCGGCGTCGACTACGCTGCGACACAGACCGGGCTGCTCACCGACCTGGAACTCCTGAGGACAAGGATCTGACCATGGACGACCTCTCCGCTCTGCTGGCCAAGTTCGCCGACGCGCACGGAGTCTCCGGCTACGAGGAGGAGGTGGCGGCGCTCCTACGGGATGAACTGCAGCCGCTGGTGGACGAGGTGCGCATCGACTCCATGGGCAACGTCATCGGCGTCCGGGCCGGCGACGGCCCGAAGGTGATGGTGGCTGCCCACATGGACGAGATCGGTCTGATGGTCTCGCACATCGACGGTGACGGCTTCCTGCGCGTGGTCCCGGTGGGCGGCTGGTTCGACCAGACAATCCTCAGCCAGCGTGTGATCATCCACGGTCGAGAAGGCGCCAGGTTGACCGGAGTGGTGGGGTCACGCCCGCCTCATGTGATGGAGGCCGAGGACCGCAAGAAGATGGTCAAGCTCAAGGAGATGTTCGTCGACTGCGGCGCCACGTCAGCTGAAGACGCGGAGGCCATGGGTGTGGAGGTCGGATCCCCCATCACCATCGACCGGAGCCTGCGCCCCATGGGTAACGACCTGCTCACGGGCAAGGCCTTCGACAACCGAGCGGGCGTCACCATGATGGTGGCGGCGCTGCGCAGCCTCAAAGACGAGACGGTCAAAGCCACCATCCAGGCCGTCGGCACCGTCCAAGAAGAAGTCGGTCTGAAGGGGGCCCGCACCAGCGCCTACGGGCTCGACCCCGACGTGGCCATCGCCACCGACGTCACCATCCCCGGCGATCATCCCGGCGTGACGCAGAACGACAGGCACGTGGTCATCGGCAAGGGGCCGTCCATCGCCGTGCTGGACGCGGGAGGCCGCGGCATCATCGCACCCCGCCCGGTGCTGCGCTGGCTGCGCGAGACGGCGGCCGAGTCGGGCGTCCCCTATCAGCTCGATGTGGGCAACGGTGGCACCACCGACGCGACCGCCATCAACATCACCAAGACGGGCATCCCCTGTACAGTGGTGAGCGTCCCGGCCCGCTACATCCATTCGCCTGTGGAGGTCCTGTCCCTCAGCGATCTGCGCCATGGCGCCCAGTTGATCGCCGAGGCCATCCGGAGCGCGCACCGCTACTTCTGAGCGACTCCCGAGCCGGCCGTCAGACGACAGGCTCCGGTCTCCGAGGTTCCGGGCATCAGTCGACCTCAGGCGGCCTCAGTCGCCCCGCCGGGCTCTCCGCCAGGTCTCGGCCGCCCGCTGCAGTTCTCCGGCCAGCGAAGGAGGCACCCGCCCAGCAACGCGGACGTCCTCGTCGTTGTAGTCGAAGGTCACCTGGCCTCGTTCGCGCACGCGGGCCAGAAGTTCACCCGCCGAATAGGGAATATCCAGGTCCACCGGCAACCAGAGCTCGGCCAATACCAGGCCCAGCTTGGTCTTGAGTTCCTCCAGGCCTTCGCCGGTGAGCGCCGACGCCTTCACCACGTGAAGGTCCTGCCGTGAGAGGACGCCGCTCGGCGGGAGTCCCCCCGGGGCCAGCGAGTCGACCTTGTTCAGCACCACCACGCGCGGTTTGTGTCCCGCGCCCAACTCATCCAGCACGGTCTGCACGGTGCGCCGGTGCTCGGCGGCATGCGGATCGGTAAGGTCGACCACCTCCAGGAGGGCGTCGCCACGCACCACCTCTTCCAAAGTGGCGCGGAACGCGTTCACCAGCTGGTGCGGCAGCTTGTGGATGAACCCCACCGTGTCACTGACGATGACCGTCTGTCCGTCTGCAAGGCGCACGCGGCGGGTGGTCGGGTCGAGAGTGGCGAAGAGCATGTCCTCAGCGGCGGCGGCTTCCTCCCCCACCAGGGCGTTGAGCAGGGTCGACTTTCCGGCATTGGTGTAGCCCACGATGGCTACGGTAGGCAGCAGGCGCCGTTCCCGGGCCCGCGCCGCCGTCTCCCGCCGACGCGTCACCTCCTCCACCCGTTCCCTGGTCTTCTTGATGCGCTGACGGATGACCCGGCGGTCGGTCTCCAGCTGGGTCTCGCCGGGCCCGCGGGTCCCGATGCCGCCGCCCGTACGTGACAGATGGGTCCACAGCCGCGTGAGCCGGGGCAGCTGGTACTCCAACTGGGCCAGCTCCACCTGTATGCGTCCCTCATGGGTCTGCGCCCTCTGGGCGAAGATATCCAGGATCACGCCGCTGCGATCGAGCACCTTTACATCCAGCACGCCTTCCAGCGAGCGCTGCTGCTTGGGAGAGAGTTCGTCGTCGGTGACCAGCAGAGTGAAGCCCGTGGCGCCTTTGGCCGCCTTGAGCTCTTCCGTCTTACCCTTGCCCACGTACCACTGAGGATGCACGGTCTCGCGGCGCTGGGTCATCATCCCCACCACCTCGGCTCCGGCGGTCTCCACCAGCGCGGCCAGCTCGTTCAACGACTCGTCGGCCTCCCAGCCCGCGTCCGCCCCCGTGTCCACCGCCACCAGAAAGGCCTTCTCCTTCGCCTGCTGGGTGCCGCTCGCGACGGTCTTCACGACTGTGGTCCCTCCCCTCGCAGTTGGGCACCGCACACGGGCAGCACGTGGCGCAGCACCTTCCCGGTCTCACTGGTCTCATGGGCGCATACCTGCTCCGGCGTGCCGGCTACGACCAACTCTCCTCCGGCGTCGCCGCCCTCGGGCCCCAGGTCGATGAGCCAGTCGGCGCACTTGATGACGTCGAGATTGTGTTCGATCACCAGGACGGTGTTGCCGGCGTCCACCAGCCGTTGCAGCACCTCCAGCAGTTTCTCCACGTCGGCGAAATGGAGGCCGGTGGTGGGCTCGTCCAGTATGTAGAGGGTGTTGCCGGTAGCGACCTTGGCCAGCTCGGTGGCCAGTTTGACGCGCTGTGCTTCTCCGCCGGAAAGGGTGGTGGAAGGCTGACCCAGTCGGATGTAGCCCAGACCCACGTCGGCCAAGGTCTGCAGCCGGCGATGGATCTTCCTCTGATTGGCGAAGAACTCCAGGGCCTCCTCCACGCTCATGTCGAGGACCTCGGCGATGTTCTTTCCCTTGAAACGCACCTCCAGGGTGTCACGTGTGTAGCGCTTGCCCTGGCACACCTCACAAGGCACGTAGACGTCGGGAAGGAAGTGCATCTCGATCTTCAGTGTGCCGTCGCCCTTGCAGGCCTCGCAGCGCCCGCCCTTCACGTTGAAGCTGAATCGGCCCGGGGCGTAGCCCCGCACCTTGGCTTCTTGGGTCTGCGAGAAGAGCTCACGGATGTGGTCGAACAGACCGGTGTATGTGGCCGGGTTGGAGCGCGGCGTGCGTCCGATGGGAGACTGGTCGATGTTGATGACCTTGTCGAGTTGCTCGATGCCCTCGATGCGGTCGTGCTCCCCAGGCCTCAGTGGCACGCGGTTCACCAGGTTGGTGAGGCTGCGATACACGATGTCGTTCACCAGCGACGATTTCCCCGAGCCGGACACCCCGGTGACACACACGAAGGCCCCTGTGGGCACGGTGACGTCAAGGTTCTTCAGGTTGTGTTCGCGCGCTCCGCGCACCGTGAACGACGATCTGCCCGGCCGCCGTACCTCAGGCACGGCGATGGTGCGACGACCGCTCAGGAACTGACCGGTGATCGACCGAGGCTCGGCCAGCACGTCCTCCAGGCCGCCACTGGCCACCACCTCTCCCCCGTGCTCGCCGGCACCCGGACCCATGTCCACGATATAGTCGGCGGCGTGCATCGTCTCCCAGTCGTGCTCCACCACGATCACCGTGTTGCCCAGGTCGCGCAGCCGCACCAGGGTGTCGATGAGGCGCCGGTTGTCCCGTTGGTGCAGCCCGATGGACGGTTCGTCCAGGATGTAGAGCACACCCACCAGGCTGGAACCGATCTGAGTAGCCAGGCGGATGCGCTGGGCTTCGCCCCCCGACAGAGTGCCGGCGTTGCGCGAGAGGCTCAGATAGCCCACTCCCACCGACTCCAGGAAAGACAGCCGCTCACCTATCTCTTTGAGCACCCGTCCCCCGATCAAGCGTTCGCGCTCTGTGAGTTCCAGTTCGTCCAAGAACCGCCGCAGCCGCACCACGGGCAACAGGCTCATCTCATAGATGTTCATGCCCCCCACACGTACCGCCAGAGTCTGGGGCTTCAGCCGGGCGCCGTGGCAGGCCGGACAGGGACGGTCGGCCATGAACTCGTCGATCTTCTGGCGCATGTATTCCGAGTCCGTCTCCCGATACCGCCGCTCCAAGTTGGGCACGATGCCCTCGAAACTGGTCATGTAGCTGCGCTTCTGGCCGCGACGATTGGTGTAGGACACGTACAGACGCTCGCCCCGGGTGCCGAAGAGGAAGACGTCGCGCACTTCTTGCGGCAGATCCTTCCACGGGGTCCTCGCGTCGATCTCGTAGCGGTCGGCGATGGCCCGTATGATCTGGTCGTAGTACTTCGAGCTGCTGCCGCTCCAAGGGATGAGCACTCCCTCGGCGATGGAGAGCGAGGGATCGGCCACTACCAGAGCAGGGTCTATCTCGCGCCGCGCCCCCAGACCGGCACAGGTCTCGCAGGCGCCGTGCGGCGAGTTGAACGAGAAGATACGAGGGGCCATCTCGGGCAGCGATACCCCGTGCTCGGGGCAGGCCAGGTTCTCGGAGAAGAGCAGGCTGGTGGGCTGCGCAGTTGCGTCCCGGATGTCGGCCTGGCCTGCGTCCCCTCCCTCGCTGCGACCTCCGTACACGTCGACTACAAGCAGACCACCGGCCTCCGACAACGCCGTCTCCACCGAATCGGTCAGCCGCCGCCGGATGGCCTCCTTCATCACCAGACGGTCGACCACGATGCTGATATCGTGGCGCACGTTCTTGTCCAACTCGGGAAGCTCCTCGTCCAGCGTATAGCCGCGACCGTCGATCTCCACCCGCGTGAACCCCTCCTGGCGGATGTGCTCCAGGACGTCCTTGTGCCAACCCTTCTGGCTGCGCACCACCGGAGCCTTGATGACGAAGCGGGTGCCCGGTTCCAGGCTCAAGATCTGGTCGACGATCTGCTCCTTGCTCTGCCCCTCGATGGGTCGTCCGCAGACCCAGCAGTGAGGATGCCCGATGCGGGCGTAGAGCAGGCGCAGGTAGTCGTAGATCTCGGTCACGGTGCCCACCGTGGAGCGCGGGTTACGCGACGTGGTCTTCTGGTCGATGGAGATGGCCGGCGACAGTCCCTCGATGGAGTCCACGTCGGGCTTGCTCATCTGGCCCAGGAACTGCCGGGCATATGCAGAGAGACTCTCGACGTAGCGCCGCTGTCCTTCGGCGTAGATGGTGTCGAAAGCCAAGCTGGACTTGCCAGAGCCGGACAGCCCTGTGATGACGATGAACCGGTCGCGCGGGAGGTCGAGGGAGATGTCCTTGAGATTGTGCTCCCGAGCGCCGGTGATGACGATCTGGTTCGCGCTCATGCGAGGGGGATTCTAGCAGTTCGAGACCGAGGTCAGCCCGTCGCAGCCAGCCGCGCGCGTAGCGCGCGCACCCGCTCGCGCTGCTCGTCCAGCGCGGCCTCAGAACCGCCGCCGGTGCGGTTGTGCAGCGTAGCCAGATGCATCTGCTCCCGCTGCAACCGTTTGAGCAGCTCTTTGGCCGCCGGTCCGCGGTTGCGCTTGGTCTGGCGCAAGGCCCGCCGCCGCCGCCGGCCGGAGCGGAGGATGTCGATCTCGCCCTCGCTCAGCACGTCGGAGCCCACCTCACTGGCGATCAGACGATCGAACGCCTGCCGCTCGCGCCTCCGCGCGAACACGGCCAAGAAGGCCAGAAAGACCAGGAAGGGCAGTCCTTTGATGACCAACGCCAGCGCGAACGAACCGGCGTCCTGCGCCATGAGTGACTCGAGCCAGGGCGAGTTCCACACGAAGTGCGCCGCCCACGCCGACACCGCGAACAGCGCCAACACCCCGTAGCGCTTGGCCTTGGCTGCGCCTCGCCGGGTGACTGCATAGGCGAACCCGAACCCCATGAGACCAGTGAAAAGCATGTGGCTGTAGGCACCAGCCAAGCCCACCCGCACAAAGAACGTGCCTACCACAGCCCCGATCTGGCTGCCCCCCGACCCGGCAGCCGCCATGAGGAAGTACTGGATGTTCTCCACCACTTGGAATCCCAGACCGATCATCGCGCCGTACACAAGGCCATCCATCAATCCGTCGAACTCCTCTTTCGCCAAGAGGTAGAGCAACACCAGCCCGGCCCCTTTGTAGAACTCCTCGTTGATGGGAGCCACGATGGCCGCCCCCCAGGCTTCGAACGAGTCTGGAGCCATGACGCTCTGTAGGAAGGTCATCAGGTAGCCGTTGCTGATGGCGGCGAAGCTCAGAGCCACGATGCCGCCCCAGATGACCGCCACCGCGATGAGCGAGGCGGGCTCGGGCTCGAACTGGTCGAAGCGGTAAATGATGACCGCCACTGGGACAGCCGTCGCCGCAAGCAGTAAGAGGGACAGGAACCATGCGCCCGGCATGGTGACCAGATACCCGAGTTGCTCGGACCCCACCACCAACAGCGAGCCGGCGAGAAAGACCACGAACAGCCAGAAGGCGGGGCGTGTGCCGAGTCTCATCGAGGCACCACCAGACCGGCCAGCATCTCGTCCAGGTCGTCCTGCACCCTCTGTAGCTGTCCCGCGGGTGCGAGTGCCAGCATCACCACTCCGATGCCCTCGCGGGCCCCGGCCACCAGTTCGCCGTCGATGCGCGCGGACTCCGAGACCCCGGTGAACATCACGCGGGTCGCGGGGAGGTCGTCTGCGACGGTGATGGTGGCCTCGGGCAAGGTACGAAGTGAGCCGAACTGACTGTCGAGGTCGGTCAATTGCTCCTGCAACAGCGCGCGGCCGTCACCGTCGTACGAGTCAGCGACGAAAACTGCCACGGCGCCGGCCCGCCGGAAGGCAGTCTGAGTGGGTCCGGTACCCCAATCGTCCTCAGCCGACGACCACCCGGCTGCAGGTGTCACCGTCACCCCCCTGCCAAGAGGCACGGGGTCTTGGCTTGCCGGGCCCCTTACTCCGCCGAACGCAGCCAGGGCCATCAGGAAGAACACCCACCCCACCATGACCACGCCCAGGACCGTGGTGGCGCGCCCCGTGCTTCCGGTCGCCCCAGAACCCGTGGACAAGGGCGGCAGACCTCCCGTGACTTCATCAGGCTCAAGCAGTGGACGCACGTGTCTCCCTTCGCGACCGCACGCGCTGCGGACCCATACACAGCATGCCCACTATACGACGAAGACCGCCCCGAAGGACGGTCCTGCCTACCATGAGGTGGAGGTAAGGGGACTCGAACCCCTGGCCTCAACGCTGCCAGCGTCGCGCTCTCCCAGCTGAGCTATACCCCCAGGCGAACGGTCACGGATTATAACACACGAGCGGTGCGGGACCATCCCCTCATCGCCCCTTCGCTGATGCGCGGATGCTCTTCGGGGACGGCTACGCACCGCCCACTTCTGAGCCGGCGCTTGTCCGCGTCCGGGTCGAGACCGCGCCGACCCACGCAGTACCCCGCAACACGATCCGAAGACCCCACCCAAAGTCAGATCACACTGCCTGGAGGAGCATCTGAGCGAAAGCGAAGGAGCGGCGAGAGGCAGTGTGATCTCACTCCACGGTCTCGACCGGCGCCTGTTTCCAGAGCACATCCAGTCGATAGAACTCCCGGGCCTCGGGTGTGAAGATGTGCACGATGAAATCCAGGTAGTCGAGCAGGATCCAGTCGCCGCCTCCGCTGCCCTCGATGCCCGCCGGCAACAGACCGTAGGCCTCCTTCAGCTTGAAGCCCACTTCTTCCATGATGCGATGCGCCAGACGGGCGTTCCGCCCGGTGCACAGCACTAGGTAGTCCGTGTACGACACGAGGTCGTGCATGTCGAGGATCTTCACGTCCTCAGCCTTGACAGCCGCCGCCGCCTCCGCCGCCAGACGACCGCGGGCGCGGATCTGCTCCAGGTCGGCTGCGTCGGTCGGGCGCGGCGGCCGTGGCCTCCGGCTCAGGCTGTCGAGATCGGGCATGGTCGGGTCGTCGGCCATAGGTCCGTCTACTCCCATTCGATGGTGGAGGGCGGCTTGCTGGAGATGTCGAGCACCACCCTGTTCACGCCCGGCACCTCGTTGATGATGCGCTGAGAGATGCGTTCCAGGAGCTCATAGGGCAGACGGGCCCAGTCCGCCGTCATCGCGTCGTCTGAGGTGACGGCGCGTATGACGATGGGGTAGGCATAGGTCCTTTCGTCGCCCATGACTCCCACGCTGCGGATGGCCGGAAGCACCGCGAACGATTGCCACAGGTCACGATACAGACCGGCCCGGCGCACCTCCTCCAGCAGCAGGGCGTCGGCTTCCTGCAGGATGCGCAGCCGCTCTTCGGTCACCTCTCCGATT
Source organism: Thermoleophilia bacterium (assembly GCA_040772905.1). GTDB lineage: Bacteria > Actinomycetota > Thermoleophilia > RBG-16-64-13 > RBG-16-64-13 > JAXGXJ01. The sequence goes on along the minus strand of JAXGXJ010000017.1, from coordinate 10,207 downwards.
ATGCGGATGGCGAGCCCGGGCCCAGGGAAGGGCTGGCGCCATACCATGTTCTCAGGCAGGCCCAACTCCTCGCCCACCACACGCACCTCGTCCTTGAACAGCATGCGCAGCGGCTCCACCAACTCGAAGTCGATGTCCTCAGGGAGGCCGCCCACGTTATGGTGCGATTTGATCTTGGCCGCCTCGCGGGTGCCCGACTCGATGACGTCGGGATAGAGCGTGCCTTGGACCAGGAACTTGGCCTTCCCCATGCGATGTGATTCTTGCTCGAACGTGCGGATGAACTCCTCACCGATGATCTTGCGCTTCTCCTCCGGCTCGGTGACACCGGCCAACTTGCCGAGAAAGCGTTCCTGCGCGCGCACGTGTACAAGCGGCACGTGAAAATGACGGCGGAAGGTGTCCTCCACGTCCTGCCCTTCGTTCTTGCGCATGAAGCCGTGGTCGACGAAGATGCAGGTGAGCTGGTCTCCTACCGCGCGATAGGTGAGCAGAGCGGCTACGGCCGAATCCACACCGCCGGAAAGACCGCAGACCACACGCTCGTCCTTCACCTGCTCGCGGATGCGCGTCACCGCTTCTTCGATGATCGACACCGGCGTCCACGTGGGCGGGATGTCGCAGATCTTGTAGAGGAAGTTCTTGAGCACGTCCATGCCGTGCACCGTGTGCCGCACCTCGGGATGGAACTGCACCCCGTACAACCCGGCCTCGCGGTCTTCCATGGCCGCTACCGGCATGCCATCGCTGCGCGCGACCACGCAGAACCCGGGCGGGGCTTCCACCACGGAGTCGCCGTGGCTCATCCAGCACGACATATCAGCGGGGATGCCTGTGAAGAGAGGGCTCTCGTCGGTCACCCTGACCGCCGTACCGCCGTACTCCGCCAGTTCCGTACGGGCCACCCGCCCGCCGCGCAGTCTGGTGATGAGCTGCAACCCGTAGCAGATGCCCAAGACAGGCACGCCGAGATCAAGGACGGCCGGATCGAGGGTGGGGGCGTCGGGTTCGTTGACGCTGCGTGGTCCGCCGGACAGGATGATGCCGGCCGGTCCGGCCGCCCGGATATCTTCGATGGGAGTCGAATACGGGATGAGTTCGGAGTACACCCTGCACTCCCTCACCCGCCGAGCGATCAACTGCGCGTACTGGGCTCCGAAATCGAGCACCAGCACCTTCTTGAAGGTATCTCCCCTACTCTTCAGCGGACACCTCCTCGATCTCCACCCGCTTTGCCAATTCCACCGCGTCAGCCGCTGCGAACACCCCGGCCCCGTAGCGTATGAGGTTGGCGGCACCGCATCCCAATCCGAAACGAAGGCACTCTTCGGGCGGGTCGCCTTCGCGCAGACGCACGCAGTAGCCGGCTACCAGTGAATCACCCCATCCCATGGGCGAGATCACGTCCACCTCAGGGATGGTGCCTATGAAGGCCCTGTTGCGATCGCCGTCCTTGAGCACGGCCACACATCCGTATCGCGAGGTTATCACCACCGAGCCGCTGCCCATCTCCTGCATGCTCAGAGCCGCACGAACCTCGTCGCGGCGATCATGGAACTCGTGCCCGATGACCCGCTCGGCATCAACCAGTTTGGGGAACGCGAAGTCGGGCCGGGCCTTGATGCCCAGGCGCAGTGGGTCCACATATGTATAGAGGAATATAGTCACATCGTGGCGCCTCAGATGCCGGATCATGCGCGCGTAACAATCGTCGTCCAGCCCGCGCGGAATGCTGCCGGCCAACACCACGATATCGGCCGCCCGACCCAGGTAGTCGAGCTTCTCGAGCAGCAGCTCGAAGTCTTCCGGACGCACCTCCAAGCCGTGTTCGTTGATCTCTGTCACCACGTTGGTGGCCGAGTCGATGACCGCGGTGTACGTGCGTGATTCGCTCTCCAGACGCACGAAGTCCGACAGGATGCCCTCGCTACTGAGGTCGGAGAGGATCTGATCGCCCTTGCGCCCGCCCACGAAACCGGTGGCGATGACAGGACGGCCCAACGTCTTCACCGAGCGGGCTACGTTGATGCCCTTCCCACCCGGCAGGATGATGGTGTCGGTGGCACGATGACGAAAGCCGATCTGGAAATTCGGCACGGTCATGGTGCGGTCGAGCGCGGCGTTGAGGGTGACGGTAAGGATCATGTCAGTGGGTGAGCATCATACCAGGACTGGACGGCTGCAGTTCATCAGCCTCCCAACCAGCGCGTGAGACGTCCCCAGTAATACGACAGTTTCGAGCCCAGGGAAGTCTCCTCGAACGAGGCGTCGGCCACCAGATCCACGGCGCTCACCTGCCGCCCCGACACCGATACCACCACTTCGCCGAAGCGCTCACCGGCCTCCACGGGGAGGGTGAGAGGCCGATCCAGCTTCACCTCGGCCACGGCCTCGTCGTCCCGGTACAAGTCCATCTCCACCGTTTCGGCGGTCACTAGGCGCACGGTACCGTCCAGCTCGTAGGGTATCTGCGATTGGGCGACAGGTGTCCCCCGACCTATCAGCACCACGTGCCGGAACTGGGTGAGGCCGTATTCCAGCAACGCCCGGCTCTCGTTCCAGCACACCTCGGAAGAAGGCTGCCCCAGCACGACGCTTATCACTGAGACCCCGTCCCGCGTGGCCGACGCCACCAAGCACTGCTCGGCCCTGGGAGTCAGACCGGTCTTCACGCCCGTGACCCAATCCACCTGTGACAGCAGCTTGTTGGTGTTGACCATGGCGATGGGCTTGGAGAGTCTGGGGAGACGGAGGTCATAGGTGGGCGTGTCCACCATCTTCCTGAACCGTGCGTCCCGCATGGCGTACATGGCGACCTTGGCCATGTCAGCGGCGGTGGAATAGTGCCCGTCGGCGTCGAGACCGTTGGGATTGACGAAGTGAGTGTCGTCCATGCCCAGGGCCTCAGCCTTCGCGTTCATCAAGTCGGCGAAGCGCTCCACATCGCCCGCCACTGCCTCGGCCAGGGCGACAGCCGCCCCGTTCGAGCTGCGGATGAGAAGCGCGTACATGAGTTCCTCCACCGTGAGTTCGTCTCCCGGCGCAAGGAGAGGCTTGGGCTCGTAGGTCTGCCCGGCCTTCTGCGATACGGTGATGGTGTCGTCCAGCCGCAGATTCTCCAGTACGAGGATGGCGGTCATGATCTTGGTGGTGGAGGCCATGGGACGCTGCGTCCCGGCCTTACGGTCATAGAGCACCTTCCCGGTGGCGGCGTTGATGACCACCGCCGCCGGAGACTTGATGGCCGGAGCCTCGCTCGAGTAAGAGCCGAGGTCGCTCGCCTTCAAAGTGAACTCGGATAGGACCCCGTCGGCCGAGGTCGACGATAGTCCCCGCTCCTGGGCGCCGGTCACCTCAGTGGACGACGTGGAGGTGTCGGCGACAGCGGAGCCCGCGACCACACCTGTCAAGACGGCGACCAGCACCACGCCCGCCAGTAGGGGCACGATACGACTCCGTCTTGCTCTTACTGCCGCCATGCGCGGCAGTATAGCAGCCGGTGCGGACCCGACCATCCTAGGGGCCCACCGACCGCGTGCACCCCGCGCAGGGACGCGGCGGGTCCCTCGAGCCGGAGCCCAGGTGCCCGATGTTATACTTCGGCCGCTCACCAGCTCACCGCGGGAGGGAGTCACCATCCTCGCTGTACTGCGTCAGACTTGGGGTCGACTGGTCCACAAGCAGTGGCTCATCCTCTACCCACTCGCGCTGGGCATCATCAACCTTCTCGCTTTCCTGGCCGTCTACGCAGCCGCGGGAGAGCGGATATCCTGGAGCCCCTTCTTCAAGGCCGGGTTCGATCGCTGGCAGTTCGTTTACGACCGCTTGTTGGCCGACTTCTCCCTCGATTCGACGCTGGCCGTGGCGTTGGCGGTCGGGTTGGGTCTCTGCGTCCTCACTGCGATGATCCGTGCACCGTTCTTCCGGGCCATCGCCGGCCCCGGCTATCCGGTCGCACCGCGACACGGCAGCGAGGCGGCATGGCTCACCTCCATCTATCTCTTCACCAACCTGGTGTTGTGGGTGCTCCCTTTCGCAGGGGCCGGACACGTGATCATAGGCCAGTTCATCGCGTTCGTCACGCTGGTGGTGGCCATCCTGCTCGCCTTCGCCGACTACGTGGTGGTCTTTGAGCAGGTGGGCTTCGTGAAGGCCCTGCGCAGGAGCGTCCTCCTGGTGGGACAGCGCTGGGCTGCGGTCGTCGTGGTGTTCATCGTGCTGCAGTTGGTGTACTTCGGCCTGCACGAGCTCTACCGTTACTTCTACGACACCGCGGACGGCGTCCTCATCGCCCTGCCCATCATCCAGATCATCCTCGATGCCTTCGTGGTGCTCCTCTTCGATCTGGTGCTCATTTTCTTGTACGAGCACATCCGCCACGGCACGCACCGCAGCTAAGGAGCCACCTCCACGGTGGGGAGCGTCGTCGGCGCGTTGACGGGCACCTCACGGCTCGCATCGCCCTGCACAACGCCCGTGAGCACGAGAGCGCTGATGACACCCACGGTCACTATCAGCACCAGCACGGGCAACAGCAGGTCCTGCCACCAGCTGCGGGAGTCGTCCCGGTCGCCGAGCGAGGCTTCCTCACGCACGGCCTGCCGCCCTCCACAACGCTTCCCTCATCTGCGCGGCCTCCTGCCGCGCCGCGTCGCGCCAGTCACCTTCACGCGTGCGATACGCGTACAGAATGGCGCGGGCCGAGTTCACCACGGCCCCGGTGCCGTCCCTGTCGAACAACCTGCCGATGTCTTCGGCCTTCGCCCCCTGAGCCCCGTATCCAGGCACGAGCAGCGGCACTCCGGGCATGCGCAGACGTAGGGCGGCGCCCTGCTCGGGGTGAGTGCCACCTACCACCGCCCCCACTCCTCGATACCCACGCGCACCTTCTGTTCCCTCTCCCCACGCGTTCACGGCGTCGGCCACATGCTCGAAGACCGTCTTGCCGGAACCCAGCACCTGGTCCTGCAACTCCGCCGAACTGGGATTCGAGGTCTTCACCAGGATGAACACTCCCTTGCCGTCCTCGCGGACACGACGGAAGAACGGCTCCAATCCGTCACTGCCGAAGTAGGGATTGAGGGTCACGGCATGCACAGCCGTCCCGTCGAGGTGTGCCTTCGCGTAGGCTTCAGCGGTGCTGCCGATGTCACCGCGCTTCACATCGCCGATGACCACGTAGCCCATCTCGTTCGCCGCGCGCACCATGCGCTCGTAGAGCGCGTACCCGGCCACCCCCAGAGCCTCGAAATACGCGATCTGCAGCTTCACGACGGCCGCCTCGTCGACGAGAGTCTCCAGGATACCCGTGAGGAACTCCTCGTAGCAGGCCACCACGGCATGGTCGTCGTGGTCCTCTGCCAGTCCATGTGCCGACCTGAGTTCAGGAGGCAGCAGGCTCAACTCGGGATCAAGCCCCACCGCCACGTGGGATCGCTTGCGCTCGATAGCATCCAACAGGATGTCGCCGAAACTGCTGCCTGACATGCCTCACACCTCCAGCAGGAAAAGAAAGGGCCGCACGTGGCGGCCCCAAGAAGACGAATACGAGGTGCCGCTATTTGCAGGCGTTCTTCAGAGCGGAACCCGCGCTGAACTTCGGCACGCTGCAGGCCGCGATTTTGATCTTCGCCTTGGTCTGCGGGTTGATACCCTCGCGGGCTTCGCGTTGCTGCACGTAGAACTTGCCGAAACCGGTGAACTGAACGTCCTCCCCCTCTTTGAGGGCGTCGGTGATCACATCCACGAACGCATCCACCACGTTGGCTGCATCTTTCTTGGTGAGACCACTCTTCGCCGCAAGTCGGTCCACGAACTCGGCTTTGGTCACAGCTACCTCCCTTGGTCTTACAGCTACAAAGTCCACCATAGCAACATGAACGGCGCCACACAAGCCACTTTTTCGGCTATAGGGAGCCGGAAACCCGCATCTATCGAGGTGTCGGCGCGATACCGAGAGCGCTGGATGTGAAAAGGGGTCTCAGTTCCAGCCCGGCGGCCCGCGCGGCCTCCGCCCCGCCCTCCTCGCGGTCCACGACACAGAACAGATCCGACACCACTAGGCCGGCTTCGCGCAGAGCCTCAGCGGCCATGAGTGCCGCCCCACCCGAGGTGACTATATCCTCCACCACGGCTACCCTCTCGCCGGGTTCGAACCTTCCCTCGATGCGCTTGGTCGTACCGTATTCCTTCGACGCCTTCCGCACCAACAGCAGAGGTAATCCCAGTTCCAGCGACAGGCCCGCCCCAAGCACCACGCCGCCCAACTCCGGAGCCGCCAACCTGTCGTACTGCTCTCCGACCGCCAGCCGCTCGCGGATCATCATAGCCAATCCGTGCACGATGCCCCGCAGCACCCGCGGATCGGTCTCGAACAGGTACTTGTCGAGATAGTACTTGCTGCGCCGCCCCGAACGGAGGACGAAGTCGCCCTCCAGATAGGCGGTCTGCAGCAGTAGTCTACCCAGATCTTCGTTCTCCACTGTGCCTCCTGTCTAGTCTGTGACTGTCACACGCCCGACACGGCCACGTCGGTGACCGCGAATGACGGGGTATAGACGCTGCCATAGAGTGGTATCCAGCGGGCGTCAGCCCCGATATCGCTGATGGAGCGCAGCAGGCTCAGGAAATCGGTGGCCAGGGTGACCTCTCGGACCGGCCTTCCCGGCACTCCGTCCTGGATGAGCCTACCCACGAGGCCCACCGAGATCTCTCCCGTGGCGGGGTTGATGCCCGAATGTATGCCGGCCACGCTCTCCACCAGCAGGCCCTCGCCCACCCGAGTAACGAGCTCGAGGGCGCTTCCAGTGCCTGTCTGCAGCACCAGATTGGAAGCGCCCACGCCGGGCAGTGTGCGATAGGACGCCCGCGATGCGTTACCTGTGGATGCGAACCCCGGACCCGCCTTGCGGGCTGTGTATGTGTCGTATAGGTACGAACGAAGCACACCGCCCTCGATGAGAGGGGTGTGTGCACTGGGCACACCCTCACCGTCGAAGGGCGCGGTCTCCAGGCCGTCGGGGGCAAGTCCATCATCATAGAGGTTCACCAGTCCCGCCCCGACCTTCTCTCCCAGTCGACGAGAGAACACCGAGCGGCCCTTCTGCACCGCGTCGGCACTCAGGGCCCCTGCCACCGCAGCCAAGAAGGCCGCCGCCACCTCGGGGATGAGCACGACCGTGTAACGTCCGGTGCGACAGGGCGTCGCCCCCAACAGCACACGCGCCTTGTCCGCCGCCTCCATGCCGGCCCGTGCCGGCTCCAGGGCCTCAGGATGCCGGGCAAGCGTGAAGCCCAGACCCGACTGACGGTCACCTTGGCGCGCAGCGTGCGCGCTCAGATAGGCGAGACAGAACGACTGCTCGCCTTCGGCCAGGACTCCTTCAGTAGAAGCGACAGCCACACGTGCCTCGCTGTCGGAATACTGGCTCTCTTCCACCAACTCTATCTCGGGCTGCGCCAACGCGATGCTCTCGGCCTCCAGAGCGAGAGCGGTCTTCTGCTCGACGGTCCACTCACGCACGCCGGGACTCCATAGACCCTCCACCTGGGGATAGCCTTCGCTGGACTCCGTCGGCAGCCCTGCGCATTCATCGGGATCGGCCGCGCGCGCGTTCTCCGCCGCCGACAACAACACCTTGTCGATGCCGCCCACGCTCAGGTCCCCGGTGTAGGCATAACCCACTCGACCCCGGTCCACCGCGCGGACACCCAAGCCACGGGGTTCCGCGGCGGCCATCGACTCGACGCTCCCCTGAAAGACTTTGATGCTGGTGGTGCGGGCGAACTGCACGTACAACTCCAGACCCAGCCCCTGTCCAAGACGCAACACGCGACTGCGGTCGAGGGCCTGCCGGGCCACACCGCCAGGGGTGGTCATGTCGCTCATACGTTCGTCCCCCCGACCGTGAGCTCTCTGATGCGCAGAGTGGGCTGTCCGCTCCCCACAGGAACCCATTGGCCCTCCTTGCCGCAGGTGCCGGGCTTCACGTCCAGGTCATCGGCGATAGCATCGATGCCCAGGAGCACCTCCGGACCGTTGCCGATGAGAGTCGCGCCCCGCACCGCAGGTCCCACCTTGCCGTTCTCGATGAGGTAGCCCTCCGACACGCCGAACACAAAATCCCCGGTGGCGGGATTGACCTCTCCTCCGCTGAGGCTCTTCGCGTACAGGGCCCGGGGAGTGTCGGAGATGATCTCCTCGACCCGATGCGGCCCGACCCCGAAGTAGGTGTTGGTCATCCGCGGATAGGGCATGTGGCGATAGTCCTGCCTCCGGCCGTTGCCGCTCAAGGGGAATCCCAACAGTCCTCCGCGCAAGCGGTCGGTCAGGTACCCCGTCAGCACCCCGGCCTCGATGACGGCCGTGCGCTGATGCGGCGTGCCCTCGTCGTCACAGCCGGCACTGCCCCACATGCCCGGCGTGACGCCGTCGTCGTAGGCGAACACGTGCGGCCCCGCCACTCGCGTGCCCTGCTTCCCCTCCCATACGCTGGTCTTCTTAAGGATGTAGTCCGCCTCCAGTCCGTGGCCGCAGGCCTCGTGGAACAAGACCCCGCCGAAGCCGTTCGCAAGCACCACAGGCATGCGCCCCCCGGGTGCCGGAATGGCATCGAGCATGACAAGGGCCTTGCGCGCGGCCTCTTCGGCCATCGCCCTGACGGCCTCCTCCGTGAGCAACTCGATGCCGCCGTGGTGGGCCAACGTCTCCCGACCCGTCTGGATGACATCGCCGCGCTGCGCGGTTACCGTCACAGCGAGCATCACGCGGGTGCGGTCGTCGGTAGCGGACACTCCCTGAGAGTTGGCGATCCAGACACGCTGGCGGCCCTCCGCGTACCCGGCGCCCACCTGGCGCACCTCGGGCGACGCGGCGCGGGCCGTCTCGTCGATGAGATGCAGCAGACGCGCCTTGGCGGCAGCTTCGACTTCCTCAGGGTCGCGCTCCACCCAGCGGCGCTCACGCGGCAGCGGAGTCGGCGGAGCGACTATGTCGACCGCGCTACCCGAACGCGCCCTCCCCACTTCGTCGGCCAGGGGTGCGAGCGCCTCTTCCTCGAGGCTGTCGACGTATCCGAAGGCCGTGGATAGTCCCTCGAGCACTCGCACCGACGCGCCGCGGTCCACGCCTGAGACCACACTCTCCACCCGCCTCTCTTCCAGGCGCATGGTAAGTGAGCGGCGCTCCTCGGCGAACACCTCGGCCATGTCGCCGCCATGGGCCAAAGCCCGGCGCAGCAGAGCGGCTGCCTGTCCTTCGCCCAGCCCAAAGCGGTCCGGCGACTCACTCATCGGCGCCGCCGACCGCGAGATCGAACACTCTATCCACCGCCCGGTCTAACCGGCGACCGGGTACGCCGTCAGGACCTCCTGGGCGACCTTGACGAACGGCTCGGCCTCAGGTGCGTTCCCCTGCAGAGCCAGCATGGAACCGTCGTCGAAGTAGAGTTCCACTTGGGGCTTGCGCGCACGCATGAACAGGAAGTAATACGCCCCCGCCCCCATGGACCCGAGCAGGGTGACCACGCCGAACACCTTCATCAAGCGTCTCATCTCAGAACTCCTCCCTCTCCTGGCCTTCAGACCCCGCCGCGGTCAAGGCTTCGCGCGCGTCGCGCAGACAGGTCTTGAGATCGTACAGGACCAGGCCCACACGGCTGCCCTTCGCGCCGGTGGCCATGATGGCCATGTCACCTGCACCGACCTCTCGAGCGAAGAACACGAAGCCGGCAGACGTCTCCACCACCAGTTGGGTGAGAGGTTGCGAACCCATCTCCTGCGCCCGCGTGTCGCCCAAGACGGCAAGCTTCTGGGCCTGCGTGACCGCCACCGCCTCATCCTCGGAGGGGAAGTTGGAAGCCAGCACCTCGTCGGGAGCGAAGAGGATAGCCTTGTCGATGTCCTTCGAGATGTCGAGCATCTCGTTGAAGGCGGCTTGGACTTCTGTCTTCATCAGCGACTCCTTATGCGGGGAACGATCACCTCTCGCACACTTGTTCCCAGTGTAACACCGGCTTAGACGCTCCCCGCACGAAAAAAGCCGTGGGGGGGCCCCGGGGGGGGGGGGGGGCGGGGGCCCGGGCGGGCGCCGCCCGCGCCCGGCTTGTCGCCCGCCTCACTCTCCTGCTGACGGATGACGATGGTGCCGACCCGCTGCCGCTGAGGCTTCTTCGGTGTGCTCTGCGACGCATGGCGGCAGGCAGGGCGG
>JAXGXJ010000016.1:0-47549 GCA_040772905.1 Thermoleophilia bacterium | reverse complement strand
TGCACGGGGTGTGGGAGGTGTCAGGCGGTGTGTCCGGCGGGGGCGGTAGGTTCTCGGCCCACAGACCAGAGCGAGCCCCAACCCGTCGGCTGAGAAGAGGTCTGTGTTAGATGTCCTACAACTCGATCGCCTCAGAGTGCGCGAACCAGGACATCGTCAGCATCGCGGGAAGTCACGGCCCACTTCTCAAGGCCTAAGAGTGTCGATCAGTCACCACTGCCTCCGCAGCCCAATGGTTCTTAGTTGTGTCGAACACTTGGCTGATTAGCACTCGAGGCTCGCACGGACCCTCTAACTGGGGAGGCGGGTCGAATGCGGACTTGTGGATCTGTAGGAGTATGCCGTTCGTTCCCGTTGGAGATGAAGGCTTGCCCCGCCGCGATCGCCAGCTTCCGGGAAGAAAAGACTTCTGCTAATCCTGCATGAATTGCACTGAGAACGCAATACCGGAATAGTCAATCTAGCCTAGTGTTGACAATGACAGATTTCCACCATTAAGCTTTGTAACACATGGATGTGTAAACGGGCTGAAGACTAGGAATGCGGCTTCTGAAGTCGGTACCAGGGCAGCTGAGGTGGTGAATGGGACCCTGACGCTGCTGGAAGAAAGGGGAAGAGGGCAGACTCGAGTCGGCAGCGGATCTGGGAAGTCCCGCCGACGGCGAAAAGAGAGAGGAGAAAGAGATGATTGTCAGGGTATGGTAGAACTGCTCGACTAAAGTCTTCTGCAACTCCAGTCGATAAGCTGCTTGATGACTGCTACGACTGGCGGCGCCGATGAGCAGCACTGTAGGTTATTCACGCCCGAGTGAAGTGACGTCTTTATTCAGACGTCTATCTTTGCTCGGGCTTTATGTTTGGCTGTTAGGTGCCCTGTTCAGCGGCCTATTGATAATTCTATCCCTAGATGTACTTCCTATAGAGGTACCACCGTTCTCCCCTTGGAGGTTTCTCTTCTTTCTCGTTTCCGCGCTCATAGCAGAGAAGGCGACTATAGCAGTTGGAAGAGGATGCGAGGTATCAGCTAGTTTTATAGCATACTTTATTAGCATAGCTATACTTGGCCCGGTTTACGCCTTAGTTATTGCCACCTTAACTCAAAGTATACACTTCAGGAGAAATGAGTTTATTAGAAATCTATGCTTTGCTTCTACAGCGGGATTAGAAGCCGGAATTGCTGGATTAGTTTACTGGAGTGTATACAATTATTTATTTGAAGACCAGATGCTGGCCATTATTGTTGGCGGTTTAATTACCGGCGCGATTTATCAATTCATCAATTTTGTGCTTTACATACCTGTTACCTACGCCAGATACGGATATGGGCCTCGAGTCTTCCTGCGCCAAGGCTTCCAACCCTTCCTCCCCTATCACCTCTTCTTCCTGGCCGTCAGCCTGGGCCTGGTGTGGATCTTCAACCGCTCCCAGTCCATCATCGCCTTCCTCCTCCTCTTGCTGCCGGTGCTGGGGCTCATCTTCTCCTTCCGCGCCTACAACGCCCTGCGGACCCAGGCGGCCGAGAACAAGGCCCTGGCCCTGCGCAACCAGCGTCTTGCCATGCAGTCCATCGCCGCCCTGCTCAACAGCGTCAACGCCAAGGACCACTACACCTCCCGCCACTCCGCCGCCGTGGCGCAGTGGGCCACCGCCATCGCGGAGCGCATGGGGCTCAGCCCCGGCGAGGTGGAGCTCACCCATCTGGCCAGCCTCATGCACGACGTGGGCAAGATAGGCATCCCCGACCGGGTGCTCAAGGGCAGCGGTCCCCTCGACCTCTCCGATCGCGCGCTCATGAACACCCATCCCCAGCTGAGCTACGACATCCTCAGCGACATCGACGACTTCCGCGACGTGGCCCGGGTGGTCCTGCACCATCACGAGCGCTACGACGGCTTCGGCTATCCCCAGGGCGTGGTGGGGGAGGAGATCCCGCTCATCAGCCGCATCATCTCGGTGGCCGACTCCTATTCCGCCATGATGATGGACCGTCCCTATCGCGACCGCCTGCCCGTGAGCGTGGCCAAAGACGAGCTGCGCAAGAACAGGGGGACGCAGTTCGATCCCCGGGTGGTGGACGAGTTCCTGACCCTACTCGAAGAGCACTACACGGCCTATCAGATGGGCGACGAGGCCGACTTCAAGCTGGAGTTCCAGAAGGTCAAATTCTTGCGCGAGCTCCCCGACGACGCCGCCGCCCCGGACGCCCCAGGCGCCACCGAGACGGTCGGGGCGGCCGTCTGACCCAGGACCCGCGCGGACGCGGGCTCGGGCGCTCGGGCCGTCGCCTGCGCGCCCCGCGTGCCGGCCTTGTATGCTGGAGCGTGTGAGGGGCATCGTTCTCGTCGACGAGGAGGGCCGGCACATGCGCCGAGTCATACAGGGCCTGGGTCTTGCGGGAGGCATCCTGGGGTTGGTGTGGGGCGTCTACGGGCCCCTGGTGGAGAGGAGCACCACAGGGGAGTCGCTCTGGCCCGGCTACGAGACGTACATCGCGCCCGGCTTCCTGCTCATCGCCGGCGTGGTGCTGAGCCTCATGGGCATCGCCGGCGCCATGGTGGTGCGCCGATCTCCCAACGCCGCCCGGGTGTTGCTCATCGTCGCGGGCGCGGCCGGGTTCATCGTCGGACCGGCCTGGCAGTGGCCGGGCCTGCTGCTGCTGGTGGCGGGCGGGCTGGCCGTGGCCGCTGATCGGTAGGGGGCCGCGCCTCTGGTGGTGTCGCCGCACTTCGGTCACGTGGAGCGCTGCGTTATGGGCATAACCTTGACTGTGGACTTTTCTTGTTAAAGCTTGTAGCATAACCTTTAACAAGGAGGGACGATGGCGGAACTTCTGGAGAGGGTCTGGAAGGCCGGTGGCGGGGCGGGGTTGCCGCGCCGCGACCGGAAACCCTGCGCTTTTCGCACCTACGTCCCAGACCGCCTGGCCGACCGTGTCATCCGGCTCGACGGAGACGTCGCCGCCGACGTGGCAGATGCGGAAGCGGCGGTACTGAAGCTCAACCTGGGGTCACGCGCGCTCCGCGACAGCGAGGCCCTTGCCAGGTTGCTTCTACGGAGCGAGTCGGTGGCCTCGTCGCGGATAGAGGGGTTGGAGATCGGGGCCCGCCGGCTGCTTCGCGCCGAGGCCGCAAGAGTCTTGGGCCACGCCCACACCGATGTCACGGCCGATGAAGTCCTGGGCAACATCGAGGCCATGAGTGCTGCGCTCGAAGGCCTTCAGGAAGGGCAGACCATCACGATCGATCTGCTCCTGGAGGCACACCGGCGTCTGCTGGCCCACACCTCGCTCGCCGCGCAGGGTGGCCGGACGCGTACTGAGCAGAACTGGATCGGAGGCTCGGCCTTCAACCCCTGCTCAGCAGCCTTCGTACCGCCTCCCTGCGAGCTGGTCGACGGCCTTCTGGAGGATCTCATCACCTTCTGCAACCAGGATTCGTTGCCCGCGATAGCTCAGGCTGCCATCGCCCATGCTCAGTTCGAGACCATCCATCCGTTCATCGATGGCAACGGCAGGACGGGCCGCGTCCTCATCCATCTGATCCTCAGGCGTCGCGGCATCGCGCCTCGAGTGCTGCCGCCCGTGTCTCTCGTGCTGGCCACATGGTCGGCCGCGTACGTGGATGCGCTCACCGCCACTCGGTATGTAGGGCCGCCCGATTCCGCCCACGCGCACGAAGGGCTGAACCGCTGGATGGGGCTGTTCGCTGCCGCCTGCTCCCGAGCGGTGGCCGACGTGGCGGTCTTCGAAGAGCGAGTGGACCGGCTGCAGGAGAAGTGGCGGTCTCGCCTGGGTCGTATCCGGACGGACTCGGCGACCGATCTGCTGCTGCGGGCACTACCGGGGATGCCTGTGTTCACCGTGAGGAGTGCCGTTCAGTTGCTGGGACGAAGCGTCCCCGCCGTCAACGATGCCGTAGAGCGGATGGTCGCCGCGCGGGTGGTGTCGCAGTCGACGCTGGGCAGGCGCAACCGGGTGTTCGAGGTTCCCGAGTTGATGCGTGCCTTCACCGATCTCGAACGCCGTCTGGCCAGCCCGACAGGAGACACCCGCTCCAGCCCGCCGGCTCGCCCGGTGCCGCGACGGGACGTGAACATCCCAGAGGATCGTGGTGACTCCGACGGCCCCTAGGGCCAGGATTCCCAGGATGGCGCGCGAACACATTGGGGATGTAGACATCGCGGCACGGTAGGGGGTCCATGCGCTTCCGGTTGCTCGGGCGGCTGCTGGCCGCTCAGGCTCTCTCCAGTCTGGGGACGTCGGTCTCGAGCATCGCTCTGGCCTTCATGGTGTACGAGCTCACCGGCTCGGTGCTCCACATGGGCGGGGTGCTGGCCGTCACCACCTTTCCGCTGGTGGTGACCAGCTTCATCGGTGGGGCTCTGCTCGACCGCTACAGCGCGCGCACGCTCATGGTGCTCGCCGACCTGGGGCGGGCCGTGCTCATCTTCATGCTCCCCTTCCTGGCTCAGGAGGCGGTGGGGCTCATCTACGTGGTGTCGGTGCTCATGGGCGTGATGTCGGCCGTGTTCAATCCCGGGCAGATCAAGGTGGTGGCCGAACTCACCGAGGAGCGCTACCTGGTGCGGGCCAACTCGTACCTGGGCGTGTCCCGCGATGGCGCCGAGCTGGTGGGATACCTGGTGGGCGGCGTGCTGGTGGCCTACTTCGGCTATCTGCTCACCTTCGCCATCGACGCGGGCAGCTATCTGCTGTCGGCGCTGCTCTTGCTGGGGTTGCCTCGGGTGGCCCCGGGGGCGGCCTCGGCGGGGGCTTCGACGGGGGAGGCGACGGGGGCGGCGACACCGGTGTCCGGGACGGCGCCTGCCGCGCCTCCCAAGCTGTTGGCGCTGCTGGCCGAGGCCCCGGGAGTGCTGGCCGAGATCTGGCGTGGGCCGCAACTGCGCACCAACCTGCTGCTGGGCGTGTTCGCCAACCTGGCCGTCATCATGAGCGTGCCCAACACCTACGGCCTGGCTCTGCAGGTGTTCGACGCCGGAGCGGAGGGGTTGGCGGCGCTGGAGGTGGTGACGGCGTCGGGGCTCATCCTGGGTGGACTGCTCATCAGTCGCCTGCGCCTGCGCGGTGACAAGAACCGCTACGTGGTGGCGGGCCTGGTGGGCATGGGCCTCTGCTTCGCGGCGGTGAGCGCGAGCCCGGTGTTCTGGCTGTCGGCGGCGCTGCTGGGCGTGGCCGGCATGTTGAACGTGGCTGTGTTCGTGCCCTCCATCACCATGTTCCAGGAGATCCCCGATCGCGCGCGGAGGGGACGGCTCATCGCCGTGCGGGCAGGCTTCGGACAGATGGGCGTGACCGGCGGCTATCTGCTGGGCGGGGCTCTGGGAGCGAGACTGGGGATCACTCAGCTCTTCCTTGTGGCCGGCATAGCGGGGATCGCGCTGTCGCTCGTCATCTATCTGCCGCATCAGGCCTCCTCGCGGCGCCGGGCGCGGGCCACCTTCCACCAGGCCACCGAGCAGGGTCTCACGCGGGTGCAGGCGCGCGAGCTGGCCGACCACGCGGCGCTGGTGGGCAGCCGCACGTGGCCGGGCGTGGCGAGCGCGGCCTTAGCGAGCGAGGCCGTCGACGCGGCCCTGGCTGCCGAGAAGGCTCTGGCCTCCGAGGGCGACGCGTAGGTGAGAGAATAAGCCCAGCTCTTTGGAGGAGGCATCGTGACCGCATCAGACCGATCATCCACCGACCCCCGGGCTCTCGCCGGCTCGGAGGCTGCAACTGTTCCCCGCATGGGCGGCATCGCCCTGGCCAATGGGCTCATCCTGGTCTCGGAGCGTTCCTGGGCTGCATCCATCCGCGAGCCGGGCGGTGACATCGTCACCGTCTCGGGCCGGAAGGTGCGTATGCCGGCGGGCAGCCGGGGAGAGGACGCCCATGGCGGAGCACGGGGATCAGGGTCGCCCGCGCGCGTAGACGCACGCCTGGACGCGGGCCGGGGTGCGCGCACAGGTGCGCGTGAGGCAGGGGCGCGCCGGAACGTCTCGCGCGCCGAGTGGGGCGGCGGCCTGCCGCTCGTCCGCGGGCTGGGACGGTTCGCGGAAAGCCTCATCGTGCTTGCGCAGGTGAAGATGCGCCTGCCGGCCGCGCAGCTGCCGCTGCAGGGTGGCCGAGTGTTGGCGGCGCTGGTGGCCTCGTTCGGAGCCAGCGAGGTGGTGAAGGCGGCGGCGCCCAAGTCGGCCTTCGTGCAGGAGGCGGGGGGAGCGCTGGCGGCGTTCATCCCGGCGGTGCTGGCCGTCAAGGACACCTCCATCTCCGGCTATCACGGCGCCGAACACAAGGTCATCGGCGGCTTGGAGGCCGACTCGTCGGCCAAGGACGCGGCCAAAGAGCACGACCGCTGCGGCAGCAACCTCATCGGGCCCTATCTGCTGGCCACCGTGGCCACCAACCTGCTCGCCCGGGGACGCAAGGGCACCAAGTCGCCGGCGGCCTCGGCGCTGGCCGGGGCGGCCAGCTTGGGCATCGCCCTGGAGGCGCTGCGCTGGGCCACGACGCACGGCGACACGGTGCTGGGCCGCCTGCTGCTGATGCCCGGACGCGCGGTGCAGAAGCGGCTCACCACCAGCGAGCCCACGTCGGAGCAGCTCGAAGTGGGGCAGACCGCGCTGGACGAGTTGTTGCGGCTGGAGGGTGCGGGGGCTTGAATCGGGCGGGAACGGCGCGGGACCGTCAGCGCGGGGCCGCCGCGGAGGAGCCGCCTACCCCTCCTCGCGCAACTCCGCGAACGCCGCGCTCAGCGTGGCCCAGGCATCATCCAACGACTGAGGGATCACGCGCACGTCGGCCAGCACGGGCATGAAGTTGGTGTCGCCGTTCCAGCGTGGCACCACGTGCATGTGCATGTGGTCGGCGATGCCCGCACCGGCGGCCGCACCCAGGTTGAAGCCTGCGTTCAGGGCGTCGGGATGGAACGAGGCCTTCAGGGCGCGCGCGCAGCGCGCGGCCAGGTCCATCATCTCGTGGCGGGTCTCGGGAGGCAGGTCTTCCAGAGCGGCCACGTGGGCATAGGGCGCGATCATCAGGTGGCCGTTGTTGTAGGGGTAGGCGTTCAGCATGACAAAGGCATGGATGCCGCGCTCGACGATGTAGCTGGCCCGGTCGTCGCCTGCGAGCGGCTTCTGGCAGAAGATGCAGCCCTCGGGTTTCTTGTCTCCCACGTAGTGCAGGCGCCACGGCGCCCAAAGCCGTTCCATGTGCGTCTCCTTGCTGCTTTCATTGATTGTACCGCCGCGGTCGGCCGGGGGAGCATGTGCGCCGCCATCCGTGACCTTCTGGGGCCCGGAAGCCGGTCGATGCGTGGTCGATGCGCTATCATCGGGGTTCCGGGGGATGTGAGTTCGTGTCGCCCTGCTTCGCGGGGTGACCTTGGATGTCGTGGACAAGGAGATTCTCGTGGGAACGCCCGACGCGCCTGAGCTGATGATCACCGACGAGCCTCGTGCAGCTCTCTCCGACCGATACCAGGGGCCCGACGCCGAGCAGGTGCTGGCGCGCCTCGACCAGCCCGATATGCAGGACGTGGCCGCCGTCGTGTCCTGGCGGGGGACGGTCATCAAGGGTGACGTGTGTCCGGTGGAGTTGGCCCGGCGCTACCTGGCCCTCATCCAGGAGGAATCGTGCGGACGTTGCGGCCCCTGCCGCATCGGGGTGGACGTGCTCCGCGAGCAGTTGGAGTTGCTCGTGGCGGGCAAGGGCGACGAGCACACCGTGGAGAGGATCCGCGGCCTGGTGGAGAACATCGACGACGCCGCCTGGTGCGGTCTGGCGAACACCATCCGCGACCCCATCCTCTCGCTGCTCGACTCCAACGAGGCCCATTTCCTCGAGCATGCCAACGGATCGGGCTGCGCTCCCGTGCAGACGTACGGCTGGGTGACGGCTCCCTGCCGCTCCACCTGCCCCTCCACCATCGACATCCCGGCCTACATCTTCCAGGGCCTGGAGGAGCATCCACATCTGGCCACCACCATCATCAAGCGTGACAACCCGCTGCCGGCCATCATCGGGCGCACCTGCCCGCATCCCTGCGAGAGCAACTGCACCCTGGCGGTCACCGGCGATCCCATCGCCATCAACAACATCAAGCGTTGGTGCGCCGACCGGGCCGAGGGTCTGGCCGATGAAGAGTGCCTTTCGGGCTGCGCGCTCGAGCCCGCCTACGGCGCCGCTCACGAGGTGAGCGAGCTCACCACCGCTCAGGCCAGCCAGCGGCCCATCGGGGCGTCGAACGGCGACGGTGAAGGGGACGGCGCCGAGGCTGCCGCGGCCGCCGCCGAGCCGCCCGTGGCCGCCGACGGCCGCGCCAAGGTGGCCGTCATCGGGGCCGGCCCGGCAGGGCTGTCCGCCGCCTACTTCCTGGCCCGCCGCGGGTACGCCCCTACCATCTTCGAAGACCTGCCCGTCCCGGGCGGCATGGTGCACGTGGGCATCCCCGAGTACCGCCTGCCCCGTCACGTCATTCATCGCGAGGCCCAGCTCATCGAGCAGGAGGGCGTCGAGATCCGCTACAACACTCGCCTGGGTCGCGACTTCCAGTTCGCCGACCTGGAGGACATGGGCTTCAAAGCCACCTTCGTGGCCATCGGCGCCCACCTGGGCCGTCCCCTGGGCATCCCGGGCGAGGACCTGCCCGGCTCCATGGACGCCATCGTGTTCCTGCGCAAGGTGGCCCTGCACGAGCCGGTGGACATCGGCGACCGGGTGCTGGTGCTGGGAGGCGGCAACTCGGCCATGGATGCGGCCCGCACCGCCGTCCGCCTGGGCGCGAAAGAGGTGCGCGTGGTCTATCGCCGTACCCGCAACGAGATGCCGGCCAACGTGTGGGAGATCGAAGAGGCCGAGGAGGAGGGCGTGCAGTTCTCCTTCCTGGCAGCTCCTATGGAGTGTAAGGGTGAGGGAGAGGTGCAGGCTTTGGTGTGCCAGCAGATGGAGTTGGGCGAGCCCGACGCCAGCGGCCGGCGCAAGCCCATCCCCTCCGACATGGCTCCCTTCGTGCTGGAGGCCGACAGCATCATCGCGGCTGTGGGCCAGAAGCCTGACTTCCAGCCCTTCACCGCCGACGAGTCCATCAAGCTCAACAAGTACGGCTACATGGAGGTCGATCCCTACACCCTCCAGACCAGCAAGCCCGGCGTGTTCGTGGGCGGCGACGCGGTGAGCGGAGGCGGGACCATCATCGAGGCCATCAACGCCGGCAAGACGGCGGCCAAGTACATCGACAAGTACCTGCGCGGCGAGCCCGTGACGGAGGACATCGAGGACAAGACCAAACGGCTGGCCGTATACCTGGGCGCGCAGAAGAGCGTCTACCCGCTGGCGCCCGAGGTCGACTACGGCACAAGGCAGAAGATGCCCATGGTATCGGCGGAGGAGCGCATCAAGAACTTCGAGCCCTGCGAACTGGGGTACGACTTGGCCCAGGTGACGGCCGAGGCCGATCGCTGCCTGCGTTGCCATCGTCCCATCATCGTGGCCTTGGCCCCGGCGGCGGGCGCGGCGGGCTCCGCCGCTGAAGCCGCCGCCGCGGTCACCGCCGCGGTCTGAGCGGGGGAGGGCCTGACATGAGCTTCCACATGACCCCGGACGAGTTCCGGAAGCAGGGCCATGCCGCCATCGAGTGGGTGGCGCGCTACATGGAAGAGGTGGAGAAGTATCCCGTGCTCTCCCAGGTGAAGCCCGGCGACATCCGGGCGCAGCTACCCGTCAGCCCGCCCGAGCACGGCGAGTCGCTGGACGACCTGCTGCGCGACATGGACCAGATTGTCATGCCCGGCATCACACACTGGCAGTCGCCCGACTTCTTCGCCTACTTTCCCGCTAACACCTCAGGGCCGTCCATTATCGGCGACCTGCTGAGCGCCGGCCTGAACGTGCAGGGCATGATGTGGATCAACAGTCCGGCTCTGACCGAGATCGAGGCCCACATGATGGACTGGCTGGTGGAGCTCCTGGACCTCCCCGAGCGCTTCAGCTCACGCGGCGACGGCGGCGGGGTCATCGAGGACTCCGGGTCCAGTTCCACCCTGTGCGCGCTCATCGCCGCCCGCGAGCGGGCTACCGACCTGGCCAGCAACCACAAGGGCTGTGACGGAAACCTGGTGGCCTACGGCTCCACCCAGACTCACTCTCACCTGGAGAAAGACATCCGGGTGGCGGGCATCGGCAGCGACAACCTGCGCTCCGTGGGCGTGGACGAGACCTACGCCATGCGCGCCGATCTGCTGGAAGAAGCCATACAGGCCGACCTGGCCGCGGGGCGCAAGCCCTTCCTGGTGGTGGCCACCATCGGCACCACCTCGTCCAACGCTTTCGATCCGCTCCCGGCCATCGGCGAGATCTGCCAGAGGTACGGGCTTTGGATGCACGTCGACGGCGCCATGTGCGGCACGGCCGCGGTGGTTCCGGAATACCGTTGGGTCAACAAGGGCCTCGAGTTGGCCGACAGCTATGTCTTCAACCCGCACAAGTGGATGTTCACGGGCTTCGACTGCAGCGCCTTCTTCGTGGCCGAGCGTGCCTCGCTCGTCAACGCGCTCAGCATCCTGCCCGAGTACCTGCGTAACGAGGCCACGGCCTCAGGGGCGGTGATCGACTACCGTGACTGGCAGGTGCCGCTGGGCAGACGTTTCCGCGCCCTCAAGCTCTGGTGCGTGATGAGACACTACGGGGTAGAGGGACTGCGCTTCCACGTGCGTCGTCATGTGGCACTTGCCCAGGAGTTCAAGCACTGGGTGCTGGAGCACCCCGACTTCGTACTGGCCGCTCCGGCGCCGCTCAACCTGGTGTGCTTCCGGCACAAAGCCGGCGACGAGGCGACACAGGCCATCATGGATCGCGTCAACGCCTCCGGGCGCATGTTCCTCAGCCACACCAAGCTCGACGACCGGCTGGTCATGCGCATGAGCATAGGACAGGCGCAGACCGAGGCCCGCCACGTCCGTGCCGCCTGGGAGATGCTGACCGAGGCCGCGGAGGCCGTCACCGAGTAGCGGAGCGCCCTGAGGCCTCGCCAAGGCGGGGCGTCAGCCCCAGAGGGTCAGGCCCGTGTCGGGATCGAGCTTGCGCGTGACCGGAGGCCCGGTGAGCGTAGTGAGCAGGATCTCCATGTTGAAGACGATGGTGCCCGGGCCCACGTGGCCTCCGTAGCAACGGCCCTCCTCATCGGACAGCGTGATGTGCACATGCACTATGGGCTCGCCGTTCAACAGCGATATGTTACCCGTGAGGTTGATGACCTCCAGGTTCTTGTGCACATCGATGTCGAGCCAGCTCTTCTCCACCTGGTTGTAGTAGCGCAGGTTGGCCTTCACTACCGCGCCCACTCCCGATATCCAGGCGAGGTTGATGCCTTCCTCCAGCACGAACTTCTGCAGTTCTTGGACCAGGTCGGTGCCGTAGGCCGGCTTCAGCACGAATGCCGGTCCCTGTTTCGCCTGAGCCTTGTACATATCGATCACCTATCCCTGGTCGTGCTTGATCAGTGTGTCCGCCCGCACCGGCGGGTCAGTCGTCCCACTTGAACTCCGGAGCCGCGCGCTGGTCCCAGATCTCTTCGGTGGCGTCTTCGAGCGCCTTCTCCTCGTCAGGCGGCAGTTCTGCGATGAGCACCGTGGGATCACTCAGCAGGCGCACCTCCAACTCGGAGGCGTCCAGACGGCCGTCGTCGTCGATGGATGCGTTCTTATCGCGGAAACACTCGTGGAGTTCCTCCAACTCCATACCCTCGCGGAACAGCGACACACGCTCACCGGCGATGGACTCGCGACTGAGATTCACCAGATACTGGTACCAGACGATGTCCCACAGCACGGTGACCAACACCCGGGCATCACTGCCGGCCAGGCGGGACAGGTTGGCCTTCGGCCTGCCCAGACTTCGGCGGACGTCGCGCATGCGTGCCGTGAAGGGACTCTCGTTGAAGTAGCGCTGGGTCCATTGCACCTCTTCCAGGCTGAACGGCCCGCCTTCCTGGCCGGGACAGGCTGCCGCGGGGCCGGAAGGGGCTCCGGCGAGGTAGGCCGTTCCGGGGGCGACCTGATCTGAGGTCAAGGTCGAGCCGGCCGCGGCGGACTCGGCGCCCACGCTCGGTGGCGCGGGGGACTCGCCGGCGCTCGGCGCCGCGGGGGTCGTGGGGGCCTGGTCGGCGGCGGCGAAGACGGCGCTGTCACCGGCCGCGGCCAGGCGCGTGCCCGTGTCCCATGACGGGATGTCCCATACCGTGGGCTCGCCGTCGGCATCGGTGGGGATGGGTCCGCTGGGCGCGGCTGTGGCTGGGGAGGGCACGAACACGGGTGGGGGACCCTCGGCGGCTGTCTCACTCGCGCCTGTCGCGGCACTCGGGGCCGCCGTAGCCTGGCTGGATGCAGCGGTGCCGGTGGCGATCAGCAGGCCCTCCGCTTCGCGTAGGCGCGTGCGGGTGCGCTCCAACTCGCTCTCCAGGCTTCGCAGCCTGCCTTCCATAGTGGCGGTCCGCCCCAGGGAGTCGGTGATCACCTCGCTGGCGAAACGTTCCAGCGAACCGGCCAGGCGCTCGAGAGCCGCCTGCATCTCTCCTTGCAGCGTGATGAGGTCGGTGACGGGCACCAGGAGTTCCTTGGTCATCTCCAGAGGATCGAGTTCGACGTCATCTAACGGAAGAGCCGGCAGCCGATCGCCCGCGTCTTGGCCTTGGTCGGCTTGGGAAGTCCGGGGTGTCTCGGGATCGCGGCCGAACGTCGCTCCGGCGGCGCACTCGGGGCAGAGCCGGGCGTAGCTGCCATCGGCGAACTCCTGGATGACGATCTCGTCTCCAAGCGGGCCTCCGCAGATCTCGCACACGTCGTCGACAGGGAAGACGTCGTCAGGAAAAGCCATGGTTCGCGCCTCCTTCCCCAGCCGCGTGCAGCCTCCCGGGGAATGCGTGTGATGGTGGGGTGCAGTATAGCAGCAGGTCTCTCGGCGGACGGCGGGCGGAGGGGCAGCCGACAGGGGAGCGGGCGCCTTCCGGCACCGTAGCGGTGGGGGAGGGCGTGGTAGCCTTTGCCCCACTGTCCACCTCAGGAGGAACGGCATGACCGCGCTCTTCGACATCGAAACCAGCCTCACCGTGGAAGCTTTCCTGGAGTCGCAGGGCCAAGCCATGCGCCATGCCCGAGCGCAGGAACTGGCTGTGTGGGCCGTGGAGGAGGCTCGTGGGCTGGTGAAGCCGGCGTTGGTGTACGAGTGGGTGCCGGTGGAGATGGCGGGCGCGCACGAAGTGCGCGTGGGCGACGCCGTGATGCGCTTGGGCCGGCACGCGCGGCTGATGGAGCCTGCTCGGGAGGCGTTCATCTGCGTGGCCACCATCGGGTCGGCGCTCGAACAGCGCGCTCGTGAGCTGGCCGCGGCCGGTAGCACCTTCGACAGCTACGTGCTGGGCGAGGTGGGCGTCTTCGCGGTGGGGAGCGTCATGATGTACGCGCACCGTACGGTGGAGGAGCAGGCGGCAGCGCGTGGCTGGAGGGTGGGGGCGGAGTTGGCACCCGGGCAGTTGGCCGGCTGGGACGTGGGTGAGCAGAGGCTGCTTTGCGCCCTGTTGGACATCGCGGCCATCGGGGTGAGTGTCACCGACGGGGGTATGCTCATGCCGCAGAAGTCGGCGTCGCTCATGGTGGGGGCTGGGCCGGGCTACACGTCCACCGAGGTGCACTCTCCCTGTGAGTTCTGCGCCAAGAGGGAGATCTGTCGCTACCGGCACTGACGCGCGCGGGCCGGGCTGGAGATCAGGAGGCTGTCGTGAGTGGGACAGGAGCAGGACGCTTGCCTGGTTCGGTCGCGTTGGTGACCGGGGCGGGAGGCAGCAAGAGCATCGGGCGGGCCATCGCTCTGCGGCTGGCTCGCGAGGGATGTATGGTGGGAGTGCTCGACATCGACGCCGGCGGAGCAGCCCGGGTGGCAGTCGAGATCGAGGAGCGCGGCGGACAGGCCCTGGCCCTGCCCTGCGACATCACCCTTCTGCCCGAATGTGAGGCCGCGGCCGCCCGTCTGGCCGAACGGACCGAGGGACGCATCGACATCCTGGTGAACAACGCGGCCGCTCTCACCGGCAGACGCTCCGGCATGGCCCGTGGCGCCGTGGATGAGTGGGAGGTCGAGGACTGGGACCACATGCTCGACGTCAACCTGAGAGGCATGTGGTTCTGCGTGCGCGCCGTCCTTCCCTACATGCGCGCCGCCGGATACGGCAAGATAATCAACGTCTCCTCGTCCACCTTCTGGGAGGGACACCCCTACGCGGTGCCGTACGTGGCCTCCAAGGGCGGGGTCATCGGGCTCACGCGTGCGCTCGCGCGCGAACTGGGGCCTTTGGGCATACGGGTGAACGCGCTCGCGCCGGGTCTCACTCGCACCGACGCCGCCGAGGCTGGAGGCATGGACGAGGCGTTCGCAGCCGTGCTGCGGGCTCAGTGCCTTGGGCAGCGTAACGAGGAACCCGACGACCTCGCAGGCCCCGCCTACTTCCTTGCCTCGCCCGACAGCGACTTCATGACCGGCCAGACCCTGCTGGTGGACGGCGGAGTGGACCACAACTGACGCGACGCCGATCGGTGGCGGATGCGCACGGGGGGTCGCCGGCACACGCCGTGCTAGACTTTTCCGGCTGTGATCCACGTTCGACTCTACGGCGGTCTCGCAACGACGGGGGAGCCGGGCCGGGAGGGGTTCTCTGTGGCTGCTCGCCCCGGCCTCACCGTCTCCGTGCTGCTGCGGGAGCGGGGTGTGCCCGCCGATGTAGTGCGGGTGGTGATCGTCAATGGACAGACCGCGGCCCTCGAGACCGTTCTACAAGAGGGCGACAGGGTGGCGTTGTTCCCCGCGGTAGGCGGAGGTTGACATGCCGGGCGGACGTCTGTCCGGCGGTCGATGGCAGCGGGACCATGTTCTCACTCTCTACTGGAGGCTGATAGATGGCGCGGGAAGACGTGACCGTCGCGAAAAGGATGATCGAGCTGACCGGCACGGCTTCCTGGATCCGCAAGATGTTCGAGGAAGGCATGCGGCTGGCCGCCATCCACGGAGCCGACAAGATCTGGGACCTCAGCATCGGCAATCCCAACGTGGAGCCACCCGAGCAGTTCACGCGTGTGCTGCAGGAAGTGGCTGCCGATGTCACCCCGGGTCGGCACGGCTACATGCAGAACGCGGGTTACCCCGAGGCGCGGCAGGCCATCGCCGAGTATCTGAGCAAGGACCAGGGCATCCCCGTGGGCTGCGACAACGTGGTCATGACCGTGGGCGCCGGGGGCGCCCTCAACGTCATCTTCCGCACTATCCTCGATCCTGGGGATGAGGTGATCATCGCCAAACCCTACTTCGTGGAGTACGGCAACTACCTCAGCAACCACTTCGGCGTGATCGTGCCCGTGGCGAGTACCCCCGATTTCGATCTTGATCTGGACGCCATCGAGCAGGCCATCGGGCCCAAGACGCGGGCGGTGCTCGTCAACTCGCCCAACAACCCCACGGGGCGCATCTATCCCGCCTCCACGTTGGCGGCCGTGGGCGACCTGCTGCGCCGTAAGAGTGCGGAGATGGGCCGCATCCTCTACCTCATCTCCGACGAGCCTTACCGGCGCATCGTGTTCGACGGCAATCGTGTGCCGCCGGTGCTGGCTGCCTACGAGAACACGCTCATCGCCACCAGCTACTCCAAGGAACTGTCCCTGGCCGGCGAGCGTATCGGCTACGTGGCGGCCAATCCGGCCATTGAGGGCATCGACCAGCTCATGGCCGGGCTCATCCTGGCCAATCGGGTGCTGGGTTTCATCAACGCCCCGGCACTGATGCAGCGAGTGGTGACTCGGCTGCAGGGGGTGGAGGTCGACCTGACCCTCTACCAGGAGAATCGCGACCGGCTCTACGACGCGCTTACCGAGGTCGGATACGATATCCAGAAGCCGCAGGGCACGTTCTACATGTTCCCCAAATCGCCCATCGCCGACGACCTGGCCTTCAGCTCGGAGTTGCTGGAGCGGCTGGTCCTGGTGACCCCGGGCGTGGGCTTCGGCTTTCCCGGTTACTTCCGTCTGGCCTTCTGCGTGGAACGGAGGATCGTGGAGGGCGCGTTGCCCGCGCTCCAGGAGCTGGGGCGGAAGTACCTGGGCTGAGCGCCAGACGCTGTGCGCGAGACGCCGGGGCGCCGGAGGCCGGGACCTCTCGTCGGCGCCTTCCTGTCGATCGTATGTGGCCCGATGACTATCCCTGCCCACGGGAACCCATGACGCTGCCTATAATGGGGACGGCCATCGGAGGAAAGTGAGGTGTCGAGCGTGAAGTACGTGGTCCTCATCACAGACGGAGCATCGGGTTGGCCGGTGGACGCCTTTGGAGGGCTGACTTCGCTCGAGACCGCCTCTCTGCCGAATCTCAACCGGCTGGCGCGGGAAGGTACGGTGGGGGTCTCCTATACCGTCCCTGAAGGCATGGAACCTTCGAGCGCCGTCGCCTGTATGAGCGTGCTCGGGTTCGATCCCACCCTCTACTACGCAGGTCGGGGCCCTATCGAGGCCATGGCCATGGGCATCGAATTGGAACCGGGACAGGTGGCCATGCGCTGCAATCTGGTCACCGTGCTGGACGGCAAGATGGTGAGCTACTCGGCGGGGAACATCACGTCCGCCGAAGCCGCGGCGCTCATGGAGACGGCCCAGCAGACCTTGGGGGACGACCGGCTGCGCTTCTATCCCGGCGTGGGCTTCCGGCAGATACTGACGGTCCGCTCCGGCGCCGACCTTCTGCAGACCACGTTCGTCGCCCCGCACGACTTGGCCGACAAGCCGGTTGCGGGCGGCGAGCCGCTGGGACCCGGCCGGGACCTCATCTGGGACCTGATGGAGCGGTCGAAGGCTCTGTTCGCCGACCACCCGGTCAATAGCTCCAGGATGGAGCGCGGTCTACCGCCGGCTACGCAGCTGTGGCTGTTCTGGCCGGGCATGCGCCCCGGGGCGATGCCCAGCTTCGCTGAGTCATACGGGTATCGTGGGGCTCTTACCTCCGGCGTGGACCTTCTGCGCGGCCTGGCTGTGCAGACAGGGCTCGACTGCCTGGACATCCCCGGGGTCACCGACGAATCCGACAACGACTACGCCGGCCAGATGGCGGGGGCCCTGGCGGCGCTCGACCGCTACGACGTGGTGTTCGTCCACGTGGAGGCGCCGGACGAGGCGTCGCACGCGGGTAACGCGCAGGGGAAGGTACGGGCTCTGGAGAGCATCGACGGGCTGATGGCGGCGCAGGTCATCGCCCGCCGGGAGGCGGGCGATGACCTGCGCCTCCTGGTCATGCCCGACCATCCCACCCCGGTGGCCCTCAAGACGCACGTAGCTGAACCGGTGCCCTTCGTCATGTGGGGGACGGGGGTGCCCGCCAACGGTGCGCAGGCCTTCACCGAGAAAGAAGCCCGGGCCACGGATCTCGCCGTGGCGCCGGGCCATCTGCTGCTTCAGCGCTTCTTCGCCGCCGACTGCGGACTGGGCGACTTCTCCTAGGCCGAGACGGCTGCAGCCGTCACTCAGCCATCTTCTCGAATTCGTCCTTGCTGGCGCCGCAATCCGGGCACTCCCAGTCGTCGGGCAGGTCTTCGAACGCCGTTCCCGGGGGGATGCCCTGGGTCGGGTCGCCTTCCTCCGGATCATAGATGTATCCGCACAACAGGCACTGCCACTTGTCCATGGTCGCTCCTTTGTCGTCGTGCCCGGGAAGGGCAGGTGGCCAAAGTCTTTGTACCCTGAATCGAAGCAAGAATCAATCGTCGTCGCGGACCGTCGGGGCACGGTCTGGATTCTGAGGCTGAGGCGCCGCATGCCCGCGTGCGACAGTGAGGTTCGAGGGAGTGGTAGACGTGGGGCCTCGCGTGCTATCGCCAGATAATACGCAAGCTTCGTACTACGGAATACGTACAACGCCCAATGTGGACAAAAAGGCCGCCGCGAATTGACTTGAGAGCCTGCACTTCGCTAAGATGAGGGCTTGGATTGAGCCTGAACGGAAACCCTTGGTGTGAGCGGGGTGCAGCATCAGGATCCGGGGAGGGACGGGCATGTCGACTGCCCTGCCGCAAGGTCTCCTTTTCGTCTCCGGAACACGTGATCGCCGCCGTATGCCCGGGTCCGAGGCTTCTTCCGTTCATCAAAAGCCGTGAGGGCCGAACAAGGAGGACAAAGCTGCATGGAAGGTAAATCGTCGAAGGCGCCCATGCGTCGGTGGAGAAGGGCTCTCCTCTTCATCGCCGCTACGGTGGCCGCAACTCTGGGCCTCGCCCCGGCTGCGCTCGCTCAAGAGGATCACGTGAGCGAAGCCAGCCTTGTCCTGCCCGACCTGGGGATCGTGAGCTTCCATGGCATGTCCGGAAGCCTGCTCCTCGCGCTGGGTCTCATTATCTGTGCCCTTGGCCTCATTTTCGGCATCGTCGTCGCCATACAGATCCGCAACCTGCCGGCTCACAGGTCCATGAAGGATATCTCCGAGATCATCTGGCAGACCTGTAAGACCTACCTGCTCAAGCAGGGTCAATTCCTGATCATCCTGTGGATCTTCATCGCCATCGTGATCGGGGTCTATTTCGGCGCTCTGAGTGGTTTCAGCGCCGGCCGGGTCATCGTCATCCTGGTCTTCAGCATCATCGGTATCCTGGGCAGCTACGGCGTGGCCTGGTTCGGCATCAGGGTCAACACCTATGCCAACTCGCGCACGGCGTTCGAGAGCCTCAAGGGCAAGCCCTACGGCATCCACGCCATCCCCATGCGCTCGGGCATGAGCGTGGGTATGATGCTCATTAGCGTCGAGCTCATCATCATGCTCATCATCCTCATCTGGATCCCGCGTGACTACGCCGGCCAGTGCTTCATCGGCTTCGCCATCGGCGAGTCGTTGGGTGCGGCGGCTCTGAGGATCGCCGGCGGTATCTTCACCAAGATCGCCGACATCGGCTCCGACCTCATGAAGATCGTCTTCAACATCAAAGAAGACGATGCCCGTAACCCCGGCGTCATCGCCGACTGTACGGGAGACAACGCGGGCGACTCGGTCGGTCCCAGCGCCGACGGTTTCGAGACCTACGGCGTCACCGGCGTGGCCCTCATCACCTTCATCCTGCTGGCCGTCTCCGAGCCCATGATGCAGGTGGCTCTGCTGGTGTGGATCTTCGCCATGCGTGTCATGATGATCGTCTCCAGCGGTGGCTCTTACTTCCTCAACGCGGCCATCACCAAGGCGCGTAGTAAGAACGCCGACAAGATGAACTTCGAGGGTCCCCTCACGTCACTCGTGTGGCTCACCTCGATCGTCTCCATCATCCTCACCTTCGTGGTGTCCTACCTGCTCATCGGCGGTAGCACCGACGTCGGTCAGGCGCATCCCAACTACTGGTGGCTGCTTTCCATCATCATCAGCATGGGTACGCTGGCGGGCGCGCTCATCCCCGAACTGGTGAAGGTGTTCACCTCCACCAAGTCGGCCCACGTCAAGGAAGTCGTCACCTCCGCCAGAGAGGGCGGGCCTTCCCTTGACATCCTCTCGGGCTTTGTGGCCGGCAACTTCAGCGGCTACTACCTGGGCTTCACCATCATGGTGCTCATGGGTGTCGGCTACATCGTCAGCACGTTCGGCTTCGACATCAGCGAGGGCGGCATCATGCTCGCCCCGGCCGTGTTCGCCTTCGGTCTGGTGGCCTTCGGCTTCCTGGGCATGGGACCGGTCACCATCGCCGTCGACTCGTACGGCCCGGTGACGGACAACGCCCAGTCGGTCTATGAACTCTCCACCATCGAGACCATCCCCAACGTCGATGCCGAGATCAAGAAGGACTTCGGCTTTGCTCCCAACTGGGATGTGGCCAAGCATAACCTCGAGGAGAACGACGGGGCCGGTAACACCTTCAAGGCCACGGCCAAGCCGGTGCTCATCGGTACAGCCGTCGTGGGTGCCACCACGATGATCTTCTCCATCATCATGGCTCTGACTGCGGGTCTCGAGTCCAACCTTGACAAGCTGTCGCTGCTGCATCCGCCGTTCCTGCTGGGCATCATCATGGGCGGCGCCATGATCTACTGGTTCACCGGTGCGTCCACGCAGGCCGTGACCACCGGTGCCTACCGTGCCGTCGAGTTCATCAAGCGCAATATCAAGCTCGAAGGTGGTGGCGAGAAGGCCTCCATCGAAGACAGCAAGAAGGTTGTCGGCATCTGCACGTCGTACGCGCAGAAAGGCATGATCAACATCTTCCTGGCCGTGTTCTTCGGTACGCTGGCCTTCGCCTTCTTCGAACCGTTCTTCTTCATCGGCTACCTGATCTCCATCGCCATCTTCGGTCTGTTCCAGGCCATCTTCATGGCCAACGCCGGTGGCGCGTGGGACAACGCCAAGAAGATCGTGGAAGTGGACCTGAAGGAGAAGGGCACCGACCTGCACGCCGCCGCCGTCGTGGGCGACACCGTGGGCGACCCGTTCAAAGACACCTCTTCGGTGTCTCTGAACCCCATCATCAAGTTCACCACCCTGTTCGGTCTGCTGGCCGTCGAATTGGCCGTCAGCATCGCCGATGGGACCACCGGCTCGACTCTCACGTACGTGCTGGCTGCGGTGTTCTTCCTGATCTCCGCCTACTTCGTGGTCCGCTCCTTCTACGGGATGCGCATCAAGGTAGGTCAGGACTGAGCGTAGACGTCTGACCTGAGATCGCGGGCGGCGCAGCCGCCCGCCGATCGTGAGACGCACAACGGGGCCGCGCCCCCCCCCGCGGGGGGGGGGGGGGGGGGGCCGCGGTGGGGCGCCCGCGCCCGTTGGAGGTTGGGCGAACTCACCCTTCCCTGGGAGGCAATCGCCCCCGACGTAGCCACTGCGCGAGACCTCTGATCCCAAGAGCATCGATCACATATCAACACGTCTCACGCCGTGAGCAGGAAGTGCTAATCTGGCGATAACGCCTATCGCCTTGATGGAGGGGGTCCATCTCTTGGTCAGTGGCTGCTGTGGCCTGCCCGCGCCTCGGGAGGTCGGGAAAAGCCCTGCGCTCCATCGCCGCGAGCGACGGCTGTATCCCTCGACCCGGTCCGAAGCTGAGCATGACACTAAGAGAAGAGCGTTCCTCCTTCCTGCCTTTCGGGGCACTCGCCCTGGTGGCGCTCCTTTGGGGCTACAACTGGGTGGTCATGAAGGTGGGCCTCCAAGACGCCGAGCCCTTCACCTACTCGGCGCTGCGCAACATGTTCGGTGCCGTGTCCATCCTCGTCGTGGCGGCTGTCCTCCGCCGGCCCCTGCTGCCCAAAGCCCCTGTCTCGACGGCTCTCTTCGGCCTGTTCCAGACGGCCGGCTCCGCAGGTCTGTCCATGTGCGCAGTCTACTTGGGTGGGGTGGGCAAAGTGTCGTTCCTCACCTACACCATGCCTTTCTGGCTTCTGCTGCTCGCGTGGCCCTTACTGCGCGAGCCGGTGAAGGGGCTCCAGTGGGCAGCCATCGGCATCGCGCTTGCCGGTCTGGTGTTCGTCGTCGAACCGTGGCGTCTCAGAGGCTTGACCAGCAGCTTGCTGGCGATAGCCGCGGGGGTATCGTGGGCGATCGCCTCCATCATCGTCAAACGTCTTCGCAACCGTTGCGAGATCGAGCCCCTGTCTTTCATCGCCTGGCAAGGTATCTTCGGCTCGGTCCCCTTGATCGCCGCTCATTTCCTCACGTCTGAGGGGCTGCCCACCTGGAGTGCCGGTTTCATCTCGTCTCTGGTCTTCAGCGCAGTCCCCGCCAACGCCATCGCGTGGTTCCTGTGGCTGTACGCGCTTGACAAGCTGCCCGTGAACACCGCCGGTTTCGGCAGTCTGGCCGTCCCGGTGGTAGGAGTGGGTTCCGCCTGGTTGCAACTGGGTGAGCAGCCCACTCTCGCAGAGGGCGCGGGCATGGGCTTCATAGTCGTAGCGCTGGCCGTCCTCACCGCGCGGGAGATGCTGGAGAAGGCCCGCTTCCGGCGGCTGCAGCCGGTGGCGCTGCTCCCCGGCCGTCATTGACCCCGCACCGCTTCTCCGGGCTCATGTCGTCCGCGAGAACAGCGCCCACATGATTCCCGCATTATTGGGTATGGTATTGGCGACTCGTCCCGTTCGATGAAGACGGAGGTCTGGCATGGCAAGACTCGTGGGAACGCCGAAGATCGAACGTATGCAGGACATCCTCGACAGGGGGAACGCCATCTGGGCGGGAGCGGAGATCAACTTCCGCGTGAAGCCCAGCCCTGGGGAAGACTGGTCACCCGATTTCTCCGCCGGTTGTCTCATCAATGGAGAGCCGGCGCTGGTGCCGGAAGCCATGAACCAGCTGCGCCAGTGGGACAAGGAGCCGGCCAACAGCTTCTACTGCTATGCGCCGGTGGGCTATCTCAAGGATGGCGCCCGGATGACGCTGCAGGTCCACGGTCGCGACAAGAAAGGCCGCCCCACCCAGAAGGTCATCTGGGAGGGCGAGTTCTTGGTGCACGTCCAGGACGACGAGTACCTGTTGCAGCCTATCGTCTCGCTGTCCACAGGCACGCTGGCCGACCTGCAGGCGCTTCCTGGCATCGGCCCCAAGACCGCTGAGGCGATCATCGCCTACCGCGAGAAACACGGTCCGTTCACGAGCGTCGACCAGCTCGATGCGGTGCCGATGCTGGGCCAGGACAAGATCGACGCCCTGCGCGACCTGGTCAAGCCCTGACGCGGGCGCCGCCGTGAGACGACCGCAACGGTGATACGAGCATATGGAACCTGAGGGTCACAGCGAGGAGGAACAACCCGAGGTACCATCCCTGCGCGACGACGATCTGGTAGAAGCGAGGCGCCTCGAGAGCCTGGCGATCAAACGCTCGGTCTCTCGACGGTTCACTTTGCTCAACCTGGCGCTCAACGTCCTGCTGGCGCTGGGCAAGGGTGTCGTCGGCATACTGACGGGCAGCTTGGCCATCACCGCCGACGCGCTCAACTCACTCAGCGACTCGGCCTACAGCATCGTGCTGGTAGTGGGTATGCGCTTCTCTCTCAGGCCGGCCGACCCGGGTCACCCCGAGGGACACCGCCGGCTGGAGCCGCTCATAAGCTTGGTCATCGGCGTGGCTGTGGCCATCGTGGCCTATCAGTTGGTCATACGCGGCATAGGGGGCCTGCGCGAACCGGAGACGGTGGAAAGCAACCACTGGACGATCGCGGTCTTGGTGGGCGCCATGGCGGTCAAGGGATACGTGGCCTGGCGGGCCCGCAGTAACGCCCGCCAGATCCATTCGCCTGCGGTGGCGGCTGCGGGGAGGGATGCCGCGGCGGACGTCCTCGCGACGGCGGCCGCGCTGGCCGGCTACGGGGGCACGATGCTCGGCTGGAGACTGGCCGACCCGGTGTTCAGTCTGGTGGTGTCGGCATTCGTTGCGCACACCGCGTACGAGATACTGTCTGAGAACGTGGGTTACATCATAGGCCGGGCCGCACCGGCCGATGTGACAGAGAAGATCCGGGAGATCGCGTGCGCACCCGACCTGGTGCATGCCGTCCACGACGTCAAGGTGTACTTCAACGGCCCCGATCTGCAGGTGAGCCTCCATCTGGAGATCGACTCCAACGAGAGCTTCGAGACCGTGCACGACGTGGAGCAGCGCGTGCGCCTCAGCCTGTTGGAGCTACCCGAGGTCGACTGTGTGTCCGTGCACCTCGACCCGGTGCGCTCCGCGCCGGGCAAGACCCAGGCCCGATGAGGCCAGAGGCCTCCGATCACAGATCGGAGGCCTCTGGCCCAGCCTGTTCTGCACAGCCGCGTCGGCGACCTAGTGTCCGAAACTCGGAGTCAGCTTCCCCGGATCGGGGGTGAGGGGGATGTCCACTTCTTCGCGCTCGTAGCCGTCGGTGAGCATGATCTCCACCCAGGCGACAGGCTTGCCCACGCGCTTGAAGATCAGCGGGCAATGCGGCAGTCCCGCTGGGATGGAGATGGTGGCGGGAGTGGTGATGACCTGCCGCTCTCCCCCAAGATAGAACCAGATCTCGGCATCGAAATCGCGGATGTTCTCGGGATCGGTGCCGAAGAAGTTCATCACCACAGGGAATTGATGGACGTGCGGGGTGGCCTCGTTGACGTGTTCCCTTTTGACGATGGAATACAGGTACTGGCAACTGGTGTTGAGTTCCTGCGGCGTACAGAAGAAGCCCTCGAAGACCTTCCTGCCATCTCTGTCGAAGGTCTGCCAGGGTTCTTTGATCACGTGTTTTGCATACTGTGAGTTCTCCATCGGCATCCTTTCCCAGGGAAAAAGATTAAGGTCTCTTAACTGTTATGCCATTGTAAATGCCCGGCGAGATGTTTTCAAACTCACCACGGGGAGCGGCGTTCCCGCGCTTCGCTGAAGAGTCGTACCGAGAGTCGTACTATTGGATCTCCGTTCGAAGCCCCGCCGAGGCCTGGCCGGGCCGAGGAGAATCTAAACGGGAGAGATGCGAGCATGGGATTGAGTGAGAGCGCCATGAGAAGAGCTGTCGTGCTGTACTGGTCGCACACCGGCAACACCGAGAAGGTAGCGGTCCGCATCCACGCGGGACTCGCGGCGGGAGGGCTGGACGTCGATCTGCTGCGGGTCAAGGAAGCAGGCGATCTGGACTTCTTCGCATACGACCTGGTGTGTGTGGGCTTTCCATCATATAACTGGCATCCGCCCAAGCCCGTGGACGACTTCCTCAGGAGGCGGTTCGCCCACTACCGGGCCGAGGGTCGCGTCATCCCCTACGCACCATCTGTGCCCGGCAAACATGCCCTGATCTTCTGCACCTACTCCGGTCCGCACACCGGCATCAGAGAGGCCGTTCCCGCGGGCAAGTACGCGGGCCAGTTCTTTGAGCACCTCGGCTTCTCGGTGCTGGACGAATGGTATGTGTTGGCCGAGTTCCACGGAGACCTGGAGGCGAGCACCCTGGGTAGGATGGGGGACATACGTGGTCTTCCCACCGAACGCGACCTCAAGGGCATCGAGAGCAGGGCCCGCCTGCTGGCCTCGCGCCTGCGCAACGGCACCGGCGCATGAATGCACAGGAGACGAACGGGGAAGTAACAGAGCGTGTACCGACGACCCGCCGCGGCCCGGCGGCGTCAACTTGAGCGACCTGAGGGAAGGACCCGCCATGCCAAGACGTCTCCGCGAACTCGCACAACCCGAGAAGGCCTCTCACAGTGTGACCGAGGACACCTCGGACGACGCCTTCGTGTACTGCCCCTCATGCGGCCGGGCCATGCACCAAGGCGACTGCATCATCGACGATGCGTTGGAGGAGAAGCTGCGCTGTGCCTACGACGACTGCATCCTCGACGCGAACATCGCCATGCACAGTCTCCACGCCTGGGACGCCTACAGGGAACTCTACAAGGAGGAGACTGTGGACTGGCCGGAGGTACCCATCCCCGGCGAGTGCTACAAGCCGTGAGCATGCCCGGGGCGTGAGGCTGGGCTCTCTCCGCTTGCGAGCCCCGTCCCCCCTCGCTATCATGGGAGCGCCGGGCGGATGCAGCCACCCGGCCGGTATGGCAGCAGCGAAAGCCGGTGAGATCCCGGTGCTGTCCCGCAACTGTGATGCCCTCATGGGCTAGCCAGGTCGCCTGTGTCATACCGAACGAATGCGGCCCTCGGAGGAGGGGCGGTTCGGGTGACACGCCGTCACCAGACCACCTCCCTCCGCTCATGCGGAGGTTTTTTTATGGCTGAACAGATGCACACTCCCACTCACGATTCCCTGGTACTCCTCAACACGGGCGACGGCAAGGGCAAGTCCACCGCTGCGTTCGGCGTCATCATGCGCGCCCTTGCGCAAGGATGGCGGGTGGGTGTCATACAGTTCCTCAAGTCTGACTCTTGGGAGACAGGAGAAGAGCGCATGTTCCGCTACCTGGGTGTGGAGTGGCTCAAGGGCGGCGACGGTTTCGTCCGCCATCCCCACCCCGGAAGATCCCGCGACCTCGCGCGCGCCACCTGGGCGCGCGCCGCCGAAGAGCTTCGCAAAGGCGACTACCGGCTGTTGGTGCTCGATGAGATCACCCTCCCCATCAGCTTCGACTGGATCGACGTCCGAGAGGTGACCGCCGCCATCGGCGACCGCGCCCCACACGTGAACGTGATCCTCACCGGGCGGCGTGCGCCGAAGCTCCTTGTGGAGGCAGCAGACAGCGTCACCGAGATGGTGAAGGTGCGCCATCCCTTCGATAGCGGCATGCTGGCCCAGGCGGGGATAGACTTCTGACCCACAGCATCGAGCTCAGCCGATGGTCCCGTATTGCGCTTTCTTCGGGCCGGCTCTAATCTCAGGTACGAACGACATCACCGGCCGTCCGGCCGGCGTCCAGAGGTCACACCCGGAGACCCGCGACGTTGAGTGAACCATGAGCACCGGCCAGATAGTCGTGTTCTCTGTCCTGGCGGCGACGCTGGGACTGTTCATCTGGAACCGCTGGCGTTACGACCTGGTGGCGCTCGGGGCGCTCTTGGTCCTGACCATCGCCGGCTACGTGCCGGCCGGCCAGGTGTTCATGGGCCTGGGCCACCCCGCCGTGGTCACGGTGGCCGCGGTGCTCATCATCAGCCAGGCGCTCTCCAACGCGGGCGTGGTAGACGCGGTGTCCAGGCTCTTGAACCGGGTGGGAGACCGGTCCTGGGTGCAGGTGGCCACGTTGACCGGCT
Organism: Thermoleophilia bacterium; assembly: GCA_040772905.1. GTDB lineage: Bacteria > Actinomycetota > Thermoleophilia > RBG-16-64-13 > RBG-16-64-13 > JAXGXJ01. The sequence goes on along the minus strand of JAXGXJ010000016.1, from coordinate 20,856 downwards.
TGGTCGCGATCTGCTCAGCGTTCATGAACAACGTGGGAGCACTTGCGCTGCTCATGCCCGTGGCCATCTCCATGGCCCGCCGGTCGGGGCGGTCTCCCTCGCTCCTCTTGATGCCCCTGGCCTTCGGGTCCTTGTTGGGGGGCATGCTCACCATGATCGGCACCCCGCCCAACATCATCATCGCCGAATATCGGGCTCAAGCCGGCGCGGCTCCTTTTCGCATGTTCGACTTCACGCCCGTGGGCATCGGCGTGGTGGTGGTGGGAGTGGTGTTCATCGCGTTCGTCGGATGGCGGCTGATGCCCAAGCGTGAGCGTGACAGCGTCTCGAAGGATCTCTTCGAGATAGAGGACTACATGGCCGAGGTCGTGGTGCCGGAGGACTCTGAATCGGCGAAGAAGACCATCTACGAACTCATGGCCAAGGTGGAGGATGAGGCCGACGTCCTGGTTATCGCCCTCCAGCGTGGCGAGCGGCGCTGGGAGATGCCCTCCACCTACGAGGTCCTGCAGCCCGGCGATGTCCTGACAGTGGAGGCCGAGACCGACGGCCTGAAAGCCCTACTGGACGTCACCGACTTGGAGATGGCCGGGAAAGCCGAGGAGGACGACGGATCGTCCGGCGACGAGAGTCCCGCCAGCGAGCGAGGAGATGACGAGAGGAGCAACGGCGACCGAGATACGCGCGACCTTACTCTGGCCGAGGTCGTCGTCGCGCCTGGTTCGCTCCTCATCGGGACCACTCCCAGCCGGCTGCAGTTGCGCGAGCGCTACGGCCTCAACGTGCTCGCCATGGCCCGCAGAGGCCACAGACTGCACCAAGAGTTGGGACGCACCCGTTTCATCGCCGGAGACGTGCTCCTGGTCCAAGCACGGGAAGACGAACTGCAGGCGACGCTCAAGGTGCTGGGTTGCCTGCCGCTCGCCTCTCGACGCCTCGACATAGGTCGACCGCGCAAGATCCTTCTGGCCGGCGTGCTCTTCATCATCGCCCTGGCGGCCGTTGCCCTGGACCTCGTCCCCGCGGCAGTGGGGCTCATGGCCGCAGTCGTGGTCATGGTGCTCGCGGGGCTGGTCCCCTTGCGTGATGTCTACAAGAGCGTTGACTGGCCCATCATCGTCCTCTTGGCGGCCATGCTGCCCGTCGGTCAAGCCTTGGAGGCGACGGGAGGCACTCAGCTCATCGCCGACGGCCTGCTCACTGTCGGGCGGTCTGTGCCGAGCGTCGTCACCATGGCCATCCTCATGGTGGCCGTCATGCTCCTCTCCAATGTGGTGAACAACGCTGCAGCCGCGGTGCTGGCGGCCCCGGTGGCGCTGGCCTTGGCCGAAGGCATGGGTGTGTCGGCCGATCCGTTCCTCATGGCTGTGGCTGTCGGAGCCTCGAGCGCGTTCCTCACTCCCATCGGGCACCAATCCAACATGCTGGTCATGGCTCCCGGGGGCTATCGCTTCGGAGACTACTGGCGGATGGGGCTGCCGCTCAGCGTCGTGGTGATCGCGGTGTCGATCCCCTTGATACTACTCGTCTGGCCGCTCTAGTCGCACAGGCCACCACACCCTGTCGCCTATGTCGTGTACCAGGGCAGGGACGAACAGCGCCCGCACCACCAAGGCGTCCAGAAGCACCCCGAAGGCCACGATGACGGCCAGTTGGGCCAAGAACAATATGGGTATGACCGCCAGCGCGACGAACGTCGCCGCCAACACGATGCCCGCCGAGGTGATCACACCGCCGGTCACCACCAACCCGCGCAACACACCCTGCTGAGTACCGTGTCGAAGCGACTCCTCGCGCACGCGCGTCATGAGGAAGATGTTGTAGTCGATGCCGAGGGCCACCAGGAACACGAACCCATAGAGCGGCACCGACGGGTCGGCACCGGGGAAGTCGAACAGATGATTGAAGATGAGGCTGGAGACACCAAGCGCGGTACCGAAGCTCAGCACCGTCGTCACCATCAACACCAGCGGCGCCACGATGCTGCGCAGCAGGATCATCAGGATGATGGTGATCACCGCGAGCACCACGGGGATGATGAGGTTGCGGTCGCGAGTGCTGGTGATATTGGTGTCGAGGTCGAGCGCCGTGGCCCCTCCTATCACGATGGAGGGATCGACAGAGCGCAAAGCGGTCCGCATATCGACCACCACCTGCTCCGCCTCCAAGGAGTCGGCCTTGTCGACCAGAGTGAACTGCAGCATCACGTCGCCACCGGCCACGGTAGGAGTCGCCTGGGCGAACGGCCCCTGCGTGGGGATGGGGATGGGGATGGAGCCGCTGGGTGAATCGCCCGAGACGACGGATACACTACTCACCCGGCTGTCGCGCAAAGCGACCTCGGCCGCATCGTTCAGCTTGGCCTGGGGGACGATCACTTGCAGCGGCTGGCCCGAGCCGCCGGGGAAATGAGCAGCCAGGACGTTCTGGCCATCACGAGACGACGATCCCCCGATCACCAGATCGCTTGCCGGGACCCCACTGGCATCGAGACCCACAAGCCCTACGCAGCCCAGTGCCAGGAGGATGCCCACTACCACCCACATGAGCCGAGCTCTTCTGTGCACCGTCGCGGCGATCCGCATCCAGACACCCCCGGCGCCTGCGACGGTCTGACCATCGCTCCTCCGCAGACGACGCGGCCAGAACGCGGCGCGACCGGCCAGGAGCAACACGGCGGGCAGGAAGGTCAGCGCGGCCAACACGGCGAACACGATGCCCAGCGCCGCCACCGGTCCCAGAGCCTTGTTCGAAGCGAGGTCGGACAGGAGCAGACACAACAGTCCGGCGATGACGGTGCCTCCCGAGGCCACGATCGCCTCCACCGACCCCTTCCAGGCCATCCTGGTCGCCTTCCAAGCCGAGTCATCGCCACGCAACGCCTCTCGGAAGCGAGACACGTAGAGAAGCGAGTAGTCGGTCGCCGCCCCGATCACCAGGATGAACAGGATCCCCTGCACCTGGCCGTTGATCTTGAAGACACCCGCCCTGGCCAGATAGAAGTTCAGCAGCACAGCTGCGCACAACGCGCTCATGGCCACGAGCAACACCAACACCGGCAGCAGCGGAGAGCGATAGACCACGACCAAGATGACGAACACGGCCAAGACCGCCACCAGCAGCAGCAGACCGTCCACGCCGGCGAACCCGTTGCTGAGATCTGCAGTCAGCCCGGCCGCGCCCGTGACGTACACCCCCAGACCGTCCGGAGCCCCCTCCAGCGCCGCGCGCAGGTCGGCGACAGCGCCCCGGACCTCTTCCTCGGCCGACAAGGGCACGAACATCTGAGCAGCCTCGCCATCGTCTGAGGGGATGAACGGCGACGTCCCCCCCACGACGGCCGCCACCTGCCGCGGCAGCTCTTCGGACTGCTCCCCCAACCATCTGAGGTCATCGTCGGTCAGTCCACCGCTCCGCTCGGCCACCACAACGGCGGGGATGGTGTCGCCACCGTAGAACTCGGTCAGCCGCCGCTGCACCTGGGTCGACTCGGCGCTGCTGGGCAGGTAGGACGCCTGCTCGTTCGTCGCCACCTCGGCGATGCGCGCGAAGTAGGGACCGCCGACCCCCGCGATCGCGATCCAGGCGAGAGCCAGCACCAGAGCGGCCAGGGGTCGCGCCCAGCGCCGCACAGACGACGTGTATGCTGCAGATGAAGCCACAAGTCCTCCTTCAAGTGGGCCGCGATCGGAGCCCGCACTGCGCCCCCTCGGCAGCGCGCCGGCACCATCGATCGGCCGACCCGATGATACCCTCACGCTAGATGGCAGCGGCAGCGGACCGACGCGTTCCGGTCGACGAAAGTCCCGCCGCCGGGGTGGTACACATGCGACGCAACAAGATCATCGTGCTGATGTGGTCGATCGCGGCGGCCCTGACGTGCCTGTGCGCCTCAGGTTGCGGCGGCGGCGCTTCTACAGCACCCACCGCAGCCATCCTCCTGCCCGTTCCCCCCGGGGCTGTCTCGCTGTCCACAGAGCCGACCCTGAGCCCGTCCGAGATCAGACGGGCCCAGTCGGCGGCGAAACACGCCCGGATCATGGCCGAACAGGGGCGATCGACGGACAGCACCGCGACGGTGGAGACTCCCACCACCACCCTGGGGGCTACGGCTGCGCCGCACGTGACGGCCTCTGCACCGGCCCCGGACGGGGCGGTGACGGACGTGGTGCTCACCGACGGGCAGACGCCGCTCATGGGCGTGTGGAGCGGTACACCCGAACGGCTTGCATCGTACCTCTTGGGCGTCTGCCCCTCTCCGCGCTTCACCGTGCCCGCGCCGGTGCTCGCCGAGTACTATGTCCGCTACTGTGCCGAGGCCGGACTGCGCGCCGACCTGCTGTGGGCACAGATGCTTCACGAGACCGGCTACGGCAGGTACGGGGGAAGCGTGTACCCGGAGCAGAACAACTACGCCGGCATCGGGGCAACAGGTGGGGGTGAGCCGGGCGTGACGTTCGTGACGGCCGAGGCCGGTGTCATGGCTCACGTGGCCCATATGGTGGCCTATGTCTATGTGTCGAGCCCCGTGCCTTGGGCCAACAGCGCAGTGGATCCGCGCTTCGACATGGTCACCCCCCGAGGCGCGGCGTCGGTGCTCACCCACCTCGATGGCCGCTGGGCTGTTCCGGGGACAGGATACGGTATGCGTATCGAGGAAATCGCCCGAGACATCAACTCCGCAGGCTAGGACGGCGAAAGCCGGGCTCCTGTACCATATGGTGGTATACGATCGAGCTTCGCCATCTGAGAGGTAGCCATGAGAGCCAGCGACCTGTTCGTCCGTTGCCTGGAGAACGAGGGCGTCAAGTACGTGTTCGGTGTTCCCGGTGAGGAGACTCTGGACCTCATGGACTCGCTGCGTGAGTCCTCCATCGAGTTCATCGCCACCCGGCACGAGCAGGGTGCGGGGTTCATGGCGGCGACCGTAGGCCGTCTCACCGGTCTGCCCGGAGTCGCGTTGGCCACTCTGGGCCCCGGTGTCACCAACCTCGTCACGCCCGTGGCCTACGCACAGTTGGGAGCCATGCCCATGTGCGTGATCACCGGGCAGAAGCCCATCCACGCGAGCAAGCAGGGCCACTTCCAGATGGTCGACGCCATCGGCATGATGAAGCCCATCACCAAGCACACCTGCACGGTCGCGAGCGGCGATCGTGTGCCCGCGATCGTCCGCCAGGTCTTCAAGATGGCCGAGGCCGAGCGTCCCGGTGCCGTACACGTGGAGTTGCCCGAGGATGTGGCCCGCGAACGGACGTCCGCCAAACCCTTCTCTGTCCACAAGGTGCGCCGCCCCGACGCCAACGAGAAAGCGGTGGCCATGGCCTGCGCTCTCATCGAGCAGGCTCGGTCCCCTCTGCTGCTGGTTGGCGCCGGCGCCAACCGCAAGCGCGTGTCGAACATGCTGCTGCTCTTCACCACACGTACGGGCATTCCCTTCTTCAACACACAGATGGGCAAAGGGGTCATCCCCGAGGACCACCCGTTGTGTCTGGGCACGGCGGCACTGTCAGACCTGGATTACGTGCACTGCGCCGTGGACCGGGCGGACCTCATCATCAACGTCGGTCACGACGACATCGAGAAGCCGCCCTTCTTCATGACCTCGAAGAGGCCCAAGGTCATCCACATCAACTTCTCCCCGGCCCAGGTGGATGAGATCTACTTCCCTCAGCACGAGGTGGTGGGTGATATCGCGCATGCCATGTGGTTGCTCTCCGAACGCATCCAGCCGCAGGCGCATTGGGATTTCTCCTACTCCATGCGGGTGAAGGCCTATGCGGACCAGAAGATCGCGGAGCGTGCAGACGAAGACAGCTTCCCCGTCTTCCCCCAGCGAGTGGTCGCGGACGTGCGGAGGGCGATGGGTACCGACGACATCCTGGCCTTGGACAACGGCACCTACAAGATATGGTTCGCCCGCAACTACCCGGCCCTGGCGCCCAACACCGTGCTGCTGGACAATGCCCTTGCCACCATGGGCGCGGGCCTGCCTTCGGCCATCGCCGCCAAGTTGGTCTTCCCCGAACGCAAGGTCATGGCCATCTGCGGCGACGGTGGTTTCATGATGAACAGCCAAGAGTTGGAGACCGCGGTACGCCTGAAGCTCGACCTGGTGGTCCTGGTCTTGAACGACGGCTGTTACGGCATGATCAAGTGGAAGCAGGAGAACCTTGGCTTCGCCGCGTGCGGCGTGGATTACGCCAACCCGGACTTCGTGCAATACGCGAACGCTTATGGAGCCCAGGGACATCGCGTCACCGGCACCGATGAACTGCTGCCGCTGCTCCGCACGTGCGTGAACACGCCGGGAGTCCACCTCATCGATCTGCCCATCGACTACTCCGAGACCACCAGGGTCCTCACACAGGAGTTGGCCACGAAGGTCTGCATCTCGTAGACGGGGCTTCTCGCACGCTGGATATAGCGCGCGCCGACCTGCTCAGAGCCTCTCCCCGATCGAGCGAGGGACCTCGCCGGGACATTGCAGGTCCGGCCTCGATTCGCTTTGAGTGAGCGCTCACTTGGTGTATCGTTACACCCAGTCGAACGGGGTGACCCACGAGTAGTGAGGGGCTGAATATGAGTGAAGAGAGAACTGTAAGCCGTCGCGACTTCCTGAAGATGGCCGGTATCGCCGGTGCCGCCGTAGGCGTAGGAGCGGGACTGGGTGGGCTGCTGGCAGCCTGCGGTGACGATGGCGAAGCTACCACCACCGCAGCGGGCGGCACGACCGAGACCACGGTCGCAGGTACGACCGACACCACGGCCGGGGGCGGCACCGAGACCACCGCGGGCGCGGAAGGCGGGCGGCCCATCAAGATCGGCGTGGTGTCGCCGCAGACAGGCGGCCTCGCCATGTACGGCGTGGTGGACAAGTGGTGGGTCGACCATGCCACCAAGGCCGTGGGTGAGGGCATCGCCTTCGCCGATGGCAAACGGCACAAGTTCGAACTGATCGTGCGCGACAGCCAGTCCGACTCCAACCGTGCCGCCCAGGTGGCCGGCGACATGATCACCAATGACGGCTGCGACATGATCGTCGCCTCGGGTACCCCCGACACCGTCGATCCGACCGCCGACCAGTGCGAAGCCCTCGAGACGCCCTTCCTGGGCAGTCTCAGCCCGTGGCAGACCTTCTACTTCGGCCGCAACGCGCCGGCCGAGGGCTTCAAGTGGACCTATGGCCTCTTCCTGGGTTCCGAGCAGGCCATGAACGTCTTCATGGATGTCTACAACAAAATCCCCAACAACAAGAAAGTCGGCATGCTGTTCGCCAACGACGCCGACGCCCAAGGCTGGCTCAACGAAGAGACCGGTGCTCCTGTGGTGCTGAAGGCCAACGGCTATGAGATGATCCTGCCCGGCCTGTATCAGCCCGGCGCCGAAGACTTCACAGCGCAGATCTCGGAATTCAAGAAGCAGGGATGCGAGATCCTTTGCGGCACCAACAACCCGTCCGAGTTCACCAACTTCTGGAAACAGGCCCACCAGCAGGGCTGGCAGCCCAAGATCGCCAGCAGCGGTAAGTGCCTGGGCTATCCCCAGTCGCTGGAAGCCATCGGTGAGATCGGCTACGGCCTCTTGGGCGAGGGCAACTGGCATCCCACCTGGCCGTTCAAAGACTCGCTCACGGGCATGACCTGCCAGGAGCTGGCCGACGAGTACACCGCCTTCACCAACCTGCAGTGGACCTCGGCCGTCTGCCAGTATGCCAAGTTCGAGTGGGCCGTGGACGCCTTCAAGCGAGCCAGCGACATCGACGACAAGGCCACGGTGGCCGAGGCGATCCGCGGCACCAAGATGGAGACCTGCGGCGGGCCGATCGACTTCACCGAAGCCATCGACCCCGCGGGTAAGCATCCCAATCCCAACGTGTACAAGCAGCCCTACTGCGCGGTGCAGTGGCGCAAGGGCGAGACCTACAAGTTCGAGCCTTTCATCGTGGGCAACGCCGAAGCCCCCATGGTCACCGTGCAGTCCGACCCGGAGCCCATGCAGTACAGCTAGATCATTCGCATCTTCGCAGGGGCCGAGTGCCACTTGCGAGCCATGAGGTCGATGGACGGACGGGGCCGCATCACGCGGCCCCGTCTCTTCTCTCCCGGGCGCGGTCTCAAGTGATGGCAACGACGAGCCGATAGAAGAAGGTGGTATCGCGCCAAGGCAACGAGTCTTTCCTGGAAGGAGCAGCGCATGCGTAGTCGAAGCGCCAAGAGAGTGGTGGCAGTGGTGATTTTGACACTCCTGCTGGTGATGAGCCTCACGGCTGTAGCTCTGGGCGGCCCCGCCGGTCCCAGCGCCTCCGCGCCGATGTCCGGACCAGGCGCTGCACCTCAGTCCGGCGATGGGATCCCCGACGGCTCTGGTTGGGACGTGCCCCCCGGAGTCCCCTTCCAGCCCTAGAGAGAACGACCCCCGGCCTCTCCCCCTGCTGAGCACCACTGCTCGGTGGGGCCGCGATAGGGGTACCATGAGCGGTGCGAACGCGAGCCGCCTCGCGTTCGCACCGCTCATGTCGTCGGCAACAGGAGAGGCTTATGAACATCGTCAAGGCGCTCGAAGCCGCCCGCAGCGACAACCCGCACGGCGTGGACGCCCGCAGCCTCCACAGCACCGAGCACGTGCAGGTGACCATGATCACGCTCAAACCCGGCGAGACTCTTAAGCTGCACCTCACTCCGGTGGACGCCTTCTTCTACGTGATCGAGGGCATCGGCAAAGTGGAGATAGGCGGCGAGGTCGAAGAAGTGGGACCGGACATGCTGATCGACAGTCCGGCCCGCGTCCCGCATCGCCTGTTCAACGAGGGCGACGACGACTTCCGCTTCTTGGTGGTCAAGACCCCGCGCCAGGCCGACCCCACGAGGATGCTCTGATGACGGGGGAGGACGCCGGACACTACAGCATCAAACATCCCAAGGGCACCACTTACGACCCGGCGCTCGCCGAGGCCCTCGAGCAGAAAGCCCCGGACGGCCTCCTATCCTGCACCACAGCGCATGAGATCGCCTCGGCCTTCGCGGTCCCCCCTGCCGAGGTGGGTAAGACCGCCGATCTGCTGGAATACCGCATCGTGGAATGCCAGATGGGCCTGTTCGGCTATTCCCCGGAGAAAAGGATCGTCAGACCGGCGCCCGACATCGCTGCGTCACTGCGTGGGGCGCTCGACGAGCGCACCGTCGACGGAGTGATAAGTTGTCTCTCCTGCTGGGAGATCGCGGCAGCCCTGGGTGTCACGAAGATGGCGGTGGCCTCGGCCTGCGAGTCGTTGGGGCTCAAGGTCAAGCCCTGTCAGCTGGGCGCCTTCTAGCGGCTGGGCGCCGGACGCACACTAACCGGCCGGCCGGTTGTCGGGCATCTCTTCGCAGCCCTCAGCGGGCCGCTTCTGGTCGGCACCGTAGACGAGACCGTAGTAGCGGCAGATGCGGCTCTTCTCCTCCTCGGTGGGCGAATCGACGTCAGCGGCTCGGGGCGCGTCGACGATCCGCGCCGCCGTGTAGGGCAGAGTCAGGCGATCTCCGCTCTGCCGGACCTCCTCGGCGGGGATGATGAGCTTATCTCCCAGTTTGGCGACGCTCTCCACCACCACCCACCTCACGTCCCCCGCCCCTTCGCCGTGGCGGACGCTCTCCACGGTGCCGACCTGCCGGCCGTCGGAATCTACGACTTCCAGGCCTGTCCACGCGGTCATGTGTGAATCGTCCCCACTCATCCCCGCTCCTCCTTGGTGCGTGCGTGAGACTACTCGTCTGTCCGGCCTCCTACCCAAGCCCCCTCGGGCCCAAACCGGGCTCGACCCAGGCGCATGGGCGTCGGCCCTCGTCCGCGTCGCGCGACGAGCCCGCGCTGCGATATCATCGAACCGGAGTTGGTTGGGCCCATGCCGGACACGAAGGGGGCACCATGAAACGACCGCTGGGTGTGTGGATCATAGGCATCTTGGCCCTGATCGGCGCCATCATCGAACTCCTGGCCGGGCTGACGGCGCTGGGTGTAGGAGGATTGGGGATCACCGGCATCCTGGGGATCGATCCCGACCTGGCGGGGGGTCGTGCCATCGGAGCCGGGGTGGTGTTGATCATCATCGCCGTGGTGTATCTGGTGTTCGCGCTCTCGTTCCTGGGACTCAAACGGTGGTCATGGGCCGCGCTCCTCATCCTGTCGATCCTCACCATCGTGGCCGTCGTCGTGCAGATGATCTTCGACGGCTTCTACTGGTCGTCCTTGCCCGCCATCATCCTGCCTCTGATCGTCGCCTACTACCTGTCCCGCCGCGAGGTACGGAACGCCTTCTCGCGCTAGCGGGAATCCGGCCGGGAGCATCAGCGTGACGGAGACCACGGCACCTGCGCTTTCCACCGACGAGCGCGTCCTGGCGGTCATAGGCGACCTCACCCGTGCCGGCGGGGTGATGACCACCCGGCACAAGACGTACTCGCTCATCATCACCGACAGCCGCCTCGTCTTCGCCGAACTGACCAGGGACAAGGTATCCGCTGCCGCAGCAGGCGCACGTGACGCAGCCAGAGCCGAGGGGAAGAGCGTGTGGAGACGGTGGCGCGCGCAGATGAGCGCGCCGGCGACTATCCACGAGACCTACTACCAAATCACCCCCGGGGAGGCGTTGGCCGAATCGCCCGGCAACTTCGCCATCGACCGCTCCGACATCAAGGAGTTGCGGCTCCGGACCGGCATGGTGGACGAGGTCCGCGCCGCACCCGACCAGGTGACCATCGTCACCGCTTCGGGCACATACAGGCTCAGGACACGCCGTCCGTTCTCGAACATCGAGAAGGTGTTCCGGGCGGCCGGGCTCGCGCCGGTCTGAACTCTCCATCGAAGGAGGTAAAGCACCATGAGGCCCACTCGTGCTTCGAGCATCGTGCTCTTGCAGTTGCTGCTCATAGCAACCCTTGCGCTGCTCCTGGCCGGTAGCACAGCGGGGTGCGGAGCAGATGATCCTGGTCCGGGCACGACCGCGTCCAGTGCCCAGAGCAAGACCTTCACCTTATCCGAACTAGCCGGATTCGACGGCAAAGACGGCCGTCCGGCCTACGTAGCCGCCGATGGCGTGGTGTATGACGTCACCGACAGCGCTGACTGGCGGGAAGGTGTGCACACCAGATGCGGCTTGGGCGCCGCCGCAGGCAAAGACCTCTCGCAGGAACTCGCGCAGGCTCCCTCCAACATGAGGGCTCTCTTGGAGGCCATGCCGGTGGTCGGGGGACTGGCGGAGTGACGCAGGGCGTGGGCAGGCTCCTGCTTCGTTCCGGACTGACGGCCGCCGGCGTAGGGGCCCTGGCCATCCCGCCGCTGGCTGTGGGCCTCTCCGGCACCGCCTCCGCCGATGGGCTGTGGACGGCCCTGCGCATGGGGGCTCTGTGGGCCCTGACCCTGTTGTTCGTGAACATCGTCACTGGGGCCTTCCGGCCTTGGTTCGGAACGGTCTTCCGCCCGCGCGCTGTCCACCGCTTCCACAAGGCCGTCGGGATCGCCGGCTTCGCGCTGGCACTGGCCCATGGGGTCATGGCCCTGGGCTTCGGCATCGTCGGTTACGACACGATCCCGGTGTGGCTGGGCCCGGTGGCGCTCGTCCTCTTGGCCCTGGCGATCGCCGCCGCCCTGCTGCGCACCCGGTTGCGGAGATACTGGCGCTGGATCCACAGGCTGAACTACCTCATCTTCTTCGTCGTCCTCGCGCACGGCCTGGTGCTGGGTGCCGATCTCAGGGACGAACCGCTGCTGCAGATCTGTTTCGGTATCTACGCGGCGGTCGTGCTGGCCGGCCTCAGCTCTCGTACCAGACGACGTCCACCCCGTCCGACTCGCCCACGGCCGTCCTGAGCAGCTCCAGCAACGCCGCGCTGGCCCCGTTCTGCTCCAACATGTCGATGGTCAGAGGAGAGATGTAGTAATCGGTGTCCTGTTCGTCCTCTTCCACGAGGTTGTCGATGAGGAAGCGCAGGTCGGATTCGTCGATGGTGCCCAGCGGTGCGGACCCATCCTTGAGCGACAGGGTGATCATGGACTCCTCCTTCGCGGTCGGGACCCCATTCTACCCAAACAGCCGCCACTTACTCACGCGCCCTCGGCGCAAAGGACGTCAGCGAAATTCCACCCTTGCGCCCGGATGCCGGGCCAGGATGAGCTTGGTGAGCGCCTGCTTCTCGTCCTCGTCCTCGATGGTTTCGATGCGCAGCTGTTCTTGTCGCTCGGCCTTCTGGGACCCAGGGCCGGCCACGAAGCCGTGCACGCGCACGTAGTTCCACCGCCCGATCCCACAACACGAGGCCTCGACGCACATCGTCCCCAGGATGTAGAGCAGACGCCTTCCCTCGTAGTCCAGGAACACCTCTTCGCGGGGCACGTAGTAGCCCGAAGGGGCCTCCAGCTCAGTGCCCAAGTCCTCGGGGATGTAGGTCACTCGCACCACGGTGTGTATCGCGCGTGTGTCGGCGCGTCTAGCAGGCGGAGGAGTCGGCGAGCGCGCTCACAGCATCCTCCACGTAGCCCTGCACCTCGCCCCGGGGGATATCGAGCGCTACCGAGAGCTCGTCGTAGAGCATCTCCTCGGCCTGTCTCATATACTGAGCCTCCACCTGCCCGAGGCTCTTGCCGCTGCCCACGAGGGCGCGCCGCTTGACGTACACGCTCTTGATGACATGCACCAGATCAGCGCAGTCGTGCGAGACGAGAAGGGAGTCGTAGTGCTGCTTGAGCGCTCCCATGTCACGAGCATCGAAGGCCGACTCGTCGATGGAAGGGATCTGCTCGATGAGGGTCAAGGCGGCCTCACGCGACATGACCGGGCGCATGGAGACCCGCGTGTCCACGGGAACATAGACGCGTCCGTCACGATGCACGAGGGAGAGCGTGTAGTAATCCTTGCTCTCGTCCGCCCCGGAAAGGGCGGGCGCTCCGACGGCCTCCACCCTGCAGATGCCGATCCGCCCGTAGACGACCATATCTCCGACCTTATACAACTCGCCTCAACATGTCGTTATCTCCGCGGGTGGGGGGATCAGTAGCATCATTTAATAGATTCTAATTATAGCATGAAGATGATTGCTGATAGATGCGCGCACCTCAGCCGCCCCACACTGCGCGCGGGCAGGCACACTGACAAGAAGGGCCGCGCGGAAACGCCAGAGGCGTTTCCGCGCGGCCAAGGGGTCGCCTTCCTTGAGGGGGCGTTCAGGAAAGCGGCTAGGAAGGGGCTAGGAGTACTGGATGGCTTGGACCTCTTTCGTGATCTTGGCGCCGGGGACGAACTTGTTCGACACAAGATACTTCTCGTAATCCCACCTCTCACCTTTGAGCCATTGGCCGGCGGCGGTGGGCATGCGCAGGCAGTTGGGCACCGGGTGAGTCACTTCCAGTTCGGCCGTCATGTCCACTGGAGCGGTGAAGTCCACCGGACCGTAGATGGTCTCCACCTTCGTGGTGGTGAGCGCGGTCAGGATGGCTTCTTTGTCTTCCGGCTCGGAGATGGCCTTGAGCGCGGCGACATACCATTCCATGAGCGAGAAGAAGATCAGCTCCGCCGACCACTGCCGCTTCGTGTCGGCCTCGTAGGCGTCGGCGATCTGCTGGCAGGTCTGTCCGGTGAGCGAGCTCACATACGGGTAGGCGGGGTGCCAGCTGATCTCGGTGGTGAGCCCGATGACCGTGGGGCCGATGGCATTGGCGGTCTCGGCGAAGTTGAGGGCTTGGCCCACAGTGCACATCTTGGGATTGAAGCCCTGCTGCAGAGCCTGCTTCCAGAAGTTGGTGAAATCGGGCGAGGTGGCCTGGCCGGCACAGATCTCGGCGCCGAACTTCTTGAACTCGCTGATCTGCTGGGTGTAATCCTCCGAGCCAGCCTGAAACATGCCGGGCATGGTGTATTCGTAGCCGGCGCGCTTGAAGAAGAACGGCCCGCCGGTCTTCTCGTCGGCCCAGGCCTGGCCGTCGGCAGTGTTGGGATAGAGCAGCCCCACTTTCTTGTTGGTGGCGATCTTGTCCCACATGTCGGTGAATACGGCGGCCATGGCCTCCACACCCACGCACAGGGCATAGCCCCACTTGAAAGGCTTGTCGGGAGTGCCGCCCCGCTGGAAGAAGAAGGCCTGCCACGGCCCCTGGATGAACAGCCCGGGCACCTCCAAGGCCTCACACTGGTCGGCGGCTGGGTTCATGGTGTCCGGGGCGCCACCCGCGAAGATGATGTCCACGCCGTCGTTCTGGATGAGGTCGCCCGTCACCTGGGCGGTGCGGTTGGTGTCGCTCTGCGTGTCCTGCACGAACGTCCTGATGGCGCGCTTCTTGCCGTCGCCGCACACGACGCCGTCACCGAGCGCCGCCTTCCACTGATCGTGCACCCAGTCGAAGGGGGCGGCAAAGACGGCCAGCGGACCGGTCTTGGGCACCGAGATGCCCACCTTGAGTTCGCGGCCCATCTCCGCCTCTGCCGCCACCGTGCTAGTCGCCCCCACGGTGGTCTCGGTCGAAGCAGCGGCGGTCTCGGTGGGCGCAGCGGTGGTCGGTGCGGCAGTGGTGGCGGTCTCCTCCCCGCCGCACGCGGATATGAGCCCGCCCAGGCCTCCTGCCCCTCCTATGGTGGCTCCCGCGAGACCGGCCAGCTTGAGGAACTCCCTCCGTGACACGGTTCTTTCTTCCGACATCTGCCGACCCTCCGTGAGTGATGATCGTGGGCTCATGGCCCCTGCCGCTGTGTCCGCGGCCGAGAAGCCACGCCACGGCTTCACGGTCACTCGATTCACAGTACGCATACGACTTCGTATACGATATTGTATTCTATACCGCGCCCAGGCGGCGAAGTCAATAGGGAGATTGATCGAACGGCCCACAGCGACCGGGCGCGGCGAGCAAGACGGATGGCCCGAAGGAGGAGGGGGCAAAGACGCCGTCTCCTTGCATCTGCCGACACCGCTGCCTACAATCGTGACGGCCCGATGGCTGGGTGATGGAGTTCACCCGAACCGCATGTGTGTGCTGATGACTCCTATCGATGTCGTGTCCCCAAGGTGTGAGGAGCCAGGAACGGTATGGGGTTGCAGGTGGCGGTAGTGGCTCTCGGCGGCGCGGTGGGATCGGCCCTCCGTTATGCATCGACCATCGGTATGACCCGCTGGCTGGGCACCGGCTTCCCCTTTGGCACGCTCTTCGTCAACCTCGTGGGGTGCCTGCTGGCCGGCCTCATCTTCGGTATAGCCGAGGAACGAACGTTCCTCTCCCCGCTCGTGCGCCTCCTGCTACTCACCGGCTTCCTGGGTGGCTTCACCACGTTCTCCACTTTCGCGTTGGAGACCATGACGCTGGTGCGTGACGGCAGTTGGGCCATCGCTCTGGCCGGCTTCTTCGCCAACAATGCAGGGGGGTTGGCTCTGGCCCTGGCTGGGATATACATGGGCCGGATAGTGGCCTGAAACCGGATGTAGCGCAGGTCCTCGGAAGGAGGCGGCGGCCGTGACAGATGTCTCGTACAAGGTCATCGAGATCTTCACCAGCGAGGATGCTCGTTGGAAGAGCAGCCCACTCTACGACGCGATCGTCCGGCTGGTGGCGCGTGAGAAGAGCGCGGCAAGGTGCCTGGTGACCAAAGCGGTGGCCGGCAGCTACGAGAACGGTGAGGTGGCCTCGCACCGCGTGCTCGACCTCTCTCACAACATGCCGCTCAAGATCGAGATCGTCCTCCCCGCGCCCGAACTGGACCGGCTGTTGCCGAAGGTCGATGAGTTGGTCAGTGACGGCATCGTGCTGGTGCAGGACCGCGACCTCTGTGTGCACCGCACCGAAGGAGGGCTGCTGCCCCGGGGCATGGCGGTGCGCGACGTGATGACCTCCGCGCCGGTCTCGGTGAAGCTCGAAACCGACCTTCGTTCCATCATCTCCCTGCTGGTCCGAGCCGAGTTCGATGGTGTGCCGGTGGTCGACGGCCGAGGCAGGTTGGTAGGCATGGTCACGCAACAGGACGTGGTCGACAAGGCAGGCATGCAGGCCAAACCGGCGCTGCTGGCGGCACTCGGCAAAGGTCAGGAGCTGTCCGAAGCCGAGTACCGCGAGATGTTCGCCGACCCCTCCCTCACCGCACAGAGACTCATGACCGGCGAGGTGGCCACCACCTCCGCCGATGCCCCATTGGCCGAGGCCGCGCGCCTCATGGCTCACAACGGTCTCAAACGCCTCCCGGTGGTGGACGCCGACAGGCGGCTCACCGGCATGCTGGCCCGCATCGATGTGCTGCGGGTGGCGTCGTCATCCTGCGCGCGTAGGCGCGTGTTGCGCAGCTACGGAGTGAGCGTGTCCGGGCAGACGGCCGTCGGCGAGGTGGAGTTGCTCCAAGTGCCCACCGTGCCACCCGACACGCCGGCGCCGCAGCTGTTCGACCTCTTGGACGAAGAGGGGCAGCGAATAGTGGTGGTGGACGAGCGTGGTGCGCCACTCGGGGTCATCTCCGACAAGGACCTCCTCCCCTTCCTCGATCCGCGAAGCAAGGAGCGTCCGGACAAGAAATCCGCGCGCGATCTCATGCGTACGGTACCCGTGCTGCCCGAGCAGACGAGTGTGGAGGACGCCATCGGGTGGATGGTGGAGCAGCGGCGCAAGAGGCTCCCCGTGGTCGACTCGAACGGCGTCTACATGGGCATGCTCAGCCGAGAGTTCATGCTGCGCTTGTTGGCGAGCTGAGCTCTCTGCGGGTGGCGCGAGGCGAGCGGCTGTTGTAGAGTGGCAGGCCAAACGACGAGGAGAGCATGATGAGCAAGTGCCGCACCGTACTGACTCTGGCTGCCGTCCTGGCGGCCGTCCTGATCTTCGCTGCATGCGGCGGCGATGCGACCAGCAACGACGACACCACTGCGCCGCCCGAGAGCACAGCGCCGGCCGTGTCCACCACTGCGACGCCCACGACCGCGGCGCCCGCCACCACCGCCACAACGCAACCGCCTGCGAGCCCGGCGTCCACCGCTGGGCCCGCAAGCGAAGACGGCTGGAAGACCGTGGCCACACTGAAGTCCGATGACGCCTCCTGGGAAGAACTGCCCGGCCTCTTGGTGAGTGACCCCTTCACCGTCAAGGGAAAAGCCCGGGTGGTCCTCGACATGCCTGGAGCCGGCGAGCTCGACGGGGTCATCCTGGGCATTATCAAGGCGGACCAACTCGGCGATCCTCTCGCCATCATCGATGCCATACGCGACGGGATCTCGTTCGTACTCATCCCCTCCGCGCCGGTCAAGGAGATCGACTCCCTCGACGGCACATATGTGCTGCTCAACTCGGTCCCGGCCGAGACCCCCTGGACAGTGGAGTTGCAGACGCCGTGAACGCGGGCGCCGTGACCGACCGGCGGATCATCTGCGCAGAGCTGTCCAAGGACAAGATCAAAGAGGTGACCTCCCAGGCCCGCGAGGCTGCCAAAGCCGAGGGCAAGGGTCTACTGGGCCAACTGGGCGCACAGATGCGCGCGCCCTCCGGGTACCACACGCGCTATCTAGAGATGATGCCTGAGGCCGCCCTGACCGAGATGCCGGGCAACTTCGCCATCGACCGCGCCGACATCCGCAAGATCAAGTTCTGAGGCAGGACGCAGCCGCCGCAGGTGCGGATCCGGGGTCTACGCCGCCTGATCCAGAGCCTCCTCCACCACCACGCCGCCGATGCCGGCCGCAATTGACCGTCCATCGTCTCCCTGCGTCTCGCCGCCCAACTGCCATACGGACGGACTGAGCGCGCCCACCGCCACGACCAGCACCATCAACACGCCCGCCCCCATCAGCACACCGGTCGCGCTGAACTGGATGAGCGCACCTGCCACCGTGTTCGAGACTGGAGTGAGCCCCATCACCGCGAACATCAACATGCTCATGGTGCGGCCCAGCATGTGCTGAGGCGTACGGATCTGCAGCCAGGTGACAAACTGGATGACCACGTATCCCTGAGCCGCGCCCATGCACGCCGCCACCGAGGCGGACGGCACGAGCGACGGCATGACCCCCAGCAGGACTAGACTCACCCCGGAGAACGCAGTCAGCCCCAGCATGGCCGCGGGGAACCGACGCGCCGAAGGTCTCCGCGTCGCTCCTGCGAGCACCACGCCGCCCAGCGAGCCGGCGCCGAAGGCGGAAAGGATGATCCCGAACGCCGCCGCCCCGCCCGCGTAGCGCGTGTCCGCGAGCACAGGGATGCCCACCGAGAACGGGCCCGTGATGAGGAAGTTCGCCGCCGCGATCAGCACGAAGTAGTAGCGCAGCAGCCGGTCGCTCCAGACCGAACTCAAGCCCTCACCTATAGAGGAGAACACGCCCGTCTTCCGCCCGTCAGCCGGAGTCGCCTCCACTCGGGGGCGCTCCATCCGCATGAGCGACAGCGCCGTCACTGAGGCCACGAAGCTCACCGCGTCAAGCGCGAAGGCCACGCCGATGCCCCACATATCGGGGACACCGTCCGCCGCAGCTCCCCCGTCGAGAAGAGCGATGAGCAGTCCGGCCAGGGCGGGGCCGAGGAACAGCGACAACTGCGCCGTTCCCTGGATGATGGAATTGCCCGTCTGCAACCGCTCCGTCCCGATCAACCGGGGGACGATGGCCGACTGCGCAGGGAAGAAGAAGGCGTCCGCCAGCCCGAAGATGAGCGCGAACGCGTAGATCATCCATAGCTCGATGCTCCCCGCCATGGTGAGCGCAGCCAAAGTCGCCACCAGACCCATGCGCGCCAGGTTGGAGCCCAGCATGAGTGCCCGCGGTGACAGGCGATCGGTCAGAGCCCCGCCCACCAGCATGAAAAGCGCCCGGGGGATGGCCGCCAACGCCAACACTGTGCCCATGGCGAAAGCGTTGCCGGTGAGCTGCAGCACCAACCAGGGCAGAGCGATGAGATACAGCTGGTCGCCGATGAGGGAGACGCCTTCACCGGCCCAGAGCAACCTGAAGTCCCGATTCCTTAGGACGTCGCGGATGCCGCTGCCGCCCCCTGCCTCCGAGACTTCGTGCGCGTCTGCCTGGTGCCGCCTGGAAACCGCGTCCATGATGTCGCTCCCCGCCTTTTCGTCATACAAGGCCGCGCCGGCCGCGCCGGCCGCGGGCCCTTCACCTTGATGCCCTCAGGGTCATTCTCTTCCTGGACAGGGAGCGGTTGACCGGCCAGGCAGTGGGACCTGCGGCCCGGCCGTGGGGGAGTCTTTCACCTGGCCAGATGGCTACTGTGGAGCATTCTGAGGTGTGTGCTGGTGCGTCGAGGATCTCCTCGAGAGCACGCGACTAGGCGCTTGGCCGACGCTGTCGGCCGCCCTTGAGCACGGCCTTGCACAGAGACAGGATCGCCTCGCGATCGTCCGCCTCCGGGATATCTGGGACTGCGCGCTCGATCATCTCCGCCTGATGGAAGAGCGCGTTGCGGGTGGCGTCGTCGACATCCATGCTCAGGAGCCCGGCCACGGCTTCGATCAGCCGGAGCTGCACGGTGGGCGTCCCTCGTGAGTGGTGCCGGATCTCGTCGAAGGTGAGCGTCACCAATCCCGGCAGACCCAGCCGAGGGGTGACCAGCCGGAGTTCGCCCTCCACGAAGTGGGCGGTCGCCGCGACGGGTAGCGCCCCTGCCGCGTCCGCCGTCTCGTCAGGCCGCGCATCTCCTACGTCGCTCGCACCGGCATCCGTCACGATCCCTGCCCGCCGCAGTTCGACCTGCCTCTGGATGGCGTGGCTCAGCGCCGCGACCAACTGGTCCAGACACTCGATGGCCGTGTTGGGATTGTTCACGCCCGGAGACAGAGCCCGCACGGCGATCTCCACGAGTTCGCCGGCCGCCGACTCCACCTCTCCTACCATGAAGCGGTTCGCCCCGAACGTGAACGCGCCCAGAACCTCTTCGGCCAGCTCGGGTGTCGCCTTACCCGCGGGAGCGACTTCCACCAGGTCGGCGCCCTCCAGCACGAAGTCTCCAGGACGGGCCATCACTCGGATGACTACGTCCTCCTCCCGGGCTGCTTTCTTGAGACCACCGATATCCACCGTCTCGAGATAGCCGCTTCGCTCGGACTGCAGCATCTTTCCATCCGCGGGGAAGCGCGCATGTCGTCTCTTGCGAGCTCCGGCAGTCCCATCGCCGTTCGCCTGAGTAGTCTCGTCCATCTGTGTGTCCAGAGCTGAGAATAGTTCTCTACCGATGCTGCTCAGCAGGTGTGACACCCGCATGGACGCGGCTGCATGATGGAAGAAGTAGATGAGAAGCGCCAACGCGGCGATGGCCAAGAGCACGGCGAAGCTCACCGCCAAACGAGGAAGCACCACATCGCCCTCCACGTCCCGGATCTGCCGAAGCACCATGAGGCTGTAGAGGAAGTTGGCCACGAAGGTGCCCAGCACCACTTGGTAGCCGGTGTCGCGCATGAACTTGTCCAGCAGACGCGGTCCGTATTGCTGAGCCGAGCTCGAGAGCGCCGCCAATGTTATCGAGAAGGTGAGGCTGGCCACGGTGATCATCGACCCAGCGATAGCCGAAAGGAGCGCACGCGCCCCCTGGACCCCGCCGCCGTAGATCCACCCCGGTACATCCCTGCCCCCGCCCACGATGAGATCGTCCAGATAGGGGAGAAGATACGAGAAGCCGATGGCAGCCACGCACATGAGTGCGGGGATGAACCAGTAGCTGCCCCGCAGCGTTCTCCACCAACGCCGGAAGGTGCTCGCGCTCAGCAAGTATCTGATCTTTGTGCGCACGCTCTGTCTCCTCGCAGTCCTATGTATAGCTTACCCGGCAAGGGCCCGACGTGCCGGAACTGCCGGCGACCAGTATCCTGGGAGTCCGACCGTGCATGTCCGGGGCGGGGGGCGGGGGCGGCCGCCGCGCCCCCCCCAC
>JAXGXJ010000015.1:0-64903 GCA_040772905.1 Thermoleophilia bacterium | reverse complement strand
CGCCGATCGTGAGACGCACAACGGGGCCGCCCGCCGCACTTCGGTGCGGCGGGCGGCTTTCTTCATGGCCGCGGACATAGGTCGGACGGCGCGGCCGTCTGGGCGGCTTCTGTCCGCGGTCGGAAGACGCGAGACGACTCCCCCGCATGCCCCCGCAGGGCTGGAGGTCGCGGGTACGACGAGCGAGAGGCTAGCGCGACCAGAAGGTGCGTGTGAAGGGAAGCATCACGGCCAGCAGTTCGAGGCGGCCCAGGAGCATCAGCGCGACCAGCACCACCTTGCCAAATCCGGAGATAGGGGCGTAATTGAGCGTGGCACCCACCAGTTCGAAGCCGGGTCCCACGTTGTTGAGCGTTGCGGCGACGGCTGAGGCGGCAGTCACCAGCGATACGTTCGACATGGACAGAAGCAGCGTCCCCACGGCGAACGTCGACATCCACAGGAAGAAGAAGGCCAGCACCGAGGAGGCCACTGAATCGGGGATGATGCGCCGGCCCATCCGGATGGGCACCACCAGACGGGGGTGCGACGCCTGTGACAGCACACGGCCGGCGTTTTTGGAGAGCACCAGGAACCGCACCACCTTGATGCCGCCGGCCGTCGAGCCGGCGCAGCCGCCGACGAACATGAGCATGAGCAGCAGGGTCTTGGCGAAGCTGTTCCATTGATCGAAGTCGGCGGTGACGTAGCCTGTGGTGGTTTGCAGTGCTACGACCTGGAAGAAGGCTTCACGCAATGCATGTGCGGTGCTGAAGTGCGACTTGGCGATGATGAGGCTGGCAGCGACGACCAATGTGCTGACGCCCATGATGATCAGGTACAGTCGGAACTCGGGGTCGCGCAACAGGGCGCGACGCCTGCCGGTGAGCACGGCGAAGTAGAGGGCGAAATTGCCCCCGGCGAGGATGGTGAAGATGGTGATCACCAATTCGATGGACCAACTGTCGAACGCGCCCACCGAGGCGGCGAGGGGAGAGAAGCCGCCGGTGGCCAGGGTGCCGAAGGTGTGAGTGACTGCCAGGAAGGGGCCCACGCCGAGTGCCATGAGGATGAGGGCCTCGGCCGCGCTCAGGCCCACGTAGATGTACCAGAGGCGCTTGGCGGTGTCCTTGAGGCGCGGGGTAAGACGTTCTGTGATAGGCCCGGGGGCCTCGGCGGCGAACAGTCTGATGGCCCCGCCTCCCACAGCGGGGAGGAAGGCCAGCACCAGGACCACGATGCCCATGCCGCCGTACCAATGGGTCAGGCTGCGCCAGAACATGATGCCGTGGGGCTGATCGTAATCGACCAAGACGCTGGCCCCGGTGGTGGTGAAGCCCGACATGGATTCGAACAGGGAGTCGACAGGGCCGAAGATCCCCAGGACCGCGTACGGTATCGCCCCGAAGACCGCGGCCGCCACCCACGAGGCCACCACGGCCACAAAGCCTTCGCGGAAGCCGATGTATGCCTTGGCCGCACTCCGGCTGACCGTGTAGAGGACTCCGCCCAGCGCGAGGTAGGCCGCCCCGATGACGAGGAGGGGCGTCATATCGGTGTCGCCGTAGATGGCGGAGACCCCGCCCGACACGAGTACGCCGGCCCCGAGGGCGATGACCACCAGCCCGGTGAGATAGCCGAGGAAGCGGAGGTTCATCGTCCCTGTCGCGACGCGAACAGCTTCTCCACTCTGCGTACGGCTTCCTCGGCCGTGAAGACCACTGCCAGGTCACCTTGCTGCAGCTGGAAATGACCGTCGGGGATGTGCACCTCGTGGTCGCGCACTACCGCGCCGACGATGGCGCCCTGGGGGAAGTCGACCTGCATAAGCTCTCTTCCACAGACGGGGCTGCGATCGCTCACCACGAACTCCAGCACCTCCCCCGCGGATTTCTCCAGCACGGCTGCGCTGGTGACCTGTCCGGCGCGCACGAAACGGAGCACTGCGGAGGCGGTCATTCGACGCGGGCTGATGGCCACATCCACGCCCACGCTCTCGACCACGCGGGAGAACTCGCTGCGCTCCACCACGGAGATGGTCCGTTTGGCCCCGAGCTGCTTGGCCATGAGGGAGGAGAGGATGTTCAGGCGGTCATCGCCGGTGGCTGCGATGAAGAGATCGGCTCCGGTCACACCTTCAGCCACGAGGACCTTCTCGTCGATGCCCTCGTCGCTGAGCACCCGGGTCCGGCGCAGGGCCGCGGCTGCTTCCGCTGCGCGCTGGGGGTTCTTCTCGAAGATGGTCAGGCGCACGTGCTGTTTTTCCAAAGCGAGGGCCACGCCCATGCCGATCTCCCCACAGCCCAACAGCAACGCCCGCCGGGCCGGCTCATGTTCCCCTGTGAGATGGGCGACGGCCTTTGCGGCGATCTCGGGCCGCCCGGCCACGAAGACGCGATCCCCCGGCTCTATGAAGGCGCCGCCGCGTGGGATGGTGGTGACCCCGTGACGGAGGATGCCGGTGATGATGGCCCCCTTGGGCAGGGACAGCTGATGGAGCGCGGTACCGGCGCTGGGAGCCCGCGAGTCGATGTTGGCCTCCAACACCCACACCTGTCCTCCGGCGAAGCTCTCCACGTCGAGCACCCCCGGGATGGTGGCGAGCCTTGCCACCTCGTTGGCCACCGCGGCCTCGGGCTGGATGACGTGGTCGATGCCGGAGAGGCCGGTGGAGAGAGTCTGGAAGTCCTCGATGTACTCGGGATTGCGCACTCGGGCGATGGTCTGTGCCACTCCCACCCGCTTGCCGGCCATGCAGGCGATCATGTTGACCTCGTCGGAGTTGGTGACCGCGATGAGCAGATCGGCCTTGCCGATGTTCACCTGTTCGAGCACCCTCCGACTGGCCCCGTTCCCTTGGATGGCGAGGACGTCGAGTTCCTGAGAAGCCTTGTGGAACGCTTCTTGGCTGCGATCGATGACGGCCACGTCGTGCCCTTCCTCGCTGAGGATGGTCGCGATGTGGAAACCTACTTCACCTGCTCCGACGATGACTGCGTACATACCCTCAGCATAGCAAGCTGCGGCGTCGGCGCTCTCTCGCATGTGCCCTCGTTCGCTGTCCCGCGTGCATCTACGGAACGACGGGTCTTCTGCTACCATGCCTGTTTTGGGACGCGGACGAGCGTCCCTGCTGAGACCGGGAGGACTGGAGATGGTAGCCCCTGAAGGGGATCTGATACGGGCCGACCTCATCGTCACGGGCGCCAGCGAGTTGCTGGTGTGCCCTACGTATGCGGAGAGCGGAGACGTCGAGCCGGGCTTGGGCCGGATCCTCTCCGGGGCGGTGGCCGCCCGCGAGGGTCGCATCGTATGGGTGGGGGAGAGCAGCCAGGTGGAGGAGGAGGTGCGGCTGCTGCCCGGAGGCAAGCGTGTCGACGCCGGCGGTCATCTGGTCATGCCGGGCCTGGTGGATCCGCACACCCATCTGGCCTTCGAGGGTGACAGGGCCGACGAGTTCGAGCTGCGGCTGGCTGGAGCTTCCTATCAGGACATCGCCGCGGCAGGTGGCGGCATCCTGAAGACCGTCGATGCCACCAGGCACGCGCCCAAGGAGGTGTTGATCGCCTCGGCGCGGCACCGGCTGGACCGCTTCCTTCGCTACGGCATCACTACGGTGGAGGCGAAGAGCGGGTACGGGTTGAACCCCGATCACGAACTGCGGTTACTCGACGTCTATCGCGAGGTGGATGCCGAGCACGCAGTGGATGTCGTGCCGACCCTGCTGGGGGCCAACGTGGTCCCGAGCGAATACGCGGGCGACTCGGAGGGCTATGTCGACCTGGTGGTGAAGAAGATGATCCCGGCGGTCGCCAAGCATCACTCCGCGGTCTTCTGCGACGCCTTCCATGAGGTCGGGGCCTTCACGGGGGTCCAGTGCCGCCGGGTGCTGGAAGCGGGGCTTGAGCACGGTCTTATCCCCAAGTTGCACGCCGATCAACTCACCGCCGCGGGAGGGGCGGAGTTGGCCGTGGAGCTTGGCGCCGCGTCCGCCGATCACCTCGACCTGGTGAGCGATGAGGGCATCGCGCTCATGGGAGCGGCAGCCAGGGAGGCCAAACGAGCGGCCCTTTCGGGCGAGGTGGCGCGCGCCGGGAGTACCCGGCGCGCGCCCGTCGCCGTCCTCCTGCCCGGGTCGACCTTCTTCCTGGGAGAAGGCGGTCTCGCTCCGGCGCGGGCTCTGCTGGAGGCCGGTGTGCGGGTGGCTTTGGGGACCGATTTCAACCCCGGATCGAGCCCTACCCAGAACCTGTGGCTCATCGCCACCATGGGTTGCTCTCTCTTGGGAATGTCGTCCGAGGAGGTCATCCGCGCGGTCACCATCGAAGCCGCGGTCGCCGTGGGCAGGGAGGACGACATCGGCAGCCTGGAGGTGGGCAAGAAGGCCGACATCCTCGTCCTGGAATGTCGCAGGCACGTGGAGATACCGTACCGCTACGGCATGAACCCTGTGTGGCAGGTGTTCAAGGACGGTCGCCAAGTCATCATGCGTGAACACATGGAGGAGAGACTTTGATGGAACTGGAGATCGTGCGCTCAGCGCTGGGATTCCTCGATGCGGGGGAGGACTTCGCACTGGCCACCATCATCCACACCAGCGGCTCGTCACCTCGTCATGGCGGGGCCAGCATGCTGGTTCGGGGTGACGGCAGCATCGTGGGTACCATCGGAGGCGGCGCCCTTGAGGCCCATGCCATCCGAGAGGCGCTCAGCGTGTTCCAGACGCGTGCGACTGCGTGTGGTGGACTTCGTGCTCACCCCGGAGGACTCGGCCGGTCTGGGCATGATCTGCGGCGGCCAGGGCGCAGTGCTGATAGAACCTGTGAGCGCGCCCGGATGCCGCTGCTCGCGACCTTTGGTACACGCTGGCGCGCCTGCTCGGCGAAGGCGGCAAAGGTTGGTTGGTTACCACGGTCACGGGGTCACAAGAGAAGGGATGGGACGTCGCGCGGATCGTCACCGAGTCCAGGGACGCGGTGCCGGATCCGCCTCAAGACTGCAAGGACAGGTCACTCATCCACGTGCGTCCAATCGGCATGGACGGTACGGCGTACGTGTTCGGAGCCGGGCACTGCGGCGCGAAGCTCATCCCGGCTTTGGATATCGCCGGCTTCCGCACGGTGATCATCGATGACCGGGCCGATTTCGCCAACCGTGAGCGCTTTCCCACAGCGGACGAAGTGGTGGTGCTCGACAGTCTGGAACACGGGGTGGACCGCCTGGGCGTCGACGCAGACAGCTACCTGGTGATCGTGACCCGCGGCCATGTGTTCGACCAGGCTGTGCTGGCCCAGGCGCTGCGTACCGACGCCTGCTATATAGGCATGATCGGAAGCAGGAAGAAGGTGGCCACCATCCTCGGGGCGTTGCGTGCGCAAGGTTTCTCCGATGCCGATATCGCGCGGGTCTATGCGCCCATCGGACTTCCCATCGGCGGCGAGACTCCCGGCGAGATCGCCATCAGCATCACGGCCCAGATGGTGCAGGTGCGGGCCCAGGTGCGCGGCGCGTAGCGCCGCGCGACACCGCGCATGCATGACGAAGGCCCCCTCCCCGACCGGGGAGGGGGCCTTCGGTGCGTCCGGACCGGATTCGGGCCGAGCCGCGGACTACAACTCCATGGCGATGTCGCCCACGTTGAGGTCGATCGCCGTGGAGACGCCCTCGATGGTCTTGCTCTTGCCGTCCTTCGCGAACACCAGCGTGAAGGTGCGGTCATCCTTGAGGCCGTTGAACCAGAAGTCGCCGTAGTTGTCGGTGGTGGCCGTGAAGGTCTCGCCCGACTGGTCGTCGGTGAGGGTCACGGTCGCGCCCTCGATGATCTCCATCTGTTTCGGGTCGTACAGGGTGCCGGCCACGAACTTCTTGGGCAGGTTCTTGTAGTAGACCCGCGTCTTGCCGGCCATCTCGGGCACCAGGTATTCCGCTTCCTTGATGAAGTCGGCGAAGTCCGCCTCGTCACCGAAGCGCAGGGCTCCGGTGGGGCAGGCGTCGGCGCAGCGCGTGGTGTCGGCCCAAGTCTCGGGGTCGTTGTCGCGCAGGTGCGAGCAGGCGGTGCACTTCTGCGCCAGCATCAGGCTGTCGTTGAAGAAGATGGACCCGGTCGGGCACACATCCACGCAGAGCTTGCAGCCCGTGCACTTCTGCGGGTCGATGATCACCATGCCGTCTTCGCGCTTGTAGATGGCGCCTTCCACCGGGCACGCGGCCATGCAGGGCGCATCGTCGCAGTGCTGGCAGAGCTTGGGCAGATAGGTGATCTTCACCTTGGGCACTTGCCCGCGCACGCGCTCGTCGATACCCAGCCAGAACTGGCCGATCTCGGGCTGCGCCTTGGCATAGGGGAGCCAGTCCTGGCCGCAGTGCTCGTCCTTGCAGGCCACCTGGCAGCAGTAGCAGCCGTTGCAGATGGAAAGATCGATGAAGAACGCCTTCACTCCGCACCCCCTTTGGTCACCCATGCTTCGAACTTGAGCCCGGCAGCCGGGTCGTAGGGGCGTTCAAAGGCTTCGGGATACTCTCTTCTCCACTGCTCCATCAGGCCGGGCGGGATGGAACTCACCTCGGCCAGGTAACCACTGGTGGCCTGGCCGACGGCGTTCTTGGACGAGATCCAGTCGCCGGAGATGGTGTTGATGGCACCGCCGCGGTCCACTTTGCCCGGGATGATGGGATCGTGCCGGGCACCGTGATCCACATAAGCTGTGCCGGGGAAGACGCGCTCCCATACGCGGGCGCCGCACAGCACGATGCCGCGCTCGTTGTGCACCATCACGATGTCGCCGTCCTTGATGCCACGTGTCGCGGCATCGGAGGGATGGATCCACACCGGCTCATACAGGTAGCCGTCGTAGCCTCTCACCTTGCAGGTGACTATCTCGTGGCTCCACGTGATGTCGTCGGCCTGGGCGTGGGTACGCCAGCGCGGATGGTTGGACATGAGCAGCAGTGGGTAGGCCTTGGCGCGCCAGCTGCTGCGGCGCTCGTCGTGCATAGCGCTCCGCTCGATCCATTTCGGGATGGGCGGTCGCTCGTCGTCGCAGGGGAAGTTATCGGCGATGCGCTGCGAGTAGAACTCGAGCTTGCCCGAGGGGGTGGGCAGCGGGTGCTTCTCGGGATCGTCGTAGAACGGCCGCAGGGCCACCACGTCGTCTTCCCAGTCCTCGACCGTCTCCAGGATGACGTACTGGTTCTTTTCGAACTCCTCCCAGGAGATCTTGGTGTCGAGGTTCATGTTGTAGAAGACCTCTTGCTGCAGGTCTTTGATGCTCTTGCCCTCGCTGAACTCCTCGCCTCTGCCCAGCTTCTTGGCCACCTCGAGGACGGCCTCATAGTCGCTCTTCGACTCGCCCACCGGCTCCACAGCCTTGTCGTAGAGGACCACGGCGTGGTGCTGCGTGCCCTGCCGGGTGTTGGTGATGATGTCGTCGACTTCCATGAGCGTGTTCGTGGGCAGGATCACGTCAGCGTACAGGCAGTCGTTCTCCAGCCAGGGATGCTGCGCCACGATGAACTCTATCTTGGGACTGCGTTCGGCCATTATGGTCTCGTTGCCGCAGTTCCAGCAGGTGATGCGGCACGGGGTGTCGGTCCACATCATGTGGATCTCGGTGCCGCCCTTCTCCTTGGCGATGGGGTACTCGTACCTGACGAACTGATCCTCCACCGGCTCTTCGATGCCGCCGTTGCCGTAGAACACCAGCGGCGGGTCGAGGATGGCCTTGTGGATGAGGGTCTTGGGTATGAGCTGTGGACCCCACGCGCGGATGGTGGTCTGGGTGGGCTTGGTGAGCCGCTGCGACAGCTGCGGGTTGAAGAAGCGGGTGCTGCGGATGAGTTCCGGCCTCGGCATGCCGCCGTAGGAGATCTGGATCTGGTGCCGGCCCGGGCCGCCCAAGCCCTGCATGCCCAGCATGATGCACTCCAGGCGGGCGGGTTCGTGGCTGTAGGGTCCGCGCGCGTAGCTGCCGCCGAAGTAGTGCGCCCAGGTGTGGATCTTGGCGGCCATGTCGCGGGCCAGTGCCTTGATGGTGTACTCGGGTACGCCGCATTTTTCCGCCGCCCAGGCAGGAGTCTTGGGTACGCCGTCGTCCTTGCCCAGGACGTACGCTTCCACGTGCTCCATGCCCACCGCGTGGGTGGCGACGTACTCCTTGTCCCAGGTACCCTCCTGGAGCCATACGTAGATGACGGCCAACTGCAGGGCCGCGTCGGTGTTGGGCCATACAGGGATCCACTTGTCGGCATGCACGGCCGCGCCGTAGTTGAGGTCGGGGCAGACGTACACCTGTTTGATGCCGCAGTCGGTCCAGAAGTAGCACAGCCGGCTGGCGAACTGGCCCACGAAGCCCCAGGGAGTGGTCTCGGGGTCGCAACCCCAGAACAGCACCAACTCGGCGTTCTCGGTGATGTCCTTCACGCAGTTGTCGGAAGGATCCATCATGCCCACGATGCCCTGGCCCCATACGTGCTTGGAGCCCCAGTAGAAGCCTTCCCAGCTGTCGGGATTGCGGACCTGCTGGGTGAAGCCGCCCAGCATCTCCAGCAGACGGGCCTGGTGGCCGTGCGGGGTGTTGATGATCTTGTTCTCGCCGTGGCCGTCACCTTGGGCCAGGATGGCCAGCGGTCCGTACTTCTCGATGATGCGTTTGATCTCGGAGGCGATGAGGTCGGTGGCCTCGTCCCAGGAGATGCGCACGTACTTGCTCTTGCCCCGGTTCTGGGGGTTGCGCTCGCCGTTGGGATCGAAGTCCACCCGCTTCATGGGGTACTGGATGCGGTTGGGGGAATAGGTGCGCTTCTTATACGACAGCGACCAGGGGGCGGGCATGCCCTTGTAGTTCGATTCGAGGACGTGCTCACCGCGCTGGAACTTCCAAGTGCGGAAGCTCTCGCGGGGGTACTTCCAATCGAAATGCATGGGGCGCACGCGCACGATCTTCCCGTCGGATACGTCCACCGCGGCCGGGTCGCAGCCGCCTAGCAGACCGCCCAGAGCCAGGCCCCTGATGACCGTCCTGTCGGGTTTGTACTTGGGTGCTGCTGTCATCTTCTCTTCTGCCATACTCCGCTCCTCTGGTCGTCTGAGGCGACAGCCGCTGCGGCAGGGTCATGTTGATCACAGGGCACACGCACCGACGCTCCGGACCATCTTCCGGAGCGAGGGACCCCGCTTCGCGCGTGTATCGCCGCTCCCTGCGCGGCACAACGGTACTTCGACGCTAACACAGAATCCCCGCAAACACCAGGGAAATAAAGGGGTCCACCCCACCCTTGGAAGGGCATGAGGCATTATCGGAACAGAGTCGGGCGCCGCCGCGTTATCCTCGCAAAAAGCAAGAAGACCCGGTCAGTCCTCGCGCGCTGCGCGGCGCGCCGGCCACCAACTCCAACGTCCCAGCAAGACCGCGATGGCGGGCACCAGGGTGGTGCGGACCACGAAGGTGTCGAGCAGCACGCCGAAGGCCACAGCGAAGCCGATCTGCAGCAGTCCCATGATGCTGGCGCTGGTCATGCTGGCGAACGTGCCTGCCACGATGATGCCGGCGGAGGTGATGATGCCGCCGGTGCGGGCCAGGGCCAGTCGGGTGCCTGCGCGCGTGCCGCCGCGGGCCACCTCCTCCTTCACCCTGCCGATGAGGAAGATGTTGTAGTCCATGCCCAAAGCCACCAGCATCACGAACATGAAGAGCGGCACCCACCACACGATGCCGCTGGTGCCCAGCAGATCGACGAACAGCAGCCTCACCACACCCAGGGTTGCCGCATAGGAGAGCAGGATGGTGAGGATGAGATAGATGGGTGCGACCAGCGCCCGCAGCAGCAACAGCAGCACCACGAATATGCCGCCCAACACGAAGACGATGGCCCGGGTCATGTCGCGGTTGGCGGCGTCGCGCAGGTCGAGCATCACCGAGGAGTTGCCTTCCACACCGCCCTCGAACCCGGCCTCCTGCAGCGTGACGCGCAGTGACTGTGTCGTCTCCAGGGCCTCGTTGGTGTAGGGGCCGGACTCCAGTACCACCTGCAGCCGTGCGGCGGTACCGTCGGCAGACAGATAGGCGTCGCGCAACTGCTTCAGACCTTCATTGTTCTTGAGATACAGGTCGGGAAGCAGGATGATGCCGGGGGGTGACGCCCAGCCGTCACGGAGTTCCTCCAGCCCTTCAGCCAGTGCGTCCAGCTGGGGGAGGGCATCCTTGGCCAGGGCGAGGGTCTGGGCGCCGTCGCCACCTTCTGCCGCTTCAAGGGTCTGTGAGAGCTGAGCAAGCCGGGCGAGGGCATCGGACGCCTTCTTGAATCCTGCCTCCTGCAGGATCTCTGGATAGTCCCCGGCCAACTGCGTGAGGTAGCCGAACACGTCCACCAGGCCGGCCGCCGTCTCGCTGAGTAGGCTGGAGGCGGCTGGGTCGCCCCCCATCATCTGCTCGAGCAGCAGGCTGCTCTGCATCCATCTCTCGAGCTGCGCCGCGCCGTCTCGTACGGCTGCCGCCTGCACACCCAGTTGATCGCTGACGCTGAGGGTCTTCTCATCGGGCAGCGAGGAGGTCAAACTCCTCACCAGGGCCACTCCGGGTAGTGCGGCCAGCTGGGCGCCCAGTTCCTCGGTGCGCTCGAGGCCGCTTGCGGTGTCGAGGCCGGCCTCGTCCCGCACAATGACGTTGAGGGGTTGCATGGCCCCGGCTCCCATGTGCTCGGCCAAGAGGTCGAAGCCTCTGCGGGCCTCGTTCTCCTTGGAGAGGTCGCCCAGCATGTCGAAGTCCCGAGCCAGGCCGCCGCCGTAGACGGCCAAGGGGATGAGCACCACTGCGGGCACCAGGAGCGCCACCAGGGGACGGCTGACCACCTTGCGGGCCCAGGCGTGCCACACGCCGGTCTCACGCAAGGGGCGCGCGTGGCGGGGCCAGAACGAGTAGTGGCCCAGCACGGCCAGGATGGCCGGCGTGAGGGTGAGTCCCGCGAGCAAGGTCAAGGCCACGCTGATGGCCAGGCTGGGACCGCTGGTGTTGTAGAGCCCCAGCTCGGCGGCGGTCATCATCGCCAGGCCCACGATCACCGTGCCCGCGCTGGAGGCGATGGTGGCGCCCACCGCGCGCACTGTGGTCTTCACCGCGGGTCCGGAATGCGATGCGCCCGCCATCTCCTCGCGGAAACGGCTGATGAGGAACAGACAGTAGTCGGTGCCGGCGCCGAACAGCACCACGATGAGAAAGACGTTGGTGTACATGGAGATGGTGAGGGCGTGCGCTCCCAAGTAGGCTACCACCCCCCGCGAGATGAGATAGGCCACCGTGATGGTGAAGAGCGGGATGAGCGGGCTGATGGGCGAGCGGTAGATCACCAGCAGGATGACCACCACCAGCACTATGGTGATCCACGTGGTGGAGTCCACGCTGCCCTTGGTGTTGGCGCCGTAGGCGCCCAGTATGGGACCGTCGCCCGTCATGTAGGCCTGCACTCCGGCGGGGGCTTGGTCCAAGCGCGCGTCGATGGCGGCCATGGCCTCCTTGGTTGCCGGCTCGGTGCCGACCTTGGTGAAGCGGACCAGTACCAGGGCCACTTGGCCGTCCTCGCTGGTGAGACTCGCGCGGGTGAGGTCGTCGCCGATGCGCGGAGAGAAGACCTGGTCGACCGTCTCCGGCGCGTCGGGTCCGGTGAGCCAGGTGCCCAGATCATCCATGAACGTAGAGGCCGGTCCCGCGTCCACTCGGCCACCCGGGCCGGCGTCGACCACCAGTACGGCGCTGGAGGGCGAGACCCGGTCGGGGAAGTACGTCTCCAGCATCTGGTTTGCGTCCAGGCTGGGGGCCGAGTCGGGCAGGAAGGCGCGCTGGTCGCTCACGGCCACGTCGTCGATGTTGGGCGCCACGAAGGTGAGCACGGCGGCGACCGCTACCCAGGCGGCGATGATCCACCAGCGATAGCGGACGGCGAAGGAGCCTAGCCGGGCGAACACGAGGTCACGATCCTTCCGGCCGGGATGGGGTCATCGGCTTCGGCTCAGGGGCGCTGGATCTTCTTGCGCCGCTTGTAGGTCTTCGCCAACTCCAAAAAGATGCCCACGTCACGATCGAGGTCACTGTTCGTGCCGTCGAAGTAGAAGACCCGGATGGGGATGCCATCGTGGTCCTTGCTCACCCGTGGATAGATGGCCTCGGTGACGATGCCGTTCATACAGGTGAACGGACTGATGTCGATGATGCCGTCGGCTCCTTGGTGGTACAGGTAGACGGCCCCGCCGGTGGAGAGCACCATCTCGCCCAAGGCCCCCGACTGGGGGAGGTAGGGCTCGGCGTGCTTCAGCACCTCGGTCACGTGCGGCTCAGGGTGGTGCGCGAACACATCGTGGAAGTCCGCCATGATGGCCTCTTCGTCCGCATGCATGATGCGCGCGGTGATGAAGGTCTTCAGCCAGTCCTTGCTCACACGCCGCCGCTCCTCGCGGTGGCGGCGGAAGGCCTCCTCGTTCGTGTACCACACCCATTCGCCCACCCCGGCCAGCCAGCACTCGCCGCCCTGGGCCTCCACGTGCCTGATGAGATCGTTGTTGGCGAACGTGTTGAGTCGGCAGAAGATCTCACCCACCACGCCGATGAGCGGCCGGTCCTCGTCGCGCACAGGGATGTCGAGGAAGGCCTTCTTCACCCGCGACAACCCCGCTTTGATGTCGGCCAGACGTTCCTTCTGGTCGATGCCTTGCCGGGCGACCACCTCGCCCATCTGCTCGAGAGCCGCCAGGTACACCCGGTCGGTCTCGCCGGCGTTCACTTCGTACGGGCGCGTCATGAGCAACAGCTTCATCAGGATATCCTGCACCAGCACGGCGCGCCAGGCAGTGCGGATGAGTGCGGAGGCCTGCTCGCCGATGCCGGCGTATCCGTCAGCGGAGGTGAACGAGAGGATGGCGGCATCCTGGTAGCCCTGGTCGTCGAGCACGCGCCGCAGCAGCCCGACGTACTGCCCGAAGCGGCAGGGCCCGTTGGCGGTGGGGAGGAGGAAGGCGGTCTTCTTGGGATCGATCTTCTCGTCCTCCAGCAGTCTCATATAGTCGCCCAAGACGATGCGCTGCGGATAGCATTCGTCGCCCGAGGTGTACCTGCCGCCCAGTTCCAGGATGCGGCTGTCCTCTTGAGGGACCACTCGGGTGTCGAGCCCGATGGAACGGAACGCCGCGGCGAGCATCACCGAGCCCCCGTAGGGCATGTGGGTGAGCCACAGCGTGCGGTCATGGATGTCGATGTCGGTATCGACCGGGCTGTCGTCGGCCCCGTGGGCCGCCACGGCCTTGGGCATGGCGGCCAGTGCCGCCTCGGCCGCCTCGCGGCTGGCCTTGCCGTTGCCGCTCGTGGTCGCGGTCTCGGTATCCACCTAGCTCTCCCTCACGGTCTGTTTCGCGACCCTGTCGCCGCGTGCCCACCAGCGCAGGAAGCCCTTGCTGTCCAGATAGGCTTCGCATCTGGTCATGGCGCCGGCGTCATTGGTGTGTTCGTCGAACTGCAGCACCAGGAACGGCTCCGATGACGCTCCTCTGATGAAATGCTTCACGTAGGAGTCGGGGCCGCACTTGAAGTTGGTCATGTAGATGATGTGCAGGTTGGGATGCGCCGCCACCACCTTGGCCGCCTGCAGGATCTTGCGCCCGTAGTTCCAGAACATGTTGGGCGTCACCTCGCGCGTCTCCTTGCCCCACAAGGGCAGGAAATCGAGGGGAATGATGTTGACACCGTAATAGCGGCGCAGCTTGGCCGGGATATCCATGTTGACGCCCGAGTCGTAGATGTTGTACGGGCGTCCCACCAAGACGATGCCCAGTTCGTCGTGCTCCTCCAGGGTGGACAGAGCGTCCGCGCCTGCGGTCATGAGACGAGCGCGGAACTCGGCCTGGGCCTCGTAGGCGTCCTTGAGGGCCTGGTCGACCACCTTGCCCGGCACACCGTAGGGCTTCATGGCCGCACGAAGCGTGCGTCCCACATAGGCAGGCCCCCGCCGGAAGTGGATGGTGGGGGCGAAAAAACGCTCGGCATGGTTCTCGAAATGCGGCGCGAGGCGGATCACGTGGGGGAGTGTCTGCCCCCAGGGACATGCGTGCGACTCGATGCCGGGTTGATCGGTCTCCTCGTTCAGTTGGTTGGGTATGAAGATGTGGTCGGCGCCCGCCTCCAGCAGTTCGGCGGCATGTCCGTGGGCTACCCGTATGGGGAAGCAAGGCTCAGCCACCGCCCGCTCGATGCCCATCTCGCGGATCTTCTTGTCGGTCTGGCGGGACAGCATGATGTCGAACCCGCAGCCTTTGAAGAAGGTGGCCCAGAAGGGGAGGCGGTCGTAGGTATACATGGTGCGGGGTATGCCCATGGTGCCGCGCGGCGCGTCAGTGCCGCTGCGCAGCAGGGGCGCGGTGTCCTCCGCCTCCGTCACGTACGAGTAGAAGAGCGCATCGCGGAAACCGATGAGGTCGCGGATGATGGGCTCCTTGTCCACCTTGGCCCGCTTGCGATAGCGGTCTGAACACTTGTCGCCCCAGTAGGTCTTCTCCCCGCCGATGGTGAACTGGCGGATGTCGCACTCGTTGCTGCACCCTTTGCAGGTGAACTCGCGGACGGTGTAGTCGACCTGCTCCAGGTCCCAGCCCCGGAAGCGGGAAGGGGCCTTGGTGGCCGACATCTTCTCGCGGGCCAAGAGGGCGGCTCCGATGGCTCCCACCACGCCGTTGTGCGGCGGCACGATGATGTCCTTCTCCAGGATCATGCTGAAGGCGGAGGCCACGGCGTCGTTGTAGGCCGTGCCGCCTTGGAAGTAGATGGTATCGCCTACGTGGCGCTGCCCCACCAGGCGGTTGAGGTAGTTGTAGGCGATGGAGTAGGCCAATCCGGCCACGAGGTCCTTCTTGTCGGCTCCCCGTTGTAGGTAGGAGTTCACGTCACGCTCCATGAACACGGTGCAACGCTCTCCCAGACGCACGGGAGCCTCCGAAGACAGTGCCAGTTCGGCGAACTCGCCGATGATGCGGATGCCCAGTTTGTCGGCCTGCTCCTCCAAGAAGGAGCCGGTGCCGGCGGCACAGGCTTCGTTCATGGCGAAATCCACCACCACGCCGTCCTGCAGGCTGATGAACTTGGAGTCCTGTCCGCCGATCTCGAAGATGGTGTCGGGCACGCGGTCGATGAGCTTGCGCCCGATGAAGGTGGCGCCCGTCTTGTGGGCGGTGATCTCGTCGTTCACGGTATCGGCACCGACCAGCTCGCCGATGAGCTCGCGACCGGACCCTGTGGTGGCTACACCCAGGATCTCCAGGCGGTCACCCATCTCGTTCCAGATCTCGGCCAGGCCCTTGTTCACCACTTCCACAGGCCGGCCGTCGGTCTTCACGTAGATCTCCTTCACCATCTCACCGTCCTCGTCGAGGACCACAAGGTTGGTGGAGACCGACCCGATGTCGATGCCCAGGTAGGCGCCGATGGTGCCCTGTGCGGGGAACTCGTAGGGCTTTACCCGGTCGCGCAGAAGGATGACCCGCTCCATGGAGAGGGCGGGGCTGGTCTCGAACTCGGATTGCTGTCCCTGGGAGAGCTTCTGGGCGTTGAAGGTGACCACCTGAGTGCCGCTCATCTCGTCGGCGGCCGTCAAGGCGGTGCCTATGGCGCCCATCCACGCGTAGTACTGAGGGATGACGAGTGACTGCTCGTCCACGTCGAAGGCCTCGCGCATGGCCGTCACGGCTCCAAGGTTGGCGGCCACGCCCCCGATGAAGGCCACCCGGGCGCCGATGTCCTTGCCCTTGGCGATGGTGCTGCGATAGTTGCGCACCACAGCGTTGCAGAGACCTTTCAGCACCTCTGGCGGCTGGTAGCCCTTTTGCTGAGCGTGGATCATATCCGACTTGGCGAACACCGAGCAGCGCCCGGCGATGGACGCGGCCTTGCCGGCCCCGCCCACTATCTCACCCACGTCCTCGATGTCATAGAGCAGGCGGTTGGCCTGCTGGTCCATGAAGGAGCCGGTGCCGGCGGCACAGTCACCGTTGGTGCCGTAGTCGGCGATGCCCACACGGCCCGAAGTGGCATCGGTCTCCAACTGGATGAACTTGGAGGTCTCACCGCCCATCTCGAACACAGTGGTGACGTCGGGGTGCATAGCCCCCACGGCGCGGGCGATGGCTCTGAACTCGTTCTCGTAGGGGAGGCCCAACATCCGGCCGACCAATCGGCCGCCCGTGCCGGTGACCCCGGCGGCCTTGATGAGACCGTCGGGCAGCGCATCCATGACCTGCTGCAGGAGGTCGCGCGCAGTCTCGGTGGGGCTGCCCTTGATGCGTCGGTACTTGGTGGCCAGCACCGGCGGTGAACCAGGGTGAGGAGCCACCCGCCCGGCTACCACCGGGTCGTGGAAGAGGGGAGACGACGCAGCGATGTCGCGGAACAGGTCCTGCTCTTCCGGTTCCCCGACGATGGCGATCTTGACGCTTATGCAGCCGATGTCAATGCCGAGCGTAGCCATGGTGTGTGAACAGCCCTCCGCATCATGGCGGTCCCCGGTGTCCCCACGACCAGGACGCAGTCCCGACCAGGGTCGCCGTGAGGGCGAACGGTGGGTGCAAGCACGAGGAAGCCGCCCTTGTCAGGCCGGCTGGCGGCCTGGGGCGGCAGTACCGCCAGTAGTCTTGAACCAACCCCGATAGGTTACCACGTCGATCGTGAACCGGGCCCAAAAAGGCCCCTCTTCTCGACGGCGCCGGCCCCCGTTTCGGCCGACTTCGTCCTAGAGGAAGAAGACGGCGGTGACGATCAGGAAGATGGGGAGCAGAATACCCAGCGAGTATGCCATGTACCCCAGGAACGAGGGCATCTTCACGCCCGACTGATCGGCGATGCAGCGGACGGCCAGATTGGGCGCGTTGCCGATGTAGGTGTTCGCACCCATCATCACGGCTCCGCACGAGATTGCGGTGAGAAGCTGGGCCGCGCTCAGGCCCAGTCCCTCCACCACGGCGGTGGAGGTGAGCGCACCGATGGTCTCCACGCCCACTTGGCCTTGCGCCACCGACGAGAAGGCCAGGTAGGTGGGGGCGTTGTCCAGGAACGACGACAGCGCTCCGGTGGACCAGAAGTACTGCCAGGGGGCGCTCAACCCTATGGCGGCCCCCTTGGCCTGCAAGAGTGCAAGGGCGGGGATCATGGTGGCGAAGATGCCCGCGAACAGCACCGCCACCTCGACGATGGGATGCCAGCTGAAATGATTGGCCTTCCGGGGTCCACGAGGACCGATCTTGAGCGAAGCCACTATGAAGACGGCCAAGATGACCTCACGGACGAAGGGGAAATGGACGGCCTCGCCCACCCGGGCGAGAGGACCCGAGAAGAGGATGGTCGCGATCACCAGCACGAACAGCAGGATGTTCACGGCCCCTTTGATGCGCATGGGCACGAAGTCGGCCACGTCCATCGCGCGCGCCCGGGGGGGCTCGCGCCGGTACTGGTAGGACTCGAAGGCGGCGTAGACCAGCAGTGTGAGGCCCACGCCCAGGAGCCACTGCGGCCATAGGGTGAGGGTCCACGCGAAGGGCACACCGCGGAGGAAGCCCAGAAAGAGTGGCGGGTCGCCCAGGGGGGTGAGCATGCCCCCGATGTTCGAGACGGCAAAGATGAAGAAGATGACGGTGTGCTTGTTGTGCACGCGTTCCGAGTTGGCGCGCAGCAACGGTCGTATGAGCAGCATGGATGCGCCCATGGTGCCGATGAAGCTGGCCAGCACCGCACCGCCCGCCAAGAAGCCCAGGTTGATGCGTGGTGTGGCCACCAGGTTGCCGGTCAGGTGGATGCCGCCGGAGATGGTGTAGAGGGCCAGCAGCAGCATGATGAACTGCACGTACTCCTCGGCCGTGTGGGCCGTGGCCTCCAATCCGGTGTCACCGAAGCGCACCAGGAGGTAGATGACGGTGGGTATGCCCAGCACGGCGGAGATGATGCCTTTGTTGCGGTTGTGGGCGCACCATTTCTCCGCCACCAGTGGCAGCACAGCGATGCTCAACAACATCAGAGCAAACGGTGCCAGCGTCCAATACCCGAGTTCACCGCCCAGTTCCGCACTCACCTAAGAACCGCCCTCTTCCTTGTGGATGATCACACCAGTGGGCGACGATAGCAGTTGGAGCGGCTCAGGGTAAGCCATCGATAGTTGGTATGACGCGGGGATGCTATCGTGAACTCGACATGCCGGTCTCCGTGGAAAAGATACTCGCGCTCGAGGTCCTCAAAGACGCCCGTGTCCTTGCGGGTAGCGAAGGGCTGGGGCGTCGCGTCAGCTCGGTCACTGTGGGAGAGGTGCCCGACATCGCCGATTGGCTGTCAGGAGGTGAGATCGTCCTCTCCACTATGTTCGCCTTCAAGGGCGACATCGAGCGCCAACGAGAGTTCTGTCAGAAGGTCATGTTGGCGGGCGCATCCGCCCTCATGGTGAAGACCACGCGTTTCGTGGAGACCATCCCGGCCGACATCATCCAACTGGCCGACAGGCGCAAGTTCCCCATCGTGGAAGTACCGCAAGGGCTGCGCTGGACCCAGCTCATGCAGGATGTCACCGAGGTGATCATCGACCAGCAGGCTTCGCAGTTGGAGAAGTCGCAGCAGATCCATCGCGCGCTGCTGGGAGTGGTGATCCGCGGTGGCGACTGGGGCGATCTGGCCCGCGAATCCGCCCGGCTGCTGGACATGCCCGTGGTGTTCCTGGATATCTCGTTGGAGCCGCTGGCGACCGCCCTGCTCGAGGAGCGCGGGTACGAGACACCGGAGATACACCGGCTGCCCCGGGTGCGCGACGCCTTCAGGACGCTGGGGCGGAGTGGCCGTCTGTTCCATCTTCAAGAAGAGGGTGTGCCACACATGTTCGTCCTGCCCATCGTGGCGGGGCATCAGAGCCAGGGCTACATGTGCGTCATAAGCGACCAGCCGGAACTGAGCAGCATCGAGATGATGGTGCTGGAACATGCCGCCACCATCGCCAATCTGGAGGTGGCTCAGGACCGGGCCAGGTTCGAGACCGAGGTGCGCCTGAAGGGTGACTTTCTCGACGATCTCATCAGCGGCAGCGGGGGTTCGTCCGATTCCCTGCTGCGCCGCGGCGCCTTCCTGGGATGCGATCTGAGTCAAGGGGCGACCGTCGTCCTGCTGGGCGTGGACGAGTTCGCGGGCTACGGGTCGCGGCGGGTGCTCGACCACGAAGACCTCGACAGGCGGGTGGAGCGCTTCTTCAGCCGCTGTTCACGTTACGTGTCCACGGCCGAGGTGTCTTCGTTGGTGAGCCTGAAGTCGGGGCAGGTGGTGGTGTTCCTCTGCGGCGAGACGGCGCAGGATGCCGCGGCGGTGTCGCGCATCGCCAAGGTGCTGCACGGACTCGGTCACACCGATGCCGGACTCAGTATCACCACGGGCATCGGCAGCTTCGTCCCCGATCCCAATCAGTTGCATCGCGGCTATCAGGAGGCTCTGGTGGCCGTGAAGGTGTCGCGCAAGCTGCAGGGGCCGGGAGGGCTCCTACATTTCAACGAGGTGGGCAGCTACCGTCTGCTGCTGGACATCTGGGAACGTGATCCCGACCAGGTGCGCGCCCTGTACGAGGAGTCCATCGGTCCGGTGGATGCATACGACCGAGCGAACGGCACCCAACTGGTGCACACGTTGGCCACCTTCTTCGCCAACAACGAGAGCCTCACGAAGACCGCCTCCGACCTCTATGCCCATCGCCATACCATCCGCTACCGGCTGGAGAAGATCGCCGAGGTGAGCGGTCTGAGCGTGTTCCAGACGGAGCACAAGGAGCGCTTGGGACTGGGGCTCAAGGCCCGCAGTCTCTTCCTCGACTGATCGTCGAGGCGGGGCACCCGTTGCGGCCGTCCGACCTCGTCAGGGTCGCCAATGCAGCGGGATCGACGGACAGTTGTCCATAAGTACAAAGAAGGCCCCTGCGGTTTGGGCCTTGGGAAGTTATCAGGGCACTCCGCGCCCGGTCTAATAGACACTGTACAAGGTCTATGACGGGCGAGAGGAGTGTGACGATGACAGGGCTAGACACGGGAGACACGGGGTGGGTGCTCATCAGCACCGCTCTCGTGATGCTCATGACCCCAGGCCTCGCCTTCTTCTACGGCGGACTGGTGCGGCGTAAGAACGTCCTCTCCATCATGATGCAGTGCTTCATGCTGCTGGGTGTCATCAGTATCCAGTGGGCGCTCTTCGGCTACAGCCTCGCCTTCGGGTCGGATCACGGCGGCGTGATAGGCGACTTCGGCTGGGCGGGGCTCATCGGCGTGGGGCAGGAACCCAACCCCGACTATGCCGCCACCATCCCACACTCGCTGTTCATGGTGTTCCAGATGATGTTCGCCGTCATCACTCCCGCCCTCATCATCGGGGCCTTCGCCGAGCGCATGAAGTTCAGTGCCTTCCTCCTCTTCTCGTTCCTTTGGGTCACCATCGTCTACGATCCCATGGCTCACTGGGTGTGGGGTGTGGGCGGCTGGCTGCGCGAATTGGGTGCGCTCGATTTCGCCGGTGGGACCGTGGTGCACATCAATGCCGGTATGGCTGCGTTGGCCGCCGCCCTGGTGCTGGGCAGACGCAAAGGCTATCCGGAGAGCTCGCCTCCTCACAATCTCCCTCTCGCCATCCTTGGCGCGGCGCTCTTGTGGTTCGGATGGTTCGGGTTCAACGCGGGTAGCGCCTTGGGAGCGAACGGACTGGGCGCCTCGGCGTTCGTGGCCACACACCTGGGCGCCGCAGCCGCGGCCGTGGCGTGGGCCGTGCTCGAGTGGGTGCTGCGCAGAAGGCCGACCGCTCTGGGCATCATCTCCGGAGCGGTGGCCGGTCTGGTGGCCATCACCCCGGCCGCCGGGTTCGTCAGCCCATTGGGTGCCATGGCTATCGGTGCCCTCTCCGGTCTGGTGTGCTACGTGGCCGTGGTGGTGGTGAAGAACAAGCTGGGCTACGACGACTCTCTCGACGCCTTCGGCGTGCACGGGGTGGGCGGCATGGTGGGGGCGCTGCTCACTGGTGTGTGGGCCAGCACGGCGGTCAACCCCGGCGGTGCAGACGGCCTCTTCCGAGGAGACGCCATGCAGTTGCTCATCCAGTTCGGCGCACTTGCGGTCTGCGCGGTGTACTCGTTCGTATTATCCTGGGGTCTCTTGAAACTCGTAGACAAGCTTGTGGGGCTGCGTGTGTCCTCCGATGAGGAGAACATAGGTCTCGACCTCACTCAGCACAGAGAGTCCGCATACACGGTCGTCGGCTAATGCAGGAGGAGACGAGCATGAAATACATCATCGCGATCATCCAACCCGATCGGCTGGATGCCGTGATCGAGGCCCTGAGCGAGGAGGAGATCAACCTGATGACCGTCTCCGACGTGATGGGGCGAGGCCGGCAAAAAGGTATCGCCGAGGTCTACCGGAGCCACGTGGAGCGCGGTGGGCTGCTGCACAAGATCAAGATCGAGATAGCGGTGAGCAACAGCCGGGTATGGGAGACGGTGGATGCCATCACACGCGGGGCCCGTACAGGCAATATCGGCGACGGCAAGATCTTCGTGCTCGAGATGCAGGAGTGTCTGCGCATACGCACCGGGGAGACCGGATTCGCAGCTCTGGCCTAGGAGGCTGAGACCGACTTGGATGACGGGGCGCCGGCGCGGCCAAGCCGCGCCGGCGCCCGTGTCATGTCTCACTTCGCGCGGCAGCCACGCCCGCGCGTCACGACCGCCCCGTCTTCTCAGGCGGTGATGCCCAGGCTCCCCGCGTTACCCTCGTAGAGAGCTTCCTCCTCAGCCTGGGAGAGCCCCAGACTCTGCAAGAACGGCATGCATTCGCCCAGGTCCTCGTACGGGTAGTCGGTGCCGAACATGATGTGGTCCATGCCCAGCCCGTCCTGCGTGCACCTGAAAGCGGCCGGTAGGTAGTTACCGCTGGTGGTGACCATGAAGTTGTCGCGGAAGTACTGGCTGGGCTTCTTGGCCAGAGGCACCACCGCTCCCTTATCGGCCTTCACGTGAGGACGCTCGAAGGCCCAGTCCATGCGCTGCATGGCGAAGGGCAGTCCCTCTCCCAGATGCCCCAGGATGACCTTGAGGTTGGGGAAGGCGTCGAAGGCTCCGCTTAGCACCAGGCGCATGGCGGCCATGGAGGTCTCCATGGCGAAGCCGAACGGAGGTCCGGCCAGCGCGACCCCATAGGTCCAAGTCTCAGGGATCTTGGGGGTGGTGGGATGCAGATAGATGGGGGCGTTCAGCTCCG
Organism: Thermoleophilia bacterium; assembly: GCA_040772905.1. Taxonomy (GTDB): domain Bacteria; phylum Actinomycetota; class Thermoleophilia; order RBG-16-64-13; family RBG-16-64-13; genus JAXGXJ01. Next base: position 42,645 of record JAXGXJ010000015.1, on the reverse strand, counting down.
CACATTTCTCAAGGATGGGCCAGTAGCGCCTCTCGTCCAGATAGGAATCGCCGTAGTTGCTGTGGGTCTTCCAACCCTTCATGCCCAACTCTCTTACGGCACGCTCGAGTTCCTGGACGGCTCCCTCGGTGTCTTTGACCGCGAGGGCGGCATAGCCCTGGAAGCGGTCGGGATGGGCGGCGCAGGCCTCGGCCAGCGCGTCGTTCGCCTTTCGCGCCAGCCTGGCTCCCAGAAGGGGGTCCAACTGTTCCACGCCCGGTGCGGTGAGTGACATGATGGCCACGTCGATACCCGCGGCGTCCATCTGCGCGATACGGCCGTCACCGACGTCCAGCAGCTTCTCTATGAGGGCTTCTCCAAAAGGCTCACAGGCGTCGGCGTGATAGTAGAGGCGAAGGTTACCCTCGGGAGAACGCTGGAAACGAGGGAACCCCTGGTTGGCGGAGAGAGTGTCGTACCACTCCTGGGTGATGAAATGGGTCTCGAAGTCGATCTTCTTCATGGTGCTCCTCTCTCAGTGGTGGTGCCGGGGTCACTCCGGCTCGATGATGGCAGCGGTGCCGTACGCCAGCACCTCGGTCATGTTGTTCCCCAGATCGGTGGCATCGTACTTCACGCCCAAGACGGCGTTCGCGCCCATGTGCTCGGCATGCTGGACCATCCAATCGAAGGCTTCAGCCCTGGTCTGCTCGCACAGTTCGATGTACTCGGGGATGCGCCCGCCTCCCAAGGTGCGGAGGGACGCAGCCACCTGGCTCCCGATCCAGCGGGCCCGTACGGTCACTCCCCGCACCACCCCCAGAGTCTGGACCACCCTGTAACCGGGGACGGTGAGGCAGGTAGTGGTCATGCGGTGGTCCATGCAGCCTCCTCGCGACGGGAACGGTGTCTCAGTATAGCGCCGCAGCATCGCGGGACGCGCGCGGCGGCGGGCCCTCGAAGCAAGAGCACCCCGGCGGCCGTCGGGCCGCCGGGGTGCTCTGAGCCAGATTGGGACGCGTGTTAAAGGACGGGCAGGTAGCGGTCCACCTCGTAAGGAGTGACGAGCGCCTTGTACTCGTTCCACTCGGCCCATTTGTTGCGGATGAGGTAGTCGCACACGTGGTCGCCCAGCGCCTCGCGCACGAACTCCGACTCGTCGAAGCACCTGATGGCCTGGTAGAGGTCCTCGGGCAGGGAATCGATGCCGGCTTTGGCCCGCTCGGCTTCAGTCATCTCGTAGATGTTGTCACTGGCTTCAGGCGGCAGTTCGTATCCCTCCTCGATACCCTTCAGGCCGGCGGCCAACATGGCGGCGAAGGCCAGGTAGGGGTTGCAGGCGGGATCGGGGTTGCGGAGTTCCACGCGGGTGGCGTTCTCTTTACCCGGCTTGTAGAGGGGCACGCGCACCATGGCCGAGCGGTTGCGCCGCGACCAGCAGATGTACACGGGGGCCTCGTACCCGGGCACCAAGCGCTTGTAGGAGTTGATCCACTGGTTGGTGACCAGACAGATCTCCTTCACGTGTTTGAGGAGGCCGGCGATATACGACTTGCCCACGGGGGAGAGGTTGTATTCGTCATCTGGATCGAAGAACGCGTTCTTGCTGCCCTGGAAGAGCGACTGGTGCACGTGCATGCCCGAGCCGTTCACTCCGAACATGGGCTTGGGCATGAAGGTGGCGTAGACGCCCTGGGCCTGGGCGATCTCCTTGACGGTGAGGCGATAGGTCATCACCTGGTCGGCCATCTTGCAGGCGTCGGTGAAGCGCAGATCGATCTCGTGCTGCGAGGGGGCCACTTCGTGATGGGAGTACTCCACCGGGATGCCGAGGGCGTGCAACGCGTTCACGGTGTCGCGGCGCAGGTCACTGCCCGCGTCGAGGGTGGTGAGGTCGAAGTAGCCGCCGTGGTCGAGCACCTGGGTGCCGCAGCTGTCCTTGAAGTAGAAGAACTCCAGCTCCGGGCCCACGTTCATGGTGTAGCCCATGGATGCGGCCTTGTCCACCACTTTGCGCAGAACCGTGCGGGGGTCGCCGGCATAGGGTTCGCCTGAGGGGGTCTTGATGTCGCAGAACATCCGGGCAGTACCGCCGGCACCGGCGCGCCAGGGCAGGATGGCGAACGTGCTGGGATCGGGATAGGCCACCATGTCGGACTCTTCGATGCGGGCGAATCCTTCGATGGACGACCCGTCGAAGCCCATGCCCTCATCGAACGCACCTTCCAGTTCGGCCGGGGTGACGGCGAAGCTCTTCAGTGAGCCCAGCACGTCCGTGAACCAGAAACGCACGAACTTGATCTGCTTGTCCTCGACCATGCGCAGGACATCTTCTTTGGTCAACTTCTCCGCCATCCTGTGGCTCCTTTCCCGGTGGTCTGCCGAGTTCCCCGCTGCCTTCGTCATGCGATATCAGCTTTTCGATCTGACGGCATGATAGCAACGGCCTTTACCGAGGGCTCTGTGCGGCTGGCCATACTTACCCCCATCTTGTAGTACAAATGGCCAAGTCTGTAGCGCGGCACCCCTATCTCTATCGTTCCAGATAGCACAGCACCTTCTGTTCCAGCGCGTTCGCCGTGAGGCGTATGGAGTTCACCTCGGGGAGGCGGGGCACATCGATGACCCGCACGACGCCCTCCAGGCTCTCCGCTCCAGGCACGAGCTCCAGCAGCCTGTTGGGTGAGTCCTCGAAGAACTCCTGGCTCAGGTAGTTCTCTCCCTGCTGGGGGAAGAGGGCCAGATAGAGGATGTTCCTTTCAACTATCTCGTTGAGGAAGTGGGTTCCCAGTGACACATCGGGCACCAAGTTCTCGTGCATGGCCACGATCTCACAGAGGATGGTCACGTGGTTGATGTCGCTGAACGTGACCGGCAGGCCCAGATGAGGGCTGGTGGTCCCCCAGCGCCCCGGGCCCAACATCATCAGGCCGCCTTCGCCGTCGCACGGGGCGTGGTTCAGGGCACCAAGGAGGCGCGCGACCTCATAGCGCTGCTGCAGGGGCAGGCGGCTGTAGAGACTGGGCGAGACGTATACGAAGCGCCCTATGGAGGCCACCCGGCTCTGTCCGATCACTGCGCCGCGCGCTTTGATGAGGGTGTCTTCCGGGGCGACGTCCATCTCGGGCAGCTCAACCTGTGTGCTCCCCTGCACCTGCAGTGGGCGGCACTGCAGCAGGTTGATCTTGTACACCTGGTCATCGAGGAAGTTGGCCGCGAACTCGATGTCCACCGGGTAGTCATACGCGGTCTCCAAGGCCTGCAGCATCTCACGCAGGTCGTCCACGAACCGGGTCTCCTTCAGCAGGCGGTCGAAGGTGAGCACCTGCGCGCGACTGCCGGTGGAGCCGCGGGACGGTTCGCTGGAAGCGAACAGGTGCAGGGGCATCTCGGGCTCATCCTTGATGAGGTCCAGGAAGTGGCTGGACGCAAGCTGGTTCGACTCCAGATCGAGGTGGTCGACGCGGCGCTGGGCGAACTGCGCAACCTCGTCGAAGTTGGTCTCGGGCCGCTTTTCGGGAGCGTTGAGCGCGATCACCCGCGTGTAGTCGTCGTCCGAGCGGTTGACCGCCCGTGTGCCCAGTCCGAACACCAAGCGCACCACCCCGGCCTTGGGGTCGATGGCGCGGTCCCAGGCATAGGGGTTGAAGGAGAACCCCACGCCGGCGAGCTGGGGGTAGAAGTTGCGGTCATACATGGCCCCCGAGACACGCATGACCAGCAGGGCCATCTGCTCGTCGCGCTCCAACATGCCCCGGTCGGCGCGATAGCGAAGGGCCTTCTCGCTCATGGAGCTGGCGTAGATGGTGCGGATGGCGGCCAACAGGTCCTGTAGACGCTGCTCGCGCGGACCCTGGTTGGCGCAGAAGATGCTCTCGTACTTGCCCGCGAAGGAGTTGCCGTAATTGTCCTCCAGCAGAGAGCTGGAACGCACGATGAAGGGCGACTGCCCGAAGTAGTCGACCATCTCCTCCAGGCTCTGGAGGATGTGTGGGGAGAACTCACCGGTGAGGATGCGCCTGCGGGCCTGCTCGGCGCCGTCGAGGAAGTTCTCCGGGTCGCGTTGCTTCTGCCGCACCCACCACACGCCGCTGCGCACCAAGAAGTCATAGAAGACGTCGGAGCCGATGTAGAAGGAATCGTGCTCCTCCAGCACATCGGCCAGATGGTCGCTCGACCTGCGCAGGATGGAGCGGGCCAGCAACATGCCCACCGTCTTGCCGCCCACCAAGCCCGTGCCGATCATGCGTTTGCGGACGTTGAGGATGTCCTGCAGGGTCATGTAGTGCACGATGAGACGCTGCATGGTGGTGTCGCGCGAGATGATCATGCTCACCAGGAGGTCGTAGACATCCTTGCCCTGGCCCGGCAGGTCCGGCCTGTAATCGCCGGACTCCAGGAGTTCGCGCGCCTTGATGAAGGCCGATTCCCAGAAGCCGGCGCTGCTGTCCCGCGCCAGCCCCGACCAGCGCCCCGAGGAGAGGATCTGGGTGATGATGGCGCTGTCGCTGACGGTCTTGAAGTCGTCGCCTCTCCACACATGCAGCATGTTCATGGTGGGGGAGTAGCGCTGCTGCACTTTCACGGGCCGGACGTACAACTCGTCGTTGTGCTTGTAGGTGTCAAGGAAGAGCTGGGTGGTCTCCTGGATGGGGCCCAGCGCGAACGTGGTGTGGTAGTTGCGGTAGACGCCGAAGTAGGCCACCGTCTCCAGATCGAACAGGTAGGGACAGGTGAGCATGAAGAAATTGGCCAGCATCTGATCGGAGTACCAGTCGATGGCCAGCCGCGAGAGGCAGTCGAACACGTAGAACGCCCCGATGCCCGATCGCTCGATCACACCGTGGATGCGTGCGATGAAGTTCTCGAAACCCTCTTCGGGGTCGAGTTCGTGGATCTCGGCTCCGTCTTCCGGAGTGAGCAGCGGCTCGTGGCGTGCGAAGCGGAAGTAGACCAGCTTCTTTCCGTTCGCGACCGCTGCGCGCGCATACGGTGTGACCAGAGCCTGGTATTCCTCCACCGTGTCTATCTGCCACACCACGTTGTCGCCGGGCAGCAGGCCTTTCAGCACTCGGTCCAGTCCGGGTAGTCCGGTGGTCATGGTGGGATCGGCCATCTCTTAAGCCCCCCTCGAGTCGAGGTACGTCCTGACTTTCTCCGCGGTGCGCATGCCGTCGTTGATGGCGTGCACCACTAAGGAGGGCCCGCGCTGCATGTCGCCGGTCACGAAGACACCCGGGACGCTGGTCATGTGGTCTTGATCACGGGCGATGAAGCCACGCGCGTCCTTCTCGATGCCGGGATCGTCGATGAGGGCACTGAAGCCGGGGCCTACGAAACCCATGGCCAACAGGACCATGTCGGCTTCGAAGGTGGAATCCGACCCGGGGATGGGCCGCGGATACAGCCTGCCCTGCGTCTCATCCGGCACCCACTCCACCTCCACGCAGTGGATGTGTGTCACACGACCGGCGTCGCCGGTGAGCGCGGTGGTGTCGACACTCCAACGCCGCACCGTGTCTCCTTCGTGATGACTGCTGGAATCGCGACGCATGAGCGGCCACTGCGGCCAGGGAGTGGACTCCGCCCGCGTCGCCGGCGGCTCGGGCAGGATCTCCAACTGCACCACCTGCCGCGCCCCGTGCCGCCACGCGGTGCCGATGCAGTCAGAACCGGTGTCGCCGCCGCCGACTACGACCACGCTCTTGTCTTTGGCCGAGAGCAGGGGGCCGTCGGGCAGAGGCTCGCCCCCCACGATCCTGTTCTGCTGGGTCAAGAAGTCCATGGCGAAATGGATGCCGTCCAACTCCCGGCCGGGCACGCGCAGGTCGCGAGGGACGCCTGCCCCGGTCGCGAGCACGATGGCGTCGAAACGGTCGCGCAGATACCGGTAGGAGACATCTCGGCCCACGTCGACGCAGCATTCGAACGTGACGCCCTCCTGCCGCATCAACTGCAGGCGGTGCTCGATCACCAACTTCTCGAGTTTGAAGTCGGGGATACCGTAGCGCAGCAGACCGCCGAAGCGGGCGTTCTTCTCGTATACGGTCACATTGAAGCCTGCGCGGTTGAGCATCCAGGCCACAGCCAGACCGCTGGGTCCCGAACCCACCACCGCCACCTGCTCCTTGCGCCTCACTCGGGGGGGTTCGGCCTTGACGAACCCGCGCTGGAAGCCCTGTTCGATGACGGCAAGTTCTATCTTGCAGATGTTCACCGGAGGGCGGATGAGCCCCAGCACGCACGCGCCCTCGCAGGGGGCCGGGCATACGCGGCCTGTGAATTCGGGGAAGCAATTGGTCTGAAGGAGCACATCGAGCGCTTCCTTCCAGAACCCGGCGTACACGTGGGCGTTGAACTCGGGGATGATGTTGCCCAGCGGACATCCGCTGGGCGCGGCGTGGCAGAACGGGGTGCCGCAGTCCATGCAGCGGGCGGCTTGGGCGTTGATCTCGGCGGCCGTCAGCGGGATGTTGACGGGCGCGTAATCCTTCACTCGCTCGGCGGCCGGCCGGTAGGCGACGTCGCGACGCTCTAGGTCCAGGAAGGCTCGTTCTCTCGACATGGCTCTAGTCCCTCACCACTTCTTCTCTCTCCACGGCCTCGTCCTCTCGGCTCAACATCCCCAGCGCCCGCTTGTAGTCGGTGGGGAACACCTTGACGAAGTACGCCACTGAAGACTCCCAGTCATCCAAGATTCGCTGCGCCCGGCGGCTGCCGGTGTGACGCAGGTGCTGCTCGATCATGTGCTTGAGTTCCGCCTGGTCGCCGGGTTCGGTCACCAACTCCAGGTCCACCATGTCCAGGTTGCAGCGGTCGTCGAAGAGACCGGTTTCGTCGAACACGTAGGCGATGCCGCCGCTCATGCCGGCAGCGAAATTCACCCCGGTAGGCCCGAGGATGGCCACCCGGCCCCCGGTCATGTACTCACAGCCGTGGTCGCCGATACCCTCCACCACCGCATGGGCCCCGCTGTTCCGGATGGCGAAGCGCTCCCCGGCCCGACCGGAGATGTAGACCTCGCCCGAGGTGGCCCCATACAGAGCCACGTTGCCGATGATGATGTTCTGGGTGGGGTCGAAGTCCGAGCCAGGCGCGGGCTTGACGATCACCTTGGCCCCGGATAGGCCTTTGCCCACGTAGTCGTTGGCCTCGCCCTCGAGCACGAACGTCATCCCCCGCGCGCAGAAGGCGGCGAAGCTCTGGCCCGCCGAGCCTCGGAAGCGCATGGTGATGGTGTCATCGGGCAGACCCTTGCCTCCGTGCCTGCGGGCGATGCGGCCGGAGATGATGGTGCCCACAGTGCGGTCCACATTGCGTATGGGCGACTCGACACTCACGGGCGCGAGTGTCTCGATGGAGTCCTCCACCTGGGGCAGGATGCGATGATCGAGCGCCTGGTCGAGTTCGTGCTGCTGAGCCGTGGTGCGACGCATTTCTTCTCTGGGCGCGTCCACCTGGTGGAATATGCGGGAGAGATCGAGGTTGCGCGCCTTCCAGAAGGTGATGGCGTCGTCCATCTCCAAGAGGTCGGAGCGGCCGACGAGGTCGTCCATGCGGCGGATGCCCAGCCGGGCCATGTAGCCGCGGGCCTCGCGGGCCACCATGGTGAGGAAGTTCACCACATACTCCGGTTTGCCGGTGAAGAGCGCGCGCAGGTCGGGATCCTGGGTGGCGATGCCCACGGGGCACGTGTTCTTATGGCAGCAGCGCATCATCACGCAGCCCAGCACCACCAAGGCCGTGGTGGCGAACCCGAACTCCTCGGCACCCAGCATGGCGGCGATGACCACATCGCGTCCGGTCTTCAGTTGGCCGTCGGTCTGTAGCCGCACCCGGCTACGCAGGCCGTTCAGCACGAGCGTCTGTTGGGTCTCGGCCAGGCCCAACTCCCACGGCACGCCGGCGTGACGCACGGAGGAGAGAGGCGCCGCGCCGGTGCCGCCGTCCCAGCCGCTGATGAGGATCATGTCGGCATGTCCCTTGGCGACGCCGGCTGCTACTGTGCCCACTCCCACCTCCGACACGAGCTTCACCGAGACCCGCGCCGCGGGATTGGCGGACTTGAGGTCGTGCATCAGCTGTTTGATGTCCTCGATGGAGTAGATGTCGTGATGCGGCGGCGGCGAGATGAGGCTGACGTAGGGCGTGGAATGCCTGGTCTTCGCGACCCAGGGGTAGACCTTGGCGGCAGGAAGCTGGCCACCTTCGCCGGGCTTGGCGCCTTGCGCGATCTTGATCTGGAGTTCGCGGGCGCTGGCCAGATACTCCGCGGTAACCCCGAAGCGCCCGCTGGCGATCTGTTTGACCGCGCTGCAGCGGCTGTCGCCGTTGGGCATCGGCTGGTAGCGTTCCGGATCCTCGCCCCCCTCGCCACTGTTGCTCATACCGCCCAGACGGTTCATGGCGATGGCCAAGGTCTCGTGAGCTTCTTGACTGATCGAGCCGAACGACATGGCGCCCGTGACGAATCGCTTGACGATCTCCGACTCAGGCTCCACTTCGTCCAGAGGTACAGGGTCGGTCTCCTTGAAGCGGAACAATCCTCGCAAGGTGCTCTGACTGCGCTGCTGGTCGTTGATGAGCGCCGCGTATTTTAGATACAGGTCGTGATCGTTCTTGCGCGCCGCCTGCTGCAGCAGGTGGATGGTATCGGGGGTCCAAAGATGGCGCTCGCCGTCTTTGCGGTAGCTGTAGTGGCCGCCGCTGGGAAGGATCCTCGGGGCGGTGTCGTATGGTTCGTGAGCCATGCGGTATCGAACGTCGGCCTCGCGCGCGATCTCGTCCAGGCCGATGCCCTCGATACGGGAGGGGGTGCCTTCGAAATAGCGCTCGACGAGGTCGGTGTTGAGTCCCACCGCCTCGAAGACCTGGGCGAACCGGTAGCTGCGCAGCGTGGAGATGCCCATCTTCGACATGACCTTCAGCAGGCCCTTGCAGAGAGACTTGATGTAGAGTTCCAGCGCGTGGGCCGGGCCCACGTCTTTGCTCAGTCTCTTGTTGAGGGCAAGGTCGGTGATTATCTCGTAAGCGAGGTAGGGGTTGATGGCAGATGCGCCATAGCCGAGGAGGATGGCCATGTGCATCACTTCTCTGGCCTCGCCGGTCTCGATGATGATGCCCGTCCTGGTGCGCTGACGCCGGTGCACGAGATGCCGGTTCACCGCCGAGACGGCCAAGAGAGCGGGCATGGCCATGGTGTCGTCGGGTAGGTCGCGGTCGCTCAGGACGAGGATGCGCGCTCCTCCCGCCACTGCGTCCTCGGCCCGCCGGCACAGGTCATCCAGCGCCTTGCCCAGGTCGTCTCCGCCGCCCCCGGCAGGGAAGCCGATGGGCAGGGTCCTGCACAGGAAGTCGGGCAGCTTGAGCGCGCGGATGCGGGCCAAGTCGGCGTCGGAGAGGATGGGATGGTCGAGCCTCACCAAGCGCGCGTGTTGCGGTTGTTCGGTGAGGATGTTCTGTGGCGACCCCAGGAAGGTCATGAGCGACATGACCAGCTCTTCGCGTATGGGGTCGATGGGCGGGTTGGTGACCTGCGCGAACAGCTGTTTGAAGTACCAGTAGAGCAGTTGCGGTTTCTCGGAGAGGACGGCCAGCGGTTCATCGGCGCCCATGGAACCGACGGGCTCGTTGCCTGTGGTGGCCATGGGGTCGAGGATGAGCCTGATGTCCTCGCGGGTGTAGCCGAAGTACTTCTGCCTCTGCAGGAGACCCTCGACCTCTGGCGGGGTGGGGGTCACCGCGCCGAAGAAGCCGTGGATGGCTATCTTGTTCTCCTCCACCCAACGGCGGTAGGGCTGGCGCCGGGCCAGTCGCATCTTGATCTCGACATCCTTGAGCACGCGCCCGGCCGCCAGATCCACCAGTATCATCTGGCCCGGCCTCAGCGCGCCCTTCTCGAGCACCTGCTCGGGTGGGATGTCCAGCACACCGGCTTCGGAAGCCAGGACCATGAAGCCGTCCTTGGTGATGGTATAGCGGGCCGGGCGCAGACCGTTGCGGTCGAGCAGCGCCCCGACGGTCCGTCCGTCGGCAAAGACCGCCGCCGCCGGCCCATCCCACGGCTCCATCAAGCCGGCGTGGTATTCGAAGAACCCGCGGAGGTCGGGTCCCATGGGGTACTTCTCTCCCCACGCCTGGGGGATGAGCATCAGCATGGCATGATGGAGGTCGCGTCCGGCGGTGGTCAGGAGCTCCAGTGTGTTGTCGAGACAGGCCGAGTCACTCCCGCGCTCGTCGACGATGGGGAGGAGCTTCTCGATGTCGTCACCGAAGAGGTCCGACTGTAGGCCGAGTTCGCGTGAGCGCATCCAGTTGAGGTTGCCGCGCAGGGTGTTGATCTCGCCGTTGTGGGCCAGATAGCGGAAGGGCTGTGCCAGCTCCCAGGAGGGGAAGGTGTTGGTGCTGTAGCGCTGGTGCACGACCGCCAGGGCGCTTTCGAACAGGGGATCGTTGAGATCGGGATAGAAGGCCGGCACCTGGGTGGCCATCATCAGACCTTTGTAGACCACGGTGCGCGCGGAGAAACTGGGCACGTAGAAGCCGGTCTTCCCGGCCAGCGCCTCGGCGACAGCCTTCTCGCAACTGCGACGGGCGACGTAGAGTCTGCGTTCGAACGCGTCCTCTTCGCATCCCTGGTGCACCACGAAGCACTGCCACACGGCCGGGCGGCTCTGACGGGCGGCGTCACCCAGCGCGGACTCGTCGGTGGGGACCTCTCTCCAGCCCAGCAGGTGCAGATCTTCAGCCTGTAGGGTACGTTCCACCACGTCGCGACAGGTCTGCCGGGCGCTCGGATCGAGGGGCATGAACATGATTCCCACGCCGTATTCGCCCGCCGGCGGCAGGGCGATGCCCAAAGGTGTGCACGCAGCCCGGAAGAAGCGGTCGGGGATCTGCACCAGTATGCCGGCGCCATCGCCGGTGTTGGCGTCAGCGCCGGACGCACCCCGGTGGAGCAGGTTGGTGAGTACCTCGATGCCTTGCTCCACGATGGCGTGCGAGGTCTGCCCACCCGTGTTGCAGACGAACCCCACGCCACAGGCGTCCTTCTCGTAGCGCGGGTCATAGAGCCCCTGGGCTTGTGGGTGCCCCGACTTGACTTCGGGTCGCGTGCTACTGTGCGATGCGTTCATAGTCTCTGCCCTTGCCTGTGCGGCGCTGCCGTCCTGATCGCGTTGAGTGGAGGCCGGATGCCTGCCCGCGGGCCCGAAGGCCGCGCCGGCGTGACACGACTCACCTGCACACCGCACTCGGTGAGCCGCCGGTGAGGTCAGGGTACCAGTAGTGCAGATGGAGAGAGCTATCCAAACGGCCCATCTAGAGGTCCTTTCCTTAGACAAAAGGACAAGAACTCACCCGCTTCCCTCTCTCAGTCTCGCTCGAACGGCACTCCTAGACTTCCGGGAGAGATCACCCGCATGGAACGTAGGATGCGGGCCACCACGCGCCGAGTCGGCTCGGGCAGGGCTGCCAGAACACGCTCCACCCACTCCGCGTTGCCGATGTTCACCAAGAGGAGGGTGAGGATCATGAGCGGGAACGGCGCCACCTGCAAGACCTGAGAGGGGATACCCTGCAGGCTGGGCTGCAAGACGACGCTCAGCCACTGCAGAAGGCCGAAGAGGTAGGCTCCCAGGGCGACCCGCACCGGGTTCCACGCGCCGAAGATGACGATGGCCAGCACGATCCATCCCAGCCCATCCAGACCGGAGATGGTGCCCTTCCACCCGGCCTTGACGCTGAGCGAGAACATGGGGCCGGCGAGTCCCACCAGCGCGCCGCCCAGCACCGTGTAGCTGTAGCGGATGAGGTTCACCCTCGCGCCGCGCGCGAAGGCGGCGGCCGGGCGATCGCCCACCGCCCGGAGCGTCAGCCCCGGCCGGGTGCGGTAGATCCACCACCAGCTCACGGCTATGAGCACGAAGCTCACATAGGTCATCACGTCGTGCTTGAAGAAGAGGGTGCCGAGGATGGGGATCTCCTTCAGCCCGGGTATGGCCCAGACTGTCAGGCGCGGGCCCATCTCGCCCATGAAGGGGTTGCCCAAGAAGTACGACAGGTCACGGCAGAAGAGGGCCAGGACGAACCCGATCGCCACTTGCGACTGGCGCAGCGTGATGCTGCCGAACGCCACCACGAGGGCCACCACCGCCCCGATGACCGCCCCGGCGAGAAAGCCCAGGAACAAGCTGCCCGTGGTGACCGCCACCACGAAACTCCCCATGGCTGAAAGGAGGATGGAACCGTTCACCGAGAGGTTGATGAGCCCCGCCCGCTCGGTGAAGGTCTCGCCCACCGAAGCGACGACGATGGGCGCGGCGGTGGCCAGCACGCCGCTCAGACCGATGAGGATGGTCGCGCCGTCCACGGTCACGCCTCCTCTGGTCGCAGGAAGCCTGTCTGCGTGCGCGGCGCCGGGTGGGCGAGGGCCGTGACGAAGTCGTCCTCATCCATCACCACCGGTGTCTCCGGCGGCCGCGTGAGGCCCTCGACCGTGGTGTCGTCACCGGTGCCGGTGGGACCGGGGTCGTCGGTGCGCAGCCGGGCACGGCGTAGGTAACTCTGCCTGACGCCCTCCATGAGCACCACCAGGAGGACCAGGGCGCCCTGCAGCACGCCGGAGAGGGTAGAGTCGAGCTTGAGGACGATGGGCAGCTGGATGCTGCCGATGTTGAGCGCGGCGAAGAAGAGGGCCACCGGCGCCACCCAGATGGCTCGGTAGGCGATGAGCATGCCGATCATGAGCCCCAGGAAGCCATACCCGCTGGATATGGACGGGATGAGTCGGTAGTAGACGCTCGTGACCTGCAGGGCGCCGGCAAGGCCGGCAAGGCCTCCGCAGAAGAGGAAGGCCAATAGTCCGTACTGCCACGTGGGGATGCCCAGCAGGAACGCCGCTCTGCTGTTGCGGCCCACTGCCTTCAAGCGCAACCCGAAGTACGTCCTCTCCAGGGCGACGTACACCAGGATGACGGCTAGGATGCCCAAGCCCAAGGCCCAGAGGCTTAGGCGCTGTCCGGCGATGGTGGGGAGGGTCAGCTCGGCCCGAAAAGGCTCAGTGCCGCTCATGGAGCCGATGCCGGGGCGCTTCCAGGGACCGAAGATGAGCCATAGGGTGAGGGCCGTGGCGACGAAGTTCAGGCCCAGCCCGCCGAAGATCTCGTTCACGCCGCCGAACGTCTTCAAGATGCCGGCCAAAGCCGCCCACAGAGCTCCGCCCACGATTCCGGCCACGATGGCCACGACTATGATCAGAGCGGGGTGCAGGGCGGTCTCCTGCAGGACGCGCATGACCCAGGTGGTCAGCACCGCTCCCAAGACGATCTGGCCTTCGATGCCGATGTTCCACAGTCCGGCGGCGAAGGTCACCAGTCCGCCGGCCGCTGCCAGCAGCAGAGGCACCCAGGCCACCAGTACGTCGGAGAAGTTGCCGAACGAGCCGACGGCTCCCAGCACTATCTCTTTGTAGGCCTGGAAGGGGGGCGCACCGGCGATGAGGAGGATGATGGTGGTGAGGAGGACGGCCAACACCAACGCGCCGACCTGCATCCCGAGGTTGAGCCACCGCAGGCGCGCCGCGCGGCTGCGCGCGCGCGGCCGCGACGCAGTTCCGTGGTCGTGGTTCTCAGCCACGGCCGTCTCCTTTCGACCTGCACTCAGACACCGCTGCCTCCGATGAGTTGGCCCAGCTTGTCCACGGTGGTCTCGGTCGCTGAGAGGGGTTGCGACACCCGTCCGGCGAAGAAGACCAGGATGCGATCGCTGTAGCGGAGCAGCTCGTCCAGGTCGCTGGAGGTGAAGATGATGGCCCCACCTCCGTTACAGCGCTCCTTCAGTTTGCCCCACAGATAGATGACCGATTCGATGTCCAAGCCCCGGGTGGGGTGTTCCAGCAGGAGGACACGGGCCTCGGGCTTCACCAAGGCCAGAAGCGCGCGCTGCTGGTTGCCGCCCGAGAGGGCTTCCACTCGGCTGGTGGCCGTACCCCTGATGTTGTACTGAGAGATGCGCTCCTCCGCCACACGCCTGCCCTGCTCGAGGTCGATGAACAGGCCTGGCTTCCGCTGCGTCAGGAGGAAGTGCTCGGACAGGCTGAGCCCCGGGATGAGCCCCTCCTCCAATCGTGCCGCGGGGACGTAGGCGACGCCTCGCTTCTTGAACTGGCGGTAGGCCTTACCCGTCAGGTCGCGGCCGTCCACGACCACCTTGCCCTCGGTGGTGGGGACCAGACCGGCGCACGCGCGCAGCAGGATGCTCTGGCCGCTGCCCTCCATGCCGGCCAAGCCGATAGTCTCGCCGGCGCGGACCTGCAGGTCGAGGCCTTGGATGTGGATTCGCCCGTGCTCCGTCGACAGTGAGGACAACTCGAGCACAGGTGCTCCGGGTGCGCAGGCGTAGCGCTGCCCGTGGGTGACCTCGCGCTCGAACATCATGGAGACGAGCCCGTCCACGCTGAACGGGGGCAGGGCTTCACCTACCAGCTTGCCCTGGCGCAGGACGGCTACTCTGGTGCAGAGATCCTGCACCTCCTCCAGCTTGTGAGAGACGAAGATGACGGTCTTGCCCTGCTGGGCCAAGCGGCGCAGGGCGTCGAACAACTGCGTCCTTTGGACCGCGCTGATGCCTGTGGTGGGCTCGTCGAGGATGAGCACTTTCGCGCCCAACCAAAGGAGGCGGGCAAGCTCGAGTTGTTGCCGTTCGCCCACCGTGAGAGACCCAACCTCGGCTTTGAGGTCGACTTCGAGCCCCAGGGCGCGCGCCTGCTCGGTGACGGCCGCCGCCGCCTGGGCCCTGCGGGGGATGAGGCCCCCGGGCGCACCTATGAGAAGGTTGTCCACCACGCGCATGGGCGGGAAATCCATGGGGTCCTGGTGCAGCATGCCCACGCCGTGCCTGATGGCGTCGGCGGGCGACTGCATGGTCACCGCCTGCCCGTCGAGAACGACCTCTCCGCTGTCCGCCGGCTGGTAGCCGGAGAGGATCTTCATGAGCGTGCTCTTGCCGGCCCCGTTCTCGCCCAGGACGCCCTGTATGGTCCCGGCGGGGATGGTGAGCGTGACCCCGTCGTTGGCCCGCACCGGCCCGAAATGCTTATGGATGTCGCGTAGCGTTACTTCCATCTGCTCCCAGCCGATGCTCCTGAGGGGCTGTGAAGGAGAGAAGGGAGGGCGCGGACGCTCTCCCTTCTCTCCTTGCGTGATCGGACAGGTTCTTCAGACTACTCGGAGACGCTCTGGCCTTCCATGCCTTCCAGCAGCTGCGGCAGGTACCAGATCTGCTGGTCGGTCGCCTCCTCCCCGTCTTTGAGGAACTCAGTGCCGTCCTGCAGATTGAGCGGGCCCTTCCACAGGTTCAGACCGCCGGCCAGCTCGGCGATGAACTCGTCGATCTTGGCTGCTGCGTCTGCCGACAGACCCTCGCCCTTCTCGAAGCCCACGATGGAGCTGTCCGGGTTGTTGATGTCGTTCCAGTCGGGGTCGACCCATTCGAAGAAGCTGGACCACTGCCCCTCACGGGCGGCGGTGACGGCCTTCAGGTACGACGGTCCCCAGTTGAAGTAGGGGACACCCAGAGCCACACTGGGAGCTTCCGCCAAAGACCCGATGAAGTCGTAGGGGATGGCCCAGACCTGTTTGCCGGCCTGCGCCATCTTGCCGGCCTCGACCAGTGCCTCGGTGGTATCGATGCCCGAGATGACCACGTCGTAATTCTGGTTGAAGAAGTTGTCGGCCACCTGGGTGGGATCGGAGGTCACGCCGGGGATGTTGAACCAGAAGCCGATCCAGTTGACCGTGAAGGTGAGGGCGGCCGGGTCTTTGCCCAGGTACTCGGTCCAAGCGTAGCGGGCGCCAAGATAGGCGGACGCGGCGAGGCGGCGGGTCTCATCGTTGATCAGGGGTCCAAGGAACCCGATCTTGCCTGTCTGAGTGGTGAGGGCGGCTGCGGCGCCGGCGATCATCTTGCCGTACTCCATCTTGCCCATGATGTTGCTCAGGTTCGGCAGGTCCTGATAGTCCTTGCCATCCTTCCAGGCCCCGTCGCCGGAGGTGAAGAGCACGGGGATGTCGGGGTTGGCCCTGGCGAAGGCGTAGGCGCCGTCCTTCATATCGTCGGAGGTGAAGAAGATCATCTGGGCGCCCTGGTCGACCAGGTCTTGGGCCAACTGCTCGGGAGTGGTGCCCGGCCGGTCGGCGCTGTTGACCTTGTCCACATAGATCATCTTGGTGCCGGGGAGTTTCTCTTCGACGTATCTCCCGCCCTCGTAGTTGGCCTGGCTCCAGCCATGGTCGTTATACGGGCCCACGTAGAGCATGCCGATAGTGAACTCCTCGTCGGCAGCGGGGGCTGTGGTGCTCGAGGACTCTGCCGGCTGAGAGGTCGATGACGTGCCGGCCGCAGTGGTGGTCGTGCTTTCTCCGGCCGCGGCGGTAGTGGTGGTCTGGACCTCGTCGTCACCGCACGCGGCGATGACGAAGGCAAGCGCCACGAGCAGCAGTACGAGCATGCCCGCTACAAGCGCGCGAGAAGGCCTGGTCTTTCGCATGGGTCGATGCACCTCACAGTCTATTGATGGACGATCATCCGGCGTCGTGGGTTGGGAGTGGAGCTCGATGCGGTCCTTCGGCCTCCTTTCGCTGCCTGAACGGTGCCGGGCGGCGATCACAGGTGTACGATCCTGATCTCGTGGATGTCGGCGGCTTCCAAGCATTTGTCTATGGCGGCTTGGGGCACGTCACCGTCGAGGTTGAGGATCATGATGGACTCCTCGTTGCCGCCGACGGATATCGTGGACGTGACCATCTTGGAGATGTTGACGTCGTACTGCCCCATGGTGGTGGCCACCCAACCGATGACCCCGGGGACATTGCGGTGCGGCACGTAGGCCATGGTGCCTTCAGGGATGAAGGTGATGGCGTAGTCGTCTATCTGCACGATGCGCGGATGTTTGCGCTCCAGCACCGTACCGGCGACGACGAACACCTTGCCGTCGCCCTCCGTGACTTCCATGCGGATGAGGTTACGGTAGTCGCCGCTGTCGAGGCTGATGCTTTCGCTGACCTCGATGCCGTTCTGCTCAGCGAGGAAGTTGGCGTTGACGAAGTTGACGATGCCCGAGGTCATGCTGCCCTCGAGGATCCCCTTGAGCGCGACCACGGAGAGGATCTTGGCGTCCTCGGATGCGTCGATCTCCTTGCCCGCGAAGACTATATCCACCCGGCGGACCTTGCGCCCGCGGATCTCGCGATAGAGGATGCCCATCTGCTCCGCCAACCCGATGAACGCGCTCAGTTTGGCGAAGGCGTCGTCGGTGAGGGCGGGGATGTTCACCGCGTTCTTGACGATCTGGCCGCGGAGGCCGCTGATGACCTCCTCCGCCACCTCCTGGCCCACGCGGCGCGAGGCCTCGAACGTGGAGGCACCCAGGTGCGGCGTACCGACCACGTTGTCGAACTCGTAGAGAGGATGACTGTCCTGCGGTTCGTTGACCCAGGTGTCCACACCCAGCGAGGCGACGTGGCCTGACTTGAGCGCGTCGTACAGCGCCTGCTCGTTGTAGAGTCCGCCGCGGGCGCAGTTGACCAGACGCACCCCCGGCTTCATCATCGCGATCTGAGGCGCGTCGATGATGTTCATGGTCTCCTTGTTGCGCGGGGTGTGGATGGTGATGAAATCCGAATCGCGCAGAAGCTGTTCCAGCGTCTCCCGCTTCTCCACGTTGAGGTTGGCGAAACGGCCGTCGGCGATATAGGGGTCGTACGCGATCACCCGCATGGAGAAGCCGCGGGCCCGCTGCGCCACCAACCCGCCGATGCGCCCCAGACCGATGATGCCCAGCGTCTTGCCGTAGAGTTCGCTTCCCTCGAACTGTTTGCGACCCCACTTGCCGCTCTTGATGAAGCGGTCCGCCCAGGGGATGTTGCGGCTGCTGGCAAGGAGCAGGGCGATGGTGTGCTCGGCCGCCGACACGATGTTGCTCTCGGGCGTGTTGCAGACGATGACGCCCTTCTGTGTGGCGTAGGGCACGTCGATGTTATCCAGGCCGGAACCGGCCCGACCGACGATGCGCAACTTGGTCGCAGCGTCCAGCAGATCCTTGTCGACCTGAGTCTCGCTGCGCACGACTATGCCGTCGTATGCGGGGATGACCGCGCGCATCTCTTCGGCGCTGAGCCCGTACTTGACGTCCACCTGGCACACTTCCGCGAGCCGGGCGATGGCGTCTTCGCCGAGCAACTCGGCTACGAGGACCTTGGCGTCACTTGGGTCGTCCAAACCTGCCTCCATAAGCGTGCGCCGGGACGGCGCGGTGGTTCGAGGGATACCTAGGATAACAAACGCCAATGGGGCGTTCTACACGTAGCGGGGCGGCGGTCGAAGACCGCCGCCCCGCACAAGTGTCGCGCGCCCCTGAGTGCCCGACTTTCAATAGGGCATGCGCTCGCGAGGACGCCGCTCAGGCACGGTGGCGTGAGGCACCTCGTCCTCGTTCCATTCCTTGGAGACGTACAGAGCGCAGTAGCAGGACCCGTACTCGGCCACGTCGGCTTCGCGATAGTCGCAGGGGCAGATGATGTCCTTGTCCGCTGCCCGATCTCCGGAGGCAAGGCGGCAGGGACAGCACATGTAACCGTAGCGTTCCCGGTTGGTGATCAGGCCGCCGAGCAACTCCATGACCATGGCGGTGTCGCGGTTGAAGAAGTAGCCCTTCGGTTCATTGACCTTCTTCAGTCGCTCGTAGAGTTCTTCGGGCGTGTTCATCTCCCGAGCGCCTCCAGGATGGCCAACTCCTGGTAGCCCACGATGACCTTGTCGCCGATCTTGATCGTGGGGAACGAGGTGGACGGGTTCAGTTTGCGCACTTCATCCAAGATCTTGTTGAGTTCGTCCTTGGGTAAGAGATCGACGTCGACGAAATCGTATTTGACGCCGTTCTCGTCCAGAAGCCTCTTGGCGTTCCTGCAGTGTCCGCAGGTGCTGAGTGCGTAGATGAACACTTCGGGCTGGTCCATGTCTTCGCCTTTCTCGCGTGGCTGGGCTGCCGCTGTCGGATGACCATTCTATTACACAAGCCTGAGGCTCCATACCCTGAAGGGCGGAGGATTATGCCTGCCCTCGGCGAACCAAAACCGTCATGCGATCACCACGGCTCTCAAAGCCCAGGACGGACTGGAGGGTATCGGCCGCCGCGGCCGTCTGTGCCTGCGCTCTCACCTTCGCGATGGTCTTCGTGCCCGCCCCGGCACGGGCGGAGGCGCAGAGTCCAGATCCGACATCCACCTTCAGCGACGTCTCCGGGGACGAGTACTTCGCGCCTGCCCTGGAAGAGCTTGCCGCGCGCGGGGTGGTGCAGGGCAGGCCGGATGGCAGTTTCGGTCCGCAGCAACCGGTGACCCGGGGGCAGTTTGCCGCCTTGCTGACCCGCATCCTCAGCCTGCCGCCGTCTCAGAGCGCACCTTTCAGCGACCTCACCAGCTTGGACTGGTGCTACGGGTCGGTGAGCGCCCTCTACTGGGCGGGCTTGGTGTCAGGAGACAGCCGCAATCGCTTCCTTCCCGACACGGCGGTCAGTCGGCAGCAGGCGGCCTCTCTCATTGTCGAGGCGATCGGCTACGGCCTCGCGACAGGCATGCGCTCCGACGTGTCGCTTTCCGACGACGACGCCCCCACCGGTCCGTGGCTCGCCGCCTTTCGTGACCGTGGCACTGTGGCCGGCGAGCACGCGTGGGCCGTGGCCGAAGCCTATCGGCTGGGGATCATGGCCGGCTCCTCCGGGGGTTGGTTGTATCCCGGTCTGCCGCTCACGCGTGCACAGATGGTGGTCTTGCTCCACCGGGCGTTCTATCAGCCGCTCGCGCCCAAGACCGAGTATCCGGCCGAGCTGCCGGCGGAGCGGTATGCGCGGCAGTCATCCGGCAGCGAAGGCATCCTGGTCCAGATACTCGAGGCCAGGCTGACTGCGCTGGGATATCCCTGCGGTCCGGAGGATGGTCTCTATGACTATCGCACCCGCGATGCGGTGATGGCCTTCAAGAAGGTGGAGCGTCTGCCCCGGGACGGCGTCGCCGACACCGCGTTCTGGGAGCGGCTCTTCGCCACCGGTACGCCCGCGCCACGCCTGTCCGCGCCCGGGATGAGGGCAGAGGTCGATCTCAGGCGCCAGGTGTTGTTCATGATCGAGGCTGACCAGGTGGTCAAGGTGGTCCATGTGTCCACAGGCAAGCTGGGTACGCCCACCGGTCACGGCAGGGTGTACCGCAAGGATCCCGGCTGGGTGCACGTGCCCGTGGGCTGGATGTACTCACCCTCGTACATCATGCCCCACATCGCCATCCACGGGTCGAAGAGCGTGCCGTCATATCCAGCCAGCCATGGCTGCGTCCGTACGCCCATATGGTTGACCGACGACCTCTATCGGGAGTTGCCCATGGGCCTCCCGGTGGACGTGTACTACTAGAAGAGGAGTGCCTCAGCTACAAGCGCGGCGACGCTGTCCGGAGGCCCGGCATCCAGGCCCGCCGTGCACCTACACCTGCCGGCGCGCCAGCAATCGACGGCGCAGGAGGTCGAGGCAGCTGAGGGCCGCGCGCTCGCGCACCTGCTCACGCCGCCCGAAGAGCCGCAGCTCCTCCACCTCCGCGACCCCGTCCACGACGGCGCCGACGTAGACCAGCCCCACGGGCTTGGTCTCGGTGCCGCCTCCGGGACCGGCCACTCCGGTGGTGGACAGAGAGCAGTCGGCTCCCAACACGCGTGCGACTCCGAGCGCCATCTCCTCCGCCACCTCACGGCTGACGGCTCCGTGGGAGGCCAGGGTCTGCTCTTTCACTCCCAAGAGCGTGGTCTTGGCCGAGTCGGCGTAGGTCACCACGCCCCCGGTCACATACTCGCTGCTGCCGGGGATGTCGGTGAGATACTTGGCCACCAGCCCTCCGGTGCACGACTCGGCTGTGGCGACAGTGAGCCCGTCTTCAGCCAGCATCCGCCCCACGACCTCGGGCAGGCCCGGAGAATCGACACCGAACACCCGCTCGCCCAGGAGCTCGCACACGCGTGTCTGCACGGCATCCAGGCTGATGAGGCCCTCGGGAGTCGCCGCGGCCTGCAGGACGATGGAGAGGCCGTCGACGCTGGCGCGCGTGCCTATGTCCACGGCGGCGCCGCGCCACTCGAGGTCCGCCAGGAGGTCGGCCGCCAGCGATTCCCCTATGCCGAAGGTGCGGATGCGACGGATGGCGTGAGGCACGTCGCCCCGCGCGAGCAGGCGTGAGCGCAACAGCGGTTCCACCGTGCCGGCCCACATCTCCTTCATCTCCCAGGGCACTCCAGGAAGAGCGATCACCAGCGTATCGCCCGCGTCCACGATGAACCCGGGAGCTGTGCCGGCTATGGGGATGACAGTCGCTCCCGACGGGAGGGAGGCCTGCTTGCGATTGCTAGGGGTCATGACGAAGTCGCGGCGCGCGAAGCGCTCTCGGATCTGTT
This sequence comes from Thermoleophilia bacterium, assembly GCA_040772905.1. GTDB lineage: Bacteria > Actinomycetota > Thermoleophilia > RBG-16-64-13 > RBG-16-64-13 > JAXGXJ01. The sequence goes on along the minus strand of JAXGXJ010000015.1, from coordinate 21,180 downwards.
CGAGGAGATCCTCGTGATGCTCGAGGGGCAGGTCCAGGGCCTCAGCTACGGCCTCCCGTGTGAGGTCGTCCTCGGTGGGCCCGAGACCACCGGAGAGGATGAGCGCCAGCGGCTTGCGCACCAGACTCTCGCGGATGGCCGTGACGATGCGACTCAGATCGTCAACCACACAGAGGGCGTGCGTGGGGAAGACCCCTAGGTCGAGAAGCCGCTCTCCCAAGAACACCTGGTTGGTGTTCACCGCGTCGCCACGCAGCAGTTCGTCGCCGGTGAAGATCATCTCGGCTGTGCTGTCCATGCGCTCTCCGTTCGCTGCTGCTTTTCAGTCCTTCCAGGAACGTGTATCATACCGCCAACCAAGCCCCGGCTCGGCCGGGTGCGTTTGGGTACACAGCACGTGGTGATGGAGAACGATGACGATGAGCGATCACATGAGACATGACGGTGGGCAGAGCGCCTTCGCGCTCCGACTTTCCCCGGCCGGCCATTGGTCGCATCATCGGAACGCTGCCTGCGCCTGCGGGCAGTCCTCGTGGTCCTAGCCCCTCGCCTGCGCGAGGGGCGCCTCCAGAGGCCGGGCGGTCGTATCGCCTGGTCGTACCGGGCGCAGTGAAGCGTCCACCACTGGGATCCGACCACCAAGGGGAAAAGATGTCATCACAGAACGACAAGCAAGACGAGCAAGCTGCGGCCGATCAAGTCCGGGTTCCTGCCGACCCTTCCTGTGTGAAGTTCGACTCACGCGGTCTGGTGCCGTGCGTCGTTCAGGAATGGACCACGGGTGAAGTGCTCATGCTCGCCTATATGAACGAGGAATCCCTGCGCAAGACCCTGGAGACCGGGTACACCTGGTTCTTCAGCCGCTCCCGCAACGAACTGTGGAACAAGGGCGGCACCTCCGGTCATCTGCAGAAAGTCCGCGAACTGCGCTTCGACTGCGACTGCGACACGCTGCTCGCCATCGTCGAGCAGACCGGCGTGGCCTGCCACACCGGCGACTTCACCTGCTTCGACGGCCGATGGCTTAGCTCTCCCACCGGAGAGCAGCCTGCATTTCTCGCTCGCCGAGAAAGGTAGGCGGCCATGACATCCGGCAGCATCGCCATCGCGCCCACACTGGAGGAGGCGCGAGGGCTCAGCGCGAGCTATAACCTCATCCCACTGGCCCATCGTTTCCTTGACGACACCGAGACTCCGGTCTCGGCTTTCCTGAAGCTGCGTCAACGGGCAGGCTGCTTCCTGCTCGAGAGCGCCGAGCAGGGCATGCGCCTGGGTCGCTACTCCTTCCTGGGTATCAAGGCCTGGGAGAGCATCCGCCTGCGCGGCGGCACGGTCACCGTGCGCCGCGGCGGCACCGACCGGCACTACGAGTTGGCCGCCCACGGAGGCGACCCCTTCGCCTTCCTGGCTCAGCACATGGCCGGATACCGGGTGCCGCCCCTGGAGGACCTACCTCCGTTCGTGGGCGGCGCCGTGGGCTACTTCGGCTACGACTGTGTGCGCCACGTGGAACATCTGCCGTCGGCGCCCGCGGATGACATGGGCCTGCCCGACATGGCCTTCCTGCTCACCGACGTCATCGTGGTGTTCGACCACCTGCGCCACAGCATCACGCTCCTCACCAACATCTTCTGTGAAGAGGAGACCGACTTCGATGGGGCGTACGCCGCGGCGGCTGCGCGTCTGGCTGAGGTGAAGGCCCGCCTGCGCGGACCGCTGCCCGCTCCGGGGTGGAGCCTGGGGCGGTCGCAGAACGCCTCGAGCGAGGTGAGGTCGGGGTTCGAGCGCGGCCGCTTCCTGAAGGCCGTCGAGCGCACCCGTGAGTACATCCACGCGGGCGACGCCTTCCAGGTGGTCCTCTCCCAACGTTTCCAGCGGCCTGTCAACGTGAGCGGCTTCTCCATCTACAGAGGCCTGCGGGCGGTCAACCCCAGCCCCTATATGTACTACATGTCGTTCCGCGACTTCGAGATCGTGGGGTCCAGTCCGGAGCCGCTGGTGACCGTCTCCGGACACCTGGCGGAGACACGACCCATCGCCGGCACCAGGCCGCGAGGTGCGACCACGGCTGAAGACGCCGCCATGGCGGCGGAGATGCTGGCCGACGAGAAGGAATGTGCCGAGCATCTGATGCTGGTGGACCTGGGGCGCAACGACCTAGGCAGGGTCTCCAAGGCCGGGACCGTGCGCACCAACGAGTTCATGGAGGTCGAGCGCTACAGCCATGTGATGCACATGGTCTCCGCCGTCACCGGAGAACTGAACGACGGAGTGACGGCGGTGGATGCGCTGCGGGCCGTGTTTCCCGCGGGGACGGTCTCGGGTGCACCCAAAGTGAGGGCCATGGAGATCATCGATGAACTGGAACCCACACGGCGCGGCCCCTACGCCGGCGCCATCGGGTACCTGAGCTACTCGGGCGAGCTCGACTCCTGCATCTACATCCGCACCATCCTGGTCCGCGATGGGATGGCCTATGTGCAGGCCGGTGCCGGCATCGTGGCCGACTCCGTCCCTGAACGCGAATACGCCGAGACCGAGAACAAGGCCCGCGCCCTCTTCCGAGCTATCGAAGTGGCCGCCGGCCAGGAAGACTGGGAGTGATCGCCATGATGATGTCGACTATCGACACGCCGGCTTTGTCCACGCTGCGCTTGCAGCAGGTCCTTGCCGGGCCCGACCCGTCGCAGTTCCCCGTCCCCGGGCTGTCCGACCTGCGCATCGTGGTCGTGGACAACTACGATTCGTTCACCTACAACCTGGTGCAGTACCTGGGGGAGATCTCGGGGGCCGAGATACGGGTGTTCCGCAACGACCGGATCACGGTCAAGGGGCTGCGGGAGGAGGCGCCCACCCACCTGGTGGTGTCTCCCGGTCCGTGCACACCCAACGAGGCCGGCGTGAGCCTGGATGCTGTCCATTTCATGGCCGGTCACTGCCCCATCCTGGGTGTGTGTCTGGGACATCAGTCCGTGGGCCAGGTGTACGGTGGCCGCGTTATCCGAGGGGATGCGCCGGTACACGGCAAGACCTCGCTCATCCATCACGATGGGCGCACGCTGTTCGCCGGTCTGCCCGATCCCTTTGTGGCCACCCGCTACCACTCGCTCATCCTCCATCCCGATCTGCCGCCGGCACTCGAGCGGAGCGCGTGGACCGCGGATGGGGTGGTCATGGGCGTGCGGCATCGCGAGTACGTCGTGGAGGGAGTGCAGTTCCATCCCGAGAGCCTCCTCACCACGGTGGGGAAGGATCTGTTGCGCAACTTCCTGAGCCGTCGGGGGGCCCGGTGGGAGGAGAGGACGGATGTCCGCGGGGTGAAGCGATGACAGCAACGGCGGTCACGGTCGACGGGCAGGGCGCGGCCGGACACCCTCTCACGCCCGGGGTCCCGCCGGGGACACCGCGCGCTGAGTTCAGCACCTTCTTGCAGCGTCTGGCTGAGAGGAGGGACCTGAGCCGGGAGGAGGCCTCCGCGGCGCTCTGTCAGATCGCCGACAGCACCGTGGGGGAAGCCCAGGCGGCCGCGTTCCTGATGGGCCTGCGCGCCAAAGGGGAGACGGCAGAGGAGATCGCGGGTCTGGCCGATGCCATGCGGCAGCTTGCCGTGCGAGTGGTGACTCCCTCGCCCGACGCGTTGGTGGACATCGTAGGCACAGGCGGAGACGGTCTCGACACCTTCAACATATCCACCACCGCGGCGTTCGTGGTGGCAGGCGCAGGGGTCAAGGTGGCCAAGCACGGGAACAAGGCGGCGTCTTCGCGGAGCGGGGCGGCTGATGTGCTCCAGGCTCTCGGGGTCCGTGTCGACCTGGGACCCGAGGAGGTGGCCGCCTGCATCGAGGAGACAGGCATGGGCTTCATGCTCGCGTCTCTGTATCACTCGTCGATGTCGCAGGTGGGAGCGGTGAGACGCTCTCTGGGCATCCGTACGGTCTTCAACTTCCTGGGCCCGGTCACTAATCCGGCCGGCGCCCGTCGCATCCTGCTGGGGGTGAGCGTCGACTCGTACCTGAGCGTGCTGGCGGAAGCGCTCGCGCGCACCGGCTGCAGCCACGCCCTTCTGGTGCACGGGTGCGATGGCATGGACGAACTCTCGGTGACCGGGCCCAACTTGGTGGTGGAGGTCATCGACGGACAAGTCGCTCTCCCACGGGTGGTCCACCCCGAGGCCTGCGGACTCTCCGTGCACCCACTGGGATCGCTCGCAGGAGCGGAGCCTGTCGAGAATGCGCGCATCACCCGGAAGATCCTGGACGGTATGCGTGGGGGCCCGCGTGACGCCGTGCTCTTCAATGCCGGCGCGGCTCTGTATGTAAGCGGTGCGGCCCCGACCATCGCCGCGGGAGTGGATGTGGCGCGTGCGTCCATCGATTCCGGCAGTGCGGCCCGTACCCTGGAACGGTTCATCGCCTTCAGCAATGCGGTGGGGACACGAGCATGAGCGTGCCGTCGGATATCCCTGAGGTCGTGAGCGGCACTTACCTGGACCGCATCGTCGCCGATGTCGTCGGCCGCGTACGCGAGCGCAAAGAACGGCGGCCGCAGAGGCTGCTGGAGTCCCTGCCCACGCCCCCGGGTCGTCCCTCATTCGCAGAGGCCATGCGACTACCGGGGATCTCGCTCATCGCCGAGGTGAAGCGGGCTTCGCCCAGCAAAGGTCCCATCCGACCGGAATTGGAGGTAGGCCACATCGTCGCTGCCTACGAGAGGGCGGGCGCGCGTGCCGTGTCGGTGCTCACCGAGGAGGATCACTTCCGCGGCAGCCTCGCCGATCTCGAGGCTGCCTCTGTCGCCACCTCGCTGCCGCTGTTGCGCAAGGATTTCGTAGTGGACGAGTACCAGATCGAGGAGGCGCGAGTGGCCGGAGCCTCGGCGGTGCTCCTCATCGCCGCGTTGCTGCCCGACTCTCGGCTGAGTGAGCTGGCAGCCTACGCGGCGGCGGCGGGTCTGGACGTCCTCCTGGAGGTACACGACCAGGCGGAACTCCAGCGGGCGTTGCGCCAGCCCGGTGCGATCATCGGCATCAACAACCGCGACCTGCGCACCTTCGAGGTGTCGTTGACGACGACCGAGATGTTGGCCGGGCAGGTGCCGCGCGACCGGATCCTGGTGAGCGAGAGCGGCATCGCCGGCGCTGCGGACGTGGAGCGACTGCGCGCCTGCGGGGCGGCCGGGATGCTCGTGGGGGAGAGTCTGCTGCGTCGTGACGATGTGGAAGCTGCCGTGCGCGGGCTCGTGGGGCCGGCGGCCGCCGGCCCCACCGGGCCTGTGGTGAAGCTGTGCGGGTTGACCCGCATCGCCGACGTGGTGGAAGCGCACGCGCTGCGAGTCTGGGCTTTGGGTCTCATCTTCGCGCCCAGCCCGCGCCGTCTCACGCCTGACCAGGCGCGCGACCTGTTGCGCAGAGCGGCGGAGACCGTGCGGCGCATGGAGGCGCGCGAGGCCGGCTCCGTGGATGGCGGAAGCGGACTGATGCCCGCGTCCGCGCAGGAGCGCGCTCTCGAGTTCGCGGTGTCGGACTCGGCCGACGCGGCCTCGGGTCCGTTGAAGGTGGGTGTCTTCGTCGACGCCGGCGCCGACCAGATCGCGAGCGTGACGACGTATGTGGGGCTGGGGGCGGTGCAACTCCACGGGGAGGGCGGTGCGGCACCGGCCGCCGTCCGCCGGGCCTTGGCCGCGGCGGACGCGGAGAAGACCCTCATCATCAGGGCTGTGGGGGTGGCGCCGGATGAGACCGACGTCGCCGGGCTGCGCGCGCGCTTGCTGGCGGCTACCGAGGAGGCCGATCTGCTGCTCATCGACGCCAATGTGCCCGGGGCACACGGCGGCACAGGCCGGGTGCTGCCTTGGCAGGTGGTGGGGGAAGCCGCCGCGGGGATGCGGTTCCTGCTGGCCGGCGGTATCTCGCCTCGCAACGCGGCTGGGGCCCTGGCTGCATCGGGCGCGTGGGGCCTCGACGTGGCAAGTGGTGTGGAGAAGGCCCCAGGGATCAAAGACCACGCCGCCATGAGAGCTCTCGTGGCGGCGGTATACGAGAAAGGAACTACACCATGACCATCACCAGGCGCTTCGGTCGCTACGGCGGCCGCTATGTGCCCGAGACGCTCATCGCGGCGCTGGACGAGTTGGAGGAGGCGTACGAGCAGTATCGGGAGGACGCCGACTTCCTGGCGGAATTGCAGGGGCTGCAGCGCGATTATGCAGGACGGCCTACGCCTCTCTTCTTTGCCGAGAGGCTTTCCGGCCAAGTGGGTTGCAGGGTGTATCTCAAGCGTGAGGACCTGGCCCATACAGGCGCGCACAAGATAAACAACACGCTGGGGCAGATCCTGCTGGCCACGCGCATGGGCAAGAAGCGCATCATCGCCGAGACCGGAGCCGGTCAGCATGGGGTGGCCACAGCCACCGTGGCCGCCCTCTTCGGGCTGGAGTGCCATGTGTACATGGGCGAGGAGGATATCCGCAGGCAGGAACTGAACGTGTTCCGCATGCGCCTTCTTGGTGCTGAGGTGCTTCCTGTCTCCTCGGGCAGCGGCACGTTGAAGGACGCCACCAACGAGGCCATCCGCGACTGGGTGGCGAACGTGGGTCACACCCACTACATCATCGGATCGGTGGTGGGTCCGGCGCCGTATCCCGCCATGGTGCGCGACTTCCAGGCCGTCATCGGGCAGGAGACGCGCTCTCAGATCATGGCCAAAGAGGGTCGGTTGCCCGACGGTATCGTCGCCTGTGTGGGCGCGGGCAGCAACGCGCTGGGCATCTTCCACGAGTTCCGCGATGAGCCGGGTGTGCGTCTGGTGGGAGTCGAGGCGGCCGGCCTGGGACTCGACAGCGGCAAGCACGGCGCCTCCCTCGCTCGCGGCACGGGTGGCATCCTGCACGGCTCGTTCTCGTACGTCCTCCAGGACGAGGACGGTCAGATCCAGGAGGCCCATTCTGTGGCCGCCGGTCTCGACTATCCCTCGGTGGGGCCCGAGCACGCCTACCTGAAAGACATCGGCCGGGTGGACTACACCAGCATCACCGACGATGAAGCCCTTGCGGGCTTCCAGACCCTGTCTCGTCTGGAAGGGATCATCCCCGCGCTGGAGAGTTCGCACGCGGTCGCCTATCTCCTGGGCGGCGCGCACGGGTTCGAACGCGACGATGTGGTGGTGCTCAACCTCTCGGGCAGGGGTGACAAAGACGTGTACAGCGTGGCGGAAAGGCTGGGGGTGCGCTCATGACCCTTGAGACATACGACAAGATGGGTGACAGAGACGGTGCCCCCACGGCCGGCGCGCACGGTGTCCCTGGTGGTTCCGGCGCACTGGAAGCTGTGTTCCGTGCGGCGGGCGGACCGTTGCTCATGCCCTACGCGGTGGGCGGGTATCCCGATCCGGCCTCGTGCTTGGAGATCCTGCGCGCGTACCGAGCCGGCGGTGCCGGACTCATCGAGATAGGCGTCCCCTTCTCGGACCCATTGGCCGACGGTCCCGTCATCCAGGCGGCTTCGCAGACGGCGCTCACCCGAGGCGTCCGGCCCAAGGACGTCCTGGCGCTTGCCGGTGATATCGCTGCCGAGGGAGCCGGGGTGGTGCTGCTCACCTACCTCAACACCATCTTGGCCTACGATCCGGAGCGTTTCTTCGGCGAATGCCGGGAACGGGGAGTCCTGGGCGTGGTGGTGCCCGACCTGCCCGCCGAGGAGGCGGAGTCAATGCAGCAGGTCGCACGGTCCCGCGGCGTCGACGTGGTACTCCTGGCGGCGCCTACCAGCCCGGACACGCGTCTGGAACGCATCGGGCGGGAGGCCTCGGGGTTCATCTACTGCGTGTCCACCACCGGCGTCACCGGAGCGCGCTCGGCCTTGGACGCCGGCCTGCCGGCTTTCATCGATAGGCTGCGTGCCTACACCGCTCTGCCTCTGGCCGTGGGGTTCGGAGTGTCCAGCCCAGTGCAGGCCGCCGAAGTGGCCGCGTTCGCCGACGGGGTCATAGTGGGCAGTGCCCTGGTGGACGTCATCGCACGGGCCGATAGCTTCGAGCAGGGGCTTGACGAGGTGAGACGGACGGTCGAAGCGATGCGGGCCGCCGTGACGACCGCACGGGCCGGAAAGACTAGTCGGCGATGAGGACGCCCTCGCGCTCCAGATACTCCTTGAGGGCCTGCGGCCTCACGCCGTAGAGGCCGGAGAGATAGGTGAGGTCGTCCTTGCGGATGGTGAGCATGTCGCGGGCCGGGTCGTTGCGCAACTCACGCAGGAAACCCAGGTAGGTCTCGAGAGGCCGGCGCTCGTCGGGGGTCAGCTTGTCGAGGCTCTCCAGCCGGATGCGCAGGGGCCCGTTGCGGCTGAGCGTGCGCTGGAACTCAGGGTCGTCCTCCACGTCGAGGATCGACATGGGGGACTGGCCATAGATGGCTGCCAGTTCGTAGAGTCGCTCCAGGCTGAGGCTGCGCTTTCCGCGCTCGTAGGCGCTGAGGGTGGAGACCACGAACGAGCCGCCTGACCGCTCGCAGACCTCTTGCAGGCTCAGCCCGCGGTCCTGCCGCAGGCGGCGAAGCTTCTCGCCCACCAGCTCTACGTACCGTCGTTCGCGCTCTTCCGAAGCTGCACTCATAGTCTAGAGTGTAGCAGTGCCGCTACACGAAATCTACGGGTTCGGCAAAGCTTGCGCCCCCAAAGGCCCGATGAGCAACATCGAAGAGCGACGAGACCGCTGTGTGCATGCCGAAGGCGGGGATCGAACCCGCACGAGGTGTGAGCCTCACTGGAGTTTGAGTCCAGCGCGTCTGCCAGTTCCGCCACTTCGGCCCGCCCGCCCACGGCGAGCGGAAGCCATTATAGTGGATGTGAGCCGGGGTTGCGTGCGAGGACTGCTGCCGCGGCCACGGGTGGGCGGCTGCAGCCGCAGGCGTCGTGGCCGTTTGTGGCTGTCCGAGTCGATGAGACCTCTCGCATACCTTGGGCCGAACCTGGGGATGGTGTAGAGTATAAAAATGGTATGAATGACTGCTAGGTCGGGTGATGGTGCCCGCCGGACCGTCATATCTGTACTCTCGAGGACGGCCTTCGGGCCGTCTTCTTCGAGTGAGTCGAGCACAATCTCATGGAGGTCGATGTATGGAGAAACTCATCATAACCGTGGCGACGACCGGGGCTATGACGACCAAGGAGAACACACCGTATCTCCCCACTCAGCCCGAGGAGATCGCGGAAGAGGTCTACATGGCGTACCAGGCCGGCGCTTCGGTCGCTCACGTGCACGTGCGCACCGAGGACCACAAGGCCACCATGGACCTGGAGAGGTTCCGCGAGACCGTCCGCCTCATCAAAGAGAAATGCCCCATCATCATCAACATGACCAGCTCGGGCGGCCTGGGCTGGACCGATGAGCAGCGCATCACTCCTCACGTCGAGTTGAAGCCCGACATGGGTACTTTCGACGCGGGTACGATGAACTTCTATGAGGGCGTGTTCGAGAACTCGCCCAGCTTCCTGCGGAAACTGGGCAAGGCCTACATCGAGAACGGCATCAAGCCCGAGATCGAAGTGTTCGACATCGGCATGGTGTGGAACGCCAAGCGTCTCCTCAAAGAGGGTTATCTGCAGGAGCCGCTGCACTTCCAGTGTTGCCTGAACGTGCACGGCGGCGCCGAGGGCACGCCTCGGAACCTCATCAACCTCGTCGACGACATGCCGGCCGGCTCTACCTGGTCGGCGTTCGGCTGCGGCCCGACCGCCATGGCCATCACCAGTATGGCCATCCATATGGGCGGCCACGTGCGCGTGGGCATGGAGGACAACGTCTTCCTGAGCAAGGGTGTGCTGGCCAAGCACAACTACGAGTTCGTGGAGCGCGTTGTGCGTCTGGCCAACGAGTTCAACCGGCCCATCGCCAATGTGGACGAGGCCCGGCAGATCCTGGGTCTTCGCCCCAGGGAGTAAGGATCACCTGAGGAAGCACCGGCGGCCGGGCTCTGCCCGGCCGCCTCATCCCGGTCCCCCCGACCGGGAACGGGCGCCGCGGCCGTCCGGCCCGTCGCCCGGCACTGTATCCAGACCAGAAGGAGAGAAGAAGAGACATGGGCGCACCCGGAGAACTGACCATCGACCAGATCAAGAACCTCTTCGACGTCAAGGGCAAAGTCGTCCTCATCACAGGCGGCGCCGGCTTCTTGGGCCATGCCCTGGCCAAGGGCTTCGCGGCAAACGGTGCCAACATCGTCGTCACCAGCCGTAAGCTCGAGAACCTCGAGGCTGTGGCGAAAGAGTGCACCGAACTGGGCGCGAAGGCCCTGCCTATCGCCTGCGACGTCTGCAGCGAAGCCAGCCAGCAGGAGATGGTCGACAAGGTCTTGGCCGAGTTCGGCAAGATCGATGTCCTGATTACCGCGGCCGGCATCGCCGACCGTCACCCGGCCGAGGACTTCCCCCTGGATGCCTTCGAGAAGGTCTTGACGGCCAACGTCACCGGCACGTTCATCACCTGCAAGCTGGTCGGCAAGCAGATGATCAAGCAGGGCTTCGGCAAGATCGTCACCGTCGGTTCCGTCCGTGGCGAGCTGGGCCATCCCGGTGGCTACGCCGCCTATGGCACGACCAAGGGTGCCGTCCATCTGCTCACCAAGCAGCTGTCGACCGAGTGGGCCAAGTACCACATCAACGTCAACTGCATCGCGCCCTGCATCTTCTGGACCCCGCTCACGCAGCAGGTGCTCGAGGACGAGAAACTCAAGCAGATCTTCCTGTCGCGCATCCCGTGGGGCCGTGCGGCCGTGCCCGATGACATGATCGGTACCGTCCTCTACCTCTCCAGCGCGGCTTCTGACTTCGTCACCGGCGCCATCGTGCCCGTCGACGGTGGCAGCGTAGCCGGCTAGTCGATGGATCTACCGGGTCGTATACCGGCCGAGCAGGTCGCGCAGCAGTTCGACCTGAGCGGTAAGGTCGCCCTCATCAGCGGCGGTGGCGGTGCTTTGGGCAGCACCATCGCCCGTGGTTTGGCGATACACGGTGCCGACGTGGCCGTGGCCGATTTCTCGGCCACGGCCATGCAGCCGGTCACCGAGGAGTTGCAGGCGCTCGGCCGCAAGGCCCTCGCCCTCACCTGCGACGTGGTGGACGAGGCCGGCGTGCAGGCGACGGTCGACCGCGTGGTCGAGGAGTTCGGACGCCTGGACATCCTGGTCACGGCGGCCGGCATCTCCAACCGCATCCCCACCGAACAGATGCCGGTGGACGAATGGCAGCGCATGATGGACGTCAACGTGCGCGGCACGTTCCTCTGCTGCCAGAAGGCCGGCATACAGATGATCGGTCAGGGTGGAGGCAAGATCATCACCATCGGCTCGGTGCGTGGGTTCCAGGGCAATCCCGGCGGCTACTCGGGCTACACCACCTCCAAGGGCGCGGTGCATGCCCTCACCAAGCAGTTGGCCACGGAATGGGCCAAGTACAAGATCAATGTGAACTCCATAGCGCCGGCCATCTTCTGGACGCCGTTGACCGAGCAGGTACTGAAGGACAAGGCTCTGTACGACTTCCACATGACCCGTATCCCCTGGGGTCGGGCCGGCGTGCCCGATGATTTCGTCGGAGCAGCGGTCTTCCTCTCGTCCGACGCCTCTGAGTTCCTTACCGGAGTAATCCTTAATGTAGACGGAGGTTGGCTCGCATCGTGAAAACACTCGCTGACGTCAAGAAGGTCGCCATCATCGGCGGCGGCATGATGGGGCACGGCACGGCCCAGGTGTTCGCTGTGGCCGGCTACGACGTGCACCTCATGAGCCGCAAGCAGGAGACCCTGGCCAAGGCCATGGCCACCATCCGCCACGACCTGGGCTTCCTGGCCGAACGTGGCGTGGGCAAGGTGGAGGACATCGAGCCCGCCATCGCCCGCATCACCACCACGCAGAGCTACGACGAGGCCCTGGACGGGGCTCAGTTCGTGCTCGAGTGCGCGGTGGAGGACATGGCGCTCAAACAAGAGCTCTTCGCCATGATGGACGAGAAGTCCGATCCCGACACCGTGCTCGCCACCAACACCTCGGTCATGAGCATCACCGAGATCGCCAGCACCTCCAAGGGGCGCCACCGCATCATCGGAACGCACTGGTGGAACCCGCCCTATCTCATCCCGTTGGTAGAGGTCGTGCGCACCGAGGACATCGCCGACTGGGTGGTGACCCTCACCATGGACCTCATGCGCGCCGTGGGCAAGCACCCCGTGGATGTGAAGAAGGACGTACCCGGTTTCGTGGCCAACAGGCTGCAGCACGCGCTGTGGCGCGAGGCCATCTCCATCGTCGAGCGCGGCATCGCCGATCCGGCTACCGTGGACGAGGCCCTCAAGTTCGGCCCCGGCATCAGGCTGCCCATCCTCGCCCCGCTGGAGAACTCCGACATGGTGGGTACGCCCCTGACGTACTCCATCCACAGCTACGTGCTCAAGTACCTGGAGGATTCGCACGAGCCCTCGCCGCTGCTGAAGCAGATGATCGACAACAACGAACTCGGCTTCAAGACGCAGAAGGGGTTCTACGACTGGACTCCCGAGAGCATGCAGGCCACTCGTGACCGCCTGCTCGACTACCTTGCCCGCGTGGCGGCGCAGGAGGCCAAGAAGTAGGCGGCCGGACAGTCAGGTGGTCTGACTTCCACTCAGACCTTCGCGAAGAGCCTCCTCGGTGGCCGAGGGGGCTCTTCGCGGCACGGTACAGCCTGATCCAGGAGGAGACATGGGAGGGACACCCTAGATGAAGAAATGGAACATGATCATCGACGTCGCCCGCTGTCACGACTGCAACGATTGCTTTCTGGCAGACAAGGACGAGTTCGTCGGCAACGACTTCCTGCCCTACTCGGTGGCACAGCCGTGGTCGGGGCACAGGTGGATGAACATCCACCGCAAGGAGCGGGGCCAGTACCCCATCGTGCAGGTGGCCTATCTGCCCATGCCCTGCCAGCACTGCGCCGACGCCCCCTGCGTCGAGGCGTCCGCCGACGGCAGTGTCTACCGACGCCCGGATGGTCTGGTGATTATCGACCCGGTGAAGGCCAAAGGCCATCCCGAGATCGTGGACACCTGCCCCTACGGCGCCATCTACTGGAACGAAGAGGCCCAAGTGGCGCAGAAGTGCAACGGCTGCGCCCATCTCCTCGACCAAGGCTGGACCGAGACCCGTTGCTCGCAGGTGTGTCCCACGGGCGCCATCCGTCTGGTATTGGCCGACGATGACGAATGGGCCAGGATCGTAGACGAGGAGGGCCTCGAAGACTACCGCGCCGAGTTGGGTACCGACCCGCGGGTGAAGTACAAGAACCTGTACAAGTGGGAGAAGGTCTTCATCGGGGGCAGCGCTGTGTTCAAGGACACCGACGAGTGCGCCGAGGGCGCCAAGGTGACCATCGTCTCGGTGGGCCAAGTCGTGGGCGAGGGTGTGGCAAACAACTACGGCGAGTTCGTGGTAGACAGGCTGCAGCCGGCAGGGGAATACACCGTCACGGTGCAGGCCGACGGCTACGCGCCCTACAGCGCCACGGTCACCCCCGGCGAGAGCGTCAACCTGGGCACCATCATGCTGGAGAAGGCCTGATCGGTCCCAAGTTCGGGCCTCGCCCGAGCCATCCCATCAGACGGTATTTAGTCCCGTAGTGTGGATGCCAAGCATGGTCTGAGAGCGGGCAACCCGCCGAGACTGCTTGTATATTGATAGATGGAAGGGTCAGAAAGCCGGCTCTAACCGCGGTGCCGCGGAGCGACGCACGGGCGGCCCCGGATGTGCACAAGAGCAAAGAGAGGTAAGGAATGGGCGAAGTAGTGCGCTTGACCAACTCATCCACCGGTGGTCCTGTCTTCGTCTATGTGAAGGACGGGAAGATCATTAGGATCACGCCGATGGACTTCGACGACGCCGTCGACGCGCCCTCGTGGAAGATCGAGGCGAGGGGTAGGACCTTCACCCCGCCGCGCAAGACCACGTATTCCGTCTATACCGCGGGCTTCAAGTCCATGATCTACTCCGACAAGCGCATCATGACGCCCATGAAGCGCGTGGACTTCGATCCCAACGGCGAGCGTAACATCCAGAACCGCGGCATCTCCGGCTACGAGCCCATCTCCTGGGATGAAGCCACCGACATCGTGGTGGCAGAGGTCAACCGCGTCAAGCGCGAAGCCGGCCCCGCGGCCATCCTCACCAGCCCCAGTTCCCACCACATGTGGGGCAACGTCGGTTACCGCCACAGCACCTACTTCCGCTTCATGAACATGGTGGGCATCACCTACGCCGACCACAACCCCGACAGCTGGGAAGGCTGGCACTGGGGCGGCATGCATATGTGGGGCTTCAGTTGGCGCCTCGGCAACCCGGAGCAGTACGACCTGCTCGAGGACACGCTGCAGAACACCGAGATGATCGTGTTCTGGTCGTCCGACCCCGAAGTGAACACCGGCATCTACTCGGCCCATGAGTCCACCGTCCGGCGTTACTGGATGAAGGACCTGGGCATCAAGATGGTCTTCATCGACCCGTTCTACAACCACACGGCCAGCCTCATCGGCGACAAGTGGCTTTCGCCCAAGATCGGCACCGACCACGCCCTTTCCTTCGCCATCGCCTACACCTGGCTCACCGAGGGCACGTACGACAAAGAGTACGTCGCTACTCACGCCCACGGCTTCGAAGAGTGGTCTGAGTACGTGCTCGGCAAGACCGACGGTGTGCCCAAGACGTGTGAATGGGCCGAGGCCGAGTCGGGCGTTCCGGCGTGTGAGATCCGCGCCCTGGCCCGCGAGTGGGGCAAGAAGAAGACCATGCTTGCCGCCGGTGGTCTGGGCGGCTGGGGCGGAGCCTGCCGCGCCTCCCACGGCGTCGAGTGGGCCCGCGGCATGATCGCGCTTGCAACCATGCAGGGCATGGGCAAGCCGGGCTCGAACATCTACTCCACCACGCAGGGTGTGCCCACCGACTACGACTTCTACTTCCCCGGCTACGCCGAGGGTGGTATCTCCGGCGATTGCGAGAACTCTGCCGCCGGCTTCAAGTTCGCCTGGAGGATGTTCGACGGAAAGACCTCTTTCCCGTCGCCCTCCAACATCAACACGGCCGCAGGTCAGCACATCCCGCGCCTGAAGGTGCCGGAATGCATCATGGACGGCAAGTTCGAGTGGTCGGGCAAGGGCTTCTGCGGCAGCGACATCCAGGCCCAGTTCCATCAGTATCAGTATCCGGCTCCGGGCTATCCCAAGATCAAGATGCTGTGGAAATACGGCGGCCCGTGGATCGGCACCATGACGGCCACCAACCGCTATGCCCGCATGTACACGCATCCGAGCCTGGAGTTCGTCGTCAGCCAGTCGATCTGGTTCGAGGGTGAGGTGCCCTTCGCCGACATCATCCTGCCGGCCTGCACCAACTTCGAGCGCTGGGACATCTCCGAGTTCGCCAACTGCTCGGGCTACATCCCCGACAACTACCAGCAGACCAACCACCGCGTGATCACGCTGCAGAAGAAGTGCATCGAGCCGGTGGGCGAGTCGAAGTCGGATTACGACATATACTGCATGATCGCCGACAAGCTGGGTATCGGCCCTATGTTCAGCGAAGGCAAGACCGACCTCGACTGGGTCAAGCAGTACTACCACGCCACCGACATGCCCAAGTATATGACGTGGGAGGACTTCCTCGAGAAGGGGTACTTCGTGGTGCCGGACAACCCAAACCGGAAGAAGACCCCGGCTCTGCGCTGGTTCGCAGAGGATCGCGAGAAGGACACCCCGGACTGGGGTCCGCGTCTCAACAACTCGGTGGGGCGCAAAGGTCTGCAGACCAGCACGGGCAAGGTCGAGTTCATCTCCACCAGCCTCAAGAACTTCGAAGAGCAGGGCTTCGTCGACGAGTACCGTCCCGCCATGCATACCTACGTGCCCGCCTGGGAGGGTCCGCGTTGTGAGTTGGCCAAGAAGTACCCCTTGGGCATGCTGGCTCCGCATCCCCGCTTCTCCTTCCACACCATGGGTGACGGCAAGGACAGCTTCATGAACGACATCAAAGACCATCGGGTCCTCAAAGAGGATGGGCACTACTACTGGATCATCAGGATCAACAAGGTCGACGCCGATGCCCGTGGCATCAAGGACGGCGACCTTGTGCGCGCCTACAACGACCGCGGCTCCGTCATCCTGTGCGCCCAGGTGGGGCAGAGGACGCAGCCCGGCACGGTGCACACCTACGAGTCGTGCGCTGAGTACAACCCGCTGGGCACTCCGGGCAAGTCCGCTGATCGCGGTGGATGCGTGAACATCCTGTCACCCGATCGCTACATGTCCAAGTACGCCTGCGGCATGGCGCCGAACACCATGCAGATCGAAGTTGAGAAGTGGGACGGCGGCATCTACGAGATGGACTGATCGCGGACCTTTCGATCGGTCCCGCATGATGGATAAGGAGCCAGCAGAAATGAAGCAATGGTACAAGGTCATCGATGTTGCCAAGTGTCACGACTGCAACAACTGCTTTATGGCCGACAAAGACGAGTTCGTCGACAACGATTGGCCAGGGTACACCGCTGCCCAGCCTCGCCATGGCCACCGTTGGGTGGACATCAAGCGGCGCGAGCGCGGCACGTACTCCCGCAACGACGTGGCCTATCTGCCCATGCCCTGTCAGCACTGCGCCGAGGCGCCGTGTGTGGAAGCGTCAGATGGCGCCATCTACTACCGCCCCGACGGTATCGTCATGATCGACCTGGAGAAGGCCAAGGGCCGCAAAGACCTGGTCGACAGCTGCCCCTATGGTGCGATCTTCTGGAACGAAGAGGCCCAGTTGCCTCAGAAGTGCATCTTCTGCGCGCACCTCATCGACGACCCCACCTGGACGCCGCATACCACCCGCTGCACGCATTCCTGCCCCACCGATGCCATGGCCACCTACTTCGTCGAGCCTGAAGAGATGGAGAAGATGATTCAGGCCGAGGGCCTGGAGGCCTACCGGGCGGAGCTGGGTACCAAGCCGCGTACGCTCTACAAGAACCTGTACAAGTTCACCAAGAACTTCATCACCGCGGGCGTGCTCGTGGACGGTGACTGCTTCGAGGGAGCGACGGTCACCCTGCATTCCAAGGAGGGCGGCATCGCCTGCACCCTCTCGGGCGCGGGCGTAGCCAACTGTCAAGACACCTCGGTCCTTGCCACCCGGGCGACGAACTTCTTCGGTGAGTTCAAGTTCGACGGTTTGAACAACGGCGAATACAGGGTGGAAGTCGATGCCGGAGGCCGCAAGTACTCCACTACCGTCACTCTCAAAGATGAGTCTCTGAACTTGGGCTTCATCGAGCTCTGAGGCTTCAAGACTCGATCAGATCCTCCTCGGGGAGGGCTTTGCGGGCCAAAGCCCTCCCTGTTGTTCTTCGTATCCGGTCGTCGGCCCGGGAAGGAAAGGCCGCTCGTGAAAGAGATCGTCATCTTCAATGGCAGCCCGCGCATGGACGGGAACACCGCCACCCTGCTCAACCTCATCACCAAGGGGGCCCGGGATAACGGAGCCCAGGTCCATTTCCACACCCTGTTCAAGATGAAGTTCATGGCCTGCCAGAGCTGCTTCTCCTGCCGCATGAAAGACGACTGCTCCATCAATGACGAGTTGAGCGAGGCCGTCAGAGAAGTGATGAAGGCCGACGCAGTCGTGGTGGGCTCACCCATCTACATGATGCAGATGACAGGCCCGGTGAAGAACATGTACGACCGCTTCTTCCCTCTCACCGATAATGAGTGGAAGCCTCGTTTCGGCAACAAGAAGCTGGTCACCGTGTACACACAGGGCATGGAAGACCCGCGCCTGTTCGAATCGTACTTCGAGTACACCGCGGCTATGTTCCCCTGGTTCGGCTTCGAGTTGGTGGAGAACATCGTCTGCACCAACGCCAACGATCCGGAGACCGCCGACCGCGATGCCGGCCTGAAGATCCGGGCATACGAAGCGGGCAAGACGCTGGCCACCGGGCGGTGACGCACGTCCGTCCGGCTGGACAGGCAGCGGAAGCAGGCTACACTGATAGAGGTGGACCGAGTCTGGGTATTTCGGAGATGGTGAGCGGCAGCGCCGCCACGCCGTCTGCTATATCCCGCGACAGCGGAGGACCGCATGGTTAGGGTCGGAGGACGGCCGAGGAGCGTCACCACCGGGAGCGGAGAGGAAGCCGGCGACCTGTACGTGCAGGCATTGGCACGCGGCCTGTCTATCCTGGCGCTGTTCGACGTGGAGCATCCCGAATGGAGTCTGCGCGACATCGCGCAGCACACCGGCATATGCAAGACCACCGCCTATCGCATGCTCCGGACTCTGGAAGCCAAGGGCTTTGTCACCTTCGATCCTCAGACCGAGCTGTACCATCTGGGCGGCGCCATGATCCCGGTGGCCTATCTGAGTCTCTCCAACGTGGGTTTCGCCCGCTCTTCGCATGCTTTTGTGGAGGAACTGGCGCACATCACGGGGGAGACGGTGGAGTTGGCCGTGGAGGGGGAGGGCGGCGCAGTGGTGGTGGACCAGGTGGCGACGTCGCACCCCTTCAAGCCCAATCTGCCTCTGGGGCGGGTGCTTCGCAACCTGGCGAACTCGGCCATGAAGGTCTTGGCTGCCTATCGGCCCGAGGTGGAGCAGGAGAGACTGCTGGGCCGTCTGCGCCAGGTGAAGCTCACCCCGCATACCAAGACCGATCCTGAGGTCGTGCGTCGGGAGTTGCGCCGGGTGGCGGAGGAGGGGCTGGCCTACGACCTCGAGGAGCAGGACCTGGGCGTGTGTGCGGTCTCGGCTCCCGTCTTCGGGCCCAGCGGTGACCTGCGGGCCGTCATCACGGTGGTTGCACCGGCGGAACGGTTCGGCGGCGAGGACAGGCAGAGGCTGGCGGCAGCGGTCAAGAGCAGCGCGGATGCGTTGAGCCGGAACCTCAGCCGGTCCAGCGGATCGATGCCCCCGACTCTGTTGACTGCATGATACGAAGGTGACACAATAGATATCCGTACAATTACGGAATAGCTATTCCGACCAGTGGAATAGGAAGGCAGAGAAGCAAAGGAGGCAGTATGGCGGAAGATCGCGCGCCGAACGGGAAGTCGGGCGAAAAGACGCTGATACGCGATATCAGCTTCTGTGGCGTGCCCGAGAACGGGTCGAACGCTTCCATGGTGGACGTCAAGGATGGCAAGATCATCCGCATCCGTCCGATGCACTACGACTGGAAGTATGATCCCGAGAAGGACATGAACCCCTGGAAGATGGAAGTGCGGGGCTCGACCTTCGAGCCGAGCATGAAGACGCTCATCCCGCCCTATTCCATCGCGTACAAGAAGCGCGTGTACTCTCCAGCCCGTGTGCGCTACCCCATGAAGAGGGTGGACTTCGATCCCAGCGGCGCTCCCGGTTCAACCGGCCCCGGCGGCCGCAACGTCCAGAACCGCGGCAAGAGCAAGTACGTGCGCATCTCCTGGGACGAGGCGCTGGACATCATCGCCGGCGAGATGAACCGCATCAAAGAGACCTACGGTCCCACCGCGCTTCTCTACCAGTGCGACCAGCACGGCGAGAACAAAGTGGTGCAGGCCTGCCACGGCGCCGGCCGTAAGCTGCTCCCGCTCTGGGGCGGTTACACCCTCCAGATCAGGCAGCCGGACAGCTGGGAAGGCTGGTGGTGGGGTAGCAAGCACTTCTGGGGTTGTGAGCCGGTGGGTCAGGGCAAGCAGAGCAACCTGCTCTATGATGTGGCCGAGAATTGCGAACTGCTGCTCTTCTGGGGCTGCGACCAGGAGACCACCCCGTGGGGTTGGCAGGGCCAGCTGCCCAGCCGCCTCAGCTACTGGTACACCGAACTGGGCATCAAACAGATCTACGTGTGCCCCGACCTCAACTACGCCGCCGCGGTCCACGCCGACAGGTGGATCCCTGTGCTGCCGAACACCGACGCCGCCCTCTACCTGGCCATCTGCTATCAGTGGTTCAAGGACGGCACCTATGATAAGGAATACCTCGAGAGCCACGCCGTGGGTGTGGACGCCTTCGAGGCCTACGTCATGGGCGAGGAAGACGGCGAGCCGAAGACCCCCGAGTGGGCGGCTCCCATCTGCGGCGTTCCGGCCCGGGTCATCAAAGCTCTGGCCAAAGAATGGGCGTCCAAACGCACCAGCGTGGTCATCGGCAACGGCGGCCCCGGCATCCGCGGCCCGTACGCCACCGAGCCTGCCCGTCTGCAGGGCATCTGCCTGGCCATGCAGGGCCTGGGCAAACCCGGCCAGAACCAGGTGAAGATGATCGAGTGGGGTCTGTTCGACTTCCCCGATCAGTACGCTCAGCCCAAGCCGCTGCGCGTGCCCAACCTGCGCACCGCGTACACCGGCGGCCATCCGTCGGACAGCCACTATCCTTCGTTGCCGAAGACCTTCATCCCGAAGGCCATCCTCGAGGGCGAGTGCGAATGGTACGGCTGCGAATCGGAGACAGCGCCGCGCGAAGACCAGTTCGTCAAGCGCATCTATCCCAACCCGGATTGCTCCAAGATCCACGCTGTGTGGACCGACTCTCCTTCCTGGATCACCTGCTGGAACGCCGGTAACGACTACGTGCGGGCCATGCAGCATCCCGACATCGAGTTCATGTGGGCTCAGCATCCCTGGCTCGAGAACGACGCTCTCTTGGCCGACATCATCCTGCCGGTGAACACCAAGCTGGAAGAGGACGACATCGCCGGCGACATCTTCAGTGGCCAGTACAACCTGCTCTACCCCGAGCACAAGTGCATCGAGCCGCTGGGCGAGTCGTATAGCGACTACGAGATCGTCTGCATGCTGGCCGACAAGCTCGGTCTGCTGGAGGAGTACACGGGCGGCAAGAGCATCCCCGAACTCATCAAGTTCGGCTGGGAGACCTCTCGCGTCGCCGATCTCGTGAGCTGGGAAGACCTGAACGAGAAGGGCTACTTCGTCATCCCCACGGCCGACGGCTGGGAAGACGAGCCCCGTGGCTTCCAGAAGTTCTACGAGGATCCCAAGGGCAACCCGCTCACCACGCCCACCGGTCTCTTGGAGTTCGAGGCCACGGGTCTGAAGGAGAACTTCCCCCACGACCTCGAGCGGCCCCCGGTACCCAAGTGGGTGGCCAAGGGCATCAGCCACGAGGAGACGCTGGGCACCGAGCGCGCCA
>JAXGXJ010000014.1:0-67811 GCA_040772905.1 Thermoleophilia bacterium | reverse complement strand
TTCGCCAAGTGTTGCGGGGTGAAGCGTGGCCGACGACATCGCCCTGTTCCCATGTAGCGACGGGACCCGGACGCGAAGCAAGTACAGCACTGCGAGTCACCCTTCCGGACTCGTTCACCTTGGTCGTAGTCTGGCGGTCCGCCGCAACAGCAGAGGCGGTGGCGAGGCCGTGGACCGAATGGATGGGCCGCACGTTGAGAGACTTCGCGTTCACGTCCTCTGCCCGACGCACGCTCGGCCGAATCCAGGACTGCGTTTAGTCCGGCATCGGGGGCAGGGCTTGAACTGAACACACCCCATGAGCCGCCCTTTCCGACGTCCTACTCCCTGGTCCTCCCCGGCTCCTTCCATGGCATCAGCCTCCCGTCTGAAGCATGATGGGCTTGGCTGGGGTACCATGTCTGCAGGGCCGAGCGATCAGAGGGGATGATCCTCATGAAGTTCTTCGTCACAGTGGACAGAGATGAAGATGGGGTCTGGGTAGCAGAGTGCCCGGCCATCCCCGGTTGCGTCAGCCAGGGTGACACGCGCGAAGAGGCTCTCGCGAATATCCGCGAAGCCATCACCCTTTGTCTCGAGGTCCGTGCGGAACGTGGACTGCCTCTGACGATTGAGACCAAGCAGGTAGAGGTGGCTCTGTAGATGCCGCCTTTGCCGTCGCTGAGCGGTCGCGAAGTGGTGCAGATATTCGAGTCGCTCGGCTGGGAGGCCGCGCGCCGGCGGGGCAGTCACATCGTACTCGTGAAGGAGGGCTCGCCTGCCACCCTCTCGATTCCGGACCATCGAACGGTTGCCAAGGGTACTCTGCGCTCTCTCATCCGGGCGGCGGACATGACCGTGTCTGAGTTCGTTGCCGCGGCAGCCGACCGATAGGCGCTGAGCGGCCATGGCGCGGGCGCTGGAACGGCCGATGGACCCTCGGGCCGCATCGATCATGCCCTGGTCTATGACCGGGCCAGCGAGAGCCTGATCATGTTCGGCGGAAGAAGCACCGAGACAAGCGGCGCCGATATCCGCAACGAGACCTGGGAGTACCGCCCGTAGAGCGGCTGAGACCATCCTATGGCGACAACGACTCTCCCTAATCCCTCAGGAACAAAGAGCCCTGTGACGAAGTCGAAGCGCACATCTGGCCGCACGGCTCAGGAGGGGATCATGAAACGCAACCATGTGGTCCTTGTGCGAAAAATACTTCAAGCCGTGGCCGTGGCCCTGCTCGTTCTCTCGGCTCTACTCCTGTCCGCCTGCGGAGAGGAAGCCGACCTGTACGTCACCACCTCGACCACCATCTTCCCATCGCAGCTCTCCTTCATGGAGGAACTCTCCGGCGACGGCTACGGATATCCAGCCGTATTCGTGGATGGGCACGGAGACACGGCAGTCCTCACTGTATGGATCGCCGTGATGGTCGATGATGAGACCCGAGCCCCCGACGATGCCATCTTCGCGCATACAGTCACCTTGGCCGAGGAATATGGAGTTGCGGACTCCACCGGGGGGCGGATGAGAGTCGGGCTCTTCGACGGGACGGTCGGGGGAACGATCAAGGACCTCATCTTCGCGTCCAGGGACTTCGACGTCTCGGAGACGACGACGGTGACCCAGGCGACCGCGTCGACCACGTTCGCGACGGCTAAGGCATCCACCAGCACATCGGCGCGGCCGGTCTTGGAAAAGCAGCGCATGTTCCTGGAGAACGATGCCCACATGCCCATCATCGCCGACGAGGAACGCTACGAGTTGATCGGGGAGACGGCCGAAGAGCAGGCCACTTTCATTGCGAGCATCGCCAAGTCGGACAAGGACGGCCCCATCGAAGTACCGCTCTACAGAGCGGAGGACCTGCTCCTGGGCAACGACGCCTGCTTCACCATCGGGGAGGACCACGGCCAGTTCTTCTGGAGCAATCTGCGCTTCGACACCTTCCAGCATCTGGAGTTGGTCTTTCCCTCCAAGGCGGTTCGCATGCTGGATGACGGGATGATCTACGTGATGTATGACACGGAGTCTGACGGCCGTGTCTTCATCTTCTTCTCGGAGGAGAAGACCCGCTACGCCTTCGTAGACGGATATCCGGTCCTCATGAAGAAGACGCTCTCGTATGAGGACTTCGAGTCTCTAGCGGTAGGTGACGGCATTGAGCAGGTGCAAGAGATAGACCCCATCGTGCTCAAGTATGGGGAGCGTCTTGACACCTTGAACGACACCGCCCTCGCGAACTACAGGGTGCGAGGGAGGCTACCGACCTCGGTGCACCTGCTCACCGATGGAATCCTCAAGATCGAGTATGAGCGAGACCCAGAGCTAGGCTATGCCATCACCGACATCATCTACAGCCAGGACTTCGTTCTTGACGGGTTCAACGGCGAGACCTGCTACAGGATAGTAGACGCTGACTATGTGGACTGAGGGCAGTGCTTGCCCGAGAGATCTCACGGTCAGCGGGGAGACTCTGCATAAAGAGTTGGCACAGCCGGGGACCGAGGTAACGGTGCTTTGGGGCTCCCCTGGGCCGGTGCAGAAAGACATGCGCTGCACGGTGCGGGACCTGCCACTCAGGGAAGACCGCCGACGGACGGACGTCAGCAAGCTGTAGGCCGGTCCGAGGAGGAGTCCTCTGGATCGTGCGGCGAGTACCGGCACGCATCAGCGACCAAGGCAACGGCAGCGGGCCAATGAGTTCCTGGATCAAGCTCAGTTCCGGACTGCGCTCTCGGTCTTCAAGGCCCATTTCGGCCAGTGATCGGTCGCGCCAAGAGTGACCCATGGAGCCAAGACGGACCTCTGGCCACCGAGGTGTAGACTTCCCACAGTCGCCGACGGAGTCAAGTTCGTGCCCTCGCAGTAGCGGCTTTCGGCCAGAGCAGGGCTTACCAGACGCGGCGCGGTCCGGCCCCAAAGGCGGGGCTGCACCGCGCCGATAGTCAGGCAAGACGTAGAAACGAGCCCCAAGTGATCCCGCTTTCCTTAGTACCGTCAGGCTTCACCTGCAGCCCTCGGAGGACGCGCTCCATCTCTTGGGACTCGTGTCTTGTACTTTCCCTGCCGGCGCGGCAACTAAACCTCGGCCGTTTTTCAGAGGCGTTGCCTTCGCAGCAGCTGGGCGTTTATCGCCACCACCACAGTGCTCGCCGACATGAGCACCGCCCCCACGGCCGGGGTGAGGAGGATGTCCCAGGCAGCCAGCACGCCCGCGGCCAACGGTATGGCGACGATGTTGTAACCGGCCGCCCACCAGAGGTTCTGGAGCATCTTTCGGTAGGTGGCCCGTGACAGGGTGACGATCTTGGGGATGTCGCGTGGGTCGGACCGCACAAGCACGATGTGACCGGCCTCCACCGCAACGTCGGTGCCGGCACCGATGGCGATCCCGATATCGGCTGTCGCCAGGGCGGGAGCGTCATTCACACCGTCGCCTACCATCGCAACGCGTCTGCCCTGATCCTGCAGTTCGCGCACCTTGGAGGCCTTGTCCTCTGGAAGGACCTGGGCGAAGACGGTATCGATGCCCAACTCGGCGGCCACGGCATCTGCGACCGCCTGCGCGTCGCCGGTGAGCATGGCCACGTCGATCCCCCGCTCGTGCAGCGCCTGGATCGCCTCACGACTTTCGTCGCGGATAGCGTCGGCCACCGCGAACACAGCAAGAGCTCTTCCATCCCGCACCAGATAGATGGCGGCTTGGCCGCGGTCGGCCGCGGCTTCCGCAGCCTCGCGCAGCACCCCCGGCACCTCCGCCCCTTCCGCCTCCAGAAGAGCGATGCCTCCCACCTGATAGTCGGTCCCGTCGATCGAGGCGGCCACACCTTTGCCGGCTGCAGCCTTGAAGCGATCTGCCGCAGGTGTTTCGATCCCTCGAGCCTCGGCCGTATTCACTATTCCCCGGGCGATGGGATGCTCAGACTCCGACTCCACCCCGGCCGCTATCCGAAGCGCCTCCCTCTCTGATAGCCCGTCCGTCACCATCATCTCCACCACACGGAATTCACCCAGAGTGAGAGTCCCCGTCTTGTCGAAGACCACCGTGTCCACTCTCCTGGCCTCCTCCAACCCTCGCCTATCCCGCACCAGGAGGCCGTTTCTCGCGCCCAGGGTCGTGGAAATAGCCACCACCAAAGGTACAGCCAAGCCCAGGGCATGCGGACAGGCGATGACCAGAACGGTCACCACCCTCACCACCGAGAAATCGATCGGCGCCCCCAGCGACTGCCAGGCGATGAGCGTGATCACCCCAGCCGCGATAGCCACTCCGGTCAGCAACTGGGCTGCCCGGTCGGCTAAGTGCTGCGCCCTGGACTTCGACCGCTGCGCGTCGGACACAAGCCTCATGATGCCTGAGATCTTGGTCCTGTCGCCCGCGCCCGTGACTTCCACGCGAAGCGAGCCCTCACCGTTGATGGTGGCAGCGATGACCTGGTCTCCCTGGGTCTTCTTGACCGGCCTGGACTCTCCCGTGAGCATCGACTCGTTGACCGTGCTCGCCCCCTTCTGAACGATCCCGTCCACGGGGACACTCTCTCCCGGGCGGATCAGGACGACGTCGCCTTCACGGAGATCGCTCGTGGGCACCGTCTCTTCGCCTTGTTCGGTGATACGAGTCGCGGTGTCCGGCAGAAGCTTGGCGAGCTCCTTGAGCGCTCCCTGGGCCTGCGAGATCGAACGCATCTCAATCCAGTGGCCCAGAAGCATGATGGTCACCAGGGTCGAGAGCTCCCACCAGAGCGCCTCAGCCTCGATCAACCCCAGCTGAACCACCCAGGAGAAGACGAACGCCACCGAGATGGCGAGCGAGATAAGGGTCATCATCCCCGGCAGGCGCGCCCTCAGCTCACGGAGTGCCCCCTTCAGGAACACTAGGCCACCGTAGAGAAAGACGGCCGTCCCCAGAACCGGAGGGATCCAGGTCGAACCCGCGAACGCGGGCGCCTGGTAGCCGAGCAGCTCCTCTATATGCGCCGACCAGAAGACGACCGGGACGGTGAGGACCACAGAGAGCCAGAACCTGTTCCGGAACATCTCAGGACTGTGGCCCTCGTGAGCGTCGTGGCCGTGATGATGAGAAGTGTCGTCGGTCATCGTGGGTCCCACTGTGTGCCCCCGCTGATCTCAGAGTGGTTCTGCACACACCCTTTCCGGCGAAAGTCCCCGCGATGCCGCGACGGGAAACTCAGGGGGCCCCAAGCCTGCCATCAGGCAGGCTTGGGGCCCCAGTCAAAGGCTTAGCGACCCCTACTGAAGGCAGCCAGATGGTTCCGTGAGCCGGCCAAGAGGTTCTCGGCCACCTCGCGGACGTCGCTGTGAGTGGTGAAGGCGATGAGAGCCTCCAGGTCTTCGATGTCCTTCGTCTCGATGGTCACCCCCACCTCCAAGGCCGCGGCTGCAGAGGTGCTGCCCTGAGCCACCAGGCTGTCATAGAGTCCCTGAAGCTCCGGATCGGTGAACACTCCGACCTCGTCGCTGCGAACGGGGTCGGCCAGACCGTACGAGTCGAGCAGGCTCTTCACACTATCCATATGCCTGAGCTCAGAGGCGCTGATGTTGTCGAAGACGCGCGTCCCCCATTTCTCGTACAGGGTCACATACACGTCGTGCGCCAGTTTCTCTTCCTCGCGAAGGTAGAGCAGTGCGGTCTGCTCTTCCTGACTGAGCGGCCCCGCGGCGGTGTCAGGCGCCAAGTGAGTCGCGTCCGGGCTGCGCCCGGCCTCCGCGCCGTTGCCTCCGGTGCCGTCGTTCCCGGCGGGGTTCCCGTTACCACCCCTGCCGGCCGCGCCGCTGCCGTTGCCGTAGTTGCCGACCACGTCTTGATCGCCGCGATCGTCCGCGGTGGTCGTCGTGTCGGCGGCGGGCGCGGCAGCGACGCTCGCCGAGCCCTCTGCCTCGCTGCACGCGGCAACCAGAACAGCCAGCAGCAGCAAGACCACTACGATGGCCGCGAGCCCGACGAATCTAGATCTGTCCTTCATGCTGACCTCACTCTCTATCGATCGACGAGCCGGCGGATCGTCGAGCGTCTTCCCGTCATCGCGCGTGAAACCGGTCGCCCACACCTTACCCGGATACCATGAGAACTGGGTGAGAAGACCATGAGAAGACTCTTAGCACTGGTACACTTGTGTCCATGTGCAGATACCTGCTGGCGCTCATCCTCGTGGCCACCATGTCGCTCACTGCCCTGGCAGCATGCGGAGGGGAAAGCACGCAGACCACCGCACCACCGGCGGCGACAGGGACCACAGATGCGCCGCAGACCACACTCGCGCCCACAACGACCGCGACGCAGCCACCCAGCTACGTGACAGTCGACGTCCAACAGACTCACGAGCGGTTGGAAGCCGACCCGCACGCCCAGATAGTCGACGTGCGCGAACCGGGCGAGTGGGCCACCACCGGCGTACCGGTCGGGTCGGTGCTCATCCCTCTGGGGCAGCTGGAACAGCGCGCACTTACTGAACTGGCGAAAAACCGCCCGGTCTACGTCATCTGCAACAGCGGCAACCGCAGCCGCACCGGGGCCGAGATCCTCATCGCCCTCGGCTACGGCGAGGTCTACAACGTCGACGGAGGCATCCAGGCCTGGCTCCGGGCCGGATTGCCGGTGGAAGACTACACACAGTAGCCGGAGAAGCGCCTTCTGGCAAAACCCCCGCCACCGAAAGGACACCGCACATGAAGACCATCGACACCGAACACCATTTCGTCACCGAACTCTACATGGAGACGCTGCGCAGCAACACCACCACCCCACGCGTGGTGGAGGGCAAAGGCCTCGGCTACTGGGAGGACGCCTGGATCCCCATCGGAGCCACGGGGGCAGGGCCGAAGCTGGCCGACATGGGCGAAGGACGCATCAAGCTCATGGACGAGGCAGGGGTGGATGTGGCGCTGCTGTCGCTCGCCGCTCCGGGCGTGGAGCCGCTTGAGCCCTCCCTGGCCACCCGCGTCGCCGCCGACACGAACGACCGCCTCGCTGAGTACATCGACGCGTATCCCGACCGGCTCATGGGCATGGCCACCCTCGCCCCCAAGGATGTCGACAGCGCCACCAAAGAGCTCGAGCGCTGCGTGAAGGAGTTGGGCTTCAAGGGCTGGAACACGCACTCGAACTTTGGCGACTCGTACATCGACGAGAAGCAGTACTGGCCCCTTCTCGCCAAGGCTGAAGAGCTGGGCGTACCCATCTATCTGCATCCCACCGCGCCGATGATCCCCGATATCCGCACCTTCGGCATCTGCCTCAGCGGCCCCACTTTCGGCTTCGGCACCGAGGTGATGTGGGTGTTCCTGCGCATGATCCATCGAGGCGTGTTCGACGCGTTCCCCAAGCTCAAGATCATCCTGGGCCACTTCGGCGAGGCTTTCCCCTTCCTGCTCGACCGCGTCGACACCGCGTATCGCCAGGGATATCCGCAACCGTGCGCGGAGATTGGCGAGGGCAGCAAGGAACTGGCCAGCCACTACGTGCTCAACAACATGCTGGTGACGACGAGCGGCAACTACCTACCGGCGGCCTACTACTGCACCCGGGACGCCCTGGGCTTGGACAAGATCCTCCTGGCCACCGACTATCCCTTCGAGCAGATGAACCGGGGGATCGACTTCATCAAGGGATTGCCCATCTCCGACGAGGAGAAGGCGCAGGTGTGCGAAGGCAACGCAGTGGCTTGGGGCCTGGCCTAGCGGATATCGGTGCCGTACACGCCAGACAGCGCGGCTCAGCGCACCAGGACATCCGCGAAGGCGCGCGAGGTCGAATCGGCCCGGCCGCCGAAATCGGTGGTCCAGTACCAGCCGTAGGGCGAGCCGCTCACGTGCACCAAAGACACGCCCAGCACGCTGAAATCGGAGGAGAGCATATTGGCGTTGTGGCCCGGGGAGGCCTTCCAAGCCGCGAACACCTCCGCCGCCGTGGCGTGGCCGGCGGCGATGTTCTCGCCCCTGTACGTGTTATAGCCGTAGCCGCTGGCCGCCATACGATCCGGCACAGTGGCGCCCGACGCGAACTGGTGAGAGGTGAGGGTCATGTGGCTGAAGAAGTCATACGTGCCCATGTCGAGGCAGTGGCGATCGCCGGCTTCCGACAATCGGTCGGATACCAACAGAGGCTGGAGCCCGTTGGAAACGCGATAGTCGTTGATGAGTCTGACGAAAGCCATCTCTTCGACGGCGTATTCGACGGTCCGCGCCGGGGCTGCTGCTGCCCCCGGGGGCAGGAAGGTGACGAGCAGAAGCGCCGCAAGTAGAACGGCCGCGAGCGACAAGGCTGCCAGCAGTGAAGCCCTCAGCAATACGAGCCTCCGGCCATGGATCTCCATGGAGCGGAGGAGTCGAGTCACCACTCGTGCAACTGAGCGAGCAACAGACATACTTCGGCGCGAGTCGCCGGTGCCCAGAACGCAAAGTGACGCCCCATGTCCACGAAGCCGTCGAGCAGGCCGGCGGCATAGGCGCGCAAAGCCCACGGGTAGTGCTGGCTGCTGAAATCTCCGAATGGAGCTGTGACGCCAAGCTGCGCAGCGGGCAGCTGCGCGGCCCGCGCCACCATAGTGATGAGCTGCGCCCGCGTCACCGTTCCAGTCGGGTCGAAGGTGCCCGGACCCGTGCCCATGGTGATGCCGGCCGCCGCGCAGGCTTCAACGTAAGCCAAGGGGTAGAGCGGGTCCACGCCGTCCAAGCGCGTGGCGACATCGCGGAAGGTGATAGTCGTAGGCACAGGCACATCGCCGTGCAGGGCGAGCATGATCATCTTGGCGAACTGCTGCCGCGTGACCGTCTGCTCGGGCCGGAAGGTGCCGTCCATGTAGCCGGTCACCACTTCCTCTTCTGCCATCGCCCTGATGCTGGCCGCGTAGAGGGTCTCGCTGTCGACGTCGACGAAGGAACTGTCGATGGTAGACCCCAGACTGGTAGTCGTGGTGGAAGTCGAAACCGGGACCGTCGGAGCCGCAGCGGTCGTCGTGGTCGTGGTCGGCGCGGTGGTCGTCGTCACCGGGACCCCTGTCGTTGTGGTCGTCGCCCTTGTCGTGGTGGTCGGGGCGGCCGTGGTCGACGTGGCGGACCCTATGTTATGAGCCGACGGATCGACATACCCACCGAAATCCGTGGTCCAGTACGACCCATAACGAGACCCGCTCACCACGACCAACGAGATGCCCAGGACCTTGAACTCACCGTTCAGCATGTTGGCGTTGTGGCCCGGAGAATTCTTCCAACCTTGGAAGACGGCCTCGGCCGTGGAGTAACCGGCCGCGATGTTCTCACCCTTGTAGCTGGAGTAAACGTATCCGGTGGCCGTCATACGGTCTACCGGCGAAGCACCGACTTTGAACCAGTCCGAGGCTTTGGTGAAGTGGTCGAAGAAGGCGTATTTGCCCATGTCAGAACTGTGTCGGTCGCCTGCCTCCGACAGAGTATCCGAGATGAGCAGCGGGGCCAGCCCGTTGCTGGCACGATAGCTGTTGATGAGAGTTGCGAACGCGACCTCCTCGCTGCTGTAGCTGACCGCGAGAGCCACACCCCCGCTCGCGAGAGCGATGAACACAGCCAGCAACAGAACCAGCGCGATGATCACAGGGATGGGACGTCTAAGGTGCTGACGGGCATTCAAAGGCACACTTCTACCTCTCCGGACAGATGCCCCGGCAGCCATATCTGCACTGAAGCAAGAATATTCGACTAGAGCAATGGACAGATTTTCTGAAGGGATAAGTGAGGGGGGCGTACGAGAGTCCCGGCTACACCGGGAATACGGCAGAAATGGACCTGCCCGTTTCAGTTGCGGAGGTCCTTGTTCAGCTCATTCCCTCCCTGGCTGGAGCAGACCTATCTTACCAAAGACGGGCCGATGTCAGCCAGCCGGGGAGGATGCACGTTCGCGGCACACGCCTCAGCGGCCAAGCAACGGACAGAGCAACAAGCACACCTCAGCCCGCGTAGCGGGAGCCCAGAAGTCGAAGGCGGGCCCCATGTCGACGAAGCCATCCAGGAGTCCGGCCGCATAGGCGCGCAGCGCCCAAGGGTAGTGCTGAGTGTCGAAGTCTCCGAAGGAGGGTGTGAGCCCCACCGGCGCAGCGGGCAGCTTCGCGGCCCGCGCCACCATGGTGATGAGCTGCGCCCGAGTGATGTTGTCCCAGGGGGCGAAGCTGGTAAAGGTCCTGCCCGTGGTGATGCCGGCGTTCACGCAGGCCTGCACGTAGGCGACGGGATAGAGCGGGTCGGTGCAATCCGAGAGGGGCAGTACGTCAGGGAAACTACAGGCGGTCACCGGAGGCACGGGGTAGCCCAAGGCCAGGATGATCATCTTGGCGAACTGTTGCCGGGTGACGGGCTTGTCGGGACCGAAGGTGCCATCGCTGAATCCGGTGACGACGCCCTGCTGGGCCAGCTCGGTGATGTTGGCCGCGTAGAGGGTGGTGCCGTCGACATCGGCGAAGGAGGGCCGTGGCGCCGCGGTGGTGGTCGTCGTGGGTGCCGGCGCCTTGGTGGTGGTCGTCGGCGCGGCCGTGCTGGTCGTGGTCGGAGCCCTGGTAGTGGTCGTCGGGGCGGCCGTGGTCGTCGTTGTGGAAGTGCTGGTGGTCGACGTCGACGTGGTGGTCGGTGGGACGTACTTGGTGGTGGTGGTCGTCGGCGCGGCCGTGGTCGTAGGCGCCTGCGTGGTCGTTGTCGGCGCGAGGGTAGTGGTTGTCGTCCCGCCGACGCTGTGGGATGTCGAATCTACGTAGCCCCCAAAATCAGTGGTCCAATATGAGGTGTAGGGAGACCCGCTCACCACGACCAGGGAGACGCCCAAGACTTTGAAATTGCCGTTCAGCATGTTGGCGTTGTGACCCGGAGAATTCTTCCAGCCCTGGAAGACGGCCTCGGCCGTTGAGTAACCGGCCGCGATGTTCTCACCCTTGTAGGTGTTGAAGTTGTAGCCGCTGGCCGCCATGCGGTCCCAGGGGCTGGCGCCCACGGCGAACCAGTCAGACGCTTGAGTGTAGTGATCGAAGAATCTGTACTTGCCCATATCCGAGCCATGGCGATCGCAGGCCTCGGAGATCATGTCGGAGACCATCAGAGGTTGGAGTCCGTTCGCCACCCGATAGTCGTTCAAGATCTGGACGAACGCGATCTCGCTGCTGCTGTAACTCACCGCCTGGGCCGGGGCGGCGAACACGCCACCGAGCAGAAGCAGCGCTATGACGAAGACGACGAACAGTATCGCCGCCGGCCGTACCATCTTCCGTGTTCGCATCCTCGCCACCAGGATGGAGTCGCCCATAGCCTGCTCCCCTGAACCTCGGGCCCGATGCAGTGCGGGCTCGTTAGACTGCAACTGTAAGAAGATTGTCGGCAGGAACAGGCCGGCGCTTTAGCGTGAGAGAGAAGAAACTTCCGCCAGAGCGTAAGAGAGACGAGGCCGAGCCCATTGGAGTCCGGCCTACGGCGGCCTCTGCCGCCGACTATCGACAGCGGACCCTACAAGCCTGAGCGTCAGCGGTGCAGCGCCTGGTGCAGCCCAAACACCATCTTGGCCACATGACCTCGGGTGGCTGTGCTGTAGGGGCTGAAGAGCGTGGGCGTCTTGCCGCTCAAGAGGCCGTTGTAGTACGCGATAGTGACGGCCTCGCGTGCGTACGCGGGGACATCGTTGAACGGGCAGGAGTAGCCCACCGGTGGTTGCCGCAGCTCCTCCCCACCCGCTCGCACCAACATCAGGGCCAACTGGGCCCGCGTGACGTTCGCGAGAGGGCCGAAAGTCCCGTCGTCACGGCCCTTGATGATCCCCAGCGCCACCGCTTCCTCCACGAAGTCGAAAGGATACGGATCTCCTCGGTAGAGCACGTCGGGAAAGGTGGGGCTGTCCGCGTTGTCGACGGCGAGCGTGTGTCGGTCGAGCGCCAGCACGATGATCTTGGCGAATTGGGCCCGGGTCACCAGCGCGTCGGGGTGGAACAGACCGTTGCTCCCCGAGACCACGCCCAGCGTCGCCAGCGTGGTGATGGCCTCGTAGAAGGGATGGCCGACTTTCACGTCGGCGAAGCTGACCGGCGCGGGCGGGCCAGTGGTGGTAGTGGTTGTGCCCGGCGGCCCCGTCGTGGTGGTCGTGGTGGTGGTCGTGGGCGGCTCAGTCGTGGTGGTGGTCGACGAACTCGTGGTGGTCGATGAAGTGGTGCTGGGCGAACTGCCGTCCAGGAACCGCGCCGTCGCGTCCTCGAACACACCAAAATCGACGGTCCAGTAGTACGTGTATTCAGAACCCGGCATGTACACCCGCGACACGCCCATCACTTTGTAGGTGGGCGAGATCATATGAGGATCATGGCTGGGAGAGGCTTTCCAAGCGCTGAGGGCCGTCGTGGCCAAGCTGGGGCCGGCGGCGATGATCTCCCCCCAGGCGATCGGGTTACTGTAGCCGCACATCGCCATACGCACCCGGGCGTTGGCGCCTTCAGGGAACCAGTCGGAGAGCCAGGTAGTGTGGGGGTCGAGCGGGTTCAACCCGTACTTGCCCATGTCGGAGTTGTGCTTGTCGCAGGCATCGGACATGAGGTCGGATACCTTCAGCGGAGCCACGCCGACGCTCTGCCGGTACTCGTTGATGAGTCGGACGAACGCGAGTTCTTCCGCGTCGTAGCTGACGGCCGCCTGGGCGGAGGACGGGACGATGAACGCCGACGCGAGCAGGAGTACAGCGAGCAGGAGTACAGTGGCTGTCGCCACCGCACTCCTGCTCGAGCTTCTTATGGTCCTGCGCTCATCCACGTGTCCCGCGAGCCCCACTCAAGTCTGCGTCCACGTCTACGTCGGAGGAATATCCACCGTCACGTCCACCGTGGCAGTCTCAAACGTGTTCCCCGCATTGTCGCTCAAGACCGCGCGGAACTTGTAGTCTCCCTCGGCCAATGTGATGGCCCAGACCGCCTGCCACGGGTCGGCAGTGTCGACTGACACGGTGTTCCATACGGTGGGGGTCGCAGCCGCCGCGTACTGGAATGCCACCTGCTTCATGCCTGAGCCTGCATCAGTGGCAGTCGCGGTGAACGTGGGCTGCCCAGTGGTGACCGTGCCGGCCGTCGGAGCTGTGATGGTCCCCGTGGGGGCGATGAGGTCGGCCGTGATGGTCACCGCCGACACCTCATATGTCCGACCGATCTTGTCTGTGACCACGGCACTCAGTTGATAGCTGACTCCGTGAACCAAGTCCACAGCGCCCCACTCCGCTTCGTAAGGCGCCTCGGTGTCGGTCGAGATGGCCGTGTAGACGGTGGGAGTGGTGGCAAGCGCGTACCGGAAGAGTACCTGCTTCACGCCCGCGCTGGCATCGCTCGCGCTCACCGTGAAGACCGGCTGCGTGTCCTTCACCGGCCCCGCGGCTGGCGCAGTAATGGTCCCCGTGGGATCCACGTTGTCGATGACCACTTGGCGGATCACGCCGGGAACATACGTGGGCGGCGTGTCACCGGTCATGAGAGCGCTCTGATTCCCCGCCTTGTCGGTGGCGCGGACCGCGAACAGGTAGCGCCCATCCACCATGCCGGCCGGCGGGTATACGGCGAACCCTGACGTGCCCAGATCTTCGGAGATCACGGTGAAGTCGCCCCACGCGTCAGGCTCTGGAGCGAGCGGGGCATAGAGGAACTCTACCTTCGTCACTCCGCTTGCCAAGGTACCCGTCGCGCCCCCGCTACTGTCGGCCGCAATAGCCCCGAAGAGCGGTTTGCGCTCGTTGGTGTAGTAGAGGCCGTCATCCTCTATCGGTTCGAGAGAGCCGGCCGAGATCACCACGGTGGGTGCTTTGGTGTCGACAGTGACCTTCACCGGGCCCAGGACCCCGGAATTCCCAGCCCCATCGTAAACAGTCGCACGAAGCAGGTACTGTCCGTCGTCCAATCCTCCGGCCAGCGCGCCGGCCGTCGGCCACACAGCCCGGTATACACCCCCGGTCTCCGGGGGTAAGTCCGTCGAGATCAGGTCGCAGTCAGGCGTGGCCTGGTCGATCGAATAATCGAATTCCACACGGAAACGCCGCTGAGAGTGTCGGCCGCGGCGACGGTGAACTCAATCTCGGGAGCGTTGAGCGCCATCGTCCCGTCCCGCTGGGACAGCGGGCTTGGTGATGGTTCCAGCTCTGGCACTGTCGTGCTGAGCACGTATTGCACCGAAGGCCGAAAAAGGCGACACGAGGCCGCCCGAACTCTTCACCTTGGCACCGAACAGGTGGGTACCGTCGGAGTAGAACCGGCAGGGTCACGGCGAACTCACCAGCGGCGTCGGCTCGCGGAGCCAGGCTATCAGGTACTCCGCCATGAACAGGTCCACGGGGGTCGTCGCCCCATCAACAGCGTCATAGATGTGCACGATGCCGCCTGGGATGGTCCGGCCGGTCACCAGGCGTCGTGGCCTGTGCCCGGGCTGGAGGGGATGATGTCCAGCGCCGTGGAGCGGGCGGTGTGGTGGTCATCTCGTCGGCCACGTCCGCCACCCGCAGGATCATCACGGCGGCCTGCGCCCTGTTGAGAGTGGCCGTAGGGCTGAGTCTGCCGTTCGAGCCTTGACAACGCCTGGTACACGAGATACGCCGTGGTCGCACGGTGGTCCGCGGCGATCTCGAGCCACGTCGCCGAACCCGCCCAGATAGGTGCCCCACGCTGCGTACCACGCCGCAAGGGTGGATAGGTGAGACCACCCGAGCCGTGGATGATACCGCGGTATCGAGTTCGAGGTTCACGAGGTGGCGAGCGAGGATGCTGTTCGTCTGCTGCCGGCTGATGTTGTTGGCGGGACGGAATGCGAGTCCGCCGGTGACCTGGTATCCGCCGATCAGACCTTCAGCGTACGCGCCTTCGATGAACGTAGAAGGTGGAGCCTCTCGCCACATCCCCGAAAGTGGAGTCGCCGGGTCCAGCGGCAGTCAGTCCGAGACCGCCTACAGCCATCTTGGCGAACTGGCCACGGGTAACGTCTCGGGCCGGCCCGAAGGTCCCATCTTCTCGAAGCCATCGGCCACAGTCGCCACCTGAGCTTCGGTCACACCGTAAGTGTTCACCCACCACGTGTTCGAAGCGTCCGACCACGGTGGGCGGCAAGAGCACGCCCTTGAGCAGCATCACCAGGGCATACAGGTCACCAGTATAAGGGCCGCCGCCATCCTCTTGAAGCAACTCCTCATCTTCCTCCCATCGCCAGAGTCCACCATCTGTGATCGGGGTGAGGCACCCGAGAACTACCATCAGCGCCTGCAGCATGACGAGTGCACGTAATCGCGCTTTCGTCTACCACGGGAGGCTCGGCGCGGGTTCGATCCCTGGTCGAAGGCAACGAAACGGGCATTGCCGCCATGCGACACGACCCTGCACAGAAACAGGGGACCACCTTCGGTGATCCCCGCCAACACCCCAGGAGCGAGTACTGGAAGCAAGCTACTTACTCAACAATCTCCACGTTGAGGACGTTGCTTGCCATTTCGTTTGAGTCAACGATGTTGCCGTTGTCCGCGTCGAGCCAGATCTGACGGCGAGGGTTGCCGCCGCATCCGAGAACTCGACGCTGCTCAGGTAAGCGTCGCCAAGGTTGTCGTACAGGTACGCCCAACCGTCGGTGAACTCACCGAAGCCAGCCGGATAGGCCGGCGCGCCGGTCATCCAGAAGCCGGGGCCCAGAGGCTGAAGCAGGTTGTTCGCGGGAACATTGCTGGTCACGCGCAGCTTCAGGTACTCGGGGGTGCCGGCGGTCGCCCAGTCGATCGGGTTGTCGAACTGATCAACCATGTGGAACCTCAGGGCATAAGCCTGGACCACATCATTGTCGATAACGAACGGACCGACACCGTAGGTCAGAGCGGTCGGAAGCGCGCTCTCGCTATCGAACAGATCGGCACTGAAGGCGGCTTCCAACTGATGGCTGCCGCCCGCCTTCCAGCGTCCACACCTTGGTCACCGGAAAGTACTGCTTCAGAAGGAGCTGTCGACGGTAGATCTTGATGTTGATGACGTTGGTGAAGTGGGTGTAGTCGCTCAGGTCGAGGTCGTCGTAGGTCTCGTCCAGGACCAGCGTCACGTTGGCGGCGCTGTCGAGGTTGAGGGTGTAGTCGATCTCGTGGTTCTCGGTCCAACCCCAGGCGTAGTCATCGTCGAGGTCGTGAGCGTAGTCCGGATCGGAGCTGCTCGTAGAAGTCGCCCCACAGCAGGTTGCTGTTCCAGTACGGGTTCAGGTCACCGATACCGGCATAGGCCTTGATCTTCATAAAGGCCATTCGTGGCAGCCGCCTGCGCAGCTTCCAAGCTCAGGCCCATAAGATCGTGGTTCGCATCCTCAAAGTGAGCATAGGGATGATAGGTGGGGATCTGGCTGGCGGTAACCGTGCCCTGACCCACGATCTCCCAGGTCACTTTGTAGCCCCCAAGAGCGTTGCCGTACTTGTCGAAGACCTGAACGGCGATGGTCTCGGTGTTCTCTTCCGGGTCTTCAGACACCGGGTTGACCCAGCGGTCACCCACGACGCCTTCGCCCTGGGCGAAGATCTTCACGGAGTCTTCCGGGCGTCGGCCAGCCAGACCTTCCCAGCCGTGTCGTAGCGGAGTTCAGCCCACTTGACGGTTTGAGAGGATCGCCGTCCTGCGGGTTGTCGGTGTAGTCAGCCACCGCGTAGACCCACTGGGTGCCCTTTACGGAGTTGATGCTCACGCTCGCCCCACCCATGGCGTTTCCAGATGACCGGGGTGGCGGAGGTGATGGTGCCCACGTACCAGGGGAAGCCGTCACCGTGTTCCGGCTGCTGCGCCACGTCGAACAGAGGAGCGCCACCGGTACTGATGTTGGTGTAGAAGTAGACGGTCTTGCCGGCGAGGTAGACCACACCGCGGACATCATCTTCGCCGTCGACCTTGTCGGCCCAGTACTCAGCCGCGCCGAGCTGGATGTCGGCGAAGGAGGTGTAGAACAGACCATCGACACGGATGACCTGTCCGAAGGCCGACGGCACCGGTGTTGGTCTTCCACACCAGCTTATTGTTCTCGGTGGCGGCGTAGTCGCCGACACCGTAGAGGTCGGCCTTGGAGCCAGGAGCGCCTGGTCATCGGCGAGGCCGTTGTTGTTCAGCATCCCAGAGATTTGAGCATACTTGGCGCCGGAGACTTTGACGTCGAAGGTGTGGCCGGTGTTGATCAATTTCCTCGAAGTCGTCCACGAAGGCGACTTCATCGATGGAGTACCACTGCTTGACCACGTTCCACTCTTTGTAGGGCAGACCG
The DNA here is from genome assembly GCA_040772905.1 of Thermoleophilia bacterium. Lineage (GTDB taxonomy): Bacteria > Actinomycetota > Thermoleophilia > RBG-16-64-13 > RBG-16-64-13 > JAXGXJ01. The sequence continues at coordinate 50,579 of JAXGXJ010000014.1, read as the reverse complement.
TACTTATCCATCACTTTGCAGTGGATGATGGTCTGGCCCGGGACCTGGGACTCGACCCACACGCTGGACTTGCCGGCGGCGTCAGCGATGTCGAAGTCTTTGTTGGTCTCGCCTACGCCCGTCCAGGAGGAGTCGTCGGTCTTGAAGAAGCCCACGCCCTGGATCCACCATTCCACCGTGTAACCGGGGATGACGTTTCCGTAGACGTCTTTGAGCTCCAGGGTGAAGGTCTCGACCTCACCGGTGTTGTTCAAGCAGCGTAGGCCGGGGTGATGGGGCCGTCAGAGTCGCCGCCGATGATATGGGGGATCCGCAGGGGTCTTCGTGGCGCTAGCCACAGACTTGGGCTGCTGTTCCCAATCCTCGTCGGCCTCCCCAATCCTCAGGATCCGCGGTGTCGCGATCGAGCAGCATCTGTGGATACGGGTTCTCCGTACCAGGCTGGCGGCCTGGAACTCCTTGGGCGGCGTTGCCGGTGGAGGTGGAGTTGATGGTGATGCAGGCGATGAAGCCGTCGGCGTCAGTCACGTCGTCTTTCGCCACGATTACCCTTGGTGGGATCGTCAAGATCGGTCCAGTCGACCGTCCACTCGACACCGATGCTGGCCATGGTGCGAGGCATCTCGTCAGGATCGAGAGCGAGCTCATCGCTGTAGTTGTTGAGGATCTCTCCCACACGCCGTCGTCGGTCTGGAGATCGGTCGGGTCGTAAGAGGCGTCGATCACGTTGTACCAGTCGAACTGGCTGGTAGAACGCGGGCCCGGGCCGATGACGACCACGCGGGCACACCACTCATGGGCGTCGCCGGCGTTGTTCTCAGCCACGCGGGTCTCGTCGAGGATATAGATCTCGTCGAGGGCGACCCAGTACTTGGTGGCCACCGTGGTAGCCGGACCGGTGATGGTCTGAACCGTAGCGGTCACACGCTGGGTGCCGGGCTCGGCCGAATACAGATTGACTGAGACCTCGCCGAAGGCGTCGGTCAGCGCAGCCTGCGGGCTGATGTTACCCACGTAGAGCGGGTTGGCATACATGGTGTCGAAGTCGACGAGAGCGCCTTTAGCCGGGTGACCGGCGGCGTCGGTGACTTTGAACTTCAGGGTGTGAGTCTTGCCGATGAGGTTCTCGCTCTTATCGGCAGTGACCTGGACCACGTCAGCCGGGTACGCCGCGTTGAAGGGGACCAGCTCCGTGGAGCGGATAAGCATGGCCGCGGCCTGGAGGCGCATGGTCTTGCTCAAGGGAGCCAGGTTGCCCTGGGCGTTGCCGAGGGTGATGCCCATGGCATACGAGAAGGCCATAGCGGTCTTGTGGGCCGGATCGATGGAGGCGGCATCGCCGAAGTGGGCGACGAGCGCGTCGATCTCAGCGGGGGTACGGAAGTTCCACACGCCAGCGGCGTAGTAGCCGGCTTTGCCGCCTACGTACCGGGCGATGATGGAAAGCATCTGCTGCCTGGTGGCGGTATCGGCGGCACCGAATTTACCATCGGTGTAGCCCTGGATGATACCGGCTTTGTAGGCTGCTTCGATGTACTGATACAGAGCGTGAGTGGCGGGGACGTCCGAGAAGGACGGCGTGGCCGGATTCACCAAGGGGATATCGAACGCTTTGACCGCCATTACGGCGAACTCAGCGCGGGTGATGTCGGCATACGGGCGGAACATGCCGCTTTCGACATCAGCGATAGCCGAGACCTGCTCCAGCGTGACCTTGTACGGGCCGACAGTGGCGCCGTTGAGGTCGGAATACTGAGACGGCTGCGCGAAAGCGGCAGCGCTCATGCTGAAGACCAGGACGATGGTGAGAGCGGCCAGAATCGCCACCTTGAGGGTGCGTTTCTGCATGGAAGCTCTCCTTGATACTTGTTTACTCATAGCTGAATGGTTCTTGCCATTTCCTACTGAGAGAACGGTAGTGTAGGAAGAAAAGAACGAGTCACCTCCCTTCTTTTCTGGGCTCACGCCCGCGCCTACCAACGCGGGGTGGCAAACTCTGTCGAGGCCGGGGGAGGCAAGATCTTCCCCCCGCCGTTTCAGACCAGCAAAAACGTGCAGGCCAGCTGCACGAGATGAACAGTATAACGTTCGATGATGGGTGGACCAAACCTTCATGTTCTGAATCACCCTTCTCACGAACCCGCGTTGATGGCGGTGATCACGGCATCTTCACCGTCGACCCGCACGCGGATGACGAAGCCCCTGTCCTTCTCCACATAGTCACCGGCGTTGTTCACGACCCGGTCGGTGATCTGCAGGCTCACGCGCACGGTGCCGTCGCTGAGCGTCTGGGCGCCGAGGATCTTGTGACCGTTGGGGTCGGTGAGCGAGGCGATCATGTAGGCCAGCGCGCTCTGGGCCTCAGGAGCCACCAGCGCACGGGCGCCGGAGGTGTTGCCGGTGAGAACCAAGTCGGCCAGATATACGACCGCCGCCTGGGCGGACCCGATGCGCTGTGCCGCCGCCATCTGCTGCTGACCAGTAGTGGTCGTCCGTGGCGGCTGCGTGGTGGTGGAACCGGTGCCGGTGGAACCACCGGAGCCGCTGGAGCCGCTCGTGGTGGCGGGAGTGTTCGGGGTGGTGCCGGCCGGCGCCGTGGACTGCGTGCCGCCGGTGGTCACGGGACCTTCGGTGACGACCGGACCGGCGGTCACGGTGGGCTGGACGCCGTCGTTGCTGTCGACGCCACCGGCTGTGGCGGGAACGGTGGTGGGAGTGGTGACAGAAGGAGCAGTGTCGGGCGCTGTGGTATCGGGCGCTGTGGTATCGGGCGCCGTGGTGTCGGAGGTGACCACGGAGGCCACCGTACCGGGACCGTCGCCGTCGCCGCCGGTCTGGAGAAGGCCGCCGCTATAACTACCCAGTACGGCCGCCACGATGGCCACGACCCCTACCGCGGAGCCGAGGGCCCATTTCAGGTTACGCGGCCGGACTGTGCGCGCCCCGCTGCCGGCGCCGGCGCCTTTGACCGCCGGAGCAGCCACGCCTTTGGTGCCGCGGGCACCCTGGGCGGAAGCCTTCACCGGGTGCCGCTCCATCTCACGCTGCAACGCTGCCCAGCCGCGCTCCTTCGCGGCCGCCGAGACAGACAGCCAGGTGAGGCCGGACAGCTCGCGGCTGACGAAGAGCAAAGACGCATCGATGGGCTGGCTCACCACGTCGAGATCGGCGACAGAGCCGCCGGGTGCGCCCGTGGCTGCGACAGCGGAAAGCTCGCGCTCACCGCGCGTCCCTTTGAATGCCGCTCGCCACTTGTCGAATATGCCTCTAGACATGGTGCATCAGTGGCTATATTGCCGACGCGCCGGAGAAGTTACGCGACATCTTGGGCGCCATGCACAGCCGACGACGCCGGCGCGGACGACGCCGTCAGATGACGCGCGGGCATCGCGCACCGGCGCGAGCGCGAGCGGCCGGGTCAGTGAAGGCCGGGGTGCTCCCGTCCCAAGACGGTCTTGAGCGTCGCCAACCCCCGCAGCTGCAATTGCTTGACCGCGCCCTCGGTTCGCCCCACGATGGCGGCCGTCTCGGCCAACGACATGGAGAGGATGTAGCGGAGCATCAGCACCTCACGCTGCCCCTCGGGCACCTGCCCCAGAGCGCGGGCCATGTGGGTACGCAGTTCGCGCTGCTCCGCCGTCGCCTGCGGGCCGGCCGTCTGGGCGGCGAGTTCGGCGGCGGCGTCGAGGTCCACGTTGGTCGGTGCGCGACGCTGGCCACGATAGAAGAGGGCGATCTGCTTCTGTGCGATGCCATACAGCCAAGCCAGGAAGGGTTTGCCTTCGTCGGTGTAGCGCCCCAGACCACGCAGCATGCCCATGAACACCTGGCTGGTGACGTCCTCGGCGGCACTGGGCGAGCCCAGGCGGAGGAGCACGTAGCGGTATATGGTGTCGTAGTGGCTGCGGTAGAGGGCCTCCACCGCCGACGACTCTCCGCGGCAGGCCGCCTCCACCAAGCGCCGCTCGCGACGGCGATCGCGGTCGTGCACCTGGACGTCGGGGAGGAGGTCGGCGAACTCCACTCCGCCGCCGCCGTCGGAGCCGTCTCCGTGCACGGCGCCGTCCATCCATCCCTCGGCCAAGACGGCATCACCGGTGGACATCGCCACCGGCTCGACGGCCGGGCGAGCGGCCGTCTGTGACGACGATCCAGGACCGAGAGACTGCGCGTGTGAACGGCGAGATTTGGCCATGTTATCTACCATGATAGACGATGGGCCGGACCCGGGACGGCCCCAGGACGGTCTGCGTCTACGGCTCAGGAAGTGTGTCGCCCGGCTCGGGGGACACGTAACCCTCGATGTGACCCACCAGGTTGGCGGTCATCTTGGCCACGTGATTCCGGCTGGCGGACGAGTCGGGATAGAAGTACAGACGCCCGTTGACCAGGCTGCCGCTGAGGATGCCGGCGCTGTAGGCCGTCATGATCTCGCGATAGCGGGGATGGGACGGGATGACATCCACGAACACCCGTTCATCGCCCTCGTAGAGCGGCAGCGGCGCACCGGCGGCCGCAGCCCCGCGCACGATCATCAGCACCAACTGAGTGCGCGTGATGGCCCGGTAGGGCCGGAAGTAGCCGTCACTGAAGCCGGTGACGATACCCAGCGCCGCCGCCTCCTCTATGTAGTCGAAGGGATAGACCTCAGGCTGACCCTGCTTGTACACCGGGCGCACGTCTTTGAAGGTGGGGTCGTCCAAGCCCTCGATCCCGGCGGTGTGCAGGCCGATGGCCTCCATGACCATCTTGGCGAACTGTGCCCGAGTGACGTTCTCCTTACCGGCGAAGAACCACAACCCGGAACCCTCAGGCACTTCCCTGCCGCTGATGACGCCCAGGCTGAGAAGCAGCGCCGCGTATTCGTAGAAGTGGTCGGAGCCGCTCATGTCGAGGAACTGCACCCCCGCGGGCGGGTCGGCACAGCCGCTGTAGCGGAACTCGTACGAGGCCGCTGAGCCCACCGTGCCCCGCGCCCACACGACCAGGGTGTGCCGGTCATAGCCCTTGGGAGACGTCACCGTGTCCCCGGCCGCCGAGTTGGCCAGGTCGAAGCGCTGCACCAGCGGATACATGAGCCCATCGCTATCCCACGAGATGAGCGCCGCCTGCAGCGGGGCGCCATCGGTGCCGTCGACCACGGCCTGGAAGGCGGCTTCGCGCGCCGTGGCCGGAAAATCGAGATAGGCAGCGGCGTAGTCCTTGACCGTGCTCGTCCCCAGCAAGGGCGCCGGGCCGGTGAGCGCCACGGGCGTCGCGGCGACGGAGAGATCGTTGTAGACATAGGGCGGGTTCGCGGGAGGACGAGTGTCCAAGAAGTTGGCCACCACCCAGTCGTCGAACACGGTCGGGAAGCTCTGGAACGAGTCGAACGTGCGCAGCGCCGCGTTGAGCCCGGCCGCACCGTCCAGCGGCTCCTCTATCAGAGCGCGGATGAACTCGGGCCCGAACCGATCCCCCAGGTAACGCATGAACGCATACGAGGCACCGTAGTTCGCCCGGAAGCCCATCCAGCGGGTGAGGCTGGTATCGGGCTCGCTGGTGAAGGCACGCAACTGGCTGCCCACGCGCGTGTCGTATCCGGAGATGTGCTCGGCGTAGGTGGTGAAACCCTCCGTGAGCCATTCGACCTCGGGCGCGGCGTACGGCGACGGATCGAGCATCGTGTCGCGATAGTGCAGCACCAGGTGGGCGAACTCGTGCGCGGCCAGGGCGCCGGCGTTCTGCGGCTCGTAGATGACCGCCTGCTGGTTCAGGTAGAACATCTCGCGCCGGTTGGAGACCTCGCTGCCGTCCGGCTGGATGTCACGGGGGTTGAACGAACCCTCGATGGCCTGGTTGTAGAAATCATAGATGAGGATAGCCACACGGGGATCGCCGTCTATGCCCGGGTCGGGCTCCGGCCCGTAGGCCTCCGTCACCGCCGGGTAGACCACCGTGTCGAAGGCGGTGCCCAGCGTGGTGACCGTCGATTCGCTCACCAGCGCGCGGGTGTGTACGTAGATGACGGTGTGCTCACCCACAAATCGCACCGCGGCATCGATGCGTTTGTAGCTGCTGGTACCCCAATCCATGACCCAGAAGGCCTCGACGCTACCGATAGCGGGACCCTCGGAGGCGGGGGCGAGGGGCGCAGCGGGCGCCCCAGGCGCGACCGACACCTCGGGCGCGGCAGGAGCCGCCTGGGCGGTAGCGGTGGACTGAAGCGAGGCGGCCTGAGCCTGGGTGGAAGCCCCCGAGGCCAGTACGAGGGCCGCCGCGACGATGGCGACCATGACCGCGGCCGTCACGACCACAGCGAGGCAGGCGACCTTCTCCTTGGCGGCCGGCGCTATCGTGAGATGCGCGAAGGAAGCACTTCCCCCGTCGCGCTGCGTGCACCGCCTTGGACTTTTCCCGGTGGCCGGCATGGGGGGCATTATACCGCCCAGAATCGGCTTTACGACCCCTTCACGCCCCCGAGGGTAGAGTGGACGACGTAAGGACGACACAGGCAGGCAGCGGAGCCGAGACCGCTGACGGCCCAGGATGAGACGAGGCGCGTCACTGACATAGGCCCCCCTCATAGAGACGATCACCCCTCCCAAGGATCGTCTCAGCACCCCTCATAGCTGGCCGACGCGCCCGCGCGGCGGATGGCCCGGAGCCTCCGCCGTGCCGGTGCGGCGGCGTGCTGGCGCTCGTGCGGCCGCTGCGCTGCTGGGGAGGCGGCGGCTCCGGCCCTCTCGGCCAAGCTGCGACCAAAGGCTGAGGGGCAGGCGCTGTGGGACCGACTACCCTCGCGAAACAAGGTGTTAGACTTCTGGATAGAAGGGATGCCGGCCATGATTGCGGGGCCAGTGCTGCAGGAATTCGACATCGTGATCGAACAGGACGAGGAGGGCTACTTCGTGGCTTCGGTCCCGTCCCTGCCGGGCTGCTACACGCAAGCCAGGTCGCTCGACGTACTCATGAAGCGGGTGAAGGAGGCCATCGAGGTCTGCATGGGTGACGAACAGCCTGATCCGGGTGGTCAGCGTCTTCGGTACGTCGGAATACAGCGGGTCACAGTAGACCTCTAGACCTCTCGTGTCCCCCTTCGGTTTGACCGGCCGGCAGCTTGTGTCGGCACTCCAAGCCATGGGCTTTCAGGTAGCGCGAGTCCGAGGAAGCCACCACTTGCTCAAGCATCCCGACGGGCGAACGACCGTGATCCCCGTGCACAGCAGAGAGACGCTCGGGCCGGGACTGCTTTCGAAGATCCTTAGAGATGTCGGCTGCACGCGACAGGAACTGCGTGAGGCCTTACGAGGCCGCATGACGTGAGGACCGATCCAGAAGCCGATCGATTCTGGCCTTCAGTCTGCGGCGTCGAGCACTCGGCAGAGGACCACGGCCACGTGCTGGCGCTTGATGGGCTCCTCCGGGCGGAGGGTGCCGTCGTCGTAGCCCAGCATGATGCCCTGGGCCTTGAGGTAGGCTGCCGCGGCCCAGTATTCGCTGCTGCGGGAGAGATCGCTGAAGCCGGGCGCGGTCGCGGAGAACGTTGCGGCCTCGTCTTCCCAACCCAGAGCGCGGACGGTCATGGCGGCCATGTGGTCGCGGCGCATCACCACATAGGGTTGGAAGTTGTTGCCGTTCATGCCCGTCACCAGGCCCGCCTTCTTGGCCGCCGCCACCCAGTCGGACTCGTCCAACAGCACGCCGGGGCGGGCGGGGATATCGGCGAAGGGACGGGTGTCGACGTCCACCACCTCGATGCGGTCGTCGGGATGCATGATGTTGTACAGGTTCACCGCGATCTTGGCGAACTGCCAGCGGGTGATGGAGCCCTCGGGCTTGAACAGGCCGCCGTCGTAGCCGTTCATGAGCCCGGCCGTGACCATGCGGGCGATCTGGTCGTGATACATGTGCGTGCGGCCCACATCGAAGAACTCACCCACCCCCAGCGGCTCGCCGCCGGTGATGGAGAGGATGAGGGTGGACCGCATCTGGCTCGATCCGAACAGGCTCTTGAACGAAGTGGCCGAGACCTGAGCGACGCCTTTGTCGCCGGTCAAGCGTAGCGTGCGGGCGTGGCTGGTGGGGTCGGCCGTATCGCGGACCGTGACCTCCACCTGCCTGATGAGGCCGATGTCGAACTTCTTCTTGGTGTCGACGTCGGTGAGGACGTTGTTGACCTTCTTCGACAAGTCGGTCGGCGAGATGGTGTAGGTCCAGTTGTAGCCCGGTCCGGCCGAGCTCACATTGCTGGGAGGCGCCTTGAGGCTCCAGGGGTCGGGCTGGCAGACGATGTAGGGTGGATAGGTGCCCGACCAGGCCGTGTTGGTGGTGTAGCCGCCGGAGTGGGCGGAGAAGTAGGTGGTGGCCGGCTTGCCCTGGTAGGTGAGGATGAGTCCGGCCGTCTGCTCGGCCGCCTGCGCCAGGGCGGGATACTTGCCCGCCGCCTCCAGACGGTAGCCGGCGTAGTACTGGTCCTGCCAGCCGTCGGTGAGGGTGGCGCCGTTCTTGGCCAGCGCGTAGGTGCGGGCGGCGACGGCTTGCGCCTTCACCACTTCCGGAGCGTAGCCGGGCTGCGTGGGCATGGCCCAGTCGAAATCCACCTCGCCGATATTGCGCACGTACATGTCCACGGCCACGAAGTTGTAGACCCACAGGGTGCCGGCGGTGCTGCCCGGCTGCACGCGGATGGTTCCCCAGTACTCGCGATAGGCGTACGGACTACTGGTGGGCGTGCTCTTGAACTGGACGGCCACGCGGCCGTCGGACGCGGTGCCCGTTGAGCGCTCGGGACGCAGTTCGATGTAGTCGAAGGGGCCCTGGGGCCCGTCGGCGGTGATCACCTGGATCTTGCCGTCGACGTTCAGCACATTCATGAGGGTGTCGGCGGGTAGGACCTCGGTCTCGTCGCCGGCGGTAGACTTCTTGACCAGCGTGGCGGCGGTGACCGACGGCTTGAGGTCCACCTGGCAGAAGCTGGTGACGCTACTGTCGGGCGGGTTCGCCGAGAGACGCACCTTCACCACGGTATCGGGATCGGGCATCTGCTGCAGCGTGGTGCCGGGATAGTAGAAGGCCAGGATCTTGTCGAAACTCACGCCTTCCTTGGCCGCTTGCCAGGCACCCCACTGGCTCATGCCCACGCCGTGCCCCCATCCTCGGCCGGTGAAGACGAAGTCGCCGTCCGCAGCCGCGGCAGGGCTGGGAGCGAGCGCCGCGGACCCGGCGAACACGCTGAGTGCCGCCAGGACGCAGGCCAGCACCAACAGGCCCATGCGGGAGCGGGAGCCCGCTATTCGCTGGTGAAGACGGTGGTGGTCCATCTCATGTACTCCTGGATGCCGTCGGCGATGGCCTGGGCCGCCTTCTGCTGATAGGCGGGAGTGAGGAGCTTGGCTTCTTCGGCGGCGTTGGTCATGAACCCGACCTCAGTGAGGACACCGGTCATTGTCGACTCGCCCAGTACGGTGAGGGTGTTACCGTACCACGTCTTGGCCCCACGGTTGACCGAACCCAGGGCAGCGATGAGCTTGCGCTGGATGGCTTCGGCCAGGAGCCGACCCTGAGGATCGTAGCTGGCGTCGGTGCCTTCGTAGAAGGTCTCGGTACCGTTGGTCTCGGGGTTGTTGATGGCGTTGTTGTGGACGCTCACGAAGAGGCTGGCCTTGGCCGCGTTGGCCATCTGGGCCCGCTCCTTGAGACCGATATCAACATCGGTGGTGCGCGTCATCATAGTGCTGAACCCGGCCTTCTTGAGGTACTCGTTCAAGAAGGTGGCGATGATGAGGTTCAACGTCTTCTCGGGCGTGCCCGAGACGCCTATGCAGCCGGTGGCGGTGCCCCCGTGGCCTGGGTCTATGCAGATGAGCGGAGGGCCGTCCCCATCGGGGCCGTCCGTCCGCCGGAAGACATCCACCACGATGCGGTATCCCCTGCCGTCGGAGGGAGCCAGGCTCATGACCCGGAAGCGTTGATAGCGACCCAGATCGAAGCTGAGCCTCACCGTGCGCGGGTCGTAGGCGCCCTGCCGCGCGGTCACCGAGGTGACCTCGGGGGAAGCGGCCACGGCCTGGGTGAGGGTGCCCGCTATGGCGCCCTCGGTGAAATCGACGCTCAGGATGCCGTCGGACGAGATGGCAGCCGTGACGGCGCCCGGGGCTTTGGAGAGGTCCACCACCACGCGGGTCTTGTCGGTGTAGTCGCACGCGAAGCGCACTTGCTGCACGGTGGCCCGCAGCGCCAACTCGGCCCGCATGACCACCAGACTGAACTGCGCCCGGGTGATGCCTTGGGTGGGGTTGAATCGGCCGTCGTAGCCTCCGAACAGACCCTTATCCACAGCCAGAGCCACATAGGGCCGGGCCACAGCCGCGATGGTGGCACGGTCGGAGAACTGCGCCAGGATATCGGCCACCCGGGACGAGGAGAGCTTCTGTGCGTCGGCCTCCCAGCCCATGGCTCTCACCATGATGATGGCCATCTGCTGCCGGTTGAGGGTGGAGTAGGCGCGGAAATAACCGTCGGGGAAACCGGTGATCCAGCCCTTGGCCGACGCCGTCTCCACGTAGCTGCGATAGACGTCGTCCACATCCGGGAACGACGACTTGGTGGCGGTCACCAGCGCGACCTTCTGCCACAGCACCAGCACCTTGGTGGCCTGGCCGCGGGTGAGGGTGTTGCCCGGTTTGAAGGTGCCGTCCTTGAAGCCCGAGAGCACGCCCGCGCCGGTCATGAATTCCACGGCGTCATACGCGGGGATGCTGGGACCGACGTCGGAGAAGCTACCCGCGCGCGCCGGCGACGGCTGTCCCGGCGCGCCGGTCAGCACCAACGCGGCGGACGCCAAGACTATCGCCAGGGCTGAGAGCAGCCGGCGGAACGCCCGCCGCGCCGGGGTGGAAGCAGCTCCCCGGCGGAGTATGGGCACGACGGAGGTTGCTATGAGCCTGCCTCTCCTTGCAGCAGCCGCAACAGCCGGGCCATCACAGTGACGGCCTGAGCTCTTGTGGTGTTCTCGTCCGGTCGGAAGCAGTCGTTGGTGTCTCCACACATGAGACCGTAGGTACGCGCCAGCACGATGGCACCCTGGGCCCAGTAGCCTTTGGGGATGTCCTTGTAGATGAGGTGGGCGCCGCCTGCCGACGAGCCCTCGGTGGACGCCGCACCCAGTGCCCGGCAGAGCATGGCGGCCATCTGTGCCCTGGTCACCAGGGCCTCCGGCGTGAAGGTGGTGCCGTCGCCTGTGCCACGCACCAGTCCCAGCCGGGCGGCGGCTTCGATCTCGGCATGGGCCCAGTGATCGGCGGGCACGTCGCCGAAGATGGGCGGGGCGGGTTCGCTGTCCCAATCAGTGTCGACGCTGCCGAGGGCGGCTATCTCATCGGGCGCCATGGTCCGCACCAGGTAAGCGGTGAACAGGGCCCGCGACACCATGGAGTAGGGCCGGAAGCGGTTGTCGACCTCGGCGCTCACGATGCCGTTCTCCAGAGCATAGGCGAAGTCACGATAGAACCAGTCGGTGGTGCGGACGTCGGTGAAGCCCTTCACCGCGGAGCCGGTGGGCGGCGCGACGGTGGTCGGAGGCGTGGTGGTGGTGGTACGGAAGGCCGTGGAGCCCGTGGTGGGCCCGCCCGTGGTCGTCGTGGTGGTCGTGGGCTTGACCGTGGTGGCGGTCGTGGTGGCGGGCGCGGGCTTGGTGGTGGTGGTCGTCAGCGCCGGCTTGCCGTCGTTGAGCCACTCCTCCACCGTGGGCGCCGCTTTCAGGCTGTTGTAGGGGTTGATGGCGCTGGGCGAACAGGTCTGGGTGCCCGAGGCGCTCACGTAGCCGCCCAAGTGGATCTCGAAGTGAAGGTGGCTGCCGGTGTCCTCGGCGTTGCCGCTGTCGCCCACGTAGCCGATGAAGTCCCCGGCCTTGACGCGTTGACCGTTCTTGAGACCGAGAGCGTAGGCGTTCTCCACCCCGCCCATGGCGTCATCGGTGCCCGGTGTGTCGTTGTTGAGGTGTACGTAGAAGTAGTCGTTGCCGTCGTCGCCCCGCAACAGGATGTTGTAATAGGGCAGGTTGTTGTAGCTGGACAGCTTGCCTGTGGTGTTGAGCCAGTCGATGGTGCCGTCGACCACCGCCACAAGGCGGGCCATCTTGGGCGCCATGAGGTCGTTACCGGCGTGGGTGCGGCCCCCGGACCGCGGCGCACCGAAGGTGTCGACGAAGTAGGTGACGTCCTTCCGGTTCTCTAGCGGGAAGATGATGGGGATCACAGGAGCACCCGACCCCACCACCGCGGCGGCGTAGAGATCACCGGCGGCCATGAGTCCCACGTCGCCCTCGAGTTCCAGTGCAGCCGCGAGGTCCGCCCCCGTCAGCTGCCCCACAGCCGTGGTGTCGGCGGCCTCCGCCGGAGCGGGCGAGAACGGGAGGGCGAGAAGGCAGAGGGCGACGACCAGCAGAACCGCCAGCACCAAGATGGAGCAATGGAGCCGTCCGCCGGACGCACATGCGGCACGGAGGCCCCTCGGCGGCTGCGCCAGGTGTCTCTCCTTGTGGTTTGATCCTGTCGCGGCCATAAATATCTACCTACCTGCGTACGCCGCCGGCAAGATTTCTCCTGCCACCCGGCAACCGTATTGCGACCGGATTGACACTTCGGCCTGTCGCATCGCGGCTCTCGCCGATGTCCGAGGCCTCGCGGCCTACCCGGCCTGCTGCCCGCGTCTCCGCTTGATGATCGCGCGCAACATATCTGTTACTTCGGCAAGTTCGGGCATTCTAACAAGCCTCGCCGCCGAGAGAAAGACGAACACACCCACCACGACGCCCACAACCAGGCGCACCGCGTACCCGAAAGTCGATGCGCCCACCACCTGTTCCAGCGCGAAGTCGACCGCCCACACGGCGACACCCATCACTGCCGAGAGCCCCAGCACCAAACCCAGCGACGTGAACATGCGTCCGAAATCCATGGATCCCACCTTGCGCTTGAGCAGCCAGATGAGCACCAGGAAGTTCACGCTGAGCGCCACCGTGGTGCCCAGCGCCAGCCCGCCCACGCCCATGTACTGCATGAAGAGATACGAGAGTCCCACGTTGATGGCCACCGTGAACACGCTGATCTTCACCGGGGTGCGGGTGTCGTGGTAGGCGTAGAACACGCGGGTGAGCGTGTCGCGGCCGGCATAGGCGTACAGGCCCAGGCTCAGGAAGAGAAGGGCCCAGGCGGTGCGGGCCGTGTCGTCGGGGGTGAACTCGCCGTGCTCCAGGATCAGTCCGATGATGGGATAGCGCAGGAGGATCACGCCCACAGTCACCGGGACCATCAGGAAGCCCATCAGGCGCATGGAGAAGCTGACCGTGGCCTTCACCCGCTCGGGCGCCCCCGCCGCCACCTGCTCGGAGAGGAGCGGGAACACCGGCACCGTGATGCCGGCCACGAACAGGCCCAACGGCAGCTGGAACAGCTTCTCGGCGTAGCTGAGGCTGGAGATGGATCCCACCTCCAGCATAGAGCCCAGCACCTGGGTGGCGAAGATGCTGATCTTGCCCACAGCCGAGCCGATGAGTATGGGCCAGACCATCGCACCTACCTCGCGCAGGCCGGGATCGTGCCAGTCGATACGCGGCCGATACTTGATCTGCTGGTCGCGCAACCCCGGGAAGAGCACGGCCAGGCCGGCGATCCAGCCCACCACGCTGCCGATGGCGAGGGCGGTGATGCCCAGGCTGCGGGCGAAGGCCATCATGACGATGAGCGTGATGACCGTACCCACGGCGGGGGCGAAGGCGGCCAGGGCGAAACGCTTGAGCGAGTTGAGCATGCCGATGAGCAGGCCTGTGAGACCCTCGAACACGAAGCCGATCATGAGGATGCGGAAGAGGAAGACGGCCCGGCTCGCCGTGGCCTCGTCGAAGCCGAAGCCCACCAGCGGGATGATCCACGGAGCGAGCACGATGAGCACGACGGTGAGGGCGATGAGGATGACGCAGATGACGTTGCCCACGTTCACCGAGAGGTTCCAGGCCTCCTGGCGCCGGCCCTTGGCCAGGTGGTAGCTGAAGAGGGGGACGAAGGTGGCGGTGAGCGCACCCGCCACCATGAGCGTGAGCAGATAGGGGATGCGGTAGGCGAGAAAGAAGGCGTCGGTGTCGGCTTGAGCACCGAAGAAGTAGGCTACGGCGATATCGCGGAGGAGCCCCAGGATGCGCCCCACCAACGTCGCCGCCACGATTATGAGCGCTGCCCTGCCCACCACGGCGCGCACCGAGCGGCCGGAGTCGGGAGGCGGAGGGGCGTCGGCGACCTGAGCGGTAGCCTCGGCGGCGTCGGCAGCGTCGGCGGCCTCGGCGGATGCGACGCCCAGATCGTCGCCGAGGAATCCCGGTTCGAGGTCGGGACCGCCGGCGATGGGTGAGGCGGCGGGCCGCCCCGGCCCTGAGTCGAGCGGACCGCGACTGCCGCCCCGCGACTGTCCGCCGGTCAAGCCTTGCCCCCGCCCGGATAGACACTGCCGTTGGCCGCCAGCTGGACGGCCATCTGCGCGGTGCGGCCGGCCTCCGCGCGAAGAGGGGCGGTCGCGCGCGCGAGCGAAGCGCGGCGCGCGCCGGCCTGGGCCAAGGTGCGTCCCAGCTTGGCGCTGAGGACGGCCGCCCCGGCCGGGGTCTCCAGGTCGTCGACGGACACACACCACTCCGACTGCCCGGTCTGGGCGGCGAAGGCGCTGGTCTTGGGATCGTAGTCCACTACCACCGCGGGCGTGCCGACGGTGGCCGAGAGGATGCCGCTGTGCAGGCGCATGGCCACCACCGCCTCGGCCCCACCGAGGACCGCCGCCAACAGGGGCGCGGAAGTGACGGCGGGCAGGGAGAGGGCGCGGCCGGCAAAAGCCGGCCGCGCCGCCACCGGCGGGTCTTGAGACTCATGGAACGGCACGAACAAGACCCTGAGGTCGGAGAGCGCCACCAGATCTTCCAGCGCTTGACCCAGGTTCTCCAGGTACGCGGTGCGCCCCAGCCAGGGGCGGGGACAGACGGCCACGTAACGGCTGCCGGGCTCGAGTCCGGCGGTGCAGCCGCTGCAGGGCGTCCTCATGTCGAGGCGGGTACAAGCGCGTACGCGGGATCGGGCACGATAGCCTGGACCGGCGCCCGCATGCCCACGTCGTAGGCGAGGCCAGGCGGAATCCGGGTCGCGCCAGGTGACCAGCTGCGACACCGACCCCGCGGCGGCCACAGCCCTGCGCGCCGCCTGGTGTGGAGCGGGCCGAGTCCCTGTGCGTACCACATGAAGCGGGCACGTTGGCAGAACGGGCCATGAGGATCACCGACAGGAAGTAGGGGATGGGGCGGAGCTTTCGAGCGGAACAAGAAGGACTGTCCGTGCAGGGCGAAGTCGGCCTCGTGCAGAAGCTGCCCCCGCCGCTGATGAGCAGGTCAGGCGCTTCGCCGACCGCGCGCAGGCCCGTGGAGGCGGAGGCTCGTAGACACGACTTCCAGAGGGACGCGGCCGCCGCCGTGACGGCGGCCGGTATCGGCAGGATCGAACGACAGCACGGTGAAGCCGGCGGACGGGTCGCGATGCGCGATCTCCTGCATAATCCCGGCCAGGATGGCCTCGTCGCCGACGTTGCCCTCACCGTAGTAGCCGCTGATGAGGTATCTCACGCCAGGTCGTCCCCGTGCTCGGAGTGGTGCTCGCCGGTGTCGGCGGGGCGACCGCACGGCGGCGCGGCGAGCCCATAATCGTCGGGGGGCCCAGCGTACCACCTGGGCTGCGCGTGGCCGGCGGCACGCCTTCTGGCGACGGATGCGACGGGGATCGGAGGCCAGACGATACAACCACTCGATACGCGCTGCACGTCCAAGCCGCGGGAGCACGCGTGACCACCCCGGCCAGACATCGAAGCTGCCGCCTATGCCCAAGCCGACGGCCGCACCCCATCGATCGCAGTGGCGGTGGAGAAGGATCTCCTGGCGGGGCGCCCCCATGGCCACGAGCGATGTCGGAGCCCAGGCGGCGCGCACCATGTCGACCACATCCGCTTCTCCGGCTGCACGGAAGTAGCCGTGGTGGGTGCCGGCGACCCGCAGAGAGGGCCGCTCCACCTGAACGCCGCGCAGCCTCTTCCGGCGCTACTCCGGAGCCGCCCCCAGGAAGAACACCGACAGGCCTTGCCCGGCCGCCAGCTCCGCCCGCTGGGCCAGGTCGATCAGCGACGCGCTCAGGGGGACAGGGCCGGACTCGGCGCGGTGCCGGACTCTGGCGTCGGCGCCGGGAAACCGTGAGGTGGTCGGAAGTCCTGAGCGGGCTCCCTGGCGACCGGCGGCCCAGACGGCTCCACTCCATCAGGATAACAGAGGTCGGCTTCCAGTAGCGCCTCGGCAGCCAGAGGATCGCGCTGTGCACGTACACGGCCAGTTCAGGTTGAACGACACGGCGAGCCGAGTTCGTGCCCGCCGGGACTCTGACCAGCCGTGACTGCGACCCAGCGGGCAGCCTGCTCCAGAGTGACCGCGTCCATGGTGAAACCCAACACGGACGGTGAGGGCCATGGTCGGGACGGCGGGGTGGCCGGTCGCGCCCCGGCCAGTAGGTCGTCGAGTGGCGCAGCGTCGCCCTGGGCAGCGGCGCGCCGGTACCTCGGCGTAGGCCTGCGCCGCCCGCGGATGAGAATGGTTCCGCCACCACGTAGTCGCGGGCGGCCGCCGGCCATGCGGGCACCTTCGTCGGGGGCGGCGGCCAGCCGCGGGATGTCTCCGCCAGGGCCTGCGCGTCGGCAGGCGCAGCAGACCTGTCTCGCCGTCCACCACCATCTCGGCCAAGCCGCCGACGTCCCCCGCGATGAGGGCCGGCCCAGCCATGGCCTCCAGGCCGACAGCGGGGTCACTTCCCCTCCACGTTCTCGAAGTGCAGGGCACCAGCACGATGTCGGCCAGGCTGACCGTGAGCTCCAAGACGGCTTCCGTCCCTGCCCCCCAACAGGCGCACGTGCTTGTCCAAGCCGTTCTCGCGGACGATCCGCTCCATCTCGGCGCTCGCCCCTCGCGGCGTGAAGCAGCGGGAAGCGTTCGCGGTCACTCGCCGACATGGACGCCAGAGCAAGGCTGGGATGCCGACCCCGTTCTTCTTGCCAGCCTCCAGGGACGAACAGCACCGCATCCACCAGGATGTCCAGCGTTGCCGCAATACGCGGCGCAGCTCTTGTTCTTCGTGCGCGTCGGCAGCCAGGGCGAAGGTGGTGGTGTCGATGAAGTTCATCAAGGGTGTAGATGCGATCACCCCGCTCCGGCACCAGCCGCAGCGCGTGCCGGTACAGGCGTCCATCCACGGTCACCACCGGCATCGGCCAGACGGAGCGCGCGCATCTCGGCCCATGAGGTAGGCCAGCCCTGACGAGCCGTGCTGGCAGCACCTCGGCACCGACTCGTAGAGAGGATATCCGTGCAACGTCAGCACCAGCGGGATGCCACACTCATCCGCGACTGCCCGCAGATAGGGGACGGAGTAGACCTCCTGCGCGTTCCAGGACTCCACGGCTCCCGGCTTCACGGGCCCTTTCACACGCTCTCCGCTGGCCGTGCGCGCAGCCGGAAGCGCCGCCGGGCCTCCGCCGGCCACAGCATCCCCCAGCCTTTGCGTGCGCGGTTGAGGACGCCGGCCGGCCAGATGAGTCCGCCTTCCGCACCGGTGCAGGGGATGGCGGCACCAGGGTAGAACTCCTGCACCACGTGGCCGATCTCGCGCAGCCCTTGGGCCAACGGCGCGCCATGTGTGCTGGTCCCCCGATCTGCAGGGATCGCGCATGGTAGGTAGTAGGATCCTCACGACCGCACCCCCGTCCCACCATCCGGCCGCTCACTGCGTCGGGCGTCATGCCCCACTCGGGCCAGCGCCTCCTCCACCAGGCGCGAGATGTCTTCCACACGATGGTCCCAGGTGTTTTGCGAGGCAAGCTTCACCCTGGACATGCGCCTCTCAAGGTGTCTTCCGCCAGCGCGCGACGCACCTCTTGTGGATACTCAGCCGCGGAGGCAGGCAGCCCGATCACACCGGCGAAGCCGGCAACTCCGGCAGCCCCGAAGCGCAAGGCAACCCGGCAGCCAGATACTCGAAGAGGCGCCAGCGGGAATATGTTGCGCGTGAGTTCGTTGGCTTTGTAGGGATGAGCGCCGCCGCCATGCCTTTCAAGTAGCCAGGCAACTCGGGGCGCGGCTTCTCGCCCAGCAGATGGATGTTGGGGGATGCCTGCGCAGACGGGTCTCGTCCACCTGACCCTGTACCGGTCCGATGAGCACCACCTGCCAGCTGGGATCGGCCAGCGCCAGCGCTTCAGGGCGTCGACATCCAGACGCGAATCGTGCAGGCCCACCACTCCCAGACGAGGGCGGGGATGGCGGCAAGATCGGCGGGGAAGCCCAGGTCGTCGTCGAGGGCCCGGTTGAAGATCTCCACGTCGGCGGCATTGAGGACGGTGTAGGTGTGCAGGTTGAGAGCCGATCGGGTCGCTGCCTACCAGGTTCTCGGAGGTGGTGATGACCAGGTCGGCCCGGCGCGTGAGCTCGTCGTCGTAGGCGCGGACCACGGCGAAGTCGACAGACCCGGGGAACGCCGAGTGCTCGTCCACGCAGTGGTAGAGACCAAGGACGGCACCCGGCTCGCGAGGTACGCGGCGTCGTGCCGCCACCGGAGGTCTCCGTTCCCCCGGCGCTTCGCCCCGCTTGCGCGCGCGGCCCCCTCCAGTCTCGCTCCGATGGTCTGTCCCCACCACGCCAGGCCGGCACGGTCGACAGGGGCCATGCCTCGCCGGAGCAGGACGTCATCAGCCGGCGGCGGCCGCGCCGGCAAGAGTGATCGTCGCTTGTGGCTCCATCGGCGGCGATGTCGGCTTGCGGGGGATCGGACCCCGCCCGGACCCCCATCCGATCGAGGAGGGCCACCGTGGTGGGGAAGATAGGTCCACAGGATGTACGCGGCATCGAACGAGAGCCCTGTTCATCGCCCAGCGCAAGCTGGCAGGCGAGTACAGCCTCGTTCGCGTCGTTCACGACGGGGCGCATGTTGCCGAACGGCAGCACCGGGGGCAGGTGAGCGTCCACCGTCCACCTCCACCCGGCGACTGGTGCCAAGCGCCCAGCGCCGCCAGCGGGCCGGGACCTTGAGCGGAGCCCGGCATGGTGACGGGTTCCTCCCATGAGCACGCGATTGGTCTGCTGCGCCAAACGGTGCATGATCTGTTGATGCACTGGTCATCGCACCCCAGTCAAGAGACGGGGTCTGGACGATGCTGCGCCGGAGCATGGGTCCTCTCCCTGAGAGCTCTGACGCGGAAGTAGCCCGTCGCGCGCAGCAGGCGGCGCTCGTAGGCCCGCCGGGTGCGGGCCGCCGCGTGTTCGGCCAGGAAGGGCGGCGCGCCGGGCGGCACCCGCCTCGCCCATCGGGCGCGCAGGTGGGGGTCAGCGAGCAGGGCGGCGTGCGCTCAACCCGGCTGCAGCCCCGGCAGGCGCACCCAGCGCGACACCACGAACCCCGTCACCCCGTCCTCCACAGCCTCGGCCACCCCGCCAGCGGCCGTGCTGACCACGAACCCGGCCGCCATGGCCTCCAACACCGACATGGAGACGCCGCCTTCATACCGACGTCACCACGAACACGTCCATACCCGCGGCCAGCACGGGAACCACCTGCTCGATGCAGCGGTGAAGGCGCACCGCTCCCTCGAGGCCGTCCAGGCCCAGTTCGTGCGCGTGCCTCGGCGCGGCCCGCTCGGTCCGTCTCCGACCGCGACACACTCCGCCTCGGGCACGGACCGGCGCACGAGCGCCGTCGTCTCCAGCAACAGGGCGATGTCTTTCACGGCAGCTGACCGCGCCACCGTGCCCAGACGCCGCCCGGCGCGCCGCGCCGGGCGTCGCCGCTCCATCCCCGCCGCTCAGCGCACTCGTCGCCGGCGGACGACAGCCCGGTCGCCCCCGTTTCCTCGTGCCACTCGATGCCCGACCAGATGCACCGTCCGATCCTCCGGATACCCCCTCTGCAGCAGGGCAGGCGCAGGCTTTGTCGGAACAGCGATCGCCGCGCGTTATCCACGCGGCCCAGCGTGGCCCGGTCGAGCCTGATAGGCACGCCAACAGCGGCGAGGAGTAATCGAGAAGGAGGTCGGAATGGACGGTGGTGAACGGGCACGGCCGACGCGTGCGCCAGGGGAAGACCGCCCGCACAGGAAGATTTGCACGCATACCGTGGGTGTGCACCACATCCCAACCCTCCCCTCCGCACGGCAGCTTTGCGCAGCGCAGGCAGTACGGCGACATCCCAGGAGTTGCTCATGGGCAGGACGCGCACGGACAGCCCTCGCTCCTGCGCCCTCGTTCGCCAGCCCGCCCCTCACCCAGAAGCAGAGCAGGGTCACGTCGCACTCAGCCAGGGCAAGGCTGGAGAGCAGCGGCAGCAGGTGGGTCATGGCTCCGCCGGTGTCGCCCCCTCCGATGACGTGCAGCACCCTCAACCGTCTCATGTCCGTCTCCTCGCGATGCAGCACGGTCGAGGTCACCAACCCGGCGGGAACCAGAAGCCCACCCCACCACCAGGGTCTCCCACGCTCGCCGTGAAGTTGCAGCGCCTGCCACAGCCATGAAAGGCGCCGAACGTACCGGCAACCAGCGCGCACGTAGGGATCAGCCGCTTGACCGTGGGCCTTCACAAGTCGCTTCCTTTGCAAGCGGCACCCACAGGAAGAGGGCGAGTAGGATGAGACCGCCTTCAGCACCCAGTTGCAGATAGAAGTTGTCCACCCACAGTCCGGCCCGTAGCCGAAACGCACCGCCGCCGTGCCTCCGAAGGTGCCCAAGCCCAACCCGAAGAAGGCGGATGGGCCGCCAGGTTCTGGAGCGCCATGCCCCACACCAACAACCGGCAGCCGTCATGCTCTTCGCGATGTAGGTGGAGCTGAAAGCAGAGACCAGCCGATTGGAGAACTGAGCCGGAGCCGCAGACCACACCACCACCCGCGGCCACCAAGGGCACCAGATGGCGCCGGTATGAGAGGATCAACAACGCCACCAGTCCTATGGCCAGACCCACCCAGGCGCCCCGGCTGAAGGTGACGGCAACCCCGCCCAACTGCACCACGCACACAACCGCCATGGCCCCCGCGCTGCACTGCGGGAAGACCCCGCGCCAGAGCCAAGCTCAGCGGATGAGCGCCCCCATCAGAGGAAAGCGCGGAGCCGTTGGGATTCCTCGATGATGGAGTACGCCCAGTGGCGATGTCCACCTCGCGCACGTCCACCCAACTGGCCGGCATGGGAGCGCCGGTGACGTACTGATAGAGCCCATGCAGCGCCAGGCGACACTGGCCAGCATGAAGATGGCCACGGTCCACTGCGCCCAGCGCCGGCCCTTGGGGAAGAGGAAGCCGATGAAGTAGAAGAGCAGCGGCTGAAACAGGATGCGGGCGGCGAAGACCCCCTGCCGGGCACCTCCCGGACCACCACCGAGCCGATGGCAGCCACGAAGGCCAGGATGGCCGGCAAGAGGATGGGGATGGTCGAAGTCGCGCACGGCGCAGATAGAGCACCGACCACAGCAGCAACACCGCCGAAACCAACAGGAGGGCATCATCCCAGGCCAGGCCCGAGCCCGCCCAGTGTCGCCCCGCGCTCCCCAGTCCAGCCAGGGGAAGGCCGCCAAGCCCAGCAGGAGCACCTCGGGACGCCAGGAACACCAGCACGACAAGAGCCAGGACCGCTATGAGCGCCACGATGAGTACGGTCCCGCTGCCGGAGACGAGCCCCGCCGCCACCCCGCCCGCCAGCGCCAGTAGTGTGCCCAGCCACACGGCGGCCGGCCTGCGGGTGGTGCCATACTCGCGCCGGACGCCGTGCTCCTTGGCCGGGACGCCTTCGACCACGGCCAGACCGACCAAATCCGCGCTCTCCCCTCCTGCCGCGCTGACCGGGAGCGCCGCGGCCCGGAGCGATCACCAGCCACCAAGGATGAGCGCCCCACCACCAGCAGCAAGGCAGGCGCGACCCAGCGCAGATGAGGGACGGCGAGAGCCATCCCCAGCTCGTTGACGGTGACGACTCCTGCGTGGCGAAAGACAACACCAACGTCCCCAGCCCAAGCCCAGGCATCCGGATCCCACCAAGAGCATCCAGCGCCCCTCGCCCAGCGCGGTCTCGGGTCGCGACCCGGGGTGGCGGGCAGACGGTCGCGCAACCATAGATACAGCCGCGCCAGCGCCAGCGCGCTCCAGGGGATGGTCACTGTGCCCCAGAGGACGCGAGCCCGCGTGGCTCAAGGCTGAACAGCACTGTCGCCACCCACTCGGCGAGTATGCCGGCAAGCGCGATGAAAGCGGCCCACCAGCGATGTCCGCCCCCGCCGCGGCCAGCCAAAGCGCGCCCCGCAACGACGCGGACAGTCAACGACGATCGGACGGCCGCTTGGACTGTGCTCATATTCTGGACTCGATCATGTGCCCGCCTCCCGGAGTCGGCGGCCGCGCTCCGACGGCTCGACTCAGAAAGTCTTCACGCGGAAGATGGTGCTCTTGACCTCGTAGCGATGCCCGATGAGAGTGACGGGCTTGCCACCCGCAGTTGGACGCTGCCGATGCGGGCCGTGCGACCCGTGACCGTGGCTTGCGGACACGGTGATGAGAATGTCCTTGAAGATGGGTGACTCGAACTCTTTGAGTTCGCCCTGGGAGTCGTGTACTCCTCCACGGTGGGACTCACTTCGATGTTGACGACCTCCTGCGACAGTGCCGGCCTCATCCGTCGCTCGTCCCCCTTCCTCCACCATGTGATGGCGTCCACAGTCGCCTCGCTGCTCGACCTTGTACTGCACGCTCACCCGGCACCTTCTGCGAACTGCTGCCCGTCAGACGGGTGATCGCGAAGACAACCGCCACGATGACCAAGAAGACGAGGATGTCGACGACGTTGACTTTGCCGGGCATGCGTCCGCGTTCGTCGATGATGCGGCTCATCGCCACCATCCTTCGTCTCGTTTCGATGCCTGAGGACTGGCCGAATTCTGGCGGAATAGACGGGTGCTGCCTACCAGGGGCGGACCCCGCGTGTCGGGAGCGGCTCTTGCCGCGTCCCCGACTGCCTGGGCTAGAGTCCGGGAGGAAACTGCCATGACAGCCTCGAGGAGCGATGACACAAGACGATATCCGCGAAGAGCCGGACGGTACAGGCCCTGACCACGCGCCGCCAGTTCCTGGGGTTGGCCGGGGCGGCGGGCCTCACCATCATCCTGGAGGTGGAGTGGCCGGCTGCGCGCGCGAGAACAGCCCCATCCAGGACCCACTCGTCCGGCTGCCAGCGAAGCCCACAGGGCCGAGACCACCCCCTCAGCGGATCTTCTGGGCCGGAGACCACGGCGTACACCTCACAGCAACTGAGCGCGACGCCCTGGGCGAAGAGCCCATGACCACCATCGCCGCTGATCTGTGCGTGGTGGGGGGCAGCTTGCCGCGGGTATGAGCGCCGCCACGGTCGCGGCGGGGATGGGAGCGCACACCGTGCTCCTGGAGGGGAATCCTCGGTGCTGGGCGGGAACGTCACCCGCGGCTTGGTGAGCTTCGACGGGGTGGCCTGGGGCGGGGACCTCATGGTGGGCGGATTCTACACCGACCTCATCCGTAGGCTGGCCGAGCAGGACGTGCCGTCTTCCCCGAGCCGGGGACGCGATATCCCACGCCCTGCGACGTGGACGCCTTCGCACCGCCGCCCTGGCGCTCGCTCTGGGGGCGGCCGTGGACGTCACGCTTCGGCAGCAAGGTGGTGTGGGTGGAGGAGTCGCTCAGAAGCGCATCGTCTCGGTGTTCGCCCGCGAGCACGGGGCGCTGGTGAGAGTGGACGCACCGCTGTTCATCGACTTGCAGGTGACGGGAACCTGGGGCAATTGGCAGGAGCCGGCTACTGGCTGGGGGGCCGAGGGCGGTGCCCTCGAGGACAGACGCTCATCTTCGCCGGCCCGGTGGATTTCGACCGGCTGGCCGCCTATGCCTGCTGAGGGTAGTCAAGTGGAGACCTACCGCGTGGTGGGACTCCAGGAGTTTCATGCGCGACCTACGCCGGTCGGGGGAGGTGGAGGTTCTCCGCGGGGCTGCTCATCGACCGCAACATGTGGCCGGACATGGTGTCGATCTCGGGCAGCGAGACCTGCGGCGACCACCTGCAGCCGGGCGGGCTGGCCTATCCTGGCCGTCCTCGAGCGACCAGAACAGGCGATCCACCGCGCCTGCGCGAGCACGTGCCGGGGTTCGAGCGGTCCCGCATCGTGCGGACCGCCGAGCGGCCCTACTGCAGGAGGGCCGTCGCATCGCCGGCCACCACCAGCTCACCGCGCGCGACATCCAGCGCGCTCTCAAGCCCCGCCGACTCCATCGCCCGAGGCTACTATCCCGTCGACCTGCACCGCGACGGCGCGGTAGGCATCGTCCAGTCGGTGTACCTGAGCGCCGGCGACTGGTACGGTATTCCTATCGCAGTATCGTCGCCGCGACCTGGACAATCTGCTCATGGCCGGACGGTGCATATCGGTCACCCACGAGGCCTTGGGATCGACCGCATATCCCCGGTGTCGGTGGCGCTGGGACAGGCCGCGGGCATCGCTGCGGGTCTTTGTGTGCGCCAGAGATCCGCCGCCGACCTGCCGGCGACGGAAGTACGTACCGAACTACAGAGACAAGGAGCTCTCGTCAGCGTGCCCAGCCATGCCGTGTTCGTCACCTTCGGCACCAGGCCAGGCCATCAAATGGCACCCGTGGTGCTGGAACTCCAGCGTCGGGGCAGCTTCCGCGTGATTACGTGCCTCACCGGGCAGCATCGCGAGATGCTCGACCAGGTGATGAACGCGTTCTCGCTGGCCGTGGACCACGACCTGCAGATCATGCGCAGCGACGTCAGACCCTTGGGCACATCACTTCGGCGGTGCTGAACGGCATCGACCCTGCTGGAGGCGGCGAAGCCGACATCATGCTGGTGCACGGCGACACCACCACCACCTTCGCCGCCGCGCTGGCCGCCTTCTACATCGGATGATCCGGTGGCACATGTGGAGGCGGGCCTCCGCACCGACACCATCTACAGCCCGTTCCCGGAAGAGATGAACCGCCGCTTGGCCGATCGCATCGCCGAGGTGTTCTACGCACGACGGCGGCGGCCGGGCTCTCTCAGCGGAAGGCGTAGCCCGGGAGCGCATCCTGGTGACCGGCAACACCGTCATCGACGCCCTCCTTGCCACACGCCCGGAGACCGCCCCACCGGAATGGGAGCCGGGGTGAGGAGAGGCGCTCGAGCGTCCCGGACCCAAGGTGCTGGTGACCGTGCAGACGGGAGAACTGGGGCGTCTGCCCATGGAACAGGTGGCCAAAGCCATCCAGAGAGTCTGCGCCGAACTCCCGTCGACCACCTTCATCTTCCCCATCCATCTCAACCCGGTGGTGCGCAAGACGTTCCACGACGCACTGGGCGACGTGCCCCAAGTGGTGTTCAGCGAGCCGTTGCCCTATCGCCCGTTCGTCCACCTGATGAAGGCGGCGGACGTGGTCATCACCGACTCGGGCGGCATCCAGGAAGAGGCTCCCACGCTGGGCAAGCCGGTGCTGGTCATGCGCGACACCACCGAGCGACCGGAGGGCATCGAGGCGGGGACGGCCCGGCTGGTGGGGACTGACGATGCCGTCATCGCCACGGAGTTATTGTCGCTGCTCACCGATGCGGCCGCATGCGAGGTATGGCGAACGCCATCAGCCCCTACGGTGATGGGAAGGCGCGGTGCGCATCGTCGACCACTTGGAGCATCGCTTCGGCCTGAGGGCCGATGCTCCCCAGGACTTCGGTCTGATCCCTAGCGACTGTGGCGCCGGGCAGCCAGGCCCGGCCGCGGCTCCGGCGCCCACTCCGTTGTCGATGTTCACGAACGGTACCTGGCGAGCAACTCTGCAGGATGGAGCAGAGCGCAGCCGTACCATCGCCGCCAAGGCCGTAACCCGTGGAGGTGGGTACCCCGATGACAGGGATGTCCACCAGACCGGCCACCACCGAGGTAGGGCTCCCCTCCATGCCGGCCACCACCACCAGGACGTCGGCTTCGGCTTCGATGATGCGGGTGAGCGGCTCGAGCAGACGGTGAAGCCCGGCCACCCCCATCATGGCCGCTCCACCCGGCAACCCATGTGTTCCACCACCAGGGCGGCCTCCTCGGCCACCGGGATGTCGGAGGTGCCGGCCGTGAGCAGACCCACGCAGCCGCGCGGGCGCGGGGCACATAGGCGGGCGTGTGTGCCGCAAGGGTGCCGGCGTCGGCGTGGTAGCTGAAGGTCAGCCCGGGGAAGTCGGGTTCAGGGACGGTCAAGCCGGCGACGGTCGCGGCCTGCGCCTCACCGTGCCTGCCGTCTCCCCCGCCCGGCCGGACAGGGCCTCTCGCAGCCGCTCGGCCCGGGCCGGTTCGAGGCGGCTGACCAACGCCAGCCCCGCTCGGACAGGAAGCGCCACACGATGGCCTCAAGGGCAGCGTCGGTCTTGCGCAAACGCGCGTATACCACCTCGGGCACGCCCTTGCGCAGATGGCGATGCGTGTCGAGACGAGCGAAGTCCTCGGTTGGGCCACCTGCAGCAGCCGCAGCCGTTGCAGCGCATCTTCCAGACCGGTGTCTCCGGCCACAAGACTCTCCAGCAGGCGGCGCAGATCGGGGGTGTGGTCGTGGGACGCGTTCGTAGCGGGCAAGGACCTCAAAGCCGATACACCCCGCGAGCGTTCTCTCCTGAGACGGCGGCGCGGGCTCGATTAAATCCAGGGTGGCGAGCCCGTCGGTATCTCCCGCGGGAAGGGCAGATAGTCGCTGCCGAACAGAAGCTTGTCCGCCCCCGGCGCACGATACGGCGACCGCGTAGACATCGGGACGATAGAGATGAGGGCACAGCACTGGTGTCGTAGTAGACGCGGCTGAGAGTCCGCCGCACCTCGGGCATGAGTTCGTAGAGGAAGAGACCGCCGCCCATGCGCGCACACGACGGTGAGGTCGGGGTAGGCGGCCCGCCAGGACAGACAGCCCTCGGGGGTGAAGCCACCCTTTCCGGCATAGGAGTGCCCCACCGGCTCGTTGCTGTGGACCAAGAGCGGCGGGCCCCGCTCACTCAGACAGGCAGCCACGGCATCCATGCCGGCGCGCGCCCCCACGGGGCGCGCGCCCGCCCCCCCGTCCGCGAGGCAGGGAAGGAACGCGTCCCCCCAGCCCTGTCCGTCGGGGGCCAGCTCGCCACAACCCCGCATGCCCGCATCGAGACAGCGCTCCAGTTCGGCCACCGCCCCGGGACGGTCGGGTGAGACGCAGCACAGCCCGGCCAGCCGCCCGGCATGGGCCGACACCGCATCCAGCACGTAGTCGTTCATCAACCGGCAGAGTCCCTGGTCGGCAAAGGCGAAGCCGAACACCACGGTGAGGTCCACTCCGCCGGCATCCATCGCCTCCACCAGCTCTTCGGCGGTGACCATGCGCGCCACCGGCGAGCCGTACAACACTCTGAACCACGGGTCGCGCTCCAAGAGCGAGGTCCGGTCCCTCACCATCTCCGGAGGGAAGATGTGCGCGTGCGCGTCGATCATGCCGCTCGCCACCATGCCCCCGCCGACGGCCTAGGCGACAGCTGTGAGGAGGATGGTCTCGACCAGTTCTTCATACGACATGCCCGCTGCACGGGCCTGGGCCGGCAGGTCGGAGAGTTCGGTCATGCCGGGCAAGGTGTTCACCTCTATGAACCACGGCGTGCCCTCTCCGTCCACCATGATGTCTACGCGCGCGTACCCGCGGCACCCCACGGCGTTGAAAGCCGCGACGGCCACGCGCTGTGCCTCGGCATACACCACAGGCTCCAGGCGGGCAGGCAGGATGAACTCGGTGAGGCCCTCCGTGTACTTGGCCTCGAAGTCGTAGAAGTCGTGGGCCGGCACCAACTCCAGGATGGGCAGCGCCTCGGTGCCGGCTTCGTGCTGGAGCACTCCCACCGTGATCTCGGTGCCGGGGACGAAACGTTCGGCGAACATGGCCCCGAACTCGGCTTGGCCGTGCCCCACCGCGCTCAGCAACTCGGCAGGGCTCTTGCACTTGAACACGCCCAGGCTGGAGCCTTCTTCCACAGGCTTGAGCATCACAGGAAGTCCCAGTTCTGCTTCCACTCGGGTGGAAGCCGCCGAGGGCACCTCGTCCGCGGCGATCTCGCAGTAGTCGGGAGTACGGATGCCGCTGCCTCGCACCACCTTCTTCGCAGCGATCTTGTTCATGCCCAACGCCGAGGCCAGCACGCCCGAGCCCGTATAGGGAATGCCCATCATCTCCAGCAGCCCCTGGATGGTGCCGTCTTCTCCGTATCTGCCGTGCAGGGCGAGGAACGCGACCTCCACGCCTTCCTCGTCAAGACGCTGCGCGACATCACGGACGGCATCGATGGCAACGACACGGTAGCCACGCGATTCCAGGGCGCGCAGACAGTTGCGGCCCGAACGCAGCGAGATCTCTCGTTCTCCCGAGAGCCCTCCCATGAGCACACCGATGGTCTTGGTCTTGAGCGTGGCGCGATCGAGGCGATGGTCCATGCAGGGAACTGTACCACAGGGCTCCGGGCCTCTGGCCCGACCCCGGTGCTAGCCCACAGCGGTGCGGGCTTCCTCGGCCACGGCGGCCACCACACGGCGCGCGGCACCGGAGGTCGGCACCACACGGGCGGCCACTCGGGCTCCACCCACGCGACGGAAGGCCTCGGTGCTGCGGGTGCCGGTCTCAGCGGCCGCCACCAGATCTTCCACGGTCAGTCCGTCCACCGGGGCAGAAGCCCACCCCACCACACACTCCACCCGATGCCCCTCGATGAGATGCTCGCAGGTCTTGCGGGCAAGACGCATGGCCATGCCCTCCACGTCGTAGGGCTCGCTCCACTCGTCGGCCCGACTGCTGGAGCGTCTGGAGGCCGGCTCGATCTCGAACAGGAAGGCCATGCGGCCTCCGCTCAAGGGGAAACGCTGAGCGTCGGGACCCAACTGGCGCAGGCCCCGCCGACCGACCGCCGAGAGCAGCCTTCCGGCGACGTCCGCACCGTAGTAGGTGACCGCTTCCTCGAACCTCATCACGCGTAGGATCACCAAGCCGAAGCGGGCGCCCTCGCTGCCGAACAGGCTCAGCCGCGTCCGCAGCGCCTGGTCGAGCATCATCTCTGGAGTGGACATGCGCGGAGACCTCCCTGTCTTACACCGATGACCTGCGAGCGAGACAGGAGCCACGGCGCCGTGACGGGTCTGTCTGCGGTCGATTACATAGCTCAGACCCAGCCCCGCCCCGTACACGATCACCACGAGAGCGCGGACGCCTCGCCCCGAGTCCCACACAAGCAGCGGGAGAAGGACGGCCACGTCGGTGAGACAGAGCACGTAACCCAGCCGACGGTCGCGGGCGAAGATGGAGCTGAGGCGCAAGGTCCAGAGAGAGTAGAGAAGAGCGAAGAAGACATAGACCACCCACGCAGCCGTCGAACGCACGCCCGATACGGCTGGGACCAACAGGGTGAGGAGCGTGAAGAGCAAGATACGTGACCGAGCTTTGTGGTGCTCGGTGAGGCGCAGGACTGGTGCTGTGCGCTCCCTTGTCATATCTCCACTCTGAGTGTAAGACAGGGGGCAGTGTTTTGCAATAGGTATTGCTAAAGTTTTATTTTGAAATGTGAAATATCCCTAAGAGCGGACTTATGGGGCATTTGTACGCCAAGAGTGGAATAGGCGCAACGCGTGCCCTGCGAAGGGTGAGAGGAAGAAGCCACAGATGCGGGTGGGCGAGAGAGGCAGAGGCCGCGTACAGGCCCGCTCAGGGGATGAGCAGGATGGGTACGCTCAGATTGCGCGCGACCCTGTCGCTGACGCTGCCCAACACCAAGTCCTTCGGTTCCACTCGTGAACGACGTCCCATGACCACGAGATCGGCTCTGCTGGCCGCGGCCTCCGACACCACACTCTCGGCGGGATGACCTGTGACCACCTTCACGGCCGCCCCCCTACCCATCTGCCCGAGCAGGTCGATGCCGCCCTGCAGCGCCTCCGCGGCCATGCGTTCCACGTAGCGCTCGACGCCTCGACCGTCGATTTTGGCAGCCGTCACCACGTGCTGGGGAATAGGTACCGCGGTCATGAGCAGCAGTTCGGCGTCGTAGCGCTGAGCCACGTCAGCCGCGGCGGCGACTCCCCGTAGGGAGACCTCGGTGCCGTCGGTTGCGACCAGGATGCGACGGACCTTCAAAATGCTCTCTCCCCTGGCGTGACCGCCGGTAGACGATGTGAAAGTGGAGGATACCGGGGTCGAACCGGCGACCTCCGCCGTGCAAAGGCGGCGCTCTCCCAACTGAGCTAATCCCCCACGCGTACTGCTCGTGGATCTGGGGCCGGGCCGTACCAGACGGATTCGGTAGTGGGCCTAAGTGGATTCGAACCACTGACCTCACCCTTATCAGGGGTGCGCTCTAACCAACTGAGCTATAGGCCCGCGAGCGGGAAGTTTACCGGCATTCCCAGTGATGTCAAGGAAGCCGCAGGCGCGCACCGGCGTACTTCGGTGCGTCGCGGATGCGCACACGAGCGTTACTGCGATCCCCGGGAGGGGTAAGCTAGAGAGGAACGATCGAATGGGGAGAGCCATGGAGGGCTTCGAGAAAGTAGAGGTGTACGGCATCAGCTTCGATGTGGCCAGCAAGCAGCCCATCGTCTTGCTGAAGGTCGAAGGGGAGAACCGTTTTCTGCCCATCTGGATCGGCCATCCCGAAGCAGCCGCCATCCTCATGAAGCTCCAGAACGCAGAACTGCCGCGCCCCATGACCCACGATCTCTTGGCTACCGTGGTGGAGCGACTCTCGGCCAACGTCGCCCGGGTGCTGGTGACCGAGTTGCGCGAGAACACCTTCTACGCCGTCCTCCTGCTCGACTCAGCGGGCGGCGAAGTCAAGGTGGACTCACGACCCTCCGACGCCATCGCCCTGGCAGTGCGCACCCAGGCCCCCATCTTCGTCTCCACCGAACTTCTCGAGAGCAACGGCATAGAGTTCGAGCAAGAGGTGGAGGACGTAGAGGACATCGTCAAGGAGTTCCGGGAGTTCCTCGACCAGGTCTCTCCCGAGGACTTCTAGCGCCGACACTGCGCGTCGGAGCGCTCCACGCCAGTGGCAACGCCCGTCGGCGGTCCGTCAAGGCCGGCCGACTGGAGCCGGTCAGGGCTTGGGAGCCTCCGCAGCCGCAGCCTCTCGCTTGACCACCTGCAAGATGAGGGTGTAGATCTCGCGCAGAGCCTCGTTGCTGAGAGGACCGCGGTTCGCCCGGCTGAGGTACGTGATGACCCAGTCTTCCTGCGCCGGGTCGTAGAAGCTCACGCCGTGCGCATCCTTGTAGGCCTTCAGGTTCTTCACCAGCTTGACCCGCTTGTTGAGCGCCTCAAGGATCTTGAGATCGTTGTCGGAGATCTGTTCCCGATACTGCTTGATGACCGGGTCGGTGGTAGGTGCTGACAAGAGACTCTCCTTTGTGCGCGCGGATTGCGTCCGCGCCGTCCTGACCTGCGTCGTTTACATGGTGCGCAGGTATGTTACCCGCAGGAGACTCACTCGTGTTGGCGGACGTAGCGCGCGCAGCGACGCACGAAGCGCTCAGCGCGGTCCGACGATCCGGCCAGATGCACGAAGGTGCGCGAACAGAGGAGGTTCTCCGACATGACGCCCTCATTCACCTCGTCCTTCGTCGCCGCGGGGCGCACCAGGAAGGGAGCGGACTCGTCCTGGCTCAGCGTAGCGATCTCGACCTCAGTCCCCACCCAGCCCGTCAGCCGCTCCCCCGCCAGGAGTAGCAGGTTGTCGCGCTGCGCGGTCACCTGCACGTAGACGGGCGCCTCCAGATCCCAGAGGATCTCTCCCTGTCCGGGCAGGACTCCCGCCAATTGGGCCGTCCGCCCCAGGGAATCCTGCACCGTCTCCAGCAGATACAGCATGCCCCCACCCAGGGCGATAGTGGGAAGACCCTGTTGCACGAGCCGCCGGATGTCGATCAAGAGGCTCTCGTTGGCGGCCAGTTCGGTGAGCGCGGCCGGCCACACAGTGCCGGCCAACACGAGTCCGCTGGCCTCGGATGGAAGCGCCTTGTCTTCCAGCAGGTCAAGTCGTTGCACCCTCGCGCCGGCCGAGCGCAGTACCTCGATGGAATCGCGGCTCCACGGGGTGAAGCCCCTGCCTCCCGCCACCGCCACCAGCGGACCTCCGGCCCCGCGGTCGGTCAGCCAGGTCTGGGGAGATAGGAAGCCGCGCTGGCCGGCCAAAGTCTGCAACTCCCCCAGATCCACCTGCCTGGCCACCGCTTCGAGCACCTCTTTCTGGAGCGGCAGACCCCAGGGGCCCGGGGCCGTGGTCTCCCACCCCGGTCCGCCGCCCTGCAGGAGACAACCAAGCACGGGGATCCCCTGAGTGCGCATGACCGCCCGGAGTTCGTCGCAGTGCTCTACGTCGGCCAAGCCGGTGAGGATGACCCCGGCCAGGTTCACGCCGGTCAATTCCGCGCGCAGCCCGGCCAGCAGCACCCGTATGCCGGCGCCCCAGCCCCGACAATCCAGCACCACTACCACGGGACAGTCAAGAAGTGCCGCCACCCCGGCCGGAGACCAGTCGGCGCCGGTGCGCGTGTCGAGGATGCCCACACTGGTGGAGAGCAGCGATAGCTGCGCCCCCCGCGTGGCTACGTCGTAGAGCGCGATGAGGGACTGTTCATCGTACAGCGAGGGGTCGAGGAAAGCGGCGCCCTCCCAGCGGTCCCAGGCCGACATGGCCGTGAGCGGCCCCAAGTGATGGTAGCGGACACGCTGCCCCTGCGCGGTGGCGATCTCCGACACCGCTGCCGCCAGAGCGTTCGCCAGCCCCGTGGTGTGCGTCGGGACCAGCATGATCCGGGGTACGGACATGGGTCTTCCTCCAGTCGAGAGGCCGCCCGGCGCGGCACGTCGCCGCGTTGTCACTGCGCTCTGGACGGGCCCCGGAACCGGTCCGACACCGGCTAGCTGCGGCGACTGATGGCGATCAGACGCACCAACTGGAGCACCGCCATGAGGGCGGCGGCCACATACGTGAGCGCGGCTGCGCTCAACACCTTTCTTGCTCCAGCCAATTCGTCGGCCACCAAGATACTCCTGTCCGAAAGCTGGGCCATGGCCAGCTTGGAGGCGTTCAACTCCACGGGAAGCGTCACCAGAGTGAAGAGCACCGCGGCCGCGTAGAGTAGGATGCCGATGTTCATCAGCAGGCCGCTGCGGAAGAAGATGAGCCCCACAAAGAAGAGGATGAAGCCCATATTGGTGCCGATGTTGGCTACAGGCACCAGCGCGCTGCGCACCCGCAGGGGGAAATAGCCTTTCGCGTGCTGCATTGCGTGACCGGCCTCGTGTGCCGCCACCCCCAGCGCAGCCAGGGAGTTGCTGTCACCGACGTCCGGGCTGAGTACCAGCGTGCGCGTGCGGGGATCGTAATGATCCGATAGGCGGCTGCCCGCCACGGTCACCTGCACATCGTGCAGGCCAGCTGAATCCAACACCAGACGCGCACCCTGGGCCCCGGTGAGGCCGCGCGCCGACGGCACCTGCGAGTAGTGGTTGAAACTCGAGCTGACCTTCACCTGGGCGTAGATGCCCAACAACAGGGCCGGCACCAACAGGATGAGGGTCCAGTCCCAGAAGAACATTCTGCGCGCTCCTTACTGCCGAGCTTTCTCCCGCGCGCCCAAGCGCGCGCGGGAGATGATACACGTGGTAGGTAAGGTCTCTGTATACCCTGTGGGATGCAGGCCTACTCTTTCGGCCTACTCCTCGGACTCATCCCCGGCATCGTCGACGGCGTCAAGGTCATCGTGGGCCTCGGCGCCTTCCACTTCCAGCGTGTCGTCCATGTCGGCATCATCGATCACGGCCTCATCGCTCAGAGCGTCGCCGGGCGCCACCCCCGCGAGCGTGTCGCCGGAAGGCGCGTCGTCTTCAGCCGCCACGGCGCTCGCGCCGCCACTGCCCGAGCCGGCTACCAGACGGGCCATGCTCGATACCTTGTCGGCGCCACGCAGGTTCATCACCCGCACACCCATAGTGTTGCGGCCGGTGGTGCGGATGCCGATGACCGGCACGCGGATGACGGTGCCGTCCTGGCTGATAAGCATGAGTTCATGGTTCTCGCGCACGGAGGTGACCCCGATGAGATCGCCCCGGTCGGGACTGTCTTTGATGGTGATGACGCCCTGGCCGCCCCGCTTCTGCGTGGGGTAGCTCGACGTGGGCGTCCTCTTACCGTAGCCGCCGCTGGTGCAGCAGAAGATATCGGCGTCGTCCTCGGCCACCGCCATGCCCACCAGCACGTGCCCCGCGGGCATGCGCATGCCCTGTACGCCCATGGTGTTGCGGCCGGTGGGCCGCACGTCGTATTCGTGGAAGCGGATGGCCTTGCCCTCGCTCGACACCAGGATGAGGTCGTCGTGCCCGCTGGTCTTGCGCACCGCCACGAGTTCGTCGTCGTCGTCGAGGTTGATGGCGATGATGCCGTCGGCCCGCAGCGTAGTGGCGTAATCGAGGAAGCGCGTCTTCTTGACGATGCCCTTCTGGGTGGCGAACACCAGGTACTTGGCGTCGGTGTAGTCCTTGGTGGCGATGACGGCCTTGATCTTCTCGCCCTGTGCCAGCGGCAGCAGGTTGGCCACGTGCCTCCCCTTGCTCTGCCGGCTGCCCAGCGGCAACTCATGCACCTTCTGCCGGTAGATCTTGCCGCGCGAGGTGATGAACAGCAGGAAGTGGTGAGTGGTGGTGATGAAGAGGTGCTCGATGTAGTCGCCCTCTTTGAGGTCCATGCCCATCACGCCCACGCCGCCGCGGTTCTGGGTGCGGTAGGTGGAGACCGGTAGGCGCTTCACATAGCCCGAGGCGGTGATGGAGATGGCCATCTCCTCCACTGCGATCATGTCCTCGATGTCGATCTCCTCCTCGGAGGGGAGGATCTCGGTGCGGCGGTCATCGCCGTACATCTGCTGGATCTCGAGCAGTTCCTCTTTGATGACGTCGTAGATGAGGTGCTCGTCGGCCAGCAGGCCCTCCAGGTAGGCGATGCGCTCCACCAAGTCGCGATGCTCTTCCTCGATCTTGTGACTCTCGAGTGCGGTGAGGTTGCGCAGCCGCAGGTCGACGATGGCCTGGGCCTGCTCCTCGCTCAAGCCGAAGCGCTCCATGAGGCGCATCTTCGCGGCCTCGGTGTCCTCGCTGGAGCGGATGATGCGGATGACCTCGTCCAGATTGGCGATGGCGATGAGCAGGCCTTCCAGGATGTGGGCCCGCTTCTTGGCCTTGTCGAGCTCGAAACGCGTCCGCCGGACGATGACTTCCTTCTGGTGGGCAATGTAATGGCGCAGGATGTCGCGCAGCGACAGGGTCTTCGGTACGCCGTCGGCCAGGGCCACCATGTTCATGCCGAAAGTGGACTGCATGGCCGTGTGCTTGTAGAGCTTGTTGAGCACCACCTTGGGCACGGCCTCGCGCTTCAGTTCGATGACGATGCGCATGCCCGAACGGTCGGATTCGTCGCGCAGGTCGGAAATCTCGGTGATGGTCTTGTCGCGCACCAGCTCTGCCATCTTCTCGATGAGCTGGGCCTTGTTCACCTGATACGGGATCTCGGTGACGATGATGGCCGTCTTGCCCTGCTTGAGCGGCTCGGAATGGGCCTTGGCCCGTACGATCACACGCCCGCGGCCGGTCTCGTAGCCTTCGCGGATGCCGGCCGTTCCCAGGATGATGCCGCCGGTGGGGAAGTCCGGGCCCTTGAGATGCCGCATGAGGTCGGCGCAGCTCAGCGACGGGTCGTCGATGAGCGCCACGGTGGCCGCGATGGTCTCGCGCAGGTTGTGCGGCGGGATGTTGGTAGCCATGCCCACGGCGATGCCCGAACTGCCGTTGACCAGCAGGTTGGGGAAGCGCGAAGGCAGCACCACCGGCTCGTCACGGCTCTCGTCGTAGTTGGGGGTCCAGTCGACCGTCTCGGCGTCGATGTCGCGCAGCATCTCGGTGGCGATGCGCGCCAAGCGGCACTCGGTGTAACGCATAGCGGCGGCGGAATCGCCGTCCACCGACCCGAAGTTGCCGTGGCCGTCGACCAGGAGATAGCGGATGGAGAAGTCCTGCGCCATCCGCACCAACGAGTCGTAAATGGCCTGGTCGCCGTGGGGATGGAAGCTACCCATGACGTCACCGACGATGCGGGCACACTTGCGATACGGCCGGTTGGGCTGCATGCCGGAATCGTGCATGCCGAAGAGCACGCGACGGTGCACCGGCTTGAGGCCGTCGCGCACGTCGGGCAGGGCCCGGCCCACAATCACGCTCATGGCGTAATCGAGGTAGGAGGCCTTCATCTCATCGGCGATCTCTATCTGCTCGATGCGGCCCTCGAGCGTCTCCATGCTGCCGCTAGACATCGAGGGCCCTCACGTAGCGCGCGTTCTCCGTGATGAAATCACGGCGCGGCTCCACCTTGTCGCCCATGAGCATCGTGAAGATCTCGTCGGCCAGCGCAGCGTCGTCCACAGTCACCTGCAACAGCGTGCGCTTGTCGGGGTTCATGGTGGTCTCCCACAGCTGTTCCGGGTTCATCTCGCCCAGACCTTTGAAACGCTGCAGCGTGATACCCGTCCGCCCGATGCGCTCCAGCAACTGCTCCAGTTGGGCGTCGTTGAAGGCGTAGTAGTCCTGGCGTTTGTGTGTGACCCGGTAGAGCGGGGGCTGGGCGATGTAGACGTAGCCGGCATCGATGAGTTCCACCATGTTCCGGAACAGGAAGGTGAGGATGAGGGTGCGGATGTGCGCCCCGTCGACGTCGGCGTCGGTCATGATGATGAGCTTGTGATAGCGCGCGGCGGCGAGGTCGAACTCGTCGGCCAGACCGGTGCCGCAGGCGCTCACCATGGCCTGGATCTCGGCATTGGAGAGGATCCTGTTGAGCTGGGCCTTCTCCACGTTGAGGATCTTCCCCCGCAGCGGGAGGATGGCCTGGAAGCTGCGGTCGCGAGCCTGCTTGGCCGAACCGCCGGCCGAGTCGCCCTCCACCAGATAGAGTTCGCATGAGGCTGGGTCGCGGATGGAACAGTCGGCCAACTTGCCCGGTAAGGTGGTGTTCTCGAGGATGCTCTTGCGCCGGGTGAGGTCGCGGGCCTTGCGGGCCGCCTGACGGGCGTGGGCCGCCTGCACGGTCTTGCTGATGATCTGCTTGGCGTCGGACGGGTTCTCTTCGAGGAACTCGGCGAACTTCTGGCTCACCACCCCTTCCACGAAGCCGCGGATCTCAGAGTTGCCCAGCTTGGTCTTGGTCTGACCCTCGAACTGGGGCTCGCGCAGCTTGACGCTGAGGATGGCCACCAGACCCTCACGCACGTCCTCGCCGCTGAGGTTCTCTTCTTTCTCCTTCAGGAACCCCTTGGAGCGCGCGTAGTCGTTGATGCTGCGGGTGATGGCCGAGCGGAAGCCCGACAGGTGCGAGCCGCCCTCGTGAGTGTTGATGTTGTTGGCGAAGGAGAACACGTTGTCGTTGTAGCCGCCGTTCCACTGCATGGCCAGTTCGACGTAGTGCTCGCCCTCCTGGCCCTCGAAGTGGATGATGCGCGGGTGCAGCGGGTCTTTGTGCGTATTGATGTGCTTGACGAAGTCCACGATGCCGCCGTCGTAGCAGTAGGTGACCGTGCGCGGACCCGTGGGACTCTTGCCACCTCCGCCTTCGCCGGACACGTCGCAGCCCGAGCCCGCCTGCGTGGCCGGGTCGGTCGAGCCGGCCACGGCCTCAGCAAGCGAGCCTTCGGTGGGCACCGGGTCGGCGCTTTCTTCCTCGTCCTCTTCGGAAGCGCCGCGCGCCCCGGCTCCGCTCAGCGGACCGGCCTCGGCGGTCCCGTCCCGTTCGTCGGTGAGCGTGATGCGCAGCGACCGGTTGAGGAAGGCCACCTCGCGCAGCCGCTGGGCCAGCGTGCTGAAGTTGAAGTCTAGGTCGTCGAATATCTGGGTGTCGGCCAGGAAGTGGATGGTCGTACCAACCTCGTCCCCGCACTCGCCCACGACCTCCAGATCGGTGACCGGGACGCCGCGGTTGTAGGTCTGGCGATGCCGCCGGCCTTCGCGACACACCTCCACCGTCAACCATTCCGAGAGCGCGTTCACCACGCTCACACCCACGCCGTGCAGACCTCCGGAGACCTTGTAGCCTTCGCCGCCGAACTTGCCGCCGGCGTGGAGCTTGGTCATGACGATCTCGACAGCAGGACGGTTGTTCTGCTTCTCCATGAGACCGACGGGGATGCCGCGACCGTTGTCCACCACCTTCACCGACGAGTCGGGGCAGATGGTGATCTCTATGTTGTCGCAATACCCCGCCAAGGCCTCGTCGACGGAGTTGTCGACGACCTCGTACACGAGATGATGCAGTCCGCGATGCCCGGTGGACCCGATGTACATGCCGGGCCGCTTGCGCACCGGCTCCAGACCTTCGAGTACCTGGATGTCACCCGCGTCGTATGTGTGTTCTGCCAATCCTGTGCGACCTCACAATCTGGTCTCTGCGCCGGGCTGGGCAGTTCCTGGAGAAGTGTGCCTGCGAGGCTGCAGGCCGAAGACCGGATACTCCCGGAATGCTGGGAAAAACGGCCGCTATCGCGACCGTACGAAGGGCAGCCCGTATGGCGAGAATAATACCACATCGGGCCTTCTTTTCCTTTGCCCTGTGTCCGCCTGTGGCGGTGCTTCTACTTCTCCTCGCGGACAGGTGGGCGTGAGAAGGCCGCCATCATCGCGCGCTCGATGGTCGCCGTGAGGTCGGCGGCCAGCCCCGACTCCCGCACCGCCCTGAGTGCAGCCCGCTGGTCGGCATCGAGAGTCCGCGGCACTTCCCCGCCTGCCCGAGCGCCGGGGTCCGGCGCGACCCCCGCGCCGCCGAGCGCCGGTGCGGAAGACAGGACCGAGGCCGCCGCAGACGCCTGCGCCGCGGGCTCGGACGACGAGGGGGAAGCCTCCCAGCCGGCGTGGCGGAAGAACATGGTCCTCACCGCTTCCTCGCCCAGCATCTCGTTCAGCCGCCCCCTGATGTCCTCGGCCATGAACTGCAAGGACTGAGCCCAGGCCGACGACGACGTCGACACCACCAGGCGACCGTTCCGCAGCTGTCGCGGCCGCGCGTTGTCGGCGATCTCCGGCCCCACCGCCTCCGCCCACACCATGGCCAGCCGCCTCGCCAGACCGGACACGCGGCTTTGCCGTCCACCCGCAGCCGTCGCCTCTGTCGAGAAAGCGGTCGCTCGGGTCGAGGGGTCCGAGCCCGCGGGCAGGCCGGCCTCGGTGAGCAGATCGCCGAGCGCGTGGAAATCCGGGTCGGGGCGCGATGTGGTCACCATGTACACTCCGCATCGTCCTCCGGCTGCAGGGTCACCACCGTGGCCGCGGCGATCTCTTCCTCCGAGAAATAGCGAAGATCGGTGGTGGTCACGACGGTCTGTCCTCCCTGCCTCACCACCGCCACCAGCGCGCGGCGCCGGGTCTCATCGAGTTCGCTCATGACGTCATCCAGGAGCAGGAGTGGGTGCTGCCCGCCCGATGCCATCTGTTCCCACTCCGCGAGCACCAACGTAAGCATCGCCGCCCGCTGCTCGCCCTGTGAGGCGCACTCGCGCATGTCGAGTCCACGACGAAGCAGACGCAGATCGTCACGATGCGGACCCAGGTGAGTGAAGGTGCGCTGGCGGTCAGCGTCCCTCATACCGGCCAATCTGGCTGCGTACGTCTCCGCGTCCAACCCGGCCACGTTGCTGCGGTATATCAAGCGGATGGAGTCGCAGGGAGCCCCCGTCAGGTCGGCATACATGGCCTGGAAGGCTCCGACGAACGACTGCAGACGCGCCGCTCTGGCCTCGGCCAAGGCGGCGCCCGTGTCGGCCAGGATGCGCTCCCAGGGGACGAACTGCGCGTCGTCGTCGAGCCGGCGACTGCGCAGCAGCGAGTTGCGTTGAGACAGGGCTTCGTCGTACTGACGGAGCGTGACCCGATATCCCGGATCGACGCGGGCTGCCAGGCCGTCGAGGTACTCGCGTCGTCGTCGGGGACTTCCCTTTATGAGACGCAGGTCGTCGGGGATGAAGGTGCGCAGGGGGAGGGCCTCCATCCACCGCGACGCGTCGGGCAGTTCGGCGCCGTCCGCGGTGAGCCGCCGTTCCCCCGCCCGGTCGAACGCCACGGCCGCTGTGACAGGCGTTCCAGACGCGGTTTCCAGCACCACCTCCACGCGCAGATAGTCCGCCGCCGTGTTGATGAGGTCTCGGCTCGCGCCGGTCCGCAGGCCGGCTCCCCGCAGGACGAGAGCCACAGCCTCCAGGACGGTGGTCTTGCCCACGCCGTTTGGGCCGACCAGTATGTTCAGCCCCGGGCCTAGCTCCACATCCAGACGCGTCCGCGCCCGGACGTTCGTGAGACTCACCCGCCGGACCAGCACATCAGCCTCGTTCGGTGACCACTGCCTCCGTCCCGCCGGCGGTCACGACATCTCCGAAGGCCAGTTTCTTGCCGCGTCTCGTTTCCACCGCCCCGTTGAGACGCACCATGCCCGTGGTGACCATCATCTTGGCGTCGCCCCCGGTGGCCGCCATGCCGGCGACCTTCACGAAC
This sequence comes from Thermoleophilia bacterium, assembly GCA_040772905.1. Classification (GTDB taxonomy): domain Bacteria; phylum Actinomycetota; class Thermoleophilia; order RBG-16-64-13; family RBG-16-64-13; genus JAXGXJ01. The sequence goes on along the minus strand of JAXGXJ010000014.1, from coordinate 9,866 downwards.
TGCCCCAGCGTGATGGGGAGGACGACCTCGACATCGCTTCGCGTGACCACTTGTCGCGCGATCTAGTCGTTGAGACGGATCGGCATCACCAAGTACAGGAAGTCATCCCCGGCGCCCTTGACCAGGCCCGGGCGCAACGGGCTGATGAAGCGCAGGTACACGGGGGAATCCCTTATCGCGGCCACGCCCGCCTCGAGGAACTCGGGATTGAAGCCGATCTCGAGCTCTTCGCCCGAGTACTGGATGGGCATGACCTCTCGGGCTTTGCCCACATCCTGCGATTCCGCTGAGACCGTGAGTGTGTTGTGGGCGAAGTGGAGCCTGAGAGGTGCGTTCTTCTGCGCGAGCAGACCGATGCGCCGGACAGCTTCGAGCAGTTCGTCATGATCCACGGCCACTTCATAATCGAAGGTCTCAGGGATCAACTGACGATAGTTGGGGAACTGCCCGTCGATGAGCCGCGACACGAGCGATATACCTGCGACTTGGAATAGTATCTGGTTCTCGCTGGGGACGATGGTCAGAGAGGGCTCCGATGCCGTCCCTGCGATACGCGACAGTTCGAGCAAGGTCCGCGCGGGAACGATGGCCTGCAGAGTCTCCGATACCGACGATTCCACCGCCGTCTCCTTCACACTCAGGCGATAGCTGTCCGTGGCCACCATCCGCACCGAATCTGCCGACAACTGGATAAACACACCCGTCAGCACGGGACGGGTCTCATCCCGTGACGCAGAAGACGCCACTCTGTCGACTGTCTCGATGAACGCCGCTCTATCGATGGTGAAGCCGTCGTTCGTGAACATCGGCAACTGCGGAAAATCTGCGGCCGGCAAAGAGTGCAGCGTGAACAGCGACTCCCCCGCCCGGATCTCTACCTGTGTCTCGCCGGGCCGTTGTTCCAGGACGACCTCACCCACCGGCAGGCTGCGCGCGATCTCTGTCGCGATTCGCGCCGGCACGACCAGGGAGCCGGGCCGCTCCACCTTCCCCGCCAGCGGTGCCTTGATGGAGATCTCCATATCCGTAGCCGAGAACACGACCGAATCGTCGTGGGCGTCGATGAGGACCCCGGACAAGACCTGGATGGAACTGCGTGAAGAGACGGCCTTGTTCGCGATGCCCAGACATTCCACGAGAGACTGCTTCGTTGTGGTGATCTTCATCGGTACTCCTCGCGTAACTGGGCTTGGACCGAGTCGCCCCTATTACTATGTATTTCTTTACAAGAAGGATAGCCGTTGTAATAGGGCGTGTGGAACATGTTAACAACCCCCGCCGACGACACTGGATCCGTGGGAGCAGGTTGTGGACGGAGACGGGGAAAGCCTGGGGGCCAGAGTGTCTGTAGTGACCGAGCGTCGTGTGCGGGGTGTCTGCGCACAGTCACTCCCGGAGTTATCTACAGGAGTATGTGGAGAATGGTCTGCGGTCACTGCGCACTCTTGATCTTGGTGGTGAGTGACTGCACCTGGTTGTAGACGCTGCGGTTCTCAGACATCAACTTGGTGATCTTCTCCACCGCATGGATGACGGTGGTGTGATCACGCCCCCCCATACGTTCACCGATCTTGGGAAGGCTGGAGTCGGTGAGTTCTCGAGCCAAGTACATAGCGAGGTGCCGAGCCTCCACGACTGCGCGGGTGCGTTTATCGCCGGTGATCTCGGTGACGGAGATGTTGGTGGCATCAGCGACCGATGACAGGATGAGATCCACCGTGATTCGCGTGGCCGAAGTCTCGGGCATGTCTTTGAGGACTTCGCGGGCGAGGTCTACGGTGATGGGGCGTTTCGTGAACGACGAGAAGGCCACCACCCGTGTGAGGCATCCTTCGAGTTCGCGGATGTTGCTGGGAACCCGTGATGCAATGAGCATGAGCACATCGTCCTCGGCCAGATCGATACCGTCGGCCCGCACCTTCTTCTGCAGGATGGCCACGCGGGTCTCCAGGTCGGGCGGCTGTATGTCGGTGATCAGACCCCATTCGAAACGTGAGACCAGCCGGTCTTCAAGAGTGGCCAACCCCTTGGGATGGCGGTCAGAGGTGATGACGATCTGCTTCTGCGCGTCATATAGAGTATTGAAGGTGTGGAAGAACTCTTCCTGCGTCTGCTCCTTCTTCTGCAAGAATTGGATATCGTCGATGAGGAGTACATCGATGGTGCGGTACTTCGCTTTGAAGCCCTCGATGCTGTCTTCGCGCAACGAGTTTATGAAGTCGTTGGTGAAGGTCTCCAGGGTGACGTACTTCACCTGCAGTCCGGGGTGATGACGGAGCACATACCAGCCCACGGCTTGCAGGAGGTGGGTCTTGCCCAAGCCCACGCCTCCGTAGATGAACAGGGGGTTGTACTGTGTGCCCGGTGTCTCGGCGGCAGCCAGGGCGGCGGCGTGCGCGAAGCGGTTCGACTGACCGATGACGAACGTGTCGAAGGTGTACTTCTCGAGCAGACCGTTGGCCGCAGGGACAGAAGTGGCAGGGTGTGGACCCGTGGTCGCGACCCGTGTCTCGACAGGGGGATCGCCAGGGGAAGGAGGTGCGCCCGGTGCGCCCACCCCACCGACGGGGGGCGCGGGCGCGTGGGGAGATCGGGCTGCGTCGTCCTGGAACAGCACACGCGACAGCTCGGGCGAGACCACGATCTCGCAGCGGACGGCTTCCCCCACGACATGGGAGACGGCCTCGGCGATTGTCTTGCGGAAGCGGTGGTCTATCCAGTCCTTAGCGAAGTCGGAGGCCACGCCGATGGAGTAGACACCTTCTTTCAGGCCCAGACCCACCGTGGGCTCGAACCAGATGCGGAAGGTCCCCTCGTTGACCTGATTGGATATGTACTCAAGGGCTTGGCCCCAGATCGGATCGATAGCCTGCCTATCCAAGATCCCTTCTCCAGCCTAAGGGTTTCCAGGCCATGGTCACAGCAAGGCGTTCACGTACGCCAGCCCTGCGTCGCTCACCGACCGGCGGCCTGTGGCCTGAGACACGACGAGCCCCGCTTCTTCAAGGAAAGTCAAGTCTCGGTACGCGGTCGAAGTCGCCACCCCCAACTCTCGCGCGATGCGCGTGGGCCCCACGGGAGCGAGCTCCACCGTCAGCAGTAGCGTCTTCAGCTGACGGTCGGACAGATTATAGGCCGGGACGGCTGTGGGCGCGAGCGCCTCCTGCGTGGGGTCGGGGTCCACGTGCACCGTGACCACCGTGCCCCCCATGATGTTGTCCTCTATCTCCAGGCTGCCGCCCATGCGCCGGACGCGTTCCGTAACCAGGGCCAGGCCCGATCCCACACCGCGTATGTACTGCTTGAGCCGGCTGTCGGCTGAGGTGAAGCCGGCGCGGACGGCGGTGCGCTTGTCTGGGATGCCGGGACCGCGGTCGCTGATGCTGACGGTGTTGCCGCCGTCGAGGATGCTGATGACCACCTCGGAGAAGGACGCGTGCACCAGGTTGCTCACGAGTTCGTGCAGGATGTCCATGGGGAGCCGGCCACCCTGGGCGCGCGCCAGATCATGGGTCTTGGCGGCCAACTCGTCGATGAGCCCGGGCAGACTCCCGTCCACGGCGCGGTCGACGGGCACGTGGAACACCTCGGGGATGGCGTGACGCTGGGGGTAGACGGCGATGCGGGCAGGTGCGCCGACAAGGTCGCCCGCGCCGGCGGTGGTTGCCGGAGCGGGCGCGGTCTCAGCCCCTCCATCCCCAGGGATGTGCTGTCCGTGGAACATCGGGAAGGTCCCCTCCTGAGAGGCCCGGCGCAAGGCCTGGGCGGCGTGGAGTCGGTTCCGCAAGAGCCATGCCATTCTAGCCAGACGTCTCACCATTTTCCACAGCCGGGCGACCCCTCTCTCCATGGAAATAGCGCGTTTTTGTCCTGGGGGCGGGCATGCTATGGCCATGTTTCAGCGCAGCCTGACCGCCTGGGAGCAGGCAAAACGTCATTAATATCCACAGTTATGTCCACAGCTGTGGAAAACGTGGAGAAACGTAGAACGAGAACCCCGCTAACTGCACACTTTCTGTTGAAACTGGGGAAAGTAGGTTCCGGCGGGTGTATACCCGCCGGGGCAGGACTCGGGCCGGGGGCTCCATAGGCGTGCGGTGGCGGCGATCGAGGGCGGGAAGGTGCGGAGAGGCAGCAATCGTGGCGCGCTCCGGGACTCTCGAGAGGGCCACAATGGGAGCGATGTGAGGCCACGGAGTCTCCGTTCGCTCCCCCTGGACGAGGTCCGCGGGGGGCAGAAGCGGCTCCCTGCCGTGAGCGTACACAGCCGTCTGTGGAAAATGTGGACAAATCCGGGGAAAGTGGCACACCCGGCCTCTGAGGAGTGGACGCTGCTGTGGAGGATGGTTGTCAGCGGACGCTGTGGGCGCACGACCCTCACTCAATAAGAAGGTGAGGCGCGGTCTCGTGGCATGACGCGGTCATGATTCCACCCGCGCCGGTGCCCCGGCGAGGTCCACGGGGGCATCCCTTAACTGCCCGGTCTTGGTGCCGGCCGGGATTTGACGCGGGCTTGTCGGACTTGTATACTTCGCCGCCCTTTGTATGTTGAGTTCTTTATTGTCTGTCACAAGGGTCTGCAAGAGGCGATGGCCTGCGGCCCTATAGCCATAAGCGAGGGAACGTGAAGAGGACGTACCAGCCGAACAAGCGGAAGCGCAAGAAGACGCACGGGTTCCGCGCCCGTATGGCTACCCGCGCAGGCAGGGCTGTGCTCAAGCGCCGGCGCGACAAAGGTCGCAAGCGCCTCTCAGCATAACCTCGTCGTGAATCGGTCGCGGGGCCGATTATCACGATCCGACGACTTCGCCCGCGTATATCGCGCGGGCCGGTCGGTTGCCAACAGGTATCTGGTCCTATACTATTTCGACCGTTCTGCGGCTGCGCCGGGGGAGGCTCAGGATGTATCGAGGGTCGGATTCTCGGTCTCGAAGCGTCTGGGCGGAGCGGTCGAGAGGAACCGCATCAAACGAGTCTTGCGAGAAGCGTTCCGCGCCAATGCGCAGTCTTTCAGGGGGAACATGGATTTCGTCCTTATCGCGCGGTCTCCGCTTGTCGAGTTGCTCGAGAGCGATGGCTACCCCGCGGTTGAAGCTAAGGTGATCGAGGTCTTCCGCAAGGCGGGCCTCTCTGGCGTGCGGGAGGAACGACGGGAACAACAGTGACACTCGGGCCTGCGCACGGGTCGCGATCCGCGTCCACGCGTGAATGGATGCGCAATCCGGTGAAGTCCCTGCTTCTGGGGCTCATCCGCGCCTACCAGACCGTCATCTCCCCGGCACTGCCACGTTCGTGCAAGTACCATCCCACGTGCAGCCAGTACGCTGTTGACGCGTTGCGTCGGTACGGCGTGGCCCGCGGCCTGGTGCTGGCCTCCTGGCGGCTCCTGCGCTGCAACCCCCTCAGCTACGGCGGATACGATCCAGTGGATGCGCAGAGGCTCTTCAAACCTCGCGGAGAACAGCAGGTGCGCGGCTAGATGGATACCATGGGGAGTATTTTTGGACCGCTGAGCGGCGCCTTCTTCTGGCTGCTCGAGTTCCTCCATAACAACCTGAGCATCAGCTGGTCGTGGTCCATCGTGGTCCTCACCATCATCGTGCGGATCATCCTCATACCGCTCACCTGGCGGCAACTGAAGAGCATGCGGGCCATGCAGGCGTTGGCGCCGCAGATCAAGGAGTTGCAGCAGAAGTACAAGGACGATCGGGAACTCCTCAACCGTAAGACCATGGAGTTCTACCAGGCGAACAAGGTGAGTCCGTTCGGGTCGTGTCTCCCGCTGCTGTTGCAGATGCCGGTGTTCCTCGGCCTCTACTACATGTTGCGCTGGGCGGGCATGGCAGATCCGTCCGCGGAGGTCCTCGGCCACGCTTCGTACGCCGGCGTGTTCGTCGGTCCACTCGTAGGCTGGCTGTGGATCAGGGACATCACCAAGTTCGATTACGTTCTCATGTTCGTCTACATGGCCAGCCAGTTCGTGGCTTCGTGGCAGACCGCGAGGAAGAGCCCGGGCCAGCAGAAGATGATCGCCTACTTCATGCCGGTGATCGTGGGTATCTTCATGTTCATCGGCAAGTGGCCCGCCGGCCTCTTCATCTACTGGGTGACTTCCAACGTGTGGACCATCGCCCAGCAGTTCTTCATGGAGAAGGTCGTGCCTGTCCCGGTGGCCGTCACCGATGGAGACGCCGGGAAGACCACCGGCGGCAAGGGGAATGCCGGCAAGCCGGTCCCAGGGAAGGCCTCTGCCGGTGGGAAGACGGCCGGCGGTAAGTCGATTCCCGCCAAGACGTCTTCGGGCAAGACCGTCGCGGGCAAGACCGTCGCGGGCAAAGGGGCCCCGGGCAAGACGCCACCGGGCAAGTCGGCTCCCGCCAAGGCGGGTCCCGGCAAGACTCCCACCAAGACGGCGCCGGCCAAGGCCGTACCCGGCAAAGGCGCCCCCGTGAAGAATACCCCGGCCGCTCCCCCCAAAAGCGGCCCTGCCAAGGGGGCCGTGACGAAGAGCGGGCCGGGCCCGAAGAGCACCCCTGCGAAAACGACCCCTGCCAAGGCGGATCCGAGCAAGGCGCCGGCCGGGAAGAGTGGAGGCAAGAGCAGTGGCGAACAGATCGGGAAACAAGGGAAGGCGGCAACTGGCCCAAGCCAGCGGTCGGACAGTGGAGCTGGCGGTACAGAGGGCTCTGGCTGAGCTCGATTTCGCCCCCGGCGAGTTGGCCGAGGACCAGTATGAGGTGACCATCATCATCCCGCCCGAAGAAGGGTTCATGGGGGTCGGCGCTGTCGATGCCGTGGTAGAGGTGGCCCTCACTGAAGAGGCGCTCGACTTCTTCGGCCCGCCAGACGACTCCCAGCCCGAGGAACTCCTCTTGTCCGAGGATGAGGACTATGAAGAGGACTACGCGTCTCCTCCGGGGCTCACCGAGAAGGACGAAGCTGGTCGTCTGCGCGCATTCCTCGAGCGGGTGCTTCGGGAGTTCGGGTTGGACGCGCAGATCCGCATCACAGAAAGCCCGGAGGAACTGCACGCCGAGATCACCGGAGAAGACCTGGGCATCCTCATCGGGCGCCGGGGCCAGACCATTGACGCCGTGGAGTATCTGGCCAGCATCGCCGTGTTCCCCGGACTACATTCGCGCAAGCATGTGGAACTCGATGCCGAAGGATACAAGGAGCGCCGCCAACGGCAGATCGAACGCGTCGCCATCCGAAAGGCGCAAGAGGCCGTGAAGCGGGGGCGTCCCGTGCAGTTGGCTCCCATGACCCCGGCTGAGCGGAAGATCGTCCATCTCACGCTCAAGGGCAGAGACGACGTGGAGACCGCCAGCCAAGGGCGGGAACCCAACCGGTCGGTGGTCATCACACCGTTGCGTTGATCCGTGGTCCGGCGTGGACCGGGACCAGGGACTGGTGGCACACAGACGGATATGACCTTCGAGGAGCGCATGAACCTTGACCCTGCCCTGCCTTGGGAGTCTCAACCATCGCCTGAGGCGTGGGATGAGGACACCATAGTGGCGGTATCCACCGCCACCGGGCGGGGAGCCATCGGCATCGTGAGGCTGAGCGGACCTCAGGCCCTTGAAATCGCGGGCAAGGTGTTCCGCCCCGCGAGTGGGGGAGCGCTCTCTGGGGACTCTCACCGTATGCATTACGGTCATGTAGTCGACATGTCCGACGGGCAGACGGTGGATGAAGCCATGGTGAGCGTGATGCGGGCACCGCGCACCTACACGCGCGAGGACGTGGTGGAGATCAACTGCCACGGCGGCCCGGTGGCCCAGCGGGCTGTGCTGCGTTTGCTGGTGAGGCTGGGCGCCCGTCTGGCCGAGCCCGGCGAGTTCACACGCCGGGCCTTCTTGAACGGCCGCATCGACCTGACGCAGGCGGAGAGCGTGGCCGCCATCGTGGCAGCGCGGAGTTCGGGGGCCCTGCGTGCTTCCCTGCGCCAGTTGGAAGGCGGGCTCTCCGATCGTCTACGGGCGGCGCGGCGCGGGTTGGTGAATGTATTGGCGCAGATAGAAGCGACCGTGGACTTCTCCGACGAGGACGTCGACGAACTCGACTGGGACGCCGTGGAGAAGGGCCTTGAGGTTGCCGAGACCGATCTCCGCCGGTTGTTGCAGACCGCATTCGTGGGGCGGGTCCTCGAACAGGGGGTGCGGACGGCGATCGTGGGCAAGCCCAACGTGGGCAAGAGTTCGCTCCTCAACGCGCTCCTGATGCGTGAAAGGGCCATCGTCTCCGACATCCCCGGGACGACGAGGGACACCGTCGAGGAACTCATGGAGATCGGGGGGATCCCCATACATCTGGTCGATACCGCCGGAATCCGTGAAGGCAGGGACCACGTCGAGCGTCTGGGAGTGGAGCGGTCGGTGCGGGCGATGGAGCAGGCCGATCTGGTCCTGGCCGTGGTCGACCTGACGGCCGCGTGGGACGAGGATGACGACGAGTTGCTCCGGAAGCTCGAGCCGGCGCGGAGCATCGTCGTGGTCAGCAAGGCCGATCTGGTGGGCGAGGCGAGGCGCTCGGAGGTCGCGGAGCGGGTGACGAGCGTGGTGAGCGGCCCCCTCTGTGCGGTGTCTTCGCTCACGGGTGAGGGTCTGGACGAGCTGCGTCAGACCATTGAGCGGCTGGTGACCAGCGACCGCGGTCTGCACTTGGAGGAGCCGGTGCTGGCCACCGAACGGCAGCGGAGTCTGGTCGCCGAAGCGGCGGCCGCCACGGAGGCCGCTCTTGAAGGCGCTCGGCGACATGGTGACGAAGAGCTGGTGTGCGAAGACCTGCGCAGCGCCATCCAGGCGCTGGGCCGCATCACCGGGGAGGAGCTCACTCCCGATCTGCTGGACGAGATATTCAGCCGATTCTGCATCGGCAAGTAGGGCGGCTCGAACATGATGTACGGCAACGACTCTGGACAGACTGGTGCGGCGCGGCCGGAAGATCCTGCGGCCTCCGCAGAGTGGTCCCCGATAGACCCGGGAGGCAGCGGCCTCACCACGGATGTGATCGTGGTGGGCGGTGGGGTATCGGGATGTGCGTGCGCGGCCGTGCTCGCTGCGGGTGGTGCGCACGTGCTGGTCGTGAGCAGCGCTCTCGACGTGGTCGGGCTTCCTGGGCATGGACCGGTGGTCGAGTCGCCGACCGGGGAGTGGGACGAATTGCTGCAGGTGCTGGCCTCTTTGCCTTTGGAGCTGCGGAGCGCATGGCTGGAGACAGCGCTCATCCCGGACACAGGCGAAGCGGCCCTGGTCGTCGATCGGCGCGTGGTGAGCATCGACAGCAAGCGCGCCCTCGAGGAGATGCCGGGCCTGCAGTTCCGGCAGGCCCTCATAACCGATATCCGCATGGTGGCGGGTGCAAGCGTAGGTGCAGGTGCCGAAGCCACGGCCTGCGACGGTGGCTGGCGGTCGGACGCCACTTTCACAGCATCGCCAGGCAAGGAAGTGGTCGAGGTCGAGAGCGCCTTCGGCGAGCGTCTTGCTGCCGCCGCGGTGGTCCTCGCCCCTGGGCTCGGGCTGGGGGGCGTAGTGCGAGTGGGGGCGGAGACCTTGGCGGGCGGGAGGTACGGTGAAGTCCCGGCCACGGGTCTGCATGAGGCGCTCGTCGGTCATGGGGTGTCGTTCAGCGACGCGGAAGCACGCGTGGGGGACCGGTACGCTTGTCCGCCGGCGTGGGCCATGGAGGGGGGCGCCCTCGTGGGGGTCATGGATATCGCCGAGGCTGCCGTTCGTGAGCGTGAGTTCTGTGACACGACCGGGGAGACGCTCTCGGACGAAGTGGCGTCGGCACGCGCCCGGCTCGCACGCCTTCTGTGCGCTGAGGAGCGCCAATCAGCGGCAGATCAATCCCGCATCCGC
>JAXGXJ010000013.1:0-85872 GCA_040772905.1 Thermoleophilia bacterium | reverse complement strand
GTTGACCAGCAAGGGCAGGATGGGATGGAAGTAGGGCGACGTCGAGAGTTCCACCTGCCCCCGGGCGGCCGCATCGCGGTAGGCGGGCAGCGTACGGGCCAGTATGTCGGTCTGGGCCGCCGCCAAGACGGCCTTGTCCTGCTCGGTGAAGTCGCGCCCGCGCGTCGCCAGTCCTGCCAGAGGGCCCTGTGTCAGAGCTTGAGGTTCGAACCAGGCCAGGTTGACCCACACCTGCAGGTCGCGCTGTTCCGACTGGGTGAATGAGTCGGCGCAGGCCTGCCACCGGGGGATGGCCTGCGCCTCCCGTTTGTGCGCCAGTTCCAGGTAGCGAGGATGGGCCCGCGCGCGCGGATGCCCCGTGCGCTCGCACATCCTCTCCACGATGAAGACCCGCTCGGCGGGAGTCAGTTCCTCGGCCGGCTTCAGCGTGTGTTCCCAGTAGACATCTGTGAAGTCGCCCTGCGCGTAGGCCCCCAACTGTTCCACCAGAGAGGGGACTAGGTTGAAGGTCTGATGCAGGGAGGGGAACGGCTTGAGCGCCTCCACCATGTCGAGGTAGTCCTTGAGAGCGTGCATCCGTGCCCAGGGCATAGTGAACGGCTGCCCACGCCCCAGCCGGTAATAAGGCTGGTGCATGTGCCATACGAAGGCTATGTGTAGAGGCTCAGGCGTACTCATCCATCGCCCGTACGAAGTTGGTGTAGACCCGTTGCTGCTCGGTGAGGATCATGTCCGGGCCGAGGTCCCACCATTCGTCGGGAGTGAAATACGCGGACACCTCTGCTTCCGAGCCATGTCTTCCCGCCCATTGGATGAGATGTAGGTTGTCGGACTGCAGGAGCCAGATAGCGAGGTCGATGAGCGTGCGGTTGCCGGTAAGGCGTGCCTTGTGCAGCACTGAGTGCATCAGCCGGAAGATGGCCTGCTGCGAGGGGTTGCCCAGGAAGAACTCCATGCCCCCGGATCCGGCCCAGGTGGTCCCGAACTCGGGGAGGGGCAGGTCGGGCTTGTGCTCGCCGAACTTCTCCACCGCCTCGGACGGCAGCAGGCATGTGACGCCCTTCTTCTGCAGCTCCGCCGGCAGGGCGCGCATGAAATCGAAGATGCCGGTGTCGACGTTGTGGTGCTCACCGAACGTCTCAAAATCCCAACCGATGAACACCAGGTCGCCCCAGGCCTTGCGTAGGTTGGCCGCGTAGGTGTGGGCATGCAGCGGGAAACCGGCCCAGGTGCGGTTGCTGAATCGGTAGCCCACATCATCGGACAACTCGTGGTGGCGAGGGAGAAGGGCCAGTTCGCGCCCGCCATGGGCGTAGACGTGGGTGGGTTCGCGCCACTCGAGCACCCAGGGACGGCCGTCCAGCATGCCCGCTTTGTATCCGGCCTGGAGAAGGGCGTAGTAGATCTCGTTGTTCATCACCATCTCGGTGGTGTCGGTGACGTTGATCTCCTTGCCGAAGAACTCCTCGGCGAATTTCTTGCCGCGCTGCATCTCGCGCTGGAACAACTTGATGTCGATGGCGAATGCGAAGCTGTGGTAAGGCTCAACGCCCACCAGTTCGCAGTTGGGGTGGGCCACCAACGCCCGGAAGCTGTCGGCCAGCTCGCGGTCCCAGCGCTTGAGCTGCCAGAGGAAGCTCACCGAGAAGCCCAAGCCCAGTTTGAAGCCCTGACCCAGCATGTCGGAGAACATCTCCACGGCGGGGTAGTAGCACCAGCGCGCCACCTTGTCGAAGTAGCGCTTGTTCATGACGTCGTCGAACAGGTACGGCGCCATGGCACCCGGGGCGGTGCCTGGGGGTATGACCGTCGCCGGCAGCCGCAGGCGCCGGGGCTGGTGGATGACGCAGTAGGTGACCAGGTTCTCTGCCACGAGGCCCCCTTACAGGGTCGGGTCGGTGGGCCGGCTGGAGCGGGAACGCTTGTCCTTGGAGCAGTCGGACTTCTGAGGCTTCACCGAGAGATGTCCCTCCACTGCTCCCCCGCCGTACGCGGGCGCCGGTTTGCCCCCGCCGGACGGCGAGGCTTCGGGGGAAGCCGGAGAGGTCATCCGGGGGTCGGGGGCGTCGGCGGAGGGTTCGCTCTTCTGAGGAGGGCTCACGAGCTGGCGCAGAGCCACGTACTCCAGCTTGTTGATGAGGGTGTCGACGATGACGTTCTCCCATGTGAAGCTGCGGGCGGTCTCCTGGCCGTCAGCGCGCATGCGCTCGGAGACCTCGGGATGGTGGCGCAGGAAGTCGAGGGCGATGTTGATCTCGGTGGGGTCCTCGGTGTCGAGCACCACCGAGTTGAGGTACGGCACCGCGTAGTCCTCACCGGTGGAACCCACAAAGGCGACGCCGCCCGCCGCCATCACCTCGAGGCCCACGAGGCCGAAGGGCTCGTGACCGGAGTTGGCCAGCACCGCGTCGGCTCCGGAGTAGAGAAGCGAGATGAGATCGTCACTCATGAAGCTGGCGATGTTGTAGATGTCCGCCTTCGGAGTCGCAGCCAGGGCCTCCACGGCCTCGGCGGTATCACGCGGAGGCCGCACGTCGAGCACGGTGAGTCCCTGGGCCCGCGCGTTGGCCAACACCTCCATCCCATGTGGCTCCACACCCCCGCGGATGACCATGGCCACGTCGACACCCCGCTCCTTCTCCCCTACCATGGCGTCCACGGCCATGTTCCAGCGCTTGTCCGGGCTGAACCGCCCTATCTTGAAGATGAGCTGTCGGCCGGGGAAGGCCGCGCGCAGTCGGGCGATGGCCTCAGGATCGGCGCTCTTTATGCGGTCGGCGGGGATGCCGTTGGGGATGACGAGCGGGTTGATGGCTCGATCCCACATCACATGTTTCATGTAGCGAGACACCGTGGTGATCTGCGAGCAGAAATCAAGACGGCGCCAGTCGATACGGTCGAAACCCATGACGTTGTTCGCGTTCCACAGGACGATGCTCTTGTCGCGCAGACCCCGGCTCCAGAGGAAGTCGGAGACCTGGCAGGTGGCGTACGCGGTGTGCCATTCCTCGGCCAGGATGGCGGTGAGGCGGCCATCCGCTGCTGCGGGGGTGACCAGTTCGTCGGCGACGAAGCGGGGAAGGTTCTCGTTCCAGTCGATGAGCTTGGCTTCTTCACCATCGTAGACGCCGCCGGGATAATGGGCGGAAAGCCACTGCGACCAGCGGTGCAGGGTGAGGTTCTCGGCCGGGGACTCGCGGGCGGGAAGACCGGGGTCGCCGACGAAGATGAGGTGAGTGCGATAGCCCTGGCGGGCCAGTTCGAGGCCCAGCTCTTTCATGCGCACGCCCAAGCCACCGGCCATGGCGTACTGGTCGGGACCCTCGAACGAGAGAAGGACGAAATCTATGGTGTCAGGCGTCAAACGCGGAGAGATGGACATGGCGCCTCCCGGCTTGTATCGCTCGATGGGTCATGTGTGACTAGCATACCCCCTTGTTCCCCAGGGATGCACGTTTCACGCCGGTGTGTTACTTTTCGCCGAACCGCCCTCAATGGATGGAAAGGCAGAAAGGCATGACAAAGAAGTTCGTGCTACCGGAGGACAGGATCCCCACCGCGTGGTACAACATCGCGGCGGATCTTCCCGAGCCCCCGCCGCCACCCCTCCACCCGGGAACGCTCCAGCCGGCCCAGCCGGAAGACCTGGCGCCCTTGTTCCCGATGGGCCTCATCGCGCAGGAGATGTCGACCGACAGGATGGTCGAGATCCCGGATGAGGTCCGGGAGATCTACCGGCTGTGGCGTCCCACCCCGCTCATCCGGGCCACCCGATGGGAGAAGGCCCTCGGCACCCCGGCCAAGATCTACTTCAAGTACGAGGGCGTCAGCCCGGCCGGCTCGCACAAGCCCAACTCGGCCGTGCCCCAGGCGTACTACAACAAGCAGGAAGGCATCACCAAGCTCACCACCGAGACCGGCGCCGGCCAATGGGGATCGGCCTTGTCACTCGCCTGCCAGCTGTTCGGCATGGAGTGTCTGGTCTATATGGTCAAGGTCTCGTATCAGCAGAAGCCCTACCGGGCGAGCATGATGCGGCTGTGGGGCGCGCAGGTCCTTCCCAGCCCCTCCGACACCACCGAATCGGGTCGGGCCGTGTTGGCGATCGACCCGGATTCGCCGGGCAGCCTGGGCATCGCCATCAGTGAAGCGGTGGAAGTGGCCGCCAAGAACGACGACACTCACTATGCGCTGGGCTCGGTGCTCAACCATGTGGCGCTGCATCAGACGGTCATCGGGCAGGAGGCCCTCGAGCAGATGGCTCTGGCCGATGCCTATCCTGATTTCGTCGTGGGGTGCGTGGGCGGCGGCAGCAACTTCGCCGGTATTGCCATGCCCTTCGTGGGTCAGAACATCAAGAACGGCAAGAAGACCCGCATCATCGCGGTGGAGCCGACGGCCTGCCCCAGCATGACAAAAGGTGTGTACGCCTACGACTACGGCGACACCGAGAAACTCACGCCCCTGCTCAAGATGCATACGCTCGGGCATGATTTCATCCCGGCAGGTTTCCACGCCGGTGGACTGCGTTACCATGGCATGGGGCCCATGGTCTCTCACGTATACGAGCTCGGCCTCATCGAGGCGCGCGCCGTGCTGCAGACCGATGTGTTCGAGTCGGCTGTCAGCTTCACCCGGTCCGAGGGCATCATCCCGGCTCCCGAGAGCGCGCATGCAATCGCGACCGTGCGCGACTTGGCCGAGGAGTGCAAGCAGAGCGGAGAAGAGAAGAACATCCTCTTCAACATGAGCGGTCATGGCCACGTGGACATGGCGGCCTATGACAACTATCTGGAAGGCAAGCTCGAGGACTACGAGCATCCGGAAGAGAAGATAAAGGAGGCCATGAAGAGCCTGCCCAAGATCTGACACGGGTCTAGGCGAATCCGGTCTTGCGCGCCAGTGAGCGGGGCGGCGCCACATGCGTGGCGCCGCCCCGCTTCTCGTATGAGGCCCCGACGGCTACGCTAGTCGGCCGCCGGGGCCTCCCCGCTCACCAGTGACAGCATCTGTTGAGCGTTCCGCGGCGCGTAGTCGCCGTAGCAGTTGTTGAACATGACGAAGGTGGTGGAGGTCTGCTCACGTAGATGGGTCAGCGGTTCCACCCACTCTCGCAACTCCTCGAGATCGTAGTAGTAGCGGAAGCGTGCCGCCGCCGTGGCCACGCGGGCGTTCCAGGTGGCGGCATTGCGCCCGTGGAAGCGCACGTAGGCGACGTCCGAGGTGGCCGCGGCCAGGGGTGGCAAGACAGTGGGGCCGGGCAGCCGGGGTGTATCGACACAGACATAGCTGAGCCCCAGGCCGGCCAGCAGAGACAGAGTGCGCGGCGTCTCCTCGGGCTGTACCCAGGACGCATGGCGGAACTCCACCGCCACCCGGTCGGGCGCTAACCACGAGGCCGCTTGGGCGATGTACTCCCGGTTCGCCTCGTTGGCGACGAAATAGGGAGGGAACTGCATGAGCACCACGCCCAACTTGCCGGTGTCACGCAATGGGTCGAGCGCTTCCGAGAAGAGATTGAACACCTCGCGTCTGAAGTCGTGGGCGGGGTGGACCACCCTGCCGGCGCGGTCGAGTTGCAACGCGTGACGTTCGCGCAGGAGGGGCGGCAACTGTTGCGGTTTGACGGCGTGACGGGTGAGTACGGCGAAGGCTTTGATGTGGAAGATGAACCCGGGTGGGGTGCGTTCCACCCACAGACGGGCGTTGGCAGACGAGGGCAGTCCGTAGAAGCTCGAGTCCACCTCCACCGTGTCGAAACGGGTGGCGTAGTAGCGTAGGCGGTCGGCTGCTGAACGGACCCCAGGCGGATACCAGGCCTTGACCATGGTGGGGTCGGTCCAGGAACATGTGCCCACTCTGACGTCTCCTGCCATCAGCTAAGGATATACTGGACCCCACCATGTCGACGACCCGTACGCATACACGCACACGCACACGCCCCCTCCTGGCGGCGACCCTGCTGTTGCTGGCCGTCTCCCTCCTGCTACCGGCAGGGTGTGACGGCACCGCTGACGAGACGGGTGACGATGCGACCACCTTGTCGACGGTCGCCGGCGAGACTGGGTCGGATGACGTGAGTTCAGGCGACGTGGAAGCGGTGGTAGGCAAGGCCGTCAAGCTTGGCGACGTGCGGGTGACGGTGAACGTGCTCCAAGCCACCTTCCAGCCCGCGCTTCCCGGCCAGCGCATCAGCGAACAGACTCCGTCAGCTCCGTCTGCAGGGGAATCGTTCTACCAGGCCTACGTGCGCGTGGAGAACCTGGGGACGCCACCGGTGAGGGTCGATGCAGCCGATTTCACCTGCGTGGTGGACAAGACGGTGCTACCCATCGAAGTGACCCGTTCGGGCCCGCCCCCGCGTAGCATCCTCAAGAACGCCTCGTTCGATCTCATACTCACGTTCAAGGCATCGGCGGGCTTCGTTCCAGAGCTCCGCTATAACCCGCCCTGGTATCACGGCACTCTCCGCGTGACTCCCGCGGCGGAGGTGACTGAAGACTCCAGCGGCGCCTCGGAGGTCACGACCGGCGGCGAATAAGAGCGCCGGGGGGTCCAGCGCCTTGGCAGCGCCCGGCTCGGTCAGCGCCAGCCGACGGCCCGTACAGGGGCTCCGTCCGTATCGCGAACCGCAAGAGGCAGGAAGGCGCACTGCAGGGGGCCCTCCCCCAAGTCCCCCAACCGGCAGAGGTTCTCCGCGATCAGTATGTCTGCCCCCAGCAGCAGCCGATGTACCCGATACCTGGACGCAGGATCGCTCGTCTCTTCATGCTCCCGGTCGACACTGGGACCGTCTACGGCCACCAGACCCACGCCCCTCTCCACCAGGACCCGGGCTGCGTCCTCGGAGAGAATAGCCTTACCATCAGACCATAACAGCACTCGTTCCCCCGGCGCGGTGTTCCATCGGTGGAGTGCTGCCTCCAGGCGATGCGGGTCGAGAGGGGCGTCGAGGCCGGCGCCGCCTGTCGCTGGTCGAACGTCGATGATCACTCCGCGACCGATGAAGCGGTCCAAGGGGAAATCGCTGAGGGCCCGCCCCTGCGGGAAGAAGTGGCGCGGTGCGTCGAGGTGAGTGCCTGCGTGCGAGCCCAGGCAGATGTTCGTGACCTCGTACCCGTGGGTGGAGTGGTGGGCGACCTTGGTGAGAGTCACGGCGGGGTCTCCCGGCACGACCGGGGAATCCGGGCCGAGGGGTCGGGTGAAGTCGACCAGCCGCATGGTGCCGGGCCGCCGCTGCCTCAGCGGCACAGGTGGGGTCGACGAATCACGGACGGCTGCCCGCATCGGCCCACCGCGCCCGTGCCGTCACTCACGTCAGCCCCCGTTGTACGTGGGTGGCAGTCCCACTGCCTCGCGCACGCGATGCATCACCTGCTGCGCCACCGCCCGCGCGCGCGCCCCGCCATCGGTGAGCACGTCCATGACGTAGTCGGGGTCGGCCGCCAGTTCGCGACGGCGCTCCCGGTAGGGGGCAAAATACTCGTCCACGAGAGCGAGAAGCCGCTTCTTCACGTCGCCGTAGCCCATGCCTCCCGCCTTGTAGCGAGCTTCCCACTCCGCCGTCTCATCGGGCTCGGCCAGCAGCCGGAGCAGCAGGAACGGAGTGGAGGTGGATGGGTCTTTGGGTTCCTCCACCGGCGTGGAGTCGGTGACGATGGACATGACTTTCTTCTTGAGCACCGACCCTTCATCGAAGATGCCGATCTCGTTGCCGTAGCTCTTCGACATCTTGCGTCCGTCGATGCCGGGCACGACCGCGGTGCTGTCGAGGATGTAGGGCTCGGGGATGGTGAACACCTCGCCCCACTCCTGGTTGAACTTCGCAGCCAGGTCGCGGGTCATCTCGATGTGCTGCTTCTGATCCTGGCCCACCGGCACCAGATCCGACAGGTAGATGAGGATATCCGCCGCCTGCAACACAGGGTAGGCGAACAGTCCGTGGTTGGGCGTGAGGCCTTGCGCCACCTTGTCCTTGTAGCTGACCGCGCGCTCCAGCATGCCCATAGGGGTGACACAGGAAAGGATCCAGGTGAGTTCGGTGACCTCGGGGACATCCTGCTGTGCGAACAGAGTCGCCTGTGTGGGGTCCAAGCCCAGGGCGAGGAAGTCCAGGGCGACACCCACCGTGTATTCGCGCAACAACCCCGGGTCGTGCACCGCGGTGAGGGCGTGATAACTGGCGATGAAGTAGAAGGGCTCGTTGCCCTCCTGCAGCGAGATGTACTGGCGGATGGCCCCGAAGTAGTTGCCCAGGTGCGGCCGCCCAGAGGGTTGGATGCCGGACAGTATGCGCATGTCGTCTCTTGAGGTAGAAGATGGTCTTGGACAGGCGTCCCACGACCGTCTTGAGCGGGTGTGGTTCGCACTGTGCACTAGTGTAGCCGAGTGCCCGTGTGGTATACCAGGACAAGACCACACCTTCTCTCGGCACCTCCGGCTTCCCGTGGGGCCGTGCGTCGGCGCGGTCGAGGGGGCGACTGCGCGGGGGCGGCGGTCAGTTCTACGGAGCCGGACCGGACGGAGGAAAGGATGTCCGTGAGAGACGTTGATGTCGCACGGGTCGCTGACGCTGTTGCGACACTGGCGGTGGATGCCTGCACCGATCTGGGTAAAGACCTTGTGCGCTTCTTCGAGGACGCACTGTCACGCGAAGAGTCGGAGACCGGGCGCGACGTCCTGCGGCAACTGCTTGAGAACGCCGCCATGGCGCGCGAGGGCGGCATGCCCCTGTGCCAGGACACCGGTCTCGCCGTGGTGTTCTTGGAGATAGGGCAGGATGTGCACCTGATAGGGGGCGACTTGGAGGCCGCGGTGAATGAGGGTGTGCGCCGCGGCTATACCGAAGGCTACCTGCGCAAATCGGCGGTGGCCGATCCTATCGGGGCGCGCAAGAACACCGGCGACAACACGCCGGCCATGCTGCACACGCGCATCGTGCCGGGCGACCGTGTGCGGGTGATCGTGGCTCCCAAGGGTGGAGGCGCGGAGAACATGAGCGCCATCGGCATGCTCAAGCCCGCTCAGGGGCGTCAGGGCGCCATAGACTTCATCGTGGACACGGTGAGCAAGGCCGGTCCCAACCCGTGCCCGCCCATCATTGTGGGCGTGGGTCTGGGAGGGACGTTCGAAAAAGCGGCCTACATGGCGAAGCACTCCCTTCTGCGCGAGGTGGGGTCGACCAACCCCGATGCCCGACTGGCCGAGTTGGAGGATGAGATCCAGCGGCGCTGCAACGACCTGGGCATCGGGCCGGCGGGACTTGGCGGCACCACCACCGTCATCGACGTGTTCGTGGAAGAACTGCCGGCTCACATCGCCAGCATGCCGGTGGCGGTCAACATCCAGTGCCATTCGGCGCGGCACAAGGAGGTGGTGCTGTGAGCGAGTCCAGGGACGGCGCGGCGCGCGCAGCCGCCGCGCCGAAAGACCGGGTCATCACTCCACCGCTCAGTGACGAGGTGGTGGCGAGCCTCCACGCCGGCGACCGTCTGCTCATCACGGGAGTCATCTATACGGGCAGGGACGCAGCTCACAAACGGCTGGTCGAACTCGTCGACAAGGGTGAGCCGCTCCCCATCGACCTGCAGGGTCAGATCATCTACTTCGTGGGTCCGACCCCGGCCAAGCCGGGCCAGGTAATCGGCTCCGCCGGTCCCACCACCTCGGGGCGCATGGACGCCTACTCGCCCAAGCTCCTCGCCCTGGGACTCAAGGGCATGATCGGCAAGGGCGCCCGCAACGAGGCGGTCCGCGAGGCCCTCAAGCGTGAGAAGGCCGTGTATCTGGGCGCTACCGGCGGCGCGGGAGCCCTCCTGGCACAGCGCATCCGCTCAGCCACAGTGGTGGCCTACGAAGACCTGGGCCCGGAAGCCATCCACCGCCTGGAAGTGGAGGATTTCCCCGTAGTAGTGATCAACGACATGTATGGAGGCGACCTCTATGCCGAAGGGCGACGCAAGTTCGAGCGGAAGGGAGAGGGTTCTTGAGCCAGCGACCTCGTGAGACAGCGAACGTAGGGGCGGGGCTGTGGAAAGCCACGGGCATGTGGGCCTGGCTGCTCTTCCGCATCAGCGGCCTCGTCCTTGTCTTCTACCTGGGCGCCCACATAATCGTCATCTCCATGGGACAGTGGGGCGCCTTCGACAAATGGATGGAAGCCTTCGACACGCCGGTGTTGGTGCTGCTCGACCTGGCTCTTGTCGTGGCGGTGCTCTATCACGCCCTCAACGGTGTGCGCATCATCCTCATGGATCTGGGGATAGGTGTGCACCGGCACAAGGTGATGTTCTGGTCGGCCATGGCGGTGGTGGTCATCTGTTTCGCCATCTTCGCCTGGGTGGCGTTCACCTTCATCATCACCGGTGAGGGGGTGACGGGATGAAGACCGAGACCGTCTCGGCGCATCGCGGCGGCATGTGGGCCTGGTTGTTCCAGCGCATCACGGCTGTGTTGCTGATCGTGATGCTGGCCATCCACCTTATCTTCACCCACATCATCGGCATCGGCGACATCAACTACGACACGGTGGGCGAACGTCTTGCTCACGCGGGCTTCATCTTCGTCGACATCGTGTTGCTGGCGGCCGGCATCTATCACGCGCTCAACGGATTGCGCATGGTGCTCATGGATTACTGGTTCAGCTCCCGCAAACGGGCCATGGTGTTGTCCATCGTCCTGTGGGTGGTCGGGATCGCGGCCATGGTCTACGGAACCTGGGCCTTGTGGCCCTGGATGACCTAGGGTGGGAGAGAAGAGATGATCCATCATGACATGATCGTGGTCGGCGGCGGGCTCTCGGGCCTGCGGGCGGCCGTTGAAGCGAAACGGGCCGGCGTGGATGTGGCCATCCTCTCCCAGGTCCATCCGGGGCGCAGCCATTCGGGAGCGGCGCAGGGCGGCATCAACGCGGCGCTGGGCAACCATCCCGACGGTCTGGATGACACCTGGGAGAAGCACGCCTTCGATACCACCAAGGGCGGCGACTACCTGGGCGACCAGCCGGCCATCATGCAGATGGCCCAAGACGCCATCCAGGTCATCTACGAGATGGACCACTGGGGCTGCCCCTTCAGCCGCTATGAAGACGGGCGCATCACCCAGCGGCCTTTCGGCGGCGCCGGTTTCCCACGCTGCTGCTACGGCGCCGACAAGACCGGGCACTATCTGCTGCACACGCTGGTGGAGCAGGCCTACAAGCACCAGGTGAAGCTCTACGTCGAGCAATACGTGAGCAAGCTCATCGTGCACGAGGGCGTGTGCCAGGGCGTCGTCGCCTATGACATGGTGAAGGGCGGCTTCGAGGCCTTCACAGCCAACGCCGTGGTCATCGCCACCGGAGGCAGCGGCCGCATCTACAGCAACTCCACCAACGCCATCATCAACACGGGCAGTGGCATGGCCATGGCCTACCACGCCGGGGTGCCGCTGGAAGACATGGAGTTCATCCAGTTTCATCCCACCGGCCTCTTCACCACCCACATCCTCATGACGGAGGGTGCCCGCGGCGAGGGCGGTTACTTGGTGAACGGTCTGGGCGAGCGCTTCATGGAGAGGTACGCGCCCAAGTTCATGGAGCTGGCTCCGCGCGACATCACGGCTCGCTCGGCCCTCACCGAGATCATGGAGGGCCGGGGCATCGACGGCGGCGGCTACGTGCACCTCGACTTGCGCCACCTGGGCGCGGAGAAGATCATCGAGAGGCTGCCCGGCATCCGCGACCTGGCTATCCACTTTGAAGGCGTCGATCCCATCGAGGAGCCCATCCCGGTGGTGCCGGTGCAGCACTACACCATGGGAGGCATCGACACCGATGTCGACGGGGCCACCCGAATGCCCGGCTTGTACGCCGCCGGTGAGTGCGCGTGCGTGTCGGTGCACGGCGCCAACCGCCTGGGCGGCAACTCCCTGCTGGAGACCATCGTGTTCGGCCGCCGGGCCGGCGCCGAGGTGGTGCGCTACCTGGACGGCCTCACCGAGAAGCGTCCGAACGCCCGCTCGGCCTTCGCAGCCCTGCAGGCTGTCGAAGACAGGGTGCAGGCGCTTGCCGACCGGGAGGGCACCGAGGACGGGTATGCCCTCCGCACCGAGATGACCGTGCTCATGAAGGAGCACTTCGGCCTGTTCCGCGACGAGGCCACCATGAAGGCCGGCCTCGACCGGCTCATGTCACTCCGTGAGCGTGCCGACCGGGTGGGGCTGCGCTACGACGGCAACGTTTTCAACTTGGACATGATCCGCACCTACGAGCTGGAGGGCATGCTCGACGTGGCCCTTTGTGTGGCCGCCGGCGCCCTCGCGCGCACCGAGTCGCGAGGCTCGCATTTCCGCACCGATCACAACACCCGCGACGATGCGAACTGGCTCAAGCACACGCTTGCCTTCTACCAGCCCGGCGTGGCCGGTCCGCGTCTGGACTACACGCCGGTGACTCTCGGCCCCTTCGAGCCACAGGAGCGGAAGTACTGATGCCCGAGATACTGCTTCGCGTCAAACGCCAGGACCCGCACAGCAAGAAGGACCCCGCGCCACGGTGGGAGGAGTACACCATCCCCTACGACGTCAATCTGACCGTGCTCGAGGCTCTCTTCCATGTACAGGAGAAGCACGACGGCAGCCTGTCCTTCCGGTACTGTTGCCGGGCGTCCATCTGTGGCAGTTGCGCCATGTACATCAACGGCGCCTATCGCCTGGCTTGCCAGACCAACGTCAAACATCTCGACACCAACGTGGTGACGGTGGAGCCCATGCCCCATCTCCCCCTGGTCAAAGACCTGGTGGTCGACATGGATGAGTTCTTCGCTAAGTACGAGTACATCGAGCCTTGGCTCATCCGCAATTCGGCCGATCCCGAGAAGGAGATCAGGCAGACGCCGAAAGATCGCAAGAAGCTGGACATGCCCATCGATTGCATCCTTTGCGGGAGCTGCTACTCCAGCTGTCCGTCGGCGTGGGGCGAGGAGAACTACCTGGGGCCGGCGGCATTGCTCAAGGCCTATCGCTTCGAGGTCGATTCCCGCGACGAGGCCGGCAGGGAGAGGCTGCCGCTGTGGTCCAGTGAGCGAGGTGTCTATCGCTGCCATACCATCATGAACTGCGTCGAGGCTTGCCCCAAGGAGCTGAATCCCACCGAGGGCATCCAGTGGTTGAAGAGGGCTGCGGTGCGCAGGCGGTTGTTCGGCCGGGCCAAGTAGGGTGGCGGCGCCGCACGGCAGGTGCGAGGGGGGCGAGAGCGCCCGGTGAGCATCGCGACCCTGTTCTCATGTGAGGGGCGGGTGGCGCTCGTCACCGGTGCGGCGAGCGGTCTGGGCGCCATGTTCGCTCAGATCATGGCGGAGGCGGGCGCCGATGTGGCCTGCGCCGATGTCGATCGCGCCGGCTTGGCGGAGGTGGCGGCGAGTGTGGCCGCCCTGGGCCGCGAAGCCGTGGCTATCGAGTGCGACGTGGCCGACGAGCAGCAGGTGCGGCGCATGGTCGCCGAGACGGTGGAGAAGCTGGGGCGGCTGGACATCCTCTTCAACAACGCCGGCATCGGTCAGCGGCCGACTCCACTGCACCAACTGGCCACCGAAGACTGGCAGGCCCTCCTCGACGTCGACCTGCACGGCGCCTTCTTCTGCGCGCGTGAAGCGCTCAGAGTGATGGTGCCGCAGCGCAGCGGCAAGATCATCAACATCGCCTCGGTGTGGGGCCATTCAGCCTCGTCCCGGCTCCAGCCGTGTCCCTCGTACAACGCCGCCAAGGGCGCGCTGGTGAACCTCACCCGAGAGATGGCCTACTGCTACGCTCCGTACGGCATCAACGTAAACGCTATCTGTCCCGGCTTCATCAAGACCAAGATCGGCGACAACTGCTCGGACGATCCCGAGTGGGTGAAGCAGGCGGTGCCCCTGGTACCTCTGGGGAGGATCGGTCTGCCGTCGGAGGTCAAAGGCCTGGCGTTGCTTCTCGCCTCCGATGCGGGGAGCTACATCACAGGCGACTGCATCGCGGTGGATGGAGGATATCTGGCGGGCTGAGCCCGCCCCGACTCGTGGGCCAGGCGACTTCGAGGCACGAGCGCCCGCGACACCAGACGGACTGAGAAAGGAGATCCCATGCCGCTCGTCATCGTGAAGATGTTGGAAGGGCGCACCGTGGAGCAGAAGCGGCAGCTCGCCCGCGAGATCACCGACGTGGTTGCGCGGGTCGCCAAGACCAGCGAGGACCAAGTGGACGTCATCATCGAGGACTACTCACGCGAAAACTGGGCCAAAGCGGGGACGCTCTTCTGCGACAAGTGAGCGGCATGGGCCCGCCGCTCGGGACGTCGCTTATATCGCGCCGTACGATGGGGCCAGCAGCATCACTGGATGCACCGCGGGCAGGCCGGTGGCGTGTGCCAGTTGCTGCCTGCAGGTGCTGCACTCGCTGACGATGAGGTCGGGGGCCACCTGGGCCACGCGCTCGAACAGCGGTCGCCCCATCTCCAGCGAGCGCTCGTAGGTGCCCTTCTTCATCCCGAAGGTCCCTGCCATGCCGCAACATCCGGCGGCCAGGTCGTGGACTTCCACCCCCGGAATCTCGCGCAGCAGTTCGAGCGCCGGCGCTCCCACCTGTTGCGTCTTCAAGTGGCAGGGCAGGTGGTACGCCAACCTGATGATGCCAGCGCCGGGCTCCCAGGCCTGGGACCGGTCAAGTCCGGCGGTAGCCTCGGGGTCGCGCCGAAGAGCGGCCGCGGGACCGAGGCCACGGGCAGCAGGCGCCGACCCGGGGTGGTCGGTGCGATAGCGCACCAGGAACTCGCCCAGGTCGTGCGACGCGTTGGCGACCAGCGCGCAGTCCTCATCGCGCAGATAATCGGAGTAGTGCACTTTGAATGCGAATCCCGCAGTGGGCTCGGTGCACACGATCACCGCTCCCTGTCTCACCAGCGGCGCCAGATATCCGATGTTCCAGGCCGCCGCGCGAGCGGCGGCCTTTGCGTACCCGTACAGCATCTCGGGGACCCCGCTTGACCGCTGGGGCGGCACGACCACACGGAGTCCATGGGCTTCGAGTACCGCCACCGCCGCCCGCGGCAGTCCGGGCTCGTTGTAGCGAGCGAAGAGGTCGTGGAAATAGGCCACGGTCACAGGGATGAGGCCCGCATCATCCGCCGTCTTCGCTCTTCCGCGGTCGGCGCGCGCTTGGGCCACGTTCGTCGCGGAGTCCGGCACGCGGACACCGCGCGCGAAGCCGGGTATGGGCCTGCGCCGGTCGATCCCGATGATAGGCTCGGCCACTCGGCGCAACGCCGGGTTCTTGAGGGCGGCGTTCGCGATAGGCGCCACCGCACTGCCGAGTCGTGAGACCGTCTCGGCGTGCGCCAAGACCGCCTCCACCGGGCTCGCGCGATGAAGCGAGCGGTGCTTGCTCTTGGCCTCCAACATCAGCAGCGGGATGTTCACTCCCGAGGG
Source organism: Thermoleophilia bacterium (assembly GCA_040772905.1). GTDB lineage: Bacteria > Actinomycetota > Thermoleophilia > RBG-16-64-13 > RBG-16-64-13 > JAXGXJ01. Next base: position 70,435 of record JAXGXJ010000013.1, on the reverse strand, counting down.
ACACTCCACCGCGCACATGCCGCACACCACGCAGTAGTCGGTGACGGTCTTGAAGGCCTTCTGGCCGTAGGTGCTCGAAGGGTCAAGGCTGCCCGAGATGATGTGGCGCAGCAGGTTGGCCTTGGCGCGGGGTGAGGCCTGTTCCCGGCGGGTGGCTCGATACATGGGGCACATGGTGCCTACCGTGAGGGCCTTGCACTGTGCGCAGCCATGGCACTTCTCGATCTCGAGCTCGTACTCTCCCGGCCTGAAGGGCAGCACGGTCTGCTGGGGGAAGGTGCGGTAATCGGTGCCGTACCGCAGGGCCCGCCGCAGGCTGCCGGTGTCGTCTTGGGGGCCCACCTTCTTGCCTGGGTTGAGGATCCCCTGGGGGTCGAACGTCTGTTTGATGTCCTCGAACAGCCGGTACAGTTCGTCGCCGTACATGCGACGGATGTGGGGCGTGCGCAAAAGGCCGTCGCCGTGTTCTCCCGACATGGTGCCGCGGATGCCCAGCACGTACTCCGATACCTCAGCGTAGAGCCGTTCCATGGTGCGCAGGTCGGCGGCGTCTTTGGGATCGAGCAGGGGACGGGTGTGGATGTTGCCGTCGCCCACATGGCCGTACATGAACGCCTGGATGTCTTCGCGGTCGAACAGCCTCTGCAGGAAGTCCACGTAACCGGGCACCTGGGTGGGATGCACGGTCACGTCCTCGATGAACGGCAGCGCCCGTCGTGGGCCCGGCATGCGCAGCGCCAGCGCCACGGCCGATTTCCGGATGGCCCAGAACCGCTCGCTCTCTTGCGCATCGCGTGGACGGTTGACCGCGATGACGTCGGTGCCGGCCAGGTGGCGCGATAGCGCAGCGAACTTGTCCTGCAGCTCGGCGTCATCCCGACCCTCGAACTCGATGAGCAGGGCGGTGTCGGTCTGGGCGGGCAACAGCGCGTCCACGCGCGAGTCGTTCATGCGCACCACGGCCAGGAAACGGGCGTCCATGATCTCGACGGCGGTGGGGCCCAGGCTGAGTATGCCCGGCACCGCCTCTCCGGAGGCGAACACCGAGGGGAAGTAGGCCATGGCGATGTCGCGGCGAGAAGGAAGCGGAACCAGGTTGAGAGTGGCCTCGGTCACCAGACCGAGGGTGCCCTCGGCGCCGACGAACAGACGTTGGATGTGAGCCATGGCCGGCCCGGCGCCTGCGGCGCCGGCCGGTCCCTGCAGGATGCTCTCCACCCGGTACCCGGAGCAGTTCTTGACCACAGCGGGCATGCGTGAGGCTATGAGATGCCCCTGCGCTTCGAGTAGCGGCAGCAGACGGGCGAGAGCGCATTCGCCCAGGGAGTCGCCGGTCGTCGCGGGTGACTCCGTGGAAGTCGTGGCGGTGTCGAGTGGTCTGGGCTGTGCGCGGAAGATGGAGCCGTCGGCCAACACTGTCTCCAGGGCCAAGACGTGGTCCTTGGTGGCGCCGTACGCCACGGTGCGCGCGCCCGAGGAGTTGGTGCCGATCATGCCGCCGATGCTGCAGTAGTTCTCGCTGGAAGGATCGGGGGCAAAGAAGACGCCCTGAGACTTGAGGTCGCGGTTCATGGCTCCCATGACCACTCCGGGCTGCACTCGTACCCAGGAGCCATCGGGAGCCACCTCGAGGATGCGGTTCATGTAGCGGCTGAAGTCCACCTGGATTCCTGGTCCCACCGCTCCGCCCGCCAGCCCCGAGCCCATCCCCCGTGGCACCAGGGTCAAGTCGTGCTCAGCCGCGTAGCGCACGAGTCGAACCACGTCCTCGGTGTCACGCGGAGCCACGACGCCGAGCGGCATGAGTTGGTTGAGTCCCGCGTCGGTGGCGTAAAGGGAGCGGGAGACCTGATCGAACTCCACGTCGCCGCGCAGCAGGCGACCGAGATCGCGCGCCACCTCGGCTGTCGCGGGCGCGCGGCTGCCCGAAGTCGTTGGAATCCGCTCTGTCATCCGTGCTCCGGCAAGCGTCGTGATGGCTGCGGCGCGCCTTTCCGCTCCCGCATCGTCTCGTTCCCTACCAGTTGGTCATAGAGTCGAGGAACATGTGGCGGAAATCGTCGGCAGTGGCCGGCCGAGGCGAGAGCTTGGTGACGCGATGCTGGGGCAGTACGCCCTCCACCAGCGTGTCGACGTCGTCGGGGGTGTATCCCACCGCGCTCAGACCGTTGGGCATGCCCGTGTCGCGCAGAAGCCTGGCGATGCCTTGCGCCAGCAGTTCGCCGGCGTCCTCCAGGGCCGCGTCTCGCGTATCCATGCCGATCAACTCCGCGGCCCGCAGGCAGCGCTCGGGGGCGGCAGGCCCCATGAAGCGGAAGGCTGCGGGAGCAGTGAGGGTCACCGCCATGCCGTGCGGGATGATGGGATGGTCGGACGGATAGCCCTCGGGAACGAAGGAGCGCACGTTCCCCGAGATGGGATACGACATACCGTGAGGCAATGTCACGCCCGCAGAGCCGAACCCGATGCCGGCCATGGTCGCGGCCAGGATCATCTGCGTGCGTGCTTCGGTGTCGTCGGGGTCGTCCATCGCGCGCAGGATGTACTTGGAGCCGATGGAGGCTGCCTTCTCGGCCCAGATGTCGCTCAGCGGGTTGGCGCCTTGATAGGCGGGGCGCAGACGGGGGTTCTCAGGGGCCTGGCGCTGCTGATAGGGCAGGGCGGTCAGCGACTCCAAGGCGTGGCAGAAGACGTCCAGGCCCGAACATGCCACCACGGTGCGCGGCATGGTACGGGTGTTGTCGGGGTCGATGAGTCCCAGCCGCGGGCGCAGGGCGCGATGGGCGAAGCCGGTCTTGGCGTGCATCTCCACCAGGTCGAAGATGGCCACTCCTGTCGTCTCGCTTCCCGTTCCCGCCGTGGTGGGGATGGCTACCATGGGCGCGAGTGGGCCGGGCACGGGCGTGCCCTTGCCGATGGGAGCGTTGACGTATTCCATGAAGTCGGCGGGGTAGGTGGCGAACAGGTTGGCCACCTTGCAGGTGTCGATCGTCGAACCCCCACCGATAGCCACGTAGCCGTCGAAGCGCGCGGATGAGGCGAAGGCGATGGCCTCTTTGAAGGAGAGGTCGGTGGGCTCCACCCGCACCTGGTCGAAGACGGCCGCGTCCACACGCTCTTCCTTGAGGGACGCGAGGGCGGTGGCCAGGGTCTCGCTGTTGCGCAGATGCGGGTCGACGACCACCAGGGCGCGCCTCACCCCCATCTCCCTCAGATCGAAACCCACCTCGCGTGTCGCGCCTACACCGAACTTGATGCTCGACCCCTCCATGGTGAACACCGTCTCGGTCTTGTGCTCTTGGTGGTGCGTCACTGTCATCATCCCCCTGGAAGGTCGCATGTCTACTGTTAGTCTTACACGTTTCCCCGCGCGGCATGGTCCTCGGCCAAGATGAGGACCGCTCGGAAATCGTTGACATTGGTGAGGGTGGGCCCGGTCGTCACCAGAGCCCCCAGACTCTCGAAGAAGGACAGGGAATCGTTGCTCTCCAGTGCAGCGCGGACGTCGAGAGCGGATGCCCACGCCCGCGTGGCCGTGTCGGGGCCGACCACTGCGCCGGCTACGCCGCTGGAGCCGTCGGAGCCGTCGGTATCGCAGGCCAGCGCGGCGAACCCGTTCTCGGACGCGAGATCTTCGCCAGCCACGCGGCAGCCTGTCTCGCGCGATGCGTCGAGGAGGGCCAAGAGGAACTCCAGGTTGGGTCCCCCACGCCCGTTTCCCCGCACCGTCACGGTGGTCTCACCCCCGCTCAACAAGGCACAGGGCGGCGAGAAGGGCCGGCCGTGCCGCCGGATCTCGCGCATGAGCGCGGCCTGCACCAGAGCCACTTGCCGGGACTCCCCCTCTATGGACGCGCTGAGGATGTGGGTTGCGATCCCCCGCCCACGCAGGAGGTCGGCGGCGGCCTCCAGGAAGGTGTCCGCCGAGGCCACGATCGTGGTGGAGACCCCGCGCAGCAGTGGATCGCCTGGTTTGGGGCTCTCGTTCTCCGGGGCCGAGAGATGGGCCCTGACCGCAGGCGAGGCCTCCAAGCCGTATTTCTCCAACACCCGGCGGGCGTCGTCGAGGGTGGACGGATCGGGGACACAAGGGCCCGAGGCGATGAGGGCCGGATCGTCTCCAGCCACGTCGGAGACGAGGAGGTTCACCACGCGGGCAGGGGCGGCGGCGAGTGCGAGCCGGCCGCCTTTGATGGCCGAGAGATGTGACCGCACACAGTTGATCTCGCGGATGGTGGCCCCGGCCCTCAGCAGCCCGCGGGTGAGGGCCTGCTTGTCGGCCATGGCGACGTCTCCGGCAGGGAGCGGCAGCAAGGCCGAGCCACCGCCGGAGAAGAGTGCGATCACCAGGTCGTCGGGACCCAGCCCCCCGACCAGACCGAGCATGCGCCGGGCGGCTTGCCGTCCGCGCTCCTGGGGAATGGGGTGCGTCGCCTCCACCACTTCGATGTGCTCGCAGGCGACCGTGTGACCGCTGGGCACGACCACCAGACCCGAAAGCCGGTCGCGCCGCCTCGCGTGCGATGGCGCCGTCTGTTCGGCTTCGGCCGGTGCCGGCCATCGCTCCTCGAGCGCGCGCGCCAGGGCCGCGGAAGCCTTTCCCGCGCCCACGACCACCGTGCGCCCTGGGGGCGGCGGGGGCAGCGCAGCCGGCAGCACGTTCTCTGCCGCGACCGCCGCCAGCCCGGCCCCGAAGGCCTCCAGGAGCAGATCGGTGGGCGATGCCGGCCCAGACACCGTGTGCCTCACGTTGAGACGAGAGTGGGGATGGCATACGGACCTGCGGGGAGGAAAGCTACGCGCGGACGCGGGAGTTCGCTCGTCGCTGCGCCTGTGCGCGCGATCTCCGCGGTCGCCGCGCGCAGAGCCGCGGCGACGAATCCTGTCACCTGCTCCTCCGCGTGCGTCCCGGCTCGGTGGGCGGAGAAGAAAGCGCCCGGAGGGCGCCCCGGCAGGCGATCGTACTCGTAAGCCGCCGTCTGCGGGCTGAAGTAGAAGAGATGTTCCGGCGGGATCTGCGCGAACACCCGGGCCCACATCTGCACCTGCCATTGGTCATGGACGAAGGTCCAGTCGGGGCTGAGTATGAGGCGCGTGAAGGCGTCCGCGCCGATCTCTCTCAGCAGCCCCATGAGCGAGCGGTAGGCCGCGCTGCCCACGGGATCGGGGTCCACCGTGTCGGCGGCCAGGATGATGTAGCCGCCCGGCTTCACCGCCGTCGCAGCCACGGCGGCGGCCTTGGCTGCCTGGTAGTGGTTCACTCCTACCTTGCCGCCATGCGTGATCACCACGTCGTAACGCTCGTCGATGGGGACGCTCACGAACCGGCGCAGGTCGGCCACCGCCCGCGCATGAGCCTCCTCCATGGCTCCCGCGAAGACTCCCATGACTGCCCCGTCCTCGCGGCAGGTGACATTGATGATGAAGTCGGCCGGGGCCATGTGCGCGATCTCCAGCGCCAGGTCGTGACAAGGATTGCCGTCGGTCACCAGGTCACAGGCCAGCGGGTCGGCAAGCACTCGTGCTCCGTGGAAGTCGCGCACGCTGTTCACGCCCACCAGCCCGGGACAGATGCTCTTGCGCCCGCCCGAGGCCCCGGCCATCAGATGACTCTCCACCAGACCCGTGAGTACGCGAAGGTCGGCCTCCACGTATCCACGGTCCATCATCACATCCACTCCTGCCTCGGTGCGGCCCACTGCGACCAGGCCGGCCTGGTCGAAGGCGTCGTGGCAGTGGACCTCGATCCCGGCGGCGAGGACCCGTCGGTCGTAGAGGTGCGCGATTTCGGCCTCGTTCAGGCGCCGATGAGTGCCCGTCGCCACGAGCACCTTCACCTGCGCCGCACTGAAGCCGGCGTCCAGTAGACACTTCACCACGGGCCACAGGATGCTGTCACGGCCGCGGTAAGGGACGGGTCGTGTGCTGTCAGAGACCACCACCACCGCGCGAGCCTCCGCGTTCTCAGCCAACTTCCCGCGCGCCAGGACGGCGAGCGGCGGCGCGTCCACCGGCTCCTCCAGCGCCCGCGCGACGGCCGCAGGCACATCACGGAGGGGCGGGATACGCGGCGGTTCGAGCACCACTACGTCATCCGGCAGCACCGGGTGAGCGGTGAAGGTGGTGAGTGGCATGGCGCCTTTCATCCCCTTCACATTAGCAGCGTCGCGGGCTGCTTCTCCAGTCGTTCGGGCTTCGTGGCGCACCGGGCCTCTGCGTGAGAGAATGACACGTCGGCCTGCTGGAGGCCGCATCTTAGTGAGTCTGAGCGTCTGAGGTGAGTACTGGTCATGGATCGCGGTGCGTCCGCCTGTTCAGCAAAGGGGGTGAGTCATGCTTGCCATCTTCAAAACGACCCCGGAAGGTCTAGAGCGATTGGAGGAGTTCGAACCCGGGTCCTGGGTCGATCTCGTCAGTCCCAGCGAGGAGGAGCTGGAGCGGGTCAGCAGCGAGCTGGGTATCCCGCTCGATCTACTGAAGGCTCCGTTGGACGAGGAAGAGAAATCGAGGATAGAGTTCGAGGATGGGCTGACTCATGTCATCGTGGACATCCCCGTGCTGGTGCGCACCGACGAAGAGCAGGGGTATGACACCATCCCTCTGGGGATGCTCATCCATCCAGATTACTTCCTGACCACCTGTCTGCGTCCCAACCCCATCTTGGGCGAGTTCGAGCGCGGCGCCGTCAAGACGTTCGCCACCTTCAAGAAGACCCGCTTCCTGTTCCAGATCCTGCAGACCATATCGGCCTTCTACCTGCGCTATCTGGGACGTATCGACCGCGAGACCGACAAGGTGGAGCGCGAACTGCGCGCCTCGATGAAGAACGCCGAGATCTTCGATCTGCTGGCACTCCAGAAGTCACTGGTCTACTTCACCACCTCGCTCCGCTCCAACGAGGCCGTACTGCAGAAGCTCCTGCGCACCAAGTCACTGAAGATGTACGAGGAGGACGAAGAGCTGCTCGAGGACGTCATCGTAGAGAACAAGCAGGCCTCCGAGATGGCCAAGATCTACGCTGACACTCTGACTGCCATGATGGACGCGTTTACCTCTGTGATCTCGAACAACTTGAACCGGGTGATGAAGCTGCTGACTTCTATCACCATCATCCTCGCCATCCCCACCATCGTCGCCTCGTACTTTGGTATGAACGTGGATCTGCCGTTCCAGAATTACACGCATGCGTTCACGCTGACGATCGTCATCGCGTTCGTGATCTCTATCGCCTTCGCGATCGTGTTCTGGAGGCGGAACTTCTTCTAAGCGCTGGTATGAGAGGGCGCTGCCGGACCCCGTCTTCACTGGGTTGTTGGCACTTGCGGTGAGAGGTCTCCAGCTATGAGCAAGCGCCTCCATCCTACGGTGACGGCCACCACACGCGCATGAGCCGCGATGCGCAGCGAGCCCCGGTCCACAGACTTGTAGATCTCACACCCGGGCCGATGAAGGTCGCTCTCATGCGCAGCTTCCTTCAGGTCAGGACCCACCGTGACCCCTCCGAGGAGATCGGTATCGCAGCCGCAGGAGGGGTCGCGGTGGGTCCCTCACTACCCCCAGGGAGACAGCGGCGGGCGCGTCGGCCTCTCTTCCTTGCGGCGGCCGCGCGGCGGCGGCAATTCCAGGAGGCTCAGTTCATCTGTGACGTCCAGGGTCTCGATCGGTATCACCCGCATACGCTTGGCGCTCAACAACGTCAAGAACGAACCCGCCAGGAACATCAGCCCCAGGGGCACCAGAACCCCGTAGGAGCCGGAGACGAGCTGCACCAGGAAGAACCACCACGCGCGGGTCCAGCCCACATCGTCCGCGACCGACATGTAGGCATAGAACATCACGGGGGTCAGGAGACCGATCATGAGCACGGGGGCGTTCGAAGTGAAGCGATGCCGCCACACCGCTCCCGAGTACACCGGTTCAGCGAAGCACGTGGCCAGCGGCCACGCCCAGGCCGAAGCCAGGGCCGGCAGAAGCATGAAGGGCGAACGCGACAGCATGAGTACCAGACCGATGGTCAGGCCGAAGAAGCCTGTCACCAACTTCCCCATCTCAGTGGTGGCTCTCGCTTCGCGCGGTCGCAGGTAACCCAGGAAATGTCGGCTGAGTACGAACACGGCTATGCCCACGACGAGCAGGATGAGGGTGGGAATCAGTCTGGGTTCTGTGGCAGGTCCCGTGGTGGTGGGCACCTGGAACTGATAGCGGGGGATCAACCCGAAGCGCGAGAGGCCGAGCGCCAGCAGGAACACCACTCCCAGAGGGATGGCGAACGAGAGAAGATTGCGCAGGTGCTTGAGGATCAGTCTGGCGGTCACCGAGGAGCTGATGAGCCATATGAGGAAGGCCGCGATAGCCGGGAACAGCATCAGGACGGCGAGCATGCGGACTGCCTGATTGGTGAGGAAGCGCCCCGATTTCAGGAGCAGGGCGGTGCCAGGGTCGGGAGGGATCTCGCTGCCGCCGTCGAGCGAGAGCAGAAGGCTCTCCACGGCCGTGCCTTGTGTCGACAGACCCACGGCATTGGGGTCTCCGGCGCCGTCATCGAAGAGCATGAGCGAGGGGATGCCCCGCATGAGGCCGGCCACCTGGTCGCCGCGTGCCAAGGACAGGGCGTGGTCGGCTGCCTGGCTGAGTATGCCGGGGACGCTGAAGCCGATGCCTGATCTGTCGAGCACCCGCCCGGTCAGCTGTACGAACCAGCCCGGAGTGGTGTTCTGCGCTCCCGTGATGCCCATCTTGAGCACCTTGGTCCTCTCCCTACCCAGACCTTGAAGGGAGAGGATGGCGCTGACGTCGTCGGTGCCGTGGGTCTTGAGGAACTGATCGATTGCCAGACCTCCGGTGTGGGCGCCCTCGGTGGAGAGGAAGACGAAGGTCTTCTCGTGGGGCCGGGCGGTGAAGATCTGCGCCAGGTCCATCAGGATGGCGGTGCCGCTGGCGTAGCCGAGCAGATCGACTTTGGCAATGGCCGGGGTGTCGCGCGGCGCGGTGACGACCACGGTCTCCCTGCTCGTCCCCTGCAGCGTCACCGAGACGTTGCGGAAGGTCACCTCTGCATCTCCCAGCGGCGCGTTGAACTCGTCGGTAACGACGAGATCGGCGGGTATGCCCAGAGTGGCCAGTTTCTCCACCAGCCAGGCAGTGGCGCCTTGTGCGTCCTCGGTCCCCAGGGCGCGCTGGGGATACAGACGGGTCATCTCTTCGGCCAGGCGATAGGTGTGGTTGGCTTCGAGAAAGGTGGCGTCCGACGACAGCTCAAGACTGGAGACGGGCGATGAGACGGAAAGGAAAACGACGGCGCCCGCGAGCACGACAAGGGCGACACAGATCGCGTATGCCGTCTTCCTCCACTGTCGCACATGGTCGACGAGCCGCCGTCGGATGGTGAGCGGCATAGGATCACTCCAATTCGCTTGAACGGAGGTGATTCTATTCCGCCTGGCCTGGCGAAGCAACCCGGCGGGCGGCGGAGCGCCGCGGAGCGCCGCTACCCGGCGCCCCGGCGGTTGTCGATGACAGGGGTAGCCGTGGTTTCCGTGCGCCGGCTCGTCGCCACCAGGGGGGTCCGCGAGCGGGCCAGGTCTATCAACCGGTCTGCGAGCAGGAGCGCGGGCACCTCGTATTCGCCGGCCTCCACACGTGCCCGCACCGCTTGGACATGAGTCTCGTCCCGGACAGATGCCGGCAGGCCCCCATGGACCTGATTCCCCAACTGACGGGTGATTGACTGGTTCTCTGGCTGTTGTTCGGTCATGCTATCCTTCCTATCGGCCCCAGGGCGGTCATGGTTTACACTCTGAGTGCAATCTTCAGCAGATGGTTGCTGTGAAGGAACGAGAATGCCTCCCAAGCTGATCAGCATTGAAGAAGCGAGAACGCGAGTATTGGCTGAAGCCCTACCGCTTCCGGTGGAGACTCGGGCCATCACCGACGCGCTCGGCCTGGTGCTGGCCGAAGACATCGTGGCGCAGCACGACGTTCCCCCCTTCGACAACTCGGCCATGGACGGCTTCGCCTTGCGGGCTGCGGATACCGTGGATGCCGGGCCCGACAACCCGGTGACGCTGGCTGTCATAGAGACTCTGGCTGCCGGTCATGTGGCGGATCATTCTCTGGAACCCGGCAAGGCCATCAAGATCATGACCGGTGCGCCCATCCCAATCGGCGCCGACGCGGTGGTGCAGTCCGAACATGTGGAAGAGGCCGATGGTTCGGTGAAGATCTTCGAGCCCGCACGCCCGGGCAGGAACATCCGCCGGGCGGGTGAGGATGTCGGCGCCGGCGACCGGGTGCTCACCTCGGGCACCGCACTGTGGCCGGCCGAGATAGGCCTGTTGGCAAGCCTGGGCCACCCGGAGGTGCAGGTCCACCGGCTGCCGCGAGTGGCGGTCCTCTCCACAGGCAGCGAACTGGTGGATGTCGACCAGCCCTTGGGGCCCGGTCAGATACGCAACTCCAACAGCTACTCGCTGCGGGCCCAGTGCAAGCAGTTGGGCATCGATGCTGTTGCCTTGGGCATCGTTCCCGATGACTACCAGAGGACTCGGGAACTCATCGCAGAGGGCCTGGAATACGATGTGCTGCTCACCTCGGGCGGGGTCTCGGTGGGCCAGTTCGACTTCGTCAAAGATGTTCAGGATGCATTGGGCGTAGAGAGGCGCCTATGGGGTGTCTCCATGAAGCCGGGCAAGCCACTGGCTTTCGGTGTGCGGGGCACGACGCTGGTGTTCGGTCTTCCAGGCAACCCGGTGTCGGCCATGGTGTCGTTCGAGTTGTTCGTCCGCCCGGCGCTTATGCGTCTCATGGGCTACCGCAAGACCACGCGCCCGATCTATAGGGCAATCATCAGCGAAGATGTCGCGAGCATCGACGGACGCACCTACGTCGTCCGCGTGCGGGCGTGGCGTGAGGACGGCATCTGGCACGTCAGTTCCACTGGGGCTCAGGGCTCGGGGATACTGCGGTCCATGGTGGGGGCGAACGGATTGGCACTCATCCACGGAGGACCCAGAGGAGTCCGGGCTGGCGAAGAGGTGGATTTCCTGCTTTTGCGGGAGGATCTGCAGGACCCGTGAGTTCCTTGGCTCGCGCGCAAGCGGAGAGTCGTGCCCCAGCGGCTTGTAGCCTCGGACGTACGGGCGTACAATTGGACTGTGATGAGGGACCTCATGCGACAACGGCCCGGGGGTGATGGAAAGCACATACTTCTGGTCGTGGTCGGAGTCCTTTGAAGCCTGGCAGCACGCGCTGCTGGGCTTTTTTTGTTGGCGAGTTCTGGTGGGTCGCAAACCTGGAAAGGAGATCTCATGGCCAACCACTTCACCCCCGAGGAACTGGCGGAGGAGCTGGGCACGGAGACTCGTGAGGTCATTCAGCTCTGCGTCAAGGAGGGCATACCGATCTACAAGGGCAAGATCGATCGGAGCCTCCTCACGGCGGTGATGAGGGCCAAGAACATCCAGCTCCCCAAGACGGCGGTCGCCTCCGTATAGCGGAGGTCCCGGCCCTGCGCCCCGGCCGTCGGCGGGGTGCCCGGAGACTAGGAGTCGAGCATGCGGAGGGCTTCGGCCACCAGCCGGTCTCTCCACTCGTCCGAGTGAGCCCGAACGGGGCCGGATGCGGTGATGATCACCGCATCCGGCCCCGCTGCTTCTTTGAGCCAGCGCCGCACGGCCAGCAGCGGATCGACCTCGTGCTGCCATACAGCCACGTGGCAGTTGCGGGCGCGGCGAGTAGCTGCCTCGTGGCCCGTGACGCGACCGGCCTCGCCGGGTCGCTGCCCTTCGTCGATGCATCCGGTGAGGGCCGCATCCACGTCCTGACGCAGATTCTCGCGACGCAGCGAGACACAGCTGCACAGGCGTCCGTCCCAGATCAGGTTGAGCCGCACAGTGGGACCGTCGCCGTTGCTCTCCTGCGGCCAGAGCGCCGCGAAGCGGAGCTTGGAGGCATCCGCCAGCGCACTGTAGGAGCGGCGGACGCTCAGCAGGTCTTCCCAGGACTGTCGCAGCTTCTGCACCTCTTCGTATCGTTTCTGCTCGGCCAGTTCGGCCGCGAGCTCCTCCACCCTGCGGGCGGGCTCCACCAGATCGCCATCCGTCCTCCCGCCCAGCCAGGAGAGGATCTGCCTCACCAGTCGGTCGTGCCGGCGCCGTATGGCGGGGTCTCCCAGACACGGCGCCAGACATCCCCCGGTCCGGCCGCGGTCGCAGGGGCGGGCCTGTGGCTGGCGGGGACAGTCGCGGATGGGATAGCAGCGCTGCAGCAGATCAAGAGCCGAGATGAGGCGTGAGCGGCCGCGGAACGGTCCCAGTACTTGATGCGATGATCCGCCTTTGCTCCCCGGGTCGCCCGTGACCAGCGTCCTGGGCGTGCGGCTGCTGACGTACAAGCATAGACCGGGGCCTGCCTGACGTACTTTGAGGTAGGCGTAGGTCTCAGGCCGGACGCCGTGTTGGTTGCATGAGGGACGATGCTCCAGGATGAGCTGATGCTCCCTTAGGATGGCTTCCAGAGGGGTGTGGGTCTCCTCCCACTCGATGCGCTCCACCAGACGGACGGCCTGTCTCATCTTGCGAGCGTTGGAAGGCATCCCGGTGAAATGGGAGCGCACCTGCTCCTGCAGGCGTTCTCCATGACCAACGTAGATGACGCGGCCATCGCGATCGACGAAGCGATACGCCCCCGGTGCCAGGGGCAACTCCCGGGTGAGGGCGAGCTTCTCGGTGGCGGCTCTCGCAGACGACACCATGAACGCCCGCGCCTCGCTCAGCCGGGTGACTCCCTGCTCGCGTAGACGGCTCATCAGAGTGACGAACACGTGCCCCGCCGCCTGCGCGTCGGCCAGGGCTCGATGGCAGGCGGCCACCGGCGCCCCCAGGGATTCCGCGACTGTGGCCAGCTTGTAGTTCACCAGCCCGGGTGCCAGTGCGCGCGCCAGAGGCAGAGTATCGATGGCTCCGTCGCCCAACTCCCTGCCTTTCAGGCGGCGCAACTCGTAGTTGAGGAAGCCTACGTCGAAGCCGGCGTTGTGAGCCACCACCACCGCGCCGCGCAGGAACTCCAGCAGTTCGGGGATCACCTGCTCGATGCGGGGCGCATCGGCGACCATCTCCTGAGTGATGCCCGTGATCTCGGTGATCATGCGCGGGATGGACCGCATGGGGTTCACCAGCGTGTGGAAGGTGGCCACCTCGCGCAGGCCCTCTATGCGCACGGCACCGATCTCGGTGATCTTGCTGGTGCCCGTGCGGGCGCCGGTGGTCTCCAGGTCGAGCGCCACGAAGGGGACTTCGAGCAGGTCGGGGTCCGCGGCTTGCCAGTGGCACAGGCAGATACGGCGGTCTCGGGCTTCGCAGGCACCCTCGCAGGGCTCCTCTACGTCGCCTGCGGCCGCAGGGCCACCGGAAGCGAGTGTCGAGGCCCCGTCCCCGGAAGATTCAGTCCAACAGAAGCGGCGGTCTTCAGCCACCAAGGCGTCGAGGATGCGGTGACTGAGCGCGGGAGGGCACTCGGCCGACGCCGTGAGCAGACAGGCTGCTTCATGGGCGTCGAGAGGCGCTCCGCGCACCAAGAGGGTCTCGTGGAGCCTGTCCGCGACTGCTAGCGAGAGCTGAAGCTGCATCAGAGGCGGGACGAACCCTCCGCCAAGGAGGCTATCCTTGAAAAGGCCACACTCATCTTGGACAATACTATCATTGCCGCCCGGCCCGAGGCTCAGGAGGACGGTGTCCACATAGTGTTGGACAAGACGCAAATAGAGGCGATTATCCCGCATAGGGAGCCTTTTCTACTCATCGACCGGGTCCTTGAGATGGTCCCCGGTGAGTACGCCATCGCCGAGAAGGACGTCCTCCCCACCGAGGAAGTGTTTCGCGGCCATTTCCCGGGTTACCCCGTGTTCCCGGGAGTCCTTCAACTCGAGGCTCTGGCGCAGACGGGGTGCGTGGCTCTGCTTGCGCCGCCCGAGGCACGGGGCAAGATCGTCCTGTTCGCGGGCGTCGACAACGTGCGCTTCAAGCGGCCTGTCGAGCCGGGCCAGACCCTGCGCCTGGAGACGCGGCTGGGAGCCAGTCGCGGTCCTGTCGGCAAGGGCGAAGGCAAGGCGTTCGTGGACGGCAAGCTGGCGTGCAGTGCCACTCTCACCTTCGCTCTGGTAGACCGCTAGTTGACGAGTACCACTCCTGCTGGACCCTTGTTGGGTCGACCTGTGACCATTTCCGGGTTGGGCGCCTGCCTGCCTGAGACGGTGGTCACGAACGACGACCTGGCCGCGGTCCTCGACACCTCCGACGAGTGGATCACACAGCGCACGGGTATCCGAGCGCGGCGTGTGGCCGGCCCCGGTCTCAGCGCCTCCGACCTCGGCATCCCCGCGGGCCGCGCGGCTCTGGCCGACGCCGGACTCACGGCGGAGCAGGTCGACCTGGTCATCACGGCCACCATCTCGCCCGACCAGATCATGCCGGCGACGGCTTCGCGCGTCGCCTTCGAGCTGGGCTGCCTCAACGCCGGGACGTTCGACGTGTCGGCCGGCTGCACCGGCTTCGTCTATGCGCTGGCCATGGCGACCGGGGTGGTGGCGGCCGGATTGCACCACCACGTGCTGGTGGTGGGAGCGGAGGCCATCTCGCGCATCATCGACCAGGAGGACCGATCCACAGCCATACTTTTCGGCGATGGAGCCGGGGCGGCTGTGGTCTCGCCGCTGCCTTCAGGTGCCGGTGCAGGTGACGATCATCTGAACGGTCGGCAGCCACAGGACTGTGAGGAGAGCCGAGCCCGCGGCATCCTGGGCTTCGATCTGGGCAACGACGGTTCCGGCGGCGAGTTCTTGAACGTGCCCGCGGGCGGTTCACGCGTGCCCGCGTCTCACCTTACAGTGGACGAGCGACTGCATTTCATGAAGATGAACGGCCGTGAAGTCTACAAGTTCGCCACCCGGGTCATCTCGCGCTCGGCCGACACGGTGCTCCAGAAGTGTGGGCGTCGTGTGGACGAGGTGGACCTCTTCGTCCCCCATCAGGCCAATCTGCGCATAATCGAGCATGCCGTGAAGAAGCTCGGTCTGCCGGAGGACCGCGTGTACACCAATCTGCAGCGGTATGGCAACACGTCGTGCGCATCCATACCGCTCTGCTTGTGTGAGGCCCGGGCGGAGGGCAGGCTCAAGCCGGGCGACCTGTTGCTGCTCATGGGCTTCGGCGCCGGGCTCACCTGGGGAGCGTGCCTTATGGAATGGACCCAGGCCGCCGCTGGGGCGGGCGAAGCTGGGCCGGACGAGGGAGACTGATTTGGGATCGCTGCTGATGCTCTTCCCCGGGCAGGGGAGCCAGAAGCCGGGGATGGCCGAACATCTGTGGGCTCATCCTGTCGCTCGCGAGACGTTCTCCGAGGCTGCTGACGTCTTGGGCTGGGATGTGGGTGGTCTGTGCCGCACGGGGAGCATGGAGGAACTCACCCGCACCGACCGTACCCAGGTGGCCATCCTCACCTGCAGCGTGGCCACTTGGCGCCTGCTGGACGAGAGGGGGCTCACCTTCTCGGTGGCGGCCGGCCACTCGCTGGGCGAATACTCGGCCTTGGTCGCCGCGGGCCACATGACCTTCGCCGACGCGTTGGCCGTGGTGGACGTGCGCGCCCGCGCCATGCACGACTGCGGCTTGGAGAGACAAGGGGCCATGGCGGCCGTGCTGGGACTGGATGATGACGTGGTGGACGACATCTGCGCCGGTATTGGCGAGGTGTGGCCCGCCAACTACAACTCACCGGGCCAGGTGGTCATCTCGGGGTCGCCCGCCGCCGTGCGGGCGGCGGGCGACGCCGCTCAAGCCCAGGGTGCGAAACGCGTGCTGCCTGTGCCGGTGTCGGGGGCCTTCCACACGCCCTTCATGGAGGGAGCAGCCGAGCACCTGGCCGATGCGCTCGCCCGCGTGGACTTCCTGCCCGGACGCGCGGGGCGGGCGGCGTTCTTCTCCACCACCGAAGTGCGCTACCCTGCACCTCAGGAACTGGCGGAGCTCCTTGCGCGACAGCTGGTGTCACCGGTGCGTTTCACTCAGAGCATCCGAGCCGTCCTGGCCGAGCCCGAGGCGCCGGATCATGCTCTGGAAGTGGGGCCCGGCAACGTGCTCGGTGGACTCATGAAGAGGATCGACAAGCACGTGCGGACGGCGGCCACCGCCGACGCCGCAGGCCTGGACGACGCACTGACCGCTGCTTCGGCGGCCGATGGACACACAGGAGGAGAAAGATGAGCGCTTGTGACAGACGCCTCGTGGGGAAGGTCGCCCTGGTGACCGGCGGCGCCCGGGGTATCGGAAAGGCCATCGCTCTGCGTCTGGCTGCGGAAGGAGCCAGCGTGGGCTTGGTGGACCTCATGGAAAGCGGCTCCGAGACCGCGCTCGAGGTGCAGGAGGCCGCCGGTGTGCCCGCCACCTTCTTCAAGGCCGACATCTCCAGAGAGGAGGAGTGCAAAGCGGCGGTCGCGGCCGTCGAGACGGCGCTGGGTCCCATCGACGTGCTGGTGAACAACGCCGGCATCACCCGCGACGGCTTGGCCCTTACCATGACCGAGGCCGATTGGGACGCCGTGCTCACCGTCAATCTGAAGGGCGCGTTCCTCATGAGCAAAGCGGTCCTGCGCGGCATGATCAAGCGGCGGAGCGGCTCCATCATCGGTATCTCCAGCGTGGTGGCGCGGCGAGGCAACGCCGGCCAGATCAACTACTCAGCCGCCAAGGCCGGTATGATCGGCCTGACGAAATCGTTGGCGCGCGAGGTGGCTTCGCGCAACGTGAGGGTGAACGCGGTGGCTCCTGGGTACATCGAGACCGAGATGACCGCCGCCCTACCGGAGGCGGCACGTAAGGTCCTCATCGAGCAGATCCCGCTGGCCCGCATCGGGTCGCCCGAGACGGTGGCCGCCGCGGTGGCCTTCCTGGCGGGAGACGATTCCTCTTTCATCACCGGTGCTGTTATCCCGGTGGATGGCGGACTGGGCATCTAGAGGGCGAGGAGGTGCTCGGCATGAGCGGATCAGGGAAGACCATAGAGCTCAGGAGGGTGGTGGTCACCGGCATCGGCGTGGTCTCGCCGGTGGGCGTCGGCAAGGATGCGTTCTTCGCCAGCTTGTTGGCGGGGCGCTCCGGCGTCCATCGCATCGAACGCTTCGATCCCGACGAGTACCCAGTGAAGATCGCCGCCGAGGTCCGCGGCTTCGACCCCACTCACTACATCGAGAAGAAGACGGCCAAACGCCTCGACCGCTACGCTCAATACGGAGTCAGCGCCGCCACCCTCGCTCTGGAGGACTCGGGCTATCCCATCGCCGAAGATCCCTACGCGGTGGGCGCACTCATCGGGTCAGGGGTGGGCGGTCTGGACACCTTCCTCGAGCAGACCGGTGTCCTCCTGGAGAAGGGTCCCACCCGGGTAAGCCCCTTCTTCATCCCCATGATGATCCCCAACATGGCCTCAGCTATGAGCTCGGTCATCCTGGGGCTGAAGGGGCCGGTGAACGCTACGTGCACCGCCTGCGCGGCGGGGACCAACGCACTGGGAGATGCGTTCTCGCTCATCCGCCGTGGTGACGCCGTCGCCATGTTCGCGGGTGGCGCCGAGGCTGCGGTCAATCAGGTGGGCATGGCGGCGTTCGCGGCTGCACGCGCGCTCTCCACGCGCAACGACGAACCTAAGAAAGCCAGCCGGCCCTTCGATGTGGATCGGGACGGTTTCGTCATGGGTGAAGGCAGCGGCGTGTTGGTGCTCGAGGAGTTGGAGCACGCCCTCCGCCGTGGGGCTCACATCTATGCCGAGATGGTGGGCTACGGCCTGACCGGCGACGCGTATCACCTCACCGAGCCCGACGAGACCGGAGAGCCGGCGGGCTTGGCCATGAGCAGGGCCATCCGCGACGCGGGCATCGAACCCAGCGACGTCGACTACATCAACGCGCACGGCACCTCTACGCCTTTGGGCGACGCCATGGAGACTCGGGCCGTCAAGCTGGCGCTGGGCGGCCATGCACAGAAAGTGATGGTCAGCTCGACCAAGAGCGTCGTCGGCCACTGTCTGGGCGCGGCCGGCGCCTTGGAGGCAGCCGCCACCGTCCTCACCATCCAGCAGGGTAGGGTCCCGCCCACCATCAACCTCGATCGTCCCGATCCGCTCTGCGACCTCGACTACGTACCCAACGTCGCCCGCGAGGCCACGGTGGAGGTGGCCATGTCGAACAGCTTCGGCTTCGGCGGCCACAACGCCGCCATCGTGTTCCGCGCTTGGCATGGCTAAGTATGTAACCGTACAGGTCACCAAGAAGGAACCGCCGGTCGAGCCAGCGGGCGAGGGCGAACGCTGCCGGCGTTGCCAGAGCTTCATCCCTGCCGCCCATCTGGAGGCTTCGCTCCGCGTGTGCCCCGAGTGCGGGTATCACTTCGTGATGTCCGCCCCGGCGCGCATCGCGCAGTTGGGCGACCGGGGCACAGTGCACTTCGTCGCCCAAGGTCTGCGGGCGGGCGACCCTCTGGAGTTCGTAGATCTGCGCCCCTATCCCGAACGCTTGTCACAGGCTCAGATCGAGACCGGCCTCACCGAGGGCTTGGCCGCTGTGGAATGCGAGATGGGCGGGAAGCCGACGGCACTGGGGGTCATGGACTTCCGCTTCCTAGGAGGCTCCATGGGGTCAGTGGTGGGAGAGACCTTCCGCCGCTTGGCCGAGAGCGCTGTGAGTCGCAAGACGCCGTTGGTGATCGTCGCGGCCTCGGGCGGAGCCCGTATGCAAGAAGGACTCTACTCGCTCATGCAGATGGCGAAGACAGTGGTCTCGGTGCAGATACTGGGGGAGGCGGGACTCCCCTTCATCAGCGTGCTCACCCATCCCACCACGGGCGGCGTGCTGGCCAGTTTTGCCACCATCGCCGACATCATCATCGCCGAGCCGGGGGCCGTCATGAGGTTCGCCGGTGCGCGCGTCATCGAGCAGACCACGCGTGAGAAGCTCCCACCCGATTTCGGCTCGTCCGAATCGCAGCTGGCGCACGGACAGGTGGACATGGTGGTGGATAGGAGGCAGTTGAAAGACACACTCGTGCGCTGCCTGGGGTTCCTGTCCGACAGTGGGTTTGACGGACATGCCGGACGATAGCCCCGTGCAGCCGCACCCTGTCGCCGGCAAGTCACCGCTCAGCCGGTCGTATCAGACTGAGGCGTTGCGCCTGCTGCAGCGACTGCAGGAGCTGCGCAACCTGCCTGCACTGCCGGGAGTGAGTTACTCCGAGGAGATCAAGAAGATCCAGGACCGGCTCAACTCGTTGCGTAACCGCGAACCCAGCGCCAAGGCGTGGCAGGCGGTGCAGGTCGCGCGGCATCAGGAGCGTCCGCAGACCCTGGACTACCTGCGCATCGCCGTACCCGATTTCCTGGAGCTGCGCGGTGATCGTCTGCACGGCGACGACCGTGCCGTCATCGGGGGCTTGGGCAGCGTGGGCCGGCGGCGGGTGATGTTCATCGGACACCAGAAGGGTCACACCCTAAAGGAGCGGCAGGAGCACACCTTCGGTATGGCCAGGCCTGAGGGCTACCGCAAGGCCATGCGTCTGGCGCGGATGGCGGAGAAGTTCGGTCTTGCCGTGGTCACCCTCATCGACACACCCGGCGCGTATCCGGGCAAGGAGGCGGAGGAGGGCGGACAGGCCGGGGCCATCGCGCGGAGCATCGAGGTGTTCGCCGGACTGCGGGTGCCCACCGTGGCAGTGGTCATCGGCGAGGGAGGCTCGGGTGGTGCGCTGGCCCTGGGCGTCACCGATCGAGTATTCATGTTGGAGAACTCGGTGTACTCGGTCATCTCGCCGGAAGGGTGTGCCGCACTGCTTTGGCGCGATGCCGCCGAAGCGCCACGGGCCGCGGAGGCGCTGCGCCTGACCGCGTCCGACCTGCTCGATCTGCATCTCATCGATGCCGTCATCCCGGAGCCGCCGGGCGGGGCCCATCTCGACGCGAACGCCACCGTCCGCCGTGTGTTCCACGAGATCCAACTGGCATTGAACGACCTCGAACGGTCAGCACCCTCAGCGCGCCTGCAGAACCGGCGGCAGAAGTTCCTGCACATGGGCGCGTTCACGAGCCTCGAATAGCCGGCCGTCGAGACCGGCCCGCTGCTCTGCCGCCGCTCAGCCGGGCGCTCGCTGCTAGAATCACCTGGATGGAACCCGATCTGTTCAGCGCCGGCTTGGAGGCCGATCTATCCGAGCGCGGGCCGCTCGCCGCCAGGATGCGCCCTCGCCGGTTGGACGACGTGGTGGGGCAAGAGCATCTGCTGGGCCCGGGCGCGCCGCTGCGGGTGGCGCTCGAGACCGCCACGGTGGGCTCCATGATCTTCTTCGGGCCGCCCGGCACGGGCAAGACCACCGTGGCACGTCTGGCGGCCGCTCAGACCGGCTCCATCTACCAGGAGCTTTCCGCGGTCGATTCCGGAGTGGCCGACGTCAGGAAGGTCATCGAGCGGGCCGCCCACGCGCGGGCCGAGCGCGGCCGGCGGACGGTGCTCTTCATCGACGAGATCCATCGCTTTTCCAAGGCGCAGCAGGACGCACTTCTTCATGCTGTCGAGGATGGCATCGTGACCCTCATAGGAGCGTCCACCGAGAACCCCTACTTCGAGGTCATCCCGGCACTGATCTCGCGCTGTGAGCTCTATCGCTTCGGTCTTCTAGGACCCGAGGCGGTCAGGACTCTGTTGGAGCGTGCTCTGGCGGCCGGGGCTGGAGTCACCACGGACCCGGACGCCCATCGCGGTGAGGGTGACGCTGCGGGACAGGGGGTGGAGGAATCGGGGACTGCGCCGGTGCCGGCGGTCTCTCCGGAGGTCCTCAGCGTCATCGCTGCCGCGGCGGCTGGAGACGCACGACGTGCCCTCAATACGCTGGAACGGGCTCTGGTGCTCGCGAGCGCCAAGAAGCTGCCCGAGCTCGACCTCGCTACGGTAGAGGAGGCCGCTCAGCGGAAACTGGTGCTTTACGACAAGGGTGGCGACGCCCACTACGACACGATCTCGGCCTTCATCAAGAGCCTGCGCGGCTCCGACCCCGATGCCGCCCTCTACTATCTGGCGGTCATGCTGACGGCCGGCGAGGATCCCAAGTTCATCGCGCGCCGCTTGGTCATCTTCGCCTCTGAGGATGTGGGTAACGCCGACCCCAGAGCCTTGGAGGTGGCGGTGGCTGTCTCGAGAGCGGTGGAGTTCGTCGGCATGCCCGAGTGTCGCATCAACCTGGCCCAGGGCGTCACCTACCTGAGTTGCGCTCCCAAGTCGAACGCCTCGTTCTTGGGGATAGGTGCCGCGCTCGAAGAAGTCGAGCAGCATGGGGCTCAGCTCCCGCCGGTATCCCTGCGCAGCACCGGTTACTCCGGAGCCCAGAAGCTGGGGCATGGGGTGGGATACGAGTATCCTCATGACACCGGGGGATACAACGGGCAACGGTATCTCCCCGAGACGTTGCAGGGACGGGAGTTCTATCATCCGACAAAGAACGGGTACGAAGCGCGGCTGGGTGATTTCTTGGAGCGCATGCGGACTCTCCGGGCAGGCGATGACTCGGGGGGATGACGTTCGGAGGGCTTTCGAGCTCGGCTGATGTCGGCCGATAGACACTTGGAGAGAGGTGCGGGGAACAAAGTGCGGGGTGGGCCGGGGTGGACGGTGGGGACTCCGCCAGGGAGGCGGAGAGAGTCCTGCGTCGAATGACTATGGACTGCCGTCGCGGCAAGGAATAAACGTGCGAAGGAGGACGTTTCAGATGGGTGGCTTTCTGAGGTTTCTCCTGGGTGGGGTACTTGGGGCCGCCCTGGGGTTCTTCCTTTCTCGCCGGCAGGCGCGCACCGCCCTGAAGGGGCCGGGCGCGTATCAGATCATCGACAGGACCGAGCCCCTGTCCGCGCCCCCGGTCGCCGAGACGCCTGTAGCCGCAGCTCCGACGGAGGAGGCCGCTTGGGAACCTCTGTTTGTGCCCACGGCCGAGGTCGAGCTCGAGTCCGAAGCCGCGCCTTGGTCGACACTCGAGGTCGAGCCGGAGCCTGAGTCGACACCCGAGCCGGAGTTGCCGTCGGAGATCGTGGAGCAGTCCAGCCGCGCGGAAGCGCTATTGGCTGAGGATGAGCTCGCGCACGTCGTGGAGCCTGTGGTAGTGGAAGAGGCTCCCGAGGTCGCCCCGCCGCCGGTCGAGCGCCCGACGACAGTCATCACCGCGGAGGAACTGCGCGCGCGCATCGAAGAGAGCAGGAGGCGTATACGGGAGGAACTGGAGGAACCGTTCCAGATCGCCGAGGACGAGCCTGCGGCGACCGAGGGTGTGGCGGAGCCTGAGGCGGCTGAGGCTGAGGTGGACCAAACAGCGGCGGCTGAGGCTGAGGTGACATCCCTCCTGTCGGACCTGGCTGCCAAGGAGGTGGAGCCTCTCGTGGAAGAGGAGCCCGCCCCGGTTGTCGAGATACAGGTGGCCGATGACTCCTTCTTCGAAGAACTGGGAGTACGGATGGACCGGCCGACGGTCATCAGCGAGCCCGAGGCCGAGGGTGACCTGCGCAGCCGCATGACAGGAGCGCTCTCGGTGTCAGACGACGTCTTGCGTCCTACTCCCAGCGAGCTCGAGACGAGTCTCAACTACGACGTCATGCGTGCCCGCATCGAAGAGGCGCGCAACCGCCTGAAAGCGAAAGCTGCGGAGGCTCAGACCGGCATGGGTGATGAGGCGTCGCAGGAGGTGGATGCCCAGACTGCGCCGCAGGAGCCGCGCGCGGTCGACGACGAGAGCGACGCGGACGACATCGAGGCCAAGATCGACCGGCTTCTGAGCGAAGAGCAGTACTGAGCCGTCCCTGCCGAGGGCGCGACCTATCAGGTGCGCTGGCGCTCGTCGTCGCTGGGAGGAAGGAAGTCCTCCTCCTGGTGAGCGGCCCGAGGCACGTGCAGCGGCCGCCTGAACAGGTTGCGCAGGTCGGTCCACGAGGCGTCGCGTGAACCGTCCACGATCTCCAAGAACCCCTTGACCTTGGCATCGAGGTTGTCCACATGGTGCAGTATGAGCGCCTCGATGGTCTTGGGCCGCTTGGGCGAGCCCCATTCCAGTTCACCGTGATGGCTGACGATGCAGTGGAGCAGCTGCTGCAATTTGTCCTCGGGGAAGCCGGGTAGACGCTTCGCGTGGTCCGCGACCAGGGTCACGCCCTGGATGACGTGCCCCAGGAAGCGGCCGGCGTCGGTGTAATCGATGGCTGTGTCGAACGACAGTTCCTGGGTCTTGCCCACGTCGTGGAGCAACGCGGCCGTGAGCAACAGATCGCGGTCGACACGCGCGTACTGCTGCGCGACGAAGTCGCACATCTCGGCCACGCTCACCGTGTGCTCCACCAACCCTCCAAGATAAGCGTGATGGAACAGCTTGGCCGCTGGTGCCGTGACGAACGTGTCAAGGAACTCGGGATCACCGAAGATGGACTGGAGCAGAGCGCTGTAGTCGCGGTCATAGACGGAGCCTATGTGGAACTCCAGGAATCCCCTGAGTTCATCGATGTCACGATAGGTGCAGGGCAGGAAGTCTCGTGGGCAGGCGCTGTCGCTGGGGGCGACGGCGACCGAGGAGGCCTCCAATTGGGCTTTACCCTGGTACTCGGTGACTCGCGCGCTCACCTGTGCCAGATCCCCGGCGCCGGCCCCCTCTTCCATCTGGTCGATCTCCCACACGGTGCAGTCGACAGTGCCGGTGCGGTCGCTCACGCGCAGTTTGTAGAAGGGCTTGCCCGCCCTGGTGGTGCGGGTCTCCTTGGCCGACAGCAGGTAGACACCGTTGACGGTGGTGCCCGGCACGAGGTCGCAGACAGCTATGCGAGGCGGCCGGTCGCGGCT
Organism: Thermoleophilia bacterium; assembly: GCA_040772905.1. GTDB lineage: Bacteria > Actinomycetota > Thermoleophilia > RBG-16-64-13 > RBG-16-64-13 > JAXGXJ01. Next base: position 46,536 of record JAXGXJ010000013.1, on the reverse strand, counting down.
TGAGTCGGCCTGCTCGTCCGTTCGGGCGGAGGTCCCGTCGCGTGGCGCTTCCGGCCGGCGTGGAGGGAGACCATATGCAGTCCCCAGGTCGAGTTGATCGTCGTTCACGTGCCTTCCTCCACTCGCGTACGGATTGACCATATTGTAGCCGAGGGGTCGGATGGAACACGCGTGAGATGCGCTACTGCTGATGGCGGGGTGTAGCCCTAGTGAGGCAGGAAGGGGATGCGGCCCGCGCCCTTGACCCTGCGCCGGTAGAGGAAGAGGGAAGGGATGATGGCCAGGCCGATGATCACCGCGGCGATGAGGAAGAACTCGCTGAACACGTCATGCAGGGCGGCCCGGGTGGCTGCTGACGCCGAGTCCTTGAGCGCCTGCCATTCCGCGTCGCTCAGACCCTCCGGACGGACGATGGGGATCTGTATCTGCGAGGCCAGTGAGTTGTAGCGCTGCACTCCCCAGGAACTGAGGGCCGACAGTCCCACCACCATGCCCACCATGCGCGAGACGGTGACCAGGGCGGACCCGGTGGCCATCCACAGCCGTCCCACCGAGGCGATCACGCTGGCGCCGATGGGCGCGATGACAAGTCCGAAGCCGAATCCGCTGATGACCAGGTCGCGGGTCATGAGCCACCCCGAGGGGTCGATAGGCCAGCGGCTCACCAGCAGATAGCCTGCGCAAGCCACCAAGAAGCCGAGTACCGCAGTGATGCGATAGCCCACAAGGTCGGCCAACCAGCCGCCGACGACGGCGCCCACCGGGATCATCAACGTAAGGCGGATGAGGAGTAGGCCGCCCTCGATCTCGGTCATCCCGAACAGCGTGTACGCGTAGAGGGGTATCTCCACCATCCCGATGATGAGTGCCGCTCCCACCAGGAAGTTGGCCAGGTTGGCCACCGCGAATCCTGCTCGGCGGAAGAAATCCAGTCGTATGAGCGGGTGGCTGTGTCGTCGCTCGAAGAGGACGAAGGCAACGAAGGCCACCACGCTCGCTGCCAACCACGGCCAGCGGATGGGGACCGCGGAGGTGGGATCGGTGGTGTTGATGGTCTGTGTGCCCGTCCCCAGGCCGATGGTCACCCCCGCCAGCGCGAGGGCCATGAGAGCTGCTCCGATGTAGTCGACGCGGCCGTGCGCTGACGCACGCGGGCCGGCTACGCGTGTCACCGTCTGGTCCGACCCGGCGGGCTCGGTCCGACTGTCCTCGACCGCGAGCCTGGCCTGAGGCCGCAGTAGGTGCCACGACACCGCGATGAGCACCACGCACAGAGGTACGTTCACCAAGAAGATGAGGCGCCAGTCCCACAGCGCGGCCAGGCCGGCTCCATAGATGGGTCCCAGCACACCTCCGGCCTCAGCCGCCCCCCCGATGATGCCCAGCACCAAAGCCCGGCGGTTGGGGGGGAACATGTCGGCCGAGGCCGCCATGGCTATGGGCACCAGAGCGCCCCCGCCCGCAGCCTGCACCACACGGGCGGCCACGAAGAGGTCCAGACGGGTGAGCACCACGCAGAACGCGCTCCCCACCATGAACAGAACCAAGGCCAGCACGTACATGGGGCGTCGCCCCCACACGTCGGCCAAACGGCCGAAGAGAGGCATGGCCACGGTGTAGCCCAGCAGATATCCGGTGATGATCCAGCCGGCGTCGTTGAGGTTGCGCACGTCGATGTACAGAGAGCGCATGATCGATGGCATGACCGTGAGGACCATGGTCTGATCGAGCGCGGCCACGAACACGGCCGCGCCCAGCACCACCATGGCCAGGACGGCCGTCCGCGGGACCCGGCCTTCTGCGGCCTGGGCGTCGCCGCCGGCCTGGGCCTCGGTCATGCCCGGCTCTGAGCGCACCTTACTGCGGGGCCTTGATCTCTACGTAGTTGTCCAAGCGCGAGAGCACGATGCTGCGCCGGATATCGGGGTCTTCGCTGGGGGTGGCCGCTCCGGCGATCTGCACCTCGTAGACGTAACCGTCGTCCACTCCGATCCAAAGATCGGTGGGGAAGGGCTCATCGGTGTTCACAGCCCCGGCGATGGCCTCCACGTCCGCGGCGGCCACCGTGCCCTTCACATGGTGGGTCTTCACTCCCTGCTTGCTCTCGCGGCCCTCGTAAGAGGTCTGGGTGATCTGGTCGAGGATGCGGATGGTGCCTGCGGTGAGGCTTAATTCCCCTACCGGGCTCTCCGCCGCCGCTACTGCCTGCCAGCTGTTCGAGCCGGGCATGAAGTTGAAGTACTGGGTGTCGTCCACCACCACGAGTTGGATGGTGAGCGGGATGCCCGCTTGCGTCACATCCACATCGGCCTGCATGTCGCCGTCGGCGTTCACGTCGCCTGTGATGCGGGCGATCTCCAGTCCTTTGCCGGGCTGGGCCGAGGCCGGCTTCTGCACCTCGTAGACGAAGTGGAAGCCACGGATCTTCTTCATGGCCGCCGATGCTTGAGTCAGGATGGCGCGTGGGTCGCCCCCTTCGTCGCCGCCGCAGGACGCGACGGATGTCAGGGCGAGGAGCAGTGCCAGGACGAGGACGAGGGTCGAGACGAGCGATATCGGTTTGATGCGCCTGTGCATGCTCCCATTATGAGTCTTGCCCCAGGGCCGGACAAGCGCGGGCCCGGGCGGCCCGGGCCCGCGCTCATGGTTCGACCCATGCCGGTCCTTGCTACAATACGGGTGGTATCCGGCTCCTATATCCTAGGGGAAGCAGATGGCGCCTGAGCACCGTCATACCCATCCGAACTACTGCTCCGGCGAGGATTACATCCTCGAGTTCAGGAGTTTCCGCTACGGCTTCAACAGCGTCGATTTCTGCCAACGTGTGGAGATGGCCGCGGTCGAACTGGGCCTGGTGGACTCGGGCATGCTCCGCCACGATGAGTGCGCCGACCTGGTGCAGCTCGTGGCCGGAGGCAGCATCGACTACCCCGTCAGTCCGCTGGGCGAGTACCTCATCCAGCGTGGGGACGAGGTTCTCCAACTGCACGACGAGTCTCTGGTGTACTGGCTGCGCGAGCTGGTGTTCCGCAGCGCTTGGCTCGATCTGCGCCTCATCGAATCGCAGTTGGAGGTCGCGTTCGACGACGAGCAATGCACCTTCGTCTACTATCCCGCCGGGCATCCCTCGCGGCAGATAGGCCCACCGCCGCATCCCTCGTGGCGTGAGGTGGCCTACACTCGTTGATGGCGGAGGACCGTCTCCAGACCCTGCGCCTGGCCTGCAAGCGCAGCTTCACCGTCTACTATCTCGAGTTGCGCTCACCGGGCATCGCCGATCCTACGCAGGCGTTCGCGGCCTGCGGGGACTATCTTTCGGCTCTGTTGGAGCGGCTGGGACCGCGGGAGTTCATGCACCGTCTGGATGACGAGACCATCCACATGGCCGGGCAGGTGGAGCAAGACCTGCGCAGGCGGTCGGGAGGCATGGCGGAACCCTTGCCGCTCGACGATCTGGAAGACCGGCTGCGGGAGTGTTTCGAATACGGCCTGGGTCGCTTGAGGGACCTGGGCCGCCTGTGAGAGGCGGGCTTGCTTGAGCGCCGACCCCGGGATGGCCGCGTTGTAGTGGGTCTGGGTCGGTGATGGAGACCTCTCCTGCGGCTGTGGATGAGCGGATGCCCCGCTTCCTTGTCGACCGAACGCTGGGGCGCTTGACCCGCTGGCTCCGCTTGTTGGGATACGATGCGGTGTGGGAGTCGGGAGATGACGTCGCCGGCCTACTCGCACGGGCACAGGCGGACGGGCGCGTGCTTCTGACTCGCGACACCCTGGTCATCGAACGGCGGCCCGTGCGCCGTGGTGATGTGACCGCGGTCCTTCTCCGCGGCGACCACGTCGAGGAGCAACTGCGCCAGCTGAGGGTGGAACTGGGGCTGTGCAGGCGAGGGCCGGCCCGATGTCTGGTCTGCAACGAGAGGCTGGAAGTCCTCACTGTGGAACAGGCGCGACTCCGGGTGCCGGCCTACGTAGCCGAGACTCAGACAGAGTTCCGCTACTGCGCGGTCTGTGACCGCATCACCTGGCCCGCGACCCATTGGGAGAGCGCGTCGAGAGTACTGCGGGCGGCAGGGTTCCTGTAGAATAACCAGCCTGTGCTCCGGGCGGCGCCCGCTGTGGCGCTCCCGGCTCGATGATCGACGCTCGACCCCGATGGTGGGAGACACATGCAGTTCCTGACCGACCTCTTCCTCAATCTCGATGTGGTCTTGCAGGATTGGGTGGCGCAGTATGGCGTCGTCATCTACGCTCTGCTGTTCCTCATCATATTCCTCGAGACCGGTCTGGTGGTCACGCCGTTCCTGCCCGGCGATTCACTGCTCTTTGCGGGTGGCGCCGTCGCAGCCGTGTCTGCCGGGAAGGTCGACATCTGGCTCCTCTACCTGGTTGTGCTTTCGGCGGCCGTCATCGGTGACTTCGTCAACTACTGGATCGGGCGGGCCTGGGGTAGACGCATCCTCGATTCGGGGCGCCTGGATCGGGTGATCAAACCGAAGTACATCGAGAAGACCGAGGCCTTTTTCGAGCGGCATGGCGGCAAGACCATCTCGTTTGCTCGCTTCTTCCCCTTCATCCGCACCTTCGCCCCCTTCGTGGCCGGCGTCTCGCGCATGCAGTCGAGCCGCTTCGTGGCCTTCAACGTGATCGGGGCCGTGGCCTGGGTGGGGCTGTTCGTGACAGCGGGCTATCTGTTCGGCAACATCCCCTTCGTAGCCCACAATCTGCAGTACTTGGTGGTGGGGATCATCGCCCTTTCGGTGCTCCCTGCCTTCTACCACTTCGTGCGTCAGCGTATCTCGGCGCGTCGCCTGAAGGCGGATGCTGCTCTACCTGAATCCATCGCCTCCGAAGAGGAGCGCGCCTAGAGCAGCCGAGAGGGCGTGGGTGGGGCGTGGGAGGAGCCCCGCGACTCGGGGCCCACCCGGCGGGGCGGTTCCGGCGCTGCTAGAGCACCATGCTGAGAAACTTCTGCGTGCGCGGTTCCTTGGGATTCGCGATCATCTCCCGCGGATCGCCCTCCTCCACCACCACGCCGCCATCCATGAACACCAAGCGGGTGCCCACTTCGCGCGCGAAGCCCATCTCGTGGGTGACCACGACCATGGTCATGCCGCCCAGGGCCAGGTTCTGCATCACGCCCAGCACTTCCGCCACCAGTTCGGGGTCGAGGGCGGATGTGACCTCGTCGAACAGCATCATGTCGGGCTGCATGGCGAGGGCGCGGGCGATGGCCACGCGCTGTTGCTGACCACCGGAGAGTTCTTCGGGGAAAGCGTCGGCCTTCTCGGACATGCCCACCTTGGTCAGCAGGTCACGGGCGATGGTCTCGACTTCGTCCTTGGACTTCTTCTGCACTTTCATGGGCGCGAGCATGACGTTCTGCAGGGCGTTCTTGTGGGGGAAGAGATTGAACTGCTGGAAGACCATGCCGATCTTCTGCCGGATCTTGTTGGGATCGGTGCCGTGGCCGTGCAGGTCCTCACCCTCGATGATGACCTTGCCCTTCTGGATGGCCTCCAAGCCATTGATGCAGCGCAGCATGGTCGACTTGCCCGATCCCGAGGGTCCGATGACCACCACCACTTCGCCCTTCTGCACGGTCAGGTCGACACCCTGAAGGACCTTCAAGTGCCCGAACTGCTTATGCACATCGATGAGTTCGATCATGGCGCTCAATGCATCTCACCCCCGTGAGGGATCGCAGCGTCTGCCGGTTTCGACGCGCCGCTGGTCCGTTTGCGCTTCTCCAGCTTCGCTGCCACTCGGATGAGGGGGATGGTGAACACCACATAGATGATGGCCGCGACGGTGAGCGGGGTGGGATTGGCCACCACGCCCATCTTCTCCTTGGCGGTGAACAGTAGCTCGGGCACCGAAATGACCGAAAGCAGCGAGGTGTCTTTGATCATGGCGATGAACTCGTTGGTGAGCGGCGGCACCACCAGCTTGACCGCTTGAGGCAGGATGACGTAGCGCATTGCCTGGCCGCCGCTCATACCCAATGAACGGGCCGCCTCGGTCTGTCCCTTGGAGATGGCCTGGATGCCGGCCCGGAAGATCTCGGCCGAGTAGGCGCCGTAGCACAACGTCAGCGAGATCACGGCCGCCATCAGAGCGGTCAACCTCAGTCCCGCGATGGCCAGACCCGAGTAGACGAACACCAGCAGCAGCAGCAGCGGTAGTCCGCGGAAAAAGTCGATGTACGCCCCGGCCAGATACTTGACCACACGGAAGCGTGAGAGGCGCAGCAACGCCAGTATCAATCCCCATGCATACGAGCACACGATGCCCAGCACCAGCACCTCGATGACCGTGGGGAGGGTCTTGATGAGGAGCCAGATAGAGTCCCTGAAGATCTCGCCGTCGAAGAATGCAGCTGCGAGGTCGCCCACTGTACCCCCTAAAGGCCCGCCTGGACCTGAGCCGCCGAGTGGCGGTCATGAGATGCCGGGGGCCGAAGCGTCCGCTTCGGCCCCCGCGCCAGGTCTGCCGGTGGCGTGGCTATGGTCGTGATTCCTACTGCAGTGCCGGTGACCGATGGACCCCCGGCTAGTTGCCGGTGAGGCCCCACTTGTCCAGGATCTTCTGGTACACGCCCTCGGCCCGGAGCTCTTTCATGGCCGCGTTCATGGCATCCATGAGGGCCGTGTTCTCCTTCTTGATGGCGTAGCCGTAGCTGTTGTCGGTGACGATACCGCCGGTGTTGGCGTATTTCTCGCTATAGGCTTTGTTGGTGGCGATCACGTACGCGTTCACTGGCTCGTCATTGACCACGCACTCCACCCGGCCGGCGTCCATGTCCATGAAAGCCTCGAGGATGGTGGCGTACTTCTTGATCTCTTTCACGCCCTCGACTTCCTCCACGGCGAACTGGCCGGTGGTGTCGACCTGCACGCCCACGATCTTACCGGCCAGGCCGGCTGCGTCGGCGATGGGTGCGTCTTTGGGAGTGGAGATGGCAAGAATGCCGGGCAGGTACGGATCGGTGAAGTTGATCTGCTCCAGCCTTTCGGGCGTGATGCTCATGGCCGACATGATCACGTCGAAGCGGTCACCCATGAGGGCAGGGATGATGCCGTCCCAGGCGGTGGAGATGACTTCCAGCTCCACGCCCATCTTCTTGGCGATGGCCGTGCACAGGTCGACGTCGAAGCCGATGTAGCCGCCCTTGCCGTCAGAGAACTCCATGGGCGGGAAGGCGGTGTCAGAACCGGCCTGCAGGATGCCCTCTTTGATGGTCTTGGGGGTCTCGATGGCGTCGGACTTGGTCACGGCGGCCACGGCCGCGTCGGCGGCCTCAGCGGCCGGCCCGGTGGGATTGAGGCCTGCCTCCTCGCCCTCGGAAGCGGTGGTATCGGTGCTTTCAGCCGCCGTGGTCGCGGTCTCGTCGTCGCCGCAACCGGCCACAACCGGGACAAGGATCAGTGCCAGCATCAGCAGCACGACCCAGATGGCGTGATACTTCTTCAACTCTCCAACCTCCTGGTCTGGTTCGGGGTCCGCCTGAGTAGGCGCCCCAGGAAGAACTCCCTGCATGGTGATACGCCAACGTGCATTAGTACCACGATTCGGCTGCTCTGTCTAACTTTTGGGCTGCTATACTCGCACCCGCTTATGGATCCTCACCCTCGCAACCCCCAGGCCACAACTGTGGCCCACGATGAATCTCCGGCCCCGGTGCCTGCCCTTTTTGCGGAGAAGGACGGGTTGGGAGCGGTGCGTTGCACCCTGTGCCCACACGAGTGTTCCATCTCCGAGGGGTCGGAAGGCCTCTGCAAAGCGCGGGGGGTGCGCGACGGTGTGTTGGTGAGCCTCACCTATGCACGTCCGGCCAGTGTGGTCAGTGACGAGATAGAGAAGAAGCCGTTCTTCCATTTCCACCCCGGCACCCGAGCGCTCTCGCTTGGCTGTCACGGCTGCAACGTGCTCTGTCTCGGCTGCCAGAACTGGCAGATCTCTCACGCCAACCCGCGCACGGAGACCGTCCGCCTGCCTGTCCTGCCGCCGGCCGAGGCCGTGGCAATGGCGCGCAAGCACAAGCTTGCCGGGGTGGTGTTCACGTACAACGAGCCGGTGGTGTGGATCGAGTACGTGCACGACGTGTGCCGGGCTTTCAAAGATGCGGGGCTCTACACCGCCTTCGTCACGGCGGGCTACATGAGCGAAGCCGCGCTCGACTACGTGGGTCCCGTGATCGATGCGTTCAAGCTCGATCTGAAGGCGCCCGGCCCGGAGGGCTGGGCGCGGCTGAGCAAGGTCAGAGACCCGGCCGTCGTCCACGCAAGAGTGGTGCGGGCTCAGGAAGTGCACGGATGTCATGTTGAGGTGGTGTCCAACATCGTGCCGGGGCTGAACGACAGCGACGACGAGCTCACCGCCATGGCCGTCCAGGTGCGCGACGAGTTGGGCGCGAATACGCCCTGGCACGTCACTCGTTTCCTGCCCGACTTCGAGCTCTCCTATCTACCGCCCACGCCCATCAAGACCCTGGAGCGAGGCCTGGCCTTGGGGAAGAAGGCGGGACTCAAGTTCGTCTATGTAGGCAACGTGCCCGGCCACCCCGGCCGGAACACCATCTGCCCCAGCTGCGGCCGCACCGTCGTGGAGCGGGACGAAGCCAGAGTGACCCTTTGGGTCCGCGAAGGCCGCTGCTCCGTCTGCGGGGAGGACCTGAACCTCGTGCAGAGTTGAGGCAGCCCGGGTGATGCCAGCGGCTTGCCTCGTGGGTCTTGGGTCGGCATAATCGCTGTGTCTGGACGACTATGCCCGGGCAGGCTCTCCTCCATCCAAGGTTAGGAGCCCATCGGCGGCGGGTATCACCCGAGTCGGAGCCATCAACACGAGTCGCGCTGAGGTCCGTGGCGCAGAAGGGGATGAAGTGGTCGAGGCGAGTGGGACGCAGTCCTCCGTTTCCCTGGTCATCCCCTGCAAGCCGGAGTACCTGGCCCTGGGCAGACTCGTGGCCGGATCGTTGGGTGCCCAACAGGGCTGGAACGACGAGGCCGTCACCGATCTCAAGCTTGTGGTCTCCGAGCTCTGTTCGTTCTTCTTCACCGCTCAAGACGCGGCTCATTCTGAGTCGGTAAGCGCTCAGGGAGGGATCTCGGCGGGAAGCGGGGCTGGATCGTGCTCGACACTCCAGATGGAGTTCGAGGTGGATGTGGACTCGTGGCTCCTTACCCTGTCGAACCCCGATCTTGCGCTGCGGCTGCCCGCTGCGGCCTTCGCAGACCCCGTCAGCGAGGGGAGCCTGGGGCTCACCATCATCCAGGCCCTGGTCGACTCTGTGGAACAGACCGACGATCAGACGGAAGGCACCGTCTTCCGAGTGCGTAAGCAGCTCTACGCCGCCGATACGTCCGAGGATTGAAGTCCGGGTTCATGCCCGCCCCGCGTCCCCTCACTGGATGTGTGCCGTGGCGTGTCACCGCGCTGCTCGCGGGTCTGGCGATCATATTCCTCTTCGCCCTGCATGCGCCGCCGGCGGTCGCGGCACCCGGCGATGATCTTCTGGCTCTCACCCCGGCCACAGCTGTCACGGCGACGACCGAAGGGGTGAGACTGTCCGTCACCGGTCCGTCCGAGGTCCTGGGAAGACTTGCCGTCGAGAATGCGCCTGAAGGGGTGGAGGCCGTCGCGCCAGCGCAGATGGCTGCACGCGTGTATGGTCCGGTGGGCAGAGACGACGTGGGCGCGCCTGTCCCACGACTGCCCGATCCCCAGATCGTCATGCTGACGGATGCGTCGCCTGCGTCGGTCGTCGACCCGGCCTCGGGCTCGGCCTCTGGGGAGATGACCGTGGCTGTCACCATCCCCGCGGCGGCGGTCGCGCAGCCGGGCGCGTACCTGGTCACCGTCATCCTCACCTCTGGTGACGTCGTCGTCGCGAAGGGGAGTCACTGGCTGGCACGTATCGCGGGCGACGGCACGCCTTTGGACGTCGCCTGCGTGTGGCCGATAGTGCAAGGGGTCCACCGTGACCCGGATGGTACGTTCTTTGACGACGGCATCTCGGATGCATTGACGGTGTCGGGGGCGTCTGGAGGTGCGCAGTCTTGGGGAGCGGGTGCTGTCTCGGTCTTGAGTGGGCTCAGGGAGGCGTTCCCTGGATGGCGGTTCACTCTTGCCCTTGAACCCATCCTCCTGACCCAGATGGGCGAGATGAGCGACGGCTACGTCCTCGCCCCCGCAGACGGGCAGACGGAGGAGGTCGCGCCCTCGGACGAGCGCGCGCAGAGAGCCGCAGCGGCACTAACCGCTCTTAAGACGCTATCCGCCTCCGACGGTACCGATGTGGCGACGGCGCCGTACGCGGGCGCGTCGACCGTCGCGCTGGCGGCACCAGGCTGGGACGACGGCATCGAGCAGGTGCGTCTGGGCAAACAGACCCTCCAGCGCACATTGGGGCTGGATACCCTCATCAGCGGGGGCTTCTCGCCCGATGTCGATCTCTCCACGCAGAGCGTGGCCGCCTTCAGCCGCGCCTCTCTCGACCATGTTCTGGTCGTTGACATCGTGTCTCAAGACCTGTCCGAAGCACCAGCCGAGGGAGCCGTCACGGCTCGTGTGCACGATGGGGAAGGGGAGCGCATCACCCTGGTCTTCGTGGACGGAGGGTTGAGTCGGGCGTTGGGGATCTCTCCCGACATGGCGCTGTTCTGGGCCACGCTTGCCGCGCGCCTGGCTGAGACAGGCGCCACGGCACTGGTGCTCATGCCTCCCGCTGCGGACCCCCTGCCCACGGCCTCCTTCATGGAGGGATTGGGAACGGTGCTCACCGGCTCTGCGCTGGTGAGGAGCGTCACTCTGGAAGAATTGGTGCGGATGCATGCCCCCGGCTCGCGTCCCATCTACCTCGACCGTCCGAGTCGGGCCTCGACGGGCTACGTGGCTGCTTCTCTACTGGCTGCAGCCGCACGGACCCGGGCGGCTGTGGAAGCGCTGGCTTCAGCCGCGGGTGACACGACCGACTCGGTGGAGCGCGCCCGTCTGCTGCTCTACACGGCGGAGAGCGACTGGTGGTCACGACCGGGAGCCGACCCGCGGGCGGCCACCGTGGGGCTGCGTTACGCGCTGGAAGCGGAGCGCATCGCGGACGAGGAACTGGACAAGGTGATGGTCGTCGGGGCCCGCGGATCCAGAGTGATGGGCCGGACAGGTACGGTGGTGCTGGAGGTTGAGAACGAAGCCTCCTACCCCCTAAGCGTGGAGGTGAATCTGCAGGGTGACGGCCTCACGATAAACGGCGCGCCGCGCCTGACCGTCGAGGTGCCGCAGGGGCGCAGTGAGGTCCCCGTCGAAGTGGTGCGCGCCCCCGGGGCACATCGGCTGGAGGCGCGTCTGCTGGCCGGCGATCGCACCGTCGACGAGTGGAGTCACTCTGTGGAGTTCGTCACCGTGACCACGGTGCTGCCCTGGGCCGTGTCTGCCGCTGCGGTGCTCATCCTGCTGCTGGCCGGGCTTCTGCTGTTGCGCGGCCGCAGGAAACGCGCCGACGTCAGGTCGTCGGCACCTCGCACGTGAGTACGCCGTTCACCCGCACAGGTACCAAGCAGGACATGTCGGGCCTGTCAGCCAAGGGCATGTAGTCGCGCTCCGTTTCTCCGGTGTAGATCTGGCGCGGACGCTGTAGCGGAGTGTCGGCGTCGTGCACCTCTTTCCAGTTGGCGATCCAGCCCGGCATCCGGCCCATGGCGAACATGACGGTGAACATGTTCACCGGGATGCCCATGGCGCGGAGGATGACTCCGGAGTAGAAATCCACGTTCGGGTAGAGACGGCGTTCGACGAAGTAGGGGTCGTTGAGCGCGATGTCCTCCAGACGCTTGGCGATCTCGAGCAGGGGATCAGGGCTCTTGAGTCTGCCCAGCATCTTGTCGGCCTGCTCTTTGAGGATGCTGGCCCGCGGGTCGTAGTTCTTGTAGACGCGGTGGCCGAAGCCGGAGAGCCTGAGCTTCGAATCCTTGTCCTTGACGCGGGCGACATAGTCGGCCAGATCGATGTCGTCGTCGTGCAGCATTTGCAGCATCTCCACCACGGCGGCGTTCGCACCCCCGTGCAGCGGCCCCCAGAGCGCGCACACGCCGGCGGCACAACTGGCGAACATGTTGGCTCCCGAGGAAGCCACCATGCGCACCGTGCTCGTGGAGCAGTTCTGCTCGTGGTCGGCGTGGAGGATGAGGATGAGCTGCAGCGCGTCCACCACCTCCGGATCGGGTTCGTAATCGCCGAAGGGGATGGAGAACATCATGTGCAGGAAGTTGCTGCAGTAGTCCAGGTGCGGTTTGGGATACACGATGGGCTGGCCGATGGACGCCTTGTAGGAGGCGGCGGCGATGGTGCGCAGCTTACTGATGAGACGAGCGGCCGCCACTTGGAAGGTGCGCTCGCTCTCCATCTCCATCAAGTCGGGCTCGTAGCAGCTCACTGCGTTGATCATGGCCGAGAGGATGGCCATGGGATGTCCGGTGGAGGGGAAACCGTCGAAATGATGGTAGAGACCTTCGTGGATCATCTCGTACTTGGTGAAGAGGCGGCTCCAGTTCTTCAGCTGGTCGGCCGTGGGCAGCTCACCGTAGATGAGCAGCCAGGCCGTCTCCAAGAAGGTGCTGTGCCGCGCGAGCTGTTCGATGGGGATGCCGCGGTAGCGCAGGATGCCTTTCTCGCCGTCGATGAAGGTGATGGCCGAGAAGCAGGAGCCGGTGTTCATGTAGCCTTCGTCGAGGGTGATGTACTGTGTCTCGTCGCGCAATCTGCGGATGTCGATGGCGCGCTCGTCCATGCTGCCGACGACCACGGGAAGCTGGTATCTCTTGTCGCCGATGTGGAGCTTCACAGACTCTGGCATGTCGATCACCTCTGCTGCCTGACGTGTGCTGCCCGACGTGTGCTGCCTGACTTATGCTGCCAAGGAACGATGGTCAATGGTAGCCCAAGTGTACTAGGAGGGGGGAAGCCCTGCGCGCGGAGGGGGCGCCGCGCGCAGGAGAAAAGGAAGGGGTTCCTCTATAGTTAAGCCCGCCGGACGCCCGAGGGGGGAAGAGCGCCCGACGAACTTGACTGGCGTAAGAATATAGAATCTAGATTCCATTGTCAAGACCCTTCGCGGGACATTTGTTGGCGACGTTTCTACGATGATAGAATCGCGCGGTGACTCGTATGGTCCAGATAGGAAGCTCCGTCAAGAAGCCCTGTCAGCAGCGCAGCAGGGATTCGTTCGAACGCATCCTCAAGAGCGCCGAGGCGCTCATCCGCAGCAAGGGGTACGAAGCTCTCACCATCGCAGAGGTCGTGCGCCGGTCGCACACCTCCACTGGCACTCTCTACGCCCGTTTCCCCGACAAGACGGCCCTGCTCTACGCCGTGCACGAACGCGTGCTCGAGCGCGAGGAGGAAGAGTTCAGAGCCCGTCTCGACCAGGTGGATTGGGATTCCCTCACGCTGGAGGACACCATCCGCACGCTCATGAGCATCAAGAGCGATCTCATCAGGGGCACGGAGAAGCTCTACGAGGCCTTCGTGGTGAGCGGCGCCACCGACCGTCTCATCCGCCAGCGCGGCTACCGCAACAAGGCGGCGGAGGAGGACATGGAGGTGGAGATCCTCATGCGCCACGCCGACGAGATCGGCGCCTACCGGGCGGAGCGGGCGGCGCGCATCGCCTCGCGTCTGTGGCAGGCGGCGCGCGAAGAGAACGTGCAGCGTTCGCGTTCCGGCGTGCCCGGCCCGGGCGGGGTCTCACAGGAGGCTCTCATGGAGGACATCGCCGATGTGGTGATGGCCTATCTGAGGGGCTCGGCCCACATGTGGTGCGAACTCAGGCCGGCCGAGGCCGGCCAGGCGGATATGCCCAAAAACCCCGAGTGAATGGTACTCTGCACCGATGATGGAATTCTGGCATAGTCACGTGTTCCGGGAGCAGGTCGATCAGACCAGCCTCCTTCTGCAGGGCAACAAGGCCTGTGCCCTTGGCGCTCTCGACGCCGGCGTGCGTTTCTTCGCCGGATATCCCATCACGCCCAGCTCGGAGATCATGGAGACCATGTCCGACGAGTTGCCTCGCGTGGGTGGAGCCTTCGTGCAGATGGAAGACGAGATCGGTTCCATCTGCGCATGCATCGGCGCCTCGCTCACCGGCGAGTTGGCCATGACCTGCACCTCCGGGCCCGGCTTCTCTCTCATGCAGGAAGGCCTGGGCTATGCCATCGTGGCAGGCGCCCCCTTGGTGGTGGTGGACGTCATGCGAGTGGGGCCTTCGACCGGACGGCCCACCGCTCCTTCGCAGGGTGACGTCATGCAGGCGCGCTGGGGCACGCACGGTGACCATCCCGCCATTGTGCTGGCCGCCTCCAACGTGGCCGACATGTACCGTCTGACGGTGGCCGCCGTCCGCTTCGCCCAACGCTTCCGTACCCCGGTCACCCTCCTCGCCGACGAGGTGGTGGGCCACATGCGCGAGAACTTCTCACCCGAGTTGGTGTGGCGTTATCGCCTCACCAGCGGTGACTTCGACTTCACGCCGGGCTACGTGCATCCCAACTGGGTTCCGGAAGCGGAACCACCTCACGTGCTCGGCAATCCCAGCCACCCGCACATCACCGGCCTTTTCCACGACGACTCGGGCTTCCCCATCAACGACGCTGCGCGCAGCGAGCGCTTCCTCAGCCGTCTGTACGACAAGGTGGGCAACCACCGCGACGAGCTCTGCCTCTATGACCTCAAGAACGAGGGGAAGGGCCGCGTGTGCATCGTCGCGTACGGCTCGTGCGCCCGCAGTGCCCGTGCGGCCTTGAGGCTGGCGCAGGAAGAGGGCCTGAGTGTGGAGGTGCTTCATCTGTACACGCTGTTCCCCCTGCCGGTGGAGATCATCCAGTCCGTGGCCCGGCGAGTGGATTTCATGCTCGTTCCCGAGATGAACCTGGGGCAGTACGCGCGTGAAGTGCGGCGCCTAGCCGAGAAATGGACGTCGGTCATCAGCATGAACAAGGTCGACGGCACCTTGATCAGCCCGCAGGAGATCTTGGAGCGCATCACCGAACTGGTGGGCAAGTATGAGCGCGTATGATCTGTCGCTGCGCCCCGGGGCGCACTCCCGCCATGCCCTCTCCACTCACTCTGGGAGGTCATGATGCCTCTTGAATTCGAAGAACTGCTGCACTCGCGGCGTCTGCCCCATATATGGTGCCCGGGTTGCGGCAACGGCATCGTCACGGGAGCCTTCCTGCGCGCCATGGTGGAGTTGGGACTCACGCGCGAGAAGACGGTGGTGGTGGGCGGCATCGGCTGTTCCAGCCGGGCCTGCGGCTACCTCGACCTCAACACGGTGCACAGCCTGCATGGTCGGGCGATAGCCTTCGCCACCGGCATCAAGATGGCTCGTCCCGACTTCACAGTGGTGGTGTTCACGGGCGACGGCGACGGCGCCGCCATCGGGGGTAATCACCTCATCCACGCCTGCAGACGGAACATCGACATCACCTGCATCCTCTTCAACAA
Organism: Thermoleophilia bacterium; assembly: GCA_040772905.1. Lineage (GTDB taxonomy): Bacteria > Actinomycetota > Thermoleophilia > RBG-16-64-13 > RBG-16-64-13 > JAXGXJ01. Next base: position 31,041 of record JAXGXJ010000013.1, on the reverse strand, counting down.
CCAGGTCTACGGCATGACGGGCGGGCAACTCTCTCCCACCATGGACGTGGGCAACAAGGCCACCACCGCCCCCTTCGGGCAGGTGGAGCCGCCCTTCGACCTGTGCAAGCTGGTGGAGGGGGCCGGTGCCACCTATATCGCGCGGGGCACCGCCAGCCGAGTGAGGCAACTTCAGAAGCTCATCAAGCAGGGCATCGAACACAAGGGCTTCTCCTTCATCGAGGCCGTGGTGCCTTGCCCCACCGAGTACGGACGCCGCAATCCGCCGGCCAACGTGGTGGACATGCTCGAGGCCGAGCGCGCAGCCTCGGTGCCCAAGACCAAGGCCGACCAGATGGCCCCCGAAGAGCTGGTGGGCAAGATAGTCACCGGCTTGCTCTTGCAGGATGTGCAGAAGCCTGAGTTCCAGAGTGCGTACGAGGAGCTGGCGTCCCGGGTGCAGGCCGAGGAGGCCGTCCGTATGCGCAAGATGAGGGAGGGTTCTCGATGACGCCGGCCGTTCCCGCAGCCCCGCCTCGCAGCGGCATCATGGCCGAGCGCGACTGGATCGAGATCCGCTTCGGCGGCACCGGTGGTCAGGGAGTCATCCTTATGGGCGTGATCCTGGCTATGGCGGCCACCCGCGACCACCGTCAGGTGGTGCAGACCCAGTCGTACGGCCCCGAGGCGCGCGGAGGCTACAGCCGCAGCGACGTCATAATCTCCGACCACCTCATCGACTATCCCCAGGTGTCCGGCGTCGACCTCTTGGTGGCGCTGTCGCAGGAAGCCGCCACCGGTTACATCTCCGGCCTGCGGCCAGACGGTGTTTTCATCTACGATTCTGAGAAGGTCACCGAGCTGCCGGCCTTCGGCGGACGTAGTTTCGGGGTGCCTTTCACCCGCCTCGCGCTGGAGGAGACCGGCCGTACCCAGACCACCAACGTGCTCACGCTGGGCGCCGTGGTGGCCATCACCGGGGTGGTCTCGGTGGAATCGCTGCGCAAAGCCGTCATGGAGATGGTGCCCAAAGGCACCGAGACCGTGAACGGCAAGGCTCTCGACCGTGGGCTGGCGGTCACTGTGGAAGAGTGTGCAGCCATAGGCGTCGCCAATGCCTAGTGACACGCCGGGACGCTCTATGATCGTCGCCGGCATCGATGTGGGCGCCAAGAACGTGCACGTCGTCCTCTTGGATGACGGCGAGGTCATCGCTCGTGCCGCCGTCCCCTCCGGTTTCGACCACGACGAATCGGCGGCCCGCGGCTTGGAAGAAGCACTGCGCCAGGTCGGTATGTCCCGTGACCAGGTACAGGTCTACGCCGCCACGGGGGCAGGCCGCAAGGCCCTTCCCTACGCGCAGGCTCAGCCCACCGAGGTGGCGGCCGACGGACGGGGCGCCGCTGCGCTCTACCCCGGGGCCCGTACCGTCGTGGACGTGGGCGCCGACGAGGCCCGCGCCATCAAGCTCAGCCCCGAGGGTAAGGTCATCGATTTCGCCATCAACGAGAAGTGCGCCGCCGGCGCGGGGGCTTTCGTCGAGGCGATGAGCCGGGCGCTCGATATGCGCCTGGACGACTTCGCCCGTGTCTCCCTCGATTCCACGGCGAGTATCCCCATGAACGCGCAGTGCACGGTCTTCGCCGAGTCGGAGGTGGTGAGCCTCATCCATGCCAACACCCCTCCGGCCGACATCGCTCGTGCCGTGCACGACGCGATGGCCAGCAGGGTGTCGGCCATGGTGCGCCGCATCGGCATCGACGACCCGGTGGTGGTGGGCGGGGGTGCGGCCCTTAACATCGGGTTCGTGAGCTCTCTGGCCGAGGCGCTCGGCGGAGTGGACCTCTACGTGCTCGCGGACGCCGAGTATCTCGGTGCTTACGGCGCGGCGCTCATCGCGTGGGAGGCGGGAGAGACCCGCTAGAAAGACGGCCCGACGTCCAGGCCGCGCGCTCTTCACACTTCCCGCACCCTTCCGCTACCGGTATCATCGCGTGGTGCGGCCGTGCCGCTGGCGCGGCGCACAGACCGGTGGTCTCAAGAACGGCGGTGTGATGGAACAGAGTCAAGAGTTCTGGCGATGGAGCGAGAGGAGCTGGCAGGCTGCCGACCTCGACTGGCGGAGGGCCTCGGCCGTGACCGTGGGGGTCGACGTGGGGTCGGTGAGCTCGCAGGCCGTGATCCTGGTCGACGGGAGGCTGCTCGCGTTCCATTCCACTCGCACGGGGTCCAGCAGCCCGGACAGCGCCCTGCGTGCCTTCAGAGGGGCCTCCGAACCTCTGGGTCTGACGTTGGACGATGTGGCCTACGCGGTGGGGACCGGCTATGGCCGGGTGAACGTGCCCTTCGCGTCGCGTACCATCACCGAGATAGCCTGCCACGCGCGGGGTGCCAATCACATGGCCGGCCCGAGCGTGCGCACACTCCTCGACATGGGCGGCCAGGACTGCAAGGTCATCCGCTGTGATGAGCGCGGCAAGGTGCTCAACTTCATCATGAACGACAAGTGCGCCGCCGGGACCGGCCGGGGCATGGAGGTCATCGCCGACGTGCTCTCGGTGCCGATTGAGGACATCGGCCGGCGCTCGTTCGAGATCGACGAGGAGCCGCCGCCGGTGAGCAACGTGTGTACCGTGTTCGCCAAGTCCGAGGCCACGTCGCTGTTGCGGGCGGGTTGGAGCGTGAACAGAGTGCTCGCCGCCTACTGCGCGGCCATGGCTCAGCGGGTCGCCGGGCTCATCGAGCGGATGGGCGTGGAGCCCGAGTTCTTCATAACCGGTGGCATCGGCAAGAATATCGGTGTAACCCGACGCATCGAACGGCTGGTAGGCGTGGAAGCCATCAAGCTGCCGGGCGACACTGTGCTTGACCCGCAGGTGGCCGGCGCGTTGGGTGCGGCCCTGTTCGCTCACTCTCTCCACCGCAAGGCTCAAAGAGAGAGAGCCGCTGTCGCTGATCCCAAGTGAAGGCCAGGTGAGACGATGATCAAGATGACCGTCATGTATCCGTACGGCGCAGACCGGCGCTTCGACATGGATTACTACTGCAACAGACACATCGCGCTGGTGAAAGAGAAGGTGGGAGAGGCCTTGGTGAAGGTCACCGTGGAGCGGGGGCTCGGTGGACCAGGGCCCGACATGCCGCCCGTGTACACCACCGTCTGCCAGCTGTACTTCGAGTCCATGGACGCGTTCCAGACGCACTGCGCGCCCCATTCACCCGAGTTCGACGCCGATCTACCAAACTTCACCGATATCACGCCTACCATCCAGATCAGCGAAGAGGTGCTGTAGCGAGGCCATGATCGCCAACTACGGATACGAGGACGGCTCGGGCTTCTACTACATCACCATCGACGGTGATCGCTGCGCCGGATGCGTGGACCATCCCTGTGTGGAGGCATGCCCAGGCGAGGTCTACGTCATCGAACTCGACGACTACGATGATCTGGTGGCTGTGGTGGACGAGAAGGCTCGTCGTCGACTGCGCGAGCTCTGTTCGCGCTGCAAGTCACAGAATGGAGACAGCGGTACCCAGCGGCCTCTACCCTGCACGACTGCGTGTCCCCACGGCGCGCTCTCGCACAGTTGGTGAATCACGGCGGCGAGCGGGGGGCGTACCACGGTGGTGTCTCCCACGATGATCGTCTGATCGAGATCATCGTGGATGGTCTGCGCGTGCGTGTGCCGGACGGCATCGACATCCTTTCGGCCTGCGATCTTGCCGGCGCCTATGTGCCCCGGTTGTGCTCGTATCCCGGTCTTCCCAGTCTGGCTGAGTGGGGGTCCGACGGGACTGGGTGCGGGTTGTGCGTGGTGAGGATCGGGGATGACCGCGTCGTGCGTGCGTGTGTGACGAGCGCCTCGGACGGGCTGGTGGTCACCACCGACGACGAGCGGTTGCGGGCCGGACGGCGCGAGCGGCTGGCCGGTGTGATGGAGGGTCATCCTTCCGTATGCCTCAGCTGTCCTGAGCGCGACGGCTGCCTGCGCGACGAATGCACTTACGGTAATCCTCCCGAAGCCCGTTGCTGTGACAAGGGCGGCGAGTGCGAGCTGGCCCTTCTGGCCGGCTTCGTGGGGCTGGTGCCTGCGGGGGCTGCGGCCTCTGATCGCACTTCTTCTGTGGAGGGGCGGATCCGGCGCGAACCGGGCCTCTGTGTGGGGTGTGGACGTTGCGTGGCGGTGTGTGAGCGCGCAGAGGGCGCGGGAGGGGCGTTGCAGATGGTGGAGGAGGCGGCGGCCGGAGGCCGCCGCCTCCGCGCCGCCCCCAAGGGCGGCGGCAGTCTGCGGGCCGCGGGCTGCACGTTCTGCGGGCGCTGCGTGCTGGTCTGCCCAACGGGAGCCTTCACGGCCCCCGGCGAGGCCGGGCGGCGCTGGCTGGAGGGGCGTCGCGTCATGAGCGGTCTCGCTCCGGCCGTGCTGCCCCCGCAGCCCAGCGTCACAGTCCAGAAGGCGCGCGAGTGCCTCCCCGAGGGCCCGGGTGTGTTGCAGTTGCTAGACGATACCGGCGAAGCTCTGGCCATCCTCGGAGTCCCCGACCTGCGCCGCGGTCTGGAGCGAGCGTTGAGCGACCCGTCGTTCAAGGACGCACGATCTGTGGCGTGGGAGGAGGGGGCCCTCTACACTCAGCGGGAGAGCGAACTCCTCACACGTCATGCGCAGCGGTATGGGAAGCTGCCGGTGGGGAACGCTCCCGACGATGACCTGTTCGAGGGCGACGATCTGCTCGGCGATGACGACTTCTGACGGCGCGCAAGAGGCGCGGATGTGCGCAGAGGGGTTGCCGGGCGTCACCGTGGGGAAGGTATGAGGACGGCCGCGTCTGCGGAGAGAGTCGCCGAGAGAAGCCTGCAAGGGAGGTCAGGATGGACACCGGATTCGTAGGTCTGGGACGGATGGGGGCCAACATGGTCCGCCGTCTGCTGTCCGGAGGCCATCGAGTCGTAGTCGGCAACCGATCGCCCGGGCCGGTGGAGGCGCTGGCACAGGAAGGGGCCGTGCCGGCTTGGTCTCGCGCGGAACTGGTGGCGGCTCTGCCGGCCCCCAGGATCGTGTGGACCATGCTCCCTGCCGGAGAGGTCACCGAGAACGCAGTGCGTGAACTCGCCGATCTGCTGGCGCAGGGCGACGTCATCGTCGACGCGGCCAACTCCTATTATCGTGATTCGGTGCGCCGTGCGGCGGAGTTGGCCGCGCGAGGCATCCATCTGGTAGATGCCGGTACCAGCGGCGGCATCTGGGGACGGGAGTACGGCTACAGCATCAGCGCGGGAGGAGCGCCGGAAGCCGTGGCTCTGGCGCGACCGCTCATAGAGACCTTGGCTCCGGCCCCCGATCGGGGATGGGGTCACGTGGGCCCCAGCGGGGCCGGGCATTTCACGAAGATGGTGCACAACGGCATCGAGTACGGACTCATGCAGGCCTACGCCGAGGGTTTCGCCCTGCTCCGGTCGAAGGAGGATCTCCAGCTGGACGTCCACCAGGTGGCCGAGTTGTGGCGCGAGGGCAGCGTCATCAGATCGTGGTTGCTCGATCTGGCGGCCCGGGCTCTGGAGCCCGACCCGGCCTTGGCTGCAGTGGCTCCGGTGGTCCACGATTCGGGCGAGGGGCGTTGGACCGTGCTGGAGTCTATCGAGCAAGGGGTGCCTGCTCCTGTCATCAGCGCGGCCTTGAACGCCCGCTTCTCCAGTCGCGATGAGACCGGGTTCTCCGCTCGTTTGCTCTCCGCGCTGCGGGGCCAGTTCGGCGGTCACGAGGTGCCCTCGGCGTGAGCCGGTCGATGAAGGAGGTCGTCGTCGGGGTCCTCTCCGATACCCATGATCACCTGTACCCAGAGGTGAGGGAATTGTTGGAGGGGGTCGATCACATCGTGCATGCGGGCGATGTCTGCCGGCCTGAGATACTGAGTGCCTTGCGGGCTATCGCCCCGGTGACGGCGGTGCGCGGCAACTGTGACGCCGGAGCGTGGGCCGAGACGCTGCCTGTACGGGCGGAGTTCGCATTGTGTGGAGCGCGATTCTTGCTCGGGCATATGGGAGGAAGGCTCCGCGACGAAGCCGATGTGCGCAGCACGGGTGCTGAGCGGGTGCATGTGGTGATCTTCGGGCACAGCCATCAGGCGCTCGTGGAGCAGAGGAACGGGGTGCTCCATCTCAATCCCGGCTCCGCGGGGCCGCGGCGCTATGGCCGGCCGCGGACCATCGCCTTCGTGCGCATCGCGCCTGGTGGTGGCGATGGCTGCGACGAAGACGGCGGCATGGGCGGTGCCCCGGTCGATGAGGGTGCGCACGGCCCGGTTCGGGTAAGCGCCGACATCGTGGTGGTGGAGGGTTAGACGACGGGCCGCCCCGCGTCCAGCGGGGCGGCCCCGGACTCACCGCTCGTACGTGACCGACGTCGTGTGTGTCTACAGACTGCTTGCCACGTGCGTGGTCAGCTCGCCCAACCGATGTGTGTAGCTGCCCATCTCGTTGTCGTACCAGCCGAACACTTTCACGTGCGTGAGGGGCATGGTGTACTCGCGCACTCCGCCGTTCTCGGGCAGACGCAGGTCGACAAAGCCGGTGCGGGCATGCGTCTCGAGCGCCTCGATCACGACGGCCGCGTTCTCGCCCACCATGTCGGCCGACACGTTCTGCTGCTCGCTGTACTTGAGCAGGTCTTTGGCCTCTCCCTCGGACGCCTCGCGATAGATCTGGTTGATGACGTCCCGGTCGATGGACACGCTGCCGTCCGGCCGGCTCTCCGACTGGAAAGTGACGTTCAGGATGACGAGACTCACGGTGGTGGTGGGTATGCGCACCGAGTCGGCCATGAAACCGATGCGTGCGATTTCGGGCATGACCTGCTCCAGCGCCTTGGCCGCGTTGGTGGAGGTGAGGATGATGTTGTTCATGGTGCTGCGCGTCTTACGCAAATCGCTCGCGCCCGCGGATGGGACGGCATCCAGCACGGGCTGGCTGTTGGTGGCCGCGTGCACCGTGCTCATGCCGGCGGTGATCATGTTCCTGGTGAGATCCCTGTCAAGGAGCGGCCGCAGCATGTGAGCCAGAGCAGTGGTGGTGCAGGAAGCCGCCGAAATCACCTTGTGCGTCCCGGGATCGAACTGGAAGTGGTTGATGCCGTTGATGAAGAGTGCGGCGTCATCGGGAAGCGGCACGCCCTTGACCTTGCTCTTGAAGGGGGCGCTGTTGAGCACCACGCGCGCTCCCGCGGCAAGATGGCCGCGGATTGAGCCCTTGGGATCGTCCACCGACGCATGCGGATCGGCGAACTTGCCCGTGCATTCCACCACCAGGATGACGCCGTGCTCTCTCCAGGGGATGTCTTTTGGGTTGCGGGCATCGCGCAGAAGGAGCACTTCTTTGCCGTGGATGCGCATGAGGCCGGCGGCTTCATCCACGATGGTGATATCGGGACGGCCCTTGTGCCCCAACAGATAACGGTGCAGCGCACCGTAGGTGCTGTCCTTGCCGATGTACTCGGCTACTGCGGAGAGCGACGTGCCCACCTGTCGTCCCACGTTCACGACGATGCGATCGAAATCGTCGTTTCCCAGGTGATACCAGAGCGTGAGCTTGCCGATACGGCCAAGCCCGTTGATGCCGAGCGTTCTTGGAGCGCTCATCCCCACATCTCCTTTCTGGACACTGGCCCCTCGCGACGTCGGACTCCCGCGGCCCGAGCGGCCGAGGGGAACACCGCCCCCCGGCTAAGGGTACTCACAAAACGTGTCCGGCGCCAGTATCTAGAGACCAAGCACAGGCCGGGCCAGAGTGGGGACTCGACCCAGGAAGATGTTCCCGGTCCGGCCGTCGATGGAGAGCCATTCACCCACTTGGAGGACTCGTCCCGCCAATCGGGCTGTGCCCTCGTTCTCGTCCACCTCCAGCTCCCGGCAGTCCACCACCGCCGTCTTGCCCAAGCGCTTGGCCGTGACGGCGGCGTGCGACGTGGCCCCTCCGCGCGCCGTCAGCAGACCGCTCACCCGGGTGATCATGGCGATGTCCTCGGGAACGGTGTCGGGACGCAAGAGGACGATGTTCTCGTCCGGGGCTTCGGCGATCAGGCGGTCGAGATGTTCCGTGTTGACGGCCACGCGCCCGGCGTAGGCTCCTCCGGCCACACCCATCCCCACCGCGGCGGGTTGCTTGAACTTCTTGGACCCCGTGTCGAAGTACGGTGCGTCCGGCGTCTGCTCGTGGACCATGGCCCGCTTCTGCAGGATGTAGAGGTCCTTGCCCGAAGCCGACTCGAAGGTGAACTCGATCTCTTGTGGGTCGTACTCGCGCGTGTTCACGAGATCGCGGGCCACCTCCAGCAGAGCTTGGTAGACCTCGGGGTAGTCTCTCTCCAGGGAGTGCTCCATGCCGCGATAGGTGGCGCTTCCCAGACGCTGTGCTTCGGAGATGGGTGACGGGAACACCAGACCGCCCACCAAGTCCTCGCCTTGGCTGCGGGGAGTGAAGTCGCCGAACAGGCGCACCTGGTTGCTATGCGGCTCCAAGGGGCTGCGGGTGAAGGTCACTCCCGAGCCCGAGGAGCGGCTGAGGTTGCCGAAGACCATGCGCTGCACCACCACAGCCGTGCCCCATTCCTCCGCCACGCCGATGTACTCGCGATAGAGTTTGGCCTCGGGCGAATCCCACGACTCGAGTACCTTGCGTATGCAGAGCACCACCTGCCGGAAGGGGTCGCTGGAGAAACGGACCCCGAGATCGCGGGCGCGGGACTTGTAGGTGAGGGCGAGTTCCCGCATGTGCTCGGCCTTGAAGTCCAGCTTGCGTTCCACGCCGTAGCGCACCTTGAACTCGGTCATGATGCCGTCGAAGAGGTCGCGCTCAAGGCCGTTGGCCATGGCCCACGACTGAAGGAAGCGGCGGTAGGAGTCCCATGCGGCCCACTCGAAGCCGGGTTTGCGCGACAGGGCGTCGGCGAGGTCGTCGTTCAGGCCCACATCGACGAAGGTGGTCATCAGACCCGGCATCGATATGGCCGCCCCCGAGCGGATGGAGAGCGTGAGCAGGCGGGCGGGATCGCCCAGACGGAGCCCTGAGCGTTTTTCCAGATGGTCTAGGGCCTTGCGTACGCGGCCGATGACGTCGTCGTACAGCGCGCGATACGACATGGCCGGCAGCGCTCCGAACAACTCGGTGCTCAGGATGAAGCCCTCCGGCACACGATGTTTGTACGACGCCATCTGCTTCAGCCCCAAGCCCTTGAAGCCCAGGGTCATCTGATCGTCGGTGCTGGGTTTGGGCTCGTGGATGAACGACACCAGGCGCTCGGGGTCGTAGTTCATCATGCGGGTGAGCGCGTGCTTGCTCAGCCTGCCTGCCAGCGTGGACATCTTGCGCAGCGTAGCCGACACGTAACGGTCGAGGTTCTGCATGCCCAAGGCCGACACCAGCACCTCGCGGAGCACCATCTCGGCCACCGCGTCCACCGACATGCCTCGTATCTCGCACTGACGCGGGTCGTGCATCAGCACTGTGTGCAGCACCTGGTCGTGGCTGAGGATGGAAGTGCGCGACAACTCCGTCACCGAGCCGGCCAAGAACTGGAAGACGTTGTGGTACTGGTGGAAGGTGAAGTTGTGACTGCTGAAGCTGGCTTCCAGCAGACGCAAGTTGGCCGAGAGGTTGCGTGAATCGATACCGTCTATCCCCAGCGCGCGTTCGAACCTGCTGAGAGTGGCTGCCATCCGCCTCAGCGAATCGCGGGTCACATACGGCTCGGCCTCCTCGGTCACGAGTTCCTCCAGCAGCTGCGACACCAGGCCCTCCACTCGGAACGAGAGGCCCAAGGCATCGAACTTCGGCTCGCTGTAGTTGCCGTACATGGAGGGGATGCCGGCCGCGATATGGCGCTTCTGATAGATGTTCTCCACCGCCGTGGAAGGCTTGGGCTCGAGGATGATGGCCTTGAGTTTCTCCAGCAAGGTCAATGAGACGTCGAGCAGGCGGTCGCGTGTGTCTGGAGTGGAATTCTTTCGCCAGGCTGCCAGGGCCCGCCCGAAGCCTGCGCGCGTCTTCGCATCGAGCAGGAGGCCCTTCTCCACGGCCATGCCCACGTTGTCGGCGGAAAGAGAGTACTTCTGGATGAGCAACTGGTAGGTGCGCACGATGAGGACCACTCGACGCCGACCCTGTGTGTCGCACTCGCTCCCGTCGTCGGGACACACGCGCAGGCGTTCCTCCAGTTCCGCGGGTGCCATATCCACCAGCTGATGGATGAATTCGTCCATCGTGATCTCGCCCAGGGTCTTCCACAAGGCCGACAGCATCTTATGGGGCGCCTCGGCCCAGGAGCGTTCGGCGTGCACGGCCTTGATGCTGTTCTGCGACAGGAAGGGCTCCAGCCCCGACGCGTCGAGGGTGATCCAGTACCTGAGCACGGCATGGCTGAAATCGACCAGCCGGTTGGACGACTCGGCGTGCGACTGTTTGCGCAGGAAGTGCATGAGCGTGTCGTGCCGCTCGCTGATCTCGTCCACCTCGGTGGTGACCGCCCGCAGCTCGCCCTCCGCCCCCACATCGTTGAAATACACGGGGAAGGCGCGCAACAGCTGCCGGGCCACGAAGAAGATGGGCTTGATGTCGGCGTTGAGGAACTGGGTGACGTCGCGTTGGAAAAGGTCGGTATCGGCGATGTAGACGCCGCCCAGGCGCAGTTGCACGTTGAGTGCGGCCGCCAAGCGCTCGTACAGAGCGGGGTTGGATTCGATGATGTGCATCCAGCAGCGGATCTTGGGCAGGTGGAACGGATTGACCACCGTCTCCCACTCGTCGGTGGCTCCCCGTATCTCGGGGTACTGGAAGCGCCAGGACAGGACGTCCTCGATGAGATGGTCCGCCGCCGCGGCGTTGCCGGCCTCGCCGATGGCCACTCCTATGGCTTCGTAGCACTGGAAGCGCATGAGCAGGAACTGGTTGTCGCGATGGCGGAAGAAGCGGGTGAGCCTCGTGAGTATGCGGTCCACGTCCATGTGCCGCTCGGGCTTCATGAGCTGCCGGACCACCCCAAGGAGGTCGCCCATCACTTCGTTCTGCCGATAGCCCAAGGTGTCGTCCTTGAGGAAGTACAGGCACACCGCGAAGCGGTCTTCCAGGTTCTCCACCTCGAAGATACGGTCGATGGCCTGGTCCAGCAGGCCCGAGTAGGTGGGGAGCGAGGGCGCAAGCAGGTCTGAGTCGGGGACGTCCTCGGCCAGGGTGATGAGTTCTCGGAGCTTCTCCGGACTCAGGATGGGGAAGCGGGCGGCCACCGAAGCAGCGTCGGTGAGCTCGGCCTGGTGGGAGAGGGCCCATTCTGGGATGGGCAGCCTCTCGGCGATGCGCCTGTAGCCCAGGAGAAGAAGCCCGCGGTAGAGCCTGGAATAGGGCGCCACCAGTGCAGGTCGTGTGACCGCCTGCTCCAGCAGCCCATGCAGCAGCGTGTCGCGCTCCAGGAAAGGCAGTGGCTGCACAGGCACCACATCGCTCAGGCGCTCGGCCACAGTGACCAGCTCGTCATCGTAGAGGGCGGCGTGTGGGCCCTTCAGCACCGCGGTGCACCAGGTGAACAGTTGGCGCAGCAGGAGCGAGAGCTGCGCCGGCGTGAGCGCCGTGTCGAGCAGGTCGAGCACCAGCTCTGCGAGCAGCTTGAAGGCGAGAGCCGGGTCTGCAGACCGCTCGAAGTAGGTCCAGTTGCGCAAGAGCACGGTCTGGAAGCCGTCGATGAGCGTGTCGACATTGCGGAACGTGTGGAAGTACTCGGCCAAGGTCTCCGTGAGAGGGGCGCGGACGCCGTACAGACCCTCGACGGCCTGGATGAGAGGCAGGTAGCGCTCGGGGATGACCACCTCTTGCGCGGTCCCGGCCAGGTTGGCCCGCAGCGCGTCGGAATCGAGGGGGATGCGCTGGGCGTTCATGGACTAGTCCTCTCGGCGGCCGTTGCCGTTTGCTCCGACCGCGTCGTCACCCTCTCCGTCGTCAGGTCTCGACCGGGTCATGAGCACGCGCGAGATGCGCATGCCGTCGACCTCGAGCACTCGTGCACGGAAGTTGCCCACCTCCACTTCGTCTCCCACCTGCGGGCGGCGCTGCAGTTGCTCGAACACCCGGCCGCCAAGGGTGGGGAAACCCTCGTCGGGCACCTCCAGGCCGAAGAAGTCCTCCAGGTAGTCCACGCGTACGCTGCCGTCGACCGAGTACACGTCTTCCCCCTGCGTCTCCACCAGCGGGGGTTCGGCGTCGAATTCGTCCTGGATCTCGCCGATGAGTTCCTCCACCACGTCCTGGATGGTGACCATCCCTGCGGTGCCGCCATGTTCGTCCACCACGATGGCCAGCGGGGTGCGGGTGCTCTGGAAACGCTTCAAGGCCACCTCGATGTTGGAGGTCTCGGCGATGAAGCCGATGGGCCGCAGCAGGCGCCTGAGCGGGTTCGCCAGCGGCGCCCGGTAGACGTCCTTGACGTGGATGTAGCCCACGATGTTGTCGATGTCCTCTTCGAACACCGGGTAGCGCGTGTGGTTGGTCTCGGTGATCTCAGCGATGGCCTGCTCCACGTTGAGGGCGGTGGGCAGCGCGGCCATCTCGGTGCGGGGCACCATGATGTCGCCCACGCTCCGGTTGCCGAAGGTGAGGGCGCGACGCATGAGGGTCTGCTCCACCTCGTCGATGTGCCCCACCTCCTGGCTGGCCTCCAGGATCATGCGCAGTTCCTCCTCGGAGTGTGCGAGATCGCGCTCCGAGGCGGGCTCGATGTGGAACAACTTGAGGATCCCGGCCGCGGATGCGTACATGAGCCAGGTGACCGGCCGCGTGATGATGTAGAACCAGCGCAGAGGGAGGGCCACCAGCAGACTGGAAGCCTCGGCCTTGCGGATGGCGAATGACTTGGGGACCAGCTCACCCAGGATGATGGTGATGAAGGTGACCAGCACGAAGGCGATGACCGCCGCCGCCGCGCGATTGATGGCCAGCCCGAAGAGCTGAGCGAACGCACTCGCCCCCAGCCAGCCCAGTCCCATGCTGGCAGCCGTGACACCGAGCTGGGTGACAGAGAGATACGCGTCCAGATGACCGACGATATTGTGAAGGATGCGGGCCCGGCGGCTGCCGTTGGCGGCCAGTTCGGCCACTCGCGTATCGCGCACCTTGACGATGGCGAACTCGGCCAGCACGAAGAATGCGTTCACGAACACAAGGACGATAGTGCCGATGATCTGGTAGACGAGAGAGCTCATCGGGACATCATCCGGCGTGTCGTGGCCGGTCGGCTGCTACTCGGGGGCTCGGCGGGGTTCTCCATGTCGCTGACACAAAGCATAGCATAAGGCCCCGCCGCGCCCGCGCGGGCGCGCGCCTGACCCGGCGCGCGCCTCAGCTGTGTCGTACCGGCCGTTCGCAGGTGGGAGCGGCCTGTTTCAGGACGGGCGCAAGGATGCACATAGCCTCCTCCGCCGTCTCCACATAGGAGAAGATGGTGAGGTCGGCCTCGCTGATGACGCCCTCGTCCACCAGGGCCTGGAAATCGATGATGCGCTCCCAGTATTCGCGACCGAACAGCAGCACCGGGATAGGCCTGATCTTGTGGGTCTGGATGAGCGTCAGCACCTCGAACAGCTCGTCCAGCGTGCCGAAACCCCCCGGGAAGACCACCAAGGCGACGGAGCGCATCAGGAAATGCATCTTGCGCAGCGCGAAGTAATGGAAGTTGAAGCACAACTCGGGCGTGATGTACCCGTTCGGCTGCTGCTCGAAGGGCAGCACGATGTTGTGCGCTACGCTGTCGGCGCCGACATCATGGGCGCCACGGTTGGCCGCCTCCATGATGCCCGGGCCCCCACCGGTGACGATGAACACGGGCGGCAACCCCTCCAGGTCGGGTGACCCCGGATCGGTCTTTCCCGGACCGACGGTCTGGGTCTGCGAGACGAACTGCGCGAGCCGGCGGGCCTCCTCGTAGTAGCGGGCCTTCTTGGCTTGGGCCTGAGCCACGCGCAGCTGCTTGGCGATGAGCGGATCGTCAGGATTGAGTGCGGCCAAGTCCCTTGCCTCGCGCAGCCGCCGGTCGGCTGTCGCTTGCGGCGGGATGCGGGCGCTGCCGAACACGGCGACAGTGAGCTCCACCCCGTGATCGGCCTGCAGCAGGTCGGGCTTGATGAACTCCAGCTGCAGCCGGGACGGACGAAGCTCGTCACGCAGCAGCAACTCGTTGTCGGCGAAGCCCAAGCGGTAGGCCGGCGATCGTGTCTGCGGCGTGTCGGGATCGAGGTGCGCCCGCAGCTTGTCCTCACCCGCGGACGGGAAGGGTTTCTCCACGTGCTCCGGGCGGCTGTCCCGCTTGTATCGGGCCATGGCGGCCTCCCTGTCCGGCCGCGCGGCCGGACTGTAGCTGCAGTTACTGCTCTTTGCGCCGGTCGATGACGCGCTGAGCCTTGCCCTCGCTCCGTTCGATGGAGCCCGGCTCCCTGAAGCCCACCCGCACGTTGATGCCGATGATGTCCTTGATGTTCTTCTGGATCTGCGACTTCAAATGGATGAGGGTCTCGTGCTCGGTGAAGTACTGGATGTCGTCCATGGAGAGGATGGCCTCCGAGATCTCCTTGTAGAGATCGGGGCTGATCTCCACCTGCACGTCCAAGTTGTCCATGGAGCCCTTGCGGTCCACGATCAGCTGGTAGTGCGGCTCGACCTGCGCCGACATCAACAGCACCGACTCCACCTGGCTGGGGAAGACGTTCACGCCGCGGATGATGAGCATGTCGTCCGAGCGCCCTGAGACGCGGGCCATGCGGGTGTTGGTGCGGCCGCAGGCGCAGGGCTCGGTGAACAGCCGGGTGATGTCGCCGGTGCGGTAACGGATGAGCGGGAAGGCCTGTTTGGTGAGGGTGGTGATGACCAGTTCACCCAACTCGCCTTCGGGCAGCACTTCGCCGGTCTCGGGATTGATGATCTCGGGCAGGAAGTGGTCGTCGCAGATGTGCAGGCCGTTCTGAGCCTCCACACACTCGCACGACACACCCGGGCCGATGATCTCGCTCAGGCCGTAGATGTCGCAGGCCTTGATGTTCCATTTCTGCTCGATGTCCTGGCGCATGGCCTCCGACCAGGGCTCAGCGCCGAACACGCCCACTTTCAGGGGGAACTTGCGCACGTCGAGTTCGAGCTGCTGGGCGACATCCCACAGGTAGAGGGCGAAGCTGGGCGTGCAGCAGAGGACGGTGGTGCCGAAGTCCTCCATCAGCATGAGCTGCCGCTGGGTGTTGCTGCCCGAGATGGGGATGACCGAGGCCCCCAGACGCTCGGCGCCGTAGTGTGCGCCCAGACCGCCGGTGAAGAGGCCATAGCCGTAAGCGACCTGGACGATGTCGTCGGTGCCCGTGCCGACGCCGGCCAGACAACGGGCCATCACCTCTGCCCACATGTCGATGTCGTCCTGGGTGTAGCCCACCGTGGTCGGTTTCCCCGTGGTGCCGGACGAGGCATGGATGCGTACCACGTCCTTGAGCGGAGTGGCGAAGAGTCCGAAGGGATACTGCTCGCGCAGGTGGTACTTGCGGGTGAAGGGGAGGCTGGGCAGATCGTCGAGGCCGCGCACCTTCTGGGGGTCGATGCCTGTCTTGTCGAAGAGATCTCTGTAGAAGGGGACGCGCTCGTACACTCTCTGTACCTGGGTCACCAGGCGTCGTGCCTGCAGCTGCGTGAGCTCTTCCCGGCTCATGCACTCGTGTTCGCGGTCCCTGATCATGCCTGTTTCCTTTGTAGATAGTGCTGCGAATCCTGAGGGATAGTAGAGGCTGGGGCAGGGAGCGTCAACCTGTGTGGCCGCACCCCGGAACTACCGACGCCCTTCCCAGGGCCGTTCTAGGCTTTCTTGAACGCCGATGGGCAGATATCGTTGAGGACGCACTCCCCACAGCGCGGCCGTCGTGCGATGCAGACGGCTCGTCCGTGGTCGATGAGCAGATAGGTGAGCTGAAACCAGTCCTCCCTGGGGACGATGGTCATGAGTTCGCGCTCGATCTTCACCGGGTCGGCCGAGGAGGCCAACCCCAAGAGCTGGCTGAGCCGGGCCACGTGCGTGTCCACGGCGATGCCGGCCTCAGGATCGGTGGCGTAGGCCTGGGGATGAGCGTTGGCCAGGATGATGTTGGCGGTCTTGCGGGCCACGCCGGGCAGGGTGAGCAACTCCGCCATAGTGGCCGGCACCTCGCCGCCGTAGTCGGCCAGGATCTTCTGCGCGGCTCCGATGATGTGCTTGGTCTTGTTGCGGAAGAAGCCGGTGGAATGGATGTCGTCTTCGAACTCGGGCACCGAGGCTCCGGCATAGTCTTCGATGGTGCGGTATTTCTGGAAGAGCTTGGCCGTCACCTGGTTGACCATCTTGTCCGTGCTCTGGGCTGAGAGCACCACCGAAACCAGCAGCTCCCAGTCGTTGCCGAAGGCGAGCACGATGCCGGCGTCTGGGTACGCTTCGCGCAGGCGCACCGTGATCTCGGCGGCACGCGCACGCGCGGCTTTGCCGGGCTTGGGGGAGGTCCTGGGCTTGGGCTTGCCCGATGATGCGCTCATGAGGCGGCACTCCAAGGGTAGTTTTTCGTATCATACGGCATGCGTCGAGCCGGCGGCACCGTCGCATGGCAGACGATCAGCTGGGAGGTGGGTGGGATATGACCGGAAGGTGGCGGGTCTTCGTCGTGCTCGTGGGCTGTGTGGCCGTGCTGTGGGCCGCGACGGGCCTGGACGCACGTCTGCCCCGAGCGGCCGCGGCCGGACCTGCTCCCGATGCCTCTTCGACGCCGGCCCCCTCCCTCGCGGCCGCGCCTGTCCTCTACTTTGTGCATCTGGGCGACATCTGGCGGTTCGACGCCCAGGCCGGTGCCGTCTCGGTCTTTCAGGGCGCCGGTGGAGCCTGTGTGGGCCATGTCTCCTGGTCGGCCGACGGCCGGACGGTGGCGTGGGAGACGCGTGTCTGGACGGAGGGGCAGGCGCGCTCGTCGGTGATGGTCCGCCGTCTGCCGCTCACTCCCAGTGGTCCGGAACTGTTGCGGACCTTCGCGGACGCGGCTTCCCCGGCCGTCTCTCCCGACGGGCTTCATTTGCTCTACCAAGCGGCGGACGCCGGCCGATCCTCGCTTATGTGCGTCGACCTGGAGAGCGACGCGGCGGTCACCGTCATGCAGGGCGCCAGGAACGGAGCCTGGGTGAGCGTGGCGGAAGCTCCCGGTGAGGCGCGGTTGCAGGTGGCGTTCGATCTGCCCGGTGAAGAGCCTTCGCAGCGGGGCTTCTGGCTGATGGACTTCCCCGACGGCGACGCGACCCTGCGCCCAGTGGGGGGCGACGACACGGCCGACGTCCAACGGGGCCGCTGGGCTCCCGTGGCTGACCCGCGGGGTGCAGAGCTTCTGGTCACGCGCTTCGACACCGATGGGCGCCGGGCGGTGGTACGGGTCGGAGACGGTGCGACCCTCCTCGATGTCAGCAACGCCGATCACTTCGATTATCGTTGGCTGCAGCGCGGCGAGGGGGGCGCGCTGCCGTGCGTGGAACTGGCTCCCATGGCGGTGGGGCGCTCGGACATCCATGTGGTCCAACCTGACCCGGCGGGCGGCTTGGGGATCGGCGCGGGCGGAACGACTGGTGCCGCGGCCGGTGCGGTCACCGACCTGCTCCTGCTCGACTCTTCCTTCGGCTGGAACGCGTCCTTGCCGGCCCGGTCCCCGTTCTCCGACCTCGCGCCCGGCCAGGACTTCTACGAGGCGGCGGCCGCACTATGGACCCAGAAGGTGGTATCGGGCTTTCCCGACGGGAGCTTCCGCGCCGGCGAGACTGTGAAGCGGGCTCAACTGGCCAAGATGCTCGCCGGGGCGACGGGCATGGAGGTGTACGGTGGTCTGCCCTCTCCGCCCTTCTCGGATGTGGGTGAGAACGTCGCCGCTCTGTATCCGCGCGAATACCTTTCGGCGGCTCATGCGGTTGGTCTTGTCCAAGGCTATCGCGACGGCCGCTTCCGTCCTTGGGCGGCCGTGAGCCGGGCCCAGGTGGTCTCGATGGTGGTGAGGGCCGCCCGGCGTTATCTGTCGCAGGGTCCGAGTGATACGCCCCGGGGTTGGTCGGGCCTGACCTCGGGCTATCAGGATCCTGATCACGGGGGGAACGTCCACGTGGCCGAGTACAACGGGCTGCTCGCGGGCCTCGCTCTCGATGGCTGGGATCCAGGCGGGCCGGCGTTGCGTGGGGAGGTGGCACAGATGCTCCTCAACCTGCAACGGCTCCGCGGACCGCTGGCCCTGCCTCACCACCCGCCCGCCTACGCGCTGGGCACGAGGAGCCTCGGCCTTGAGGTGCAGGCTCCGCCACGTGTCGTCGCACCCATAGGCAACATCGTCTTCGACGGCGACTCTCTTACGGCCGGCTCCACGGCCAGCGACCCCTATCCCAGTCAGGTGATGCGCGCGTTCCGTCCCGAGGTGCCGTGGGTGAACCTCGGCATCGGCGGGCAGACCATCGCCACCATGCTGGTCAACGCGCCGGACAAGGTCGACCCCCTGTTCCAGGTCGGTCTGGGGAGGAACGTGGTGTTCATCTGGGGAGGCACCAACGACCTGCGCTGGTGGAGCCACACGCCCCGCGTCATCTACGAGCGCCTCCGCAGTTACTGCCTGGGCCGTCGCGCCCAGGGTTTCACGGTGGTGACGCTCACCATGCTCCCGCGTACCGACGGTGTCTGCCCGCCGAGCTTCGAGACACAGCGGCAGCAGTTCAACGCCATGCTGCGTGTCGGATGGGCGGGCTTCGCCGACGTACTGATCGATGTGGGCGCCGACCCGTTCCTGGGGCGCCCGGGATGTGAGGCCGACGCACGCTTCTTCAGCGGCGACCTGGTGCACCTCAACAACAACGGGCTCGCCCTGGTGGCAGGGCGAGCCCGGATGTTACTCGAACGTGTAGACGCCCTCGCCCGGGACTGACGTCCGGCGCCGCGTCGCTTGTCCGGCGTCAGCCGATAGGTGTCATTCGACGGCCGCTCGACCGAGCGCGAAGGCTTTGAGGTTCACGTCCACCGTCTTAGGCGGCACCACGCGGCGGATGGTCTCTTCCCAGGTGGCGTCGGTGAAGGGAAGGCTCTGTGCCACGGCGCCCAACATGACCACGTTGACCGCCTTCACCGTGCCGGCCTCCGTGGCCAGGGCGGCCGCGTCGATGGCGCGCACGTTCGGCCATGCCGCCGCGATGCGTTGGTCGATGTCGTCCGGGTACTCGGCAAGTCCCGCAGCCACCGGGCTGGGATTCACGCGCACGGTGTTGTAGACCAGCAGTCCACCCGGCTTCAACCAGTGCACGTAGCGCATGGCCTCCAACGGCTCGAAGGAGAGGAGGATGTCCACCGTCCCCGGAGCCACCAGCGGTGAGTTGACCTTGTCACCGAAGCGGAGGTGGCTGGTGACGCTGCCGCCCCGCTGACTCATGCCGTGCACCTCGCTTTGCTTGACCTCGAAACGCTCGGCCATGGCCACCTGGCTGAGCACATAGCTGGCCAGCACCACACCCTGGCCGCCCACGCCCGAGATGAGCATGTTGAAAGTGCGCCGAGCTCCGTCCTTCGCAGTCATTTCGCCCCCTTCCCGCCGGTCACGCCGCCGCCGCCACCACCCGTTCCGTCCGGAGCTGGCTCCGGAGCCAGGATGGCGTCGAAGCGGCACATCTGCGCACAGATGCCGCAGCCGGTGCACTGGTCGGCCAGGATCTCCACCTTGGGCTTCTCGCCCGGCGCGGCGGCTTTGACCAAGTTCAGGGCCATGCAGCTCACCTTCAAGCAGTGCTTGCAGCCGGTGCACAGTTCGGGGTCCACCCGATAGGCCGGCCGCTTGATCTTGTACTGCAGCACGCAGGGCGATTTCGCGATGACCACGGAGGGCTCGTCGGCCCTGAGTTCTTCCTCCAACGCCTCTTTCACCTGGGCCAGGTCGAGCGGGTCGATCTCGCGCACGCGCTGGATGCCGATGGCGTGGCAGAGAGCGGGGATGTCCACCACGGCAGCGGGCTCGCCCATGAGGGTCTTGCCTGTCCCCGGGTTCTCCTGCCCGCCGGTCATGCCCGTGGTGCGGTTGTCGAGGATGAGGGTGAGGGCATGGCCGCGGTTGTAGGCGATGTCCATGAGAGGCGTGATGCCCGAGTGGAAGAAGGTGCTGTCGCCGATGACGGCCACCGACTTGCCACGGAAGTCATCGCCCGGCTCGGCCACCTGGGTCATGCCGTGGGCCATGCTGATGCTGGCTCCCATGCACACGCAGGAGTGCATGGCTTCATAAGGCGGCAATGCCCCCAACGTGTAGCAGCCTATGTCTCCGCTCACGAACACCTTCAGACGCTTGAGCATGGTGAAGATGCCGCGGTGCGAGCAACCCGGGCACAGCGTCGGCGGCCGCCCGGGCAGCCCGGTGGCGGGTGCCGCGACAGGGGTCAGGAGTTCGGGGTCGGCGCCGGGCACGCCTGCCGCGGTGAGGGCTCGGGCCACGATGCCCTGGTCGTACTCGCCGAGTAGAGACAGGAGAGATTTTCCCCCATCCACGGTGATTCCCATGAGCCTGATGTTCTCCTCCAGGAAGGGATCGAGCTCCTCGACCACGTAGAGCTTCTCCACCTTGGAGCGGAACTCGGCGATGAGGCCTTTGGGCAACGGCCAGGTGAGGCCCAGCTTCAGGAAGCTGGCCTGCGGGAAGGCGTCGCGGGCATACTGATAGGCGGCGCCGGCGGCCACGATGCCCACCGCGGGGTCGCCCATCTCCATGCGGTTGAGCGGACTGGTTTCGGCCATCTGGGCCAGGTCCACCAAGCGCTGCTCCACGATCACGTGGCGCGGAGCCGCGTTGCTGGGCAGCATGGTGTACTTGGTGGTGTTCTTCTCGAAGACGGTGATGGGGTCCACCGCCATGCGGTCACCCAGTTCGACCATGCTCTTGGAATGGGCGATACGGGTGGTGGTGCGGAAGAGCACCGGCGTGTCGTACTGCTCGGAGAGCTCGAAGGCGGTCTTGAGGAACTCCTTGGCCTCGGAGCTGTCGGCGGGCTCGAGCAGGGGCACCTTGGCGAACTTGGCGTAGTTGCGGTTGTCCTGCTCGTTCTGCGAGCTGTGGAGCGCGGGGTCGTCGGCCGATACCAACACCAGCCCACCCTTGACGCCGGTGTACGAGGCGGTGAAGAGCGGGTCGGCGGCCACGTTCACTCCCACGTGCTTCATGCACACCAGGGCGCGTGCGCCGGCCATGGATGCACCGATGCCCACTTCCATGGCCACCTTCTCGTTGGGCGACCACTCGCTGTAGATATCCTTGTAGCCGGCGACGGCCTCCAGGATCTCGGTGCTGGGGGTGCCCGGGTAGGCGGCGGCCAGTCTCACGCCCGCTTCCCAGGCCCCGCGGGCTATGGCTTCGTTGCCGGATAAGATCTCTTGCATGTCACTCCTTCGAGGTGGTCCTTGCGGGCGGGCGTGGCCGCGCCATCGAGAGGCCCACGGCCTCGTATCTCGCTCCCGTGCTTTTTACCAGATTTCCCTGCCGATTGCCGCGAAATCGGGATAGTGCTGGAAGTGGACGGCTTCGGAGTGCATCATCCCTCATGAGGACTCAAACGTCGGTGCGAAGGGAGTTCTGAGCATGACGACTTCAGGCAGGCTCCAGGGCAAAGTCGCGGTGGTGACGGGCGCCGGCTCGGGCATCGGCCGGGCGGTAGCCCTCGCCTTCGCCCGCGAGGGCGCGCGCGTGGTGGTAAGCGATTGCCGCACAGACGGAGAAGGTGAAGCGGTGGTGCGGGCGATCGAGGCGGCGGGCGGCGACGCGGTGTATGTGGCTGCCGACGTATCCCGTGAGGACCAGGTGGAGGCGCTCGTCCGGGGCGCCGTAGGCCGTTTCGGCCGCCTGGATGTGATGGTGAACAACGCGGGCGTGATCGTCTCCAAGCCGCTCATGGAGTTGACCGCGGCCGATTTCGACCGGGTGACGTCTGTGAACCAGAAGGGCACGTTCTTCGGCATCAAGCACGCGGCTCTGGCCATGAGTCAGACGGGGAGAGGCTCCATCGTCAACACGGCCTCCATCGCGGCTGACCATGGGCAACATGGGTCTCTCGTGTACGGCGCCACCAAGGGAGCCGTGCTTTCCATGACCCGCATCGCGGCCGCCGAACTCGCCGAACACAACATCCGCGTGAACGCCGTGCAACCCGGGGTCATCCGCACGGGCATGTCGACGAGCGTGGCGGTCAAGGACCCGGTCGCGCGGGCGGAGCGCATCAAGCGCGAGACCCCCCTGGGGCATCGTCTCGGGCTCCCCGAGGATTGCGCCCCGTTGTACGTCTTCCTGGCCTCGGATGAGTCGGCGTTCATCACGGGGCAGAAGCTGGCGGTGGACGGTGGCATCCTGGCCGAGAGCCACATCATCTGACCGGCCGCGTGGTCGGCCGATCGTGGCGATGATAGTAGAATGAGCACATGCAACGGATCATCGTGGGCATATCGGGGGCGTCGGGGACCATCTACGGCATCCGCCTGTTGGAGGTGCTGCGCGATCTCCCTCACATCGAGACACACCTCATCCTGAGTGAGGCCGGCCGGGCTGTGGCCGGACTCGAGACCGAGTACACAGGCGCGCAGATCGAGGCTATGGCCGATGTGGTCTACCGCAATGACGATCTGGCTGCGCGCATCTCGTCGGGCTCGTTCCAGACCATGGGGATGGTGGTGGCTCCCTGTGCCATCAAGAGCCTCTCCGCCATCGCCCATAGCCACAACGACAATCTGCTCACCAGGGCGGCCGACGTAGTGCTGAAAGAGCGGCGGCGCCTGGTGCTGGTGGTGCGCGAGACTCCTCTTCATCTGGGGCACTTGCGGTTGATGGCCGAGGCCACGGAGTGCGGCGCCGTCATCCTGCCGCCGATGCCCTCGTTCTATCATCACCCGCGCACCATCGCCGATATCGTCGATCAGACCATCGGCAAGGTGCTCGACCAGTTCGGCATCGAGCACGACCTTTTCCGCCGTTGGCCCGGTGGGGACTGCGCGGACGGCGAATAGGGTCGTGCCTGCGCCTGCCGACGAGAGTCGAACCGACCTGCGGCAGCGGGTCACGGATTACCTCCGGTCGCATCACACCATGACTATCGCCACAGCCGGTCCTTCTGCGGGAACGGACGACGGACCGGCAGCCGGCGGCCTCGGGAACGCCCCGCACGCGGCCAGCGTCTTCTACGCTGTGGACTCATCGCTTCGGCTCATCTTCCTCAGCAAGCCTTCCAGCCTCCACGGCGAGCACATCGGTGAGGGCGCGGCAGTGGCTGCCACCATCACTGAGCCCTACGACGACTGGACCGCCATCCAAGGAGTGCAGTTGTGGGGCGAGGCGCGCCGTCTGAAAGGTGCGGCCCGGGTGTCGGCGTTGGCGGTCTATCTGGCCCGCTTCCCGTTCGTTGACGACATCATCAGACGCCCTGGGATGGCTTCGCTGATGAAAGGCATGGGGGTGTACCGTGTGCAGCCGCGGCGTGTCGCCTTCACCGACAACACCACGGGCGTGTTCGGTCGGGAAATCCTACAACTGGTAGAGTAGGCGAGTGGAGCGGAGGGTCATCACTCGAGCAGACAGCGAGCGGCGGCGGCCCCGCCCCCCCCCCGCCTCGTCATCCGTTGGCTGGCACTACTCGCCTTCCTGGCCATCGTGGTGTTGGTGGTGTTGTTTGTCGTGCGAGGGTGCGGCGACGGGACGGCTGCCGGCGAAGGTGCCTCCCCCGCCAGCACGAGCACCGCACAGGGGACCTCCAGCACCGAGCCGCCCGGCAGCAGCACCACGGCTACGTCCGTCGCTCCCGGCACCAGCGGCAGCGGCACGGGTGTGTCCGGCACAGCAGGTCTTTCTGTAGACCCGAACCCTGTGAGCCCCGACACCACTGTCGCGGTGGCCCATGCCGGCCAGCCGGGCGACAAACGAGTCCCAGGCAGCTTCTATGGGCCAATCAACACCGAGTTCGAGGGTCTCACCATGTTCCGCGGCAACGCCTCGCGGACCTACTACGGCGAGGGCCCGGTCCCCAAGGACCCCGAGATCTTGTGGAAGTTCGGCCCCATGTCGGGCAGTTCCACCAACCTCGGCAAGACCACTACATGGACGGGCACCGGGTGGACCGGTCAGCCCGCCGTCTTCGAACGCGAAGGCAAGACCTGGGTGGTGTTCGGCGCCTACGACTACAAGATCCATTTCCTCGATGCTGAAACCGGCGAGAAACTACTGCCCAGCTTCAAGGCCGGGGATATATTCAAAGGCTCGGCCGTGGTCGATCCCGACGCCTACCCGCTCATCTACATGGGCTGCCGTGACAACAAGTGGCGCATCATCGCCATCGACCGTGCCGAACCCACCGAACTCTTCAACCTCAACGCCGACGAACTCCCGAACAGAGTTTGGAACGACGACTGGGATTCGAGTGTGGTCATCCGCAACGACTACGCCTTCGTGGGCGGCGAGAACAGCCACTTCTACATCCTCAAGCTCAACCGCGGTTACGACTCCACCGGCAAGGTGACCGTAGACCCCGAGATCGTGCTGGATCATCCGGCTTGGACCCAATCTCTGCTCGACAAGCTGGGCAGCAAGGACGTCTCGGTGGAGAACTCCCCTTGTCTGGTGGGCGACCGCGTCTACTTCTCCAACTCGGGCGGTCTGGTGCAGGGGCTCGACGTGAGCGCCACGCTCACGGAGTTGGCGCCGGGTGAGAGACCGGCCAAGGGCAAGGACGCGTATCCCAAAGTCTTCTCGTTCTGGACCGGTGACGACACCGACGCCACCATCGTGGCCGACGAACAGGGGTTCATCTACGTCTGCCAGCACACCGACGATGCTCGGGGCAAGAGCGCGCGCGCCGAGGAGGTGGGGCAGATCATCAAGCTCGACCCGCGCAAGACCGGCGAAGGCGAGACCCCGGTGGTGTGGTCGGTGAAGGTCACCAAGATGTCGGGCGGGAACGCGGGGGTGTGGGCGACGCCCGCCATCTACAAGGAGATGCTGTACGTGCCCACCCACGGCGGTGCCCTGTTGGGCATCGACCGCGAGACCGGCGAGGTAGTGTGGCAGAAGCCGTTCAGCGAACACGCCTGGGGCAGCCCGGTGGTGGTGGACAAGACCCTCATCATCGGCGATACGTACGGGACTCTCCATGCCTACGACGTCAGCGACACCAGTGTCGACCCGCCCGCGCTCTGGGAGCTGAAGGTGCCCAGCGGAAGCGCGCTCGAGTCGACGGCGGCCGTCTGGAAGGGCGGCATCTACATGGGCTCGCGTGACGGCTACTTCTACAAGTTCGGAGACCGTTCGTAGCTCCGGTCCCCACCCGGGCTCTTGGTGGCCACGTTTTGTCGCTGTGGGGACTCATGCCTCACCCCCCGCGGCCGATACAGAGGGTGAGCAAGTCCTTGTTTCCCCGGAATGCTAAGGGGGTCGCTCGGTGGCGGCCATGGATAGTTGCGTCCTTTGGAGATGTCCCCTGTGCGGGAAGACCGTCAAGGTTCCTCCCCAGACCGTGGCCGTCCTCGAACGTGAGGACGGCGGCTTCGCTCATGTCCAGCTGGGCCGTGTGGCCGGAGCCGCCTGCGGCTGTTGGGTGCGGCGCATGTCGCCCGGCCGGCTGATACACCTCTGCATCACACTGCTGGCTGCGTAAAGGCTCGAGGCGTCGCGGCGCCCCTTCTTCACATCTGCTCTCTCACCTGCAGCATCAGCTTGAACGCCGAGCCCAGATCGCGCTCGTCCAGCAGGTTGCGTAGGACGGTGGCTTGTCGGTCGGCTTCGAGGGGGTCCAGTCCCGGGCCTGACGTGGTGCCGTCCCTGTGTGCGGCGAGCGACCGGAGTTCCTCTTCAACACCGCCCGCGCGCAGGAAGGCGGCCATGGTGGTGAAGAGGACGGTCTCGAACCCGGCCTGCCGTCCATGCAGGTCGAGGGCGGCGAAATCCACGTCGGCGGTGAGATCCTGCCTGCCCGGGCGGGCGAGGGGGTCGCTGACCAGTTGGTGCTTGAAGTAGCCGCGGATGGTGCGTCGTCGCCGGGTCTTGCCCTGCTGCTCCCAGCGTTCGCCGGTGCGGGGCAGGCCGGTGGACCATGCTCCGTAGTCGATGGTGAGCAGACTCCCCTGGGGCATGAGGCGCGCGATCTCCGCCAGCAGGTCGCCCAGGCCGGGGAACACCTCGAGCACCCCGTCCGTGGTCAGTGTTCGCAGCTCCTGTGGGTCGAGAGTGGCGAAGAGCTGTCGTATCTCCGCTGTTGCTTCGTGGGATACCTGCGCCCACTGTGTGGACAAGTCGGTCCCCGAAGATGTCACGTACAGCTCCTCCAGGCATTCGCGGTCGGCCCGGATGAGATGCACCGGCAGTGTGTCCAGGAACTCGTTACTTACGACAACAACGGGCACCGTGCCGGCGCAGGCCTCGGCGAGGCCGTCACCCCAACCCACTCGGCAGCCTGCGCCGGCGAGGGGGGCCAGCGCCTCCTCCTGCTTCTGTCGCAGGCCGGTGCCTATCTCGACCATGCGGTAGTCCACCCTGGCACGCAGTTCTGGCCGCTCGCTCGCCCAGAAGTGCAAGATGGTCTGGGCCAGCTGGCCTTCTCCCGGGCCCAACTCGACCACGCTCAGGCGGGCGTCCGCGGGTGCGTCGGCGACGGCTGCTTCTGTGAGCTCCGTCACCAACCGGGCGAGGGCACGGTTGAAGAAGGGCGACAGGGCGGGGGCGGTGCTGAAATCTCCACCGCGCCGGAGCAGGCGGTCGACGCGGCTGTAGTAGCCCAAGCTGGAATGGGTGAGCGCGAGTTCCATGAAGTCGGCGAACGTCACGTGCCCGCCTCGCGTCTCGATGACTCCGGCCAGCGATGGGGCGGACGACCGCGCGTCGTCGTGGGTTGGACGGCTCACCGCCCCCTCAGCTCCTCCCAGGGCCGGGTGTTGGCGACGTCGTCCGCGGTCACCCAGCCTCGGCGGGCTTCGGCCACTCCGGCGTCGAGGTTGGCGAACTCACGCGGCCGGTGCGCGTCGCTGCAGATGACCAGGGTCGCGCCCAGCTCCACTGCTCGTCGGGCGGCCTCCGCGTCAAGGTCGAGCCGGTCCGGCGAGCCGTTGATCTCCAGGAAGGTGCCCGTCGCCGCGGCGACCCGGGCCACGGTATCCATGTCGAGCTCGTAGGCTGGGCGTCGGTTGATGAGACGGCCGCTCAGATGGGCGATGGAGTCCACGTGTGGGTTGTGCAGCGCGGCCAGGAGCCGTCTCATGATCTCCTCGCGAGTCTGACGGAAGCCGGAATGGATGCTCGCGGTCACGAAGTCGAGCCGGGCGAGGATGTCGTCAGGCAGGTCGATGCGGCCGTCCAAGAGGATGTCGACCTCGATGCCGGCTAACACCTTGATGCGGAGGCGGGAATCGAGTTCGCGGATAGCCGCTATCTGCTCGAGCACGCGGGCAGGGTCGAGGCCGCCGGTCATGGCTAAGGCTTGGGAGTGGTCGCAGAAGCACAGGTACTCCAGTCCGACATCCTGCGCCGCGCGCGCCATCTCTTCAAGAGTGGCCTTACCATCAGTCCAATCGGAGTGGACGTGCAGGTCGCCGCGCAGGTGGGACCTCTCGACGAGCGTGGGTAGGGTGTGGGTCTCGGCCGCTTCGATCTCGCCGTGGTCCTCGCGCAGTTCGGGAGGGATGTAATCCAGTCCCAGGGTGGCATACACGTCGGCCTCGGTGGCACAGGGGATCACGGTGCCATCCTTGAGGTGTTCCACGTGGTACTCGCTCACCTTGAGACCGTGGCGCTGCGCGTACCCGCGCAGCGCCACGTTGTGGCCCGCGCTGCCGGTGAGGTGCTGCAGGAGGTTGCCGTAGGAGGCGGGAGGGACGATGCGCAGGTCGACGTTCAGGCCGGTGTGCGTGACGGCCGCCAGCTTCGTGTCGCCGCGCTGCTCGATGCGGGCGAGTTGCGATGCGCGAGCGAAGTCCTCCATGACGGCCGTGGCGTCGAGCGAGGCCGCGACCAGGTCGATGTCGCGGACCGTGGATCGCCTGCGACGCAGGCTGCCAGCCACGTCGGCCGCCGTCACCGAGGGCAGGCCGCGCAGCACCTCCAGCAGCGAGGCCGCCTGAGGCCCGACCTCGGCTAGCAGAAGGCGTGTGCGCTCGCCGCCGCCCGGCCCCGCGGCGGCCGCACGAGCGGCGTTGCG
This sequence comes from Thermoleophilia bacterium, assembly GCA_040772905.1. Lineage (GTDB taxonomy): Bacteria > Actinomycetota > Thermoleophilia > RBG-16-64-13 > RBG-16-64-13 > JAXGXJ01. Next base: position 2,831 of record JAXGXJ010000013.1, on the reverse strand, counting down.
GTCTTCGATGGCCCTCATCAACTTGGCTTGTGTCTTCTCACCCATGCCGGGTACTTCGCTGATGCGACCTTCAAGGCAGGCCTGCTCCAGTTCGGCCAGGTCGGCGATGCCCAGAGCGTCGTGGAGCCGGCGTGCGGTCTTGGGCCCGATGCCGGGCACGCGCATCACCTCCAGCAGGCCCTCGGGGTAGCGCTCGCGCAGGCGCGCGAGCGCGGCGACATCGCCCGTCTCCAAGAACTCGAGCACCTTCCCCTCGATGGCTGCACCCACGCCCGGCAGGTCGCGCAGGTGGCCGCTCGCCGCCAGGTCGGCGATGGACAGGGGGTGGCGGCGGAATACCTCGGCAGCCTTCTCGTAGGCGAGGATACGGTAGGTCGACTCCCCCTCCAGTGACAGATAGCCGGCGATGGTGCAGAGGACATCGGCCAACTCGCCGTTCGAGGGTCCGGACGTCATCGATCGGTCGCCTGCGTGATGCGGAAACAGGTGTGGATGCGCGGGTTGCGTGCGAAATCCGGCGGGATGGTCTTCGCGGAGATGTCGTCCACGATGAGATCCGCTCGGATGGTCTCGTCCAGCTTGAAACGGCGGAAATTGGTGGAGAAGAGCAGCACTCCCGCCGGTGCGAGGAGACGGGCCGCTCCGCGGATGAGGCGCACGTGGTCCCGTTGGATGTCCAAGGTCTTCTCCATGCTCTTGGAGTTGGAGAAGGTGGGGGCATCGAGGAAGATGAGGTCGTAGTCGACCGGGGGCCGGGACTCCAGCCATTCCAGACAGTCGGCTCGCACGAAGCTGTGCCGGGGTTCGAAGAGCCCGTTCAGTTCGAGGTTGCGCCGTGCCCAGCGCAGGTAGGTGCCGGAGAGGTCCACGGTGGTGGTAGAACTCGCCCCGCCCGCCGCCGCGTACACGGTGGCAGTGCCGGTGTAGGCGAAGAGGTTGAGGAAGCGGCGCCCCGCGGCCATGTCACGGATGAGATTCCGCGTCGGCCGGTGGTCGAGGAACAGTCCGGTGTCGAGATAGTCGGTGAGGTTCACCAGGAAGCGCAGTCCGCCCTCCCGCACCTCGATCTCTCGGCCGGCCTGTGCCTGGCGCTCGTACTGCGCTGTGCCGCGTTGCTGCCGCCTTACCTTGAGCACCGCGTGACCGGCCGGGATCCCCAGGACCTCCGGCGCCACAGCCAGCATCTCCTTGAGGCGGCGTCGTGCCACCACCGCGTCGACGCTCGCGGGCGGAGCATATTCCTGCAGGTGCAGCCAGTCTTCGTAGAGGTCGATGGCCGCCGCATACTCGGGAAGGTCGGCGTCGTAGACGCGGTAGCAGTGGATGTCCTCACGCGCCGCCCAGCGCCGCAGGTGTTTGTGGTTCTTCGCGAGGCGGTTGGCGAACATCTCCGCACCCGGTGAGAGCCTGATGCTGCCGGTCGGGCCGGTCGGGCCGGTCGGGCCGGTCGCACCGACCGCGCCGCTGTCGGTCGGTGCTCCCCGGTCGGTACCGACGTCCGCGTCGGGTCGCTGGTCGCGGGGGCGGGGAGGGCGATCAGCCGCGCGGTCGAACGCCACTCCTACACGGAACTGCAGCAGCTTGCACTCGATGGGTCCGTTGTAGAACACGTTCACTCGATGCGCCCGGAGTCCCAGATGCGAGGTCAGATCGGGGTTCCCGGTGAACACCGCCGCCATCCATCCGGAAAATCCGGCTTTGAGTCGCTCCCCCAGCGTCTCGTACAGGGGGACGAGATCGGCAAAATCGCCCAGCCGCTTCCCATAAGGGGGGTTGGTGACCACCAGCCCGGCTTGCCCAGCCTCGCGGGGCACGGAGAGCGACCCCAGGTCGCGCTGCTCGAAGACGACGCGTCCAGCCAGACCCGCACGGCGGGCATTCGCCCGACCCGTGTTGACGGCCCGACGCTCGACGTCCAGACCGAAGAACGGCGGCAGCCGCCTCAGCCCGTCGGCCCGGCGCTCCTCGGCCTCATCCAACAGCCCCCGCCAAACGGGCGCCTCGAAGGTAGGCCAGCGCTGAAAGCCGAAATGGTCACGGCCCAGCCCCGGAGCGATATCGGCAGCCATGAGTGCGCCTTCCACCAGGAACGTGCCCGAGCCGCACATGGGATCGAGCAAGGGGGCCCCTTGCCTTGCCAGGGCCGGCCAGCCCACTCGAAGGAGGATGGCCGCCGCGAGGTTCTCCTTCAGAGGCGCCTCTCCCCCCTCCAGCCGGTATCCGCGACGATGGAGGGCGTCTCCGGACAGATCGAGGCTGACCACGGTCTCGCCCACAGCGAGATGGATGTTGACGCGCAGGTCGGGCCGAACCAGATCCACCCCCGGTCGGGAGCCGGTGCGGGCGCGGAAGCGATCGACGATGCCGTCCTTGACCCTCTGTTCGAGGAAGTGGGTGTTCACTTGGGCCAACGGGCCGCGCCGCACCGCCGAGGTCACATCGACGGCGAGGGTGCCTGTGGTGGCTAGTCTCTCCTCCCAGGGCAGAGAATGCACGGCCTCGTAGAGATCGTCCGCGCTCTCGATGTCCACCGCGCAGAGGCGCTGCAGTACCCGGCTGGCTACTCTGGACCACAGGCAGACCCTGTAGGCGGTCTCGAGCGGACCGCCGAAGCTCACTCCGCCTCGGGTCTCGCGCGGCTCTACGGCTCCCAGAGAACGCAGTTCGTCCAGAAGCAGGCCCTCGGTATTGCGCGGGCAGGTGGCGAAGAACGGGTGTGCGGCGTATGAGCCGGGAGTGGTCATAGTGGACCAGAGTATAGCGGGGCGGGGCGCGCAAGCCCCCCCCCCCCGCCGGGGGGGGGGGGGGGGCGGGGCGGCGGGCCCAGCCGG
>JAXGXJ010000012.1:0-93262 GCA_040772905.1 Thermoleophilia bacterium | reverse complement strand
CGCCCTCCTCTGTCCCTAGATGGCCGTGTAGCCTCCGTCGATGGTGAGTTCGGTTCCCGTGCTGAACTTCGACTCGTCCGAAGCCAGGTAGAGCACGCCGTAGGCCACGTCGATGGGCTCGCCGTAATGGCCCAGCGGGATGTGGCTCAGCAGACGTTTGTGAAACTCCTCCGGCCCTTCGGTGGCTGCGTTGCCCACGCCTTCGAGCATGGGGGTCCACAGCCAACCCGGATGGACGGAGTTCACCCTGATCTTGTCCTTGGCGTAGCAGGCAGCGTCTGACTTGCTCATGAGACGGACCGCGCCCTTGGCAGCGTGATACAGGAAGGGTGGCGGCACATCGATGCCGGCCACCTGCCCATACACCGACGAGATGTTGACGATGCTGCCGCCGCCGCTCTTGATCATGTAGGGCACGGCGTGTTTGGTGCAAAGGAAGGGACCGCGCGCATCGACATTGAGTACCTGGTCCCATTCTTCTACGGTGATCTCGTGGGTGGGTTTCGGCGCGCCGGTGATGCCCGCGTTGTTGACCAGGATGTCGATGGATCCCCAGGCGGCGTAGATCTTGCCGCACACGTCCTTCACCTGTTCCTCGACGGTGACGTCCATGTGGTAGTACTCGGCGATGCCGCCGCGCTCCCTTATCTCGGCCACAGTGGCCGCGCCCAACTCGTCCTGGATATCCACAACGGCGACCTTGGCGCCTTCATCAGCCATGAGCACGCTCGTAGCCTTACCCAGACCGGTCGAACCCCCGGTGACGATCGCTACTTTGTCCTGGACCCTTCCCATTTCTCCTCCTGCGTTCCTTTGAGCCTCATCGTGCCTATGCATTGTGCTACCCGTTCGAGGTCGAGCGCAAGCGCTGCGCCTCCGGATACGTCCGTCGTAATGGTGCGGAGCGGCTGCTTCCTCTTTTGGTCTATATATCTATATAATTTGGTCAAGATCACCGCAGACACAGGAGATGCCCATGGCTCCCGAGTTCCGCATCGATGCGTTGCTCCCCGCCGACATGGCCACCAAGGCCGAGCAGGGCGGCATCAAGAAGGCGAACATGGACTTCCCCCACATGTTCACCCTCGCGGTCCTGGCGGGAGCCTTCATCGCTCTCGGAGCGCTCTTCTCCACCACCGTGTCGGCCGGCTCGGTGGCGATAAACGCCACCGACGGAGGAGTGGCCTTCCTCGCCGGTCTTCCTTACGGCGTGGTGCGTCTGTTGGCAGGCGTGGCCTTCAGCCTGGGCCTCATCCTGGTGATCGTAGCCGGAGCGGAGCTTTTCACAGGCAACAACCTCATCGTCATGGCCTGGGCGGGCCGCAAGGTGACCACCCGCCGCCTGCTGCGCAACTGGCTCATCGTGTGGATGGGGAACTTCGTGGGCGCGATCGCAACCGCCGGCCTGATGCTGGCCACCGGACAGTACAAGTTCGGCGGCGGCGCCATCGGTGCATCCATCCTGGCCACCGCCGATGCCAAGGCCGGGCTGGGGTTCTTCCAGGCGCTCGCCCTCGGCGTCATGTGCAATGCGCTGGTGTGCCTGGCGGTATGGCTCACCTACAGCGCCCGCTCAACGACCGATCGCATCCTCGCCATCATCCCCCCCATCACCGCCTTCGTGGCCGCCGGGTTCGAGCACAGCGTGGCCAACATGTACTTCATCCCGCTGGGGCTGTTCGTCAAAGCGGTCGCGCCGCTCTCGTTCTGGTGGGACATCAACAGGACGCCGGCCGACTTCTCCGACCTCACCTGGGGCAACTTCTTCGCCAACAACCTCATCCCTGTGACCATAGGGAACATCATCGGCGGCGCGGTGCTGGTGGGCGCCGTCTACTGGTTCGTCTACCTTCATCGCCAACCCGCGACGGGAGTGCCCGATCACTCGCTCGATGCGGGACGATACGTGGTCGCCGATGAGGAGCCTCTGGGCACCGCACCCGCAGCCGGCGCACAGTCGAACGCGGCCGTCACGTCAGAAGAAGCCGCGTCCTCGTAGCGGGGTCCGCGGCGCGCGAGCCGCGCCTCAGCCGTCGGAGGCGTGCCGAGCCACGTTGCCGGCCCGCAGTTCCTTGAGCTGCTCGCGCAGGCTGCCTTCGTCCATGAAGTCGCTTTCGTCTACCCGATCGTAGTGCGTCATCTCGGCGAGAGGGCGCGTCATCTTGGGCCCGGCGCCTCCCTCCTGGGCGCTCTCGCCCACCAGAAGAAGATCGTAGATGTAGATGTAGTCGGGCAGTCCGAGCAGGTGCTTCACCAGTCCCTGCAGCTTGGGATACTTCACCGCCGACACCGGGCGCGCCGCCAGACCCAGCGTCTCGGCCGCCAGCCAGGCGCACATGAAGGCGTTTGCCAGCGACGACTCGAAGATGGAGTCGCCCTTCTGCCGTGAGTAGCGCGCTACCATCGGCAGACCCACGCGCCGCCGGGTATCACCCAGAAAACCGATGAACACGGGGGCCAGCGGAAGATCGTGGCGACCGTGTGTCTCCATGGTCCAGGGGTATCCCTGCCATTCTTCGCGCGTGGCTTCCATGGGGTAGAAGTCATCGTTCTTGTAGTCGTCCACCAACTCCTTGATGAGCAGGCGCAGCGACTCGTCCTTGACGACCAGCAGCTCCAAAGGCTGCATGTTGAAACCGGTGGGAGCCCAGCGAGCGGCCTCCAAGATCTTCTCCACCATCTCGTCCGGGATGGGATCGGTCTTGATGCCGCGGATGGTGCGGCGGCTCTTCATGAGTTCCAAGAAGGCGTCGTAGTCCACGTCATCTCCTTCCTAGGGGTTGGCCGGTCTTACGATAGCAGGAGAGCCATCCACAAACTAGTGAGCGTTCGCTGACTGTCGCACGGCCGGGTGAGCGGAGGCCGACCGGACCGGGGCGTATGGACGCCGTACGGCGTCCATACGCCCCGTGTACCCTCCCGCCGTTGACCGTCTCTAGCCCCACTCGCCCCCAAGCTGCCCCACCCCAGCCGCGAACGCGTCGACGAAGTGCACTCCACCGTCGTTCATGACGGTCGTGCCCGTCATGAAGTTGGAGTCGTCACTCGCCAAGAAGACGAACAGCCCTGCCATGTCGGCCGGCACGGCGATGCGGTTCAATGGCACGAACTCAGCCAGCTTCGCAAAGGCTCCATCCATGTCGGTGCCCAGCGCGTCAGCCAGAGGCTGCACGTTCATCTCCAGCATGCTCGTGCGGACCGGGCCGGGGCAGACCACGTTGCAGCGCACGTTGTTCTTTCCGTAGTCGTAGGCCACCTGCTTGGTCAGATGGATGAGCCCCGCCTTGGTGGTGCAGTAGGCCGGCCCACCGGGGACGGCGCGCACACCGGCAAGTGAAGCTACGTTGATGATGGAGCCCCCGCCGCCGGCGATCATGGCAGGGATGGCCGACTTCATCATAAGAAACGGCCCGGTGAGGTTGTTCTCGAGCATCTCCCGCCACACGGCCGGATCCATATCGACCACACTCTTGTTCTTCTCGATGGCCGCGTTGTTGACCAGGATGTCCAGACGGCCGTTTATCGCCAGCGCCGCCTCTACCATATGCTGCGCGCCGGCCTCTTCGCAGCACGACCCGGTGACCACCGTCACACTGCCCGCGGGCAGGGTCGCTGCGATCTCCTCCAGCTTCTCCCTTCGCCGCCCGGTGATGCAGATCTTGGCCCCTTCTTCCACGAACCGCTTGGCGACGCCCGCACCGATGCCCGTCCCGCCACCGGTGATGAGAGCAACCTTGCCCTCCAAACGCATATCCACTCCCTTCGTCTTGATCACCTCCCGCGCGCGAGGATGCCCGCGCGGGATGAAAACCGACTAAGAGGATAGCGGGCGGCGGGAGACTTGGACAGCGAGCGTTCGACGCGGTCTGGTGTCGACTCCGCTCCAAGCCCCGCTCCCGGTTGAGTTCACCCCTGAAACAGCCTAGGATTGAGACAAGCGGGCATGCGTCGCGGCGTCACGGTAGCGGGAGAGTGCCTCATGAGCGCAAGCGTGCGATCGGTCGGGTGCGAGGCTGCGGACGTGCGCGTGCACAGGATCAGTGCTGCGCTGCTGGGGGTGGTGCTCGCGCTCCTCATCATCCTCATGGGCTCGGCGTGCGCCTCGGAGACCGACCTGCTCACGACCCTCAAGTCGACGCAGGACCCTGTGGAGAGGGAAGAGGCCGCTCACGACTTGGCCTTGCTGCACTCGGTCGCCGCCACCAAGAGCCTTGCCGCTGCGGCGCAGTCGGACGAGACCGCCCGGGCGGGACTCGACTCACTCACGGACGCATACGTGCTTCTCATCGACAGCACCATTCAGAGGGCCGAGGCACAGCGAGAGGAGTTCAGCGACAAGTCCCGGCTCGCCCTTCTGGATGCCGTCCAGTGCCTGAAGGTGATCGGGGACACGGCGGCCATCCAAGCCTTGGGGGCTCTGGCCACGGACACTCAACGCGAGAGGATCGAGGCAGCCGCTCCCGACTTCTCGGTCCCCGACCTGGCCGAACTGCAGCTGCAGAGCATCGCGGCCCTGTCGGAGTTGGCCGACGACCCGGCAGCGCTGACCGCGCTGGTGGAGGTGGCGTCACTGCCGGGTGACGCTGAATCGACAGGCACCCTCCGCGAAGCCGCGGCTGCCGCCATCCGGACCCGACCCGAAGCGGTGGAATCGCTCTTCCGCGCCCGAGTGGAAGCCGGTGACGACCAGAAGTTGTGCGCCAGCCTCGACGCCACTCTGGCCGCCATGGGAGAGGCGGCCGTCGAGACCCTCACCAGCGCGCTCGCCGACCAGACCTGGACCGACGAGATCCTGGCCGAGATCGGTACCCCAGCCGTCGTCCCCGTATCGAAGGAACTGGGCAGCGATAACGCGAAGGTGCGTTGGCGCGCGCTGGGCGTGCTGCTGCGCCTCTACGCCAAGGGTGACGCGGCTGCGTCGGCGGTTGTGACCAAGCCGGAGATGGTCCCCCTGCTCATCGAGGCCCGCAGACAGGCCACCTACGGGGATGACCGCGATGACGCCGCCGTGCAGGCCCTGGCCGCCATCGGCGGGCCGGCGGTCGAGCCGGTCAAGGCCTTCGTGGGCAAGGACACATGGGCTGCAGACGTTCTGGCCCAGATGGGAGCCCCAGCCGTTCCCGCCCTGACAGCCCTGCTGGGCAGCGACGATCGCATCCTTCGCTTCGCCGCAGCCGACGTCCTGGTCCGTATCGAGAACTCTGCCCCAGAGTCAGTGTCGGAGCTGACCGCCGACCTCGACGAAGAAGACCTGAAGCCCATCGCCGCCAACTACGCCTACTACATCCGCTTGGGACGGGCCGGCTCGGAAGACGTGCTCGCTCGAGCGCTGAACAAGTACGGCGACAAGGAGATGGCAGTCGACTACCTCAACTGCGGCAACGGGACACTCGAACAGGCCGCTCACACCTGGGCCGACAAACATGGTTACGAGGTCTACACCACTCCGGGCGTCGCCACGGGCCCCCAATGGGGCGAAGGCGAGTAGGACATGCCGGCCGACTGACACACGACGACCCCTCGATGACTTCTCCCCGGGAGCGGACCGCGGCGAAGGGCACGCCCAGGCTGCAGTGCGACATCGCGGCCGTCATCTTGCTACACTCTCGCAGAGACCAACAGGCCGGCTTCCCGCGGGCCGCGGCAAAGGAGAGACCAGAATGGATTACGACGCGTTGCTCGAGCTGGTGAAGACACGGCGGAGCATCCGAGCCTTCACCGACCGGCCCGTTCCGGACGACGTGGTGGAGAAGGTCATCGAAGTCGCCCGCTGGGCGCCCTCCGGCGCCAACTCCCAACCCTGGGAGTTCGTCGTCATCCGCGATCAGGAGACCAAAGACCAGATGGCCGTGTGGGCCGTCGAGCAGCAGCGGCTGCTCCATCAGGCCGAGCTCACTCGTCCGCCGGAGCTGCGATGGCCTTCAGCCGCCCGACCCGTCTCCGACCCGGTGTTCAAGACCAGCCCCGTGCTCATACTCGTCCTGGGCGACCCGCGCGTGAACAGGTCGTTCCCCCTGCTCACCTACGTCGAGCACGAGGAGTCGAATCTCGTGTCCGCCCTGGCGAACACGTTCCTCTACATGACGCTGGCGGCGACCAGCTTGGGTCTGGGATCGCACTGGGCCAGCCTGGTCGGGGCGACATATCCCTCGGCCATGATAAGAGACCTGCTGGGCATCCCTGAGGGATACCGTATCTACGACATGCTCGGCCTGGGCTACCCGGCCATGGAGCCCAAGCCGCGATTGGTGAGGGATCGCGAGGCCATCACCCACCTGGAGCGCTACGAACCCGGCAAGCATCGCTCGGACGAGCAGATCAGAGAGTGGCTCATCAGCCTGCGTAAGTGACCGAGTGGGGCGGCGAACCCCCGCGCGACTACTCGCGCGGGGGTTCGCCCACGTACACCCCGTTTGGATCGAGAAAGATCTCGCCCGGCTTGCCCGGCAACCGGGCGAACCAGTCCGGGCAGCTGCGCGGGAACAGGAGGCGCGCCTGCCACTGCAGGCCGAAATCCTCGGTCTTCATACCCGGGTAGTACCTCTCCACCCCTGAGACCAACTCCTCCCCGCTCTTGGCCCTGGAGAGGACGTCCTCGTACACGTCGAGGTACCGGAGAGTGAAGTCGATACAGGAAGTGTCGTCCAAGTGCTGGAATCTCTCCGGACTGCAGTGGCCGGGGATGACGACACGGGCGTCGAGGTCGCGCAGCTTGCGCAGAGAACGCCTCCACAGCTCGCGACGCTCCGCGGTGCTCTCAGCCGTCCACACGTGCGAATCCGATTCAGCGACGTCAGTGGCGCACGCCACTCCCAACGACGGCACCCACACCACCGAGTTGTTCGAGCAATCGCCCTCCCAGTCGTCGGAGAACTGCAGCTCGTGGCCTTCGATCTCCAGCCGGGGCTCAGCCAGGGGCATGGGGAAGAGGACCCGGTCCGGTTCGTTGCTGCCGAACACCTCTCCCCACATCAGCAGCTTGTCGTCGGTGGTGAACACGATGTCCTTCACCACGCTGGGGAGAGCGACGATCCGTGCCCGGGGGAACGCGGCTTGGATGACGCCGGTTCCGAAATGATGATCGGGATGGAAGTGAGAGACATAGACGTGGGTGAGGTCCTTGCCCATGAGGATGAGCTCGGCCACCAAGCGATGGGCGTCGCTCAACAACTGGCAAGCGTCGACGAGCACTGCGTCTCTCTCACCGTAGAAGAGTGTGGAGGTGCTGTTCCACCCCTCGTAGCTGTGCAGAAACACCCTGTAACTCAGGCTCATCGCGTCGCGCCTCCCCGTCGCTCGCCCCGACATGCCGGTGTCACGCCGTCAGCTCCCGCACCAACCCTTCGAACGAATCGATGTAGCGGTCGATGTCTTCGTCCGTGTGCTGTACGGAGAGACACCACTCCTCCTCGCGTCCGTTGACGAAGAGCACTCCTCTGTTGACATGGTAGAGCCAGGCCATGAAGCACAACTCGACATCCTGATACTTGATGAACGACTCGTAGTCCGTGATCATCTCGGTCGCGAAATTGACGCATCCCTTGGATGAGATGCCCACGGCATAGCCAGGGAAGCCGTACTTCGCGCAGATGGCATCGCACTCAGTGATCAAGCGGTCGTTGAGGTGGTTCAAGTGCGCGTATGCCTCCGGCGTCATGACCTCTTCCAGGCTGGCCCTCGCCGCCGCCATACACAAAGGGTTGCCGTTGTAGGTGCCCACCTGGAAGACCTTGCCCGAAGCGACCACTTCCATGATCTCTTCGGTGGCCCCGATGGCGCCGGAGGGAAGCCCGCCCGCCAGGGCCTTGGCCAGGGTCACCATGTCGGGGACGACATCCCAGCGCTCGACAGCCCCTCCGGCCGCGGTGCAGATGCCGGTCTTGATCTCGTCGAATATCAGCACGATGCCGTGCCGCCGGGTGATGTCGCGCACCTGCTGCAGGTAACCGGGCTCGGGGAGGATCACCCCCAGATTCATCATGGCCGGTTCCATGATGAGACAGGCCGGCTTCCGCCCCTCCTCGATCAACCGCTCGATGCGCGCCTCCATCATCGACCCGTCGTTGAAGGGCACGGGAACGGTCATGCGGACCACTTCCTGCGGTATCCCGGCGCCGTAAGAGAGCGAGTTGTAGTTGTCCCGGGGGCCGATGGGTGTCTTACCGTAGTCGACGATGCCGATGGACACCATGGCGTAGTCGTGATGCCCGTGATACGAACCGAAGATCTTGAGCACCGTATCCCGGCCTGTGTAGGCCCGGGCTATGCGGATGGCATCCATGGTGGCCTCGGTACCCGAGTTCACGAAGCGCCACTGAGGCAAGCGGAAGTTGCGCGCCAGATGCTCGGCCACGATGACCGAATCTTCCGTGGGCAGCCCGAATTGCGTGCCGAGTTCGCAGCGCTTCTTGATCGCCTCCACGATGGCCGGGTGGGAGTGCCCCTGCACCATGCAGCCGAAGGCGTTATGGAAGTCGGTCATCTCCTTGCCATCGACGGAGTAGACCTTCGAGCCCTTCCCGTGGGTGAAATAAAGGGGGTAGGGATCGCGGATCTGATAGCTGGAACAGACGCCCTTCACCAGCGAAGCGGTGGCACGGCGATACAGCTCGTATGACTTGGGCGTCTCGCCCTGCAGCCTCTTCTCCTCCCGCTCAGCCAGTTCGCGGATGCGCCCGCGATCGATCGTCGATGGCACCGGGGACATACTGTGTGACCTCCCTCGCGTCTGAGGCTATTCTCCCAGCAGGACCTGGGGATACGTATGGATCGGCACCCAGGATATGTTGTCTCCCACGAGCTTCGTCTCGACCATGAAGAAGTCCCGAGTCCCGATGTACGCATCCTTGTAAGGAGACATCGTCACCTTGCCGGCGGGGGTCTCGATGCTGATGCTCGACATGGCTTCGATCACTTTCGACGGAGTCGTGTCTCCACCGGTCGACTTGAGCGCCTCGTTCAACAGCATCACCGCCTGCCAGCCTGTGTACCCCTGCGTGGTGGGCAACTGTCCTGGATAGAGCTTCTGGTAGGCGGCTGTGAACTCGTCGTTGAGAGGGTTGTCGAGGGTGGTCGTGTAGACGTCGCAGCCCACGATCCCTATGCCTGCGTCGCCCAGATCAGCCAACTGCTCCTCGACGAAGTTGTTCGCCATCGGCACGACCAGGGGGGCAGTCAGCCCGTAGTCGTAGCATTGTTTGACGAACGGCACAGCGCCGTTGCCGATGATCCAGAAGTAGGTGCAGTCGGCCGGCTGGAGGGTGGACAGATAGGGGCTGAAGTCCACGGTATCCATGGGCACATAGCGGACACTCGCGACCTTCCCCCCGCCTTCGGCGAACCCTTTCTCGAAACCGGCCTGCAGGTCGTAGGCGGCGGTATCCTCGTAGTTGATGCAGTTGGCCGACTTGTAACCCAGTTCCTCCGCTAGGTACTTCCCGAAGTAGTATCCCCAGGAGCCGTACAGGCCGGAGGGGATGAAGGCCAGCTTGTTGGCAGTCTCAAGATTGTCCTTGGGCTGGCCCATGAGCGAGCACTGCGGTATGCCACCCGCGCCGCCCAGATAACCGGTCACCGCCTGGGTCGCCGGAGAGAACAGCGGGCCGATCATGTAGTGGATGCCGTCGCTCTCCACCAGTTGCCGCGCCTTGTCAACAGCCACTACCGGATCGGAACCGTTGTCGGCCTTCAGATACTTCACGGGCCGCCCCTGCATCTCGTCGCCAAGCATGGCCAAACCTGTCAAGATCCCCCGTTCGCACATCTCGGCGTCGAACGCCATGAAACCCGTGAAGCCCTCATCGAAGGCGATCTTTATCGGATCGGACGCGGAGCCCCCCGCCGTCGTCTCCGTGTTTCCCTGCGCGCCCGAGGTCGAGGTACCGCCCACATCGGCGGTCTCGCCGTTCCCGCACGCTGCCGCCACACCCACAGTCAGAGCCAACACGATCATCAACAACACGCGGATCCTCATAGCGTCCCCCCATGTCTTGTCCCGCTGCACCGGGCAGCCTGCTCGTGTCTCCACCGACCAGCCTCAGCCCTTAGGCTGACGAAGCACTGGTCCACTTCACACTAGATCATCTCTTGCCCTTCCGCTACCTACCCGGGCTCATACCACCATGTTGACCTTGCGGATGCGCCGACCGAAGAAGCCCATGCCGCCCCCCTCGCTCACGATCTGCAGGATGCCCGGGCCGTCGGTCACCACCACGCCCGACAGCAACTTCACACCGTAGCGGGCGAAGAGCTCGGGAGCGAGTGGTGTGGAAGCGCCGACCAACACCACTTCACGACAGGCGCCGGCCGCCTCGAGCAACCGGTCCATGTCGCCCAGGATGAGGGCGGTGGAGGTGATCACCGCCACGTCGCAGGCCGGCAACCGGGTGATGGCCTCCTCGGCGGGCAGCACGAGTTCGGAGCGCGCCGCGTTGCGCTCGAATATCACCAGTTCCCGCACCCGCTTCTGCAGCGGACCCACCAGAGGTCCGAAGAACCCCACCATGCCCACGCGGTCCTGGGGATCGAGAGGGAGCACGTCCAAGACGTCGCCCTCCGACTGTCCCTCGCGGGTCCGATTGAGCAGGGCGTTGGCCACCGCCAGGCCGACGGTGGATTCCACGCCCTCCTCCGAGCCCAGGTAGGCGAGGATCTCACCGGTTGACCGTCCGGCAAGCGGCCGCTTGCCCATGAACACGGAACAGCCCCCCGGTGCGTTCTCGCGGAATGTGTACGCCACCCCCACGCAGCCGTCATCGAGCATGACGGCGCTGTAGCCCAACCCGATGCGCACGTCCGCGATCTGGCGCTCCGGTAGGATGGACATGACGTGTTCACGAAGTTCCTCGGAGATCATGGGTACTCCTGTAAATGGTCATTGAATCTAACTGCTTGTGGCATCTACTGCGAATAGTAGTACAGTTGCATCACACATGGAACTCCGCCGTGTCATGAGGACCCGGTGAATCCGCAGCGAGAACAGGAGTGTGCGAAGTGGGCAGCAACAGACGGATCGTGGTCGTGGGGGGTTCTGCCGCGGGTCCCAAGGCGGCAGCCAAGGCTCGGCGTGTGGACGAGAACGCAGAGATCACCATCATCCAGAAGAGCCCCGAGTTGTCGATGGCCTCGTGCGGCTATCCCTACTACGTGGGCGGCTTCTTCGACGATCGCAACGCGCTCCTCTGCAGCGCCACCGGAGTGGTGCGCGACCCCATCTACTTCATGAACGCCAAGAACATCGTGGCCCGGACCGAGACCGAGGTACTTTCCATCGATAGGGCCAAGAAGACAGTGCTCTGCCGTCACCTGCCTACCGATGACCAGGAAGAGGTGGCGTACGACGCACTGGTATTGGCCACAGGTGCCGCTCCCAAGATCCCGCCGGTACCCGGCCGGGAACTCCGCGGCATCACCACGCTCCAGAGCATGCAGGACGCGGACTACCTGCGCAAGATCAGAGATGAGAAGACCATCCACAAAGCGGTGGTGGTGGGCGGCGGGCTCATCGGCATCGAGACCTGCGAGGCCTTGAGCCTGGCCGGCATCGAGATCACCTCCGTGGAGATGCTGCCGCAGTTGCTCACCTTTCTCGACTGGGAGATGGCGCGCCTGGTGGAGAACCATGTGCGCTCCAAGGGAGTGAACGTGATCACCGGCAACGGCCTGGCCGCCTTCCTGGGCGAAGACGGACAACTGACGGGTGTCAAGCTGGCCAACGGCACTGAGCTTCCCTGCGAACTGGCGGTGGTGGCCATCGGCGTCAGGCCGAACAGCACGCTGGCCAGAGAGGCCGGCCTGGAAGTGGGCGCCAGCGGGGGCATCGTGGTCAACGAGTACATGCAGACCTCGGATCCCGACATCTACGCGGCTGGGGACTGCGTCGAGATACCCAATCGCATCACGGGCAAGAGGATCCATGCGCCGTACGGCGACCTCGCCAACCTCGAGGGTAGGGTCGCAGGAGAGAATGCCGCTCTGGGCCCCAAGGTCACCTTCCCGGGCACCATCAGCACGGGTATCTGCAAGATCTTCGAATATGCCGCCGGGACGACCGGCCTGTCCGAGCACACTGCCCGTGAGAACGGCTTCGACGACATCGTGACCGTCATCAACGCCAGCCCGGACAAGCCCGCCTTCATGGACTCCAAGCTCCTGGTGACGAAACTGGTGGCCGACAAGTCGACCGGCAAGATCCTCGGGGCCCAATGCGTCGGCCCGGGCGCTGTCGCCAAGCAGATTGCCCAATGGGCCATGGCTCTTCAGGGCGGGTTGTCGGTGGAGGACCTGGTCAACTCCGACCTGCCCTACGCGCCGCCGTTCTCGCTGGCCATCGACCACTTCATCGCCACCGCCCATCTCATGCAGAACAAGATGAAGGGGAGATTGAAGGGCATCTCCGCCACTGAGGTCAAGAACAAGCTGGATTCGTCGGACAAGCCGTTCATGCTCGACGTGCGCGGCCCGGACGAGTTCGAGGTGATGCGCCTGGGCGTCGGCGAGACGCTCATCCCCGTGGGAGCCCTGCGCAAACGCCTAAACGAGTTGCCCGAGGACAAGAACAGGGAGATCATCACCTTCTGCAAGATCTCGCTGCGCGGTTACGAAGCAGCCCTCATCCTCGAGGCGAACGGTTGGACCAACGTGCGCGTGATGGAAGGCGGCATCATGGCCTGGCCGTTCCGGCGGGAGAAGTGATCCACATCATGCCGGCTCTGCCTGATGAAGTGCGCCATGCGTGGAAGGACCGCGACGGCCAACCGGCCATCCTGGCGACCGTCGCCCCCGACGGCACCCCGAACATCATCTACGTGAACTGCTGGTCGTTGTACGGCGGCGACCGGGTGGTGATCGCCGACAACTTCTTCAACAAGACCAAGGCGAACATCATGGCCGGTTCCAAAGGCGCGCTGCTCTTCCGCCGGAGCGACGGCACTCCCTACCAGATAAAGGGGAGCTTCGAGTACCACACCGAGGGCGAGGTCTACGACGACATGAAGCGATGGAACCCGGCCGGCAAGCCGGGGCGCGCTGCCGCTGCCATCGTGGCGGAAGAGGTCTACAGCCGGGCTGAGCGTCTGCTCTGAGCCAAGGGCCTGCGCGGGGAGTCTCTCAGCCGCGAGCGGGCTGAGCGTCAGCGCGGCTGCAACGCCCGATCGCAGAGTTGGCTGATGTTCAGCACCTCGATGTCGGCGTCGGCTCGAGTGATGCCGAGAGCCAACTGCATCATGCAGGTGGGACATTCCGTAGCGACAACGGAAGCTCCCGTGGCCTGGATGAACCCCGTCTTGCGGTCGATGATGGCCGCAGAGGTCTCGGGATGGACCACGCCGTAGGTGCCCGCGGAACCACAGCAGGAATCGGACTCAGCCGCCTCACGGAAGACGACCCCCGGCAGGGAGGCCAAGATGTCACGAGGCTGCTGAGTGACGTCCTGGTAGCGCCGCCCCAGATGGCAAGGCTCGTGGTAGGTGACCACGGTGCCGGTCGGCCCGTCATCGGCACCGACGCCCGGCTGCGCGAGGGACTGGGGCGCATCGTCGGAGCGCGCGGCCGATAGTCGCGAGAACTCGGGCGTCGCCGCCACCAATTCGCTGAAGCTGCGCACCTTGCTCTGTAGATGCTCAGCCCTCTCCTTCCATTCGGGATCGCCCTCCAGAAGCTCCCCGTACTCCTTCAGGTGGCCGGAGCAGCTCCCGCACTCCGACACGATGACGTCGTAACGATCGAGATCGCCCACCCTCTGCAGATTGTCGCGGGCGAGGCGGCGGGCGGCTTCCAGATCGCCGTAGGTGTAGGCAGCCAGACCGCAGCAGCAGTTGTCCAGCACCTCCACTTTCATGCCCAGGCGCTCGAGCACCCGGACCGTCGCCTCTCCCACCTCGGGGAGCACGTAGTTGTATCCGCAGGACATCCAGTAGCCCGCACGCAGGCCGTCCGCAGCCGGCGCGCCGGCCGGCCGGTCGCCACTCTCGACCCGCGCGCGCGTGCGCAGTCGGTTGTACAGCAATGATCCGGGGGTGCCGGAGCGCAGTTCGAGAGCCCGCACCAGCTTGGGGTTGAGCAGACCCACCAGCCCCAGACGCGCGGCCAAGTCGGGCAGCCCGGTGCGGCGCAGGGCCCAGATGGCCCGCACCAGCGTGCGCATGAGGCGCGGGCGGGGCAGCAGATCGCGAAAGACGCGACGCTGCAGGAAGCTCCGGCCGAAGCGCTCGGCGTAGGCATGGCGGAAGGAGACGACCACCTTGTCGGTGGGGATGGACGAGAAGCAGGTGGCTGTACACGCCCGACAGAGCAGACAGTTGGAGAACGCGTCCTTCATCTCGGGCGTCAGTTCCGACCGTCCCTCGATCATGTTTCGGAAGAGGGTCAGCTTGCCCCGGGCCACGTGCCCCTCGCGCCCGGTGGCGAGGAAGATGGGACAGGTCGGCTGGCAGAAGCCGCAGCGACCGCACTTCACCACCTCTTCGTAGCGGTCCTGGAACTCGGCGGGAGCCGGCTGCGCAGGCTGCGTGCTCATCACATCCCCCCCACGTAGCGCCCGGGGTTCAGCATGTCATGGGGGTCCAGCTTCTCTTTGATCCGCTTCATGAGCGCCAGAGCCGCGCCCGGGTCACCCCAAGCGTCGAAATCGGAGGGCAGATGATCCAGGCCCTCGCGGACGATGAGACTTCCTCCGCCCTGCTGAGCCTGCGCGCGCAGTCCGCCCAGATACGACGGCAGCGCCTGTGACTGCCGTTCGCCGGCCGAAGCCAGATCGAGCACGATCTCGATGCGACCACGCCCCGCCCCGACGCGATAGGCCATCTCCAGCCCGGCCGTCTGCGCCTCGCGGACGGCACGCTGAGCGAGATCCCATATCTGGCCGATGGGCACGATGGCCCGCGCCGTCACCAGGTCACGAGGGGGAGGACCCATATCGGAGGGAGCGGGGATGGCCTCGTAGAAGGCGTCGGCCTCGTCGTCTTCAAGGACGCGTTCGGCTTGTCTGCCCGCGATCTCCTCTACTTCGCGCACCGATCTGTCCACCTCGGCCCGATGCCCGTGGAAGCCCGCCACCAGCCACACCCCCGAGGGCCCGCCTGGACCTTCCACGGGGATGAAGCGCGGCGATGCCACCTCGAGCGCCACCGGAGCCAAGTGCGAGCCCAAGACGCGTCGAGCCGCCCGCCCGGCCTCTTCCAGCGATCCGCTCGGCACAATGACCAAGGCCTGCACATCAGGCCGTGGCAAGAGGCGTACGGTCGCTTCACTGATGACACCCAGAGTGCCGCACGAACCGACGAACAGCTTGGTCATGTCGTAGCCGGCCACGTTCTTCATGGTCCGCCCACCAAACTTCACCACACTGCCGTCGGCCAGGACCACGCGGACCCCGCTCACCACGTCCTTGAGTCCCCCGCGCACGGCCGTGCGCAGTCCGTACACACCGGTCGAGATGACTCCTCCGACGGTAGCCGGCCCGCGTCGCGCCGAATAGAGAGGCAGGATGCGCCGGACGCCGGCGACCTCATCGCGCAGAGCCGTCGCCACACGACCCGCCTGCACCGTGACGGTGAGGTCGTCCGGATCGAGGTCCACGGTCTCGCACAGACGGGCGGTGCTCACCAGCAGATCGAGCCCCCGCGGTCTGTTGCCCCATTCGAGCTTGGTCCCGCCCCCCCGGACACACACCGCCAACCGGTCGGCGTGGGCCAGCCGCATCACTTCGGCCAGTTGCTGCTCGTCACCGGGATACACCTCCACCGGGGCACGCAGTCCGCGGATGGTCATGGACGCAGGCGCCGCCACGTTGTCGCCACCGACCACCGAAGCGAGCCGCTCGGCCAGCCTGGACCCGTCCACCTCGGCCGACCTGCCGCTGCGCCGGTTGCTCTTCGCGGGCGTCGCCGGGCGGGCCCCTTCGGGAGGCAACAGTTTCCCCGGGTTCGAGAGACCGCGAGGGTCGAACACTTGCTTCACCAGACGCTGCACGCGGAGGTCGTCCTCGCTGAAGACCAGGTGCATGGCCTCCAGTTTCTCCACGCCTATGCCATGCTCGCCGCTCACCGCGCCACCCAGTTCCACACAGGCGGCGAGTATCTCCATGTTCACCAGTTCGGCGTTCTTCTTCTGTTCCTCCACCCGGTCGTCGAAAAGCACCAGGGGATGGAGATTGCCGTCGCCGGCGTGAAGCACCGTAAACACGCCCAGGTCGTGGCGACGGCCTATCTCGCGGACGCGGCCCAGCACCTCGGGAAGCATCGTGGGGGGCACCACGCCGTCCATGGACAGATAGCTGGGAGCCAGACGCGTCATGGCGGCGAAACTCCCCCGCCGGCCACGCCAGAGGGCCTCGCGCTCGGCCTCATCCTTGGCGACGGTCACCTCCAGCGCCCCGCAGGCTCGACAGATGGCGGCGATCTCCTGGGCCATCTCGTCCATGCCGTCGCGGAGACCATCCAGTTCGATGAGGAGCACCGCTCCCGCATCGCGGGGGAAGCCGCAGGCCATGGCGTCCTCCACCACATTCACCACGGCGTTATCCATCATCTCCAGCGTGGCCGGCACCAACCCACGGGCGATGGTGTCCGACACAGCCTTCCCTGCCGCCTCGACCGTGGGGAATACGGCCAGCATGGTCCTGATGGTCTCGGGAAGGCGCAGTATGCGCAGAGCTGCCGCCGTCACCGTGCCCAGAGTGCCCTCGCTGCCCACGAACAGGCGCGCGAGTTCGAGACCGGGCGAATCGAGCGTCTTGCCGCCCAGCCACACCACCTGGCCCTCGGGCAACACGACCTCCAGCCCCAGGACGTAGTTGGAGGTGACCCCATACTTGAAGCAGTGGGGGCCACCGGCGTTCATGGCGATGTTGCCTCCGATGGACGAGGCGGTGACACTCGAGGGATCGGGGGCGTAGTAGAAGCCGTGGGGAGCGAGGGCAGCCGAGACGTCGGCGTTGAACACGCCGGCCTGCACCACCACGCACTGGTTGGCGATGTCCACCTCCAGCACCTTGTTCATGCGCCCCATCTGCAGCAAGATCGCGCCCTGGAGAGCAAGGGTGCCGCCGGCCACGTTGGTGCCGTACCCGCGGGCGACCAGGGGGACGCCCTCACCGTTCAGCAGACGGCTGACCTGCGAGACCTCCTCGGTGGAGTGGACGAACACCACGGCCCGAGGCAGATGGCGCTCGGAGTAGGCATCGTACTCGTAGGTCTGGCGATCGACGAGACCATCGAGGACATTGGCGGCGCCCACTATCTTGCGGAGCTTCTTGACGAGGGGATCGGACATACCACCAGCCCTGGGTCGAGGTCGGATGTCTGCTGCCGGAGTACTGCCCTGGGTATTTTACCGGAACCGTGTGACCGGCGCCGCCCGCGGGGCTTGCCCCGCGGGCGAGACCGCGTGCCTAGACCTCGTGCACCGAGTCCACCATGGCTTTGACGTTCTCGAACTTGGCATCGGGTGGGAGCGCGCAGCCCATGGCCATGATGTAGCCGTCCGGCCCCACCTCGGTGAGCAGGCGCTTGCAGTAGGCCTTCACCTCAGCCACGGTGCCCAGGCTCAGCATGGCCGGATGGACGTCGCCCAGGATGCACATGTGCCCGGCCAGGATCTGCTTGGCCCGGAAGATGTCGGTCTTGCCGTCGAGTTCCAGGATGCACTTGCGGGCAGGCAGGTCCTTGAGCCGCTCGATCTCGCGGTCCCAGTTGGCGTCGTAGTGGAGCACGGGAGTGCCGCCCTCCTCGGCCACGATCTCCACCAGCTCCTTCATATACGGCCAGACGAAGCGGTCCCACAACTTGGGCGACAGGAACTCGGGCGCGGTGCGCCAGCTGCCCACCCAGTAGCCGGTGGGCTGCCCCACGGCGCGGATGAGCCCGCGGGTCTGTTCGCGCTTCTCGGCCATGATGACGTCCATGACCGCCTGTATCTTGTCGGGCATGCGGAACAGGTCCAAGGTGAACTCCTTGACCGTCCGCGCCCCGGCCAGATGCTCGAAGGGATGGTCGACCGTGAGCGGCGACAGGATCGCATAGCCGCGTCGCATGTACTCCATGGTCCAGCGCGGACCCGCCTCCTGCAAAGCCCGCCCAGCCACGGCGGCGTTGCCCAGATACTTGCCGATGTACTGGCCCAGCCAGGCGCTCCAGCCCATCTCCAGGATCTTGTCGTAGTCCTCAGGCTGCAGGCGCACCCGCTCGTCCATCTGCCACTGCGTGTGCTCGGGCAGGTCGCGCCCGGGCAGCTTCATGGGCGCGAGCCACAGCATGCCCAGCACATCCGGCGCGTAGGTGGGGAACTGCAGCGAGTCCACATCGCCCAGCATCTCCAGCGCCGCCAGCATGATCTCCGCGGCGCGGTCGACGCTGGACACGTACTCTGTATAGCTGGCACCCACCGCGTTCGCTGCGAACAGGTCCATCACCAGTGAGATAGGCGCCCGGTCGGGCGTGCCGCAGGCGATGGCCGTCTGCAGGCGCTGCATGCGCTCGAAGAACAGAGGGTGTGGGGCGAAGCCCCCCGGGCCGCCGGCGGCGTCGTGCGCAGCCGCATCGGCGCCGGTCTGGGGATGCGCGTTCTCAGCCATCATTCCACTCCCGGTGCGTTCGTGGCGGCGATGACGCCGTCTCGGGCGGTCCTGCAGTAGACGTCGCCACCCACGTGGGTGCCGGTAGCCTCATCTAAGTCGCCCACGGCCTGGGCGAGAGGGATGATGGTCATGGGCATGCTCCTTCCGCACTGCGACACTTCTGGATCGATCGTGCGACCTGTTCGACGCGGGCCTAGCGCCTCGCCTTCTTCTCGGGTGCGATGAACTTCCCATACGAATTGAAGGCCTGGATCTTCTCCTGCACCTCTGGCAGCACGATCTGGGCCGGTTCTTCCACGTGCTCGTGGTGCATGATCCATTCCAGGTGGTGCGCTTCTTTCGGGGCCGAGAAGCGCGGCTCGCGCACATCGTCGGCGTTCCAGGCCACGGAGAACTTCCCATCCTTCACCGATACGGTGCCGTGCACCTCGCAGGTGGGGCACATGATCTCGGGCAGGTCCTTCTCGATGTAGATCACGTTGCAGTGGCACACCGGGCAGGAGACACCGGTCTCCTGGCCCATGTACTTCCACTCCTCGAAGGGGAGCTCGAGGGCGCGGGCCACGTTCTTGCCCAGTTGCCGCGAGCGCTCGACGGCCCACTCGTTGTCGGGAGTGAGTGCCGCCCCCAGAGCCGCGCAATGGTCGATCTGCACCTGGTCGATGAGCGTGGTGAAATGCTGCAGGAACAGGTTGATGGAGAGCAGCCCCAGGCTGGTCCAGCCGTCATAGCCAGACCCGCCCACCGAGATGGCCGCGCCGACGCGCCGGCGCTCGAAGATATCGGGTTTGCGCGAGAAGAGATGGTTTGTCTTCTCGGCGATGATCATAAGGTTGCTGGACGAGCGCAGATGGTAGACCGGCGCCGACACGATGACCGCGGTGTCGCCCAGGAGCGTCTGCTCCAGGATCCAGTCGGCATCGTCCTTGGCGCAGCGCCCTGTCTTCATGCAGGCCCAGCAACTGTTGCAGGGCAGCAGCTTGAGGTCGTTGGCGCGGATGATCTCCGACTCGACGCCCTCCTCCTCGGCGGCCATGAGCGCCGCTTTCAGGAAGTGCTCGCTATTGCCGTTCTTACGGCCGCAGGAGAGGCCGATGATCTTCTTGGTCATATGTACTCCTTGCGTTCTAGTAGACGCCGAACTCTTTGGCCGCCTGCACCATGGCCTTGAAGTTCTCCTCCTTGGCCTCGTCCGCGCCGGCACCCACATCCAGAATGAAGCCACCGCCACCCTTGACATTGCCGATGAGCGTGCGGCAGTACTCGGTCACCTGCCCGGGCGTGCCCAGTTGCAGCAGCGACAGCGGCACATTGCCGGCGATGCAGCAGACACCGTCGAGGGCCGCCTTGGCCTTCACCATGTCGGTCTGGTCGAAATGCCAGGCAGCGCGGCCCGGCGGCAGGTCGCGGATGATGTCCAGGCGTGAGTTATAGGCACCTTCGGCAAAGAGGTAGGGGACCAGACCTTCCTCTATCAGCCCAAGGCACATCTTGCGCAGAGTGGGCCAGTAGAAGGTGCGGAACTGCTCGTCGTTCATGAAGCCGTCCGCGCCCTTATGCAGGGGGATGAACACGGTGGGCGGCAGGAACGGAGCCGCCTTGCGCGTGACGTACTTGAGCAGCAGCGGAAGCAGCCGCTCACAGGCCTCCAGCACCTTGTCGGGACGGCGGTAGAGATCGGTCACGATGCCGCGCGTCCCCCGCAGCGTATCGCCCAGGAAGTCGAAAGGCGCCCAAGTGACCAGGCCGGGATGGACGGGGAAACCTTCGGCCGTCAGTCGCATATCCACGCCGATGGTGGCTCCAGCCCATGCCGCGGCCTTCTTGCCCGTCTCCAGCAACGTGGTGACGGCTGTCTGGAACTCGGGGTCGCCCCAGCCCGCCACCCAGAAATCGGCTCCGCATAGCTGCGTCATGCCGAACGGTGAATCGAACTTGGCCAGCCCGGCGAGGGCACCGTTGGTCCGGGGGATGTAGGTGCGCAGAAGATAGCCGGTGGGATCCTCGATGAGCTCGTCGTACTCCTCGGGCAACATCCATTCCTTCTCGACATACTGGAAGCTGGCGGTCTCGGCCACACCGTGACCGGGCCAGCTGAAGAGCTGGTAATCCAGCGCGTCGAAGATGGGCCCGGCGCCGCCGGCGGCGATGGCCGGCCCCACGACCGCATCCAGGTCCAGGGCGTGTGCGTTGCTCACCCAGGCCTCCGCGGCCTTGTCCTGGTCGTACATGACCTCGCAAGGGGTGAATCCTGCTCGATGCGCGGGATAGAACTGGTTGAGCGTGGTCACGGGGACGCGGTCCGGCGCTTTCTCCAGTAGCAGGGCGTCGGTGAGTCGGGCTGCTCGAGCCTTGTAGGCCGCCTCAGCCTCGGGACTGACGAACGGCAGCCGGGGATTGCCGTAGATGAAGAAGCGCTGCCGCAGCTTCTCGTCGGCGGAGAGGTCCGCCCACGCGCGTTCCGTGTCCATTCT
The DNA here is from genome assembly GCA_040772905.1 of Thermoleophilia bacterium. Taxonomy (GTDB): domain Bacteria; phylum Actinomycetota; class Thermoleophilia; order RBG-16-64-13; family RBG-16-64-13; genus JAXGXJ01. The sequence continues at coordinate 72,214 of JAXGXJ010000012.1, read as the reverse complement.
GGTCTCCTTAATCACCCCGGGGCCGGCGGCGTAGCCGCCGGCCCCGGGTACGAAGCGGTGGGGTAGGCCCGAAGGGGCAGAGCCTCCCCTGACAGGGCTGGGACTAGTTGACGACCTTCACGAAGTTGAACTGGGCGCCCTTGATCTCGAACAAGACCATCTGGCCCTTCACACCCATGGAGGTATCGTCAGGCGAGAAGCTCATGATGCCTTCAAGGGCTACGAAGTCCTTGATGTTGGTCAGAGCCTCAGCCACTTTGGCCTTGTCGTCGGCTCCGCCGGCCTGCTTCAGGGCCTCGACTGCTACGCTCACCAGGTCGGCACCATAGGCCGCGAAGAAGTCCGGCGGCTGGTTGAACTTGGCCATGTAGCGATCCGTGAACGCCAGCTGTGCAGCCTTGAGCGGGAAGTCGTCGGGCAGTGCGGGCGGATTGATGATGCCACCGGAATCGAGCACCCAGAGGCCCTCCACTGCCTCCGGACCCACGATGCCGAAGAGAGCCGGATGAGCGGCCGCCGGGCTACCCATGATGGGTACGGTCACGCCCAGAGCACGCAGGCCCTTGTAGAGGGGACCAGCACCACCGAAGTTACAGTACAGAAGGACGGCATCCGGTTTGCTCTTGTTGATCTCCTCCATCATCTTGTTGAGGATGGGCTGGAAATCGGTCTGGTCGAACCCGAACTGGTCGGGCATCTTGATGAAGGTGAAGCCGTTGGCAGGACCCTCCTTCTCCAACAGGCTCATCGTGTCCTGATGAATGGCGAGGATGTCGCCGATTCCGACGATGGTCTTCCAACCGTTCTCCTTGATGACCTTCATGACGCCGTCAGCCTGAACGGGCGGGCCCGCGGAGATCATGACGCTCCACTTATACTGGTTGCCGGCAAGCTGCTCAAGCGTGGCCGGGCCGCCCCCGACCATGGGGGTCTGGGTCTGCTCAGCGATCTGCCGGGCCGGTTCCTGCATGTACTGCGCGAACGGGCCGATGGTCATGAAGACTTTGTCTTCCTGGATCATCTTGTTGATGTTGGTGATGGCGTTCGGCACTTCCGAGGCATCGTCGTACTCGATGAGCTGGATCGGACGGCCGTTTATGCCGCCATTGGCATTGACGTATTCCACTTCCACAGCGACACCCTGGCTGAGCGACTTGCCCGGGGCGGCGCCGGAGCCGGTGAGGCTCGTCGACAGACCGATCTTGATGGGCTCGCCCGTGGCCGGGCCGGTAGCGGTAGTGTCGGTACTCGGAGCCGCCGTGGTCTCGGTGGCCGGCGGAGCCGTGGTCTCGGTGCTCGGAGCCGCTGTAGTGCTCGGAGCCACCGTGGTGGTGGGCTCGTCGCCGCCGCAGGCCGCCGCCATCATGGCGATAGCCAGCACCAGGACGAGGACTCCTACGACTAGGTGCCGTTTCTTCATTTGTTCCTCCCTATTCTTGCTGTGCGAGAACGCGTGCTTCCCTCTCCTGTCGACTGCCTGCCTGCCTGAAAGCGCCGGTCAGCCACGGGTCGTCCCCAGATAGCTGGCTTGGACGCGTTCATCCGTTCTGAGTTCCTCCGCCAGGCCGGACATGGCTACCGACCCGGTCTGAAGGATGATGGCCCTGTGCGCGAGCGAGAGCGCCATCTCGGCGCTTTGTTCAACCATGAGCATGGTGAGTCCTTCCTTGTTCAGCTCGGCCAGAGCCTCGAAGATGCGCTCCACCATCAGCGGCGCGAGTCCCATGGAGGGCTCGTCCAGCACCAGCAGCTGGGGCCGCCCGATGAGGGCCCTGCCGATGGCCAGCATCTGCTGCTCGCCTCCCGACAGCGTACCCGCAGGCTGCTTCCGCCGCTCCCCCAGGATGGGGAACAGTTGGTACACGTTGGCGATGTCGTCCTTCAAAGAGCCCCGCCAATCCTTGCGGCCGGAGCTGCCCACCACCAGGTTATCCTCCACCGACAGCTCCCGGAACAAACGGCGCCCTTCGGGGACCTGGCACAGACCCAGGGCGGCGATCTTCTCAGGAGCCATGCGCGTGATCTCCGCTCCCTGATAGATCACTGAGCCGTTCTTCGGCCGCAGCAACCCCGAGATGGTGTGGAGGAGAGTGCTCTTGCCCGCGCCGTTGGCGCCCAGAACGGCCACCACTTCCCCCTTGGGGACGGTGAACGAGACCCCGCGCAGCGCTTGGATGGAGCCGTACGACGTGCTGAGGTCGTGCACCACCAGCAGGTCCTCGGGCTCAGGACACGATCCGGATGTGAGCTCCCGGGTGGCACAGAGGTCGGTGGCCTCCTGACGCTTCACCCCCAGATAGGCTTCGATCACAGCCGGGTCTTTCCGCACCTGCTCGGGCGCTCCGCCGGCGATGAGGCGGCCATAGTCGAGGACATAGACGCGCTCCGAGATGCCCATGACCAACTCGATGTCGTGCTCGACGAGCAGCACAGTGATGCCGGAGGCATTGATCTTGCGTATCTGCTCCACCAGATGGGCGCGCTCTGCCGAGTTCATGCCGGCTGCCGGCTCATCGAGGAGCAGCAGCCGTGGTTCGGACGCCAGCGCACGGGCGATCTCCACCAGGCGCTGAGACCCGTAGGGCAGACTGGCAGCGGGGAGATAGGCGCTGTCCTGCAGCCCCACGGCGGCCAAAGCCCGCATGGCCCGCTCGCGCGAGGCCTTCTCTTCCCGGCGCTGGTGCGGCAACCCGAGGCCCCCGGCCCAGAAGCCCGACCGTTCGTGACGATGGCATCCGACCAAGACGTTCTCGAGCACGGTCATGTTCACGTAGATGCGGAGGTTCTGAAAGGTGCGGGCCATACCCAGCCGGGCGGTATGGGCGGTCTTCGCCTGGGTGACGTCACGGCCGGCGAAGTGGACGGCGCCCCCGGTGAGCTTCTGCAGCCGGCTGACCGCATTGAACACGGTCGTCTTGCCTGCACCGTTCGGCCCGATGAGCGCTACGATCTCGCCCTCGCGCACCTCCAGCGAGACCTGGTCCACGGCCTTCAGGCCGCCGAAATGCACCGAGAGATCATCGACCTTGAGCAACACCTCTCCGGAGGCCGGGGCCACCTTCTCCGCCGCGCGTACAGGCCCTTCGTCGCCGGTCGCCTGAACGGCAGCGCCGGCCGCGGGGGCGGCGTCGGTCGGGAACGCCAGGGGCAGCATCACCGAGGTCTCGCACTGGCCCGACTGCCGACCTTCGTCAGCCGCGGCCAGGCACTCCGCCGATGCAGACACCTCTGATTCCCCGGGTGCTTCACGCAGCTTCTCCCGCTGGAAGAACGCCTTAAGGCGGGCACGCTGCTCGGGACGCAAGGCAAGACCGGCAGGAAGGAAGATGAGCAGAAGGATCATGATGACGCTGTAGAGCACGCCCCGGTACTGGTCCACTCCGGTGAAGCCGTTGATGACCCAGGTCATGAGCACGGCACCGATCACCGAGCCCCACACCGTGCCGCCACCCAGCAGCATCATGACGATGGGGAGGATGGCCATGGTGAAGGTGAAGCCGCGCGGATCGACCGCCATGGTCACCAGCGCGTAGAGTCCACCCGCCAATCCGCATATGATGGCGCTCGTCACAAAGGCGAGCAGCTTCCAATTGGCAGTGCGGACGCCCAGGCTGGACGAGGCGATCTCGCTGGTGGCGATGCCGCGCAGAGCCCGGCCGGCCCGGTACTTGAGCGCCCGGTCGACGAAGAGGAGGACGATGAGCGCCACCACCCACACCAGGTAGTACTGGCGGAGGTTGGTGTTGAACACGAATCCGAACACGTTCAGCGACGGGATGGGGGCCAGACCCGTGGCCCCGCCCGTGATGCTGCGCAACTGCGTCACCAACACCAGGAAGATCTGCCCCAGTCCGATGGTCGCCAGCGCCAGGTAGAAGTAGCGCAGCTTCAGCACCGGCCGACCCACGATGAGGGCGATCGCCCCCGAGACCAGCGCTCCTATGACCAGGGCGGCAAGGGTCGGGATGCCGACCTTGATGGTGAGCAGGGCCACCGAATAGGCGCCGATGCCGTAGAAGGCACTGTGGCCGAACGAGAGCTGGCCGGCCTGACCCAGGATGATGACCACCCCGATGGTAAGCAGGGTATACAGCCCGCCCGTGGTCATGATCCTCATGGCGTAACCGCTCTGATAGAGCAGCGGCCATACGATGAGTATCACCACCAGCAGGAGCTTGAACATGAACGCCCTGCTCTTGAACCACGCGAAGCGGCTGCTCTCCGGGGTCGTGTGCTTCGGCCCGGCCATCACGCCTCACCCTCGGCCGACCGGACGCCCAGCACTCCGCTGGGTCGGAAGTAAAGGACCAGGATGAGGATGGCGAAGGCGATGGCATCCTGGTAGCCGGCCGGGAGAAAACCTGTGACCAGCGACTGCACGATGCCCAGGATCAGACCGCCGACCACCGCGCCGACGCTCGATCCCCATCCGCCCAGGACTGCGGCCACGAAGCCGCTCAAGGCGTAGATGCCTCCGGATAGGTAAGAAGTGCTGTTGATGGGCGTGACGGCGACGCCGCCCAGGGCTCCGATGGCTGCCGAGATGGCGAAGGCGAGGATGATCATCCGCCCAGTGTTCACACCCGAAAGACTCGCCGCCCCCGGGTCGTTGGCGGTCGCCGTCATCTGCTTGCCGATGCGCGTGTAGTTGGTCAGCAGATACAAGCCGAGCAACACGAGGATCATCAGACCGATGACCCAGAGGCTCTGGCGGAAGACGGCCACACCGCCTATGAAGATGGCCTGATCACCCGTGAACGCCGGTATGGTCTTGCCATAGCCCCCCCAGCGCACCAGCGCCAGGTTCTCGAACAAGATGCTGAGCGCGATGGTCGCCAGGATGATCGACACCAGCGAGACCTTGATGAGCGGGCGGATGACCAGCAGGTACATGACCACGCCCACGATGGTCACCCCGATGATGCCTAAGATGGCGGAGAGCCAGTAAGGAAGCCCGAGTTCGGCCAGGAACGAGTACACGAACAGTGCCCCGAACATGACGAACGCCCCTTGGGCCAGGTTGACCACGCGAGACGTCTTGTAGATGGTCACATAGCCGAGCGCGATGAGCGAGTAGATGCTTCCTATGGTGATGCCCGTCACCAGAAGCTGGATCCACTTGACCATGCGTACCCCCGTGCCCCTCGACAGCCGGCCCTTGTGAGACGCTCATAGTAAACCATGGAATCGTGTCCAGTCAACGACATTTGTTGACGTTTCTTCTCGTAAATCTTGTGTTTGCAGCCCACGGGGTCTAATCTTCTGCCCTGTGATAACGTCTGCCGTTGGATTCCGGCGGTCTCCAGGCGGGGAGTCAGTCATCGGCGAGATCCTCACCATATCCATGCTCATACAGAAGACGGGGGTGCCACGCAGCACCATCCACTTCTACGTGCGGACAGGCCTGCTGCCCAAACCGCAGAAGGCGATCACCGGCCGTTCACTCTACACCGATGGACATGTCCGTCTACTGCAGGAGATCCAGAAGCTCAAGGACGCCGGCCTCTCCCTGGCCGAGATCAGGTCGGCACTCGAGGAAGACCTGGCTCGAGCCCAAGAGGACAAGGTCGATCTGGCACAGCGCGAGTACGAACGCGTGCACCGCGCCATCCTCCATCTGGCCACGAAGCAGTTCGCTGCCAAAGGGTACAAGGGAGTGCAGGTGGCGGGTATCACGCGCGCTCTGGGCATCACCCCGCAGGTGTTCTACAACCACTTCCCCAGCAAGCTGCAGCTGTTCGTGGAGTCGTTCCACACCTTCCTGGAGTGGAACCTCGCCTTCGTCGAGCCCCGGCTTGCCCAGTCCTCCGATGCCGGCGAGAGACTCCTGTGGCGTCTGCTGGCCGACGCGCGGGCGACACGCTTCGGTGCAGAGGTCATCTCGCAAGTGCGCTCGGAGACCGGCAGCAGTGACAGCGAGAAGCAGCAGCTCACCGAGCAGGCCTGGCAGAGCGTCATCCGCTACATGGTGGCGGAGTTCGAAACCTTGCGGCCGGCCGGATCTCCCTCGCCCATACCGCTCGAGTTGTTGGCCTATAGCATGCTCGGCGCGCACCACAACGCGAGCATGAGGGCTTCATGGGGAGAGGAGTACTCGCGCGAGGATGTGCTGCGCACCCACCTGTGGTTGTGGCTGGCGGCGATGGCCGCTATGAGTCTCGAAGTGGACGTCGAATCGCGCCTGCCCCGCTACGAAGACCTCATCCGCGAGGTGGCCAGGCGTGAGCCCGAGACTCCTCCGGCTCCGGACGACGAGGTCGCGGATGCGGGAGAGTCCCGCTAGCAGGCGCGCGCGGCCGGTGCCACGCGCGCCGACCTTTCACTCTTCCTCTACAGGAGCCTCTTCGCTCTGGTCCGGGGCGCCGGCCGTGACGGGAGCGGTCTGCAGCACTTCGTGCACCAACCATTCCCGGTTCGTCTCCACCCACTCGCGTAGGGTCTCCTCGGCCACGAAGCGTTTCCAGCGGGGTGAGAGCCCCTCGTCCGGCTCCGCTTCAGCGTCGGCGGCCACCTCGACCGCGCCACCCGCACCGCCGGCGCCACCGGCCGCGGCGGTCTCATTAGCGTCGGCGACGTCACCGGCGTCAGCGTCAGAGTCGGCGCCTCCCCCGTACATACCGACCACGAGATCTTCCACAATCCCGTCAAGCGCGTCTTCGAGCTCCAGCGTGAGCAGGGGCACCCGCTTGGTTGCGACCGCCCGGCGTCGGACCGAGGCCTCATCCCAATCTTCGCCGCGGGCTTCGGCCTGCCGGCGTAGGCCCTCCTCGTCCAGACGCACGAACTCCCAGTCGTCGCCGCCACATACCTCGCAGACCTCGCCCTCGAACTGCTCGTGGCCGCATGCGGTGCAGAAGTAGGTGTAGTCTTCGATCTCCTCGTCCTCGTCCTCGGCGTAGTCGTCGAGGTCGTCCACCGCGTCGTGCTGGATATCGTCCTGGGTCATGCCTCGCGTACCTCCGACCGTCGTGCCCCCGGCCCCGTTCGTGGGCCGGCCGGGTCCGTTCTCATCCGGTGTGTGTCTGTGCGACAGACGAGTCCAGTCTCTCACACCCGGAGGCCGGTGAGGCCTACCAGCGTATCCCAATAGCCCCATCCACACGTCAGTCCCGGATTACGGCCCCCTCCGCGGAGACGGTCCGATATCCCTTGAGGAACAGCGTCTGTGGCATCAGCCCACGCCCAGGCGCATCACGGACGGAGGTTCACCTTGCGCACGCGGTCGCCGAACGCCTGCACTCCGCCGCCCTCGCTCGCCGTCTTGAGCACAGCCGGCGCGTCGTCGACCACCACGCCCGACAGCAAGGTAACCTTGTAAGGGGAGAACACGGCCGGGGCCAGTGGCGTCGACGGACCCACCAGGGCGATCTCGCGGCATCCCTCGGCCGCCTCCAACAGGCGGCCGAGGTCACCTATGACGAACGCGCTGGACGCGATGAGCGCTACGTTGCAGCTGGGCAGTTCCGCGAACGCGTCCTCCACCGGACGCACCCCTTCGATGCCGTGCGGACCACGCTCGAAGATGACCAGTTCTCTCAGGCGCTTCTGTATGGGGGCGACCAGCGGAGCGAAGTACCCCACCATGGCCACCTTGTCCATGAAACCCACCGACAGGAAATGGAGCAGATCGGCCTCGCGCTCGCCGCCTATATTCCGGTTGAGCAGTGCGTTCGCGACTGCCAGTGCCGCGCTGCGCTTCAGCCCGTCGTCGGATTCGAGGTGCTCCAGGACGTCGGTGGTGGTGGCCCCGGCCAGCAAGAGCCCGTCCCCGACTGCCGGCGGCTCGGTGACTCCCGGCTGGCGGTAGGTATAGGCGACGCCGGCGACGCCGTCGTCGAGCATGGCCGCCGTGTAGCGCGCGCCGAATCGCAGATCGGCAAGCCGGCGCTCAGTCGTCGTGGCTAGGATGTGGTGGCGCAACTCAGCGGCGATCACGGAAGCCTCCTCAATGGACTCAAGCTAGCTGCAAATTGCATTTAGATTGTAATACCTTCGCGCACTGGAGGCCAGAGGGAAAAAATGAATGATGCCCTATATGCTGTATGATGTAATACACCTTCTTCGCCCCGTCACAATAGGACCAAGGGCGTACGGCTTCAGATGAGGGGTCCACTACCATGACACGCATGACCCGCACCCAGATCACGCTCGAGCAACACGAATACCTTTTCCTCAAGGCCCGCGCAACCGAGCAGGGCATCAGCCTCTCGGCGGTCATCCGTGCCCTGGTAAGGACCGCCATGGAGCAGGCGCGCACCGGCGCGCCGCATGTGAGGGAGCTGGCAGGCCTCATCGCCGAAAGCGATTTCAGCGGCAAGGATCACGACCGCATCCTCTACGGGGCGGACACGACCCCGGCCGTCAGTCCCAGGACACCAGGCCCATCTGACGCCTCGGAGAAGACGTCTGCGGGATGAAGCCCTTGTTCGTCGACACGTCCGGGTGGTACGACCTGCTCTTCTCGGGGTCGCCCGCGCATGAGCCCATCAAGGAGTTGCTGGCTGAGCAGTCACTGCGGCTGGTCACCAGCACGTACGTGCTGGACGAGCTCGTGAGCCTCATCCTCGCGCGGCGCAACCACCACACAGCCGCGCGGGTGGGGTCTCACATCCGCGCCGCGGCCGAGGTGCACGTCGAACATCCCGACGCCGCTGAGGAGCGCCGCGCCTGGAGTCTCTTCCTCGAGCGCCCCGACAAGCGCTACACGCTCACCGACTGCCTCAGCTTCGTGATGATGCGCCGCCTCGGCCTCACCACCGCTCTCGCCACCGACGATCACTTCCGTCAGGAGGGATTCGAAACGGTGCCGCTCCCTCGACGCTAGATGTCCTTGCGGATGCCCGACCCGTCCAAGATGGTCTCGACATCCTCCCACTTGTTGAGCGTGTACAGGTGCAGGCCGTCGATCCCCGCCTCCATGAAGCGGAAGATCTGTTCGATGGTGTACTCGATACCCGCCTTCTTGAACTCCTCGGGATCCTCACCGTACTTGCCTATGATGGCGGCCAGTTCCGCGGGGATGGAGCAGCCGTTGCTGACGGTCATCCGGATGATGGCGTCCTTGTCCAGAGCCGGCATGACGCCGAGCACCACGGGGACCGTGATACCGGCTTCCCGGATCCTATAGATGAAAGCCTTGTAGGCTTCCACGTCGTGACACAGCTGTGAGCAGAGGAACTCGGCTCCATTGTCTTGCTTGCTGCGCAGATGCGCGATGTCCGCCGCAAAGCTGGGCGCCAGGATGTGCTTCTCCGGGTAGCAGGCCGCTGCGATACAGAAATCGGGGAATTCTTTCTCTATGTATCGGATCAATCCGTCGGCGTAGCTGAAATCGCCTCGGGTCCCTTCCCACCCCGCGGGTAGGTCGCCGCGCATGGCCAAGATGTTCTCGATACCCAGAGACACATAGTGCTGCAGTTCGCTGGTGATCTTCTCCCTGGTGTTGCCGATACAGGTGAAGTGGGTCATGACCTCGGTCTGCCCATCTTCCTTGATGGCCTGGCACACCTCCACGTTGCGCCCCGCGTTGCTGCCGCCGGCCCCGTACGTGCAACTGATGAAGTCGGGTTTATACGCGTAGAAATGCTGCAGCGCGGTGCGCAGTTTCTCCATGCCGGCATCGGTCTTGGGCGGGAACACCTCGAACGAAAAGCTCATCCGCGAGTAGAGGACCTCAGTGATCTTCATGGCTCTGGCCCCTTCTTGGCATCGGTTGCTCGTGTCGGTCGACGATCAGCGGTCGACGGTCGTGTGGATAGTACCGCACGGCCGCGGCAGCGCGGACGCCGCAGGGCCCCGGAAGTCTCCGGGGCCCTGCGGCGCGATCGGCTGAGAGGGGCACCCCGCCCTTACGAGGTGCGGGCTCTACCCTTCCAGGTTGAGGAGTCTCACCGCGTTGTCCCGGAAGATCATCTTCTTCTCGGCGTCGGTGATATCCATGGCCTCGATGGCATCAATGGTGCGCTTGTAAGCTCCCTTCCCGTGAGCGGGGTCGCCCAGCGGCATGTCGGCCCCGAAGACGATATGGTCGGCGCCCCAGAAGCTGTAGCCCAACATCAGAGCCGGCGTGTTGCCATGGATGGCCGTGTCGGCGTAGAACATCTTGAAATACTCGATGGGCGGTTTTGTGAGTTCGCGCATGTACGCACTGTAATCGTGGTACTTGGAATCGAACTGACCGTAGTGCTGCACGATCCTTTCGGAGTAGAACGACACCATGCCGCCCAGGTGGTGGGTCACCACCTTCAGGGCGGGGAACTTCTCGAAGAGCCCACTGAAGACGATGCGGGTCATGGCCGCCGTCGTCTCATAGGGCCAGCCGAAGGTGCTGGCGATGGCGTACTTGGTCTCGTCCTCACAGGCGTATTCGGGACAATCGTTGCCCCGCCAAGGATGGATGTAGAGAGGCAGGTCGTGTTCAGCCAGCATCGCGAACAAGGGTAGGAACTCAGGAGTGTCCAAAGGCTTGCCGTTGATGTTGCTGTGCACGTAGAGGCCCTTGAAGCCGAGTTCCTCGATGGCCCTCCTTCCCTCCTCGATGGCCGCGTCGATGTTGTTCATGGGCAGGATGGCGATGGCGGCGGCGAACCTGTCGGGATGCTGGGCCACGAGCTCAGCCATCTCGTCGTTGGCCATCTTCGCGAGCTCCGCCGCCCGCTTCGGAGTAGCGAGTTCCTCCAGCCCGGGGACCGGGCCCACGGTCAGGACCTGAACCATCGGTCCGAAGGCGTCCAGGACCTGGAACCGCGTGTCCATGTCGTACATGGCAGGCGTTCGGCCGAGGATCTGGTTGTAGAAGTCGGGGAACTCCTTGCTGAGAGCCTCCGAGTACTTGCGCGGCGAAATGTGGGAGTAGGCATCGATCTTCACATAGCTGGTGTCGGACATCTTCGATCTCCTCACGTGGTGGTGTAGATTTCTTTGGATAGGACTCAAAGCCCTTCATTCATTCATTCTCGTTCAATAACTTAAGAACTTTGGAAGAAATAGTGATATCTGAGGGAACAATATAAGCAATATAGTCGCTATAACCATAGGCACAAGAAATATACCAACTCCCTTAATTATTGTCCCCAATGAAGCTCCACTAGCGAGACCCTTCGTCACATATATATTGGTGCCCACAGGAGGAGTCACAATACCTATCATGCAAAGCGCGGTAACAATCACGCCGAACCATATGATGTCGTAGCCAGATTTAAGTAACAGGGGATAGAACAACGGCACGAGCAACAACTGGATAGGCGATATGTCGATGAAACATCCGAGAACAAAGAACATGGCGGCGATAAACGCCACCACACCTAGCGGCGACATCCCCGATGTCTCCACCCAGTCGACCATTCCCTGCGAAAGGCCAGAGGCGGTTATGAACTTACCGAAAACCATTGCGCCGATGATGAGCATGAAGATCATGCACGACAGTCGCAGGCTCTCGCGAAGGCTTTCGATGAACTTGGCCCAGGTGAGTTCCCGCCTGACGAGCCCTATCACAATCGCGCCGGCGGTGCCTATAGCCCCCGCTGTGGTAGGACTGAACCATCCAGCGAACAATCCGCCCATGACCAGAAGAAAGAGGACACCAGCGTCTACGAGGCCTAGCAAGGACCGCAATTTTTGTCTGATGGTGGTGCGCTCGCCTGCCGGTCCGTACGACGGTCTCATCCAACAGATAGCCAAAGCCGTGATGACGAAGAGACCGGTGATGAGCAAGCCTGGCAGGATGCCTGCGATGAACAGCTTGCCGATGGACTGCTCCGTCAGGATGCCGTAGATGATGAACGTGCTGCTCGGCGGGATCATGAACCCGATCGTTCCTGAGCAGGCCACGCACCCGAGGGACAGGGATTCGTTGTATCCTCGCCGCTGCATCTCTGGGATCGCGGTCTTGCCGATGGCGACATTCGTAGCTGCTCCAGATCCGCACACGGCGCCGAAAATAGCGCTGGCGACGGCCGTCGCCACAAGCAGACCCCCTCGAAGCTGGCCCATGAGCACATAGACGGCGTCGTATGCGCGTCTGCCAAGACCTGCGGCAAAGGCCATCGACCCCATGAGGATGAACATGGGTAGTGCTGAGTATGAGTAGGAATTGAGGCTGCCAAACACCTCGGTGGCGACCAGGCTCGTCGCCGCCGAGGGAGAGACCACGTAGGCAAAACCGATGAACCCAGCGATGCCCATCGCAAAGCCGATGGGTACTCCCAGAGCGAATAGCACGAGCAAGAATACGATTCCGGTGATGCCGACTGCCAAAGGATCCATTAGCTTGCATCACCTCCCAATTGCCTGCGTGTCGCTATGGGGCGTACCAAGTCGAGGATGAGCAGCAGGCACATCGGCACGCAACAACAGATGGACACCCAGAAGGCAAAGGGAAACAAGGGGACTCCCAATAGGAATGTCTCTGTGCCTCGCTTCATCAGTTTGAGCGCGTACTCGAAAACCATCCAAGCCGCCACGGCCCAAAGCAAGAGCGAGAGGATAGATCGGGTAATCTCGAGGATCAGCTTAGGAAGACCCCTGACGGAATCGATGAGAAACCCCACGTATATCTGTCGTCCGGCGATCTTGGAGTAGGCCAAGCCGCTACCTATGGCCATGATCTGAAACAGTCCGGTGATCTCGGTGCTGCCGGGCAACGGAGCCTTGAAGAGCTTCGCTCCAACCACGTCGACAACAGCGGCGATGACCATGAACGAGAGGAAACCCAGGCCCACCCATTCAAGTACATTACTTGTGGAAGTGATGTACTTCTGAGTCTTGGAAAACCAGCTTGCTTCTATGCCTTCCATATCATGTCTGCATTTCTCGTCGATTTCACTTCTCAACGAGCGCCCTGATCCTGTCCACCACCGGAGTCACGCTGCTGCTTTCTTGCTGGCCGTTCCAGTAATCCACTCGTCCCTGGAAGTAGTCCCAAATGGACTTGACTTCTTCCTCGGACAGACCGCTGCTTTCGGCGACGGTCGCCAGGCGTTTGTCAACGATCGGCTCCACGGCCGCAGTCCATTTAGCAGCTTCGTCATCTGGGAGGATGTAGACGGTCTTGCCCTGGGCAAGGCTGAACTCGATGCCGGCGACCCCCTGGTCATCCCAGGTGAGACCCAGTTTCCCGCTGTATTCCCGACCGACTTCAGTGATGATCTGCTGGATGTCCTCGGGCAAACTGTCCCAGGTATCCAAGTTCATGATGTTGTACCAGAGGATCGACGGCTGGACCGGCGCCGGATTGATGGTCACCCAGTCGCACACCTCGCCCAGCCTCCAAGATGCCAACGGCTCGGCGGCACCCATGACTCCGTCCACGACGCCCTTGCTCAGTGCATCGTAAACATCCGCCATGGGGATGTCCTTCACCGTGCCACCCATAGCCTGCACTATGTCGGCATGGTTGGTGCGGATCGATACACCTCGCCAGTCAGCCATCGTCTTCAGTTGTTTCTTGCCCATGCACAGCGCCTGGAAGTCAGCAGCGGTGCTGACCGCGGTCAACATATGGATCTCGCTCCATTCCTCCGGCTGGTACTTCTCCATGAAGTCATAGAGCGCGTTGGAGACTACCCAACCGGATTGGGCTTTCGAGGGCAGTTCGGCTATGGAAGTGAAGGGAAAGGCACCCGGGTCGTAGCTGGAGATGCCGTTGCCCATATCCGCCACACCGTCCAGGATCCCCTGATACATAGCAGGGGCGCCAAGCAACGACCCGCCCGCGTGGACGGTGATCTTCACCCTGCCATTCGTCCGCCGCTCTATTTCGCGAGCGAACTCCGTGTTCATCACCGAGAGCGCGGCCACCTCGGGTTGGAACAGCGCGTAGGTGAGTTCATAGACCTTGTCGGGCTGGGGCTGCTCCGACGAAGCAGCTGGTTCCGGCTCCGAGCCTCCGCAACCAGCAAACAGGACGCCGGAACAGATAATCAGTGTCAGCAAGACGACGCATGCTCGCTTCATGGTCTTACCCTCCACTCTTGTCATTTCGTCAGATTGACGTGTCAAACAAGGAGAACCGATCGAGCCGTCCGATGGACCACCGTCCTTTCTTCATGCTTACCAGAGCACCTGCTCACTTGCGGGCCGAGATTGAGACGAGATGGATCTTGGGGTGGGCTTCAAGTAATTGATCGGAGGGGCTCACCTACGCGGCGCGCCCACCATTGAAGTCATGTCGACGGGTCTTGCACAACCCTGCCCCCCTGATCAAGAGAAGAGCTGCGACCACGTTGCGTGGAGGCCAGCCGCGTTCTCAGAGACCTTGGCGTCCCTGAAGACTCTACTGGGATATCCGTCCGTGCATAATGAACGTTCGTGTATACACTTCAGTGGAGTCCAGCGCGGACCTGAAGGGAATGAAGGTATCGACGGCGCTGTGAAGCGTCGACGGGCCGAGGGGTCACTGGAGCAGGCCGAGGTTCTTCACGCCGATGACGGAGGTGCGTTCACGGTCTGGCCGGACGCGTCCTCCGAGAGATGCTGAGCGCGCGACGCCTGTGGGCTCCCCGTGGCGCCTCTCTCCACCGTGAACACGACACGTGTGCCAACGCCCAGAGTGGAATCGATCTCCACCCTGCCGCCGATAGCTCGCGCCCTGTCAATCATCCCGAGAAGGCCCAGTCGCCCAGCAAGCGCAAACCGATTCACGTCTTCCCCCGGATTGAAGCCGTCTCCGTCGTCTTCCACGGCTACGCTCAGGTACCTCGGACTGAACTCCCCGGTGACGCGCACCGAGACCGCCCGAGCGTGCTTCTTCACGTTGTTGAGAGCCTCCTGCACAACGCGAAAGACGCTAAGGCTCTCCTCCTGGTCGAGGTCATGGGCGCGACCGTTCAGGGCCACTTCAACGTGCACCCCTGTCTCGTTCTGGAAATTCTCAGCAAGCCATTTTATGGCCGAAATCACGCCCAGATTATCCAGGATGCTCGGCCGCAAGTCCTGGCAGATCGCCCGGACCTCAGCCACCAACCCCAAGCTGTTCTCTCTTATGGTCTCCAGATCCACACGCATGCCCTCATCAACAGGAGCCCCTCGGTCGAGCAGATTGTGCGCTACTGTCGCAGTGACGAGCAGGCTCTGGGCCACGCCGTCATGTAGTTCCCGCGAGATCCTCTTCCTCTCACCTTCTTGGGCGAGGATGATCTGCCTCAGGATCTCAGTCCTCTCCTTCTTCTTCTCTTCGATAGCCAAGCGCTCGTTAGCGTCGGATATGAGCTTGATCTCGACACTCATCACCAGCACAGAGGGGATGATGATGAAGCTGACGCTGGTGAGGATGCTGAAAGGCCTGTGCGACAAATCGAGGATGTACGGAGTGATGCAGGCCAGCAGAGCGATCATTACCACTAGAGCCCTTCTCCATCCGAGCGTGACCGCCGCGTACAGGATGGGCACCAGGAGGAGTAACCCGAGAGCGTCGTTTCGATACTCGAACAAAAAGACACCCCCGAACCAGCGCCACGGACTCTCGAAACTGGGTGGCAGCGAATACCTATGCTCGTAGTAGATGACCAGAAGTGCGACCGCCATCAGCACCACGACAGCGTAATGCGCGCTCCGCAGGGCTCGCAATCGGGGCAACAACTGTCTGCGATCTTCTCGCACTGCGCTGAGAGGACTATCCGTCGGAGGAGAGGAGACCGGTTTGTTGGGCAGTGATGACTGCGGCAGTCCGAGAGTGAACTCCCAGCTTGTCGAAGATGGTCATCATGTACTTCTTGACGGTGTTCTCACTGAGACTCAATTCTCTGCCTATTGCCTTGTTGCTGCATCCTCTCGCCGCCAGGGAAAGGATCTCCACTTCCTTCTCGGTCAACTCGGCGCTGCTGCAGGCGCGAGCGGTAGTGTCTGGGAACCTCGAGGCATACTCAATGAGCTTCCTCAGAATCTCGGCAGACAGAATGGACTCTCCGCTGACTGCCGACCGTATCGCTGCTGGCACTTCCTTGCTTATGACACCTTTGGTTAGGTACCCGGTGGCGCCGGCCTCGAGGATGCGAAGGATGTACTCGTTACTGTCGTGGACCGTCAAGGCCAGGATACTGGTGCGAGGGAGGAAGCTCTTGATGCGACTTGTAGCCTCTATTCCTGATAAGCCAGGCATCTCGATATCCATGACAACAGCGTCCGGCCGTAACTCGCGAGCCAGTTCCACCGCCTGAACCCCGTCCGACGCCTCTCCGATCACCTCCATATCCGGTTCGGCGTTGACAACGACGCGGAGAGCCTGTCGTATGAGATCGTGATCGTCACACACCAAGACCCGGATGCCTTGCTCATCGTGGTCATCTGGGTGACTCATGACGGGCACGCCCCCCTTCGGCTATCCCCGCAGACCTCGCTTCGCGCCAACGGGGCCGTCTCGAACTCGCCGTCCTGATTGGGATACCGCTGGGCCACAGACACCCCGTCATCGGGATGATCGAAGTCATGCGGCGTGCCGCCAATCGCGGTCGGTGCTTATCGCTTCATGATAGCTGGCGTGAGGCGCCGTTGTCTCAGGTCGTGAAGCAGAACACTGGTGCGCGCAGCCGAGGGCCCAAGATACGCGGGCCCTCGGTATGACATGCCGTGTGCGTCCCGACTGTTCGGCCCCCAGTTAGGCGCCGAACAGTCGGGACGATCGAGTGCGGGCCTAGATACCGGCTACGACGTCCACCGAGCCGGAGGCCGTGTTATTGCTGAGGTCGGGGTCGGTGCTCGTGCTGGTGAGAACCACCGTGTTGGCGACCGTTCCCGTAGCCCGGGTCACCAGAGCGGTCACCGAGACCGTCGCGGACTCGCCCGGCGCTAGGTCCGGCAGCTTGACCGTGATGTTGCGGCCACCCACTTTGGATGTGGCCGTCCCACCCGTCACCCCGGTAAGGTCGATCGCCGAGAACTTGGTCCCGTTCGCAAGCGTGGTCTTCAGTGTCAGGCCCTGGGCCGTTTCAGAGCCGTTGTTGCTCACGGTCCACGTCCACGTGATCGTCTTGGTCCCAACCTCGTAGCTGCCATCCTGCCCCACCGCGGCGTCCGTGTCGGCGTTCCTAACAGCGAGGGCGGCCGGGGCGCTCCACTCATCTCCCCACTCGTTCGTCACGTGGACGCGATACAAGTAGCCGTCCATGGCGAAGGTAGTGGCAGGTGTCTCGTAGGTATCGGACGTGGCACCAGGGATGTCGGCCCACTTCCTGCCGCCTGAGGTGCTCAATTGCCACTGGAAGGTGGGCGCGGGCTCGCCTTTCGCCTGCACGGTGAATGTAGCGGGACTCCCAACGACGACTTCCGCAGCGGTCGGTTGGGCGATGACGCCGGCCGGCACGTAGACCAACAGTTCCACGGGTTCGCTGGTGTCGGAGGCCCACGCATTGCTCAGCGTGCACCGGAATCGGTAGTGGTTCATATCCGTGGTCACTAGATCGACCGTGTATGTCGAGGAGGTCGCACCGGCGATATCAGCCCAGCTCTCCCCACCGTCGGTGCTGAGTTGCCATTGTGCCGTAGGCGCAGGATATCCCCTCGGCGTCACATACAGCGTCAGCTCGCTGCCTGCCTCCTTGCTCAGCGGCCCCCACGTCTGCGAGCGCACCTCCGCCTTCTCGTTCACGGTGAGTGTGAAGCTCTGCTGCGTGCTGCCGTAGGTGTTGTGAGCGTATATGGTCAAGAAGTACTGCCCACCCTTGTCGATCGCCGGGGTGCCACTGAGAGTGGCCGTGCCGTCCCCGTTGTCGACGAAGCTCACTCCCACATACACGGCAGACCAGTCGGTGTAGATCGAGGGGGCGGGACTACCGGTGCAATCGATGGTGAAGGTGCCGGGTTCGCCCGCCATGAAGTCCGCATGGTCGTCGCTCGTGATGACCGGCGCCTCCGCGGCGCCCGCGGTGAAGCTCCAACCCAAGGTGAAGGTCCCCTGCTGGTCCAGGTAGTAGCCGACGATCTGGATGTGATAGGTCGTACCCCCGCGGGCAGCGAACGAGACTGCGCTCAACGAACCTGTCCCGCCCTCATTCGCGAACGCCACTCGCGTCAGGCTCCCCAGTCCACTGCCGGTATACACTGCGAGACCGGTATCCAGGTAAGTGGGGTCGGGATCCGTCATGGTGAGTTCCATGAGACCGTTCGAGGGCGCGGTCCACACGTACCACACGCTGGCCTCGTTGTATTCGGCGGGCAACAGCTCGTCCGTCTCCAAAGTGGCGGCGGTGTTACGCCCCTCCACCGTCCCACTCGCCTCGGTGAGTATCGTCGCATCCGCGAAGTCGTCGTTGCCAGGGGGATAGGTGAACGACCAGCCCAGAGTGAAGCTCCCCTGGTAGTCCGAGTATCCGTCCACTTGGATCCAGTAAGTCGTACCCTCCCGGACGGTCGAGGTCATGGAGTCGGAACCGTCGTAGACGTACTGCAGGTCGGCCAGTCCGGGGCCGCCATCGTACAAGGTCATGCCCATGTAGTAATCCGTGTCGTCTTCAGGGGTCATGGTGAAGGTCGCCCGGCCGTCGGCCGGTGCCACCCAGTAGTACCAGACGGTATCGAGCGGGGTGAGGTCGTAGCCGACCGGCTCACCGGGCTCCTCACCGGCAGCTACCGTGGTGCCCGCGACGCTCCCGCTCTCCCCGACGAGGACCGCAGCGTCCTCGAAGTCGTCATTGGAGGGAGACACGTTGAACGACCAGTTGATGGTGAAGACGCTCTGCCACTCGCCGTCGCCGTCGCACTGTATCCAATAGGTCTCACCCTGCTCGACATCGATGTTGATGGTGGCCACGTCTGTGGCGATGTGAGTGAGCGCGTCGTAGGACGCGGGCGACGCGCCGGTGTAGCCGGCCAGAACGAAGTAGTCCGGATCGGTGGTCTGCACGTTCAGCACCCCATCAGATGGAGCCGTGAAGAAGTACCACACCGATTCGAGCGCTCCACTGATCTCGGACTCGCCCGTCTCCGCTGTCGCGGCGTAGTTGTGTTGGTGGACGAGAGTGCCGTTGGCCCCAGACAGCTCAGCGGCATCGGCGAGAGCGTCGTTCGCGGGCGCCGCCAGATATGCCCACTCCAGGACGAAGTCGCCCTGCTCCTCAGAGATGCCGTCCACCTGGATGTAGTAGGCGGTCCCCCCGGTCACGGCGAAATCCACGCGGCTCAACGTGCTGTCCCCGGTATCGTTGCTGTCGGCCACCCGAGTGGTCGCTGCAACGCCCGCGCCGGTGTAGATGCCCATCACGGTGTCGAAATCAGCTGTGGTGATCTCGACGACCACGCCGCCGTCGGCTTCAGGGGTGAATACGTACCACACGGTATTCATCGGAGGCTGGGTGGCATAGCAGTAGTCCTCACCCGACTCTGCTGTGGCCGCAGTGTTGCTGCCCGTGACGCTCCCGGACTGAGTCGTGAGCACCTCAGCGTCGGCGAAGTTGTCGTTCGCAGGCACTGTCCCCACAGCTGCCAGGCTCGCCCCGATGCCCCACGCCCCCACCAGCAGCAGGAGCATCGCAGCCAATGCCGTGCCGAACGTCAGTAGCGACCTTCTCATGCTAGTCCCTCCCACGATCTGAATGAATCCACACGTCTACACACGTCTACGCCGCTTCGACTGGAGAGCCCGCCTCGATGAGCGCGGCGAGTTGCTCAGTCGAGAGTTCCTGGTACTGGCGGCCGGACCACAGCTGCACCAGATTGCCGTCGGGGTCGATGGAGAGCAGGAGCAGGCCCGGATGCTCCTTGAGTAGTGCAAACGCCGGTCCAGGCTGGCCGGTCTCGGCATCGAAGAGGATGACGTCAGGCGCCAAGGCCTCGAGTTCGATCGGACCCGGGAGCGGCGCCGAAAGGCGCGTCACCTCGAAGCTGCCCGCCCGCTGCAGACTGGCGCCGATGCATCCCAGCACCACCGAATCGCCGTAAAGAAGAATGTGTTTCCGACGCTCCATGCGTCCCCGCCGTCCTTGCTCTTCCTGCCTGCCCGAGAGTCGTAGGCACCGCGCCTCAGAGCGGCTCCCTATATGCAAGTGTGGAAAAAGTGCTACTCACCCACAATGTCTCGAGGGACAGACGAGGGACAGACGAGGGACAGTCGGCCCAACAGCCAAGAAGACGATGAGACTGTCCCTTGAGACAGTCGACAGGCGCGGACAACAGGCACTCGGCTCCGCCGCGAGCAGGCGTCGGGGCGCTCTAGCGGGGCTCCCCCGTGTCGATCTCGCCCGCGGCAGTCAAGCGGCCGACTTGGGCCAGCAGTTGGGCGCGGTTCTGCAGATGCAGTTTGCGCATGATCTCGGCCATGTGGTACTTCACCGTGCGCGGGCTCAGCGATAGGCGCGCACCCACCTGCTTGTACGGCATGCCCTGGGCCACGAATGTGAGAACGTCACGCTGACGCGCCGTCAGCGGCTCTTCGTCTTCGTCTCGCACCAGCGGCGGGGTGGGCGACGCAGCAGGTGCGGATGCCGCCTCCGCCGCCCGGCCTTCGCGCGCGAACTCCTGCAGCAGCTTCGTCGCGAGCCCGGGTGCGAACGGCGGGATCCCCTCCTCTACGTCCCGCAGCGCGTCGACGAGGCTGTCGGCCTCCATGCTCTTGAGCAGATAGCCACCGGCCCCGGCTTTGATGGCCTCGAACAAATCCTGTTCCTCGGTGGACGTTGTCAGGATGATGATCTTCATGTCGGGCATCTCGGCTTTGATGGCACGAGTGGCGGCGAGCCCGTCGACCTCGGGCATGCGCACGTCCATGAGGATCACGTCGGGATGCACCTCCCGCGCCCGCGCCGCCGCCTCGCGGCCGTTCCTCGCCAGGCCCACCACCTCCAACCCGTGCGCCTCGAGCAGGTTCTTCAGCCCCTCCAGAAGCAGCGCATGGTCATCAGCCAGGAGCACTCTCACAACCTCTCCTCCCCCTCCCGCGCCACCGGCGCCCGCAGACGCACCCGGGTACCGCCCCCGGGGTGAGAATCGACCTCGATGCTCCCCCCGACCTCTGCCATCCGTTCCCGCATGAAGCCAAGGCCGAAGTGACCGCGGGCGTTTCGCTCGGCGGCAACAGGGTCGAAGCCGGAACCGTCATCAGCGATACCGATGTGCACCCATCCGTCGGACCGCTCGATGTCGATCTTCACACTGCCCGCCTTCCCGTGGCGGCGGGCGTTGGTCACAGCTTCCTGGATGACCCGCAGCAGTTGCACCGAGGTCTTGGGATCGAACGAGCGCTCGCCCACATCTGTCCCCACCAGCAGGTCGGTCTGGAGGCCGTGATCGCCACGCACGTCATCCAGGTAGCGGCGGAGTGTCGCGAGGAACTCCCAATCCTTTGACGAGCCGGCCTTGAGAGCCAGGATGGAATCGCGCACTTCCACCTGCGCGCCCCGCGCCACCTCAGCCAGCCGGTCGGCCAAGGGCAGCGCACCGTTCGGGTCGCCGTCACGTAGACGCTTGCCGACGGTCTGGGCCTGGAGGCTGAGGAACCCCAGAACCTGAGCCACCCCGTCGTGCAACTCTCGAGCCAGATGCTCGCGCTCGCGCAGGACGGCAAGTGCCCGCTCCTGCTCCATCACCCGAGCCTGGGCCCGCGTCTGCTCCGTCACATCGTGTAGCAGGAGCAACCGCCCGAGTTCCTCTCCGCTCCTGTCGCGGAGCGAAGTCGCTTCCACAGTGTAGTGACGGACACCGGAATCGGCGCCGAGGTCGACAACACACAGCGCCGTCTGGACCCCGGCATCGAGGTCATCCAGCACTCCCTTGCATGGAAGCGCGTCCCGCGCCGGCAGCCCGCGCAGCGCGGCCGCAGGCCGGCCCAGCGCTTGTTCCGCCGCCGGATTCACGTAGGCGATCCGCCCTTCCACATCCAGCACCAGCATCCCCTCCTGCATCTGCTCCAAGGCCATGGCTCGCGCCGCGGGCACAGGATCGAACACATGGAAGCGGAACAAGGCCACCCCGTACAGCCCGAACAGCACCAGAAGGACAACGGGGTCCATCCCCACCTGGGAGATGACTCCCGAGCGGGTGCCCAACTCGAACACGGCGCGGGCCCCTACTTGCCCGGCGATCAGCAGCCCGGCAGGCCAACGGTGGCGAGGAGAGGTCACGAACAACCACACCAATACACCGACGTTGAACAGCGCCACGAGATAGCTGTAGGCCAGGACGATGTTGGTCGTGAGGCCACGATTCGCCGCAATAGAGTCCCCCACGAGGGGAAATGCGGTCCAGGCCAGGTGGTGCAGATGGTCGGTCGCGATGACTATGGCGAACAGGATGGGTGGCACCCACAGGAGCGCGAGCAAGCGAGCGGAGAGCTTCCGCCTCAAGCCGGCATATTCCAGGAGGAAGAAGGTGGCCGCGGTCACCATGGGGAGTTGCCAGACGGTGAGAAAGCGCAGCCAGAACACCTTGGTGTCGGCGTCCTGCGCCGCGATCTCGAACAGGGCGCCCAGCGACCACGCAGCGGCGAACAGGCAGCCCAGCGCGAACGGACGGGCGCCGGCCACCTCGCGATGGCGCCACGCGTACCACGCCAGCGAGGCGGTGAGCACCGATGAGATCAGAGCCGGCCACAGATAGCCGGTGTACGCGTACGACAATATCCTCCCCCGTCAGATGAAGCGACCGGCCTGCAGCCGTTGCGGCCGCCGACACCCTCATACGATTCTACAACCGCAGAGGCTCGGGGGCACGGGGTTCAGAGCGGCTCCGCCCCCTCGCTCAGGACCTCGAGATACCGATGGTAGGCGAACACGCGTCCGCACCGGCGTCCGGTCACATGCGCGAGCGCTGCCCATCGGGGCGACGGGGCCCCGGCGGTGTCCGCCGGGGCCCCGTACTCACAGATCCGTCAACCCTTGACGCCCTTGGCGATGCGGTCGCCGATCTCCTTGTCGATGTTGCGCCAGTATTCAAAAGCACGTTCCAGGACAGGCTCACTCACCCCGGCCTTAAGATGGCCGACGACGTTCGTCACCAGCCGGTCGCGCTCTTCATCGTTCATGACCTTGCGCACCAGAGTGCCCGGCTGTCCCCAGTCATCATCATCCTTGCGCAGGGAGTACGCCGCGCGGATGAACTCGCCGCTGGCATCCCACACTGCATCCTCGGGATAACGCCCGGCGTCGGGCACCGGGCCGCCCTTGGAGTTGGGCGCATACACGGGGTCGGACACGTTGTCCATCCGCATCGCGCCCCCCTTGCTGTAGCTGTTCACCGGGCTCTTGGGCCGGTTGACCGGAATCTGCCTGTAGTTGACACCCAGTCGGGCGCGATGCGCGTCGGCGTAGGAGAGGAGACGGGCGAGGAGCATCTTGTCGGGACTGGGACCGATGCCCGGCACCAGGTTGTTGGGCTCGAACGCCGCCTGCTCGATCTCGGTGTGGAAATCGCTGGGATTGCGGTCCAACGTCAACCGGCCCACCTCGTGCAGCGGATAGTCGGCATGCGGCCATACCTTGGTGAGATCGAATGGGTTGAAGCGGTAGGTCTTCGCCTCTTCGAAGGGCATGATCTGGACCTTCAGAGTCCAACTGGGATGATCCCCGCGCGCGATGGCCTCGAACAGGTCGCGCCGGTGGTAGTCAGCGTCCTGGCCCGCGATACGGTCACCCTCTTCCTGAGTCAGAAACTCGATACCCTGGTCGGTCTTGAAGTGATACTTCACCCAGAACCGCTCGCCCTTGGCGTTCACCCACATGTAGGTGTGACTCGTGTAGCCGTTCATGTGCCGGTAGCTCTTGGGGATGCCGCGATCGCTCATGAGGATGGTGACCTGATGCGCCGACTCGGGAGACAGGGTCCAGAAATCCCACTGCATGTCGTTGTCGCGCAGGCCGCTGTCGGCCCGACGCTTCTGCGAGTGGATGAAGTGCTGGAACTTCATGGGGTCACGAAGGAAGAACACCGGCGTGTTGTTGCCCACCATGTCGTAGTTGCCCTCGGTGGTGTAGAACTTGAGGGCGAAGCCGCGGACGTCGCGCCAGGTGTCGGGGCTGCCGCTCTCACCGGCCACCGTTGAGAACCGAGCCAGCACCTCGGTCTTCGTGCCCGGCTGGAACAGCGCCGCCTTGGTGTAGGCACTGACGTCCTGAGTCACCTCGAAGCGACCGAAGGCCCCGGAGCCTTTGGCGTGCGGCTGGCGGTCGGGGATCATCTCCCGGTTGAAGGCCGCCATCTGCTCGACGAGGTAATGGTCGTGCAGCAATATCGGTCCGTCCGGTCCCACCGTGAGCGAGAACTCCTGGCTTGACACCGGGATCCCGGCGTCGTTGGTGGTCATCCTGGGTTCGTCGTCAGCCATGTCGACACTCCTCTGCGATCGTCGTTGTGCGGCACCTGCTGTCCTGCGAGATCGTGCGGAGGCATCAGCCTGTCCACAGTGTGTACCCAGACTCCCGCGCCATCAAGCCTGCGGGGTATCGCCTTCGGCCAGCAGACCGTAGAACTCGGGCCGCCTATCGTTGAGCATGTCCACCTCCAGCTCCCCCGGTATCATGACCCGGTGCTTTTGGTCGGCCGCGGATGGATCGAGGTCGGCGAAGATCAGGTCCTCCGCGAAGTGTCGGCCTTCGACCAGGGCGGCGCCCGTGGGGTCCGCTATCTTGCTGCGCCCGATGAATCTCACGCCTCGCTCCTCCCCGGCCCGGTTGACCGCGATGTGGTTCACGACGTTCTCCCGGGCTCTGGTCTGCACGATGTGATCGGGGACGAACTCGATATCGTCAGGCCAGTTGGTGATGGTCACGAGCAGTTGAGCGCCCATGAGGGCAAGCACTCGGGGGTACTCCGGAAAATCGAGGTCGTAGCAGATGCTCAGCCCGATCCTTCCCACACTGGTCTCGTGCACCCGCGGGGCAAGATCTCCTGGGCACACGAAGCGGTCCACCCCCAGATAGGGCAGGTGAAGCTTGCGGTACTTGCCTATGAGTCCTTCGGGGCCGACCAACGCCGAGGCGTTGTAGTACTTCTGCCCTTCTCTCTCCAGAAGGCCCACGACCGCGAACGCCTGGAGACGGCGGCACGCCTCGGCGATGGCCTCGGTACTCGGGCCCGGGATCGGCTCCGCCACCGGGGCGGCCTCCTCCAGGCTGCGGAACACATAGCCGCTCAGCGCTGCCTCGGGGAACACGACCAACTGCGCCCCACCCTCGACCGCCGTGCGCAGCAGTCCGAGACAGTGGGCAAGGTTGTGCGCCACGTCCCCCAGCTGCGGGTTCATCTGTACTCCGGCGACACGGATGCGCTCACTCATCGTTCGTCTCCTTCCGCCGAACGCCGTCCGCCGTCAATCCCGGCCCAGAGCGGCGACGATCTCCTTGCACGATCCGATGAAGGTCACGATATCGGCGTCGGTCATCGGCTCAGAGAGCGCGATCTGGCCTCGGAAGAGCGGGAGTACGCCGCGGTTGGCCAGCTCGAGCGCGACCATCTTCATGGCTTCTTCGTCGGAGTGACTGACGAGGTCTCGCACGCTGCGATAGGTGCGCCTGCCGGTCGGTGACCTCGTATCCCAGGAACGATCCGCCTCCGCTCACGAGAAACGGGTGGCCGTTGTCGAGCGCCCACCGGTTGAGCTCGTCCTTGATGCGAGCGCCGTGGGCAGCCAAGCGGGCGTAGACCTCGGGGGTCATCACCTCCATGCAGGCGATCCCGGCTCGGGTGGCCAGGGGATGGCCGTGGTGGGTGCCGGAGTGCTTGACCTGGCCGGAACCCATGACGGCCATGATGTCCGTGCGGCCTCCCACCGCCCCCAGGGGCAGGCCCCGCCGATGATCTTGCCCATGACGGTGAGGTCCGGCACGACGCCGAACTCCCCTTGCAGTCCACCGTACGCACAGCGCAGCGTGATGGTCTCATCGGCGATGAAGACGATGCCCAGCCGCCGTGTCAGCTCGCGCAGGCCATGCACGAACGCACGGTCGAGCTCGACCAGTCCTCCGGCGCCGGGCTGCAACTCCAGCATCAGACAGGCCACATCCTGCGCCTCTTCGCTGAGGATGCGCTCGCACGCCTCGAGGTCGTTCTGAGGAAGGACGACGACATCGGTGAGTGTGCTGGGCGGCAGCCCCGCGGCACAGGGGACACAGAGCGGGTCGGTGGGTTCCCCGGCGAGTTCGAGGGGCCGCGGCTGGATGGACACCTGAAAGTCGTCGGCGATCCCATGGAAACAGCCCTCCAGTTTGGCCAGCTTGGCCCTGCCCGTATATGCCCGGGCGGTGCGCACGGCGACCAGGCAGGCCTCGCTTGCCGAGCAGGTGAAGACCACCTGCTCCACGGACGCGATCCGCTCGACCAGTATCTGAGCCAGCTTCTGTTCGTGGACCATGGGGCAGCCGAACGAGAAGCCGCGGGTCACCGCCTCGAGCAGCGCTTCGGTGATGGCGGGGTGGTTGTGCCCCAGTGTGTTGCAGCCGAAGTTGTTGTGGAAATCGAGCAACCGGTGTCCGTCGACCGTGTACACGTACTGACCCTCACCGTGATCGACGTAGATGGCGTGGGGTCCGTAGCTTGCGATGCTGCGACTGAATCCGCAGGGTATGTACTGGCACGCGCGTTCGGTGACCTCGGCGGAGACGGAGAACTTGCGCCTGAAGTCACGCTCCACCGACTCCAGGGTGAGGCGACCCGTCGGGTTCATGCGTGAGTCCATACTGTGTCCTTTCTGGCTGGGCGAACGGGACGAGTCTCCGCCCTAGTCGCCGCGGCGTCAGGGTGTCGGCAGCGGGCTGCTGAGGTTCTCCAGGTCATCGGCCGAGAGCTGGAAGAACGGATCGCGCTGTTGCGGGTCAGTGATGTTCGCCGGCTCGGTGCTCCGCCAGGCGTAGTTGCAGCGCTCGCAGCGGTAGATCTCCCAGGCGCCGCTGCCATCGGGGGCATGGGCGACCACCGACACATCTCCCTCGTCGCAGCGCAGGCACCTCATGACCGTCTCCATCGAATCACCTCCCCTGGGCTTTCTGCAGACCGAGCAGCACATCCACGTAGGCCTGGGCTTCGGGTACGTGCTCGACCATGGCCACGTCGCGCATGGGTGGCTCGGGCGGCACCGGGGTGGTGCAGTCGAGTATGACCTTGCAGCCCATGCCCGGCGGTTCCGAGCCCGGGTCGAGCGGCATGCCGGGCGTGCTGGGGATGACGATGACGTCCTGCGCCCCGCGGATGCGCGTGGACATGGCCCACATCACCTGGGTCAGATCGAAGGGATCCACATCGCCGTCGACCACGATGATGTTCTTGACGTAGGAGATGCCGTGCGGCGTAGAGGCGGCCCGGAACGCCACCGACTTGGCGTAGCCGCCCAAGCGGCTGTCGGTGGCGATGATCGCCGTCAGCCCGTGCTGGTAGATAGCGTTCACCGCCTTCACCTCGGGCATGGTGGCCTTGATCTGCCGGTAAAGTGGGATGCTCGTGTTCAGGGCCATGAGGGTGTCGATCTCGGTCCAGGGCCGGCCCAGATAGAGGTTCTCGAAGATGGGGTCGCGCCGGTGCGTGACCCGTTTCACCTTGATGACCACCTGCAGGCACGCGCCCGAATAGCTGCCCGGGAACTCGCCGAAGGGGCCTTCGGGCACCCTCACTCGGGGCTGTAGCTCGCCCTCCAGCACGTATTCGGCGGTGGCGGGGACGTCGAGATAGCCGTCGCTGGTCTTCACAAGATCAAGAGGGGCCCCGTCCAGTGCGGCGCAGTACTTGTATTCCGACTGGGCATATTCCAGAGGAGTGCTCGAAACGAAGCTCAGCATGGGTGATACGCCCAGGCACACGGCCACGGGCAGCGGCTGGTTGCGCTCCTCGGCCTTGCGGACGTGTATGGCGATGTCGTGGAAGGGCAGGCCCTGCATGGCCAGCGTGTCGGCGTCGAGCACCTGGATACGGTAGATGCCCACGTTCTCCCTATCCAGGCTCTCGGATCGTCCGGATCCTTCGACACCACCGAGGCTTTGGAGAGGTAGAAACCGCCGTCGTTCTGGTTCACGCGAAAGAGCGGGAGGAGTTCCAGCAGATTGAAGCCTCCGTCGAGCACCACCTCCTGGCAGGGGGCCTTGTCGACCCAGCGGAGCTCGCCTTCCGTCGCGTCCCAGCGGCGGTCGAGCTCGTAGAACTGGTCTTTGAGCGTGGCGGTCTTGGGCATGCCCAGCATGAGGGCGTGGTTCGCCCACGATCCGTGCACACCGGCGACCAACTTCCGGTCGCCGTAGCCGCGAATGCGGTGGAACATCACCGCCGGCCCGGAGGGGCCCAGATCGGCGGCGGCGCGCAGGATTGCGCGGATGCTCGGGCAACACCTCGTCGGTGTAGTGGACGAGTTGCCCTTCCTGCTCCAGCTTAGTCCAGGAACGAACGTAGGTCGGGGAACACGCTCAGGCGTCTCCTTCATCATTCATAGGATGCTCGTGTAGGGTCTTGCACACAAGTCAGCAACTACCCCGGTACGGGGGTGAATCTCACCTCCAGCGCCGCCTGAGCGCTGCGGTGACCGAGGCCACGGCCACGGATTCTATCCGGTCACTCGTAGGCACGCCGCCCAAGCGTCTCGTAAATACCCATCGCGCTCCCTCTGTACCACTTTCTCACCGTTGGGCAGAGCCTCCAACAGAACATCCACGAGCTGTGGATCGAGCTGTCTTCCTCGCGCATGCATAAGGATAGTACGCGCTTCTTCTCGGCTCCTCGCATCTCGGTAGGGACGCCGGGAGGTTATGGCCGAATAGGTATCGGCCACAGCCAATATGCGTCCCCCAAGCGGGATGGCGGTCTCTCTCAATCCTCTGGGGTATCCTTTCCCCATCCCATCGCTCATGATGACTCCCGACGGCTTCACGTATTTGCCTTCGCGTAGGGTATGTCTCGTATTAGTAGCTCTCCGATCTCCACATGGCGTTCGATTATCGCCTGTTCCGCCGGCTCAAGCCTATCGGGCTTTCGCAACACATTCTCGGCACGCCGATCTTCCCCACGTCATGTAGCAGACCGGCGATACGGATGGAGCGCTGCTCTTCGTCGGACAGACCAAGGGACTCGGCCACGCAAACGGCGAGGGCGGCCACCTCTTCTGAATGCCGACGTGTATATCGGTCCTTGTTGTTTATGGCCGCCACCAATCCTTCGAGAATGCCGAAGGTTCCCCCTTGAGCCTCTTCCGTCTCTTCCGGGGAGTGCCTTGCCGTAACCATTCCTCCGCCTGCGGCCTTGGCCCGATAGAGATTGGCGTCGGCGTAGGCAACAAGCTCGTTGACGTCCTCGCGCACTCGGGATAACTCGCCACCCCACAGCTCATCAGGATGGGCATCTCACCGGGCGAGTCAGCATCCTGGCTCCGGCCTCACCAGCCATCGAGGCGAGGATGCGGTTTGCGATGACTGCTTCTTCTTGAGTCGTCCCCGGAAGAATGGCCAGGAACTCGTCGCCTCCATAGCGCCCCACGAGGTCGTTCTTGCGTGCGCAGGTCTTGATGATCTGCAGCTCGGCGAAGGACTTCGTCTCCCAGGGTGTCCATACGAGTCGTTTATGTACTTGAAGTCATCGAAGTCCATCAGAACCACGCTGAGGTGCTCCGCTCTTTGAGCACGGCAGAGCGCGTAGTCCAAGTGTTCGAAGAGGGCCCGGGTGGTTGAGAAGCCCGGTGGAGGGGGTCTTGATCGGCAAGCGTCTGGCCTCGAGATAGCGATCGCGTGCAGCGCCTTCTTCGAAGCTTCGACCTCCACAAGGTCGTTTATCTCCTCGACTACCAGATCCAGTTCCCTTGCGCCGCAGCCTGTCTTGTGGGAGGTTAGCCAGCTCCTGTACGAAGGGCCCGTACTGCCTGCGCCAAACGGGAGAGGGGTCGAAAGATAGACTGCTCGAGAATGGCCACCTGAATGACCATGAGCACGAGGATCATGACTGCAAGGGCATGGGCTTGTGCTCTTGCGGTCCTCATTCCCTCGCCGTATATGAGGCGCGGACCATCAAAGCGAACCGTCAGACCGGGACCTCCATGGATGTCATTCACCGCCACCTGGCCCCGTATGACGTCTCCTTCGATGGTAGTGCTTGCCGTCAGGCCGGTCGAGACAGAGTCCACGGAGACCATCTCTTGGGAGCGGGTGCTCGCGGCTTCAACGGCCGCGGTTGGCCAAGGCGCTCGGAGAGTTCGGCCAGGTAGCTCTCGGTGATGAGCCGGCCCATAAGCACCGTCCCGCGTATCGGTCCCTCTGCTACTGGTTACGATGGGGCGAGAGGCGATGAGCCAACTCATCCCCCAGCAGCAGCGATCCCGCAACGGAGCTCTCCGGCCGCTGGTGAGAGAGCAAGGGGCTCCCGGGAAGAAGATGTTCTCCAAGCAGCAGGGAGCGGCATGCGATCACCAGACTCAAGAGAATAGCCCTCTCCCCCAGACCATCCGCCCAGCGTCATCGAGAATCACCACAAGATTCAGACGGAATGCTTCGTAGAGCGAGTCAGTGAGGTTACTTGCCGGGTAGTCCGGATCGGCTCCGACGACGAAGCTGCAGGTGTCATTCCATGACGAGCAATCCATCACGTCGGCATCCAGGTCCGCCAATTCCGCGGCGACTCCCCTGAGCCACCCTCAGCGTTTGTCGTTCAGCCCTTGTTCTTCCAGGGCGCTGAAGCCGCGCAAAGAGATGAGGTAAGAGGAGAGGAGGATCACGATAGCGCCTATCGCCATGGTGGGGATGATCACCACATGTACAGGTGGCGCCGGAGAGTGGGCATCGCGCTCCTCAGAACGTGCAGAGACGGAGAGTTCCCGGAGGCTCCTCTTCCTATCGGACAGGATTTAGCCGTACTTGGAGGAAGAGAAGTCGACCATGCTGTCTTCCGTCTTGCCCGCGCAC
Source organism: Thermoleophilia bacterium (assembly GCA_040772905.1). Taxonomy (GTDB): domain Bacteria; phylum Actinomycetota; class Thermoleophilia; order RBG-16-64-13; family RBG-16-64-13; genus JAXGXJ01. The sequence goes on along the minus strand of JAXGXJ010000012.1, from coordinate 41,432 downwards.
TCGGTGTGACGGTTGCGGAATATCACACCTGGAGGCCGCCCAAATGCAGGTGAATCGCGAGAAGAGGAGATGCCCCCGGGCCGATTCGAATGGCCGAAAGAAAGCCTAGGAAGCCGGCCTTGGGCTGTCCGATGTGAGGTTGGGAGTATGTCGACCAAGGTGCTGCGGCACGCGACCAGACTCCCTGCGCAAGCCAACCCGCGGACTTCGGCGCACGACTGCGATGCTTCTTTTGCGTCGCTCGCATGCGTGCGCCGAAATCCTCCTCATCTCGCGCGACCAGCGGGGCTCTTGTCGCCGTGGATCATCGGGTTTCGTGGCTCCTTCGGCATTGCCCTCGGACAGGGTGCTCGCACCAACTGCAGCGCGCGAGCACACGAAGGGCTCATCATCAGCCTGACAAGTGAGACTAGCCCTTACCGAGATGCTCTCTCAAGTGTAGATACAGCACCTTGGGCTTCGTCCCCTGTTCCTCGTGCAGAGCTTCCGCCCCGCGAGCCGCCCACTTGGCCGCCTCGCTCTCAGGATCGTCGAGATCTCCAAACACACGGGCAGTGGCGGGACAAGCCTCTACACACGCCGGCTGTCCTCCTCGCTCGAGACGATGCAGACAGAAGGTGCATTTCTCGATGACGCCCTTCCCGTGCTCCACCACTCCAAGCCGCCCGAAGTAGCCGATGTTCTCAAACGGGGTGAATCCGTGCACACCGTGATACGGACGCGGGTCCGCGCGGTTCAGTGCCCTGGCTTCGTAGGGACAGGCGAGGGCGCAGTAACCACAGCCCACGCAGCGGTCATTGTCGATGATGACCACTCCATCGGGGCGCTTCATCGTGGCACCAGTCGGACATGCCTTGAGACATGCCGGATCTTCACAATGCATGCACAGCGTGGGAAGCGAGCGTAGCTTGGTCTTGGGATACTTACCTGTTTCGAAGATGTGCACCTTGCTCCAATGCACGCCCGGCGGGGTGAAGTTCTCCCTCTTGCAGGCCACGTCGCACGCCATACAGCCGGAACACTTCTCCAGATCGATCACCATGCCGTACCTCATCGCGCACCTCCCTTGTCAACCCCTACTGGCGTGACCTTCACCCGAGGACTGATGTCGGTGGCGCAAGACACAGGGTCGAACTCTCCCTCGCGATCAGACAGCAAGTCGTTGAAATCCGGGCCCTCCCAGGTGATGGGATTCCGCAGACGCCCCTTGAAGCCGTGGTGGCCAGGAAAGCCCAGAGCCTCGGGGTGAATGAGCTCCGTGAGTTTGAGATGGCCCTCGGTGCTTCCACCCCAGAACGCATCCACCCTCACTCTGTCTCCGTCTTTCAATCCCTTCTTGCGGGCGGTATCGGTATTGATGAGGATGGAGTAGTCGTACGGGTCGCGCTCCTTCACTCCCTCGCGTATCCAGGGGTTGGCGATCTGATCGCCGGAGCACATGCGAGTCTGAGGCGTCGTCCACACCATGGCGCGTAGGTCGAATTCGTCAGCATACGCCTCATCGCAACGGCCCACCCACTGGGGGATGGGCTCCCAGTGTCTCCAGAATTCGTCAGCGTCCCAGCCTGGGGGCACGTCCAGCCCGACGCTCGCCAGGTTCTTCTTCAACTCCAAGCCGTTGGCATAGAACTGATTGAAGTAGAGCGGATGGCGTGTCTTGCCCCAGGGGAAGTAGTAGAAGTTGTAGCTTTGGGCCTTCGAAAGCAGCTCGGGGATGTGCGCGTGCTCGTCGAAGTAGTCTATGCCGTACCTTTCCCCATAATGGCAGCGGGTGAGGTGATCGATGATCTCGGGAGTGTAGTACTTCCTGTTCAGGTCGAGCTTATGATCGTCGCAGAGCGCCAGAGTCTGACTGATGTGGTCGTTCAGCCCACCTTCACCCAACAAGAAACCGGCCCGCTCGGCGATGTCGATGTAGATGTCGTCGGCCTGACGGGTGTTCCAAATGGGCTTGATCGCCGGCTTCGTCACCTGCACCGTTCGCGTCCGCAGCGTTGCCATGTCCACTGCGTGCACCACGTGATCACCGTACTCCAACATGGCATATCGCTCGAATATGGTGCTCTCGGGTAGCAGGATGTCGGCGAACTGCGAGGTCTCGTCATAGGTGAGGGCTATCTCCACCATGAAGGGGATCTTCGTGAAAGCCTCTATCGCATGAATGGGCGTGCAATTCGAGTGGATGGGATTGCTGCCGAACACCATAAGCATGTCGATGTTGTGGTCGACCCCATACTTCTCCGGGTCTAGGACGGTCTTCCAAAGCAGATAGGGGCTGGTGTGACGATGGGGATAGTATTCGCGTAGGTCGATGGACAGCGGCCACTGCCAGGGCACCGGCTGGGCTTCCTGCTTCGGAGCGACGACTCCATCCGGCCCGGGGCTGAGAGCCGGGCCCTGTTCAGACCCCAGGAACCCGCCCGGCACGTCGTTGGCTCCCACCAGACCGGTCACGAGCTTCACCGCGAAATGCTGATAGGAGCCGTGGGTGGTCGAATAGGCCCCCCGCTCCGACTTGATGACGGCCGGCCGGAGGGGGAACTCGAAGCCATCCAGTTCGATGGTGGCGTGAACATCCGCCGCCGCTACGAAATCCCGAGCCACCCGGCGGATGGTCTCCGGCGGAACGGTGGTGTGCTGCTCCTGCCACTCGGGCGAAAACTCTGCCATGCGCTCTTTGATGAGAGCGAAAGCCGGCCGCCCCACGCGTCCCTCGATGTCGAAGCTGCCCTCCAGTGCGTAGTCCTGGATGGTGGGGTCGTCGAAAGTCTTCGCCCGATTATCGACCTGATCCCACACAAGAGGCTTGCCGGTAGCAGAGTCGTTCACATACAGTTTGTCGTCGCCTATGAGGTACACGAGGTTGCTTCGCTCTTTGATGGAGCGAAGGTCCAGGTCCTGGACCGGCATCTCGTGCAGCATCACATGCAATAGGGCGAGCGTAAAGGCAAGGTCGCCCCCGGGCCGAATGGGAATCCACTCGTCGGCCATCGCGGCCTCTGGACTCATGCGCGGGTCGACCACCACCAGCTTCATCCCCCGCTCTCTCGCTCGGGTGACGGCACGCATGGCGAACGGACTGCCGTTGTTGGAACCGAGGCTGCCCCCGATAGCCAGGAAGTAGTTGGCATACTCGATATCTTGCTTGTCGAGGAAGGTACCGTTCACAAACGAGCAGCCGATGTGCACCGGGCACAGATGGCCCCGGCCCTGGATGTCATAGGGGCTGCCGAAAGCCCGGCAAAACGCCTCGTCAAAGACGATGTTTGCGTAACCGGCGAAACCGAAGCAGTGGGCAAAGCGGCGGGGATCGACCTTGCGGATGGCCTTCATCCTCTCCGCCACCGTATCCAGCGCCTCATCCCAACTGATCTCCACCCAGCCGGGGTCCTCATCCAGACCCTTCTTGGGGTTGGTACGTTTCATGGGCGCTTTGACCCGGTAGGGATTGTAGGTAGCCATCATGCCGGCTTGGCCCCGCGCACAAAGCTTGCCGCCGCTGGCTGCGTTCTCGGGGTCGCCGGCTATGCTGAGGATGAGGCCATCTTTCACGTACACTTGCGCCGTGCACCACACCTTGTTGCCGCACAGCTTGCACATGACCTTCTTCCACTCGCCGCCCTCAAGGCCAGTGGCGACAATGGTCTCGACCTTAGCCTCCTCGATCTCCTGATCGGGGCGATGCTGCCAGAAGAGGTCGGCGATGTTGATCACCGGTCGGGTTTCAGCCATCGTCACGCCTCCTTGGTGATGACGTCGGGTGATAGAGTCCAGCGGACCTCACTCTTCCAACTCAAGGGCGCCGCCGTGACGAAGAAGAGGTATCTCAGCATCCATAGGCCCGCCAGCGAGGCGACCAACGCCACGATAATCACCCACGGCGAAGCGAAACTGACAGCAGCTCCGACTCCGGTCACGAGCACGGCCAGAACAAGGCCTACCTGACGTATCGAGCGGTAGCGGCCACCGACGAGCGCGCGCGTCTCGGTTGTGGCAAAGCCGCCCTTGGCCAGGTAGCGCGTCCTCGCGTAGGCTGCAAGCCCCAGGATGCACACTCCAGCCAGCACCAAGACGAGACAGACGATCTGTCCCACACTGAGGCCGAGCAAGCTCTCTCTCCATCCCAAGGCGACTACCAACGCCAGCGGCAGCCCCAGCGTGAGCAGCCCCGCCAGCAAGGTCGCCGGTTCGGCCCAGTGCCTCCATGCCGGCTGCGCCCCAAGCACATATGTCAGACCGGCCGTCGTGGTAGCACCCGCCCCCAGGACCACGGTCACGATGGCCAACCAGGGCGCGAAGATGCCCGCGAGAGCCAGAGCCCATTCCACGATAAGAATGACGAGAAACAACCCGACCAGAAGCACCTGGCGGCTGAGGGGTGAGCGGACAACGCCGTTCAGCATACGATAGGAACGTAGCGGCTTCTTGATGGCGAGCACGGGAACTGCCGCGCTCACGACAGCCAGCACGAGGGCCACTGTCATCGTGGCTATGACAAAGCCACCTTGCGCGCCACTCGAATCGAGGATCAAACCGCCCAAGAGGCAGCCGACCGCGCCCGGGAAGAGCACGAGAAACGCCTGCGCAGGCCAGTTCGGGCTTCTTTGCATGTGTGTGACTCCTTAGTCTCGAAGGGGGCCGTCTGCCAGACTCTACTCCACGGGCAGCTTGAAGAAGTCCTTGGGATTGTGCCAGCACACCTTCTCGATGGTGGCTTTGTCCAAGCCCATGAGCCTCATGGCCAGGATCACGCGCGGCACCATGAAGTAATCGTTACCCTCGCCGGCCAGCTCGGAGTTGATGATGAGGCGGTCGCGCAGGCCGGGGTTGTCGATGACGTATCGGGCAGCAGGCTCGGGCGGCATCTTGTCCCAGCAGATGGAGAGGCCGATCATGCTCTTGGTGTTGGTGGCCCGCCAATCGAGGTTGGGCTCGGAGGCGTGGTCGAAGACGCACTTCTCCACGGGGAACTTCTCTTCTTTTATGATCTCGAGCACCTGCGGGAGCACGTCTTGGCTCTGGGGGGCGTTACGGATGGGGGTGTGCAGGATCACAGGCACCCCTGCGTCCTTGGCGATACGCAGCTGCTCGCGGAAGAGCCACTTCTCGAAGTCGGTGCCGGTGTCGAGACCGATCTCACCGATGGCCACGGCACGGTCGGCCTTCAGGTACTCGGGCATCTTGGCCAGGCACTTCTCGGCATCAGTGGGGTTCACCCCGAAAAACGGGACGGAGAGCGAGGTGAAGAGCTCGAATCCCAGGGTGGTGGCCGTGGTGGTCTCCATGCCCAGGAAACGGTCCCACATGAGGATGACGTCTTCCTCGGTCTTGGAGCCCAGGTACATGTGCGGGCTGGGGACGATGGCGGCTTCCATGCCCATCATGACGAGCTTCTGGAGCTGCTTGTCCTCGATCATGTCGGTGTGCAGGTGCGCGTCGATGAAACGCATGGGGTACTCCTTGTGGTTGGTTGGTCCCATACTCTCTATCATTCCTCAAACCGCTCTCGGCCCACCGCAGCCCTTTGCCTGCCCAAACGGAGCGAGAGTCTCCGGCGCCTAGCGGCGACGCCGGAGACTCTCGCAAGCATGCGGCTAGTACTCGAGAAGCTTGAGCTCCTGGTCAATCGCTATGCCGGGGTAGTTTGTATTGTCAACTACAACGAATTCGTACGTATACTTGTCACTCACTCCCGTCACCCACTGACCCGAGACCAGCGGAGACCTGTAGACGTTCTTCACTGGCCGCATCGTCCCCATCTCAATCGGAGCCGTGAAATCGACAGGCCCGGCAAGCGTGTCGAGTTTGGTCGTACCGATGGCCTCAATGATGGCTTCTTTGTCGTCGATGTCAGCGCACCGTTTGAGTGCGTCACCCACAACTTCGAACACCGCGTAGTGCAGCAGATACTGGGCCCACTGAATACCTGCGCGTTTCTCGAACTCATCGGCGAACTGCTGACAGGTCTCACCGGTGAGAGATGACTTGAACGGCATCCTTGGGGTCCATTGGCACTCAACCGTGAAGTTGTTCCCGGCATCCCCCAAAGCTTCCACTCCAGCCGGCAGGTCTAGGGCTTTGGCAATGCTACCCATCTTTGGCTGGAAGCCCTGCTGAGTCGCTTGCTTCCAGAAGTTGGTGAAATCAGGTGGGATAGGCACACCAGTTATGATCTCGACTCCTTCGTTCTTGAACATGGAGATCTGCGCGATGAAATCCTCGATGCCGTTCGGGTACCGGCCGGGATCCACCAAACGGAAGCCGGCCGCTTTCATGGCCGGAGGGAATCCACCTTCCGGATCCGAGAACGCGTTGCCGTCGGAATCGTTAGGCCAGAGGGCCCCAACCACCTTGTTGGTGCCCGACTTCTCCCAAACAGGCAGATACACCCCTATGAGGTCTTCCACACCCCAGAAGTGATGATAGGTCCACTTGAAGGGAGTATCCACGCTCGCTCCGCGGCCAAAGAAGTATGCTTGCCAAGGAGCATCGTTACTGTAGCAGGGGATGCTCATGGCCTCACATTGGTCGGCCACTGGGCTCACTGTCTCAGGAGTGGAGGCCACCATCATGATGTCGACCTTCTCATTGAGAATCAGGTCACCTGCGACCTGGGCAGCTCTGTTGGTGTCAGACTGGCTGTCCTTCATGAGAAACTTGATTGGATGCCTCTTACCGTCACCGCAATCCCAGCCGTCTGCGACGACTTCCTCCCAGCGCTCAAAGCAGTAACGGTCAGCAACACCAAAGCTTGCCAGGCCTCCTGTCAGAGGTGCCACAAACCCGATGCGAATCTCCCTGCCAGCCGCTGGCTCACCAGCAGTAGCTGTTGTCCCGACGGTCTCTGCCTCAGTCGTCTGAACGGGCGCCACCGTCGTCTGCACAGGAGCCGCCGTGGTCGTGGTCTCAGCGTCCTCGCCGCAGCCAGCCAGGACTCCTCCCAGACTGCCTCCGACTCCAACCGCAACCCCGGCAATCCCCGCGAGCCTTAAAAACTCACGGCGGCTAACGCTCTTTCCGGACGTCGTACCGGCATCGTTCGTCACGCTTGTACTGATGTCCGCCTCATGATCCTTCATGTCTTCCCCCTGACACCGTGCTCTGTTGGCTAGCTCCTGCGCGCCCTTACAACTCGATGCAGCCGTATCCGTCCTAGCCCCCTTTCCTTGCAGCGAAGACCCCGACTCACGGGGATCTCACCGTCCTGTCCCTCAGGCTCTCTGCAGCAGAATCAGTCCTAGATTGCGACTTTCATGCAGGTGAACAGAGGTGGCATGAGGCGAATAGCCCTCCCTCTGCACAATGACCTCGTAGGTTTCGTTGTGCTCCAGTCCATCCACCACGAACTCACCATAATTGTTGGTCGCTCCACCAGCGACCGTCAAGCCTGCCCGTTTTACGGTGATGACCGCTCCCTCGGCGCACTCGTCCGTGTCGGCATACGTCACGCTGCCCGAGACAAAGGCCTTATCCCACCGATGGAGGTTCTTGTAGTAAACGCGGGGTTTGGTCCCCAGGTCCTCTCTGTAGCAGCGCAGCCCCTCGCGTGCCACCAACTCAGCTATCTCCTCGTCCTCGGCCAATACAAGCTTAATCGCACCGGTGGGGCAGACCTGTGAGCACCGGGTCTCCACCCAGCCCTCATCCAGAAGGTGCGCACACCCCGTGCACTTCTGGGCCAGCTCCAGGTCCTCGTTCCAGTAGATGGCGCCGTACGGGCAGGAGTCCACGATCTCCGGACGACCTTTGGCCTTTTCCGTGTCGATAAGCACCAAGCTGTCTGGCCGCTTGTAGACGGCACCGTCCGGGGTCAAGCAAGGCGCCTCGTCACAATGCATGCAGGGCATGGGGAGATAGGCCACCTGCACGATGGGATACTGCCCTCGTTCCTTTCGTTCGATGTTCATCCAGCGGTGACCGGTCCAGGGCTGAGCGGATGAGTAGGGCGGGAAGTCGTTACCGACGAATTCGTCCTTGTCTGCCAGGAAGCAGTCGTTGCAGTCGTGGCATCGGGCGATATCGATGACCAGGTTCCACTTCTTCATGAGGCTTGTCCCTCCCATTTCTCCACCTGGATAAGGCACGAGTTGGGAGCCTGGCCAATCGAGGTCGGGGTAACGTGGCGTTTGGGCGTCAATAGGTTCACGCAACCGGCCCGGTCGGCAGCCTTGCCCGGCTCCCCGATCGGCAGGTAATCGGCGCATGACTCGTAGGAGTGAACTGTACCCGAGGGGACGCGCTCGGTAATCTGTGCCGCTAGGATGACCGACCCGCGGTCGTTGAAGGCCCGGATGAGGTCGTTCTCCCTGATGTCGCGAACCGCCGCGTCCTTGGTATTCAGGCGCATGATCCAGTAGCGGTGGCCGTCGATGAGCACTCGGTGGTCCTTGACGTCGTTGATCCAACTCTCCTTGGAGTCACCCATGGTGTGGAAGCTGAAGCGCGGGTGCGGACTGACCATCTGCAGCGGGTACTTGCTGTACAGCTCGGTCGTGCGGTGGCCCTCCCAGCTGGCTATGTACTGCGGGCCCATCGGTGGGCGCTCGGCGTCCTCCACGTCCATTTTCAGCAAGCTTGAGGCGACGAACTCAATCTTGCCGGACTGGGTCTGCAGGCCGACCGTGCCGACGGTGTCACCTGGCGCGGGTCCCCAGTCCGGCGTGTCGCGCTTGCGGCCCTCAGCGAACCAGCGCAGCGCCGGGGTCGATGTGTGATTCTTTGGGAAGGGCACCACGAAGTAGCCCTTTTTCTCGAACTCCTCCCAACTCACGAGCCTGGGCAGGTCGGTGCAATGGAAGTACTCCTTGACCCATTCGTAGTCGGACTTACCGCCCATGGTGAACTCGTCATGAACGCCCATGCGCTCACAGATGGCCGCATAGATGTCGTAGTCGGACTTCGACTGGCCTAGTGGCTCTATGCACTTTTTCTGCAGGGTGACGATCCGGTGGTTCGCCTGGTTGTAGTTGTCGGGGATATAGCCCTGGCAACCGGCGAACTCACTGATGTCCCATCGCTCGAAGTTGGTGCAAGCCGGCAGGATGACGTCCGCGAACCTCGTCTCACCCTCGAACCAGATGGCCTGGTTAGCGACGAACGGGACCTTGCCCTCCCGGTAGGCCTTGACGAAGCGATTGGTCTCGGTCAGCGTCCCGATGAAGGATCCGCCATACTTGTAGTACATGCCCATGAATGGATAACCCGGTGCCGGATACTCGTACTTCTGAAGCTGCGACTCGATGGACGAGCCGCAGAACCCTTTGCCCCTCCACTGCAGTCGCTCGTGCATCATGGCTTCGGGGATGCTCAGCCGGGGGATAGCCTGGCCTTCAGTCGAGTCGTGAGTGTTGCGGGTGGCACCTTTGCCTTCCTTGAAGAGGCGATATACGAGTCGGAATCCCGCGGCCGACTTGTCCACATCGCCGGAGATACCGCCCTCGGCATAGCCGGGAAAGAAGAACGATTCGTCGACCGGAACACCCTGCGTGGTGCCCCAGATGTTGCTGCCCGGTTTGCCCATGCCCTGCATGGCCGCCAGCGCCACCATGGTGCGAGCCCACTCGTTGCCGGTGGCGGACCGGCAGGCGCCGCCCCAGCCGCCGAGACCGCCGGCCGCCAGCATAGTCTTCTTGCTGCCCCATTCGCGGGCCAGGGCCCTGATCTCCCGCGCGGGGATCCCCGACTCGGTCTCCGCCCATTCGGGGGTCTTGGGCACGCCGTCGGTCTCCCCGAGCACGTAGGCCTTCCACTCGTCGAAGCGGTGAGTCCGCTGTGCAACGTACTCCTTGTCGTACGTTCCTTCGGCGAGCCAGGTGAAGGCGATGGCCAGGCCGAAGGCCACGTCCGTGCCCAGCCGTGGCGAAAACCACTTGTCCCCGATGAGACCCGCGGTGTGGTTGAAATAGGGGTCTACGAAAACCATCTTGACGCCGAGTTCCTTGAGCCAGAACCGGCGGGGGGTGCTCTCGAAGCCCGAGTAGATGCCGTGGGTCGTCTCGGGATCGGACGACCAGAAGACGATCATCTGGGTGTGCTTGAGTGCGTCTTCCAGAAGATCGTACTGCTCCGGATTGCCCAGCCGGTGACTGAAGCCCCACATGTGGGTCGCGCCCCAGTGCCATCCTTCCCAGCTATCGGGGTTGTGGCCGGCGTGGCACATGCCCAGGACATTCAGGAAGCGAAGGTAGGCGCTGTGGCGGTACCCAACGTTCCCCCACAGATGATGGGAGGAGCAGGTGCTCATGATGCCACCCGCGCCCACTTCCCTCTTGACCCGGGTGATCTCGTCGCAAACGATGTCCAGAGCCTTCTCCCAGCTGATGGGCTCGTAGCCCGAGACGCCGCGGTTGTGGATGTTACGGGCGCCCTTGTGGTCGAAATCGACCCGTTTGAGAGGGGTGAGAATGCGCTTCGGCGAGTAGACAAGTGACCTTTGGGCTACGGCGTGCGGCGCGAGGGTCGTCCTCCTCGGCGGCGAGAAGACCCTTCCTCTTGCTTCTATGCTCCACGATGGCGCATCAGTCTCATCCAGGTTCAATGGGGTGATTCGCAGAATCCTACCGTCTTGTACGTATACCCAGACAGGTCCGCCCGTTGTGCCATTGGTGAAGCGTTGAATGCCACCCACGAAGCCACCTCCGCATCTGCCATGAGAGCGTTTCGTCAGCAGGCTTCGGAGCGGCCACAGGTCGTCCGTCGCCGGGTCCATTGTTGGCCGAGTGGGTGGTCACTACAATCACCAAAGATTGGCAAGTAGTGTCGTTGAATGGAATATCATTCCGTAGGTTAGAACATGTGTACGCCAGCACAAGCGCTCAACGAGCCAACACGGGTGACACCATGGCCCACTGCTTGCCCGACGTTGCGCATCTCCTCCAACTTTTGTGTCGCCTGAGCAGGATTGCGGTTCCGCTCAGCACCAACTTGACGCGGCAACTTCGAACACCGTAAAGTGAGCCACGTGCACCACGAAATCTGAGCCATTCACCACATTTCGTTGCACTCCAAGCCCGCGGTACCGCTGCACCGAAAGGCGACGGATGAGGAGCTGGGAAGAGGTCCATCGGCTACACCGAGAGGGCTTGTCCGAGCGGGCCATCGCTCGCAAGCTCAACGCTAGCCGGAACACTGTCCACAGACTGCTGAACTGTCCGGTGGCAACTCCGTACGGCAGGAACTCTGGATCTCTGCTGAACCCGTTCAAGCACTGCATCGCCTCCCTCCTCGAACAAGATCCCACCATGCCGGCCACGGTCGTGAAACGTCATCTTGATGCGCTGGGTTACGCTGGGGGAATCAGCATCCTGCGTGAGCACCTCGCTGCAATCAGGCCCGATGTCCAAGCGTCGCATGGTGCGCTTCTGTCTGCCGCTCGGCCGGTCAAAATCGAGGATTCGTCGATCCGCTCCCTAACATCCGGCCTCATGGACGCGGGCATCGACAACCAACCAGGAATGAATCTGATCTCCAGCGATTTCGACATCATGATGGTCAACAGAACAAACGAGCGTTTGTTCAGGAAGCCTGCCAAGGAGATGTTGGGCAAGAAGTGCTACGAGGAATTCGAGCGGCGTGTCGACGTCTGCCCGCATTGTCCTGGGGTGGCAACGCTTGCGACGGGACAGCCTCATAGCGTGGAGACTTGGGGTATTCGAGACGACGGGACCAAGTACAGAGTCCGAATCACCGCGTATCCCATCCCCGATCCGCGTGGTGATCTGCTCGGTTTCGTGGAGTTGGAGGAAGACATCACCGAGCAAAGGCGGGCGGAGGAATTCGCCAACCTCTTCCAGAACCTACACAACTCGCTCCTCTCAGCCAATGATGTGCGCGGCGCGGTGCGCCAAGCGCTCCACTTGGCCTTCGGCCTTCAGGGGGTGGATTTCGGTTGTGCGTATCTCAAAATCCCAGGGATCGATTCGTACCAGGCGATCGCCCAGAGAGGGGCCTGTCGCGAGGTGATCGAGACTCTCGTGGGTGCGATGAGCAACCCGCTGCCGTCGGAGACAGTCACCAGGCACCCGGCCGCACACCAGTCCGTGGGGCCTGAAGATATCCCAGGGTTCAACGGATCCGCGCTGCTTGTTCCCATCCTCGTCCACAACGAGCAAGTGGCCAGGCTCATTGTCGGTTCGCTCACGTATTGTGACTTTCCGGCTGTCACGAAGTCGGCCCTGGAGACTCTAGGCGAGGTCACGGGGGCCACTATCGCCACTCTGGAAGGGCGACAATTTGAGAGAGATTTGCTCAACCAGCTGACGAGTCTCTTGCGCCGCATACCACTACCTGTCTGGACTCTTGATCAGGAAGAGAGGATTGCGCTCTGGAACACCGCGGCGGAACGACTACTTGGCTGGCAAGCACATGAGATGGTCGGATCCCGGCTTCCCACAAGCGAAACCGACGCCGAGAAGCCGCGCGACTCATGGGAACTCGGCGCAAGCGTCGAGACGAAGCACCTGACCCTTTTCAACAAAGCGGGAGGTGCAACCAAGCTGACGGCGACTACCGTCTACATGAACGCTGCACACAGCAGCCTTCCTGCAGCCATCACCCTAGTGCAGGACTGGTCTGCCGCAGCGCCTGAACACAGCGAGAGCCCCTCCGAATGCACCGACCTGCCTCACTCTACGCTTGATTTGGCCGAGTCAGGGTGCTCGGGTGTTCAAGCAAGCCCAACGCGCGTCATGGTCTTGGACCATGACGATCGAGAGAGAGAACGTCTTCGCACGCTTTTCTCCCAGGCAGGTTGCGCCGTTGTGACATGTCGTACAGTCGAGGAGTCTGTGGAGCGGTATCAGGCTTCCCTAAAGACGGGGGCACCATTCGCTGTTGCCATCGGGCCACTGATCGCTCCGTCGGGATGCGGGGGGCTCGAACTCGTATCCTGTCTCCGCGGGATAGACCCAGCCGCACGGGTATTTGTAGGGTCCGACGCGCCAATTGCGGCAATGGAGAGCCTCGGATTCGCAGGGCGCGTGAAAAGACCCTGTTCTGAGAGCGAGGTTCGTCGGCTAGCCAGCGAATGGTCACGTGGTTACCCGGATTCTTGACGATCGTCTCCGCTGACCCTCCACCAAACCATTCGTGCGCTCGTCGACCCACCCTACACGAACTATCAGAAGCGCCCCCAGGAGGGCATCTCGGTCACGCCGACGTCGGGATCACCCTGAACGTCTGCAGCCACGTCCTGCCCGAACTCCGATGCCATGAGAGGGCTTCGCTCATGGACGCGCTGGTTCTTACCAGCTGGCCGATCCGGTCCAGAGTTGTCCGGCTGCTAGCACCGTTTCCCACCTGGGTAGCGGTCACCGTAGCTGTCAAACACGCTTCTGGGGCGTGGCGCCAAAGACGGCCTCCTCGTGGGTGAACTGGGCCAAGTACAGCCGATACCTTGCTTCCCCTCCAGCTCCCTGGAGGTGCATCAATCGGCGGTGGACGTTCAGGTCCCGAGATATGCTCTACGGCAACCCGCTCCAGCAGCACGCTTTACTCCGACGCTTAAGCGTCACAAACTGTTGACAGTAAGGGCGGACGCGTGAGTCTGGCATAGGAAGGTCTTCATCGAACCAGAGGCGGGCGGGCGGTGACTCGTGCTCCGCCCGCCCGTCAGCCCTGGTTATCAGTCGGCTCCGCTACGTCTGTAGAACCAGACGCTTCCTAACGCTGGTCCCAGGGGACGAACCACTGCAGTTCGTTGCCCTGGTCGGGATAGATCACGACCCGTTTTCCATCGAGCCATTGGAATCCCAGTGGAGTGATGTCGGCCACGCCCAGTTCGTCATAGGTGATGTCACCCATCATGGTCTCTTCGAACGTGCCGCCATAGATCTCGTCCCTCACTTTGGCAGGGTCATCGCTGCCGGCCCGCTCGATAGCCATGGCCACCACCTGCACGGCCGCATACGGCAGACCGATGCTCACGGAATCGATGTCGTCGTGGGCCTCACGGTAAGCGGTCCCCAGCTCCTTGGCACCCGGGAAAGGCAGGTCCTCAGACCAGAAGCCGTCGAAGCAGATGTAGTCGGAATCCTTCTGCAGCCCCTGCATGAACTCGGTCGGCCAGAAACCTTTCCAACCCATCATGTATTTGGGCGAGTAGTTCTGCTCCTTCATCTGCTTGGCCACGGTGATGGCGTCGGCAGGTGTCGCGAGGATGACCACTGCGTCGGTCCCGCTCTCTTTCATCTTCAGAATGATCGAAGAGTAATCTTTCGTGCCTGGCGTGTAGGTCTGATACAAGGCGACTTCATAGCCGTGCTTGGCAGCCATCGCCTTGACACCCTCACCCAGACCTTGGCCGTCGTTGGTGTCCTCGGTCAGTATGGACCACTTGCCCGGGCGCTCGGACTCCGCCGCAGTATCGACCATGTTGAACGGCACCTCGCCCACGGCTTCCGGGGTGAGGAATAGGTCGGGAGACCATTTGTAGTTCTGCTCCCGTGCGAACGACGTCCAGAGGGTCACCTGCTGGTAGAGCACGTTCAACTTCTCGGCAACGATGGCGGCGGCCATAGTGAGCGACACAGTCTGGGTGCCGAGGATAATCTTGCAACCCTCCACTTTGGCCAGCTTCTCAACCGCCGCGGCTGCCTCGTTGGCGTCGCTCTTGTCGTCGATGAACTTGACCTTGAGCTGCATCTTCTTGCCACCGACGTCCACACCGCCCTTGGCGTTGATGTCGTCGATAGCCTTCTGCTGCGCCCACATGGCTTCGGTACCGCCCATGGCACCAGCGCCGGTCATGGATGCGAGCGCTCCAATCAGTATCTCGCCGTCAAAGGATCCCGCCGGAGTGGGTGACTCCGTGACCGAGGGTGCGGTCGCACCGGCGCCGGCACTGCTCGTTGTAGCCTCTGTGCCATCCTCTCCGCACCCCGAAAGGAGTCCTGTGGCGAAGAGTGCGAGGACAAGAAAGAGGGTGGTCACAAGAAAGAGTCTCTTGCTCATCATGATTCCCCTTAGAAGGAGTTTCCTGGCGATTCGTCATGAGAGGGCGCGGACGAAGATTCCGTCCACGACACAGCACGGGTGGGTCAGGTCATAGGCCCCTCCAGTGGACCCCCAAACCCCCCCGGCTTGAGACTCGCCTGTCGGGTGTCCTCCGACAGTAGTGGTGCCGTCATCCTACAAGCCAGATGATGGCAAAGCAAGGAGTTGAGTAAACGCTCAGTAAGTAGTGATGCGCACGGTCGGTGCACGTTCAAGGAGTGCCCTCACTCGTACCAGCTCGCGAAACGGCTCGCCACAATACGGGAGTTTTTCGGCGCATTGAAAGCGGGGTTGAACTCGGGCCAAGTCCGTCCACCCGGTGCGGCCCCTCGGTCGAGTTCTTCGCTCAGCTACTCACAGGGCGGCCAGGTCTCCGGTCAAGCGGCAGAACTGTGGAACGGGCGAGATCCTTGGCGACTCGAGACACGAAGCCTTCGGAGATAGCTACCGCATCCAGATACCTCCCCAGCGCGTCCATGCGATTCTTCTTGTGCTCGTTTGCGCGTCTCCCAGAACGGATCCCAAGGCACAAACAGGTCGTCGGGCATCGGGATCTCGTCTAGAACGGGGGCAATCGAATGGCGGAAGACCGACCAGGACGGGGTTGGCACCCCGGCGCTCTCGGAGGATACCGTACAGAAAACGAGGGGGACCAACACGGCCGCGAACACCCAGTGCACATGCAACCGGTATCGACTAGCCCGATCCTCGAGTTTTCAGTGCAGCGGAGCAAGATCGGGGTAGTAGCTGCGATTCTCGAAAGAGCCGGCCGCCTTGCAGGTCTGCCACTTGGTCAGGAGTGCCGGCCCACAGCAGAGTTGGGCTTAGCGGCCGCTGGCCCAGTAGTGCTTGGTGTCAGCATCAAGGCCACGTGATTCCTGCCGTCGCTGCATCACGATAGGTGGAGATGTACAGGGGTAGAACATCGTCCCGAAGCGACAGGACCGTCTCCGGCGTTGCCTGAGCAATCATCCGCAGGAAGAGCGACTGTCTATGAGTACGAAGCTCCGCCGGCGTGCAGTACCATCCCTGCTCCTGTCATTTGGCCGACTCCTCCCCTATGGGTACTGCGGAAGCAAGCTCGCGCCCATCGAGGGCACCGGCGATCTCGCCGCCGATGCGCTCGGCCGCAAGGCGTCTCGCGTCAGTGCTGAGACCTGCGTAGAGTTGCGTATACGGGAAGAATAGGGTGTGGAAGGATGTAGTCGTGCGCGGAAAGAAAGCGCAGATTAGCGGGAAGAAGTGAGTGCCCCCGGGCCGATTCGAACGGCCGACACAAGGTTTAGGAAACCTTTGCTCTATCCCCTGAGCTACGGGGGCACGGGGCCGAGGCTCGTGCGCGCCGCGACGTTCAGCGGCCGCACAGCCTGTCGGCCCCGGGATTGTAGCACCGCTCTCGGCACCGCTGGGCCCGCGCGCCGGCCGGACATCGTCGCACCGGCTTCGGCGCTCAGAGCCCGTCCCCGTCACGGCCCGCCTGGGACCCGCGCGCTCGCCAGTCCCGGCGAGGCCGGTCAGCTCACGCGATCAGCCGATACCAAGGTCTTGCTTGCGCTGGAGGTATTCGTCACGGTCGATCTCACCGCGGGCGTAGCGTTCGTCCAGGATGGCGACCAACCCGCTCTGCGCCCCGGTCGGCGGGGCGGTCACCGGCGGGGTGGCGGCCCGGACCTGAGTGTCGGCAGGGGCCGGCACAGTCGGTTCCATGGCAGCCTCCGACCCCGGCGATCCGAGGACTTCGGCGTCGCCACCGTCGGAGCCGGGCGCCCGGCTGTTCCGGCTGTATATGATGAGCGCCCTTATGGCGAACACCAGCGCCGTCATCACCGCGGCCCACAGGATGATCATCAGCACGATCCAGGCGATATCGAGCCCATCGACGTGCCGCACGACCTCCAGGTCCCGCGGGTTGAATTCCCATCTCATGGTCATCTGCTCCTTCTTGGGGGCCACCCACCGGCCCTTCATCAGTTGCGGTGACTATACGCACCACGGTGTAAGGCGCCCGTAAGCATCGCGCCGGCCCGCAGCCGACGCCCGTCCGGCCGCCCGGGGCTGGTGCCCCTGGTCGGCGCACCTCACCGCGGGGAGCGCCGACCACTCCCCGAGGCGGCTCCATCGACCTGACGGCCGCCCTTGGCTATACTGGCGCCCGAGGACATCGGTTCAGCAAGGGAAGCGAGGGCATCGTGGACTTCCAGGACCTGGTGAAGAACCGCTATTCCTGCCGCAGATATCTCGACAAGCCCATCCCCGAAGACACCATCTACCGACTGCTCGAAATCACCCGTCACTCGGCCTCGGCCATCAACATGCAGCCCTGGAAGATCAAGGTCGTCTCCGACCGCGACACGAAAGAGCGCCTCTTCCCGGCAACCTTCGGCCAGAATCAGGTGCGCACCTGCTCCCATCTGTTAGTGCTCTGCGCCGACACCGACTATCCCGAGATCATCGCCCGCCTCGATCGTGCCCTCGGTGCCGCCGGCGTGGACGACGACATGCGCGCCCGCACCATCGGCCTGGCCACCGAGGTCTCGCAGCGGATGACGCCCGAGCAGCTGCTGCAGTGGTCGCAGAGCCAGGTGCACATCGCTTTGGGGAACGCGCTGAACGGTGCCTACTCTCTGGGCCTGGGAGCCTGCCCCATGACCGCGTTCAAGCCGGATGAGTTCGCCCGCATCCTCGATTTGCCGGCCAACCTGGTGCCTACAGTGCTGGTCTCGCTGGGCTTCCCGGCCGACGAGCAGCCGACACGGAAACTCCGCTATCCGCTGGAGGACATCCTGGTCTGACCCGCCCTGGCGACGCCGCCGTCCGGACGGCCGTCGCAGCGTCGTCGCCTCCGGGCGCGGTCGCGGCACCGCCGCCGCTGGGCGCCGTCGCTCATGCTAGACTGGTTCCCCGCATGGACGTCGTCTTCAACAGCATCTACGCGCGCGCCTGCATGGGCGCAGGTCTGGCCGTGCTCTCGGGCTTCCGGGCCTTCTTACCCATCGCGTTCCTGGCCCTCTACTCCAGGCTGCAGTTCGCCAGCGCGCCGGTGCTGCAAGACACCTGGTTCGGCTTCTTGGAGCACACCTGGGTCATCGCCGTGCTCTTCGCGCTGGCGGTCATCGAGTTGGCCGTGGACAAGATGCCCGCCGTCACCGCCGCCTACGACCAGATCATGCGGCCCCTCAAGATCATCTTCGGCGGCCTGGTGTTCGCCGCGGTCATGACGCCTTCGCACTGGATCGCCGCGGTGGTGTGCGGCATCCTGGGCCTCGCCATCGCCGGCTTGGCCGACCACGCGCTGCGCTCCGTCCGCCCGGGCCCCACGGCCGACAACGGCCCCCGGGTGTTGCTGAGTGTGTACACCGACTTCGCCGTCCTCATCGGCACCCTGGTGTTCGTGCTGGTGCCCCTCATCGGCGCGGTGCTGGCCCTCTTCCTCTTCCTGTTCATATACCGGCTGCGCCAGCGCCGGAGACGCAAGCACAAAGGACTGCGCATCCTCCGAGGCTGAGAGCGAGACCGAGGGCGATGGACGCACACGATCCCGACCCCCACTCCGCGCCTGTCCCGACCCCGTCGGCCGACCCCGTACGCGTGCGCGTGTATGTGGAGGGCCGTGTGCAAGGCGTCGCCTTCCGATACACCACCTGGCAGGAAGCGACCCGCTTGGGGATCGGAGGATGGGTGCAAAATCTTGTCGATGGTCGGGTGGAAGCGGTCTACGAGGGGACCCCTGACGCAGTGGAAGAGATGCTGGCCTGGACCAGACACGGCCCCCCGCACGCCCGAGTCACCTCCCTGCACATAGTCGACGAACCCCCGAGGGGCGAACAAGGCTTCGAGGTGAGGTGAGACCCAGCCCGGAGGCGCAGCGCGAAGCGCGGATCGCCGACCTCACGGAAGTGAAGAACGCTCACTGAGCCCGGGAGGCGCAGCCCTCCCGAAGAGCGGCAGAAGTCACAGAAGACGGGGTGCGAGGCGCAGCGCGAACGCGAAGCGGACGCGTGGAACGCCGAAGGTCAGTGAAGTGAAGAACGCTCACTGAGGCCGGGAGGCGCAGCCCTCCCGAAGAGCGGCAGAAGTCACAGAAGACGGGGTGCGAGGCGCAGCGCGAACGCGAAGCCGACGCGCGGAACGCCGAAGGTCAGTGAAGTGAAGAACGCTCACTGAGCGGGGCCGCGAAGGCGCCCCACCCATACAGGACGAACGCCCGCTACCACCCCTCCGGAAGTTATCGTACAACGCAGCTGGAGGAGGGGTGGTAGCGGGCGTTCCACTCACAGATCGACCGGTCTCTCCTCCAACGTCACCGTGATGTTCATCTCCCGCCCGTCGCGGTCCACCGTCACCTCCACCCGGTCCCCGGGCAGCTTGTCACGGATGGCGATGAGCAGGTCGCTCGACTCCTTCATGGTCTTGCCATCGAGTTCCACGATGATGTCACCCTGCTGGATACCCGCCTTGCCCGCCGGACCGCTGGGCGTCACCTCGGCCACCAGGATGCCCGAACCGCGCGACAGGTCGAACTGCCGCTGCAGGTCGGTGGTGACCGTCTGGGTACCCACGCCGATGTAGGCATGCGTCGCCTTGCCGGTGCTGATGATCTGATCGGCCACCTGCGTCGCGACCACCGCCGGGATGGCAAAGCCGATGTTCACAGCTCCCGTCGTCGCCGGCAGATAGGCTACGTTGATGCCGATCACCTCACCAGCCGCGTTGGCCAGCGCGCCACCCGAGTTCCCCGGGCTGATGGGAGCATCGGTCTGGATGAGGTTGGTGAGGGCCACGCCCTCATTGCCCTGGACACCTTCGATACTGCGGGCCAGGCCCGACACCACACCCAAGGTGACCGAGTTCTCGAATCCCAGGGGACTGCCGATGGCGACGGCATACTCGCCCACACTGGGCTGGGCGTTCTGGAAGACGGCCGCCGGTAGCTCCAAATCGGTCTGGACCTTGATGACAGCCAAGTCGGTGAGCGGATCGGTGCCCACGATGGTCGCAGGCAGCTTCTCGCCGGTGGTGAACGTCACTTCCAAGTTGTCCACGGGATCGCCGACGCCATCCGTGACCACATGGTTGTTGGTGATGATCAGGCCGTCCGAGGTGTAGATGACCCCGGAGCCCTCACCCGAATACTGCTGCTCCTGCGGGCCGAACGGTCCGAACCCGGTCACCTGGACGGTACCCGAGACACCGATGTTCACCACGCTGGGCCCCAGGATGCCGGCCACGGCCTGTGCCGGACTCTGCCCCCCGTCATAGGCACCGGCTGACCCGCCGCTGCCCACGGTGGTCACGGGGGACGCCGCGCCGGAGGTCTGCGTGCTTCCCGCGCTCTCGGTCGTGGCAGGCGGCGCCACTGTGGTTATGGGTGACGCCGACGACGAGGGGGTGCCTGTCTCGATGGTACAGGCCACCAGCACCGATCCCGCAGCTACCACCAGCGCCACGGCCAGGACCGCCTGAGCGACCACGCGCAGCACACGTCTCCTGCGGCGTTCGCGTGGCACTGGACGGAATCTCATATAGACCACCTCCATGGGGAAGAACCTGTCCGTATTCTACCCAACCGCCAATCATGGTCGGGCAGATGACCGCATTCTAGGACGCCGCCCATAAAGCGACCGTAAGGGGTCTTTACGACAGCCTTACGGATCCACCCGTACACTGGCGCCACACAAAAAGACGACCCCGAGCGGACGGGTCCGGTGGGCCATACTGGGTGGCGTATCATGACGGTCGACCGGTGACGGTGAACTCTCGCACGAAGGAACGGGGATAGGGTGCGGGTCCTTCTGGTAGAAGACGAAGAACGACTGGCAAACACCATCGCGCGCGGGCTGCGTCGCGAGGGCATGGCCGTGGACGTGGTCTTGGACGGCAAGAGCGCCCTCCAGAAGACGGCCGTCAACAGCTACGATGTGGTGGTGCTCGACCGCAATCTTCCCCTCGTGCACGGAGACGAGGTGTGTCGCCAGCTGGTCGCCCGGCAATCGATCTGCCGCATCCTCATGCTCACGGCGGCCGGCTCCATCGAAGACCGCGTGGCCGGCCTCGACATCGGCGCGGACGACTATCTGCCCAAACCCTTCGCCCTACAGGAACTGGTGGCCCGCATACGCGCGCTGGGGCGCAGGGCCGTCCCGCCCGTACCACCGGTGCTCTCCCGTGGCGATCTGGTGCTCGATCCGGCAAGACATGTGGCCGAGCGCGGAGGAGTCGACCTGCAACTCACCAAGAAGGAGTTCGGACTGCTGCAGGTGCTCTTGGCCGCCGAAGGCCGGGTGGTGAGCGCCGAGGAGC
This sequence comes from Thermoleophilia bacterium, assembly GCA_040772905.1. Lineage (GTDB taxonomy): Bacteria > Actinomycetota > Thermoleophilia > RBG-16-64-13 > RBG-16-64-13 > JAXGXJ01. The sequence goes on along the minus strand of JAXGXJ010000012.1, from coordinate 20,141 downwards.
TCTTGGAGAAGGTGTGGGACGAGAACGCCGATCCCTTCACCAACGTGGTGAGGGTCACCATCATGACGCTCCGCAAGAAGCTGGGCGACCCCCCGCTCATCGAGACCGTCACCGGCGTCGGGTACAGGATATGAGCATGACCGTCCCAGCCGACGACAAAGGCGGGCGCCGCGGGCTCACCATACGCCTGAAGCTCACCCTCTGGTACGGCGGGCTTTTCTTGCTGGCCGGTATCCTTCTCATCGCCATCAACTTCCTCATGGTGCGGAACAGTCTCACCCCGGCGGTGGAGGACGCCCGCGCCGTCATCGCCCAGCGCTACGGCATACCGCAGGAGTTGCTGGAATACGGCCGCGCACCCGGCGACCGAGGCGAGATGCCACGCTACGTGACCATCAACGGCATCCCTGTGCCCAGGCTCATCGACGCGGTGCAGCACGAGCTGAAGGAGCAGGCTCTGGAGCGGCTGTGGACCCGCTCGCTGCTGGCGCTGGCCATCATGGCCGTCATCACCTTCGGCCTCGCCTGGCTGGTGGCCGGACGCATGCTCCGACCTCTGCACGCCATCACCGACACGGCGCGGCGCTTGTCGGAATCGACGCTCCACGAACGCATCGCCCTCAAAGGACCGCGCGACGAGCTCAAGGAGTTGGCCGACACGTTCGACGCCATGCTCGTCCGTCTCGACACCGCCTTCAGCGCGCAGAAGGAGTTCGTGGCCAACGCCTCGCACGAGTTGCGCACTCCGCTCACCATCATCCGCACCGAGATCGACGTCGCACTCAGCGACCCCGATGTGTCGCAGGACGAGCTGCAGGAGATGGGGGCGGCCATCGCAGAGGCCGTCGACCGCAGCGAGCGGCTCATCGACGGACTGCTGCTGCTGGCCCGCACGGAACACTCGCCGGTGCTGACCGACCTCGACCTGCGCGAGGTGGCCGAACAGCAGGTGCAGCAGGCCGCAGTGACCGCCGACCAGATGGGACTGCGACTGGATCTCGACCTGCAACCTGCGCCGGTGCGCGGCGAGCGGGCGCTGCTTGAGCGCTTGGTAGGCAACCTGGTGGAGAACGCCGTCAAGCACAACGTGCCTGAGGGTTGGTTCGCGGTGAAGACTTGGACTGCCGGCGACAGGGCGGTGCTGAAGGTGGCGAGCAGCGGCACGCCGGTCCCCGCCGAGGACCTCGAGCGGCTCTTCGAGCGCTTCTACCGCGCCGACAAATCACGCAGCCGCAAGACGGGCGGGTTCGGCCTGGGTCTCTCCATCGTCAAGGCGGTGGCTACCGCCCACGGGGGCTCCGTGGAGCTGGCCGCCGTCCCTGACGGCGGTCTGGACGTCACCGTCTCGCTGCCGCTGCGCTCCTCCGCCTCGCCGGCGCCTACGGCACCGCGGACGGCTGCGGCTCAGCAGACTCCTCGATCGGCTGAAAGTCGGTGACCTCAGCCGCGGGATCCGCCGGCGCGGATGCCGGCGACATCGCCCCGGCAGCCGTGAATGTGGGCAGATCAAGGTAGCGGGTCATGGCCACCGCCACCTGTGCGCGCGCCGCGCCGGACCACGCCTGGAAGAGACGGCCGCTCGAGCCGTCCGAACCGGCCATCAGACCCAGCGCGGCCGCCAACGACACGTCGACCTTCGCGTAGTCCGGGACATCCGTGAACGACACCTCAGACAGTCCCGCCTCGGTGGCGGTGGCCGGGTAGCCTTTGAACTGCCGCGCCATACGGGCAAGGATGGTGGCGAGTTGCACCCGCGTGATGGCCCGCTCGGGGCTGAAGCGCATGGTCCCGTCCTCCGCCGGAGCCCCCACCACCAGTCCAGCGGCAGCGGCCTCCTGCACGAAGTCGAAGGGGTAGCTCACCAGGCCTCCCTGGCTGTCGTGACGCGGCGGCACGTCGGCGAAGACGGCTGCGTCGCCGCCCTCCACCTGGTCGGTGTGGATGCCGGCCACCAGTGTCGACACCTTGGCCACCTGAGCCCGCGTGATGGTGTCCCAGGGGCCGAAGTATTCACTGTTGTAGCCGCTCATGTGGCCGAGTCCCACCATGCGGGCGATAGCCTGCCCGCTCTCGCTCTCCGCCGACACATCCAGGAACAGACGGTCGCCCTTGAGCATGCGCGATACGGTCACCAGCTCGTAGCCCTTGTCGCGCAGTCGGCTCGCCAAGCCGGGGATAGCCGCGGCCGTGTTCGGCGCAGACAGGTGCATCACCACGATGGCCCCGTTGTGCGCCCGGCTGACGATGTGGTCCGCGATCGCCCTGGCCGAGCCACCCGCCCAGTCACGCGGGTCGATATCCCACAACACCAGATAGGAGAAGCCCTCAGCGCCCGCGGCCGCCGCCACCGCGCTGTTGGTGGAGCCATAGGGAGGCCGGAAGAGGGGCACCGTGCGCGCCCCTGTGGCCTTGCGGAAGGCGTCGGTCCCTCCACCTATCTGCGAGCGCATGCTCGCCGTGGAGAGCTTGGTGAGCACCGGATGCGACCAACTGTGGTCGCCCACTTCGAACAGACCGGCAGCCATGCCCTTCACGATCTCGGCGTTCACCGACGGCGAGCCGCCCACCGCCGAGCCGATGAGGAACAACGTGGCCGGCACCTTGGCCTTCTGCAGCGCCCGCAACGTGGCCAGCGACCTGGTGATGTCGTAGTTGTCGTCGAAAGTGAGCGCGATCTGTTTGCGGGCGGTCGATCCGTGATGGACCACCGTGGCCGAGGCGGCATGGGCCGGCCCACTCCACACCGGGACCAGCACGAACGTCAGCGCCAAGGTCAGCGCCATCCCCACCAGGACGCGCAGCGCGCGGCCTGGGATCCGGCAGCCCGTCTGTTCTCTGTTCACGGCGACCTCCTCAGACGAGGGAGAGGATCATCACGAATATACCCAGAGCGGCGGTGTAGATGGCGAACAGTCGCAGAGGATGCTTGCGCAGGAAGCGCATCAAGAAGAAGACGGCCAGAAAGCCGGAGATCGCCGCGGCAAGAGCACCGACCGCGTACGCCCCTCCACCCGTACCGGCGAAGGCGGTGGAGATGTCCTTGAGCTTGAAGAGGAACGCCCCCAGGATGGCGGGGATACTGAGCAGGAAGGAGAAACGCGCCGCGGTCGGACGATCGAACCCCAGCAGCACCCCTCCCGCGATGGTGGATCCGGAGCGGCTCAGCCCGGGGGCGATGGCGAGCGCCTGATAGCACCCGATGAGCAGGGCGTCGGCTGCGCGCATGTGTTCCAAGGTACGAGGCTCACGACGCATGCGGCTGAGAGCGAAGTCGGAACCCACGAGCAACAGGCTGGTCACTACCAGGAACATGCCCACCGCCAGGGTATTGCTGAAGAAGCCCTCGAAGAGGTCATCCAGCAGGAAGCCGGCCAAGCCGGCGGGGATGGTGCCGATCACCAGCCACAGGAACAGCCGGCGCCAGTACTTGAGTTCGGCTTTGGCCATCCGGCGCGGCGCCACGATGGAAGTGACCAGCTTGACCACGTCGTTGATGAAGTAGCCCACCACGGCCACCAAGGTGGCGACGTGCACCAGGATGTCGAAACCCAGACCGGGAGCGGGGATGCCGAAGAACTCGGGCACGAGCACCAGATGGCCCGAGCTGGACACGGGGAGGAACTCCGTGACGCCTTGGACCACGCCGAGTATCAGAGCATCGAGAACGGTCACGCGCGGGCCATCCGCCTTTCCTTGTGATGAGCGACGTCCTGCAGGATAACGTCGCGGCCCACGACCCACAAGCCGCAGGACCGCGTCGGCGTAGCCGCTCCGCCTGTCCGGCCCAGCCCACCGCGCCGCCGTATGGCGCCGCCGGGGCTGCGCAAGGACGCGATATCAGTGCAGGCGAAGGCCTCTGCGCGCCACGGCCCCGCCTCCCAGACGGAGTGCGGCGACGGCCACAGCCGCCTTGAGCAGATCACCCAGCAGGAAGGGGACCACGCCCACCGTGAAGGCGGTCGCCAGGCCGCTGCCGGTGAAGACAGCCAGCCAGGGCACGCCCACGGCGTAGACGGAGGCGGTTGCCGCGAGAACGCCCACGACCAGCACTCCCAGCGCCGCCCAGCCGGCGAGGCCGGTCGCCCGGTCGTCTGGAGAGGAGACGTCATGACGGACAGAGTCGGCGCGAGCGATGCGAGAGGCCCATCGTACCGCCGTCCCCATGACGAAGACCGCGGCCAGGAAGCCCACCAGGTACCCACCGGTGGGGCCGACGAGCACAGCCGCGCCACCAAGACCGTTGTGGAACACGGGTGCTCCGGCTGCGCCGAGCGCCAGATAGCCGGCCACCGACGAGGCTCCCAGAGTGGGCCCGAGCAGGCCGCCGATGAGGAGCACGGCGAGGGTCTGCATAGTGAGAGGCACGGGATAGAACGGCACCGACAGATAGGCGCTGGCCGTCAGCAGGCCCACGCCCACCATCACCAGGACCAGTCGCCGGACCCCCTGCAGGGCCAGGGAAGACCCGCCCACGGTCGCAGGCGCAGCTGTGCCGCCTCGCCGCCCTGTGCCACCTGCAGTCCTCGAGTCCTTCATGCCTGGTCCTCCTGTAGCCGTCCGATGCCCTTCGCTGCTTCTCGCGAGTCTACAGAACACGGCCGATCACCGTCAACCTCCTCGTGCCACTAGGTTGACAGCGGCGGAGCGGTCGCGCGTCACCTGCCCGGAGGACGCAGGCTCACGTCGCCCGCGTAGACCGGCACGGTCTCGCCGGTGTCGCTCCGCACCAGCAATTGACCCTCGGCGCCGATGCCCACGCCCTCTCCGGACAAGACCTCGGTGCCCGCGTTCCCGGCGAAGATCTCCACCCGCTGCCCCAGCAGAGGGTCTCGTTCCCTCAACGCCGCCAGCATAGAGGCACGGCCTTCAGGACTCTCCAGGTCCTTCCACCGCGCGGTGAGACGTCTCAGAAGTGCAGCCAACAACGGAGCGCGCGGGACGGGCCCTCCGACCGTCTCCTGCACGGATACCGGTCGCGGGCGCGTCCCTAGACCCCCGGCATCCTCCCGCTGGATGACCTCCAGCAGTCCCACGGTGTCGCTGTTCACGTTCACCCCGATGCCGGCGATGGCCCAGTGCAGACGCTCGCCGTCCATGGCCCCCTCCAGGAGTATGCCGCACAACTTCCTGCCCTGCACCGTGACGTCGTTGGGCCACTTCACCTGCACCGGCGCGCGCGACGACCTCGGCAGAGGCAGGTCGAGCGAGTCCGAGGAGAGAGTCTCGGCCACTGCCAGCGCAGCTGCCAACGACAACAGGTGCGCCTGCCCGGGGGCGAGCGCGGGGCGCAGGAGCACGGAGAACGTCAAGTCCTTGCTGCCTTCGTCTCGCCAGATGCGGTCCAAGCGGCCCCGTCCCTGGGTCTGATGGTCGGTGACCACCAGAGCCCCCGTGGGAGGTGCATCTCCTTTGATCATCTCGCGAAGGACCCGGTTGGTGGAGTCACAACGCGCGCGGTGATGGCAGGGAAGACCCGCCACCCATCCTGAAAGCGCCCCGCCGGGAAGGCCGGCGGGAAGGCCGGTGGAGGGCACTAGGTCCTGCAGTAAGTAGAGCAGCAGGGCTTCCGCCGCCAGCAGATCGGAGATCGGTCCCGTCAAACGGTACCCCGAGCCGGCCACCGACTCCACGGGGAACCCTTGCGCACGCAGTTGGTCCACGTGCTTGTGCACCGCCGCCCGCGACAGGCCGAGTGCCTGCCCGAGCGCCTCCCCGGACACCGGACCCGCCGCTCCCGCCAGCCGCGCCGCCACCCGCACACGCTGCGCCGTCCCCGCCTCCACCAGTCCGGCCGCGACGGCTGCGTGCAGACCGCTTTCCACCCTCTCGAGAGGCAGAGGTGACTCCATCAGAGCACCTGGGCCCAAGCCCAGCGAGGAATGCGTGCATAGACGAAGAAAACTAGAGTGGGCCGGAAACCTTTTTGGCTTCCTGTGCATCTGTTATCTTGTGGTGGTTTCAAATCCAGGAGAGGGTCCTTCTTGATAGAATCACGCGCCGCCAGACATAGCCGTAACCGCACACCCTTTTACATACTCATCGGGCTGGGCGCCATCGTACTCATCGTAGTGCTGGCCATCCTATTCGACTCGCTTCTCTACTACAACAAGATACACGCCGGCGTGACCGTGGCCGGGCAGCAGGTGAGCGGGCTCACCCGCGAAGAAGCCGCCGCCCGACTGAACGAGATGGTGGACGAGGTCCAGCAGGACAGCATCACCCTCACCTACGAAGGCAAGAGCTGGGACGTCTTCGCCGACGATCTGGGCGTGGCCATGGACGTCGAGGGCGCCGTGGCGAAAGCCATGGACGTCTCACGCGAGGGCAACATCTTCGCCGATCTGGGGAAACGGCTGAAGCTGTACTTCACCGACGTTGACGTGCCTCTGGTCGGGAAGATGGATGACCAGCAGGCGAATGCCACACTGGCGAAGATCGCGGCCGAGATCGACGTGGCTCCGGTGGACGCGAGTCTGTCAATGGAGAACGGCCAGATCAAAGCCATCGACGATCAGCCCGGCCGGGCCATGGACATCGACAGCCTGCGTGAGGAACTGCGCGGCATCGCCACCACGCTCCATTCCACCGAGCTTGCCATCCCTGTGAGGGTGGTGGAAGCGACAGTGCGCGCCGATGACACCGCTGAGGCCCTCGCCCAGGCCGAGATCATGATCGGCTCGCCCATCACCGTGGTCAGCGGCGACAAGAAATGGACCATCAGCCCGCAGCAGATCGCCTCATACATGGGCTTCACCAGTGAGGACAAGAACGGTGTCTCCACGTTAGTGCCGGTCCTGGATGCGGCGAAGATGGAGGCGTTCTTCGCCACTCTGGCCGACGACGTGGCCACCAAGCCCGTCAACGCCACCTTCCAGAGCGACGGCAAGAAGGCCTGGGTGGTCCCCGGCGTACCTGGTAAGGCCATCGATCCGGCGGGCACCGCCAAGGCCGTCACCGACGCCTCGCTCAAGGCCACCGGACGCACGGTGGAGGTGGTGGTGAAGAGCACCGATCCCGAGCGCACCACCGAAGAAGCCGAGGCTATGGGGATCAAAGACCTACTCGCCACCTACAGCGATTCCTACGGTGGTACCGCCAACCGGCAGCACAACGTGCGCATCACCACCGAGTATGCCAGCAACGTGTTCCTTGCCCCGGGTGAGGTCTACAACTTCGACAAGCAGATCGGACCCCGCACCGCCGCCCGCGGCTACAAGACCGCTCCCGGCATCGTGGGCCCCGGCAAGCTGGAGGACGTCTTCGGCGGGGGCATCTGTGAGGTATCCACGGCGCTCTTCAACGCCGTCTTCTTCGCGGGCCTCGAGGTGATCGAGCGCAAGAACCACTCCATTTTCATCGACCACTATCCCAAGGGACGCGACGCCACCGTGAGTGCCGGCGGGCCGAACCTGCGCTTCCGCAACGACACCTCTCACTACATATGGATCAGAGGGGCCTCCGATGGTGTCACCACGACCTTCAACATCTACGGTACCTCTGAGGGCCGCAAGGTCACCTATACCACCAGCGACTTCTACAACTTCGTGTCGCGGACCACGGTGACCATCCCCACTCCCAGCCTCCCGGCGGGACAGCAGGTGGTGAAGATCAGCGGTCAGTCGGGCAAACAGTGCAAGGTTGTGCGGACGGTCACTTCTCCCGACGGCAAAGTGATCCACAAGGACAACTTCATCAGCACCTATCCCATGGTGCCGCAGCAGATAGAAGTGGGCACCGGCTCCACCACCACGACGACGAAGCCGGGCTCCACCACCACGACGACGGGCAATGGCGGTTCGAGCACGACGACCACGACCACGGCGCCGCCCACGACATCGCCGCCCAGCACCAGTTTCTAGGACGGGACGTTCAGCGGCTCGCGTCAGGCGGGCTGGCAGCCTGACGCGAGCCGCCCCACAGAACATCCTGTGCCCGCGGGGCCGATAGGGTGAAGGCGACATCTGCGTACCCGCAGGAGTCGCCGCCGCCCTATCGGCCCCGCGGCACTTAGAGCGTGTAGTAGGCCTCTCCCGCGCAGGCGCGGCAGAGCAGGCGACCGTCGCAGTCGATCTCGCGGCCGTCCTGCACCTGCTCGCCGCACTCTTCACACTCCACTGTGCGCAGCGGACGACCAGGACGGTCTTCAGGCGCCACATCCACCTGTACCGGCGTGCAGGTGAAGAGGCGGTCGTCGGTCCAGTCGCTCCATAGCGTCAGCGGATCCTGATCGCGGCCCGCGTGCGGCACCTCGGGCCGCGGAGCCAGGCGGACGGCGCGTCCGGTGCCCAGATCGACGAACGTGGCTGCCATCTTGCCGTAGTCCACCCACTTGAGGCGCCGGCGTCCCAAGGTCACACCGGTGACCACGGCCACCGCGTCGCTGGCACAGCGGTCCATCTCCACGTAGACGATGAGGTCGCGATACTTGCGGGGGTCGTCGAGACCCAGTTCGCTGCAGGCGTAACGGGCCATGCGTACGCCCATGACCATGCCATGGCAAAGGTGCCCATGGAAACGCTGCGCATCTGCCAGGTCTTCTTCCAGAGGCCGCATGAGCACTCCGTTCTTCGAGGTATAGCGGGGCACAAGTATAGGCCAGGATCGCGAAGGAAAGGCTTCGCCGGCCTGCGCAGCCTAGGGCCTGTCGTCGTCCAGAGCCTCCGGCTCAGGATCCTCCCAATCGGCAAAATGCCGCTCGAAGGCGGACTCCAGCACCTCACCGGCATCGACCATCAGGGCGCGATAGCGCCTCATGAGGTCCTGCGCCCGCAAGGTCAGCTGCGAACCACCACCCAGCGATCCGCCCACACTGCGGTCGAGAAGCGGGAATCCCAACCGCTGCTCGGCTGCGTGGAGTATGCGCCAGGCCTTGTTGTACGACATGCCGAGTTCAGCCGCGGCCTTGCGCAGAGAACCCTCCCGCTGCACACCGTCCAAGAGTCTTGCCGGCCCGTCTCCGAACGCGCGTCCCCGGCAATCGAGCCAGAGCTTGTATGACAACTTCACGAACGTATCCCTTCGTCAGGGGGGCTCAGATCTCCCAAGCCGCCTGCCGCGTCGCCGGAGGCTCCGGCGGGTCCCCCGGGCGCGAGGCCCGCAGGCAGTGCGACAGCCGGTGAGAGATAGGTCTCGGTACCGCAATAGGGACAGCGTACCAGTCCTTTCCCGGCCAGTTCGACTTTGCCGCCACAATTGGGACAGGAACCGTCTTTGATCTGGGCCGCCTCCGCCGACACCAACTCGCCTCTTTCCCAGTTCACGTAGCCCCGGAAGAGGTCCTTGCCGATGAGATCGTAGATGTACACCCGCACCTGCTCACGGTCCAAGTCTCCCTCGATCGCCAGGTCGGCGATGGTCACGCGGCCTCGGGTCATCACCGCGTTCAGGATGGCGCGCTCTTTCTCCACCCTGCTCTCCGCCCTCACCTCGCGCCTCGAGGTCACCAGCAAGCCGATGCCCACGGCCAGGAAAGGCAGCGAGAACATCGCGAAGCCCAAAGCGACGCCCGTGCTCCGCGAGCCGTCCGACAGGGCCACACCCAGCCACACGCCGATACCCAGCCCTACGATCACAAGCACTATGCCGATGACCCTGGTACGCACCGCTCACTCCTTTCGCACGCGCCGCGGCTGACCACCTAGCCGGCGCGGAAACCGCCTCCGCCTCCACCGCCGGAAAAGCCGCCTCCTCCCCCGCCCCCGAACGACCCGCGACCGGAGCCGCTGCTGGAGGGTGCGGACGTGAGCACGCTGGACATGTTGTTGAGGCTGCCCATTAGCCCATCGGAGATGCTGTCCAAGCTGAGACCGCCCCCGCTCAGTCCCCCGCCCGTGGCTCCGCCGGAGAGCGCGCCGCCCGGGCCGCCGCCCGCGTCGTCCGCCCAGCCGCCTCCCCCACCGCTCCGCGACGAGCCGCCTGAACCGGGTGCGAACACGGGGTGGTACCACACAGGCGGCGGCACACTGGTCCCCTCGAACCGCCGTGTCCACTGCCGTTCCACCCCCAGCGCAACGGCGTAGGGCAGATAGGCGTCGAAGCGGTCACGGGCCGTCTCGACGTCCTGGAAGCGGGTGAGATCCTCCAAGTAGTTGCGGAACGCCTCCCACTTGCGCTGCTCCTGGGCCCCCCTTGCGGTCCGCCGGGGCATGAAAGGAGCAAAGGCCCACACGATGATGGCGGCCAGCGCCGAGCCCAGCAGGAACCAGCCCCACCCTCCCACGTCGAGATAGGCCAGCAACAGGGTCAGACCGCCCAGGATGACGGCCGTCAGGAATCCGTAGCCCACCCAGCGGCTACGCACCGCTTTGGGACTCTCGCTGAAAAGGCCGCCTCTGACTGCCGTGGAGTAGATCTCGGTGGTGACGGGACCCACGTGTGCGTGGAACCTGTTCTTGAGCTCCTTCGTGGTCACCTGGTCGGGATGCTGGCTGTCGAAGAGAGCCCTGGCCACCTTAGCCTCGTAGCCCTGTAGATCGTCGAGCGGCCTGCTCCGAGTGAAGATGCTCTCCGGTTTGCTGAAGATGCCGTCCTTCTTGGTGTCGGTGATCTCCAGGTATCCTCGACGCGCCAGATCGACGATGGTGGCCAGCACCTCCTTGATGTCCACCTTCTCGTCGATGAGGGCTCCCACGAGCGCGGGCGGCAAGTCGGAGGGGGGTTCACTCGCGTAGCTGGCGTATCTCACAGAGGGATCGTCGCGGCCCCGACGACGCCACAGCAACAGCATGCCCAAGAAGAAGGCGATGGGAAGGACGAAGCCCAGCCTCGGTACCACCGCCGCCGCCACGCGGCGCGCAGTCCAGGTGAAGTCCACCACGTCTTTGGGGAAGCCGGCCACGATCCAGAAGTTGGTGAAGGGCGGGATGCCCGAGGCCTCGTAGACTATGGTGGACGGAGCGGGAGACGTGATCGTGGCCGGGACGCCGATGCCGGTCTGCACGGCATGGGTCATATCGTTAGCGGCCACGGCGCCCGGCAGACGGACGGTCGCCCGCACCCGGCCTATGGTCACCGGCGTCTCCGCATCGAACACATACCAGCGCAGCTCGTCGCCTTCGTCGAAGAACATCACCACCGACTTGGCCCGATAGTGGATGGTCCAGGTGGCGGAAGCGTCGGTGAGATCGAAATTGAGCACCACGTAGCGCCTGTCGCCTTCAGTCTCCGTGCTGAAGGTACCGGGGCCATCGCCTTCAGGCAGCGGGCGCCCAGCCTCGTCGCGCACCTGGATATCGGTGATGCCACCGGTGTTCCCGGTGGGGATGGAGCGGCTGACGAAGCTGAAGCTTCCTTCAAAGGTGAAGGTGACGGTCTCGTCCACCACCACGTCGCCGTTCTCCTGCACATCCAGGAGCACATCCATGGCGTCGATGCGCCAGTCCTTGGCCTGTGCCGCACCGGTGCCGGTCGCACCCGCAAGCAACAGGACCGTGGCGACCAGCAGCACCATGGCGCCCGGCAGGACCAGCAGCGCAGCCGGCCCCCGGCGACCGCAGCCGCGGCCGCACACACGACCGCGAAGGTGAGAGCTACCCCAGGTTGTGGAGCCTGACCTCACTCCTGGGGTCCGGCCTCGGCGTCTTCGGAAGGCGCAGCCGTGTCTTCCGCAGCCTCGGCCGGCGGCGTCGCCGTGGGATCCGCGGCGACCGCAGCCAGCTTGTGGCCGCACTCCGGGCAGAACTTACTGCCTGCGGGGACGTCTGTGCCGCACTGTGGACAGCGCACCTTGGGTTGCGCGCCTCCGGCCATGGCCTGCTGCAGCATGCCGGGGATCATCATGCCCAGGCCGGCGCCGGTCCCCAGGCCCAGACCGGCCGCCGCCGCGGTGCCCACGTCGCCGGTCGCGTCACCACCGGCGGTGCCGCCCCCCGCGCGGGCCAGGTCGCCGATGGCCTGGGCCGCCTTGAACTGGAAATACCGGTCCATGCCGCCCACGGCCTCCATGCCTGTGCGCTCGTCGATGCGGCGCTGCACTTCCTCGGGCGGAGTGATGGCGTTCACCAGGAAGTCGGCCATGGCGATGCCGTACTGGGCGAAGTCGTCACTGATGCGAGCTTTGAGCCCGGCAGCCAGCTCGTCGAAGTAACGCGGCAGGTCGAGTACCGAGTCGAGAGTCTCGCCCAACAGGTCGGCCAGACGCGCGACGATGACCCCGCGCAAGAAGTCCTCGATCTGGATGTTGGTGAAGATGCCGCGCGTCCCCACCAACTTCACCACGAACAGTTTGGGATCGACGATCTGGATGGTGTAGATGCCGTTGGAGCGCAGCCGGATCATCTTGAACTCAGAATCGCGGAAGGCGATGGGTTCCGCTGTGCCCCACTTGAGATCGGTGAAGGTCCGGCGGCTGACGAAGTAGACCTCGCTGCGAAAGGGGCTGTCGCCGAACAGAGGTGCGGTGAACGCCGCCGTCAGCAGCGGGATGTTCTGCGTAGCCAGCGTGTGCCGCCCCGGCCCGAACACATCGTAGGCTTTGCCATCGCGGAAGAACACAGCCCACTGGTTCTCTCGCACGATGAGCTGGGAGCCGATGGCGAACTCCCCCGAACCCTTCTCGGGTATGCGGTGCACCATCTCGGGACCGAGTTCGTCGACATACTCGATAAGGCTCATGAGGGCCACGGGTTACCTCCCTGCTCCGGTGATGAGGTGTTCACGTCCGGCGAAGTAGGCCGCGAATGCATCGATGCGTTCTTCCAACAGGTCCATGTCCACACGCAGCGAAGGGCTGTCGGCGGAGAGTGCCGCGGCGAGCGTCTCTACTCCCTGCACCCTCTCCTGAAGTTCCACGTCGAAACGATGGAGTTCGGCCAGCGTCTCCTCTCCCACCTTGGTGGTGTCGAAGAGCCCTGCGTAGCCGTAGTCGGCGAACTCCACCCGATCGCGTATGGTGCCCAGCTTGCGCGCCACGTTGTCGATGAGACCCAGGAGGTCGAGGCTGGCTTGCCGGCTGAGGTCGCGCTGCACCTTCTGGAGGGCGCCGCGGGCCCCCTCCAGACGCTCAGCCAGGTACCGGCGCTCCAGCTTGTCGGCTTCGCGCCGCAACTCCTTGTCCTTGTAGCCACGATATCCGGGCACTCGCTCCGCCGCCCGTTCGAACCAGTTCTTGCTCTCGTCGATGCGCTCCTCGATGCCCATCGGGTCTCCTTTCTTGGGCCGACAGGGAGGACCGTCAGGCCACCAAGTCGTCGAACTCTCGCAGTAGCAGGCGCCAGTTGGCGCCGTGGAGGTAGCGCGTGTCCCACGCGGCCGGGATGTAGACGAGTTCCTCCGCCACCACGTCAAGCTGATAGTCGGCCACCGCCAGCTCGCGGATGTCGCCCGCGCGCAACACCAGATACAGGAAGTGGCTGAGTATGCGGGCGTCCTGGCGGCTGAGCAGCACCGGCGTGAACCGCCCAAAACCGCTCTCGTCGTCTTCGGGAGAGAACGATGTCGCGCCTCGGGCCAAGCAGGACGCCGGTCCCGCTCCGGCAGAGACGGAGTGCAGACCCGTCGCCGGCATGCCCGGCTCGGGGTCTAGATGTCCGTGCTCTGTCGCCGCCCGCCCAGAAGGGCATGGCTCCAGACGAGGCTGTGCTTGAGTGAGCTGGAATCCTACGCGATGGAGTACTGAGCGTGTGGTGGAAAAGGCCGGGACGTAGAGATAGGGGATCTGCGGCGCAGCCTTCCGGCCGAGTCTCTCCCAGGTGGAGTCGCCGGGCTCGTCCACCTCCACGATGAGGCGCCATGCAGCCAGGCGGTGCACTTCCCCCAAGATGGCCAGTTCGGTGGTGCAGGCAGCCACCAGCGGGGTAGTCACTCCCAGTTCGCCGTCCACCAGTTCGTGGGCGAGCCCGCAGGAAGGGCAGACCACGAGAGCGGCGTCGTCATCCGGCGGCACGACGGTGCCGCAGTCCCGGCAGACCAGTGGGAACAGCTCGCTCAATGAAAGAGCCGTGACGACACACCTCCCCGGCCGAAACACGCCCGACTGACCGGCAGCCGGGCTCACTAAAGTATAACCGGACGCACCGCGGACGCACGGGACGCGCCGCAGACGCGCCGCAGACGCGCCTGGTAAGCTGGCCCGATGCAACAGCAGCCACGCCGAGAACGTCATCAGCCCCCTCGCATCGTCGCCGCCGATCTCGACGGCACGCTGCTACCGCTCCGGCTGGACGGCAGCCAGAGGCTCAGCCCGGCCACGGTGGCGGCGGTGCGGACGCTCGACCAGATGGGCATCGCCGTCTTGTTGGTGACCGGACGGATGTTCCGCTCGGCAGCCGACTTCGCCGGACGATTGGGGCTCGGCGGCCCCGTGGTGGCTTATCAGGGAGCACTCATCCGCGAGGTGAGCAGCGGCCGCGTGTTGCACAGCGACCCCGTGCCCATGGACCTGGCCCGCGAGGTGCTGGCGATGATCGAGCCCCTCGGGCTGACCATCAACCTCTACGTGGACGACGAACTGTGCGTCGCCGCACGCAACGCCGATGTGCGCCGCTACGAAGAGATCTCGCACATGAAGGCCCGTGTCGTCGGACCGTTGACCACGTTCCTAGAGCGTCCCACCACCAAGATCGGGGTGACCGGACCTCCCGAGGTCTTGGACGGATTGCTGGGCGACGTCCGCGATGTCTTCGGGCACACGCTGAGCGCGCTCAAGACCTGGCCCTTCTTCTTGGAGCTGGCCAGCCCCACCGCCACCAAGGCGCGCGCCCTGCAGATCCTGGGCGACCTCATGGGCTTCGACGCGCCGGACGTGTTGGCCTTCGGAGACTCCTACAACGACGCCGACATGTTGGCCTGGGCCGGCACCGGAGTGGCCGTGGCCGGAGGTCCGCCCGAGGTCGCCGCCGTCGCCGATGTGCGGGGCGCAGCCGGCGAGGACGACGGATGCGCACGCTACCTACAGCGTCAGCCGTGGTTCCCTGTCGAGCGGGCAGTCCAGCGAGGCATCGAGCAGGCGCGGCCAGGCTCAGCTCACGCGTAGCGCAGCAGCGCAGCCACGCCTCCCATGTCCGCGAGGGCAGACAGACCCTCCCCCACTTCTATCTGAGCATTCTGCAGCACCGCCAGACGGATGAGTTCACCCACGGCGTCATCCAGCGGCAGCGTCTTACCTCCGCACAGGGGGCAGCTCTCCGCCGGGGTGAGACCCACCCACGAGCAGTCGGCGCAGCGCCATCCGGCGGAGCGATAGGCCCGGTCGACCAGCAAGGTCTGCACCTGCCCTCGAGTGAGAGCGCCCAGCACATCGTCGAAGCCGGCCGCTCCGCGACCTGCACTCCCCACGTTGTCCTTGATGCGCTCAGCCAGCTCGTCCAGCTCGCGCGTCCGCGCCTCCTGCACGGCCGCCCGCGCGGGAGTCAACATCTGCCCCACCGTGATGGCCGGATCGAAGGCTATCTCGCCCACCACGCGTGCAGCCGTCGCCTGCGGCAGCCCGCGCTTGAAGTTGACGGCGATATCGTGAAGCGCGCAGAGCACCACACGGCTGGCTCCGGTGGCATCGATGAGCTTCGCCAGGGACGCACCGACCTCCTTGAAATGCTGTTCCACCAGCGAATCCTGGCGCGCGGCGGCAAAGTACCGCTTCACTGAGAGTTCCCCGGTCTCACGATCACTGGTGCGCAGCCAGGGCCCGGTCATGTCGTCTTCGCGGGCCACACCCCACTCATCGACCACGTACAGGCTGCTCTCGTCCCGGGTCACCTTGGCCACTATGAAGGGCTCCATCAACGAGAGAGCGTGCACAAGCGGCCGCACGTGCGGAGAGGGCTCGATGACCACCCGGTTCAGCAACGGCAGCGGCAACTCGACGCGCTCGAAGAGCCGTGGCCCTCCGTCGGCGAAGAGCGCCAGCCCTTGCGTCGCCGACGTGACGTCGTGCTGCACGATGTCGTGGAACATCTGCAGATCGTCCTCCAGACTGCGCTTGACCTCCTTCGCGAGGTCCAGATCCTTGAGCAGGCGATTGGATTCGCTGTTGATGAAAGTAGGTGCGAACTGCCGCCAATCATCCAGACGACTGGTCGATAGCGTGACGGTGAGGAACACCCCGCGCGCGGACTGGGCGGCAGCGAGAGACTCGAGCTTCTGCCGAGCTTCGGACGCGGTTTCCATCACAGAGCACCGCCCTTCTTCGGAGTATGCGGCTCTGCCGGTGCGGCTCCTTCTGCAGACTCGGAGGTCTCGTCCGCGGCTGCCTCTGCGCCACGACCGGTCTCACCCTGCTGCTCGTGCAGCGACTGCTCCCTGCGCCAACGTTCTTCCCGTTCGCGAAACTTGTCGACCAGAGCCGCCCGAGCCTTGTCATGCGCCGACTCGGCCATGTTCACCGTGCCGCCGTCGGAAAGGGAGGACTCGAGCTTCTGTGACGGGGTGATGGGGCGGGAGGTGCTGCTCTTTGAAACCTTCTTGTCCGGCATCTTTTCCCCTTTCGCTATGAAAAGAAGTCCAGGATGGCCACGGTTCCGCGCCTATAGCTTACTCCTCATGTACCCGCTTGAAGGCCAGCCAAACGGACCGACCCGGTCCATTCCAACGTCCCTATTTTGGCGAGACGGCGTTGGAAGCGTTCCTCCGCACGATACCTAGCGGCCAAGAAGATGCGCACCAGATCAAAGGCAAGAGCGTCCCCCACGACGCGACTGCCCAGACAAAGTACGTTCATGTCGTCGTCTTCCACGCCTTGCCGTGCTGAGAACGCGTCCAGGATCAAAGCAGCGCGGCATCCGGCAACCTTGTTCGCAGCCACACAGGCTCCCACACCGCTGCCGCACACCGCCAGACCTCTTTCCACACGTCCATCGACCACAGCCTGTGCCAGAGGGATCACAAAATCGGGGAAATCATCCGCTGGGTCGAACTCGTGAGCCCCGAAGTCGGTGACTTCGTGCCCGGCCCCATTCAGCTGCTCGACGAGCTGGGCCTTGAGATCTACTCCCCAGTGATCTGCCGCGATGCCCACCTTCATGAGGACCTCCTTCGTTCCACACCGGATCGGGTCAAGTCGCCAAGCATATCCCGGCGGCGTGCCCTCAGCACTGTTTGTCTTTCTACCCCGGTGAGGAATATTCTGGTCATCGGTGAGTCCCTCGGCCGCGGAGGAGTCCTCTTCATGGAAGACTTTGAGAAGCTGGGCACGTTCTACCTGGGTCGAGAGTACGACCTGGAGACCAAGGAACTCGGGGGGCTGCTCCTCTACGACTCGAAGGACCTGGTCACGCACGGCGTGTGTGTGGGCATGACGGGCAGCGGCAAGACCGGCCTCTGTGTGGGTCTCCTCGAAGAGGCGGCTATCGACGGCATACCGGCCTTGGTCATCGATCCGAAGGGCGATCTGGCCGATCTGCTGCTCACCTTCCCGCAGTTGCGCCCGGAGGACTTCCGCCCCTGGGTGAGCGAAGAGGAGGCCGGCAAGAAGGGCCTCTCTGTCGACGAGTTCGCCGCGCAACAGGCCGAGATGTGGCGCAAGGGCCTGGCCGAGTGGGGTCAGGACCCCTCACGCATCCAGCGCCTGCGCGACGCAGCCGATTTCACCATCTATACGCCTGGGTCCACCGCGGGACTGCCGGTGAGCATCCTCAAGTCGTTCGCCGCCCCCGCGGCCGCGGTGCGTGAGGACCCCGAGGCTCTGCGCGACCGCATCAACACCACCGTCACCAGCATCCTGGGGCTGGTGGGTGTGACCGCGGACCCCATCCAGAGCCGAGAGCACATCCTGCTGTCCAGCCTGTTCGATGTAGCCTGGTCAGCCGGGCAGGACCTCGACCTGGCCGGGCTCATCCAGCATATCCAGACGCCGCCGTTCGCCAAGGTCGGCGTACTTGACCTGGAGGCCTTCTATCCGCAGAAAGACCGTTTCGGACTGGCCCTGCTGCTCAACAACCTGCTGGCCTCGCCCACTTTCAAGACCTGGCTGGAAGGCGAAGCCCTCGATATCGCCCGCATGCTGTTCACCGCCGAGGGCAGACCCCGGGTGTCCATCTTCTCCATCGCGCACCTGTCCGACCAAGAACGCATGTTCTTCGTGTCGCTGCTCCTGAACGAAGTCCTGGGCTGGGTACGTGCTCAGCCGGGCACCGGAAGCCTGCGCGCCATTCTGTACATGGACGAGATCTTCGGCTACTTCCCACCCGTGGCAGAGCCGCCGTCCAAACGGCCGCTCCTGACCCTGCTCAAGCAGGCGCGGGCTTTCGGGCTCGGCGTGTTGCTGGCCACGCAGAACCCGGTGGACTTGGACTACAAAGGCCTGGCCAACGCAGGCACCTGGTTCATCGGCCGACTGCAGACTGAGCGCGACAAGGACCGCCTACTGGAAGGCCTGGAAGGAGTCGCGGCGGGCTCGGAGACCAGGTTCGACCGCCAGGCGATGGAGGAGACGCTGGCCGGACTGGGCAAGCGGGTGTTCCTGATGTACAACGCTCACGAGGACGAGCCCGTGGTGTTCCAGACCCGTTGGGCCATGTCGTATCTGAGCGGGCCGCTGACAAGAGCGCAGATCAAGACCCTCATGGACCCGCGGCGGCCGGCCGAGGTCGACGGTCAGGCCACTGCTCCTCTCCCGGACGCAGCGACGAGCACGTCCGCGGCTTCTTCTGGGGCCGCCACGGCTGCGACAGCCGTATCCACAGACGCGAGCGTCGCGGCCCAACCCACTACAGTGCCTCCCGAAGTACCCCAGTTCTTCCTGCCCGTGCGCGGGGCCGTGCCCGCGGAGGGCGTCACCTATACGCCCGGAGTACTGGCAGCCGCCACCGTCAACTTCGTCGGCCGGAGTAATGGACCGTCTGTGACGACCAAGATCAGACGGATGGCTCCGGCACCCGAGGGCGGCCTGGCCTTCGACTGGGACACAGCGCTGCCTCTGGAGTCGACCGTGGAGGAACTCGATCGCGAACCCTATCCGGGCGTCGCCTTCGCCCCGCCGCCGGCGGCCATGCAGAAACTCAGCTCGTATCGATCCTGGAGCGGCGATTTCGCCTCGTGGGCCTTCCGCACTCAGACCATCGAGGTGCTCAAGAGCCCTTCTCTGAAGGAGGAGTCGGCCCCCGGGGAGACGGAGGGCGAGTTCCGCGCCCGGCTGCATCTCGTGGCGCGGGAGAAGCGGGACGCGCTCACCGAGACGCTGCGCAAGAAGTACGCGAGCAAGATCGCCACGCTCGAACAGCAGGTGTTGCGCGCGGAGCACGCTGTGGAGCGCGAGGCCGAGCAGGCGAAGGGCCGGAAGATGCAGACCGCCATCTCGTTCGGAGCCACGCTCATGGGAGCGTTCATGGGAAGGAAGGTGGGGCGCAGCAGCCTGGGACGTGCGACCACGGCCATGCGTGACGTGGGGCGGACCATCGACGAAACGGGAGACGTCAGGCGGGCTCAGGAGGCACTGGCGACCCGTCGGCAACGCCTCGCCGACTTGGAGATGCAGTTCCAGGAGGAAGTCGACACGCTGGAACTGCAGCTGGATCCCCTGACTGAGGAGCTGGAGCGGGTGGTGGTCCGTCCGCGCAAGAGCGACATCAACGTAGACCTCGTGGGACTCGTCTGGATGCCCTACCGGCAGGAACCCTCGGGGGTAATCTCGAAAGCATGGGAGTAAGCTTGAAGTCAGAAGCAAACGACGGACACGGAGGTGCGGCTTGAAGGGATTCAAAGAGTTCATCGACCGAGGGAACCTGGTGCAGCTGGCAGTGGCGTTCATCATGGGCGTCACGTTCGCTGCCGTGGTCACCTCGCTGGTGAACGACATCATCATGCCGGCCGTCGGGCTGGCGACCGGAGGCCTCGACTTCGCCAGTCTTTTCGCGGTGATCAAGGACGGAGACCCAGCCGGGCCCTACAACACCGTGGAAGCAGCCAAGGAAGCGGGGGCTGTGACCATCAACTACGGTCTCTTTGTGAACGCCGTCATCGTCTTCATCATCGTGGCCCTGGTGCTGTACGCAATCGTCCGAGCTTACGCCAAGACCCAGAAGCCGGCGGAAGAGCCTGTCGCCACCAAAGCCTGCCCGTTCTGCGCTACTGACATCCCGGTGAGCGCGACACGCTGCCCCAACTGCACCTCGGAGTTGAAGCTCACCAGCTGAGAGACTGTAGGTCGAAGGCACGGCCGCTGAGCCCACCGATCGGACCGACGGCACGGCCACTCCCCACACCCTGCC
>JAXGXJ010000011.1:0-96958 GCA_040772905.1 Thermoleophilia bacterium | reverse complement strand
CCGGTTGGTGGCCTCGTTCAGCTTTTCGCCGGAGAGATGGTAGTCGTCGGGAGTGAGCCCGCCGAGGTCCTTGTCGCCCGCCGCGATGCGGGCCAGGAGATCGCGGGGCAGGATCGCCCCTTCGGTGCGGACGGTGGTGAAGCTGTCGTGACGGCGGGTGCGCATGTCAGGCACCCCCGCCCGGCAGATAGACGTAGACACCCAAGACGTCCACCGGGAGCTCCGGCGTCACCGTGGCCGCCACGCCCCCGCTCCGGGTCACGGCGCGCCGCACGCGGTCGTGCGACTCCGCCAGACTCCGGGCCCGCTCCTCGGCCACGTCCTCAAGATGAGGCCTGACTGCGTCAAACTCAGCGAGGATCCGTTCCAGCGCATCCCGCTGCTGGTCGGGCGCGATGGACGCGCTCGGCGTTGCATCCAGGAGCGCCTCCACTTCCCCGTCGGTCAGCCACTCCGCCGCGCTCGGCGCCCCTCGGAACGCGACCAGCCGGCATTCTTCGGCCAGCAGCGCCCCCGCCCGTCCCATCGCGTCGGTGATGTGGAACCGCAGCCGGAGAAGCAGCAGCGTGGTCCGCTTCGGCACCGCGGTCGTGCGGATGACTCCCATGCGCTTGGCCGGCGCCTCCTCCAGCCCGTCCAGAGCGGCGTCGGCGGTGTGGGCGGCCAGCCCCTCCACGTAGGGATGAGTCCGCGACAGGTACACCTCCCCCTCGCCCACGGGCAGCTCGAAGCGTCCCCGGAACTTGTCCACATCGAAGAGGCCCATGGCATCGCGTAGCGCCTGGGGAGCCTCGGCCAGCTCCACCTTCACGGCTCCGTCACCGGTGACCACGGCGCGGTTGGCCTTGAGGGCGTCGCGCACGAACCGCTCGACGTCGAGCCCGCTCCCGATCGCCGCGCGCATCTCGGCGAGCTCCTTGGCCACCTCGTCCACCTTGATGGTCTCCTGCGCAAACATGGTCCGCGAACGCTTCTCCCGGTCGGCCGCGGCCTCCCATTGACGGTGGACGTTTTCGCGCTGCTCCACCAGATCCTGGAGGTCGTCCAGCTCGAACATGAGCTGATCGGGACTCCGTCCGCCCTTCTCGCGCAGGAGGATCCCCTCGAGCAGCGCCTCCACCAGGGCCTCGGTGTTCACCGGAACCGGCACCGAGATGCCCAGCGAGCTACGGATGGCCTTGTGCTTGCGCAGAAGCACGTTGAGCACCACGCCGTCGATCTGGTTGTCGATGCCGTAGTAGGTGAGGACGCGGACCTTGGGGCTCCCCTGGCCGTAGCGGTCCACCCGGCCCTCGCGCTGTTCGTGGCGCGTGGGGTTCCAGGAGAGGTCGTAGTGCATCACGGCGTCGAAGTGTTCCTGCAGGTTGATGCCCTCGCTCAGGCAGTCCGTGCAGACCAACACCCGGCGAGGATGCTCGCCCAGCGCGGCCACCCGGGCCTCGCGCTCATCCGGAGGCAGGGTGCCGGTGACGGCGGCCACCTCGGTATCGGGAAGAGCCTTGCGGAGCGCCTCGGCCACGTATTCCGCCGTGTCGATGAACCGGCAGAAGACGATGGGGCGGTAGCCGTCGGCGAGAAGCTCCTTGACCAGGCCCACGGCCTTCTGGAGCTTGGCGTCCTTGGGCCCGCGCAGCGCGTCGGCCTCCCGGGCCATCTCGAGCAGACGGCGGCGGTTGCCGGTGTCCCCGGTCTCTTCGTCGGCGTCGCTCCCGGGGATGAGGTCGGTGCCCTCGGCGGAATCGGCGTCCGTGAGATCCAGGACCGTGCGCCGGCCGATCTCGTCGGCTTCTTCCACGGTATCGGTATCGGCGGCAGCCGCCCGGGTGCGCATGGTGGCCGCGGCGGCGGCCGGGCTGGAGGCCAGGGAGCGCAGCAGGGCCAGGGCCGACCACCAGCGGACGCGCTGATGGCGCCGGTCGGTGCCCGCTTCCACCACCGTCTCGCGGGCGTAGCGCAGCACGCGGTCGAAGAGCTTCTTGTACTCAGGGGTGAGCTTGTAGGTGTCCTCCGCCTCCTCGCGCTCGGGGAAAGGCGTGTTCTCGTCGAGATACTGCTTGATGTCGCCCCGGCGGCGCTGCACGAAGTGCCGGGCCAGGCGCTGCCGGTGAGTCTTGTTGTGCTCTCCTCCCAGCTCCATGGGCAACTGCAGGAAGCCCTCGTCCAGGAAGCCGAGCAGGGAGCGGAAGGCCTCCTCCTTGCCGCTGTGCGGCGTGGCCGTCACCAGGATGAGATGGCGGGTGCGGTCGGCGGCCAGGGCCGCCACCAGCCTGTGGCGCTGGATCTGGGCGCTGCGGCCGTCGGCGGCCGAGGCGCAGGTGTGGGCCTCGTCCACGATGACCATCTCCGGACAGGCCCGCTTGAACTCCTCCACGTGCCGCGGTGACTTGATGAAGTCGGTGGACACCACCACGAACGGATGGCGATCGAACAGAGATTCGTTGGGGCCGCAGTGGCGCTCCAGCCGGCCGACGGTGGAGGAGAGCACCAGCTCGGCGTCGATGTGGAACTTGTCGCTCAGCTCCCCCTGCCACTGCTCGGCCAGCGCCGGCGGGCAGAGAACGGCGAGGCGCTCCACCTCGCCGCGGGCGAGGAGCTCCTTGGCGATGAGTCCGGCCTCGATGGTCTTGCCGATGCCCACGTCGTCGGCGATGAGCATCCGCACCGGGTCGAGGCGGAGGGCCATGAGGAGCGGCACCAACTGGTAGGGACGCGGCTCGACCGCGATGGCGGCGGCCGAGCGGAACGGCCCGGCACTGGACCGGAAGCCCAGGCGCACGGCATCGCGCAGCAGCCGCGCCGACCGGTAGTCGCCTATCTGGCGCAGGTCGCGGAAATCGGGCAAAGCGAACTGGGCGGACTCGACCCTCTCCAGGGTCTGCAGGATGCCCGTGACCTCGTCCTCGGTACCCCGCAGGGGACGGAGCAGCAGCAGGTCACCCTCGGACTCGGGCAGGACCACCCATTCCCGTCCTCGGGCCCGCACCAGGGAGCCGACGGCGAAGGTCATGCGCCGCCTCCTCCGGGGGCGCCCCCTGAGGCGCCGCGGCCTGCGTCGCGGCCCGCGGAGCCGCCAGCCGCCGCGCCGGCGCTTGCCGCCGCTCCACCGCCGGACACCTTGCCGAAGACGTACGGGTACCGGTCGACGACTGCCATCCAGTCGTCCTCGTGATGAAAGCGGACCACCGTGTAGCCGTAGTCTTCCATCGCCGCGGTCTGGGCCGCGTCGCGCGCCTGGCGCTCCGGGAAGTCGTGCGGCGGCCCGTCGATGTAGACGGCGACCTGCTCCGTCTCGTACAAGAAGTCGGGGCGGGTGAAGCAGGTCTCGATAAGCTTCTGCGCGTGTGAGGGAAGCCGCAGGTTCTGCCTCTCCAGTAACTGGAGCCACGAACGTTCCTGCTCCGAACCCGCTTGGTTCATGAGGGTGTGCAGATGCTCCGCCCGGGTCAGGTTGGTAGGCGAGGCCTCCACAGTCGCGTCGCGCAGCTTGAGCAGCAGGTCCCTGATCGACTGTCTGTCGAGCAGCTGATGGTAGCGCTGGTTCTGGTAGCTCATGAGGCAGTCGTAGCAGGCGGCCTCGCAGTCTTCCTTGGCCCGAGGCGCGCGACGAAGATCCTCGCCGGTGCCCGGGTCGAAATGGCAGATCGACAGCGCCTCGCGGGCCACTGCGCTCAGCGCACCGGGGTTCAGCAACTGCCGGAGCACGCCGGCCCCTCCCTCCGCCGCCTCGTAGAGCAGGATGCGCCGCGGGTTGTGGTCGCTGGGGAGAGATTCCACCGCCAGCTCGTCGTCCTCAAGCTGGTACCGAGCTTGGATGGCCCGTTTCAGCGCTGCCTGCAGCGAGGCGTTCTCGGTGGCACCGAGCGGCGTCTCCATATCGATCAAGAGGCAGTTACGATGGTCCTCCACGAAGGGGATAACCCGAGCCGTGCGAGGCGACTGCGGGTCTTGGTCGTCGTCATCGAGGTCGTCGTCCTGGTTCTTGGCCCAATAGCCCCGCTCGATGTCAAGGACGAATCCCAGCTGCTCCTTGTCCTTCCGCCGAGCCCAACCCTTGTTGATGCGCCAGATAAGGGCGGCGTGGCCGTAGGTGAGCTTAGCCAGGGGCTCGCCGGTATCGACCGCCCTGACCGACGCCGTGCTACCGTGCATCTTGACGCCGTCGTGGCCGAAGCGGACGGCCGTGGCCAGCTCGTAGCCCAGGCGCATGCGCTCCTCTTCGTCGGAGCTGATGCGGTCCCGCCTGCGGGTGGACACGTTCTGCAGCCGGAAAAGGTTGGTGATGGCCGCCTCCAGGTAGGCGCCGCAGCTCTCGCAGAGATCCGGGCCGTCCCCTTCTCCGAACTGGTGCAGGTAGCCGCACTGCGGGCAGATCTTGGCCCGGTTCTGCGCCAGGTCCTCCCCTTCACTCACCGGGAGAATGGCCTTGTTGATGACGTACTGGGAGCCCTCGTGGTACACGATGGCCCGCGGACCGAACTCCGAGATGGCGAGGAACCGCGGCCGCTGCAGGAACTCCTCCTGACCTTTGACCTTCTTGCCCGGGATGAACGCCGACAAGGGGAGGCGCGGAAAGCTGTATCCGGGCAGGAAGCCCTCACTCGCGAAATAGCGGTAGCTGTAGAAGTCGGACTGGAGCAGCTTGTCGACATCGGTGAGAAGGTTCATCTGCTGCTCGGCCTCGCCGCGGAGCCGCTTCGCCAGGGCCTTGTCCTGTGCACTTCTGGTGGGATCGGCGATCACCTTGTTCTGGGCCTTGAACTGGGCGAGCGCACTCCGGTAGAGGTCCCGCCAGCGATCGCAGGCCCGGTCGAACCGCAGGTGGACCTGGTCGAGCACCTCGTCGAGCCAGCCCTCGCTGTACCAGTCGGCGGCCTGCAACTCGTCGCGGCATCCCTCCAGCACCGCCGCCGCCCGCACCCGGGCCTTCTCCAGCGGCTTCTTGGCCTCGATCGCCGCCCGGACGTGTGGCTGCAGCTCGAGCGTCGGCTCATCAGCGCTCAGGTCGAGGATGTCCTTGAGTGACTTGCCCAGGGACAGGTCGGTCTCGGCTAACCACACCGCGTGCACATGGGCCCGGATGAGGTCCTCGTTCGCCAGGTCGAGCCGCGGCGGCGTCACCGCGCCCGCCACCATCAGCTCCGGCCGCTTGAAGAAGTACTGGTCGTGAGGGCTCCCGGTGGTGCAGTAGCTGTAGACGAGGGCCGGCTGGCCGCTGCGGCCGGCCCGCCCGCTCCTCTGGGCGTAGTTGGCGGGGTTGGGCGGGATATTGCGCATGTTGACCACGTTCAGCTCGGCGATGTCCACCCCCAGCTCCATGGTGGGCGAGCAGAAGAGGATGGGAAGTCTCCCTTCGCGGAAGCGCTCCTCTCGATCCTCTCGATCACCGTAGGCCACCTGGGCCGTGTGCTCTCTCGCCTCGATCCCGGCGATGTCACGGGCCGTCGTCTTGTAGAAGCTCACAAAGAACGAGTTGGTCCGCCCACCGCCGACCGGCAGATTGGGCACCCGGATGGGGTCGTGATAGGGAGTGGCACCGTCGCCGGCCTTCCAGATCATGGCCGCGGCCGGGATCTGGTATCCGGGGACCTCGCCGTCCTTGGCTTCGACCACCGGCTCCACCAGCCCCGCCTGGCGAAGGATCTCGAACAGCTGCCGGATGATGACCTCCGCCTCCGACACGGACAGCTTGGACCCATAGCCGGGGAAGGTGTTCGAACGGCGCAGGTACTGGCCGAAACCACTCCGCCCCGAGAGAAAGAGATCACCGCCGGAGTCGCCCGCTCTGCGCGAACGGGGGAAGACGACCCGAGCGGTCTCCAGCCTCTCCTGCTCATCGATGGCCCAGGGCGAACGGAGACGCTGACTGCTTTGCTGCTTCAGGCTTTCTTGCCACTGGCCGCGCAGGTAGTCCACCTTGATGGCCAGGCCTCGGCGCATCCAGTCCAGCATCGTGTCGGCGATGGCGGCGCGGATGGCGGGCGTGGCCGAGACCAAGACCTGATGGGCACCGGCCCATTCCTCTTCGGCGGCGCAGAGCTCCTCGAGGGACTCGTACTCGATGTTGAGCAGCCCGCACTGTTCCAGGTTGGGAAGCGTGATGCGCCAGCCCTTTTGCAGGTCTCGGTAGAGCCGGTAGCCGAGCACGTTCCGCAGCGCGGCCTGGGTGTCGGCCAGGGCGGCGAACTTGACCGTGGGATCGACGGCGTACTGCTCCAGGGGCAAATCCAAGGCGACGAACACGCTCTGGGTCAGCCGGTCGTGCCGGATGCCCCCCTCCCCTGCCTCCTCGACCGCCCGGTACAGCGCGGACCGCAGAAGACCCACTTCGACGAAGTCGTTGAAATGCCCGGCCTGCAGCGAGGCATCCTGGCGGTTGTCGGTGAAGCTCAGTAGCTTGCGGGCCCGCGGGTGGAGATCGGTGTCGGCCCGCAGATTGCGGATGGTCGTCAGACCAAGGATGGTCGTCGCCGTGCTCCGCCCCTCCGATCCCAGCTGGCCCAGCTTGGCGAAGTCTCCCATGCGGCCGGCGTACGAGACGCCGCACGAAGGACAGAATCCGAACGGGACGGGCAGAAAGTGGCACCGAACCCCCTCGTCGTCCGCCATGGTGATGCGCCCGTTAGGCAACACTCGGACCGGCTGCGGCAGCTTGTTCACCCTGTCTTTGCGTACCTTGCGATCGCCGTTCGACACCTCGATCCACTCGTCGGGAAGACGATCAAGGATGGCTTGGGTGTCGTCGGGCCATGGGTCGGCGGTATTGACGTACAGCAGTCCTGCGGCCCCATCGCCATCATGCACGCGTTCGGATACGCTGCGCGGCGTGAACACACGGCTCCCGTCGCCATCCTGCGTGGCGCGGACCACGTAGTACTCCTGGCCGCACTCCCGGCAGAACGCCAGCGGTAACAGCACCTTGTCTCGCGTGCCAGGGACATACCGCTGGGCGTTGATGCTGAGATAGCGCGTCTCTTCGGGTTCCACCGACGCGTACACCGCGTCGCCTCGACTGATGAACTGATGCAGCCGAAAGGCGAAGGGCGGGAAACCTGTGACTGGATCCTTCTCACACTGCCCCGCCCCCAGCAGGAGGTCGGCGATGCGATCGGCGCAGATCCCCTCAGGTACCCCGGTCACCTCGGCAAGCGACGCGGCCACACCGTCCTCCCCGGTGATGCTCTTGGGTTGAACGCGGACCAACCGTCCGCTCTCAGGTTGAGGCTCCACTCCCAGAGCACCCTCGATCCAGCGCGCGAGCGGATGAGCGATGAAACCAGCATAGCGGGCGGGAACCGGTGTCCGCCCGTCCATCAGGACCTCACGCAGTTGCGCGACGAATGTCGGATCGGTGATATCCGCGGGAGCCGTCGTCCGTCGCAGCGTCTCCCCGATCACCCGCTCGGGCTTCACGGTGACACCGAACAATTGCGATGCCACCCGAGCCACCTCGGCCCGCTGCTCGTCATATGAGCCGACGCCGGCCAGTGTCGCCGAGGTGCCCACCACCTGCAGCCCCTGTGGCGCCAGACGGTCGCGGACCCGGCGCACCAGATAGGCCACGTCGGCTCCCTGGCGACCCCGGTAGGTATGTAGCTCGTCTAGCACCAAGAACCGCAGACCCTGCGCCGCGTCGATGAGGCCTTCCTCCTTGGGGCGCGTAAGGATGAGCTCCAACATGACGTAGTTGGTGAGCAGGATGTCCGGCGGACTCCCGATGATCTGCTGCCGCTCCTCGTCCGACTCCTGGCCGGTGTAGCGACGAAACGTGACCGGCCCCTTGCCGTCGGGGTAGCCGTCGCTGAGGAATTTGCTCAACTCCCCCGCTTGGCTGTTGGCGAGGGCGTTCATGGGATAGACCACGATGGCGCGGATGCCCTTGCCGGGACCCTCGCGCAAGATACGGTTCACGATGGGGATGATGTAGGCCAGACTCTTGCCCGAACCGGTGCCTGTGGTGAGGACGTAGCTGTCGCCGGTTGCGGCCGCGCGGACAGCCTCAGTCTGGTGACGATGCAGCGCGATAGGCCTGCCCGTGCCGTCCTTGTCCTTGCCCACGCGGAACACCCGCTCGCACTCCGGGTGCAGGACATCCTCGGCTACCAGGTCGGCGATCTTCCCTCCGCCCTCGAAGGATGGGTTGAGCTGCACCAGCGGGTCGGGCCACAACAGCCCACCGTCGATCTCCTGCTCGACCGTGCCACGGATTCGTTCGTCCTTGATCTGGATGAAGCTCTCGACATAGAGGCGGTAGTCCTCGATGAGTCGACCATGCAGGTCAAAGACGTCCATTCGCATCTCCCCCGACGAGATTCAAGGACAAAACGTCCCCTCTCTGCTGCCTGGGACATCAGTTTGTTGTTTCATAGTACAACGTCGGTCGGACAGAACAGAAGCTGCAGTCGTCTGAGACCGAGCATTGCCACCCAACGGGGCGATCGAACGACGCCGCCCTTCAGCTACGCGTGTTGCGCAGGTGCCTCCCGCACCACGTCACCACGATCTTGTCTTCGTGAGTGGCGAAATGGACGCGCAAACAGTGCTGCGGATCGAAGGAATCGCCCAGACAGAGATGCTGCTCGCCGTATAGCTCGACGCCCTCGTAGACGGCGGACCGCTCCTCTCGGAACATCCCTCCAACCGTCTCACTCTCCTTGGCCGCATACTCCACGCCTGAGACCTCTGTGAGGTGCCTGCGCAGCCACTCGGAAGCGCCGGCAAAGGTCTTGCCTCCGGTGACCTGGGCTATCTGCCGCTCGCCCGCGCACTGGCCCAGCAGTCGCAGTCCCTCCCATGCCCGGCCGATGTCGCGGTAGGGCGAATCCTTGGCACTGTCGTAGGCCTTGTCATGCACGACGATGCACCGCGGGAACTCCTCCTGGAGCCGATGAAGCGCCTCGACAAGGTTCTTCGGCGGAGCGGGCGACTTCGCCCCCCGATCCCGCTCCAGGGCCGCGATCCGCGCCGCGCGCTGGTCGAGTTCCTTGAGCAACTCCAGGCGCTCGGCTTCCAGGGAGGCGATCTTCTGACGAGCCTCTTCGCTGCTCCGCTCCGCCCCCTTCACATCCTCACGTCGGCGCCAAGCCTCCAGCACCGCCTGCGCACGGGAGCGCAGTTCGATGGGACGGCCGGGATCATCGCCCATGAAGTCCAACTGTTCGAACACCGCTCGACGGATGTCGGCGGTCTCCACCAGGCCGTGCCGACCACCGTCGCGACGCACGCGTGCGATGACAGGGCCGGTGATCTGCTGTTCGAAAACCTGGTCTGACACACCGGCCTTGGCGGCGGCTAGGGAGACCGATTGGACCAGCTTGCTCACGGAGAACGCTTCCTCGTCGCCGTCGCGCTTGCGCACGACGAAATCCTTGAATCCACGCGCGGTCTCCCGCAAACGGGCGCAGGCGTCCTCAAGGGTGTGGAAGTAATCCTCCTCGCCCACCAGACGCATGAGGATAGCGTTGTGGATGCGGTTGGGGTCGACCACCACCACCGGCTTGCCCTGATGCCGCGCACGCACGATGCCCAGCGTTGTGCCGATGGACTCCTTCCACATGTTGGCCAGCACCATGTCGCATGCCTCGAGCTTGGCCATCTCTCGCGACATGACGCGGTCATCGGCCCAGTCGGTGGGGTCCTCGAAGTCGAAGTCCTTCTTCAGGATCTGTTTGGCCTCCTCGCGCCACCACGTGCATTGCTCGGGACTACAGCCGCGGATGGGACCAGCCAGGTAGATCTTGAGTCGGTGGGTCATGCAGCTTCAGTTCCTCGGACCTCGGCGCAGTCCTGCCCGTCTTGTCGATAGTTGCGCCTCCAGATCAGGACACCCGGTCCGCAGGTGGTCCGTGGCATCAGAAGCTCTCGATCACGTAGCGCGTGTTCTCGACCAACTCTGGGGGTATGGGACTGGCATCGTTGTAGCTGTAGATGACCGCGGTCTCAATAAGTGCCTGCTGCTCCCACTCTTCCATCCATTCCTGCGGCCTGTCATAGCCGAAGAGTTCGCAGGCCCTCCCAAAGGTCATGACCCCCATACCCACTACCTGTTCCACCGGCTGTATGTCGTCGAGGCCTGCCAGCTGGGCCTTGTGCGCATCACAGGCGGCCTTGTATGCATGTTGCTGTCCATAGCGAGAGACGTGCTCGTAGTACCCGATCCAGGTGGCCGGAGTCAGTCCATCACAGAACGTGCACGTGATCATCACGTCGGGATACTACCCTCCTTACACGGATCTCCGCCGGACGGCCTTCCTCTCGCCTCGGAGCATCGTTTTCCGCGGGCGATGTGCCTACGCCCGTCTACCGATGCATACCGATATGCCAACCGAGCGGCACAGCGGCTCCTCCCTTGTCCTAGGCCCACTCTCGCCCAACACGTACCAGCTCGGCGGCCACCTCAAGCGCATCGCTCGGCCAGTACTCCCGCGGCCGTGGTCGCCTGACCCCGGGGCGGCCCGCTTCCGGCTCGCAGCTCAAGATTGCCTCCCGCCATTGGTCGGGGATCGCCTCCACTCCGTGGACCGCTCCCAGAAGCGCCCCGCAGATGGCCGCGTTCGTGTCGGTGTCCCCTCCGGCCAGGATGGTGTCGGACAGGGCATCTTCCAAGCTCCGCGCGTGCAGCAACTGCCAGAAGGCATTGCCCAGGGCGATGACCACCCAACCCCGGCTCTCCTCGTAGTCACCCGGTGGCCGCGAGACGGCCGCCTCCAGACACTCCCTCACCGGACCGGCGATGGGTGCATCGGCGGAAGTCGCAACCCAATCCATCGTGAACGCGTGGGTCTCAGCCGGATCGGAGCCGGTAGCGACCGCGTGAGCGATGGCCACGACCAGCGCTGCGCTCGCATCCCGGCACACCTCATGAGGATGGGTGAGACGGGCATCCTGGCGGGCGAGGTCGGCCGCGGCCGAAGCCGGTAGGGCGTGAGCGAATATGCCCAGGGGACTCACCCTCATGAGCGCGCCGTTGGCCTGCGTGTCCTGTAGGGCCGACGCTCGGGCCAATGCCGCCACCTCTGCCGGACTCCTGCCGCTCCCAAGGGCTGCGACGGCCGGGCGCAGAGCGGCGTTGGTGGCGCGGCCGAAGTCGAAGGGGCCGGACTCGAGCCAGCGCGCGTAGGCGACGGCGACATCCCCGGGGTCGAACCTGCCCACGCGCACTATGGAGCGAGCCAGGGCGAGTGCCATCTCGGAGTCATCGGTCGGCTGGCCGGCCAGCGTTCCGTGAGTCCCGCCGGCCGCGAGCAACCGCATGCCTGTAGGATAGGCGGCACGTATCTCGGCCCGGCTGCGGAACTCCACCAGCCCGCCCAGGGAATCGCCGGCGAGCTGGCCGAGCAAGCATCCCTGGGCACGCGCTCGGACCTGGCCGGCGATGCTCGCTCCCTCGTCCGTGTGCGTCATGATTTCTCATCCTCCCGTGGCCGGGTGGGCTTTCCCCGCCGCATCTCGTAGCTGGACCTGTGCACGCGCTTCTGGAGATCGTAGTCACTACGCAGGGCGTCCGGGCCCGCCAGGCGGAGTTCGTCGCTCAGCCGCATCTGCTCCAGGTAGGCGGGGTCGTCAGTGTTCCGCATGTAGCTGAGGGTCTTGCGGGCCTTCGCCACGTGCTCGCGGAACGCCTTCCCGTCGCCGGCTCGAGCGGCCCGGCTGGCGGCCTGGTTCTCGTCGGCGGCCAGCTGCAACTGGGCGGCGCGCAGCACCTCTTCGTTCACGGCCTCCTGGACCCGCTTGAGATTCGGACTGCTCACGCAGGCCACGGTGATCCTCTCTTCCTGTGGGGTGACCGCGTCGTCCAGCGTCGTCCAACGACAAGTCACCTCGCCCAGCACCACTTCTCCTTCGTCCGTGGGCGGCACGGCCAGCGCCAGCATTATGGATCGTACGGCCCCCGCGCGTACATCGCCGGCCTTCGCGGGAAAGCCGGCCGAATCGAACCCGAGCAGCCCCAGGACCTGCACGCTCTGGGCGCGGAAATCGATCGATAGGTTCTGGGCGACGACATCACCCAGTTCCCCTAGCTCCTCCAGGAAGATGGCAGGTATGTCATCGGGAGTGGCGATGTAGTAGTAGCTGCCGCCGCCGGCGTCTGCGAGCATGCGCAGCAGGTCCTCGTCAAAGTCCGTCCCCACTCCGAAGGTGGAGACACCTTTGCCGTCCCCCACACCCTGCTGGGCGATATCGGAGAGACCGGCCGGGTCGGTGACCCCTTCGTTGGCAAGGCCGTCGGAGAGCAGGAGCACACGCCGCAGCGCACCCTTGTCCTTCCCGAGTTGCTGGAGACCCGCGACCAGGCCGCCCGACAGATTCGTGCTCCCACGGGCCTCGATGAGTTCGGTCTTGGTCTTCATGACCAGGGCGTCATCCACCTTGCGGCGCGCGATGACAGTGTCGACCACATCATCATAGGCGACTAGGGCCATGTGGTCAGTGGGAACCAGGCGGTCGATCAGCGTGCCGACTGCCTTCTTCGCGTACGCGATCTTTGCGCCCCACATGGACCCGCTGCGGTCGAGGACGACCGCCAGATCAAGCGGGGGTCTCTGGCCCATCTCGCCCAGGCCGGTCACGTCCACCCGCAGGAAGACCTCCGCCGGCTCACCGGTGTGGATGACCGGGTGGCTGAGACGTGCCTCCACCCTGATACCGGTTGGTCTGTCGGTAGATGCGCTCATGTCTGTCCCCTCCTTCGGACACCGTCGAACAGCGTTATTATATCACCTATAGCGTCACTATGCGCCTAATGGCGCCGCCAATATGCGAATCGGCGTGATATGGTTTAGTCCTAGTGTGACAGAGGGGTCGGACAGGAAGGCGCATGGGACGCAGACGCAACGACGAAGACGACCTCGGGTATCCCCCCGGGTTCCCCGAGGCCCTGGGACGGACGATCAAGGTCTTCCGCACCGACCGGGGCCTGGAGAGACGGGACTTGGCCGAGCTGGTGGGCATCTCCTACTCCTACCTGACCGAGATCGAGAACGGCAACAAGCCGCCGTCCTCGTCCGTGCTGGGCCCTATCGCCGCGGCGCTCGGACTGCGCATGTCGGAGCTGATCGAAGCCGCCGAGACCCGCATGGAGGCCCAGGCCGAAACGGCGGCGCCTCTCCTCTCCGCGCAGGCGTGGGCGCGCGAGTTCAGCCCCCGTCCGAAGACCGCTGAAGCCGCCACCCCCGCCCAAGGCCACTCCGTCCCGCCAGCCAAGCATCCGTCGGACATGCGCTTCCTCATGCAGTCGTCGCTCAGGGACTCCGATCGCGACCGCAGGGCGGCTATGGCCGAGCTCGAGCGCCTGCTTCAGACCATGGCCCCTGACGACATCGAACGCCTGCTCGACTTCGCGCGCCGGCTGTCCCGCTGAGCCATCCCGGGGCTCGTGGAGCGCGTCCCCGAACGAGTCGGAGATGACATAAGCGACATGGAGAGCCCGGCCACATGACGCAGCAGCCGATGATAGTCTCTTGCTCGCCATCGGCGCACTCGATGACCCTCGCCGAGAACACTTGTCCCGGATGGTACGCCGCGTCGTCATGATGCGCTGAGTGGTGGGCCTATCGGATGCTAATGCAGAAAAATGGCGATCCCTGCTGGAGCAAGTCACACAGTCTGCGAAACACCCGGCTAGGCCACGGGTTGTGCCCGTCGCGGATCATTATGAGGTAGTCACAAGGCTCCGTCAACGTCACGCGTGGCTGTCCGAAGAAGCCATTGGGGGGCTCGTGGCGGGATATGAGGCAGGACACTCCGTGTATCGTCTTGCCCAAGAATTCGGGTGTCACCGCCAAACGGTAAGTCGATTACTAAGAGAACGAGGAGTCGCGATGCGACGCCGTCCCATGAGAGAAGACCAAGTCGACGAGGCCCAAGGTCTCTACGCTGCAGGCCTCTCGCTGACCGACATCGGCGTGAGTCTCGACGTTGACCGCACGACGGTGCGAAGGCATCTACTCCAACGAGGCCTTGTGCTCCGAAGCACCTCCACCTAACCAGATCCGACACCTCTGGCCGCAAGATCTTCTGTCCGGGTCGATTGCTATTCTTTTCTGGTAGCGGCGATCTTTCGAGCATTCTTGGCGTTCCAATAGAAATGGCTCCCCCTTGTGGCGATGAGAGGACGCACAACAGCGTCCCGCGACAAATGGAGGCTGATCATGGGCTACTGCTCCAAACCAGGGTTCTACTGGGCACAGTTCTCATTCCGGAACGACAGCGAGCGCGCAACTGCTGCGGCCAGAACCACTCGTCAGAAACCATCTCGCCAGGACTTCGCCGACGCTGCCACCCGGAGGATGATCAAGCAGTACGAGGAGCTCTACCAGCTTCGAGACGCGGAAGTAGTTGTACCGCTCATTGAGGATTGGCGTTGGCTGGACGCGATGGGTCACGTCTCAGCCAAACAGGACCTGCTCGAACGCCTCATCCAAGGGATTCAGAGAAACCCCGAAGGCACAGAGGGTGACCTCATCTTCGTCCTACTCACTCTCGAACCGCTGCGAAGATCTATATGCAAGAGGCTCTTACAGGGAGCCCCCCTGGGCAAAGCGGAACCCGCACCCGATAGACATCGTCGCCAGGAGGCCCGCTGGATCGAGAATATGGAACGCAACCGCTTCTTTGACGCTTCGCGGTCGGCAACACTCGAACTTGTCCATGCCTACCCCATGGCAACTCTCCCGGGAAAGATGTTCGGCTGGTTCCGGGAAGCGCTGTCGTGGAAGCTACTCCATCTCTATGAAAGCGAGTACTTGAGCGAGAATCGGGCCATGACGAGATACGAGCGGACTCGCATTGCCCGATTCTTGTCCGGGATGGATTCCCTGGAGCCTCCCGAGCTAAGAGATGCCCGTGGTTTCCGCCGATGGCTGCAGAGGCTGGGTGATATCCGCCCGGTCTTCGTGACAGTCGACGAGTACCGCGAGAGGCCTCAGGTCCGGCAGGCGTTCCACGATGCCATTGGGCGGCTCTCAGATCGCAGACGAGAGACAATCCTCGGCTACTTCTACGACGGCCTTAACCTGGAGCAGATAGCCGATCGGGACGGGGTCACAGTGTCCACCGTAGGAAACACGAAGAACAAGGCCGAAGACAGACTGCGACACGATGATCTTCTGTATCTGGCCCTCGATAGCCTGGGTCGTTTTCGGGATGAAGCGAGAAGGCAGGAGATAGCCAGCCGCTATCCGGATGGAAAGACCCCCGACGGCCGGAGGATCTTCTTCATGGCCAGCTAGACCAGACCAGCCGTGACTATGCAGCCGAACAATTGTTCGTTACACTGGAGAGTGTTATGGCCAAGAAGAAGACCTCGCGACCGGAACCCACCCCTAGAACCAAGCTGATGGTTTGGGCTGCCTCTGCGGGGCGCTGTGTATTGTGTAACCGGATCGTCTACGAAAATGAGGACTTGGGCGAGCTTGTTCCCATCGGAGAACTCGCCCACAACGTTGGATGGTCTAGCGACTCCCCCCGAGGCGATTCAGATCTGACCGAAGAGGAACGCCGCGAAGCAGCGAATCTTCTCCTGCTTTGCCGAAACTGCCACAAGCCGGTTGATGACGGAGGCGTTATCGGCCGGTTCACCGTTCAGGAGTTGGCAAGGTTCAAGCGAGAGCATGAAGACCGAATCCGCCTGGCCACTGGGGTTGGAGCGGACAGGAAGGCCGCACTGATACGAGTGGTGGGCACAATTCGAGGTTCTCAACCTGAGCTTACCTACGACACCGTCCAGTATGCCGCCATCACTTCAGGAGTATTTCCTAAGAGGCTCCCCGGCTGCTACATCAATGAATACGAGATTGACCTCCGCCAACTACCCAACCCCGGGACCGCCGAGTACTTCCAGCAGTGTGCCACCGCGATAGATGCCTTCTTCGAGAGGGTCAACGATGGCATCCGTCAAGACAAGATTCTGAGACTGGCAGTCTTCGCCTTCGCGCGCATCCCTGTTCTAGTTCACCTTGGTTCTCGTTTGGATGACAAGGTCGAGGCCCTGATCTTCCAAAGGCAGAGACTGGACGGAGGCAATGCCTGGCGCTGGCCGGAGACGGCTGGCGCACCCCCTCAATTCGAGGTCAGCACCCTCACAAGCGATCGCGACATCGACCGAGTCGCTCTCATTGTCAACCTATCGGGGACAGTTGCGCTCGATGATCTGCCCGAGGAGCAACGGGCTACCTTCAACCACTACGCCATACAGCCTGTCTCACCCGCAAGTCCATCCCCGAACCTCATCAACAGCCAGCAAGCGCTGAGCAACTTCGAACACACCGTCCGGCAGTTCCTAGCTCAGATAGAGGCAGATCACGGCAGGATCTCCGAGATAGCCCTGTTTGGCGCCGTGCCAATCTCAGCAGCCATTGTTCTTGGCCGAGTGCTCATGCCCGGTGTATCTCCGGCATGGTTAGTCTTCGATCGAGATGATCAAGGAACCTTCACCGAGGCTTGCGAGGTGCGTCGATGAAATTCACCGCCGATTTCGAGTCCTTCTTGCGCACTGAAGTCAACCTAAACAAGACGAGGCTCGACACTCTTCAGGACCGGGTTGACGCTGTCGAAAGCTTCATCTCGTCGCATGAGACATTTGAGAATATGTTCTTAGAAATGATTCCGGCTGGTTCGTGGGCTCATCGGACCATCATTAAGCCGGTAGACGACAACGACGAGTTTGATGCCGACGTGCTTCTGAGTCTCGAAGAGCAGACCGATTGGCTGCCCAAGGACTATATCCAGGAACTCTACTCTGCTTTCCGTGACAGCGGCACATACAAGGACATAGTGTCACGTAAGACGCGCTGTCTACGCATCAACTACGCTGGCGATTTCCACATCGACCTTGTCCCCTACGTCGAACGCAATGGCAACCACTTCATAACAAACAGACTTGATCCGAAGGACGAGGGCAGCTTCGAACTGTCCGACCCGGAAGGATTCTCTGCCTGGATCGATGAGCGTGAGCGAGTGACCAACGGTACCTTCGTGAAAGTGGTGCGGTTGGTCAAGTACCTCCGGGACTTCAAGAGTACCTTTGTATGCAAGTCGATCATCCTTACTACTCTCCTGGGCGATGAAGTAAACGAGGTTGAGGCTGGCACCTCCCCCTCACTCTATGCCGATGTACCGTCGACGTTCGTGACCCTAATGGGCAAGCTGGCGAAGTCCTTGCCCGAGTCGATGCCTGCCGTGCTGGACCCTGCAGGCACCGGGGACAACTTCACGGATAGATACGGTGATGACTGGAACTACGAGAACTTTCGTACCCGCATGGTGGCCTACGCTGCCAAGGCGCAAGAGGCGTATGACGAAACTGATAGGGACAACTCGATCACGCTATGGCGTGAGATATTCGGTGATTCCTTCAAGGCAGGTGTCTTCGTTGAGGCGGCCAAGATGTCGCCCTGTAGCGCCTCCGTCGAATGGAGCAAGGAGCAGTTCATCGATCGCGAGCCCTACGGCTTTGGGATCGCCATAGATCCCGCATATTCCGTGAGGATCTCGGGCCGTTGCACGGGATTGTCTAGCCCCAATGGAACGATCAAGAGGGGCTTCTCTCAGTTCAACCTTTCCACCAGAGGAAACCGTGTGCCCAAAAACCGTAGCCTCGTATTCACCGCGCGTCTTGGAGGAGTCTCAGGCCCATATCAGCTCTACTGGAAGGTCAGAAACGGGGGCAAAGAGGCCGAGGCTGTCGGGCAGTTGCGCGGCGAAATAACCCGGGATGGCGGCAAGGATCGCAGAACAGAGACCTCGCTGTACCGAGGATCACATTACGTCGAGTGCTATCTGGTAGTGAATGGCGCGGTGGTGGCGAAGGACCATCAGATCGTCATCGTCACTACGTAGGCACAGCCTGTCCAGTGCCCCAAGGCTGCCCAAAACGGCTGGGTCTGTGGCTGGCCTCCTCCCCAGTCCTATCTGCAATATCAACCTCGCTGCCTAGGAGCAAACTCTATCCCGTGGGACGAGGCCAAATGCTTCAACGCCATGGACAAACCCACGCCGAATTGATGATGTAGACGGCGCACTCGTTTCCACTCGTGCCACTCGTAGTAGCCGGTGGTCTTCTCGCGGCGCCTGTCTCGGCGCGTGTCAATGAAGAAGTCGGGCAGCCCAAGAGCATCTCCATCGCTACCGTCATACTCGCCATAGCGAACATCAATCCAATCTGGAACGCCGGAGCGACTTGTTTCCCACTCCTCCAGGACATCGAGGGTGCCATCTCTACGGAGCCAAATGACTACATGGCCTTCCTGCATTAGAAAGCCGACGCACTCTCCAGGCCCAGCACGCCGTTGATCGATGTGCTGCATCAAGAACATCTTCTTCGTCCTGTACACCTCCCAGGCCTTCCCCATCGAACGCCGGTACGGAACGAGTACGGACTTCTTCCTGAAGAGACCTCGGTGCTCAAGTTCCTTCCAGCGCTCCCATTGCTCTGGTGGCTCATGACCGGCCTTCACCAGCGCAGTCGCCACCTTCTTGGCATAGGCGGTAAGGCGATCATGGGCCAATGAGGTATTGGATTGATCATACGAACCCGATCCGTGGTTGGTCATCGACAACGCCTCCGGCACTGTGAGTCACGGCGACTCGATTTCGGTAATGGCCCAATGCGAGGCAGACTGAACCGCCCCGGCTCAGGTAGGCAAAGCAGAGCGCTATTCGCGGATGGTCATTCACTAGCCAGTATCGGGGAACAGCTCGGCGTGTGGTCATCAACGGTATGAAGGCACCTCCGCAAGCGGGGAGTCGGCATGCGGCCGCCCCATATCTCGACTAACAAGATCAAACGATAATCCGTTCGAAACCAGACCGTCACCAGGCCTACGTTTCTGGATTGCCCTGGCTCTTGGCACGTAGAGCCTCGACGCGATCCTTCAGAGAGATGTACCCCCTGTCTCCAAGCCTGTGCATGAAGTCAGCTGCTCGATCAACTAGAGCCGAATCACCCGAATCCATGGCTCGAGCGATTGCCTGCGGAACAACGTGTTCCGTCAGTCCGTACTCATGCATAGATCCAGGTGATGGAGTGCGTCGAAGCGTGTTCTCCAGCACCTTCAATGTAGTGTCTGGATCAAGTTCAGAGGCCTCAATAAGGCTCTCATCAAGCATTCCGTGCGTCGAGAAGTCTTCAACGACCGAGGATACATATTCGAGTCTAGGTAGCCACCAGGATACCCCGTACTTGCCACCCTTTCCTAGCCAGTAGAAATGGGTCAGTTCAGCAGCTTCTGCCGGGTGTTGTTTGACGAACTCGATACGTTGGTCCCACAAATCGGCAACGCGCTCCAGAACGGTAGGGAGCACATAGCTGGCCTTCATGATCTGCCACCCTAGATTGCCAATCACTTCACCTCGCAGCTTAGCGTCAGCTGTGTCAAACCAAGCAGTCACCAACGCGTCATCAGATTGCAGACCATCAGTCACAAGCGAGCTAACGATCCAACCTCCAACGAGTTCAGGAACTGTGCGATCGTGACTACGCCAGCCCTGGACGAGATCCACATCTGACATTTGCTCGATCGTGATCGTCACAGGCTTGCGTAGCATTTCCAGTAAACCCGCATGGACCCGATGGACCGACAGCAGCGTAGATAGCGCGACCTGCTGCCACGCAGTTGTAGGCACTGCATCTCCAAAGATCCTAGACACGCGATCTTCAATCCACTCGCTGGCAGAGTTGCAGAGACGTCCGGCACCTTCCCCATACGCAGCGGCCACAGCAAGTGAAGGGTCCAATTCACCGATATGCCGATCTAGCACTTGGAGCGCGTCTTTCGCGGCCGAGCTTCCTGGAAATCGGCCCACGAATCGAATGAGTGCTCGGATCGCTATCGGCCGAACCGTGTTCAGCGACAGTGTGAGCGGGTCCATATTTGAACCCCCATACTCCGCTTCATATTCCGGAGTCGGCTCTTCATTCTCTGCGTATACACTTAGCATCGCGACGATGCGCGGAGCGTCTGCCATTTCGAATCCTTGGACAGCTTCGTCCGACTTCAAACCCAATGCCGACTCGAGAAGCCGCAAGACCTCTAGCTTGAGCTGTCGATAGTCAGAGTCGTCATCGAACTCATCCCCTTCGGGTTCAAGCTCCGCGTTTTCGTCAAGCCCAACAACCCATTCGCACAGAGGGAGAATCTCTTTCCAGGGAAGGTCGTTCTTGGCCTCTGCCGTCGCCTTCCAGCCACGCACAACCCCTCTGATGTAGATCGGCTTTAGGCTCTTCAATTCGTCTATGCGATCAGACAACCTACCGGGCTTGCTTGACACTGCTTCAGTCAGGACTCGACTTTGACCATCGTGACTAGGACCGGCCCATTGGGCTGGATCTGGATGCCAAGACAGAAGATGCTCAAGCAAATCATCGTCGGTCATTTCGCCAAGAACTTCGACGTCCACCGGACTGGTTGGACCAACGAACGTCCCGCCGCGTGTCAGCCGGTCATCTTCCTCGTACGCACCAAACTCAGCGTCAAGATCGATCTGCAATTCGGAAAGTTTCTTGGGCAATAGACTGACATCTAGACCGGAGATTAGTCGTTGCTGCCAGCGTCTTTCATCTCGCTTGATCCTGGCATCGACCTCGTTGGCGCTTTCGCCGTCTCTGGCGAAGCGTTCACGCCTCTCGTCTCTCGTCCATGGAGGTCCAGATCCAATCACGCCGACGATCAGGTTTGGGTCCACTCCACGTTGCCAAGCCAGGCTGGCCTGTAGGAAAGGTACATATTCGTTGTAGTACTCACCCTCAAGAAACTCCTCGTTGCCGAGAACCTTGGTCGCTGCTTCCGCCAAGCACTTCTCTCGATCCGTCAGCGCCGAACCGGAAGTCTTGTCTTCAATCTCGCCAATTGCGACAGCCAATACGAACAAGGCAATGCGTCGCAGCAGCGGTTCCTCGTGCTCAACTAGCTTGACCAGGCGATTGCCGGATGACGACCTGACCTCAACAATCAGTGCTTCGCGCGTGGCATCGACCAAGGCGTCAGCTATCTCGTGAACATTGTGCTCCTCGGGTTCACGAATGAGGGGACGCCAGATGTGGCTTGTGTCATAGAGCGACTTCTTACCATCTGATCGCGAGTACTGTTCGTGCTTCTCTAGCCAACGAATCAAGGTTGGTACTCGGCTCTTTTCACTGAGAGCCCGAGCAACGGCCGGAAGGCTTTCCGCATACCAGTATGGCTCCAACCCGGCTGTGGGTTCCGCCAGTCTGTACTCCTGCTTCTGTACTGCGGGCTGCGGCTCAAAATATGCGTTTGCCAACTGATACCCAGCCTTCTTTCCGGCCTCTAGAAGTCTGACAATCAGACGGGATATATGATTTGGATGAATCCTGAAGTTGGCCGACTTGTCGCCAATCCATTCTTTGATGAACGGCACGAGCTTGGCTGAATCGTCGGGCGACAGCTCTGACGCAGCTTCCATGATTCCGCGACGAACCCACTGGTTGTCTGATGCTGCAATGCCCTCAAACACCTTGGTAACATCCTTGCTGACAATAGGCGCCATTCGAACGAGATAGTCGATCTCAGGCCATGGGTCTGAAAGGACCATGCCATCAGGCATCACGGTGGTCGCTGGAGGGTTCTTGAACGCCCCGTGCTCGAGAAGAGGGACAACCCAATTCGGATTCTCGAGTTTGCCGTAGAACGCTCGGCGAAGAGGCAGCTTCCCAAGACGAGCAAGAGCACTTGTTACTTCCGCGTCATCTGGTACGCGGTATCCGCCTATGCTACTC
The DNA here is from genome assembly GCA_040772905.1 of Thermoleophilia bacterium. Taxonomy (GTDB): domain Bacteria; phylum Actinomycetota; class Thermoleophilia; order RBG-16-64-13; family RBG-16-64-13; genus JAXGXJ01. The sequence continues at coordinate 75,225 of JAXGXJ010000011.1, read as the reverse complement.
ACGGCTTGATACTCTCCTCGCCATTCAATTCGTTTGCGTTGGAGACAATATCCTCGACTTCCTTGTAGCTATCAAAGAACTTGCCACGTCTCACGCGAAGGGCTGCCTCCACCACTTGAACGTGCTCCATCAGCTGTTCCGTCGATGGCAACACATCCTTCTCCTCTTCGGTACCGTCGCAGTAGTTGATATGAGTGCGTTTCATGAAGAACTTCCGTGCTCGTCGCCACGGGCCAAGTGCCGGGTCGTGGACATCGTCCGTTCCAAGCACCGCAGCAGCGTCACGCTTGAGTTCTATGCGAGCACCCGTCTCACGAGCGGCAGCGAACCTGTCAAGCGCATGTAGAAGATCTCTGGGAACAGGACGTTCGATCGGTTCACTGCGATAGGCTTCGTGCGCTTGCAGAAGCTCAATCAGGCTCTTTGTCTCCTCTGACTGGTTGCCAGTTGGTACTCCTTCAACGTCATCAAGCGCATCTGGCAATCGATTCATCAACTCTCGAAAGCAGTGGCCAACAAGGGAAAGCCGAGCCTTGTCTTCCCAAGAGTGGGGTGACTCGTCTATCAGATGGATCGCTAGATGGTAGAGACCAGCAAGCGTCGGATTGACCTGTTCCAGAAGCTCGTGGAGGTGCTCGCGCTCCTCATTCCAAAGACTGCCACCGCAGCCATCTACCACGTCCACTCCTCGTGAGTTAGTGGCGCTCGATTCAATTCATCCCGCATTGCTCGCCAACTGGGCAGATAGCTGTCCATGAGTGAGGTGAACCGATCTCCGTGGGTTCTCTCTGACAGGTGAACCATCTCGTGAACGAGGATGTACTCCAGACAGCCGGGGTGCTTCTTGGCCAACTCGAGATTCAATGAAATACGACGCGACTTCGGATTGCAGGAACCCCATTTCGTCTTCATGCGACGCACGGCCACCTTCGGCGCGTCGACACCGATTACTGGTGCCCACTTGGCCAGCAGCTGTGGCAGCACGGCCTTGAGCTGGCGACGGTACCAACGGTCCAGAGTTCTGAACCGCGCTTCCGCATCAGAACCCTCTGGTGCTATTACTAGCAGGCTCTTTCCATTGATTTCCACAGCATGATGTCCACTAGTGCGTGAGACATCTAGCCGATACCGCTTGCCCCAGACGTAGTGCGATTCCCCCGAGATCATCCTGCGCTCCGACTGGCGATCTGCATCTTGAAGCTGCTTGCGCTGGCGCTTGATCCAAGATAGTCGCTGGACAATGGCGAGCCGAATGTTCTCCTCTTCCATCCGCTCTGGCGCCGCAACGCGGACACGACCCACAGGCGGATAGACCGAGATGTGCAGGTTCTTGATGTCCTTGAAGACGACGTCGATATCAAGCCCGGCGACAGTGATGAGGGCACTAGCGGTACTCATCATGCTCCTTCAGGAGGCCGATGAGACGCGCGAGATCTTCGTTGTTATAGCCATCAGGCAACGCTCTACGGAGTGCCTGCGCCAGAGCGCGCTCTTTCATGCCTGTCCGGTCGTCGGCCCAGCCGTGGTTCTTGCTCTGCTGGATGGTGTCATGGATAAACTCGGGATCGACCTCGTCTGGCAAACCGAAGTCCACCAGAGCTTTCTGCCCTCGACTGGTGGCCCACACTGGATATTTGGTGTCCGATTCGCCCTTGCCGACCTTGTCTGCCAACTCCAGCAACTGCTTCAGATAGGACTCATAGTCGTCGGCTGCCTTGTTGCGTTGCTCGATCAGGGCATCCAAGAGCGACGACATGGTGTCGTAGTACTTCGGGTTCATCGGACGCTCGTCGACGATCGTCTTACGAACGTTGTTGATGATGGTCTCGGCGACAGCTTCCTTGCTCTTCTTTACACCTTCCGGTAGCTCGTCAATTGCACCAGAGCCTCGCTCGACAATCAGTTGCACCAGGCCCTGCTTGAATGTGGCGATTTTCTCGACCGGATCAGCTTGGATATAGGTGTCCAACAACGAACGCATCCCCGCCTCGAATTGCTTCAAGTCGAGGTTCTCCGCAGCGCCTAGTTCGACCTCATCACGTGCCGAGACGAAGAACTTCACCTCGTCTTTGATGGCCTCAGCCTCGGCAGCTGTGTACCCCGCGTCTTCCATCTCGTTGGCGATAGCTGAGTAGCGACGGACAAGAGAGGCCGTGGCTTTGTAGAGCTCGACGCGCTTGGCCTCGTTGGCCTTGATCTGGTCGGTATCTCCCGGCACATCGGAAACGAAATAGTGCTGGAACTCCACGGTGCCCTTGGGTGGCGCCACTGGCTCGCACAACGCCCGTATCTGCTCAAGCGCTTCGTCCAGATCCTCCTTGGCGGAGTCGAGGCGATTCTTGAGCAACCCGTCGATGTCCTTCTTGTCATAACCATCGAAGGCTTCGGACGTGTAGTCATCGATGGCGGACTCGATGGACTTGAACAGGTCGCGGTAGTCGATGATGTAGCCATAGGTCTTGTCATCGCCGTCAAGACGGTTGACACGACAGATGGCTTGGAACAGGCCGTGATCACGCATCTTCTTGTCGATGTAGAGATAGGTGGCGCTTGGAGCATCGAAGCCGGTCAGGAGCTTATCGACCACGATGAGCAATCGCATCTGGCCCGGCTCTTCGACAAAGCGGCGCTTGACCTCGGTCTCAAACTCATCGATGCGACCCACGGCCTCATCAGCTGACACACCGAAGAAGTCAGCCAGCATCTGCCGATAGACGTCATACTTCCGCAGCTCTTCGTTGTCGCCGTCGCCAGCGTCCTCCTTGGAGATGCCAGTGGCATTGGGGACATAGCTGGTGACGATGGCGACCTTGCCCTTGAAACCCGCCTGCACAAATAACTCGTAGAACTTGCACGCTTGGTAGACGTTGTCGCCTACCAGCATGGCGTTACCGCGCCCGCTGACCAGGCGAGGTTCACGCTCGAAGTCCATCAGGATGTCGTGAACGATCTTCTCGGCGCGTGACCTAGCCGAGACGACCTTCTGCATAGTACCCCAGCGCTTCTTGAGCCGTGCCTTGCTGAGGTCGGTCAGCCCCTGGGTCTTGAGGTCGAACCACTCGTCAACCTGGGTGGCACCTTTGAGTTCCTGATCGATGTCGCGAGCCTCGTAGCGCAAATCCAGTACCACGCCATCGCGCACTGCCTCGTCGTACTTGTACGTGTGAATGAAACTGCCGAAAGTCTGCAAGCTGGTCGCCTTATCAGCCTGCAGCAGCGGCGTGCCTGTGAAGCCGATGAACATGGCACCGGGCAGCAATGCCTTCATGGCATCGTGGAGCTTGCCGCTCTGGGTGCGGTGGGCTTCGTCGACAAACACGAAGATGTTTCCCTTGGCCGCCCAGCCAGCAGGCACCTTCGCCCGCAGCTCTTTGATGAACGCCTCGTCAGCCTCGTCGTCCTCGGTGAGGTCAGAACCATCACCGCGGGTACCGAACTTGTGAATAAGGGAGCAGATGAGTGGAGGCTGACTCGCACCGAGCGTGGTGATGAGATCTGCACCAGATTCGGTGCGGTGAATGGACTCGCCAACCCCAGCGAAGACGCCAATGCGTCCCCCGGCTTTGCGGCTGCCGCCCATCTGTTCGTCTAGTTCTTCACGGTCGGTGATGATGAGGACGCGGGCGTCAGTCTGGGTTTCACGAATCCACTTGGCCAGCCATACCATCGTAAGGCTCTTGCCAGAGCCTTGGGTGTGCCAGATGATGCCGCCCTCGCGGGTCTTTGCGCGCTCCTGTGCGGCCTTGACACCGAAGTATTGGTTGTGACGGGCCGTCTTCTTGATGCCCGCGTCAAACACGATGAAGTCGTGAATCAGCTCCAGCAGACGTTCTTTGGAGCACATCTGGATCAGAGCCGCATCGAGCGGGTTGGCCTCTTCGGTTGGCTCTTTCCAGGATCGCCAGTACTTCTCGGGAGTCTCGATTACGCCGTAGCGCAGACCCTGCACATCATTACCCGCGAACAGCAATTGCACCGTCGTGAAGAACGGGCGCACGAAAGTCTGCTTCTGATTGCCGATGTTCTGGCGAATGCCTTCGCTGACGTCAATCTTAGAGCGCTTGAGCTCGATGACCGCTACCGCAATGCCGTTGACGAACAGCACCACATCTGGCCGTTTGGTGTGTTCACCTCTCACCGTTACTTCTTCTGCAACGACAAAATGGTTGGCCTGCGGATTGGCCCAGTCGATCAGGTGGACGGCCTCGGTCAGTTCGGACTGCGAACGCTTGACCTTCACACCGTAGCGCAGCAGTTCATAAGTCATCTTGTTGGCGTCGTAGAGCGAACCGCCTGCGCCGAGAGATACCGCAGTCCGAAGTTGGTTGAGCGCGAGGCTGACAGTCTCTTCCTCATAGTTACGAGCCTGCAGGTTCTGGCGCAGCACGTCTTCGTCGACATTGGTATTGTCCCAATCCTCACGATTGCCGCCGTATTCGTAGCCAAGGCGATCACGGAACAGACCGACGACCCGAGCCTGCGTCTTTCGTTCGATGTCGCCAACACTCATACCGCAACCTCCTGGACCGGCAGGCGGGTGCGGCCGGTCAGCAGTTCCTGCATCATGCCTTGCCTGATGGCGCGGGCGGAGCGAAGCCGAGCCTTGAGGGCGTCGATTTCGGCCTGTGCTTCTGCCGCGATTGCCGCAAGTGCTCGCTGTTCCTCTAGGTCTGGAGTTGCGACCTCGATTCGGCTGTATTCCGAAATCCAACGACGCTTGTGGTCCACGGCCACAAAATCGATGAGCTGCATCCGCTCGTAGACCCAGCGCAAGTCAACGCTCGTCTTGGCACTGAGCATCTTCATCGCCGACGACTTCGCCTTGAACGGAAACGTCACGAACTTGGAGTCAGTCGTGAAGTCGTCAAAGATGATCACTGGCAGTTCATTGAAGATACCGTGTCTCTCAGTGGTATGGCCGAGAACAAACGACTTACCCGCCGTTAGAACCGGCACACCAGCATCGACATATTCCGTGCTTGCGACCAAATACTGCCCGGGCTGACGGTACGACAGGAGGTCTCCGAGCTTTCGTATTGCCCAGGTGGAAGCGAAGCCGGGAAGGCGGGTGCGGCCGGTCAGCAGTTCCTGCATCATGCCTTGTCTGATATCCCGCTTTTTCGCAATCAGTCGGTCAAGTGCCGTGATGTGATCCTCCACATCACCAAGCGCAGCGGCAATCGTCTGCCGCTCGCTCCCATTCTCCGGATACGAGGCCACGAAGCTGCGCAGACTGGCATTGGTGATCTGGTTGATGGTTGCTCCGAGATGCTCATCAACCTGACGCTTGAACGAATTTGATTGGAAGAAGAATCTGAGGTATGGGTTTAGCGACGACCGAAAGACCGACATGAACGCGCCGAATGTCTCCCCCGCAACGCGCTCATCCAAATACAGGCTCTTGCCAATAAGAGGCCGGCTACCATTTCGAACACAAATCAAGATGTCGCCTTTGCGAATTCTGATCCTCTCTGGAATCGGTGCGCTAACCCGAACAACGTCATCGAGCGCTAGCTGCCCGTTCTGAATGTTCGAAGAGCGAAGGACCAAAGTGCCGTCCATCGAGATCTGGCTCGGCGAGTATGTTAGACCGATGATTGGCTCTCCCAGATCACCTAGGGTTGACGTGACCCAGCCATTCATGCCTTGAGCCCCATCTCGGCCAGATGTGCTGTCACCTTGGCGCTCAGTTCTTCGACCCGGGCTTCGATGTCTCCGACGGTCGACTCGTAGCGGTCAGCCAACACTCGCAGGCGCGTAATCAGTACCTGCCCAAGCGCAATGACTTCTCGGTTGATGCGACCACTCAGCGTGTCGCCCCACTTATCGTCGATGACGAGCGTGCGCACGTCGCTTGCAGTGAGCTTGCCGTACTGTTTGAGCGTCTTCAGGTTAAGTTCGGTTTGTGCTTGCTTTGCCTGCTTCTTGGTTGTGGTCTCGGCCTCGAACAGCTTAATGACGTGGCTGAGAGCGTCGATCTCTTCCTTCTCAGCACCCTCGCGCCTGGCATCCTTCAGGCGCTCCTTCGCGAGCTTGGCTGTGACCTTGCCCTCGACGTCGGCTGCTTCCCACAGCAGCCCGTCCTCGACGGCATGTTCCTCCACGTACTCCTCGATGGCCTGTGCAGCTTTCTCAACAGCAATAGTCAGGGCATCGATGACATCTCGGTCCTGGGCGAAGAAGTGATTCACAACAAGCTCGGGCGGCACGAGATCCATTACCCAACGTTCGGCATTGGCTCCAGAACCGAACTGCAGATGAGCATCCTCGTACTTCGTCTTGTTGTTCTTGTCCTTCCACGTACGTGCCTTGCGGGGCTTGGCCGCCTGCACCCATCCCTCTGAGACAATCAGGGCAACGTCGTCGTGCATCGTGTCATTCCAGTACGACATCAGCTGCTCATAGACACCGTATTCATCTATGAGCGGACGCGCGCGAAAGATGGTCAGAAGCTCTTCGGACAGATTGCAGATGAGATCGGCGGGCTTAGTCTTGTTCTCTGTATCTTCAAGTTGTCCGTGATGCTTGGACCACCAGCCAGCCACCGCCTCGACGGTGCCATTGGCAAATGCCTTGTACTCGTCTGACTCGGTGATCGTCGCCTGGATGTCGGCCTTGGCTACCGCCAGTTCGGAGTAGCCATCGCGTAGCGCCTTGAACAAGGCGGAGCGCAAAGTCGGGAACGCATCCCAATAGGGCCGCAACGCATCGAGATCGCGGTTTGGGATACCGCCCTGTAGGTGTGCGTGCAGGTCCTGGATGTCTTCAGGCTCAGAGGAGTCGATGTAGCGTGGGATGTTGAGGTTGTAGTCGTTCTTTGCATCGGCAATCTCTGCCACGGGCACCATGCGGGCGTAGCGCGGAATCCCTTCCTGCTTCGTGAAGGCGTCGACAATCTTGTGCATGTCGCGCGAGCGCAGCCGGTTCTTAGGGCCATCCTTAGCGAAACCCTTGCTGGCGTCGACCATGAAGATGCCGGTGCGGCTCTGAGCATCCCGCTTGTCGAGCACCAGAATGCAAGCCGGAATGCCGGTCCCATAGAACAGGTTCGGCGGCAGCCCAATGATGGCTTGGATGTAGCCGCGTTCTACCAGTTCCTTGCGGATGTTGGCCTCTGCGTTACCTCGGAAGAGCACGCCATGTGGAAGGATGACTGCGCCTTTGCCGGTGGACTTGAGCGACTTAACCATGTGCAGCAAGAAGGCGTAGTCGCCATTCTTCTCGGGCGGGCTGTCATAGCCGTCGAAGCGCCCAAAGTCGTTCTCGACGCCGTTCTTCCACGTCTTGTTTGAAAACGGCGGATTGGCCACCAAATAGTCGAACGTGTCGAGCTTGCCGCCGCTGAGAAATCTGGGGTTCGCGAGGGTATTGCCTTGGCGGATGTCGCTGGTCTCGTTGCCGTGGAGAATCATGTTCATTCGAGCCATCGCCCAGGTTGCGACGTCGTTCTCTTGGCCGTAGATGGTCAAGCCGTGCGGTGAGGCGTCTGCCACCTTGATAAGCAATGAACCCGAGCCGCAGGTGGGGTCATAGACGGTAGTGGACTTGGGCGTGTCTGCCGGAATCTGCAGCAGTTGGGCCATCACCCGCGAGACCTCGGCGGGCGTATAGAACTGTCCCTTGCTCTTGCCAGACTGCGTAGCGAAGTGGCGCATGAGGTACTCGTACGCATCGCCCAGCAGATCGTCGCCCTCGGCACGAGAGCCCGTGAAATCAAGGTCTTGGAAGATTCCAATGAGGTTCGAGACGCGATCAACGAGGTCGCGGCCATCGCCCAGCTTGGTGCGGTCGTCAAAGTCGGCATTCTTGAGTACGTCAACTAGGTTGTTGGCCTCAGCAAGCTTGTGGATGGCGATGTTGACTAGTTCTCCAACATTGGACTTGCCCTTGGCAGCAACCAGGGCATCGAACGAGCCACCATCAGGGATGGTGATGAGACTGTATGGGTCGGCTTTGGCCTTGTCGGAGACATACTTCACGAACAGGAGAGTGAGGACGTAGTCCTTGTACTGGCTGGCGTCCATACCGCCACGAAGCTCGTCCGCGCTATTCCACAGCGAGCTGTACAGATCTGACTTCTTGAGCGCCACTACCACATCACCGCCTTCTGCGCCGATAGCAGGGTTGCGTCTTGAAGTCTATTGGTTCTTGTCATATTCGCGCCTCATGGTGAATTGAATCGAGATGACGTTCTCGACAACGCCACGCGCCTTCTTACTCTACTACTGGGATCGGACGGCAACGAGAGATATCGCCTTCTCCTGCGGTCAGGCACGACCAGCAGTCGATGCGAAATGGGCGCTGGAACTGACTATAGTTATACCACCGCATAATCCATACACAAAATGCATATACCTGCGCTTGTCAATCTCTGCGACGTTTCAAGAGATGCGGTGGGAGAGGATTCTCACGAGCCTCATAGATCTCCTCAGCCGTGACGTGATTCCTTGTCGGCTTGGGTACATCGTGATACCAATCGGCGATTGCGTCCCAGGCGTCATCAAGGATCAGGCAGTAGTCGTTGCACGCGGCTATTAACTTGTGCACATCACAATGGTCGGAGATGCCCGGATGAGTAAGATGGGTTGGGAAGTAGTTTCGCCCCGTTCGCGATCCGAGTTCCCAGCTGCATTGACAGGTATCCGCCCAGTCTTGCCACTCGGCATGCATGTCTTGTCCGATGTCAGTACTCGCGAGCGAGCGAAGAAACAGGTGTAGTTCCCGACCGGGAACCTCCGACATCACAGTGCGCAGGAACGAGTCATCTCGCTCGTTGTTGGGGCTAGAGATTACGGCCCGATAGACGGCATCACGTAGGTCTGTTTCTGCTTGTGGCTCGGGAAGCAACCAGAGACCACCGAAGCGAACCTGAAAGTCCCTCAGTTCGGCGAGGAACGACGCGAAGTGCGCGAGCGCGTCGGTCACGTAGCCAGCCGCCTGGATCTCCTGAGTGGTGTCCGAGTCGCCGACGACATCCGAGCGCGTCGCAAGATCCCAGGGCCGATCTTCTTCGAGCAGTGTTGAGCGGTAGGCCGTTAGATCATTGCCCACCCCGGATAACGGCGTCCATATGCTGTACATCGCTTCGAAGCGTGCAAGCCATTCGACAGCCAGTCGGCTATGAACCGGAATGCGTACGTCGAGTCGCAGGCGTGCAAGCCGCAAGCGATATTCATGAACCTCGGCGAGTACTCGGTCGGCAAGAGCCGCGCGAAGCCGTGGCTCATACACATGCCGGAAGTGAGCCACTGACACGTGGGCATCCTCAGCTGCCATCTGCCGGAGTGCTGGCGGACGTCCAGCCCTGGTCTCTTCCGTAAGGCCAAATAGCTTAGCCGCAAGATCGCCGTCCGAGCCACCGATGCTCACGACGACGTCCCGCAGCATCTGCTCAATGACATATGTGCCTACTGGATCATGTGGTTCGACTCGGCCCGCCGCTCGCGCTGCAATCGTCAGTGCAGGAAGGTCCAACCGCCGCATTTCGGTTATGCCGATACGCCTTACCCTAGCGAGCTCGCCGTCCAGCTCATCAGGTGTAGGCACGGGGATGTCAAGCGCGTTGGCCATTGCCTCCAACTATATAAAGACTTCGGCCGATTCTCTATGGATTTCACAATCGCCCGAAGTCAGCCAGTTGCCCCTACACCTAACCCTCCAACCTCGTTGCGAGACTCTTCTCAGGCGGGAAGGCCGCCGGTCATGGTCCAAGAGAAAGGATATCGAACCATGGGAAACACACAGCTAGCGTTGTCCGGAAACGGGGGTATCCCCCAGGCCATTGAGCAGCTCAGCAAGCCGATGCAGCGCCAGACCTCCCGCGAGCTGGAGCGGGTTATCTGCCAGGGTCTGGTAGCCAACATGCGCGAGCAGGCACGGGCGTTCGTTACCAACACCGCCCTCCAGAACGCCGGGGCGCTCAGCGAACTCGAAAACCATCTCTGCAAGATCGCCCCGTCCGGAGCCGCCCGCTACAAGCACATCGTTGATGCCTACGCGCTGGGTGCCGCCCAGGCCATCAGTAGGTGGTAGCGATGGCCGACCTCCTCTTCATTTCCTTAACTGCAGGAGTGCTCGCGATGATGGGACTGATGATCGCAACTGAAATCGACGAGTGGAGGAAGCGCCGTCGTCACGCGAGGATCAGGCGCATCAAGCGCGACCTCGCCGAAACCCAGAGAAACCTGCAGGCGTTGGCTTTGCAGCACGAGACTTGGCTGAACGGCCAGGCTCACGAAGCGCGGAAGGCGCTCATCATGGAGTCATTCGAGGCTTCCCGAAGCAATCCGAGCAAGGCCCACGACGGAGCCCGTAGCCAAAAACACAACGGCGTCTTGCGTCACCCCTGATGGGCACTTCACCCCGTGGATTGCCCCGACCGACCGCTCTCTGTAGTGGTCGGTCAGGGCTAGGTTCCCAGTCCAAACGGGTGTGTACTGGATACCAGAACGGCCGGTCGCTAAGGCGTCCGAGCCGTGATGGAAGGAGGACATGAATTGAACAAGATTCTTTATCGCACGGTCATGGCTGACCCACCATGGGACGTGCTGCAGAAAGGCAAGAACTCTCTCGGTGCCGAGCGCCACTACAAGTTGATGACGCTCGAACAGATAAAGGCCATGCCGGTTGCCGACCTGGTCGATCCCGAGTCGAGCCACTGCTGGCTTTGGGTTACAAATGCCACACTTAGGCATGGCTACGATGTGCTTGAGGCGTGGGGCTTCACCCCACGCAGCCCGCTCACCTGGATAAAACCGCGCTTCACGCTTGGTCAGTACCTCCGCAATGCCACCGAGCACGTGATTCTCGGTACTCGGGGCAAGGCGCCGGTGCGCTTTCGTGCACAGCCCACGTGGATGTACGCACCCCTTCAGGACCACAGCCACAAGCCGGAGGAACAGTACGCGGTTATTGAACGCGTCTCCCCCGGCCCCTATCTGGAACTCTTCGCACGCAGACCACGCCTGGGCTGGGACGTCTGGGGCGATCAGATCGCGTCGGACATCGACATCCCCGGCTATCCCGTTCCGGACTCTCCCGCAGTGAGGAACAAGTCATGAAAGGGACTAATCATGGCCGACGAGCCAAGAAGACTGACCGAGAAGCTGTGGCGAGGTGCTCTAGCGATTCTCGGAGTGACATTTGCCCTCTGGTTGAGCGTGATGCTTCTAGCCCAGATCTGGTGGGTCCTACTGATCCTGGGGATCGTGGCAGTCATTGTGTTCGCGACGCTCAGGTGGTGGCGATGGCGCCAATGGTAGCCATGCCCAGAGACAACGATGATCGGTCCGAAGACCGGCACCAGAAACGAACAAGGATAAGGGACACCCGCAGGCGAGCCCAGAGACAGAGAGGACGCCCAGTTCGTGCCAATCTGGTCCGGATTGTTGCTGAGCCAAACGCAGAGTTGGATGTCCGCAAGCTAAGCCGAGCCTTTCTCTCTCTAGCTCTACACCGCGCGGCAACCGAAGCGGAAGCAGAGCAGGACCACGCCACTCACTCTGCCCACGGAGACGACCATGAGCCGCCGGAGTAGAACTATCACCTGGCGCGAGGTCTGGTGGCCCCGACCGCTTGATGCGGACGTAGCTCTTGATCTTCTAAGCCACCTGTCTGCTGATCGAAGCTTGGGCACGGTGGTGTGGGAAGTCCACAGCAACGAGGAGGGCATCCGCTATCTTGTCGGCTGTGGAACTCCACAACAGCGCGGGCTTGCGCAGCTGCTGACGTCCCACGTTGAGAACATTCGGCTGTCAGCAACCAGCCACCGTACCAAGACGACAACGGCTGTCAGGGTGGGTGTCAGCCACCATTCGCTCGCCCTCTCGACTGACCGGGTGAGTTCAGCGATACGTTCAGTGCTCGCCGGTCTTGCCACTGCCAAGCCCGAGGGAGGCGAGGTCGTCCTTCAGGTAATCCTCGGTGCTCGTGTCGCCCCGTCACAGCTCCCCGGCCAACCCTGCGATCCGCGAGCTACCTGGCTGGATCACTTGCTGGGGACCGTCCCTCCGGCTTCTAGCGAAGCTCGGTCAAGCATGAAGTCCCGTGCCCACTCCCATGGCTTCAAGACCATCATCCGCGTCGGTGCCACGGCTGAGTCTTCCTGGCAGGAACGCCGACTAATCTCCAATGTCGTCGGTGGACTGAAAGTTGCCGAGTCAGCGGGTGCCCACCTGCGCATAGTTGGGGAATCATCGGCCGCTCTTAACACTGCTCGGCGACCGTGGCGTTGGCCCATGAATCTAGGCGCTCCTGAACTCGTGTCGCTCCTGGGCTGGCCCCTTGGCGAAGGAACGCTGCCCGGCGTCAAGGGAATCCATCCTCGGATGCTGCCGCCGCCATATAGGATGCGAGACTCAGACCGACCCTTTGCCGCGTCATCCGCTCCTGGCGACACCGTCACCTTGGGCATCTCGGCTAGAGACTCCCTCCAGCACACCGTCCTACTCGGGCCTACGGGCGCCGGGAAGTCGACGGCCATGCTGAGCCTCATTTGCGCAGACATTGCTGCCGGGCGCGGTGTCCTTCTAATCGACCCCAAGAGCGATCTCACCTGCGACGTCTTGGCGAGGATTCCAGATTCCCGCAAGAACGATGTTGTCGTGATCGACCCCTCTGATCCTCGACCGGTCGGCCTCAATCCGCTAGCAGGCACACACCGCAACCCCGCGCTCGTTGCTGACAGCGTACTCGCGGTCTTCAAGGAACTCTTCGCGGACTCGTGGGGTCCTCGGACGCAGGACATCCTGACAAGCGCCCTACTGACCCTGGCATTGTGTCCCAACTCATCGCTCGTCTGGCTGCCCACTCTGCTCACCGACGCCCATTTCAGGCACAAACTCACCAAGGGAATCACCGACCGAGTTGGACTCGTACCCTTCTGGGCCGCATATGAATCGATGTCGACCGCGCAGCGCGAGCAGGCCATCGCCCCAGTGATGAACAAGCTTCGCCAGTTCCTCTTGCGTCCGGCACTACGCTCAGTCCTGGGCCAGACTGAGCCTCTCTTTCAGCTGAATGATCTATTCACCAAACAACGGATCGTGCTTATCTCGCTCAACAAGGGACTCATCGGAGCGGAAGGTGCGCGACTGCTGGGATCACTGGTTGTCGCTCAACTATGGCCCCTGGTGCTCGGCCGAGCGTCGCTGCCGCCGGAACGACGGCGCATTGTCAGCATCTTCATCGATGAAGTGCAGGATTACTTGGCCCTGCCCACCGATCTGGCTGATGCCCTATCGCAAGCCCGAGGGCTCGGTGTGGGCTTCACGCTTGCCCACCAGTATCGTAATCAGCTTCCGCCGACACTTCGAGCCGGAGTCGACGCCAACGCCAGAAACAAGATCGTCTTCGGTCTCAATGCCGGAGACGCCCATGACATGGCCGCCATGGCCACCAACCTTGACACCGCCGACTTCATGCTGCTGCCCCGCTACGGAGTCTATGCCCACCTCATGAACGACGGACACTCTTTGGGATGGATATCTGGCCAGACCATGCCGCCATCGCAGCCAATCTCTGACCCAGTTGAGTTGAAAGCTAACAGCGCCGAAGCCTACGGACGACCGGTCGACGAGATCGAAGCAGACGTGCTGCGTGCGATTGGACTTAGCCAGCCCAAGACACCCACCCCTGACGAGACCGAAACGGTCGGACGCCGACCAAGGAGACGACAATGAGTGCCTCGGCTCGTACAAAGGGGTGTCGTACCGATCGACGAGTCGAGACGACTAACAATGGCCGAACTGCCGGGAGACAGGCCCTCGACCTGCCGACAAGGGACGAGACTCCCCCACCATCTCGGTGGTGGAGACTACCCATCCCGGAGAGGCGGCGGTCATGAGCGGGCCACGAGTTGGACGTCGACAGCTGGAAGACATTCGAGCTGGGCTCACCGATCGCGACATGGAAATCGTAGCTTCGGTGGCAGCCTATCGATTCCTGACAACGCGACAGATTTCTCGCTTCCACTTCATAGACAGCCCAAGCCCGATAGCTGCTCTGCGCTCTGCGAACCGCGTGCTGAAAAAGCTCCGCGAGCTGCGCGTGCTCGTCACCCTAGAACGCCGCGTCGGTGGAGTTCGGGCCGGGTCCGGCGCATACGTGTGGAGTCTCAGTTCAATCGGTGCGAGATTGCTGCAAAGGATAAGTGCAGTCGAGGGACGACCCAGCCGATACCGCGAACACGAGCCTTCGTCCACTTTCCTCAGACACACCTTGGCCGTCGCCGAGGTTGCCCTGCGCCTCTGTGAGGCCGCACGCGGCGACAGGATTGCTCTCGTGGGCATTGAGCGCGAGCCGGACAGTTGGCGCGCCTACGGCGCCCCTGGAGGCGGCACAGCGCGCGTGAAGCCGGACCTAGCTGTTGTGACAGCAACCGATGACTTCGAGGACCACTGGTTCTTCGAGATCGATCTGGCCACCGAACCCCCGTCGAGGGTGGTGCGGAGCTGCCTCAACTACCAGGACTACTTTCACAGCGGCGCTGAACAGCAGAACTTGGGCCTGTTCCCAGCCGTGGTTTGGATCGTCCCGAGCACTCGCCGAGAGAACACCATCGAACGCTACCTGAGAGATACCGAGACTCTCGCCACCCGACTCTTTCGGGTCATTACCCTCGACAAGCTGGAGGCGCTACTGCAAAGCGGCGCTGCCTCCCCCAACCAGGGAGACGTCCAGGGGGAGTCCACTCGTGAGGACTGACCCGCGCTCACCCAGTGCGAGCGACGCCTGTGCCGGGGACGAACCTCAGAAAGTCCTTGATGATGTTGCCGAAGAGAGGTACATCATGAAGGATCTAAATGAGGAAACCTGTTCTATGAACGCACTTGCCCAAACGGCGGCGCCCTTCGCGGAGATGCTGGCCAAGGATCTCACGCCAAGAGTCGCCGTTTCCTATCTTCGGGTCTCTACGCGAGACCAAGCCTACCGAGGGGGAGAATCAGAGGGCTTCTCCATTCCCGCCCAGCGCGAGGCCAACAAACGCAAGGCCGCCTCTCTCGGCGCCATTGTGGTTAAGGAGTTTGTGGACCGAGGAGCATCGGCCAAGACCGCCAACCGCCCCGAGCTGCAGTGCATGCTCGACTACATTTCGGAGAATGAGGTTGACTACGTCATCGTCCACAAGATCGATCGCCTAGCCCGCAATCGGGCGGATGATGTTGAGATCAACCGCGCTCTTGACCAGGCCGGAGTCAGACTGGTCTCCACCACGGAGAGCATCGACCAGACTCCCTCGGGAATGCTCTTGCACGGAATCATGTCATCGATTGCCGAGTTCTACTCTCGCAACCTTGCCAACGAGGTCACCAAGGGAATGACTCAGAAGGTACGAGGTGGTGGAACCGTCAGTCGCGCTCCCTTGGGATACCGGAACATGCGCACCCTCGATGGTGAGGGCCGTGAGGCAAGAACCGTGGTTGTTGACGAGGAGCGTGCGCCGCTCGTCCGACAGGCCTTTTTGCTCTACGCTACCGGCGAATGGACTGTAGCCAAGCTGGCAGAACACCTGGCAGACCGAGGTCTAACGACGCTCGGCACGCCACGTATTCCCTCGGTTCCGATCACCCCGCCTAAGCTGAACAAGATCCTCATCAACCCCTACTACAAAGGGGTGGTCACCTACAAGGGAGCAACCTACCAGGGAAAGCACGAACCCCTGATTGACGAACAAGTCTGGCAGACCGTTCAGGATGTGCTTTCCACGCACCTCAATGGAGAGCGGACACGGGAACATCCCCACTTCCTCAAAGGAACGGTCTTCTGTGGTGTTTGCGGCTCTCGGCTTCTTGTGCAGATAGCGAAATCGCGCTCGGGCACCTACTATCCCTACTTCATGTGTTCTGCTCGTCACAGCAAAAGGAACAAGTGCCGCCAGAAAGCGGTGCTCATCGACGAGGTTGAGGCGAGTATCGAAGATCACTACGAGCGGATTGCCCTCGACCCAGCCTTTCGCCGCCAGGTTGAAGCCATGCTGGTCGAGGAACTGAAGAAGGCCAAGGCCGAGTCCGAGAGCGAGCACGGCGATCTCCGCAGGCAGAGAGAAAAGCTGGAGAGGCAGCGCGACCGCCTGATGCAGGCTCACTACGAGGATGCCATTCCGCTCGACGTTCTGAGAAGGGAGCAAGAGAGAATAACGGCGGCGCTGCGCCAGATCGCCAGCAAGCTAGATGCCAGCGACGTCAAGTTTGACGAAATCATGCGCAATCTCGATGCCGCACTGGACCTCACCGTGGACTGTGCATTGGCGTACAAGACGGCGCCCGACCACATCAAGAAGCAGTTCAACCAGGTGTTCTTCAAACGAATCCTGGTCAATCCTGATACAACTCTGGTTCCTGAACTTGCGCCCCCGTTCGACACCCTCCTGAGCCCGGCCCTGCGTGCGGCTTGCCGCGAGGATGAGGTGACATCTCCCCAGAACGACAAAGAGCCCGCTCACACGAGCAGGCTCCAGATTCAACCTGAAATCCCAAAGACGTCGCCGTCAAACCATCATGCATGGGGCCGATCGGCCCTTTCTTTGGTCGATGGTTTGAGTAAGACGCTTTTGGTGGAGGCGGGGGGAATCGAACCCCCGTCCGAAACCCGTCTGGCCCAGGTTTCTACGAGCGTAGCCCCTACTACGTTTCTCGCCTCGCGCCGCCGTAGGAGCAGGCTGCGTTCGGCCAGCCACCTTCATTTTCCCCCGACGCCGGCGGCACTCGCCGGGAGTGAGTCCGCCTGGTTTATGCCACGGCCCTCCCCGGCAGACGCGGGAGGCGTGACAGGCGCTGTAGTCTAGTTAAAGACTAAGCGGCCAGAGCCAATTCAGGTTTGGCAATTGTTGTTTTGCAGCCTGTTTAACGAGAACGGCTACAATCTCGGCTCGCTACCCGAACTCAGACATGAGCCCCGTCGAAACCATGTCGCCCCCACGAGGATCAGTCACCGGAGCGTTGCGCTCACGGCGGCGCGGCTCCTGAGACCACGCTGACTGAGCTATGCAAGTATACAGCATCGCCGGCCGCCGACGCGTGGATGGACACGATCGCCAATCTACATCCAAGGACTGAATCTTCCCGCGCGACGGAGGCCGTTCTCCTGAGCCCTGACGACCTGGAGGCTCTCGAGGAGACTCTGGACCTGCTCTCGACGACTGGGGCCCTGGAGGAGATACAAGCCGCCCGCGGAGAACTTGAACGCGGAGAACACACCATGGCAGAGGCTCTGCGCGCCCGCTACCTCGGCAGATGACCACGCACGTGCTGCGCGTGGCCCCCTCCGCGGCTCGCCCTTTGCAACGACTCCCGGGCCCGGTCGCCGCGGCAGTGGTGGAGTTCATGACCGGCCCCTTACTTGCGGGACCGAAGCGCGTCGGCAAGCCGCTCGGCCGCCAGCTGTCCGGCTACTGGTCGACCCGCCGTGGAGCCTATCGAGTGATCTACGCGGTGGATGAGGAGGCCGGCACCGTCCTCATGGTACGCATCGACCACAAAGCCGACGCATACCGCCGCTTCTAAGCGCTCGACGTGGCGAAGCGAGCCGGCAGCACGGCACATCCCGGCGACAGGGAAACGACCCACCCCCGACTCGTGCGCGCGGAAACCCCCTAGGCGAAGGCCAGAACTAGCGACGCGAAGCGAGCCAGACACTCCCGCACCGACCCTTCGGGCGCGGCAGCGACCCGGCGGGGAGTGAGTGACCGTAAGGGAGCCCGCGAGGCCGCGTGCCTGCGGAAGGGTCGCGCAGGCTTTTCGCGCGCAGCTGGAGCAGGCACGCGGCCTCGCGGGCCCACTCACAGCTACTGCGCCCAGTCGGGAGGCTCAGTAGCTCGTCCAGCCGCCGTCTACTACTATCGCCTGCCCGTTGATGTACGAGGCACTGTCCGAAGCCAGGAACACGGCCACCTCGGCGATCTCCTCGGCCTCGCCGGGACGCTCCACCAGACCCAGGCCCCTCTCAGCCATGCCCAGGCCGATCTCGTTGAGTTCCTCCATGAAGTCATAGCTGCCCATCTCGCGCTTGATGGAGCCCGGACAGATGGCGTTACAGCGGATGTTCTTGTCCGCGTACATGTAGGCGGTGTTCTTGGTGAGCCCGATGAGCCCGTGCTTGGAAGCCGTGTAGGCGGCACCCGCCCGGCCCCCGAACAGACCGCCCACTGAGGCGATGTTGATGATCACGCCCACGCCGCTCTTCTCGAACTCCTTGACGGCCCGGCGCATGGCATAGGCGGGAGCCTCAAGGTTCAGCTTGAGTACCTTCTGGAAAACCTCGTCGTCGAACTCGCCCACCGGGCTGTAGTCGTCCATGAGTCCGGCGTTGTTGATGAGCACGTCGAGCTTGCCGAAACGACGCAGCGCCTCGTCGATCATGCCTTCGATGTCGGCTTTGAGTGTCATATCGCCCTTAAAGGGGACTATCTGGCCGGCGCCGTCGCCCACCCGGGCGGCGAGTTCCTCCAGCCGCTTGGTACCCATGGCCACAGCCAGCACGTTGGCGCCCTCGCGGGCCAGCATCTCGGTGATGGCCCTCCCCATGCTCGAACCGGCTCCGGTGACCACCACTGCTTTGTTCCTGAGTTTCATGCGGATCCTCTCCTGCTCGTGAGATGAAGGTTCGTTCTCAGGGCCTGCCGTTTCGTCCGGTGTCTCAGCTGCCGAACAGCCACTTGTGGCGGATGTCCTGAGTTGCGTTGAAGATGTCGAGCGTCTTGTAGAAAGCGTCCAGGTTGGCGAGAGGAGTGCCGGGAGGCGTCTCGCAGCCCGTCGAGAGGACGAAGTTGCGGTACTTGGCCATGTCCTCCAGCAGGGTGAGCGTGCGGAACTTCACGTCGTGGACGGAGCCCATCTTCATGACCTTGAGAGGATCGACGTTGCCGAAGGCCACCACATCGGCCGGCACCTGGGAGAGGATACGGGTCATATCGACTACGTTGCCGAAATGCAGAGCTCTGCTGCCGGTGAAGAGCATGGCCGTCACCAGTGTCTCGGTGTTGCCGCAGTTGTGGAGTATCACCATGAAGTTCTCGTCCTGCACGGCATCGACGATGCGCTTGACGTACTCCGACGAGAAAGTGTGGCAGAAGGCGGGCGAGATGAGCCCGGCCGCGGGCTCGGCCACGATGATGCCGTTGACCCCGGTGGCCTTGAACGCCGAGGCGTAGGCCATGAGGAACTGCGTGCACTTCTCGAGCAGCGCGTGAGCCAGGTCGGGGTCGCGCCGCAGAGCCATCATGAACTGGCTCATGTCCATGAGCCGGTTGGCCAGTGAGAAGGGCCCGATCATGCCGCCCAGCACCGGTCGGTCGGTGATGTTCTGCGCCGACAGACTGGCGGCCTTGAGGTATTCGAAGGTGCGGGCGGTGCCGATCTTGGGCACGGTCAGGGCTTCGACGCCGGCCATGTCGGTGACCAGGCTGCCCGTGACGGTGGGCGGCTCGCTGTCGGAGAGCTTGATGGGAGCGCCGAAGGTCTCGGCTTCCACAGAAAGGTCCATGGCGGTCATGGCCGCGATGGAGGGATAACGCCCGGCCAGAGCGTGTATGCACTCGTACTGCACCTGGCCGTCGGTGAAGAGGTCGACAGCCGAGGCCTGTACCATCTCCATGCCGGGGAAGG
The DNA here is from genome assembly GCA_040772905.1 of Thermoleophilia bacterium. GTDB lineage: Bacteria > Actinomycetota > Thermoleophilia > RBG-16-64-13 > RBG-16-64-13 > JAXGXJ01. Next base: position 55,624 of record JAXGXJ010000011.1, on the reverse strand, counting down.
TGGCGATGGGCATGGCCTGCCTCGCCGGCGAGGCGATGATGCCCTGCAGCCACTCAGTCATGTTTCTCTTCATGTGCGCACAACCTTTCTCTCGTCCGATACCACCGCCGGCAACGGCGCCTCAGGCGTGCGAGAGCTACTCCCGCTCGCGGCCCTTGAACGCGCGCTCCATCTCCCGCTGAGCTTCCTTCTTGGCCAAGGTCTGGCGTTTGTCGTACGTGGTCTTACCCTTCGCCAGCCCGATCTCAACCTTCACCCGGCCGTCTTTGAAATAGAGCTTGGTGGGGACCAGAGTGTAGCCGGCCACCTGCACCTTGCCGTACAGCCGGCGCAGTTCCCGCGCGTGCAGAAGCAGCTTGCGCGAGCGCAGGGGATCGTGGTTGAAGATGTTGCCCTGTTCGTAGGGGCTGATGTGCGCTCCGATGAGAAAGAGTTCGCCTTTCTCCATCGCGGCGTAGGAGTCGCGCAGGTTCACCCGGCCGGCGCGCAGCGACTTCACCTCGGTGCCTGTGAGCACGATGCCCGCCTCCAAGGTCTCCTCGATGTGGTAATCGTGGTAGGCCTTCTTGTTCTGGGCGATGAGTTTTGTGCCGGTGGGTCTCATGGTCGCAGGAGTATAGCAAGGGGCTCGTGTCAGCCGGAGCGAGCCCGCCCTCGCGGGCGCCGGGCAGACGGGCGGGCGGCCCGCGAGGGTCGCGTCGAGCGCCGGAAGACCCCGCGCCCTTCTCCGCCCTCATCCTCGTCTCCGCCGGGCGCCAGAGTGAGATCCACTCTCCCCCGGGCCGCGTCGATGGCATTCACCTGCACCTGCACAAGGTCACCTATCTTGTACGCCCGCCCCGAACGCCTGCCCTCCAAAGCCGTCTCCAGGTCGTTCAACTGGTACTGGTCGCGCGGCAATTGGGTGACGGGCAGGTAGCCCTGGAACAGCCGGTCGAAGAGCAGGAACATGCCTCGATGGGTGAGACTGACGATCTGCCCTTCGAAGACACTCTCCTCCCACCCGTCCCCGTCCAGCCGGCGCTTGAGCAGATGCGCCAGGACGATATCATCGGCCTTCAGTTCGATCTTGGCGGCCTCGCGCTCGGTCTGAGAGCAGTGCTCGGCCCAGTCGGCCAGGACCGACGTGCTGGTGACGGGTCCCACACCCAGGCGGGCCAGCAGGCCCCGATGGACCAACAGGTCGGGGTAGCGGCGGATGGGCGACGTGAAGTGGCAGTACGAGGCCGATGCCAAGCCGAAATGACCGATATTCACCGTGTGATACACGGCGCGGGCTTGAGCTCTGAGCACCTGCTGCACCAGGGCTGCTTTGCCCCGGCCCGGCGGAGCGTACTTGTCCACCCAGGCGGCCGTCTCGCGGGTCACCCTACGGATGTCGGCCGAGGTGGCGCTCATGGGGTCGAACGGCGGCGTGGGCAGCCCCAGGCTGGTGAGGATGTCGAGCAAATGATCGATGTGAAACGGGTCGGGCAGGTCGTGCACCCGATACACGGTGGGCACGTGTTCGCGCTCCAGGAACGAGGCCACCTGCTCGTTCGCCAACACCATGAAGCCCTCGATGAACCAATGGCTCTCCAGTTCCTCGGCGGGATCGGCGCTGACCACCTCGCCGTCTTCGTCCCATTCGAACTCGGGCTCGGCCGATTCGATCTGCAGGCCCCCCCGCTCCTGCCGGTTGCGCCGCAGGGTCTGAGCCAACTCACGACCCCAGCGCAACGGTTCGGCCAACCGTGCGTCGAGTTCCTCCTCTCCGCGGAACATGCGTTCCACCTGCTCGTAGTCGAGCCTGAGGTCGCTGCGGATGAGCGAGCGGTAGAACCGCACCTCACGCACTTCGCCGGAGTCGTCCACCTCCATCTCCACCGTGACCGCCTTGCGATCCTCCTCGGGGCGCAAGGAGCACACCCCGGACGAGAGCTGGGGGGGCAGCATGGGCTCCACCCCCGTGGCCACGTAGACGGAGTTGCCGCGACGGAGCGCCTCCTTGTCCAAAGGTGAGTCCTCCAACACGAAATACGACACGTCGGCGATGTGCACGTACACCATACTGGTCCCGTCCGCGGTGCGCTCGAACGACAGCGCGTCATCGAAATCCTGAGCCATGACGGGATCGACGGTGAAGGTGAATAGGTCACGCAGGTCGGCACGATAGGTGTCGCGCTTGGATTGCCACTCGGCGGCTTCAGCGGCTTCCGCAAGCACCCGAGGACTGAACCCGCGCTGCGCCAGACTATCGGTGAGCAACGCGTCCATGACGTCTTTGAGCACGTTGCTCTTACCCAACCCGCGGACGATGCGCGCCTTGAAACCGTAGGAGAAGGTGAAGAGCACGAGGTCGCCCGGCTGCGGACGGATGGGGCTGCGCTCGACAGGCAGCGCCGGGCACGCTTGGAAGAGCGGCTCGACCTCCAGGCTCTTGCCCCTGCGCACGATGACACCGGCGATCGCGGCGGAACGACCGGTGGGATCGCCGGGAGGAATGAGTCCGGTGCGGGCCAGCGAGACCCGCCGCTTCTCGGAACGGCTGCGTCCCTTCTTCTTGGCAGCCACCGCTAGTCCCGCGCAGTCCGCCCCGACGCGGCGGGGACGAGGACCAGGCTCACCCACTCCGTCTCGTACACCCGGCGGCCCGGAATGAAGCCCGCCTCTGTGGCGGCGCGCAGGAGCTGCCGCTCCTGCGCGCCCGCCAGGATGCCCGACACCACCAGGCGGCGCGGCCGGCCCTGCGGGCCGGCCGCCTTCAGGCGGCCCAGCAGAGTCAGCACCGGCTCCAAGGTCATGTTGGCAAGGACGGTCGCCTCACGCGACCACTCCGGCATCAGCTCTTCCACACCCGCCTGCAGCACGGTCACCACGGTAGCCACACCGTTGACTTCGACGTTCTCCCGCGCCGAGATCAGGGCCACGGGATCGTTGTCAAATGCCACTACGGGAGCCCAGCCCGACTTCGCGGCCGCGATGGCCAGCACCCCCGATCCCGTACCCACGTCCACCAGCGGGCCGCCGGGCGGCTCGTCCTGCACCAGTCGCAGTGTCCCCCGCGTCGTGGGATGAAGTCCGGTGCCGAACCCCAGCCCGGGGTTGATCACCACCTCCACCGGTCCCTCAGCAGACCCGTCGACGGAGGTCTCCAGCGCCGGCTCCCACGGGGGGCGGACGCGCACCCCACCGATGAGGATGGGCTGGAAATGGTCCTTCCAGCCGTCCACCCAATCACGCTCCACCTCGGCCGTCTCCACCTCCACCACGCCGGGGCCGCGCATCTCCTCGGGGAGCAGCGCGAGCACGTCCTGGCAAGAAGGGAACCGGACGACCTCGTCGGCGTCGACCGTCTCACCGGCCTCCCTGGCGTCAACACTCTTGTCGATCTCGACCAGCCGCCCACCCGATCGTTCCCCGGCGGTGTCGGGATAGAAGACCAGCCGCACCCGGGCGTCGGCTTCACCGTCGGCGGCGTGTGAGGCAGGGAGCGGCACCTCCTGGAAAGACCCGAAAGCCTCCATGAGCACGGCGCCGACCTGCTCGGCGTAGGCTTGAGGCACGATCACAGCCAGCGCACGATCGCGCCCGCCGGTGTCGAGAGGCTCCGTGCTGGAGCCGACCGGGTTCATCGGAAAAGACTGCGCAGACGGCTGAACACCCCATCAGGCCGCGCAGCATAGTTGTCCGGCCCGCAGGACGCGTCGAAATCCATCAGCAACTGGCGCTGCTGCTCGTCCAGATCGTGCGGCACCAACACCCGCACCATGACTTCCTGGTTCCCCCGCCCCAGGCCGTTGAGATGCTTGACGCCCTTGCCCCGCATGATCCTCACCTCTCCCGGCTGCGTGCCGGGCTCGAAGACCATCTCCTCCTCGCCCTCCAACGTGGGGACCGTGAGGGTGGCCCCCAACGCCGCCTGTGCCATGGTCAGATCGACCTGGTAGAGGATATCGTCGTCCCGGCGCTCGAAGAGATCGTGCGGCGCCACGGCTACACGCACGTAGAGATCGCCGGCTGCAGCCCCGCGCTCGCCGGCGCCCCCGCGCCCGCTCACCCGCACCCGCTGACCGTTGTCGATACCCCCTGGGATGCGCACGGTGACCTTGCGCTCGGCCACCTTGCGCCCCGCGCCCCCGCACTCGCCGCAAGGCGCCTCGATGATCCTGCCGCTGCCCGAGCACTGCAGACACACCGCCGTCTGCACGAACTGGCCCAACATGGTCTGGCGCACGGTCCGCACCCGACCGCTGCCTCCGCAGTGCGGACAGGTCTTGATCGAGTCCGGATCGGTGGTACCGACGCCCTCGCACGCATCACAACTGCTCAAGGCCTTGAACGTGATCTCTTTCTCCACGCCGAACGCGGCCTCTTCCAGAGTGAGTTCAACGTCGACAGCCAGATCGTCGCCCCGCGCGGGACCCGCCGGTCGACCCCCGAACCCACCCCCGAATCCGCCGAAGCCGCCACCGCCGAAGGAGCTGAAGATGTTCTCGAAGATGTCGCCGAAACCGGCGAAGCCGTCGAACCCGCCGCCCGGCCCCCCGGGGCCGCGGCGCAGGCCGTCATGACCGAAACGGTCGTACACGCTGCGCTTCTCATCGTCGCACAGCACTTCGTACGCTTCGGTGGCCTCCTTGAACTTCTCCTCACAATCGGGATCGTGGTTGTTCACGTCGGGATGGTGCTGGCGGGCGAGCTTCCGGTAAGCCTTCTTGATCTGTTGGGTGTCGGCATCGCGAGAGACACCCAGTACCTCGTAGTAGTCACGTTTCATTCGTATCGCTCTCCGACCAGTCCAGACAACAACTGAGCCGTCTCGCGCACCGTGGCGATGGCGGTCTCGTAATCCATGCGGGTGGGTCCGACCAGGCTCACCGTCCCCAGGCGACGCTGGGGAAGACCGTAGCTGGCGGCGACCACCGAGAAGGGCTGCAGCGCGGTGGCCTCATGCTCGCTGCCGATGCGCACCACCACCGTGCCGCTGCCCAGGGCGGTACGAAGGACCCGCAACAGCAGGAAGCGCTCCTCCAACAACTGCAGCAGTTCGCGCAAGGAGCCCACATCCTGCAGTCGCGGCTCGGCCAGCAGGCGCGACGTGCCGCCCACGAACATCTCCTCCGTCTCCTGCTCGTCCACCAGTCGCTCGAACGCCGGGGCCAGCCCGCGCAGGAACTCCGACTCGCTGACACTCAACTCGGGGTTCTCGAGCGAGCGCCGGATGAGCCGCGTGGTGAGCGCGTGGTCGTTCAGGGTCTCGTTCAGGTAGGTGCGCGCCCATTCCACCAGCCCGGGATCGATGGGTCCCGACCATTCGATGACGCCCTTCATGACGTTTCCCGTGGACACGATGAACACGTACATGAGCTCGTGTGGATGCAGGGTGAGCAGCTCCACGTGGCAGAGACGAGCTCCGCTCATGCGCGGAGCCAAAGCCAAAGCCAGCAGGTTGGTGGCCCGAGACATGGCCTCAGTGGCGCGCTGCAGTGCGATGTCGATCTCCCCCGCCAGGTCCTGGTGAACTATGGCGGGGAGTGCGCCGTGCGCAGGGCGGCCCGGGCGGACTGCGCCGCTGATGAGTTGATCCACGTACTCGCGGTAGCCCAGGTCGGTGGGGATGCGACCGGCCGAGGTATGGGGATGCGTGAGGTACCCCTTGTCCTCCAACACCGCGAGTTCGTTCCGCACCGTGGACGACGACACCTTGAGTCCTGCCGCCCCGGCCAGTTCTTTGGAGGGCACGGGGCAGCCCGAGCCGATGTAGCGCTCGGTGACTGCGTTCAGGATGGTGCGTTGTCTTTCTGTGAGTGCCATCGCCTGCGACTGTAGAGCTCAGTCACCATAAGGAGTCACCAGAAGGGCCGCCAACACACTGCTGTTGACGTCCATAAACCCTGGATTCACGCGCAGTTTACCACAGCACCTCTCTAGACACCCTTGAGCCAGGAGCCGCTCGATGGCCCCTTGGTCGAGCGCTTGAGCGACATCAGACTCGTCGACGCCTTCGGCCGTGCGGAGACCCAACATGGCGCGCTCCCACGTGCGCGTGACATCGCTGAGATGCTCCTCTTCGGGTGGCTCCCCTTCCAGGTACGCCGACACGGTGGCCGGGTTGGTGCGACGCCGCCTTCCGTACGTGGAGACCGCCGCCGCTCCCAGGCCCACGTAGTCTTCCCCCTGCCAATAGGCCAGATTGTGCCGGCATTCGTGTCCGGGAAGAGCGAAGTTGGAGACCTCGTAGCGCCGGTACCCGGCCGTCTCCAGAAACCGGACCGCGATCGCGTAGTGCTCCTCGGAGAAGGCGGCGGCCGCCCCGCGGGCGGCCGCCCCCGACCGGCGATCCACGGCAGCAGCGTAATCCGGTGTGTAGGTAAGGTCATACAACGAGATGTGGGCCGGCGACGCGCTCACGGCGGCCTCGAGGTCAGCGACGGCTGCAGCCCAGTCCTGCCCAGGTATGCCGAACACGAGGTCCAGGTTCCACTCCCGCCAGTCCACGGTATGTATGGCGGCCAGCGCGGAGTCGATCTCGTCCTGTGTCACCCGGCGGCCCAGCGCGGCCCGCAGTGCCGGGGAGAAGGACTGCACGCCCAGCGACAGCCTCGTCACGCCCGCCTCGGCCAGCGCGGCCAACAAGGTAGCGTCGATAGTGCCGGGATTGGCCTCCAGCGTGAACTCCGGACGCGCTCCCGGGCCCAGCCGAGGGACCGCTCCGGAGACGGCGGCGGCGACAGCAGCGGCGCTGTCGGGCTCGTCATCCGAAGGCCTCCTTTGCAGAGAGGCCAGGTGGGTCACCAACTCCAGCAGGCCGTCGTGCGGCAGCGCCGTGGGCGTGCCGCCCCCCACATAGATGGTCTCGAGCGGCAAGGTCAACAGCTCCAGGTGCCGATCGAGTTCCGTACGCAACGCCGTGAGGTATGCAGCCACTCGTCCTGCACGCAGATGCGGCCCCAAGGCCTCGGCGGCGAAATCACAGTAGCTACAGCGCGAGCGGCAGAAGGGGATGTGTGCGTAGAGATGCCTCATGACTCATTGGCCCCAGATTCCCGCGGGGCGCCGACCCGGTCGCCTGCGCAGCCGCCGAATCCGCCGTCGCGCCGGACCTCGCGGCCGACCGGACACCTGCCCTACCGTCCCAGTACCCCCAGGACGATCAAGACGATGCCCAGGATGACGCCCACTCCGCCCATGATGGCGGTCCAGCCCTCCCACACGCGACCGCTGCGCACGCGGCCGCCGGCGGTGACATCCACCTGCTTCAGACGCCCGTCCGCTCCGTACCCCTCATCCTCGAGCTCCTGAGTACCTCGACCGACGCCGGTCCCGGTTTCGTCGGTCCCGCCCGAGAGATCGCCGACATCGCGCTGCCCCGAGCGCAGGGCACGGCCACCCGGCCCATGCCGCAGCCAAGTCTGGACAAGGCCCATGATCACCAGCAGCACGCCGAGCACGATGTACTCGGGGGTCACTTCTTGGCCTCCTTGGGTCCACCGAGATCGAGTACGGCCAAGAATGCCTCCTGCGGTATCTCCACCGTTCCCACCATCTTCATGCGTTTCTTACCCGCCTTCTGCTTCTCCAGCAGCTTCCGCTTGCGGGTGATGTCGCCGCCGTAGCACTTGGCCAGCACGTCCTTGCGCAGCGGAGCCACCGTCTCGCGGGCGATGATGCGGCTGCCCACCGCCGCCTGGATGGCCACCTCGAACATCTGCCGGGGGATCTGCTTGCGCAGGCGCTCGGCCAGACCCCGCCCGATGGCGTAGGCCCGATCCTCGTGCACGATGAGGCTCAGTGCATCCACGATGTCGCCGGCGATGCGGATGTCGAGCCGCACCAGGTCACCCGGTTCGTAATCCTTGAGTTCGTAATCCAAGCTGGCGTAGCCCCGGCTGCGAGTCTTGAGAAGGTCGAAGAAGTCGAGCACGATCTCGGCCAAAGGCAGGTCGTATTCCAGACGCACGCGCTCAGAGGTGAGATATTCCATATGCATGAAGCGCCCGCGCTTGTCGTTGCACAACTCCATGACCGGGCCCACGAACTCGGCCGGGACCAGTATGCTGGCGGAGATGTAGGGCTCCCGCACCTCCTGGATGGAGCCGGATTCGGGAAAGTCAACGGGATTGCTGATGGAGAGCACCTCGCCGGTGACCATCTGGATCTCGTAGCGCACATTGGGCGTGGTGGCCAACAGGTCGAGCCCGAACTCGCGCTCCAGACGTTCGCGGATGATCTCCATGTGGAGCAGACCCAAGAAGCCGCAGCGGAAGCCGAAACCGAGCGCTTTGGACGTCTCCGGTTCGTAGAACAGAGAAGCGTCGTTGAGCTTGAGCTTCTCCAAGGCGTCGCGCAGGTCGGGATAGTCCTCGCCGTCGATAGGGAACAGCCCGCAGAACACCATGGGCGTGATCTCACGATAGCCGGGCAGCGGCTCGGCCGCCGGCCTGCGGGCGCTGGTGAGCGTGTCACCCACGCGCAGGTCGGCTACTTCTTTGATGCCGGGAATGATGTAACCCACCTCACCCGCGCTCAGCACGTCGGTCTTGAGCATGTCGGGGCTGAAGATGCCCACTTCCTCGATCTCGCTGCGCCGCTGCGTAGCCATGGCGAGGAGAGCGTCGTCTTTGCGGAAGCGGCCGTCGCGCACACGCACGAAGGCCACCACACCCCGATACTGGTCGTACACCGAATCGAAGATGAGCGCCCGTGGTGAGGCCTCCAAGTCTCCCTGTGGGGGCGGGATGCGGTTGACCACCGCCTCCAACACCGCCGGCACGCCCTCGCCTGTCTTGGCCGAGATCTGCAGGATGTCGGCCCGCGCGCAGCCTATGACCTGAGCGATCTCCTCGGCCCGTTTCTCGGGCTCGGCACCGGGCAGGTCGATCTTGTTGAGCACAGGGATGATCTCGAGGTCGTTCTCCAGCGCCAGCAGGGTATTGGCCAGCGTCTGCGCCTCCACCCCCTGTGTGGCGTCCACCACCAGGATGGCGCCTTCGCAGGCGGCCAGGCTGCGCGACACCTCGTAGGTGAAGTCCACGTGCCCCGGCGTGTCGATGAGGTTGAATTGATACTCGTGCCCATCCTCGGCTTTGTAGTAGATGCGCACGGCCTGAGCCTTGATGGTGATGCCCCGCTCGCGCTCCAAGTCCATGCGGTCGAGCATCTGCTCGCGCATCTCGCGCTCGGCCACCGTGTTGGTGATCTGCAGGATGCGGTCGGCCAGCGTCGATTTCCCATGATCGATATGGGCGATGATGGAGAAGTTGCGGATGTGGTCGAAGCGTCCCATGAGGGGAAGTATTCTAGCGGAAAGGGGCGGACTGGGACGGGTGCGGGAGCTGCTGGTGTCACCCTCAGATCGTCGGTGGCACCGAAGGCGTCGGCGTGCCGTGGGTTGAAGTGCCGGATCGCCCCGGCTGCAGCTGAACGGGGCGACGTCGGAGCCGGCACCGGAGTGTCACTCCCGACCGTCGGCGGTATCGTTAGAGCACGCATGGGCCTAAGGCGTGTGGCGCGCCGTCAACAGACCTGCGCAGCGAAGAGTATTCATCGGAGGCGGACATGGATCTAGGCATCCGCGGTAGAAAGGCCATCGTCTGCGCGTCCAGCCGGGGGCTCGGGCGCGCCTGTGCACAGGCGCTGGCTGAGGCCGGCGTAGCGCTGATCATCAACGGTCGAGACGCGGAGGTCCTCGAGGCGACGGCGGATCACATCCGGCGGACCACGGGAGTCGACGTGACCCCGGTGGCTGCAGACGTGGGCACCCCTGACGGCCGGTCAGCCCTATTGACCGCCTGTCCGGAGCCCGACATCCTGGTCAACAACAACAGCGGTCCCCCCTTTCGCGATTTCCGCGCCCTCGACCACGACGCGCTCATGGACGGCGTGAGGATGAACATGATCACGCCCATCGAACTCATCCAGGCGGTCATCGACGGGATGACGACCAGGGGATTCGGGCGCATCGTCAACATCACCTCCATCGGCGTCAAGATGCCTCTGCCCGGACTGGACCTCTCGAGTGGCGCCCGCGCCGGCCTCACCGGGTTCGTGGCCGGCGTGGCGCGCTCCGTGGCCCACAAGAACGTCACCATCAACAACCTACTGCCCGGCTACTTCGACACCGAGCGCCTGCGGGCAGGGTTCGTGGCTTCGGCTGAGCGCACGGGTTCCTCTGCAGACGACATCGCGCGCCAGTGGGAGGCGTCCGTCCCGGCGAAACGCTTCGGCGACGTATCCGAGTTCGGGCACATGTGCGCCTTCCTCTGCAGCAGTCACGCGAGTTACGTGACCGGCCAGAACATCCTCATGGACGGAGGCCTGTTCCCCAGCGCGTTCTGAGCTTGAGGAGTGTGAGTGGAGCTCTACTACAGCCCCGAGTACACAGGCTCTGCCTACTCTTTCGAGACCACGCGCAAAGCCGCTTGGGTGGCGGACTCACTCTTGGCCGACCCTATCGGGGGGGTGGACCTCGTGGAGCCGCAGCCGATCACGTGGGAACAGGTGGCGCAGGTACACGATCCTGAGTACATCCGCGCGATCCGGGATGGCGCGCCCCGCCACCTTGCCGAGTCGCAGGGCTTCACGTGGGACCCGGGTCTGTGGCCGATGGTGCTCTCCTCGAACGGTGGTGCCGTGGCGGCCGCGCTTAGCGCCCTCCAGAGGGGAGTCGCCGGCTCGCTGTCGAGTGGGCTGCATCACGCGCGCCGGGACATCGGGGCCGGGTACTGCACCTTCAACGGCCTGGTGATCGCCGCCCGGGAAGCCTTGGCTGCGGGGGCTTCGTCGGTGCTCATCCTGGACTTCGACGCGCATTGCGGGGGCGGCACCGCCTCGCTCGTCGCAGAGGACGAACGCATCCGCCAGGTGGACGTGGCCGTCAACAGCTTCGACTACTACCCCGACGCGTTGCGCGAGCGCAGCGAGGGGCGGCTGTGGTTCAGCCTGGTGCAGCGCGGCGACGACTATCTGCACGAGATCGCGCGCGGCCTCGACGAGGCCGCGCGCTACCACCCGGACCGGCCAGACGGGCCGGGCCGCCCCCTCTGCCTCTACAACGCCGGTATGGACCCGCATCAAGGTTCACCGGGCGGTCTAGCCGGCATCACAGCGGAAATCCTGGCGGCACGGGAGCGGATGGTATTCGACTGGGCGCGGGTCCAGGGAGTCCCGATAGCCTTCGTCCTCGCCGGTGGCTACCTCGGCAGCGGTCTCGACAGAGCCGGCCTCGTGGCCCTGCATCGTCTCACCATCGCCGCGGCGGTCGACTGACCTCGCGCCTGCTGCGGCTCCGCCCACCGTCCGGCCACCGGCCGGCCGTCACCCGCTCTTGAGCGACCGCGACCACTCCTCTCGGGTGAGACCCATGCGCAGGACCTCCCAGACTTCGCCCTCGTACATGCGCACGCCCGGCCCACCCGGTCGGACCGTGAAGCCCACCCCACGGTACGTGGCCACCGCCGGCCGGTTGAACGCGAACACGTGCAGGATGACCAACTCCAGACCAAGATGGTCGAAGGCCTCCCCCAGGACCAGGCGCACCAGGGCTCGTCCCAGCCCTCGCCCGCGCCACGCCGGGAAGACGAGCACGCGGCCCAGCGTCGCGGTGGAAGTGACGCGGTCGATACCCATGAGCTGCGCGTGCCCCACCGTCTCGCCGGTGTCGGTCAGTACCGCCTTGTACGCCAGCAGAGAGGCCAGAGGCCCCTGTCCCTGGCGCAGGGTCCGCTCCAGCTGGGTCTCGTTCAAGGGATAGCGATACTCCGGCCCCGCCCACTGCAGCAGACAGCGGGCATCCTCCACCGCTTCGATGAGGTCGGTGAAGTCATCATGCGTGAACGTCGCCAGACGCACGGGTGGCTCCGCCCTCTCCCGTCTGCCCGCCACGATGCGCTCAGTCTCCGATCCCGCCGGCGTCGATTTCGCCGGAGCCACGCCGGCCACGCCGCCGGCGCACGAGTCCCACGAGTTCCTGCAGTTCAGACATGCGCAGAGCCCACGCCGCCAGCAGGTAGGCGATGCCACCGGCACCGTAGGCCAGCACCACGGCTACGATCTGCGCCCACAAGCTGCGACCGAGGACTGCGTCGAGTCCCCACCACACTCCGTAGGCCACCGCCGCCAGCGGGATGAGTGCCACGATGGAGCGTCCCGCCGACCACGCCACCCGGCGCGCGTCCACTCCACCGATGCGCGGGCCCAGCAGCACCATCAGCCCGAAGAAGTTGATGAGACTCACCACCGATGTCGACAGCGTGATGCCGCCCACGCCCATAGGCTTGTAGAGCAGCATCATGAGGCCGGCGTTCACGGCCAGGTTCACGGCCCCCATGATGAGCGGTACCCAGGCCTTCTGAAGGCTGTAGAAAGCGCGGTTGAGCAGGGTGTTCACACTGACGAACGCCATCCCCACACTGAAGAAGAGCAGCGATACGGCTACCCCCGTCACGGCCGCCTCGTCACGGTAGGCGGCGCCGTGCTCATAGATGAGGCGGATGGTAGGCACGGAGAGGATTGAGAAGAAGGCCGCGAAGGGCAGCGTCACGAAGAAGATCTGGCGGATGCCCAGCGAGAGGTCGGAGCGGAACTCCTCCATCCGTTGCGCGGCGCCGTGACGCGACAGCGCCGGAAACAACACCGTGCCGATGGCGATGGCGAACATACCCTGCGGGAGCTGGAAGAGGCGGAATGCCTTGTCGATATACGCAGGCGCCTCGGGACTTATCAAGGTGGCCACGATGGTGCCGATGAACGAGTTGAAGTTGATGATGCCCAGGCTGATGATCACCGGCCCCAAGAGCGCTCCGACCCGCCGTACCTCCGGGCTGCGCCAGGCCATCCGCCAGGGAGAGGCGCTCGACGCGGCCTCGACCGCCGCCGACGCCGTCGCGGGTACAGCCTCCGGCTCCGGGTCGGGCGGATCGACTCCCCGCCGCCACCGTCGCTTGAGCACCGACGGCACCTGCAGCAGGAGTTCGGCCACCGTACCCAACAGGAAACCCCAGGCCAGAGCCTTGAAACCGTAGCCTTGAGCGAAGGCCACCGTCACCCCTATGATGATCACGTTCCACACGATGGGAGCGATCGCGGGCATGGCGAAGTGGTTGTAGGAGTTCAGGATGCCCATGAAGATGCCGGCGATGCCGAGGATGAGCACGGTCGGGAACATGATGCGCATGAGAGACACCGTCCACGGCACCAGATCGGGATGGTCGCTCCCCCACGTGGGAGCCACCAACCCGATGACTTCGGGCGCGAAGATCATCCCCAGGGCGGTGATGACGCCCAGGGCCACGGTGGCGAACACAGTGACCGTGAACGCCACCTGCCAGGCCGCACGACGCCGTTCCTTCTCCAAGAGCCCAGAGAAGACCGGGATGAAAGCCGCCGAGAGAGCGGTGTCGGCCAGCAAGGTGCGCACCAGGTTTGGCACCTTCTGGGCGACGGTGAACGCACCCATGTCGGGGCCGAGGCCCAGATAGCTCACCATGATGATCTCGCGCACCAGGCCGAGCACCCGCGAGCCGGCGGTCGCCAGCACCAGGAAGGCGGCCGCGACCGCAAGTCGTCTCTTGGTATCGTTGCCCATGTGCGAGGGCTATGCTAAACTGCGCCGACTTCGAAGGGAAGACGGGAGGACCGAAGATTGGCTAATACGAAGCAGCAGCGTAAACGGGTGCGTATCGCACAGCGTCAGCGGCTGGAGAACCTGCGCTACAAGTCGTCCATCAAGACGCACTTCCGGCGCCTCAAAGACTCCGTCACCGCCGGCGACGCCGACACCGCTGCTCAGACAGCCAAGAAGCTGACCTCCACCATCGACAAGGCCGCCGCCAAGAACGCTATCCACAGCAACAACGCGGCGCGCAAGAAGTCGACGGTGGCTCGGCTGCTCGCCAAGCTCTAGAGTCTTCCCACTCAGCGCCTCAGCGACCGAACGGCCGCCTGCACAGACGGCCGTTTTTCTGTGCCCTGACACCACTTGACTGATCGTCGAACCGGATGCAGCGCGGCCTTACGAGGACGTCAGTCCGCCAGCAGCCGCCCCAGGCACAGCTGCAGCTCCATGTCGGCCGGCAACGGGCCCATGCCCTTCATGCGGGCGTCGGTAACGGCAAGCACATTCAGTCGCCGCGCGATGCCCTCGGGACCGAGAAGCGCCGCCTGCTCCGTGAGTTTGCGCACTGGATAGGCCTTCATCTTCAGCTCCGTCTGGATCGCCTCACGACTCATGCCCGCCTCGCGCAGGGCTGCGACCCGGCTGAGGTTTTGGAAGTTGCGCAGGATGCGATAGAAAAGCACCTCCACTCGCTCTCCGGCAGCCACCAGCTCGTCCAAGGCGGCGAACGCCTCAGCTCCCCGACCCAACGCGAGCGAATCGAGCAGGTCGAAGATGCTGGCCTCCACCGTCGCGCCGGTGAGCAGCCGGATGTCCTCCGGGCGGACGGGGTCGCTGCCCACATAGGCCTTGAGTTTCTCCAGTTCGCGGAGCAGCAGGTTCTGATTGTCACCGCAGCGCTGCACGAGAAGACGGGCCTCGTTCAGGCCCAGGCGCAGTTGCAGACCCCCCGCCTGCTGCACCAGCCAACCCGGTAGCTGACCCTCCTTCGGCGCGCGATACTCGAGCACCTCGCCGTGTGCTTCCATGGCCAGGCGCAGGACGTCGGTGGGAGCGAGCTTCTCAGTGACCAGGGCCAAGCAGGCGTCGGGCGCCGGTGCTGCCAGGTACCGGGCGACCAGCTCCTTGTCGGCCTTCAGCCACGCCTGTACACCCTGCACCAACACCAGACGCGTCCCGCTCAGGAAGGCCAGAGTGTTGGCCGCGTTGACGACCTGGGCAGCACTGTCGACCGTGGCGTCGAACTCGTCGATGTTGAGGTCGTTGCCCGCCTCCTGGACGATGCGGGCCTTCAGACGACGGAGGGCCAGCTCGATCTTGGGCAGGTCGTCGCCGAGGATGAGGTAGGCGGGCTTGAGGGGCGCGCGCGGCGCGCGCGCCCGCCCGCGTCGGCAGACCCGGTCTGATCGCCCGAGCCGCGGTCGCTTTCCAAGTCGCGCTGCACGGCTGACTACCTCTCCGTCCTCAAGATGATCTCCTCTCCGTCCGTAGTATATGACACCCACCCACTCCGGTCGGTCCGCACGACCCCGACACCGGCCCGGGAGAGGACTTCGAGCGTGACCTCTGCCGGATGTCCGAAGGAGTTCTCCTCCCCTACAGAGACGGCCGCGCTCTTCACACCCAGCCTCGCCAGCAACCCATCGGTGACGGCTCCCTTGCTGCCGTGGTGCGGCACCACGACCACATCCACCGGAGGGAGGTCGTAGCCGGCAAGGACCTGAGCTTCTGCATCGCCGGGTATGAGGACCTCGGTCTGCCCGTAGTGCACCACAGCCACCAGAGAGCTGCCGTTCAGCTCCTCACCGTCAGGCGGGCCGGCGCGACCCTGCCAAGGATCGGCACCTTCGGCCATGGTGAGCGGCCGTCTGGGGGCATAGAGGTCCACCCGTACTCCGTCCACCTCGAAACTCGACCCGGTGACTGCTACAAGATGGCGGGCGCCATCTTCCAACAGCATACGTCGGAGTCCCAGATAGTCCAGACCCTCCTGACTCCCGATGCCGGCATCACGGACCGGCTGCGTCGACCCGTTGGTGACCTTCGTAGGCTCCACAAGAAGACCCACCTCCAGCTCCTCCGCGCACTCCAGCAGGCCCGCGAAATGGTCGGCGTGGGGATGCGAGATCACCACCGCATCCAGTCGCCGGACTCCCAATGCAGTGAGCTGGCTTTCCAGGTCGCACCCCATCGGTCCACCGTCGAAGAGGAGCGCATGTCGCGCGGGGGTGCGCACCAGCACCGCGTTCCCCTGGCCCACATCGAGCACCCGCACTTCGACGCCCTCGGGCCATCTCTCGCCGGTGAAGACCCACACGACCATGTGGCCCGCGTGGGCAAGTGGTGCATATGCAGCGGCACCCACCAGCAGCGCACACCCGAGCACCGCGACGGCCGACCCCACGCGCAGCGACACAGAGCGCGGAGAACGAGCTCTCAGACGACGCATGGTCCTGCGGAAGAAGGGTAACGGCATCCCCAACGGCGGACGGGGCAGCCGTCCAGCGAGGGCCAACGCAGGAGGGACGGCCAAGAGCGCCATGCCCACTGCGGCCGACGCTCGGCCCAGGTCGCCGGTCTCGAGCACCGGAGCCGCCCCGAACAGCCGAGAGACCTGCACCGTCCAGGCCGTCGCCGGAGCGGCCAGAGTGTCCAGACCGGCACTGAGACCCGACCATATGTAGCCCAGGAGCACACTGGCGATGCCCAAACCCGTGATGATGGAGAGGATGGGTATCACCAGGAGATTGGCCATCGCCCCCACCACGGAGGTCTGACCGAACACGGCCAGAGACACAGGGGCCGTGCCGAGCGAGGCCGCCACCGACACGGCCAGGCTGGCAGCGAGACCCGGGGGTAACACCCGCAGACGTTTCTCGACTCTCTTGGCCAGAGCCATCATCCCCACGAAGGCACCGAACGACAGCTGGAAGCCCACGTCCATGAGCGCGAACGGGTTGAGCGCCAACACGGCGACGGCCGCCAAGGCGAGCACCTGCCACTGATCGCGACCTCGACCCACCCAACGTCCCACCAACACGATGACGATCATGGTGGCCGCGCGCAGGACAGGCGGGGATGCACCGGTGAAAGGGATCATGGACGAAGCCGCCAGCATCGCGAGCACGAAGCCCACGCCGCGCGACAGACCGATGAGACGGGCGAGCGCCAACAGGATGGCGGCCAGACTCCCCACGTGCAACCCACTCACCGAGAGCATGTGCGCAGTCCCGGCGCGCCGAAAAGCCTCCATCCAGGTCTTGTCGATATCGCTGGTCTCGCCCATGACCACGCCCTGCAGCACCGCGTCCAAGCGTGGTTCGGGACCTCGGTGCAGATCCTCTCGGGCGTGGGAGCGGATGCGGTCGAACCAGCCCCAGAAGCCGCCGCGGCTGCCTTCGACCACCAGATCACCGGCCGCCACACGGAGAACGACCTCGATCCCCTGTCTGCCGAGGTAGGACTGCTGGTCGAAGCCGGAGGTACTGGGCCCCTTGGGCTCACGGAGAATCCCGCTGCAGGCCACGATGGCTCCTTCCCGCAGGGCGACGGCAGCGGTCCCTTCGCCACCGGCGGATGGAGCGACCTCGAGGAACAGCGTCTCGCCCTCGGGAAGTGCGGGCGATGCCGGCGCACCCCCACTCATGTGGACGTGCACCTCGGCGTCCAGCACTCTCGCATTCGCACTCTGCCACCCGCTGTTCGCGCGTACCGGACCCGTGACGACGAATGTCCCGCGCACCCTGTCTCCTACATAGGCCGAAGCCTCCCCGCCGGTGAGATCGAGCACGCGCACGCTGCCTCCCAAGAACCCGGCGAAGAACCCGATGAGCAGGATCGCCGCCAACATGAGGCTGTGGGCCACCGGCGCAGTCGTCCCTCGGCGTCCGCGTAAGGGGACGGTGACAACTGCCGAGAACAGCGCTGACGCCAACCCCACTGAGCCCACCCACGGGTGCGCTCCCGCGAGAGCGGCCGTCGCAAGGCCGATGGCGCAGAGGAAGGTGGTCGCGCGGGCCACGCCCACTCGCCGGACGAACCACATGTCGAGGCTGTTCAACCGCCCCTTCTCACAGGCCGCAACGCGCTCCACGCCCGTGCCCGCCGTCAGATGGTGATGAGAGGCCGCACTTGCTCCAGCTTGGCCGGCCCGATGCCCGGCACGTCGGTCAGCTGCTCGATGCTGGTGAAGGGCCCGTTCGTCTCACGGTACGTGATGATGTCTTGCGCGATGGCCGGTCCGATGCCCGGAAGCGCATCGAGCTCGTCGAGCCCCGCCGAGTTGATGGAGACCAGTCCTCCCGGGCGGCCGTCGACTTCCGCACCACCGCCGGGCCCGGCACCGGTCTGGCTCCCAGGTGACACGACCGCGCCAGGCACGATCTCACCCTGACGGGGGATGTAGACCCTGCAGCCGTCGCTGATGCGGGCAGCCAGGGTCACAGACTGCTCGTCGGCATCGGGGGCGAGACCGCCCGCCATCTGTACCGCCTGGAAGACGCGGGAGTCGGCGGCCATCTCGTACACCCCGGGACGGTTGACCGCTCCCGCCACCTGTACGTAGACGCGCGCACCCTCCGTGGTGGACGTGGATATGGGTCCATCTCCCTGGGGAGCCGTCTCACCACCGCCGGCCACGCCCGGGCCCCCGGCACCTGCGGTTTCCTTCCCGCCGGCCCCAGTCCTGTCCGCCGCACCGGCGAGTGGCGCCTCCGCCTCACCCGCCAAGATGGTGACCGCGGATCCGGGCTCCGCGCCGGACCGCATGGAGATCACAGCGGCAGTGCCGATACCGAGCACCAGCAGACCGAGGCAGACGTAGACCAGCAGTCGTTTTGTAGGGATGGCTGACATGCCCGCAGGATAGGCAGCTGCGGACAGACCTGCCTCAGCCTGAAGACCTATCCTGGCAGCCCACCTCCAGCCGAGCCGGGTCGTGCGACGCGCCCGAGCGCCTCAGCCATGAAGTCCGCCACCAGCCGCCCTACCTCCTTGCGGCTCTCCTCGAACAGGTGCCCGGCCCCGGGGAGCACTTCCACACGGTGATCAAGGCCCATCCCGGCGAGAACGCGCTCCACGGACTCGGGAGGCGCGATCTCGTCCTCCTCCCCACATATGGCGAGCACAGGGCCGCGGTACGCAGCCAGCCGCGCGAACGCCTCGGGCAGTTGTTCCTGCCACGCCACCGGGAAGGCGATGAGCGCCAGCGCATCCACCGGTACGGACCCCCCCGACGCGAAGGCAGCCATCACGCTGCCAAAGGAGTAGCCCGTCAAGCCGATAGGCGCATCGACCGGCGCCGGCACAGCCGCGCGATCGGGGTGAGTCTCAGCGTCCCCTTGCGGTCCGACGCTCAGCCTCTGCTGCAGATGGGCCAAGGCCGCCTGCACATCCAGGTATTCATCCCTGCCGTTGTACGAGCCGGTGCTGGCCCCCACCCCTCTGAAGTTGAACCGTAGTGTGGCCAACCCGCGCTCGCGACAGGTCTTCGCCACGCGATACACCACCGGTTGCACCATGGTCCCGCCGTACAGAGGATGGGGGTGCGCCACCACCACCCCTCCCCAGGACCTGCCGTGCTCACTCTCCTCGAAGAGCCCCTCCAGCGAGTGGTCGCCGGCGAAGAAGAGCTCGCCGCGCTGCTCGATCATTCGCGATAGTTGACGAACTGGAGCGGCATGCCCACATCGCTCTCTTTGAGCATCTGGATGACCTGCTGCAGATCGTCGCGCTGCTTGCCGGTGATGCGCACCTCTTCGCCCTGGATGGCCGCCTGCACCTTGATCTTGGTGTCCTTGACCATCTTGACGACCTTGCGGGCCGTATCGATGTCGATGCCGTTGGCGATGGTGACCACCTGCCTCACCATGTCGCCGCCCGCTTTCTCAGACGCGCCGAAATCCAGGGCCTCAGGTTCGATGGAGCGACGCACCGCCTTCGAGATGAGCATGTCTTTGATGGCCCGCAGCTTCATCTCGTCCTCGGTGAGGACGTTGATCTTGCCCTCCTTGCGGTCCAAGTCGATCTGGGTCTTGGAGCCCCGGAAGTCGAAGCGGGTGGAGATCTCCTTCTTCACCTGGTTGACGGCGTTGTCCATCTCCTGCATATCCACCCTGCTCACGATGTCGAAGGACGGCATGAGTCTCCTCCTAGTGCCTGGAACAGCTTCCGCTGGAATGTACGACGTGACCACAGCATACCGCACCCCGCCACGGCGCCGAGACGCCCGGGGTGGTCACTCGCGTCCTCTGTTGATACACTGCCCGCATGTCGCCTTACGGAAAACGCAAGGGCGACGGCCGTCCGGGCCACACGTGGCCGGCCGCCGGAGCTCTGAGTTCACGAAGACGGCGAGTCGCGGTGCTGATCGTGGTCGCTGCTCTATTCGGCAATGTCGTTGCCGGCGTCCTTCCCCTCCCCTTCACCGGTACAGGTGCGGCCTTCGCCGCCGATGCGGCGCTCTCGGCCGCCCAGGCCGAGCTCAAGGCCGCAAGAGCGGAGCTGGCCGACGAGCAGGCCCGGCTGGACGAATTCGCGCGCAAGCAAGAAGAGGCAGAGGTCCGGCTCGACACCACGCGCAACCGCATTGAGGAAGTCCAAGCACAGACCAACAAGGCCCAGGCCAAATTGGAGCGCCTGCAGGCTCAGCTCTCCGAGCGCTTGGTGGAGATCTATAAGGACAGAGGCTCACAAGCCCTGATGACTCTCGAGGCCCTCGTGGCAGGCGAAGACATGTCCTTGGGCGCCGTGATCGAACGTGTGCGGGCGGTGAACAAGGTCGCCGGCCAGGATGCCGAGCTCATCAGCGCTGTGAAAGACAGCCTGGACGAACTCGACGCCTTGAACGACGAGCTCACCGAGAAGCGGCTGACCGAGGAGGAGCAGGCCGCCGACTACGCCGCGGCCCGCGACGCCACACTGGAGGAGCTCGAGCGAGTGCGGGACGACTACAATCGCCTTCGCGCGCGCGTGGCTCAGTTGGAGGAAGAGGAGCGGCAGCGCCAGGAGGAGGCCAGGCGGATCGCAGAGGCCAAGGCCGCAGCTGAGGCCGCGGCGAGAGCCAAAGCGGCAGCCGACGCGGAGGCCGCCCGCGTGGCGGCGGCAGCCGCCAATGAGAAGAGGGCCACCACCACGACCACGGCGAAGCCCGCCGGCTCAGGCGAGAAAGCCACTACCACGACCACGGCGAAGAAACCTGCCAGCACCACGACCACGACCAAGAAACCCGCCACGACCACGACCGCCAAGAAGCCGCCTGCCCCGGCGGTCGACACCAGCGCCGGCTGGGTCTTCCCGGTCCAGGGCCCCAACAGCTTCATCGACAGCTTCGGAGCGCCGCGCTCCGGCGGCCGAACCCACAAGGGCACCGACATCATGACCGCGCGCGGCACCCCCTGCGTGGCCGTGGTGAGCGGCACCATCCGAGCCACCAACCCCAGCAACACAGGGTTGGGTGGTATCACCATCCATCTCACCGGCAACGACGGCAACGTCTACTACTACGCCCACCTATCCTCCATAGCCGATGGCATCAAGAAGGGGGTCTCGGTCAAGGCCGGGCAGGTGATCGGCTACGCGGGTAACACCGGTAACGCCAGCGGAGGCGCGGTACACCTGCACTTCGAGATCAGGCCGGGAGGCGGAGAATCCATCAATCCCTACTCCACCCTGGTGAAGTACCGCTAGAGCGTCACCCCGCGGTGGTGCCCATGGCCTCGGCCAGCTTACCCCACTCGTCGTAGAGCGCGCTGATCTCGTCTGCCAGGGCGGCGGCCTCGGCGGAGGTCGTAGCCAGCAATTCGTAGTCCGACCCGTGGGCGGGATCGCTCAACAGCGCGGCCACCTCCTGCTGACGCGCTTCCGCGGCCAGCAAACGGCGTTCCACCTTGCGGTAGCGGCTCTGCAGCTCCTTGCGCTCTTTGTATCCCAGCTCCACGGTGACGGATTTGGCGGCACCGACAGCACGCGAAGAACCATCCTTCGTGGTCGCGGCCGGCGCCGTCATGACAAGGGGTGGAGCCTGCGATCTGCCGTCGCCCTGGGACCCCGGCGTCTCCTGCTGCGCTCTCTTCCACTGGTAGTACTCCCAGTCGCCCAGGTAGTGGGTCAGACGGCCGTCACGGACCTCGATGATCTTGGTGCCGATGGCGTTGATGAGATGACGGTCGTGGCTGATGAACACAACCGAGCCCTCGAACTGACGCAGGGCTTCGGTGAGCACTTCGCGCGAATCCATGTCCAGATGGTTGGTGGGCTCGTCCAACAGCAGCAGCCCTGCCGGGTCGATGAGCATGCGGGCGAGCGCCAAGCGCGCCTTCTCGCCCCCAGACAGCACCGCGATCTTCTTGGTGACGTCGTCCTCAGCGAACAGGAACGTGCCCAGATAACCCCGCACCTCGGGCAGGCGCCCCGCGGGCGCGGCTGCTTCCTCCATGGTCTTGAGCACCGTGCGCCCCGGATGGAGCACCTCCAGCTGGTGCTGGGCGAAGTACTCACGCCGCACGTTGTGTCCCAGCGTGACCGACCCCGCGTCGGCCTCTATAACCCCGGCCAGCAGCTTGAGCAGTGTAGACTTGCCGGCGCCGTTCGGCCCCACCAGGGCGATCTTCTCCCCTCGCTCGACCACCAGGTCCAGCCGCTTGTAGACGATCTTGTCGCCATAAACCTTGCGCACGCGCTTGATCTCGGCCACCACCCGCCCCGTGCGCGGAGGTTGCGGGAAACGGAACTTGATGGTCTTGCGCTCCAGGGAGGGTGCCTCGATGCGCTCGGTGCGTTCCAGCTGCCGTATCTTCTGCTGCACCTGCTTGGCCTTGGTGTTCTTGGCCCGGAAGCGGCGCACGAAGCTCTCGGCCGCCTCGATCTCTCGCTGCTGGTTCTTGGCGGCGTTCACCAACGCCTCGTAACGCTGGCGCTTTTCCTCCTCAAAATGGTCGTAGCCACCCGCGTAGAGATCGATCATGCCCCGGTCGAGGTCGGCGATGTGCGTGGCCATACGATTAAGGAAGTAGCGATCGTGGCTGATGACAATGAGGGCACCCGTCCAATTGAGCAGGAACTCCTCCAGCCACAGGAGGCTTTCCAGGTCGAGGTGGTTGGTGGGCTCGTCCATGAGGAGCAGGTCGGGCTGTTCAAGCAGGAGGCGGGCCAGAGCCACGCGCATGCGCCACCCCCCGGACAGCTCGGCGATGGGGCGCTGGAAATCGTCCTCGGCAAAGCCCATGCCGCGCAGGATGGCCTGCGCCCGGGCCTCGAGTTCGTAGCCGTGCGCGCTCTCGAAGGCGGTCTGCAGAGCACCCAGCTCGCGCAGCAGCTCATCCGGGTCGACGTCTCCGGCTCCCGTCACCCCGTCACCGGCGTATGCAGCCTCCAAACGGCGGCCCAACTCGGCGATGCGATGCTCGGCCGTGAGGACGTCGGCGTACGACGCCAACACCTCGTCCATGACCGGATGGTCGGCGATCTCTTCGATCTCCTGAGGCAGAAAGCCGATGCGCAGATCCTTACGCGCGCTCACCTCTCCCCCATCCAGCGACATCTCGCCTGCGATGATGCGGAGAAGCGTGGTCTTACCAGCCCCGTTGGCGCCCACCAGCCCCACGCGCATGCCCGGCTTGACGTGCAGACTGGCTTTGTCCAGGATGACCTGGCTGCCGAAGGACTTGGAGATGTCGGTGAGGTGCAGCATCAACGCGGTAGGATAGCAGCCCGCTGCGGCCCTGGTGTCCGCCGCCCGGCCGCGCTCGGGTGCGCGCACCCGAGCGCGGCTCTCAGTCTTCGTCCCAGAAGATGCCCGCGTCGGTCGCCTCGACCACCCCCGACGCGGCAGCGCTCTCCAGCAGATGACGTATGGCCCGGGTGCCCTCGTCTCCGTAATCCCGCGAGAACTGGTTCACATACAAGTCCACGTGCGAGGAGCACACCTGCTCGTCCATCTCCTGGGCGTACTCGCGGGCAAAGGCGATGGTCTCATCCCTTCGCTGCCAGGCCGATTCCAGGCTCTCCCGCACCGCACGCTCCACTGCAGCCTTCTTCTGCCGGGGCAGCGACCTCCGGATCGCGATCCCTCCCAGGGGGAGCGGCAGCGTAGTGGTGGCCTCCCACCATTCGCCCAGGTCCACCAACCGGCGCAGACCCCACGAGCCGTAGGTGAAACGCCCCTCGTGGATGATCACCCCGGCATCCACCTCACCGGCCGCCACCGCCGGCATGATGCGGTCGAAAGGCATTATCACTCTCTTGCCCACACCACCGGTGAACAGCTCCAGCAACAGGGCAGCGGTGGTCCGACCACCGGGTACGGCCACTTTGACGCGGCTCAACTGATCTGCCAGGGTCGCTTCCCTGCCCCCCGCTTCCACCGGACGGAGTCCACCATCCTTACGAGCCACCACCAACGGGCCGCAACCCCGCCCCAGCGCGCCTCCGGAATGCAGCAGGGCATAACGGTCGCGTAGGTAGGCGAAGGCGTGCAGCGACACCTTGATCACGTCGGCCTCGGCGGCCTCCGCCAGCTGATTGAGCGTATCGATGTCCTCCAAGCGCACCTCGACCGCGGGTGCCCCCTCCACGAGTCCCTCCATCCAGCCTCGGAAGATGAAGACATCGTTTGGGCATGGCGATATGGCCAAAGACAACGGAGCGCTTGACTCCTTGGCGAAGGCCCCGCAGACGCGCAGAGCCGCCCGGCCGGCTGCCTCGATCGCCCGTGGCACCTGCCAGGAATCGCGGTCCCGGTCGGTGATGAGATTGCTGATCCCCCGCACCTCCAAGAACGGCACACCGTAGAGGGCGCACATGTGGGCGGCGGCGGCCCCCTCCATGGATTCAGCCAGCGCCCCCCAGCGCTGCATCAACTCGGAGGCCTCATCCGCGCACCCTGTGACTTGAGAGAGCGTCAGGCATCTGCCCGCAAAGACACGTAGATCGCCGGCAGCGCCTCTCACCGCCGCCACGGCCGCCTCCACCCTCTGCCGGTCGAGCGGGAACACGTTCCCCATCTCCTCGCCACGAGGACTCGCCATCGGCAACCCCAGTTGCGAGGAGCTCAACCATCCCGACGGGCTGGAACTGCCGGTGTCGCCGTAGACCTCCTCCGTGGCCAGCACGACATCGCCGAGCCCCGGCCCATCGTCCTCGGGCCGGGGGAACGCACCGGCGATGCCCACCTGCACCACCAGAGCCGGAGGTGGATCGAGAGCCTGCAGCAGACAGGCGAGCACGTGGGCGGTGTTGGCCTTATCGCACCCCGCCACCGCAACCAAAGCCCTCAGGCCGGGCGCCGGGCACAGCCGGCCGGTCACCACCGTCTTGGTGGCCACCACGTGATGTCGCTGCCCCTCGAGTACCTCCAGGAGCGGAGCGGCCTCTGCCGCCGTCGCCGTAAGAAGCACGATCTCGGTGCCGGCCAGCGCGGCCCGCACAGCGTCGCACCCTCTGAGGTCCGCGGGGTGTCCGGCATCAGATATCGTCCTCCCGCCAGACTGCCGATCCATATCAAGCGCCCTCGAGCAGGAGCAGGTCGGGATCCTCCAGATAGCCGATGACCACGTTGAGGAAGCGTGCAGCCTCAGCTCCGTCGATCAACTGGTGGTCGAAGGTGAGTGCCAGGGGAAGCATCAGGCGCGACACCACCTGGCCGTCGCGCACCACCGGCACCTCCCTCACCCGCCCGGTACCCAGGATAGCCACTTCCGGGTAGTTGACGATGGGTGTGGCGTACGTGCTGCCGATGGCTCCATAGTTGGTGATGGTGAACGTACCTCCGTGGAGGTCGGCGAGGTCCAGACTGCGCTCCTCCGCCTTGCGGGCAAGGGTCACCACCTCCTCCGCGATCTGGAAGATGCTCTTGCTGTCCGCCGCCTTGATGTTCGGCACCACCAAGCCGCTGGGCGTGTCGATGGCGACGCCGATGTTGTAGTAATGCCGCACCACGAACTCGTCCCCGGATTCTTCCAGAGACGCGTTCAACCGGGGGAACCGCTGAAGCGCGGCGGTGCAGGCCTTGATGACGAAGGCCAGATAGGTGAGCCTCACCCCCCGCTCCTCCGCCACTGCCCGCTCTTTCTCGCGGATGCGACGGATGACAGTGACGTCGGCGTCGTCCATGGTGGTCACTTGGGCCTGCTTCGCCGCCGACTCGGCCATGCGCCTGGCCATGGTCCGACGCACCCCGCGGAAGGGCACCCGTTCCACCAGGCCGAAGTTGCCCGTCTCCATCACTCCACCCAGGCGGGCCACGGTCGCCTCGGGCTGCCCAGATACAGCGACGACCTTCCCAGCGACCGGTGCCACGGCGCCCGCGGTGCCCGCGGGCGCCGCCGAAGGCGGCACGACCCCGTACGCCCGCTGTTCGGCCACGTCCTGCACGTCTTGACGCAGGATGCGCCCCCCTGCGCCGGTCCCTCGTATGGCGTTGAGATCCACCCCCAACTCCTTGGCCAGAGCCCGTACCGAGGGCATGGCCAGCACCTGCGGCCCCGGCTCGGGGGCAGCTTCAGGCGCGACCGGACCTGAGGCGCCCGGGCTTGGGACGGCGCGCGGGGCAGCCGCCGGCACGGGCGCCGGCGCGGGCGGCGGCGCGGGCGGCGCAGGTTCTTCGTCGGGAGCTTCTTCGAGGGTGCCCACCACCGAGCCGGTGTACGGCACTTCCGCCTCAGAGACCTGCGCCGGCGCCGGGCCGGCCGCAGGCGCGCCCCCGCCGGCCTCGTCGATGGTCACCACCACGGCCCCCACTTCGATCACATCGCCCTCGGCGGCATGGAGCCTGGCCACCCGTCCCGAACGCGGAGAGGGCAGTTCCACCACGGCCTTGTCGGTCTCGATCTCGGCCAGGGTGTCACCTTCCGCCACAGTGTCGCCTTCCGCCACCTTCCAGGCCAGGATCTCTCCTTCGGCGATCCCCTCTCCGATGTCGGGGAACTTGAACTCGTAGGCCATGGCTACACCTCGTCTATCTTGGCTGCGTGCGAATGGCGGGCCACGTTGCCCGAGCGCAGTTTGCGGATCTGTCTCTGAAGCGCCTCGTCATCCAGGAATCCGCCCTCACGGACTCCGTCGTGGTGCACCATCTCGTCCAGGTGGCGCACGAGCTTGGCAGGCGGAGGCGCGTCCACCGCGGGGACCCCCACCACCAACATCTCGTAGATGAGGATGAAATCGGGCAGGCCCAGCATGTGCTTCAAGAGTCCCTGCACTCGTCCGTTCTTGACCGCCGAGACAGGCTGTGCCGCCAGTCCCAGGCTGTGTGCACCCAGCAGCAGGTAGACGAACACATCGGCCAGCGAGCATTCGAAGATGGAGTCGCCCTTCGCCTTCTCATAGCGCGCGTTCATGGGCAGGCCCAGCCGACGCCTGGTATCCCCCAGGATGAGGATGAACACCGGCGCCAAAGGGATCTTCAGCGGCCCCTGTCTCTCAAGTCGCCAGGGCTCCCCCTGCCACGACTCACGCGTGGCCTCGAGGGCGTAGAAGTCGTGCTCGGCCCATTCGTCCACGACCTGCTTCACACGCCGGCGCAGACCCTCGTCGCGCAACACCATGAGTTCGGCGAACTGCATGTTGAAGCCCGTCGGCGCCCAGCGCGCGACCTCCAGCAACTTACCCACCACGTCATCGGGGAGCGGATCCGGCTTGATGGCCCGTATCGTCCGCCGACTCTTGAGGAACTCCAGCAACTCGTCATAGCTCAGGCTCATCTCAGGCGCACTCCTCACTTCGGACATCGACGCGCGCTAGAAATCCATAGCCGAACGCGCCGCGCTGAGCACCCGCTCGACATCCGGTTGATAGTAGTCCTCCAGCTTGGCCAGGGGCGGTACGGTATCGAATCCGGTGACACGCAGCACCGGTGCCTTCAGATGCAGGATGGCCCGCTCCATGATCTGGGCCGATATCTCCGCTCCCATCCCGCACGTACGCGGTGCCTCGTGCACCACCACCGCACGTCCTGTCTTGACCACACTGGCCACGATGGTGTCGTAGTCCAGGGGCGCCATGCTACGCACGTCCACCACCTCGGCGTCGGCGATGCCTTCGCCGGCCAGCTGTTCCGCCGCCTCTCGCACCGTGCGAAGCTGAGCACCCCAGGCGAGCAGAGTGATATCGCGGCCTTCACGCACCACTCGCGCCGTCCCCAAGGGGACGGTATACATCTCCTCAGGCACCTCCATCTTGATGGCCCGGTACACACGGGCGGGCTCCAGGAACACGACGGGATCGGGGTCGCGGATTGCGGCCAGCAGCAGGCCCTTGGCATCATAGGGATCAGCGGGGATGACGGTCTTGAGCCCGGGCACGTGCGCGAATACGGCTTCCATGCTCTCGGAGTGGTGCTCCAAGGCTCGGATGCCGCCGCCGTAGGGGGTCCGCACCACCATCGGCACGGTGAAGCGTCCCCGGCTGCGATTGCGCATGCGGGCCGCGTGCGAGACCAACTGGTCGTACGCGGGATAGGCGAACCCGGCGAATTGTATCTCGGCCACGGGCCGGTAGCCGGCCACGGCCATGCCGATGGCCATCCCCACGATGCCCGACTCGGCCAGCGGGGTGTCGATGACCCGGTCCTCGCCGAAGCGCTCCATCAGCCCGTCGGTGACCCGGAACACCCCGCCGTCGCGACCCACATCCTCCCCCAGCACCACCACGGTGGGATCACGATGCATCTCCTGTTGCAGGGCCTGGTCGATGGCCTCCACCATGTTCAGCCGAGGCATGGCGTCACCTCCCCGGCCGGCCGAGGAGGCCGGCCCACTGCTCGAGCAACGCCGGGGTGGGTTCGGCGAACACATGCTTGAAGATCTCCTCGGGCGCGGGCGGCGGAAGGGCCTCATAAGACCGTACCGCTTCGTCCACCTTGGCGTCGGCCGCGGCCAGGACCTCGGCGGCACCCTGGTCGTCGAGCGACCCTGTGGCCCGCATGTACGACTCCAGCCGCTCGATGGGATCACGCCGGCGCCACCTCTCCACCTCGTCATCGGGGCGATAGCGCCGGGCGTCGTCGGACGTGGTGTGATCGGTCACACGGTAGGTATGCGCTTCTATGAGGGTGGGACCCAGTCCGCTCCTGGCCCGCTCGAGCGCCTCGTTGCACACTCGGTAGACGGCGAACACGTCGTTGCCGTCCACCTGCACGCCGGTCATCCCGTATGCCAGCGCCTTCTGGGCCACGGTGCAGGAGGCCGTCTGCTTGGTGTACGGAACGGAGATGGCGTACTGGTTGTTCTGACACAAGAAGACCACCGGCGCCTGGAAGACCGCGGCCATGTTCATGGCTTCACTGAAGTCACCCTCCGAGGTGGCTCCTTCTCCGAACACGGTGAGGACGGCTGCCTGCTGCCCCGACTGTTTCATGGCCCACCCTATGCCGACCGCATGCAGCATGTGCGTGCCCACGGGAACCGAGATGGGCAGGGTGCGAGAGCCGGGTGGGAAGGCGCTGCCACGCTCGTCACCGCCCCAGAACTGCAGCAGTTGCTCCATAGGGACACCCCTCATGAGCAGTGCGCCGGTCTCGCGGAAGGCGGGGACCAGCCAGTCTTCGGGGCGCAGCGCGAAGGCTGCGCCCACGTGGGCCCCCTCCTGACCGGCCACGCGGGCGAAGGTGCCCAATCTGCCCTGGCGCTGCAGCGTGAACATGCGTTCGTCGAGCCGTCTGGTGAGCACCATATACTCGTAGAGCCGACGTACGTCCTCCTGGGAGAGCGCAGGCATGAGGTCTTGGTCCACGGATCCATCCTCGGCCAAGACCTTCACTCTCTCGATGGAATATGAGACCAGCGTGGTGATCGGCAACGGGTCATCCCCCCTCATTCAACGACGATTACCGCGGCTCCCTGTATATGCCCATGACGCAATCGTTCGAGAGCCTCTCCCACCTTGGGCAGCGGGAACAGCTCCACCTCGGTCTTCACCGGCACCTCAGGAGCCAGCGCAAGGAACTCCAGTCCATCCTGCCGAGTGAGATTGGCCACCGACCGCACTATGCGCTCTCCCCACAGGTCGGCGTAGGCGAACGACGGGATGGGGCTCATGTGGATGCCCCCGCATACCACGGTCCCTCCCTTGGCCACGGCCCTCAACGCCAGCGGTACCAGTTCACCGGCCGGAGCGAAGATGATGGCGGCGTCCAGTTGCTCCGGGGCGACGGTGGCGGTGTCGCCGGCCCACTCAGCCCCCATCTCGAGAGCGAAGGCTTGGGAGTCGACATCACCGGGCCGAGTGAAGGCGAACACCCTGCGGCCCTGGTATCGAGCCACCTGGGTGATGATGTGTGCCGCGGACCCATAGCCATAGATCCCCAGACGCTCCGCTTCGCCCGTCATGGTCAAGGCCCGGTAGCCGATGAGCCCCGCGCACAGGAGCGGTGCCGCCTGCGTGGCCGGATAGCCGCCCGGGATGGGGAAACAGAAGCGTGCGTCTGCGACTGTGTACTGCGCGAAACCGCCGTCGATGTCGTATCCGGTGAAGCGGGCACGGTCGCAGAGGTTCTCGCGGCCGCTGAGACAGAAAGCACAGCGTCCACAGGTCCAGCCCAACCAGGGTATGCCCACCCACGTGCCAGCTGGAGGGCCGGTCGCTTCCTGGCCAGACTCCACCACCTCCCCCACGATCTGGTGGCCCATCACCAACGGCAGCGCGGGCCGGTCCAGTTCTCCGTCGAGGATGTGAAGATCAGTGCGACAGATGCCGCAGGCAGCCACCCGCACCTTGAGCTGCCCCGGCCCCGGCTCGGGCTGGGCCATACGCACTTCACGCAGAGAGCGCCCCACCCCCTCGAACACCATGGCAGTCATCGATCCACTCATCGCTCACGCCTTTGCTCCAGGTCAGTCCCGGCGTCCACCCTCCAGGTTGAAGACCTCGTTCTTGTCGGCGACGGTCACATTGAAGTCCAGGCGCGTGCGCAGCAGATCCCTGAGTGTCTCGGCTGCCTGCGTCTCGCCGTGAGTGAGGATGACCAGACGCGGCTTCTGGAAATGCGACGCCCACGAGATGAGTTGCTCCCGGTCGGCATGGGCGGACAACCCGCTGATCTCGTGTATGTGCGCTTTCACCGCGATCTCGTCTCCGAACAGATGCACCCGGTCGGCTCCCTCCAGCAGCCTACGGCCCAGCGTGTGCTGAGCCTGGAAACCCACGATGACCACGTGGGCCTCCGGGCGCCACAGGTTGTGCTTGAGATGGTGGCGCACCCGACCCGCCTCGGCCATGCCGCTGGCCGAGATGATGATGATCCCGCGCTTTTCGTTGAGCGCCCGAGACTCCTCCACGCTCGCGGTGTAGTGGACACGGGGAAAGTCGAAGATGCCGCCCGGCTCACGCACGAGGCGCTGCGACTCCTCGTCGTAGGCTTCGGTATGACGCCGGAACACCTCGGTGGCCCGCGACGCCAAGGGACTGTCCACGTATACGGGCATGTTCAGACCACGTTCGTCCTCTATCTGATTGAGGAAGAAGAGGAGCTCCTGGGTCCGCCCTACCGCGAAGGCCGGGATGATGACGTTGCCCCCGGTGCGCTCGGCCTCCTCCAGGATGGCCGCGAGCTCGTCCACCGGCGAACCGTCCCGCACGTGCTCGCGGTCGCCGTACGTGGACTCCATGACCAGGTAGTCGGCTTGAGTCATGCGTTCCGGGTCGCGGATGATGGGCTGGTCCGGCTGGCCCACATCGCCGCTGAAGACCACGCGCGCCTTCTCGCCCCCCTCCTCCAGATCGAGCGCCAGCACCGCCGAACCCAGGATGTGACCGGCGTCATGAAACACCACCTCCACACCCCGAGCGAGCCGGCGCGACGTTCCATACTTCACCGGCTCCAACTGGTCGATCGCCTTGCGCGCATCCCTCTCCGTATAGAGTGGTTCGAAGGCCCTCCGTCCGGCCCTGCGGGCCTTGCGCGTACGCCAGTTGGCTTCTGACTCCTGGATGTACGCGGAGTCGAGCAACATGATCTCTGCCAAGTCGCGTGTGGGCTCCGTTGTGTAGATGGGCCCGCGGAAGCCTTTACGCACCAAGCGCGGTATGAGTCCGGAGTGGTCGATATGCGCGTGAGTGAGCAGCATGAAGTCGACGCTTGAGGGCTCGAACGGGAAGGGGCTGAAGTTGAGCGCCTCCTCCTCATCACCACCTTGACGAAGTCCGCAATCCACCAAGAAGCGGGCGTCCCCGACTTCCAGCAGATAACACGACCCGGTGACTTCGCGGGCCGCTCCCAGCACTTGCAGGAACATAGAGCCTCCTGAGACGGGGTCACTTCGGACCATCATACCCCCTCGCCTCGCTCCGGCCCCAGTCCTCCCATCGCCAAGGCGGCCCGCACCACTGTAGTATCCGCTCATATCGGTGCATGAGCACTGTTTATATATTTCTCGCGGGAAACCAAGACGGCGAAAGGCGCCTGTGTTATCCTGGCTGATGGCCATTGGACCCCCTCTGCGGAGCGGGGCGGCTGTTGTTGAGTCCAATCGGGAAAAAGCGGAGGATGCTGTGGCAAACGAGTCCCTAGAGGGAAAAGTCTTCGACGTACCTGAAGAGTTCAAGAAGACCGCCTACATCAACAGTTTCGACCAGTACCAGGAGATGTACCGGCGTTCCATGGAAGACTCGGACGCTTTCTGGGCCGAGGAAGCCGAAAAACGACTCCATTGGTACAAGAAGTGGGACAAAGTCCAGGACCACGACTTTGCCAACGCTAAGATCCGCTGGTTCGAGGGCGGCAAGCTCAACGTGTCCTACAACTGCCTCGATCGTCACGTCGAAGCCGGCAAGGGCGACAAAGTAGCCTACTACTTCGAGGGTGACTCCCCCGACCAGACCGAGACCATCACCTACCAGCAGCTTTGGGAGAGGGTCACCAAGTTCGCCAACGTGCTCAAGAAGAAGGGCGTCAAGAGGGGCGACCGGGTGGTCATCTACCTGCCCATGATCCCCGCGCTCCCCGTCACCATGCTGGCCTGCGCCCGCATCGGTGCCATCCACTGCGTGGTCTTCGGCGGCTTCTCGGCTGAGGCCATCCGCGACCGCGCTCTCAACGCCGGCGCCACCCTCATGGTCACCTGCGACACCGGTCTACGCGGCAGCAAGCGCGTGCCCGTGAAGGCCACCGCCGACGCGGCCATGACCGAGTGCCCCGACATCAAGACCTGCATCGTCGTCAAGCACACCGGTGCCGAGGACATCAACTGGGTCGACGGCCGTGACTTCTGGTTTGAAGAAGAGATGGCTGCCGACGACATCACCACCGACTGCCCGTGCGAGGAGATGGACGCGGAAGACCCGCTCTTCATCCTTTACACCTCCGGCTCCACCGGCAAGCCCAAGGGCGTCATGCACACCACCGGCGGTTACCTCCTCTACGGAGCCATGACCCACGAGCTGGTGTTCGACTACAAACCCGATCAGGTCTACTGGTGCACCGCCGACATCGGCTGGGTCACCGGTCATACCTACATCGTGTACGGCCCGTTGGCCAACGGCGCCACCAGCATCCTCTTCGAGGGCGTCCCCAGCTATCCCACGCCCGACCGCTTCTGGATGGTGTGCGAGAAGTACAAAGCCAACATCTTCTACACCGCCCCCACCGCGCTCCGCGCCGTGGCCCGCGAAGGCGACGACTGGGTCAAGAAGCACGACCTCTCCTCCCTGCGCGTGCTGGGTAGCGTGGGCGAGCCCATCAACCCCGAAGTCTGGCTGTGGTACCACGACCTCATCGGCGGCGGCCGCTGCCCCATCGTGGACACCTGGTGGCAGACCGAGACCGGCGGCTTCCTGATCACCCCGCTGCCGGGCGCCATGCCCATCAAGCCGGGTTCCGCCAGCCTGCCGTTCTTCGGAGTCGAGCCTGTGCTCGTCGACGAGGACGGCGTCGAGATCGTCGGCCCGGGCGTGGGCAACCTGTGCATCCGTCGTCCGTGGCCCGGCATGATGCGCGGAGTATACGGTGATACCGAGCGCTTCAAGGAGACCTACTTCATCCAGTATCCCGGCCTCTACTTCTCGGGCGACGGCGCCCGTCGTGACGAGGATGGCTACTACTGGATCACCGGCCGCGTGGACGACGTCATCAATGTCTCCGGCCACCGCATGGGCACCGCCGAGGTCGAGTCGGCCCTCGTCAGCCACGACTCCGTGGCCGAGGCTGCCGTCGTCGGTATGCCGCACCCGCTCAAGGGCCAGGGCATCTACGCCTACGTCACCCTGAACGCCGGTGTGGAGCCGTCGGATGACCTCAAGAAAGAGCTCGTCAAGCACGTGCGGGCCGAGATCGGCCCCATCGCTTCGCCGGACGTCATCCAGTGGGCCCACGGTCTGCCGAAGACCCGTTCGGGCAAGATCATGCGCCGCATCCTCAAGAAGATCGCGGCCAACGAGATCAACGACCTGGGCGACACCTCCACCCTCGCCGATCCCAGCGTGGTCGACGACCTGGTAGAGAATCGCGCGCAGTAGGCTCGACGCGATACCAGAAGAACCGCGAAGGGGCGGCCGCAAGGCCGCCCCTTCGCGTTCCCTTCCTCGGCGTGTCCCACGCGCCCTACTTCACGACCAGACTCACCAGTCGGCCCGGGACCACCACTTCCTTCACCAACGTCTTCCCCTCCAGGTGGCGGACGACCCCGGGCAGCGCCTTCGCCAGTGCCAGCACCTCGTCGCTGCCCGTGTCCTTGTCCACTTCCAGTCGGTCGCGCACCTTGCCGTTCACCTGCACCGCGAGCTCGACGGTCTCAGCAGCCAGATATCGCGGGTCGGCCTCAGGCCAGGGTTCATCCCAGATCTCGCTGTGCCCCAGCGCCTCCCACAGCTCAGCCCCCATGTGGGGCGCGAAAGGCTCAAGGAGCCGCACCATGGTCCGCAATGCGTGCGCGACGACGGCGCGGCCTTCCGCCCGCGCCTCCATCCCGGCCGTGCGCGCGCCGGCGATGTCGTTGTTGAGTTCCATGATGCCGGCCAGAGCGGTGTTGAAGCGGAAGCGCTCGCCCATGTCCACCGTGGCCTTCTGGATGGTCTGATTGGTCTTTATCAGCAGGGCCTTCTCGGCGGGCAGCAGATCGGCCTCGGACGGAAGCGTGGGCGCTCCGCTGTCGCCCGCGCCTCCCCCACCGATCCCCGGTCCGAACACGCCGGCGTCGATGGCTTCAGTCGCTTGTCGCCACACCCGACCCAAGAAACGGTAGACACCTTCGATGCCTTGGTCGTTCCACTCGGCGTCACTCTCCGCGGGGCCCATGAAGAGGACGTAGGCCCGCACAGAATCGGCGCCGTACTTGGCCACCATCTCGTCCGGGCTGACCACGTTGCCCTTGCTCTTGGACATCTTGGCGCCCTTGTAGTAGATCATCCCCTGAGTGAACAGGCGTTTGAAGGGCTCCTCGAACCCCACCAGACCCAGGTCGTAAAGCACCTTGGTGAAGAAGCGCGAGTACATGAGGTGCAGGATGGCGTGTTCCACCCCCCCGATGTACTGGTCCACGGGCAGCCAGTAATCCACGGCGTCGCGGTCGAAGGCCACGTCGTCGCGCCAGGGTGAGGCGTAGCGCAGGTAGTACCACGACGAGTCGACGAAGGTGTCCATGGTGTCGCTCTCGCGCCGCGCCGGACCGCCGCAGGTGGGGCAGGTGGTGCTCATCCAGTGCTCGGCCGCGGCCAGCGGCGACTTGCCCTTGGGGGCGTAGTCGGTGATGTCGGGCAGCAGCACAGGAAGCTGGTCCTCAGGCACCGGCAGCTCTCCGCACTTCTCGCAGTAGATGATGGGGATGGGCGCACCCCAGTAGCGCTGTCGCGACAGCAGCCAGTCACGCAGCTTGTAGTTGACGGCGGAATCACCCTGGCCCCGCTCCCGCAGCCATTCCGTGACCCTCACGATAGCCTCGGCCTTGGGCAGGCCGTCAAAGGGACCGCTGTTGACCAGGACCCCGTCTCCGGTGTACGCAGCGATGAGGTCACCGTCGGCGTCTTTGAACTCCACCGGCGTATCGATGACCTCGATGATAGGCAGCCCGTACTTCCGGGCGAACGCGAAGTCGCGCTCGTCGTGGGCGGGCACGGCCATGATGGCTCCCGTGCCGTAGTCCATGAGCACATAGTCGGCCACGTAGATGGGGATCCGGCCCCCGGTCACCGGATTGATGGCATGCCGCCCGGTGAAGACCCCTGTCTTCTCCTTCTCGGTGCTCGCCCGTTCGATGGCCGACGTGTTCATGGCCTTGGTGACGTAGCGCTTCACCTCCTGCTCATGAGGCGTGCCGGTCACCAGACGGTCCACCAGCGGATGCTCCGGCGCCAGGATGAAGAAGGTCGCGCCGAATAACGTGTCGGGTCGAGTGGTGAACACGGTGATGTCGAGCGGCGCACCCGATGCGGCAGCAGAGGGCGACGCCTCGTCTTCCTCGGGCGCGACCGTGAAGATCACCTCGGCGCCTTGCGACTTGCCGATCCAGTTGCGCTGCATGGTGATGACGCGCTCCGGCCACGATTCCAACTTGTCGAAGTCCTGCAACAGGCGCTCCGCATAGTCGGTGATACGGAAGAACCACTGCGAGAGCTTCTTCGCCTCCACCAAGCTGTCGCAGCGTTCGCACGTCCCGTCGATCACCTGCTCGTTGGCAAGCACGGTCTGGCACGAGGGGCACCAGTTCACCGGCGCCTCTTTCTTGTAGGCGAGGCCCTTCTCGTAGAACTGGAGGAATAGCCATTGGGTCCACCTGTAATACTCGGGCCGCGAGGTGACCACTTCCCGCGTCCAGTCGATGGCCACGCCCAGACGGCGCAGCTGGCGGTTGATGGTGGCGATGGCCTCCTCGGTAAACTTGGCCGGCGGCTCGCCGGTCTTGATGGCCATGTTCTCGGAGTTGAGCCCGAAGGCGTCGTACCCCA
The DNA here is from genome assembly GCA_040772905.1 of Thermoleophilia bacterium. Lineage (GTDB taxonomy): Bacteria > Actinomycetota > Thermoleophilia > RBG-16-64-13 > RBG-16-64-13 > JAXGXJ01. The sequence continues at coordinate 19,158 of JAXGXJ010000011.1, read as the reverse complement.
TGGGATGAAGGACCTTCTGGCCTTGGTGCCTGCGGAAGCGGGCGATGATGTCGCCCATGGTGTAGTTCTTCACGTGCCCCATATGCGCACTGCCCGAGGGATAGGGGAACATCTCCAGGATGTACGTGGCATCCTGTCCTTTGCCGCCGGCGCGGGATCCGCTGGGCGGATTGGGGATGATGAAGGTCTCTTGGTCGGCCCAGACCTTCTGCCACTTGGTCTCGATTTGCTCGGGGTCGTATTTGCGCGCCATCCCTATCCTTCCCGATACATGGGTGCGGGCTCCTGGAAGCCCCCTGGCCATCGCTGCGATGGCCCGCCTATTATTCCAGTATGCCCGGCCCACGCCAATGTCGATCTCCCGCCGGAGATCTGTCGTGGCCGCTCCACCTCGATGCCCAAGCGCGGCTCTGACCGGCTCACGGCTGGAACTTCTGGCCGGTCACAGGTACACTGGCTCGCTGACGCAGGTCTTGGACCTCGTCCGACAGGAAACAGTCCCTACGGTCTGCAAGCGCAGAAGCACAGACAGCGCTGTCGCACCGCAGGCGGGCATGCCCTCGCGGGCGCCGGTGCGGGTCGAGGCCTGGGACCCACCGAGAGGATCTCCCTATGGGAAATGAACTCGGCCACCAGGTGGAAGCCTGGACGTTGGCCCCGTTCGTCATCATGCTCCTGGCGGTCGCCGTCCTCCCCCTGGTCGCCGGCTGTTGGTTCCATCACAACCGCAACAAGGCCATCGTCTCCCTTGTGTTGGGCCTGCCCACTGTGGTGTACATCATCACCGCGTTCGGGCGCACCGGCCTGGAGGCCGCCGCGGCCAGTGGTGAAGAGTACATCTCGTTCATCGTCCTGCTGCTGGCCCTCTACACCATCTCCGGCGGCATCTACCTCACCGGTAACCTGGTGGCGACGCCTCGAGTCAACCTCACCTTCCTCATCGCTGGCGCCATACTCGCGAATCTCATCGGCACGATGGGAGCCTCCATGGTGCTGATACGCCCCCTGTTGCGGGCGAACTCCGAGCGGAAGAGGTCCGTTCACACGGTGATCTTCTTCATCTTCGCGGTGAGCAACATCGGAGGGATGCTCACGCCTCTGGGAGATCCGCCTCTCTTCCTGGGCTTCTTGCGCGGCGTACCTTTCGAATGGACCCTGCGTCTGTGGCCGCAATGGCTCTTGGGTCTGGCCTTGGTGCTGGCCATCTATGCGGTGGTGGAATACCGAGTCTTCCGCAAGGAGCCGCCCAAGGCCCGCCGCGAGGACGTGCAGGACTACGTGCCCATGCGGCTCAAGGGTGAACTCAATGTGATCCTCCTCATCCTCGTCATCGTCACGGTACTCTTCTCCGACTCGCTGCTGCACGTGGGCGAGAAGTTCCACTTCCCCTTCCTGCGCGAGGTGGTCCTCATCATCCTGAGCGCTGTCTCGTACTGGCTGGCGCCGCGTGGCCCACGCAAGGCCAACCATTATAGTTGGGGGCCCATCGTCGAGGTGGCTGTGGTGTTCGCCGGGATCTTCGCCACGATGATCCCAGCCTTGGCTCTGCTGGAGGCGAACGGCGGCAAGGTGGGCCTGAGCCAACCCTGGCACTACTTCTGGACCACGGGCTGGTTGTCGGCCTTCCTGGACAACGCCCCCACCTACTTGGCCTTCACGTCGGTGGCCCAGGGACAGGTGGGAGTGGCATCCGTCGGAGCCCTCACCTCAGCGGAGGTCATCGCAGGCATAGGGCTGGCGCCCGCTCAATTGCTCGCAGCCATCTCCACCGGCGCGGTGATGATGGGGGCGATCACCTATATCGGCAACGCCCCCAACTTCGCCGTCAAGTGCATCGCCGAGAGCTCCGGCCTGAAGATGCCGTCGTTCTTCGGCTTCATGGGCCGCTCCATCGCGGTGCTGATCCCCGTGTACGCCATCATCACGGTGGTGTTCTTCCTATGAGCCCTGCCGGCTGTCAGTAGCTCACGAAGCTGGGCAGCCAAGTGGCCAATATGGGGAAGAAAAGGAGCAACACAGCCAGGATCACCATGCCGAGAAGGAAGGCCGCCGCCCCCTTGAAGATGCGCCCCATGGGCACGTCGGGCGCAACCCCCTTTATGATGTACACGTTGATGCCCACCGGCGGCGTGATGACGCCCATCTCCACCACGAGCACGACGATCACCCCGAACCAGATGGGATCAAAGCCCAGCCTGAGTACCGTCGGATAGAGGATGGGCACGGTGAGGGTGATCATGGCCAGGGAATCCATGAAGCAGCCCGCCACCAGATACATGGCCAGTATCAGGAGCATGACGAGCATGGTGGGCACGGGAAGTCCGCCCAAGAAGTCCGACGCCGCGCTCGGTATGCCGGTGACGGCCATGAAATGCCCGAACACGGTGGCGCCGGCCACGATGGTCATGATCATGGCCGTGATGAGCAGGGTGTCCTTGATGGCCAGCCAGAACTTGCGCAGACTCAGCGACCGGCGCCAGTCCCAACACGATAGTGCTGGCGGTACCGGCTCCCGCCGCCCGGGTGGGCTGAAGAAGCCGGCGAAAAGCCCCCCGATGACCAGCGCGAAGAGGTGCCCATCTCGAACAGACCCCGTCACTCCGATGAGCTTGACGTAGGCCGTCGTGCCGCCCGCCGGTGCAGAGGTGGACGAACAGGGTCCACGTAAACACGGCTCCGATGAAGAAGACGGCCAAGATCAGGCCTGCGACCAGCGCCGGCGATGAACAACTGGTTGATGGATCGCCCATGATGCCGTACACGATGAAGATGGTGCTGGGCGGGATCGATGCCCAGGCTGCCGGCCGCGGCCATACAGCCGCAGGCGAGGCCTGGTCGTAGCCGGCGACGCATCTCGGGTATGGCCACCTTGCCCATGGCCTACGCGGTGGCGCTATCGATCTGCAGATGGCCGAGAAGCCCGCGGTGGGCGACCACGGTGGCCATGGCCAGGCCTCCTGCAGCTCGTAGTCGCGGGATGGGGGCGGCATCATACAGACGACCGCTCATACTCCAGCGTAGGCTAGCTTCTTCACCGAGCCCATGAACACGAACATGGGTATGACCGTAAGGTTGTAGCTGGAGAAGGTTCTCCAGAAATCCCGGGCCAGTGAACTGAGCCCCGTGTCGAACCCCTGAGGGCGACGAATCCCGCCACGCCCACCAGCCATGGTGAAGCCCACCGGCATGCCCAACAGGAAGATGAGGATGAGCACACCTATACCCAGACCGCCTATGGTCACCGGGTCCATCGCTCACCTCCCCTCAGGAAGGTCCGCACGAGCCGAGGGCCAGGACGAGGAAGGTGGCCAGGAAGGCCACCGCCATCGCGTAGACGAAGGGATAGAAAGGTATGTCTGGAGTCATCGACACTTCACCCGACTCGCGCAGGCTGCCTGCGTAGTCGAAGCTGTGGCCAGGTGAGGAAGCCCATCACCACTAGGCTCAGCAGACCGGTGATGACGGCTATCACCGACCGCAGGCGGCGGGGAAGTGCTCTACGATGAATCCACGGCCACATGACCACGCATCACTTGGGTCAGGGATGGCCAGAGCCACCGCGAATACCGCCATGAAAGAGACGATCTCGATACCTCCCGGTACCGGCTTCGACAGACCTTGATGCCGATGATGTCGGCGACGATGACCACCAACATGGCGATCAGGCCTACGCCGGCCACCCAGAACAGACTCTGGTCGCGAAAGCGATGACCCTGTCCACGGTATTCAGAACACCTGAGGTCGGCCCTCTGCTGGAACCGCGACCGGCTCTCCACTCGAGGCTGCATCTCCATGGCACCTCCTCGACCAGCAGTTCAGCCATAGAGGCAGGGCACACGCCCTGCCTCTATGGTGGTCGGACCCATTGTCAGGCCTGCTATCGCCAGCCGTTCACCCTGCTTCGTGGACATCTACTGCAGACGGGGACTTCACGTTGTCTTTCACCCAAGCAGCGCATTCCCGCTCGGGAACCGCGTCTGCCGCCCAGTACCTCGATTCTCTCCAGCAGGTATTTCTCGTACCTGCTGGTGGCGTCGTCGATGGCCTTGAGCTTCTCATCGATCATGGGTCGCACGGCAGCTCTCCACTTCGCGCCCCTTCTTCCGAAAGGTCGAAGGACTCACGCCCCGGCTGCTGGGCGCGAAGAACTCCATGGCCGAGTAGTCATACGCAGGAGGCCACTTTGGCTCAGTACTCCACGTACTCCTCGCTCACATCGGTGAAGATCTGCTGGACGTCGGCCGGCAGCGCATCCCACTTATCCTTGTTCATGATGAGGTACATGGCGGTGACGAGCCGATGGAGAAGGCATTGGTCACGTAGTTCACCACTTCGGCCTGCTTCAGGCCCAGGAGCACCTCGCGAGGCGCGATACTGCCGTCGATGACACCCTGGACATCAACCTGTAGGCCTCGTTCTGCGGCGCGGCGTAGCCTTCGCCCAGAGCCTTACATGCTAGCGCCCACTCCGGTTGACCTCAGCACCAAGCCTTTGACATCCTCGAGAGATTTCACGGGCTTCTTGGGTGGTTGCCCACCTGTGGTCCGGTGGCGTAGAACGCCAGCACGTGGACCTTGTCGAACTCCTCGGGCTTGAAGAAGCAGAAATCGTTGACGGCCTTGATGCGCCGCGTACCCCAGCGGATAGCCATTGGGCATGTCGAGCACCATCACCGGGAAGATGCCCGGCGTGTAGGCGATGCACGAGAACCCCAGGTCGGAGATGCCGGTCACCAGTTCGTCAAGGATCTTGTTGGCCGCCGTCAGCGATGCCCTAGAGGCAGCTCGAAGGTCACCGCTCCGTCGGTCCGTTTGGCGATCTCGGCTTGCCACATCTCACCACGGACAGCGATGTGTTGTTGGTGGCTGGGAAGAAGGTGTTGAAGGTGTACTTGACCGGCTCCATGGCCGGCTCGGTGGCGGCAGTGGTGGTGCTCTTCTCGCCGGAGCTGGTCTCAAGTGCTCCCGTAGCCGGAGCGGTGGTCTCAGGCTGGCGCCGTGGTGGCTGCAGCAGTCGCGCCGCCTCCTCGCCGCACTCCCATCACCAAGAACGCAAGCCCGAACACCAGAAGCGGCGCTAGGATGAAGGACTTTCATACCGCCCTCCTCCATGGCCTTTAAAGCTCCCCCAACAGGCCTGCCGCGTTGGCGACCCAGACATTACGACAATTTCATGTCGTCTGCTCGGCGAATATACAAAATACCCCGATTATGCGCGGAGGCGGATACCGCGATCCGGTACAACTGTCGCGGGGACCGAGGCGCCGCACATGCTTGCGACCGCGGACGTCCATCCCTACTAGCGGGCACATGAGCATCCTGACGTATCATCCGCGTCGCTACCTGCACTCGTGCTGGGCGGCCCTTTATCGGCATAGAACGCGGTGTATCCGCGAGCACACCGCCGGCTTCCGCACGCACATCCTGGTGTCACCGGAGTGCAGCCCTCACCATCGCCTCGTACTATGGCGTGGCGGGCACCGACCATGACCCACACCGCATCGCGGCCTGGTGGCGAGCGGCATCGGCTTTCTCGGGGTGCGCGGGCGCCATCACCCGCTACGGCGTGACCGTGCGCGGCCTCACCACCGCCGCCAGCCCGTGGGCTGTGGCGGCGATCGGCCTGACCCGCGGTCAAGGCTCTACAGCGCCGCGGCCGTCACCACCGCAGTGGTCATCGTGAGTCCGTATCTGCTGGGCATCATCGAGCGGCGGCTGCTCTACAAGACCTTGGGTACTCCCATCGGGGTGAAGGTGCATTTCCGCTCCGGCGGCTACACCCCGCTCACCGTGCCCTTTCCTCAGCTCTGGAGAACTCACATCAAGGTCAAGGAGATGGCGGTCGCGCCCGGCGAAAACGACGCCGACACCCTGCACCTGCGCCTCACCCTGCCGCGCACTCGACCAGAGCGCCATGCTCAGCATCCTCGCCGGCCTGAAAGAGGTGGAGTCGGTCACTGTCGATTGAAGTCGGCGTCTCCGCAGCGCTAAGCCCCGGGAGTGTCTATTTCTTGAGACGGGCCAAGCTCGAGCCAGGTCTTTCATCTCGTCGCGGAGTTTGCTGCGTACTCGAAGCGCAACTCTTCCGCGGCTTCGAACATCTCCTCCTCCAAGGTGGCCATGAGCTTCTCTATCTCCGCGGCCGACATGGCCTGCCCCGCGCGGTGTGGCGCGCCGCCTCTATAGGGCACGCTCCCACTGATACCCAGCAGTTCGGCGTGATGTCCAGGGGAGTACGCTCCTTCACGATGGTTTGCGGCTCGATGCCGTGCTCCCCGGTTGAAGGCCATCTGCGGCGCGCCGGCGTTCGGGGTCTCCGATATGGCGCTCTTCATGGCCGCGGTGCGCTTGTCCGCATACATGATGACGGTGCCCTCCACGCCGTGCGCCGCCCGGCCGATGGTCTGGATGAGGGCGGTCTCTCCGCGCAGGAAGCTCTCCTTGTCGGCATCGAGGATGGCCACCAAGGTCACCTCGGGCAGATCGAGCCCCTCACGAAGCAGGTTGATGCCCACGAGCACGTCCACCTCACCCAAACGGAGTTCACGCACCGTGCGGATGCGCTCCAACGTGTCGACCTCTGAGTGCAGATAGCGCACGCGGAAGCCCATCTCCAGCAAGTAGTCGGTGAGATCTTCGGCCATCTTCTTGGTGAGTGTGGTCACGAGCGTCCGTTGGCCCTTCTCCACGCGCACACGGACCTCGTTCATGAGATCGTCGATCTGATGGCGGGTGGGACGCACCTCCACGGCGGGATCGATGAGGCCGGTGGGGCGGACCAGTTGCTCCACCACCTGTGTCGACACCGAGGTCTCCCACTCCCCCGGGGTGGCCGACACGAACACCACCTGGGGCACCCGCGCCATGAACTCCTCGAAACGCAGGGGACGGTTGTCCAGGGCCGAGGGCAGACGAAACCCGTGCTCCACCAGCATAGTCTTGCGGCTGCGATCTCCCTCGTACATGCCGTGGAGTTGAGGCACGGTCATGTGTGACTCGTCGATGAGTACCAAGAAGTCCTTGGGGAAGAAATCCAGCAGGGTATAGGGTGGGTCGCCCGGTCTACGGCCGGAGAGGATGCGCGAGTAGTTCTCTATGCCGTTGCAGTAGCCCAGTTCGCGCAGCATCTCCATGTCGTACTGGGTGCGCTGGCGCAGGCGGAAGGCTTCAAGCTGTTTGCCCTGCGCCTCCAACTCGGCCACCCGCTGTTCCAGTTCGTCTGCGATCTCCACCAACGAACGCTCGATGGCTTCTTCGGAGGTGACGAAATGGGTGGCCGGGTACACAGCCACATTGGGAAGGCGCGCCACGATCTCCTGGGTGACCGGATCGATTTTCACGATCTCTTCCACCTGGTCGCCCCACAGGCTCACGCGCAGCACGTAGTCCTCGTAGGCGGGCCAGACCTCGAAGCTGTCGCCCCGCACCCGGAACTTGCCCCGGGCGAACCCCACGTCGTTCCGCTCGTAGTGGATCTTGACCAGTTTGGCCAAGACCTCGTCGCGGCCGACCTCTTCTCCCTCTTTCAACAGCACCACCTGGCCCAGGTATTCCGCTGGTGAACCCAGGCCGTAGATGCACGATACCGACGCCACGATGACCACGTCCTGTCTCATCAGCAGGCTGCTGGTGGCAGCGTGGCGAAGGCGGTCGATCTCTTGGTTGATGGAAGAATCCTTCTCGATGTAGGTGTCGCTGGCCGGCAGGTAGGCCTCGGGCTGGTAGTAGTCGTAGTACGAGACGAAGTACTCCACGGCGTTGTCGGGCAGGAACTCGCGGAACTCGTTGCACAACTGAGCCGCCAGGGTCTTGTTGGGCGCCATCACCAGAGCCGGTCTGCCCGCGCGGGCGATGAGGTTGGCCATGGTGAAGGTCTTGCCCGAGCCCGTCACTCCCAACAAGGTCTGGAAGCGGTCACCTCGCTCGATGCCCTCGGCCAGCCGTGCCACCGCCTGAGGCTGGTCTCCCCTCAGTTCGTAGTCGGCTCTGAGTGTGAACACATTCACGTCCGTAGCCCTCGCATCCCGAACGCTTCGGGATGGGCCTTCTGGTAGAACTTCAGCCATTCCTCGACCCGCTCCACGAACGTCCGCGTCTCGGGATAGACGATATCGTCCAGGGATAGCCCTCCACCCCCGGCCTCGGAGACCCAGCGGGCCACCACTCCCTGGCCGGCGTTGTAGGCGGCCACAGCCGCCCGCTCATCGTCCGCGAAGCGTTCGTTGAGGAACGCCAGGTAGCACGCGCCCAGCTCCAGGCTGTCGCGAGGGTCGGTGAGCACAGGGTCGTCCGCTCCCTGCCAGCGGTCCAGCCCCACGATCCACTCGGCGGTCTCGGGCATGAGCTGCATCATCCCCACCGCCCCCGCAGGCGAGACCGCAGCAGGATCGAATCCGCTCTCAGTGCGCGCCACCGCAGCCACCAGATACGGGTCGATGTCATAGGTACGGGCGACCCGGGCAATGTCCTCCTGATACTCGATGGAGAAGATGCGGGTGCTCAGCCCGGGGATGACCACCCGTTTGTCGGCCACCAAATAGAAGAGCGCGGCCACAGCCAAGACAGCGAGGACGGCGACAAGCCCCGGCAGCAGACCTCGGCGTCGTCGCCCGCGCACCTCGTAGATCCTCATCCAGGGGACTCCTTCAGCAACGCACGCGCATGCGCGTACACACCCGCCACGAACTCGCGCATGGCGGTGAAGTCGCCGTCGTTGTGGTAGGCCAGATGACTGCCGCGCGTCCGTTGCTCGCTGGTGGCCTGCAGGCGCTCGAACTCGTGGAACGATTCGGGATGGAAGCGGTGCTGCGAACGGCTCAGACGATGCTCATGGGCCGCTTCGATGGTGACGATGAGGTCGAAGAGTCGCTCGTACCCGGCCTCGAACAGCAGAGGCACCTCGCAGACCGCTACGGCCCCGTCGGGCGCTTCATGGACGAAGCGCTCTATCTCCTCGGCCACCAGAGGATGGGTGAGTGCTTCCAGCCAGCGCAGCTCTTCAGGCCTGCCCCGCACAAGGGCGGAGAGACGGCGCCGGTCGATCTTGCCCTGCTCATCGAACGCCGCCTCGCCGAAATGCTCCCGCAGCCGGGCGACGAACTCGGCCTGTCCGTACAGGTCGTGGACGATGGCGTCGGCGGAAGTGGTGACGGCCCCCAGCTCGCGGAACATCGTCAGCGCCGTGCTCTTACCAGCGCCGATGCCCCCGGTGAGGCCCACAGCCACCGCGCGGCGCCGTGTCGACGGCACCGCCGCCTCCGACCTGCCCCCGCCACCGTCTTTTCGCGCCACCATGAGCCTCCCCAAACACACAGGGGGCGCCCTTCGGGCGCCCCCTCGTCACACTTCATCAGACTACGAGCCGGTTACTCCGAGACGACCTCTTCGCCGGCGTCCTCACCCGACTCGGTTTCCTCGGCGACGGCTTCAGGCGCTTCCGCAGTCTCGGGCTCCTCCGGAGCCGGCTCGGTCGCCTGCAGCTCCTCGGCCGCAGCTTCCTCGGCCTCGGCCTCAGCCTCTGCGTCACCCTCGGCCTCCGGCGCAACGACTTCTTCGCCCTCATACGGCTCGTCGGTCTCTTCGACCACGTACTCTTCGCCTTCCTCGAGCTCTTCGCCCTCCTCGCCCAGCGCGTCCTCATGGATGCGGTACTCGGGCTCGAGGCGCTTGAGGCTCAGCGACAGACGGCGACGCTCGGGATCGATCTCGATGATCTTGACGTTGACGTCCTGACCCGGGCGGACGATCTCGGACGGATCCTCCACGTGATGCTGCGCCAGCTCGGAGATATGGATGAGGCCCTCGACACCCTCTTCGATCTCGACGAAGGCGCCGAACGACACCAGTTTGGTGACCCGGCCGTGCACAATCTCATTGACCTGGCGGTTCTCGAACACCTGCTGCCAGGGGTCCTTCTGGGTCTGTTTGAGGCCCAGTGAGATGCGCTGCCGGTCGCGGTCGATATCGAGCACCCGCACCGTGACCTTCTGACCGATGGTGAGGACTTCCGAGGGATGGTTCACATGGCTCCAAGAGAGCTCGGAGATGTGGATGAGACCGTCGATGCCTTCCAGGTCGACGAACGCGCCGAAGTCCACGATGTTGGAGATGGTGCCGGTGACCAGGTCGCCCACGTTCATGCGGTCGAGGATCTGCTCACGCACACCGCGACGCTCTTCTTCCAGTACGGCGCGGCGGCTGAGCACCACGTTGTTGCGGAAGCGGTTGAGCTCGATCACGCGGCATTCCAAGGTCTGGCCAAGGAACTCGTCCAGATCGGCCACCCGGCGGATATCGACCAGCGAGGCGGGTAGGAAGCCGCGCACGCCCAAATCGATGATGAGACCGCCCTTGACCACCTCGATGACACTGCCCGATACCGGGGTGCCTTCCTCGGCGGCTTTCTCGATGCGCTGCCAGGCACGCTCGAAACGAGCCCGCTTGCGGGAGAGGATGAGCCGGCCGTCGGCGTCCTCTTTGGTGAGGACCAGCGCGTCGACGACGTCTCCCACCGCCACTTCTTCAGCGGGATCCACCGACTTTCTGATCGATAGCTCATTCGCGGGGACCACGCCCTCGCTCTTGTAGCCGATGTCGACCAGGACCTCGTCCTTGTCGACTCGCACCACAGTGCCGGTTACGATATCCCCCTCTTCGAACGTCATGATCGTGGCGTCGTAGTTGGGGACCATCTTCCCATCTACCTCGATCATGAGGTCCTGGCCGCCCTGTAGTGTTTGAACGTTGTCGTCGGTGTGTTCGTCTGCCATGTAGTTTCCGTTTCCCTTCCCAAAGGAATGCACGCGTCTATTACTCCGTCACGCGGTTGTGGGCGGTAGTATACCTAGGCGTCAAGGAAATACAACAGCGTTCCGCAGCGTCGCTCAGCGTCGTGCGCTCACTTGGCCGACAGCCAGTCAGGCCCGATGCCGGTGTCCACACCCAGTGGTGGTTCCATGGGGTAGGCGCCCACCATCTCCTGCACCACGGCGCTTTCCACAGCCTTCGCGACGGGTTCTGGGACTTCGAACACCAGCTCGTCGTGTACCTGCAACACCAGCCGAGCCATCGGGAACTCGCGTTCCAGACGACGGTGACAGCGGATCATGGCCACCTTGATGATGTCGGCCGCTGTACCCTGGATGACCGAGTTGACGGCCAGCCTCTCTCCCAGCGAACGTGTCTGGAAGTTGGTCGACATGAACTCGGGGATGGCACGCCGGCGCCCGAACATAGTAGTGACGTAGCCCTGGCGCCTACCCATCTCGATGGTGGCCTCGATGAAGGCCTTCACCCGCGGCAGACGGTCGAAGTAGGCTTGGATGTAGGCGGCCGCCCGCTCGCGCTCGATGCCCAGGTTCTGGCTCAGCCCGAAGGCCGAGATGCCGTACATGATGCCGAAGTTCACCGCCTTGGCATAGCCGCGGTGTGTCTTGTCCACCTGGTCCTCGGCCACGCCGAAGACCTCCGCGGCCGTGCGCGTGTGGATATCCTCACCACGCCGGAACGAGTCCAACAACGTGGGCTCCCCCGAGAGATGGGCCATGATGCGCAGCTCGATCTGCGAGTAGTCGGCCACCACGAACACGAAGCCGGGCTGCGCTCGGAAGCACTCGCGGATCTGCGCGCCCACGGCCGTGCGCACGGGGATGTTCTGCAGGTTCGGGTCGCTGGACGAGAGACGCCCCGTGGCCGTGACCGTCTGGTTGAAGGTGGTGTGCAGCCGCTCGGTGGCGGGATCGACCAGAGGGGGCAACGCGAGTAGGTACGTGGACATGAGCTTCGACAGCTCGCGATGCGCAAGCAGGTGGTCCACGATGGGATGGCTGTCGCGCAGGGCCTCCAGCGTCTTGGCGTCGGTCGAGTAGCCGGTCTTGGTCTTCCTCTGGCGCGGCAATCCCAACCTCTCGAAGAGCACCCGGCCCAGTTGTTGCGACGAACCGAGGTTGAACGGCCCACCGGCCAGTTCGTAGACGCGCGTCTCCAGCTCCTCTATCTGGTCTTGTATCTTGCCGGCGATCTCACCGAGTCGATAACAGTCCAGATGGATGCCGGTCCGCTCCATGTCGATGAGCACACGCGTGAGCGGCAGCTCGATCTGCTGGAACAGGTCCCACATGCCCTGAGCGCGCAGCTCCTCCTCTTGCCGGGCGGCCAGCCCCAGCGTGATGGCGGCCGCAGCGGCCCCTTCTTCCTCGGGAGCGCAGGTGGGAAGACTCAGCCCTGCCTCCCGCGCCAGGTCGTCCAGGGGGTACTCGCGCCGGCTGGGAGCAAGCAGATAGGCCGCGACGTGCGTATCGTGACGCGCCTGCCTAGTGAGCATTTGCAGGCTGGGTTGCGCCTTGAAGTCATGGCACACCAGGCCGCCGGTTTGGAGCAACGGCGCGACTGCCGCGGCGGCCGCCGCTGGATCGGTGATGGCCACCGTCACCACCGAGGCGTGGGCGTCGCCCCCAGCCACCGTACCGGCCTGCGCCAACCACACCCGGCCGGACTGGTCCGATCCGGAAGCCGCCCCCACCGGACGCGACCAGTCCATGAGCTCCTGCCATTCGGGCGCCTGGGACGGTGCCGGAACAGGCTGCGGCAGAGAAGTGGCAAACCGGTCCACCGCCCCAGCTGTGTCTCCACCCGCGATCCCCGCCGCCTCTTCGAACAACGGCTCCACCCTATCGCGCAACGAGTCGAACTCGAAACGGGTGAGCAGCTCCTCCAGTTTCTCGCGCTGCACGCGATGCGGGAGGACCTCAGCCGCCCGGATGTCCAGAGGCACGTCCACATCGAGCAGTGCCAGCTTCTTGGAGAGAAGGGCGGTCTCACGATGCTCGCGCAGGAGCTCCTTCCGCTTCGCTCCCGAGACTTCTTCGCTGTGTTCCAGCACCTGCTCCAACGAGCCGAAGCGGGCCAGCAACTGCGCCGCGGTCTTCTCCCCTATGCCGGGGACACCCGGGATGTTGTCGGAGGTATCGCCCTTGAGCCCTATGAGGTCGGGGATAAGCCTGGGCGGCACGCCGAAGCGCTCCTCGACCGCCGCGGGATCGTAGATCTTCACCTCGGTGACCCCCCGGGCGTTCGCCATTATGCGCACGTGGGTACCCGCCAGTTGTAGTGCGTCACGGTCGCCGGTGACGATGAAGGTCTCGCGACCTTCCGCTTCGGCCTGGCGGGCCAGGGTGCTGAGAATGTCGTCGGCCTCGTATCCGGGCAGAGCCAGGTTGATGAAACCGAAAGCCTCGGAAAGCTCAGCGAAGAAGGGCCATTGCTCGGAGAGTGACTCGGGCATGGGTTTGCGCTGTGCCTTGTAGTCTTCGAACTCCTCGTGACGGAACGTCTTCTCCCGGCAGTCCCAGGCCGCGATCACGGCGCCCGGTCGGTACTCCGAAAGGATCTTGATGACCATGGCACAGAACCCGTACAGGGCGTTGGTGGGGAACCCCGTCGACGTGCTGATCTCGGGGGGCAAGGCGTAATAGGCGCGAAAGGCCATGTTGTTGCCGTCGAGCAAGAACAGGGGGCCGCGCTCCTCCGAGGTGGCGCTGATGCAATCCGTGCTCACGAGCGACCCCCGCGTCAACCCACGTGCGTCTCGCTGCCGGTGGCAGAGACATCGTAGCCGCCCAGGGCGAGGACCGCGTCTTTGAAGTGCGCCGACCCCACCACCTCGCGCAGGGCCACTACGGCCTCATCGTCCCACGAAGCCATGGGGATGACCAGGTCATAACGCTCTTCCTTGAGAGGCACGAAGTCCAAGCCGTACGCCGCCGCTGCCGCGCTCACCCCCAGTCCCACCGTGGCCGAGCCCTCTGCGACGGCACGAGCCACTCCCAGATGGGTGGTCTCTTCGTCTTCGTAGCCCACGATCTCGCTTGGGAAGATGCCGGATTCCTTGAGTTGACCGTCGAGCCACACTCTGGTGCCCGAACCCTGCTGACGGTTCACCAGGCGTACCTCCCGCCCCGTCAGTCCCGCGAACGACGTGAGCCTCTGCGGATTCCCTGCGGGCACGATGAGGCCTTGGATCCTGGTCGCCAGCGTCAGCAGCACCACCGGCCTGTTGGGCATCAGGCGCTGTACGAAGGGCACGTTGTACTCCCCCGTCGCTTGATCCCACAGGTGGGTGCCCGAGACGTCCGCCTCATCACGAGCCAGGGCGATGAGCCCTCCGAGACTCCCGACGAACGAGGTCCGGAGCTCCACCGGCGGTCGGCGTTCGGAGAGCATACGCGCGAGGAGTTCCACAGCGAGATCATGGCTGCCGCTGAACGCCAGTTCCCCGATGCGTCGCCTCTGGTCCACCGCGCCGACCTCCGCATCACCCGCTGCGTGTCCGGCCGGATGCTCCTGGAGTTCGCGCCAGCGAGAGATGGCTGCCGCCAGAGCTGCCTCCGCGTGAGCGGGGTTGTGGCCCTGAGCCAAAGCCTCCAGGAGGTAGCTCTCGGCCCGGTTGACCAGGTTGGCCCACTCCCAGCCGGCAGGCTGTTGATGGATCTGCTCGGGCCGGACGGACGCTACCCGGGTACCACCGCCTCGACGGGCGTTGATGAGCCCTTCCCGCGCAAGATGCGCGTAGGCACGACTGACGGTGTTGGGGGTGCATCTCCACCGCTCCGCCATCTCGCGCACTGAAGGCAGGCGAGCCCCCACCGGCATCTCGCCCGAGACTATGAGCCGACGCACGGCCTCCGCGATCTCAAGGTAGACGTAAGTCTCGCCGGCGCTCATGGAGTGTGCCGCGTCACCGGCGGCGTCTCACTACCCTGCGTTCAGAGTCTCGTCAGTCTGTTCGGCGACGGATGCCGCCTCGGCCACCTCGGCCGCCTCAGCGACCAAGTTCTCTGCCGGCGCCTCGACGTTCGCCGCGGCTTCAGCAGCGGGGGCCTGCGGAGCGGCGACCGCCTCCGCGGGAGCAGCGACAGCTGCAGCGGTGGCAGCCGGAGCAGCGGCGGCTTCGGTCGTCGCGGCCTCGGTGCTGCGAATATCGGTCGCTTCACGCACATCGGCGACAGCGGTCTTCACTTCATCCTGAGTCTCCTTCAGACCCTTGCGGAAACCCCGGATGGACTTGCCGAGAGAGGAGCCCAATTCGGGCAGCTTGCGCGGGCCGAAGATAAGCAGGATCAACACTACGACGATCGCGATTTCCCAAGGTCCGATCCAGCTGGGCATGGGTGAAATCCTCCTTGTGTTCGCCCTGCCGGTATTTAAGCACACTCCCGCCCGGGCTGCCGCCGACCCGGCCGCGACGATGCAGCCCGGACTGCTACACTCCGCAGACCATGAGTTCTCAGTCCCAGACGAACGAACCACACGCCCGCGCCTCGACCAACCGCCCCCTCCCCTATCTCGCCATCCTCTGTCTCGCCGGCCTTGCCGCCATCTGGGGCTACAACTGGGTGGTGATGAAGGTGGGGGTCCGTTACGCCGAGCCATTCACGTTCGCCGCCATGCGCGCGGTGTTGAGCGCCGCCTTCCTCTTCCCCGTCATCGCGGCCCTTCATCGGCCCCTCCGTCTGCAGGCACCCCTCTTCACCGCCATCATCGGCATCCTGCAGACCACCGGTTTCGTGGGCCTGATCACGTGGGCCCTGGAACAAGGGGCAGCGGGAAGGACGTCGGTGTTGGTCTACACCATGCCGTTCTGGCTGCTTCTCATGGCCTGGATGTTCCTGGGCGAGCGCGTCCGCGGGCTCCAGTGGCCGGCCGTGATCATCGCTCTCGTGGGGCTGGTGCTGGTGCTCCGTCCCTGGCAGTTGGAAGGGACGTCTTTCAGCAGCCTCTTGGCTGTGGCGGCAGGCTTCTGCTGGGCCGCCGCGTCCGTGCTCCTCAAGGTGATGAACAAGCGCCACACCGTGGACGTGCTGTCGTTCACCGCCTGGCAGTTGCTCATCGGCTCTATCCCGCTGGTGGTCATCGCCATCCTCACAGCCGATTCGACCCCGGTGTGGAACACAGCTTTCATCGGAGCACTGGCCTTCAACGTACTTCCGGCCAACGCTCTCGCCTGGGTGATGTGGCTGTACGTGCTGCGCAGCCTCCCGGCAGGGACGGCGGGTGTGGGCACTCTGGCCATCCCCGTGGTGGGCGTCCTGTCGGCCTGGCTGCAACTGGGCGAGCGCCCCAGCACGCTCGAGGGCATAGGGATGTTGCTCATTCTCGCCGCCCTGGCTGCGCTTACCTTACGCGGACTGCTGCTCTCGCGGAACGCCCGTCAGGGCACGTAGCCCATCCGTCGCGAGATCTCCTCGCCCGTCTGCATGATGAGCCGGATGAGGCCGGGAAGTCGCTCCGCGGAGAAATGCTGGACGATGCCCGAGATGCTCACCGCCGCGATCACCGCGCCGTCCCCGTTGCGCACGGGCGCGCCGAGTGCGCAGGCGTGCAGAGTCACATCCTCCCAGGCCACCGAGTAGCCGCGCTCCAAGATCTCGCGACGATCGCGTTCCAGCTCCTCACGACCCACCAGAGAGTACTGGGTCATCCTGCGCACGTGCCTGGCGACGATCTCCTCCCAGCGCTCCTCGGGCAGATGAGCCAGGAGCACCCGCTGCGCCGAGCCACAGTTGAACGCGGAGTGGGTACCGGGCTCGAGCGTGAGCACGCGCACGTAGTTGCGGGCGTCGAAGCGTCGCAGACACAGAGCTTCGTTGCCGTCGGCGACCAGTAGGAACG
Source organism: Thermoleophilia bacterium (assembly GCA_040772905.1). Taxonomy (GTDB): domain Bacteria; phylum Actinomycetota; class Thermoleophilia; order RBG-16-64-13; family RBG-16-64-13; genus JAXGXJ01. The sequence continues at coordinate 2,491 of JAXGXJ010000011.1, read as the reverse complement.
ACGATTCGTCCGTCTCCTCGGCTACCTTCTCGAGCAGAGGATCCGCCTGTTTAAGCAACTCCATGCCTTTCGACACGACGCTGCCTAGGCGGAAGGCCTTCAGACCCAAGCGATAAAGCCCTGTCTTCTTGTCGAACTCCACCATCTCGCAGGCCTGCAGTGTGCCGAGCAGACGATGCGTCGTGCTCTTGCTCAGGCCGATGGAGGCGCTGATATCTGAAAGATTGAGTTCCGGTTCTGCAAGCGTGAACCGTTCCAGAATGGCGACCGCGCGCAAGACGGCACGGACTTGGCCTTCACCCTCCACCCATCCACCTCCACTCTTCATGCTAGGGCAGTCTAGCGCAGCCCGGAGGTGCTCCACAAGCGCGTGTCGGGGCACCGCCGGTCGGATACGATATGGTATGAATGGGTAGTGTCCACCCGAGACATACAGCCACCACCGGCTGAGAAGAGAGGTCGCGATCATGAAGATAGGCATCCTTACGGGAGGCGGTGACTGTCCCGGGCTCAACGCCGTCATACGGGCGGTGGTACACAGAGGCATCGGCGAATACGGCTGGCAGATCGTCGGCCTGCGTCGCGGCTGGAAGGGCATACTCGACATCGACACCATTCCCCTCGATTTCGCGGCGGTCAGCGACATCCTGCCTCTGGGCGGTACCATCCTCCGCACCTCACGCACCAATCCCTACCAGGTGGAGGGCGGGCCGCAGCGAACGGTCGACAACCTGGGCTACATGGGCATCGATGCCCTCATCGCCATCGGCGGTGACGACACCTTGAGCGTCGCCAAACGGCTCTATGAGGACTACGGCACCAAGGTCGTCGGCGTACCCAAGACGATCGACAACGACCTCCGCGGCACTGATTACACGTTCGGTTTCGACACCGCCGTCGCCATAGCCACCGAGGCCATCGACCGCCTCCATTCCACTGCTGAATCGCACGACCGCGTGATGGTGGTGGAGGTGATGGGGCGCCACGCAGGTTGGATCGCCATCATGAGCGGCATCGCCGGCGGCGCCGACGTCATCCTCACGCCCGAGTTCCCCCTCACTGTGGAGGATGTGTGCGACCTCATCCTCAAGCGCCGACAGCGCGGCCGTTCGTTCTCAGTGGTGGTGGTGAGCGAAGGCGCCAAGATCCTGTGGCGTTCGGGCGAGCAGCAAGAGGTGCTGGCCTCCGACGAAGTCGACGCCTTCGGCCACGTGAAGCTGGGCGGCGTGGGAAGTGTGTTAGCGCGAGAGATCAAGCGCGCGACCGGTTTCGAGGTACGCGAGACCATCCTTGGCTACATCCAGCGCGGAGGCACTCCCACCGCGCATGACCGCATCCTCGCCACCCGCTTCGGCATCAAGGCCGCAGAGATGGTCATGGCGGGACAGTGGGGCATGATGGCCGGTCTACGGGGCGACCGCATCGAGGCCGTGCCGCTCTCTGAGGCCGTGAGTCAGTGGAAGCTGGTGCCCAAAGAGCTGTTCGAGATCGCCAGTTCCTTCTTCGGGTAGAGGACTCCGCAGCAAGGTCGACCCCAATTCGGGGACCGGGTCGTCGTCCAAGCAGCTGTGGCACTGACGCGCTGACGAAAAAAGGGGCCGCCCCTGACGGGGCGGCCCCTTTCCCTACCTCGCTATCGTCGGCGAGAACCGCTGCTACTGGGTCTTCTCGTCGAGGAACTTGAGTTTCCGTTGCAGCGGGAAGAGGAAGAAGTTCCACTTCCGGACCACATAACCGTAGATGCCGCGCGGGCTCCACACGGTCACGACGATGGCCAGCAGGCCCAGCACGATGAAGTACCACTCGCCGTACTTGCTCGTGGTCTCGCGCAGGATGAAGTAGATGAGCGTGCCGATGATGGGACCCTCGATGGTCCCCACACCGCCGATGACGCAGATGAAGATGAGGTAACCGGTCCAGTTGATGCTGAAGGCGGCCGCGGGCTGCACCCTCAGAAGGTGGATGGCGACCACGGCGCCCACGGCGGCGCAACCGGCACCGGCGATGATGTAGGTGTACAACTTGGTGCGCCACAGGTTGACGCCCGAGCTCTCGGCGGCAAGATCGTTGTCACGGATGGCCTCCAGTGCAAGACCCGTGCGGGACCGCAGTAGGAAGTAGGTCACACCCATGGCGATGACCGCCAGAGCGAGGCCCCACCAGTAGGTGCCGGGGACGCGCACCTCGGTCCCCAGCTTGGTGGCTGCCTGGATGGTGATGCCTGAGCCACCACCCGTCTTCTTGATGTTGGCCACGATCAACCGCAGGATCTCGGCGATGACCCAGGTACCGATGGCCAGATAGCCGCCCTTCAGTTTGAAGACCAGCACCGCCGAAGGCAGGGCGATGATGGCGCCGCCGATGGCCGCGAAGATGACTCCGATGAACGGGTGGATGTGCAACACGTCGGCGAACAGCCACAGGGTGTACGAGCCTATGCCGATGTAGCCCTGCTGACCAACGGAGATCAGGCCGGCGTAGCCCAGCATGA
>JAXGXJ010000010.1:0-139018 GCA_040772905.1 Thermoleophilia bacterium | reverse complement strand
GGTCTTCGACCGCGGCCACCCAGCGTTGACGGGGCCCGAACACCGATCGGGGGGCGGCCGCCGCCCAGGCGCGGTCGAAGTCGTCGAGGAAGTTGTGGATCGACTCGCCGGGGACGTTGTGGTGGATGAGCGCCTTGGGCAGCCGTTCGGCCAGTTCCGAGGGGCGCGAGAGACTCGCCACCCGTGCGGCGAACGTCACAGTAAGGGGTTCCGCGCAGCCGCTCCAGGCGGCGGGTCCCTGTCGGCCGGGCCTTGGCGTATGGCAGCGGCTTGTTCTCTTCAGCGTGACCCACACCGCCCTTCGTCCGATCTCGTCACAGGTGCCCTCCACCAGCACACCGTCAGGTGCCAGACCGGCGCAGAGCCGGTCCCACGCCGATCGGGCCTCACCCTCTTCATACTGTCGGAGCACGTTGAAGGCCCTCACCAACGTCGGGAGTCGCGGGACGGCCAGTTCGAAACCGCCGAGAGCGAAGGTCAGCCCTGGATGGTGTCGTTCCCGGTGGCCCTCCGACATGAAGTTGTTGGCCTCCTCCACCCGGAGAGGGTCGATCTCCAAGCCGATGACCTCCACATCCGGCCGCACACCGCGCAGGCGTTCGTAGAGTTCCACCGTGGTGACCGGAGAGGCCCCGAAGCCGAGGTCGACCACGAGAGGCGAGGCCTCGGCGGAGCGCAACCTGGCGGCTTGGGTGGCGACCATCCAACGGTCTATGCGCCGCAGCCGGTTGGGCGCGGTGGTGCCCCGGGTGACAGTGCCTTCCGGGCGGCGTGTGACATGACGGGGCACGGACGATGGACCTCCGTCGGACGATGAGCAGCCAGACGACACCCACGCCGTGTCGCGTCCGATGCCGTCTTGGGCCGAGGCCGTCGCGCTGAGCGTCGTCCAAATCTAACAGACCGTCGCGAGTGCTGTCAGGGCGGTCGCGGATCGGTAGCGTCGTAGTCGTGTAAGCTAGTGCCGATGCGCCTCATCAAGACGATCTCGGCGATCCTTGGGATCCTTCTGGCCCTGGCTGGGGTCGTTTCTGTGGCCGCAGGCGGTTTTGCCCTCGGTGTGCATCGCTACCAGAGTGGTTCCTCCGGATACTTCCTCACACCCGACCAGACTCTGGGTAGCAACGGGTTCGCCCTTACGGTGCCCGATGTGAACGAGCAACTCACCTCGGGCTGGCAGAGGTGGCTCCTGTCTCGCGCCGAGGCCACCATCCGCGTGACGGGCTCTTCTCGACTACCCGCGCCGGTCTTCATCGGAGTAGGACCGACCGCGCAGGTGTCGGAGTACCTCTCCGGGGTCGCCCGTGACCGAGTGACCGGCATCGATCTGACCGGTGGTTCGGTGGAGTACGAGCACGTGGACGGAGCGACCGTGCCGAGGGTACCTGGAGACCGGAGTTTCTGGGCGGCAAAAGTCGCCGGCACGGGAAGCCGCACTCTGGAATGGGCGCTGCGCGACGGTGACTGGGCGATGGTGATCATGAACGCCGACGCGAGCGCGCCGGTCGCGGCAGATGTGCAGCTGGGCGCTCGTTTCGGGGTGGTCTACCCACTCATCGCGGGGCTTGCCGGAGTCGGTGTGGTCCTGCTGGCGCTCGGCGCCACGCTCGTGGTCATTGGAGTGGCGCGCAGACGCGACATCACGCCGTTCTAGAGTGGCCGCCGGGCGACTCACGAGGCAGACGGCGCGGGTGCCTTCAGGTGCTGGCCCGTTCGCCCGTGACCACGCGGGCCGCTTCTCGAGTCTGGAACATGCGTAGATTGGTGCCCGACACAAGACCTTCGGCCTGCAAAGCGCGGCCGATCTCGTCGTCCGCCCCGATGACCCCCAACCATCCCCAGCGCAGGGTCCGCACCAAGGTGCCGAGCATGGTCATGCACTGAGGGGCGATCCGGGTGGTCGTGCTGACGTCCAGGAATATCACATGCTGCCCAGACTCGATCCATCGTTCGAGCTCTGCGCGGAGCGTCGCGCATGAGTCGTCGTCCACCTCACCCGCTATCACCAGCATGGGAACATCTCCCAGCGCTGCGTTCTTTATCTCCATCGCCACTCCATCATCACTCCCTCAGGCATCGATGTGTTCAGCTTAGCGAAATGCCGGTTAGACTGTCGAGTCCGAGAGACCACCATCCTCCCCCACGAGAAGGTGGGCGACATCATCATCAACACGGGATGCCGATCGCGCTTCGGCGGCAAGGAATATCGCACTCTTCATACCGGGGTGGATGGGGAAGCCGTGAAGGAGTTCTTGGTCAGGAAGCACATCAAGATGACCGGCATGGACACCATTTGCGTGGAACCGGGCAGCGAACAGGACCACTGGGATCATCCTCCACATCGTGTATGTTTGATCGAGAGCGGTATCCTGCTCATCGAGGACCTTGGGGGCGAGATCGATCAGGTGACAGGCAGACGCTGCTACATCGTGGCCTTGCCTGCCAGGTTGAAGGCCGACTCCGGTCCGGCCAGGGTCGTTGCCCTCGCCTAAGCGGAAGTGAGTCCGATGGCAGCCAATCCTCTACTGACGAGATTCAGCTCCCTGCTGATGGACGAGGGTCTGGAGGGGCCCGTCTTGGACCTGGCCTGTGGCAAGGGGGAGAACGGGCTGTACTTGGCCGGTCTGGGATTGCCCGTGGTGCTTGCCGACAGCTCGCGAGAGGCGCTGGATTCAGCGCGCACAGCGGCGGAAGCGCAGGGATTGAAGGCGGAGTTCTGGCAGATCGATCTCGAAGGCGGCGGGGATCCGTTCCAAGAGGGACTGTACCGGGCGATCGTGGTGTTCCGCTACCTCCACCGACCGTTGATCCCCCACATACGCGGGGCCTTACGTCCTGGCGGGATACTCATATACGAGACGTTCACCAGCGAGCAGCCCAAGTACGGTAAGCCGTACAACCCCGACTTCCTGCTGCAGCCGGGGGAGTTGGTGCGCTGGTTCGGCGACTGGCAGATCGTGCATCGATACGAGGGCCTGCTGGAGGACCCGCGTCGCGCCATGGCCCAGATCGTCTGCCGCAAGCCTGAGATGTGACGCGGGGCGAAGCCCCGGCCGTGACGGCCGGGGCTTCGCCCCGATGTCCGTGTCCGGGCGCCTCGAGACGGACCTCGAGTGCGGGCAGCCGCGCCCGGTGGTAGTTGCGGCCCGTCCTAGCGGTGGAAGAGGCGCACCCCATAGTCGTGCAGCATCAGCGCGCTCACTATGCCTCCGCCGACGACGAGGAAGATCATCAGTCCAACAAAGCCCGTCATGATCCGCTCTCCTGTGTTGGAATTCAAACTAAGGTGATTATATAGTCACTTCATATAAACAGCAATACGCAGGTTGCCCGGCAAGCGCCTTAAAATACGGTAAAAACGGCTCAGCGCGTCGGCCATGACGTACGTTAGTAAGTATGGAATCTCTTACTAAGCGAGCCGCGAGGCCGGCGCTATACTATGCGCATGGCAAGGATGTCGGCAAAGGATCGAAGGCGGCAGATCACGGAAGCCGCCCTGGAAGTCGTGGCGAAGCACGGTCTTCTGGGCGCGACCACCCCGCGGGTGGCCGCCGCGGCTGGCATATCACCGGCTGCTATCTACAAGCACTTCGCCAGCAGAGAACAGCTCTTGCTGGCTGCGCTCGACCTCCTCTACGATCAGATCGAGGAACTGCTGTTCGAGTCGTCGGCCGACCTTCCCATACTCGAGCGACTGCGAGCCGTCGAGACCCTGCACTCCAGTCTGGTGTCTTCCGGAGGCGGGTCGTTCGTCTATCCTCTGTTCGAGTTCCTGGCCGCGCCGCCGGAGATCGGCCTACGTGAGGCGCACGGGGCTCGGCAACTGCGGGTGATCGAGCGGCTTGCTCAGATGATCGAGCAGGCGAAGTCCGAAGGGACTCTGCCCATGGGGCTCGATTCCGAGCAGGTGGCATGGGAGCTGCACGCCGTCTTCTGGGCGGAGGATATCTCTTATCTGCTCGGGCTCACTCAGTTCGTGTCAGCCGGGCGCTCCCGTACCATCGTGAACAACCTTCTTGCGCGTCTGGCCGGCGATGGCGAAAGTCGGTCCGCGGACGAGAGCTGGCAAGAAGATCTGCGCGAAGTCCGCAAGCTTCTCGGACGCTGCCCGTTGTTGCAGGAACAGACGGAGGGGAGCGAAGGACTCCTAACACCGGAGTAGGAGCTGGGAGTCGCCGGTGACGCGCGCGCTTCTTGTCCTAGTCTCGTCCCAACCTCACGTCCAATACGGCGGCTTGGCCCGCGCGCACTCTTTCCAGAGCTTCGCGCAGCGCGGGTAGCAGCTCGGCCGGGTCCTCCACCGTTCGGCCATGGGCCCCGCAGGCACGGGCGATCATGGCATAGTCGGGCATGAACTCCACACCCGCCTCGAAGGTGTAGGCTTCCGTGAGGCTCTCCGTCCCCAGCACCTCTTTCTGGGAACCGCGCACGACTCCATACCCCTGGTTGTTGAACACCACAGCCAGGAAGGGCAGCCCGTAATTGACTGCGGTCCAGAGCGTGGAGGTGGGGCAGCCCCAGACGAAGCCGCCGTCCGTGAGTGTGGTGATGACCGTCTTGTGTGGAGCCGCTGCCTTGGCGCCCAATGAGGCTCCCATGGCCCAACCGATGGCCCCCGCCGGACATCCCATCAGGGTGCCGGGCTTGGTCCGCTCGATCTGCTCAGTGACCGACGCGTTGTGCGTCAGGGTGTGGTTCACCAGTATGGTGTCTGCGTCCATGATCTGATCGAGGCAGTGGCAGAGCCGATCGGCGGAGATGGGCCCGTAGTCGCCCATATCTTGGGCCAGAGCCCGCCGCTCACGGCGCGCCAGCCGGGTCTGCTCCTCGATTCGCCGGTAGCGTTCCTGCAGTGCCGCACGTCTCTCGGAAGTGATCCGTCGGCTCAACACCCGCTCCAAGGCCGGCACGGCCTCGCGGGAGTCAGCCTTGATGAAGAGATCGGCGCCACGCCCCCACAGCGGTCGGCCGTTGGTCAAGGGGTCGACATCGATGTGGACTATCTTGGCGTCGGCGGACGGCATTCCGTCGGCAGGGACGTAGGGCATGTCGTAGTCGACGGCCAGAATGACGTCGGCCTCAGCGATGCCCGGGTTCGTCCCGCGAGCTCCGCCGATCTTCTCGATGCCCAGGCACAGCGGATGATCGCTGGGGAAGTTCATCCACACCTGACCGGTGAGTACAGGCGCGCACAAAGTCTCCGCCAGCCGCACTAGGGCATCGACGTTGCTGGGACGGCGTCCGGCCATGCCGGTCACCAGGAGAGGGAGTTCGGCGGCCAGGAGGATCTCGGCAGCTCGGTCCAGAGCGTCAGCGTCGGCTGGGGGCAGCGGGGCGATGTCGGCTGGTGCCGGCGGTGCGTCGGATCCACCTGCTGCCTGCGCGAGGTAGTCGAAGGGGAAATGGAGGTAGACGGGGCCGGTGGGGTCGGTGCAGGCCGCCTGCAGGGCTTCGGTCAAGATCGGGGCGAGGTTTTCACCGTCTTCGATGCGCCGATCCCACTTCATGTTGCCGCGAACGATGCAGGCCTGGTCGTACGGCTCGCCTTTCCAGGTGGTGCGCTGTTCGTCGTCCTGGAAGGCGGCGAGTATCACCACTGGTGCACGGCCCCATTGGATGTTCTGCAGGTTCCCACCCATCTGCAGGGTGCCCAGCTCCGAATGTACCAGTATCACCTGGGGCTTCCCCGAGATCATGTAGCTGCCATGGGCGGCGGAGACGGCCACCGACTCATCCAGACAGAGGAGTAACTGGGGGGCCTTCTTGCCTGCGACCCTGGCCTGCGCGATGAGGGACTGGAGCCCGATCATCTCGCCGCCCGGGTTGAAGAAGATCTTGTCTATACCGTGCGCGTTTACGACGTCGATGAACGCCTCGGCGTTGCTGTATGTTCCCACGCGAACATCTCCTGCGGTCCGGGCCGACAATGAGTACGGCGGGGTGAGGCCACCCCGCCGTACGAAAGAACTGGGTCATCCCAGGCCGCGGCCCGGGACGTGCTCCGCGCGACTACTTGTTGGGGTTCGTCAGCACGACCAGCATCTTGGCGGAAGAGGTGCCGGTGTTCTTGACGCACTTGTTCGTGCCGGGGCCGCAGTGGAAGCTGTCGCCGGCATGGAGCACGGTCTCGCCATCGTCGGTCTTGAGGGTCATCTCGCCCTCGACGATGTAGTAGATGGACTCCATGGGGTTGTTGCCCATGTCGGTGCCGCCGCCGGGAAGGAAGTGGGTGAGGCCGTTGATGAGGACGCCGTCATTGACGTCCTGGGGATCGTGCAGACGGGTGGTGAGGCAGCCGAAGTGGCCGGGAGCCTCGTACGTGTAGGACTCGTTGACACGGGTGATCTTGTAGCTCACTGCAATACTCCCTTTCGCGTGTATCTGGAACGTGGTACCGCAAGCTTATGTAGATATGCTATCACCTGGGTGGACCCCCGAATCGGCCGGACACACCGGCCGGGCTGGGGACGAGATGAGCGACCATGGAGGATGGACGAGTGACACGCATCCAGGAACTGGCCCTGAACACCAGGAGGGCTGCAGCCAAACTGGGAGTGCTCGGGGATGAGCAACGCCGACACGCCCTCGAGGCGGTGGCGCAAGAGTTGGAGAGGTCCGCCCACGAGATCGTGGCAGCGAACGAGGCCGATCGCGCCGTGGCCCAGGCGGCCGGCATCTCGTCGGCGCTCCTCGCGCGTCTGAAGCTGGACGAGGCCAAGCTGCACGCGGAGATCGCCGGTCTGCGCAGCGTGGCCGGTCTGCCTGACCCACTGGGCACGATCGATATCCACCGTGAACTCGACGAGGGACTCGTGCTCACACGCGTGAGCTGTCCCGTGGGAGTGATCGCGGTGATCTTCGAGGCACGTCCGGACGCGGTCATCCAGATAGCCTCGCTGGGCCTGAAGTCCGGGAACGGGGTGATCCTCAAAGGGGGTAGCGAAGCACTCAACTCGTGCCGGGCGATCGTGGACGCGATCCATAGAGGCCTTGCCGGCTCCACCGTGGATCCCGAGGCTGTCCTCCTGCTCTCCACCCGCGAGGAATCGACAGAGGTACTTGCCCTGGACGGCTACGTGGACCTGGTCATACCCCGCGGCTCAAACGCGCTGGTGCAGTTCGTCCAACGCAACACGCGCATCCCGGTCTTGGGTCACGCCGACGGCATCTGCCATCTGTACGTGGACCGCGTGGTCGATGCGGAGATGGCGGTGGCGGTGGCCGTCGATTCCAAGACCCAGTACCCGGCTGCGTGCAACACCATCGAGACCCTGCTGGTGCACCGTGAGAGAGCCGCCGTCCATCTGCCGCTGATAGCCGCAGCCCTGGGCGCGAAGGGCGTTACGCTGCGTGTGGACGCCGCATCCAGGGCGATCCTTGAGCCGGTCGCAGGAGTGGTGCTCGAGGACGCCACTGACGACGACTGGCGCTCAGAATACGGTGACCTGATACTGGCTGTGCGCGTGGTGGACTCTCTCGACCAGGCGATCGATCACGTCAACACCTTCGGTTCCCACCACACCGATGCCATCGTCACGGCGGACGCCGATGCGGCCGAGGCCTTCCTGGCGAAGGTCGACAGCGCCGGCGTCTACCACAACTGTTCCACGCGCTTCGCCGACGGCAACCGCTACGGGTTCGGCGCTGAGGTGGGCATCAGCACGCAGAAGATGCCGCCGCGGGGCCCGGTGGGCCTGGAGGGCCTGGTCACCTATCGCTACCGACTTCAAGGCTCGGGGCAGATCGTGGCCGACTACACCGGCGCAGGAGCCCGGCCTTTCACGCACCGCGACCTGGCTGTGTGAGAGGCGGTCCGGAGCCTTGCGCACATGTGTGGGTTCCTCTCGCTGAGACGGTGCACTACACTGGAGTAGAGGCAAGCGACAGAAAGGAGTGCTGTGGCCGAACCGAAAGACGGTTGTGTCAAACCGGCGGGAGGCGTGCTCGGTGTTCCTGCGAGCGCGCCAGCGAACACACCGGGCGCGGCCCCTGCGGCCGAGGAGGTGGTGCGGAAAGTGCTGGCACGTGTGGGCCATCCGGCCCCGGATTTTGAGGTCAACGCCTACGTCGATGGGGGCTTCAAGAACATCAAGCTCTCCGACTACAAGGGCAAGTGGACTGTGCTCTGCTTCTATCCAGGAGACTTCACCTTCGTCTGACCGACCGAATTGTCGGCGGTCGCCGTCAAGAATGCTGAACTCAAGGCCATGGACGTCGAAGTCCTCGCCATGAGCGTCGATTCTCGCTTCTCCCACAAGATCTGGCAGGAGGAGGAGCTCTCCAAGATGGTCGAAGGCGGAGTGCCCTTCCCCATGCTCACCGATCCAGGCGGCAACGTGGGCCAGGTCTATGGTGTCTACGATGAGGCAGCCGGTGTGGACATCCGGGGCCGATTCATCATCGATCCCCAGGGTGTGATCCGTGCGATGGAGGTGCTCACCTCCGAAGTCGGTCGGAATGTGGCTGAGCTCATCCGGCAGATCCAGGCCTTCCAGCACGTGGCTGCCACTGGCGAAGTGACTCCGTCCGGCTGGAAGCCGGGCAAAGCGACCTTGAGCCCGGGTCCGAACCTGGTGGGCAAGGTCTGGACAGTGTGGAAGCCGGAGCAGGCCTTCGACTGATCCCCAAATGATCCCTCGTCGTCCTTGGTGGTGTCGCTGAGGACGGGAAGACCGTGGGGGCCCGGCGGTGCCGGGGCCCCCCGGTGTCATGTCCGGTCTGCGGACCGGCTGCCGCGGGACCCGGTGGCGGTCGGGACGCGTGCCTCGATGATCTCCTTCACCTTGGCCGGGTCGTCGGGGGTGATGACCGGCACGAAGAACGACCCCACGTCGAGGAGTAGGGCCGTCCGCTTGCGGGGGCGCTTCGTGTCTATGTGCGCCCAGTGCTTGAGGTCACCTGAACCCCAGATGCGTCCCTGGCCGGTGAAAGGTCCCATGGGCACCACTCGAACCTCGCGGATACGCTCGTAGGGGATGGTCTTCTTCGTGCCGAAGGGGAAGTAATAGCCTCGGATGATCACGGCCTTGGTGGTACATTCGATCCAGCGGTCGCGGTAGAGTGGGTCCGGATGGCCGTTCATGTGGGTCCTCCAAAGGACGGCGTCATCTGCGCAGTTCTCTCAGCTTCTGCACGAGCAGGAGCAGAGCCAGGCCCACAAGCACGGCCACGATCACCCACAACCAGAAATGCACGAGCAGCAGGACCGCCGAGATGATGGCGAGCAGCGCGGCGATGGCGGTGATGGTGCGGGAATAGTGACCGCGCAGGATGGACTCCACCAGAAGCAGCGCTCCGACCATTATCACCAGACCGATCCACATGTAGCGCTGCGCGAACACCAGCAACCCTACGATGGCCAGCAGGATGAGGCTCAGACTCACGGAGGCCCAGGCCTCAGCGACACGGTTGAAGCGCATCCTGCTGCACGCGACAGGCCGGAGGGCGGCGATGAGGTGCGCGCGAGAGCTGGTCTTCTCGCCCTGCTGCAGGCGGCTCTGTCTCCGTTTCAGGGTGTCCAGTGCGGCCACGTTCTCCCAAGATTCCTTGCGGAGGTCTCTCACCTGCTCACGCAAGTGCGCGATCTCCATCGCAAGGCTGTCGTGGCGGTCACGCAGGTGAGGGCTCGACTCGATGGCCTCCAGCGCCACCCCTTTGGCCTGCAGCTCGTCGACCTTCGCTCGCATCACCGTATCCAGCTCCCTCTGACGGTCGGCGACGCGAGAGACCTCCTGCTCGAGGAAGTCGGCTGCGGCTGGGGGCGGCGGTTCCTTGTCGAGCCCCGCGAACCCGAGCGGATCGTACCAGGAGCGTCGTGGGTACCCGTCGGGGTTGTACATGGGGCCGGCCGGGGCGTTCTCGCCCGACCAGGGGTCGTTGGCGTAGAGGCCCCACAGTCCCTGATAATTCCGTACCCAGGGGGTGTCATCATCGATGATCCCCGGGCTCCACCCCGCGTCCTGACCTGGACCGATGCTCTTGCCGTCGCCGCGGGCATAGTCCACGAAGGGGATGCGCGCTGGGTCTCTCCGTCCCTCCGCTTGACCGAGGACATGCGTCCAGACATAGTCGGACGATCGGATCAAGAACCGGATCCAGTTGGGCAAGGGCAGGGTGATAGTGGCCTGGTATTCGCCCGGGCGGAAATAGGAGGCGTGCGAGCCGGCTCCCACCCACACCACCGGATGACCGTACAAGAGCTGTAGCTCCTCTTCGTCGTCGCAACGCCGCCGTAGGTCGTCCCCGTGGGAATCGTGAGAGGCATAGGCGGCCCATTCGGGGTAGAGACGCCCGTCTTCCTGGTAGAGGTAGAGCAGGATGTTCTCCCAGTCGGCTTCGTGGTCGTTCGCCCCGTTGAAGCCCGAGCGCCAGTCGTTGTAGGAGTAGAGGAACCAGTACTGGAGCACCGTCCAGCCGGCCTGCCGCGTGACTCTGCCGTAGTAGACGTACTTCTCGTCCTTGAGCAGGGCCTCCCGGTACTCGATCTTCGCTGCCGCGGCGCTGATAAGAGGGACCCGGCCTCTCAGGAACAGAGAAAGAGAGAAGACGGCGTCGAAGACCCGGGGGATGAAACCGCCCCGGGCCAAGCGACCGATGCCAGGATGGAACTTGTCGCCCGCCTCACGCCGGACTCGGGCCACTTCGGTGAGGACGCGGGCGCTCTCGGTCACGCCCAGCGGCTCGGTGAAACGCAGGAACTCCTTGGCACCGGCGGGGTGATCGCGGTGTTGGCAGAGCTTCTCGATGTCGAGTTCCCCGCTTTCGATGAGAAGCTGGTCGACCCCATCGGGAAGATGCACCCACAGGCTGCTCCCGGCCAGATGACCCTCCACGTCGGTGGGATAGAAGCTCTCACCCTTGGTGAAGCGAAGGATGGGCTCGAACGTACGCAGCAACTCCATGTCCGACGCTTCCGCCGAAGCCGAGGGGCACCCAATGTGGGATGGGCGATCCGAGGGGGCCACGTCAAGACTCTCCCTCGTAGAACGCCTGTTTCACCACAGCCGAATTGAGCGCCAGCATCAGAGTCACGCCGATCAGCATGCTGAGGTACTGCGGTTCTCCTCGGAAGTAATTGACCAGCCCGAGGGCCAACGACACGGCTGCCCACGTCATGCCGGTCGTCCAGGCCCATCTCTTCCTGAGAAGGAACCCCACCAGTATCCCCAGCGCAGCCACTCCGAAGGCCAGCATGAAGCCCGAGACCACGACTTCCCGCCCCGCTGCCGTAAGTGTGCCGCTGGCGACGAACCGGGTGACGAAGCCGTTCTCCAGTATGCCCAGGCTGAAGAGGGTGCTGATCGCAGTGAAGAGATACGAGACCACCTGGAGCACGAGGATGAGGGTGACGATGATCGTCGCCACCGGGAGACGCCGGATGACCTTTCTCTGCTGTGGACTCACGCCGTCGCACACCTGCCCCGGCGGTGGCCGGCGATGGGAGTAGTTCTCATGAGATATAGGGTATCAATTGGATGCCCTCTTGCCGTCTCGCACGCGGTGAGACTGCCCACGCGGATGTGAAGGAGGCTGGGATGGTCGGGCGGGTGCTTGTGGCCCATGCTACTCGATACGGCTCCACTCAGGAGGTGGCTCGGGCCGTCGCGGATGCTCTGACGGAGCGGGGGTTTGAAGTCGATCTCTTGGAGCTCAAGACCGTGAAGGATCTCAGTGGGTACGGCGCGGTGGTCATGGGGGCACCGCTGCAGATGTTTCGCTGGCACAAGGATGCGCACGCGTTCTTGAAAAGGCACCGGAAGGCGCTCACCACGTTGCCGGCGGCAGTGTTCGCCCTTGGCCCCATCGAGGACACCCAGAAGGACTGGGAGGGGGTGCGGGCTCAGTTAGAGAAGGAACTGGCCAAAGCGCCCTGGTTCAGTCCGGTGGAACGGCGGGTGTTCGGGGGTAGGTTCGATCCCAGCATGCTGGGTGGCACGTGGAAGTTGCTACCCGGTGTGAAGAAGTTGCCGGCCGGCGATCTGCGCGACTGGGGGGACATCGCGGCGTGGGGGGGCGGCCTGCCCGAGACCCTGGGGATAGCCGACCGGGTGTAGGCGAACACCGACTGTCTTAGGTTCATCCCAACTGGGTCGCCCGGCGAACCCGCGCGTCTCACGGGGTCCCTCCCGACCTGCCATGTGGTGCGCCTCCCTGGCGGCGTCAGTCTGCTTACCTTGGCTGTCTCAGACAGTGGAGCAATCGCGGCGCTCGCGATACCGGGGTCGATCATCCTTCTGACCTGCCGGCCTTGACCTTGAAGTCAGCAATAGGTTATATATAAGCTAATATATTACAAACTATTGCATTGCCGCATAAGGGGGACGTCATGGCCATCCGCTACGCGATCATGGGGCTGCTCAGCTGGAGAGCCTTCTCCGGCTATGAACTGCGCAAGTTCTTCTCGGAGTCAGCGGCTCTCTATTGGTCGGGCAACAGCAATCAGGTGTACCCGACGCTGGTGCAACTGCACAAAGAGGGGCTGGTGGAGAACGAGGTGCGGCAGCGCGGTGGCTACCCACCCAGCAAGGTCTACAGCTTGACCGCGGCCGGGGAGGCGGCGCTCGGCGAATGGGTGAAGGCCGACCCCGTGGTCCCGCAACTGCGGAACACCTTCCTCACCCAGTTGGCCTGGGCGGACCGTCTGGATGACGACGAGTTGCAGTCGCTCCTCGACCGTTACGAGCACGAGGTGCGGACGAAGCTGCTCATGCAACGCGAGCTCATCCGCCGGCGGCCGGAGGAGCCGGCCCGTACTCCGCGTGAGGCACTGTTGTGGGGCATGATCGCCGATCATGACTGCGCGCTCTACGAGGCTGAACTTGGATGGCTGCAGCGCCTGCGGACGGCGCTCGCGCAAGGAGGGGTCGCATGAACCAGAAGCCCATCTACAAGACACCGGCCGGCGAACAGGCGGTGATGGCCTTCTACGACCAGGTCTTGGCCGCTTGGCCCCAGTCTACGGAGAGCCTGCATCTGGATACTCGTCACGGCCGCACGCACGTGCTTGCACAGGGACCGCCGGAAGCTCACGCATTGGTGCTTCTGCACGGCGCCGGATCCAACGCGTTGGCCTGGGGCGGTGATATGCCTGAACTGGCCCGGCACTTCCGGGTCTACGCCGTGGAGACCCCCGGGGAGCCTGGCCGCAGCTGTCAGAAGCGCATCCCCTGGCAGGGCGACGCCATCGTCGAGTGGCTGGGCGACGTCATCGATAGTCTGGGCCCGGCCCACGTGTCGCTGGCTGGGATCTCGCAGGGCGGCTACATCGCGCTCCGCTTCGCCTGCGCGCGGCCCGAGAGGGTGCGTGCCTTGGCGCTGCTCGCCCCCGCGGGGGTGTCGTCCGTCAGGCCTGGTTTCCTGGCCCGCGCGGTCGTCTACAGTCTGGCCGGTCGTCGCGGCGCTGACGCATTGGGCCGGAACGTGATGGCCGGGTGCGATATGCCCGAGGTGGCGGCGGAGTTCATGAGCCTCATCTACACGCATTTCCGTTCGCGCATGGACCCGCAGCCCTTGGTCACCGACGCGGCACTGCAGCGTCTGACGATGCCGGTGTTGCTCATGGCCGGGACGAGCGATGCCATCTTCGATTCGGCCAAGACCGTCGCCCGGTTCGAACGGTCGGTGAAGGGCGTCGACATCCGGCTGTTGCCGGGGGCGGGACACACGCTCATCGATGTGGCGGCGGAGTTGGTGCCGTTCCTCGCGACGGCGTGCGTCAGAGGTTGATCACCTTCTCGGCCTGCAGCATGGTCTCGGAGATGGCGTACATATTGGATATCTCGCCGACGGCTACCCGCTCCTTCAGTCCGAAGTGACCTAGGCACGTGCCGCACAGCAGCATCTGCACACCCTGCCCGCTGAGCGTCCTCAGGTCGTCCAGCGACTGAGAGCCTTCAACGGCCAACCTCACTCCGCTGTTGAAGAAGATGAGCGTGTCCGGCCGGGGATCGGCCTCGATGAGGGTGTGCAAGAAGCTGCGTATCAACACTTGGCCCAGTTCATCGTCTCCACGGCCCATGGTGTCGCCGGATACGGCCACGACCAACGGACCGGATCCGCGATGCACATCCCCACCAGTACTCATGTCCATCGTGTCCTCCTTGTTCGACGGTACGGCGTTGAGGGTCTACAGATCGTGCGTGCCCGCCACCCCGACGCCGGCGCGTGCCAGTACGCGTTCGGCGCGGTCACTGAACTCGGCCTCCACCCACAGGCAGACCCCGCATTGTGAACTGATGCTGCGCGGCACGGGTATGAGCCTGCAGGGGATGCGGGCACTCAGGAGCACCTTCTCGCCTTTGATGGCGTGAGAGGCCGAGGGCACCAGGAACAGCCGGTGGGTGGGTGCGGGCCCGCTCATACGGAGCCGCTCCGGGGCGGCGTCGCCCGAGCGAGGCGTGCGACAGCGCGGACGGCGTCATCGATGTCCTCTGAGGTGGTCAGAGCGCCCAGCGAGAACCGTACGGTGCCGATGGGGAACGTGCCCAGGGTCCGATGGGCGATGGGGCTGCAATGGAGACCCACGCGGGCGGCTATGCCGGACTCCTCGTCCAGGCGAAGGCCGATCTCGGCTGGGTCCATTCCCGTGATGGTGAACGAGACCACGGGAACCTGTCTGGAGGCGTCCCGTGTGCCCTTCACTTCCACCCCGGGGATGTCGCACAGTCCTTCGATGAGGCGGGCGGTGAGGTCGCGCTCTCGGCTGCGCAGCGCCTCGTGGCCCTGCTCGGTAAGCCAGCGCACTCCGGCCTCCAAGCCCGCCAGGCCGACCACGTTCATGGTGCCGCTCTCGAACTTGTCCGGTAGGAAGCTCGGTTGAAGGTCCGACTCGGAGTTGCTGCCGGTGCCGCCGCGGATGAGGGGCTCCAAGCGGGCGGTGTCGAGGCGCTCTCCCAGGATGAGGCCTCCCGTCCCGGTGGGGCCGCACAACCCCTTGTGGCCCGTGAAGGCCAGCAGGTCGGCGCCCAGGCGCTCCATATCGGTGGGCAGAGCGCCTACCGATTGGGCTCCGTCCACGAGAAGCAGCAGACCGTGGGCCCGCGCGATCTTCGCGACTTCCTCAACCGGCAGGATGGTACCCACCACGTTGGAGGCATGGGTCATGACGATGAGGCTGGTCTCCGGGCGCAAGGCGCGCTCGATGGCGGCGGGATCGAGCTCACCCTCGCGGGAACATTCCACCACGGTGACCGCGGTTCTCTCGGCCTCCAAGGCCCGCAACGGTCTCATGACCGAGTTGTGCTCCATGCTGGTGGTGACCACATGCCGACCGGGGCGGACAAGGCCGCGCAGGGCCAGGTTGAGCGCGTGAGTGGCGTTGGCGCAGAAGATGACGCGCATGGGGTCATCCACTCCCAGCAGGCCGGCCACCGCCTCCCGAGCCCGGTAGACCACCCGGGCGGCTTCGATGGACAGGCGGTGACCGGAACGGCCGGGGTTGGCCCCCACTTCGTCCAGGAAGCGCAGCATGGCCTTCCCCACCTGCGGCGGCTTCGGCCGACTGGTGGCGGCGTTGTCGAGATAGATGACTCGTGTGGGCATCTCAGGCCTCTGTGACGACTCCGGGGAGGGGGAAGGTCACTCGATCATCTCCAGGAAAGCCTCCACCCTGGTGGAGAGCTGGCCGATGTCTCCCGGCGAGTAGTCGGTATCGATGCGCAACACAGGGATGCCGGCGTCTTTGGCAGCCCGGTCCACCGCGGTGGCCTCGATCTGATAGGGCGTGCAGAACTGCAGGTCGTACTGGATGATCCCGTCCACCTGGTACTCGTCGGCCAAGCGCATCACGTCCTCGATCCGTCCCTGGTTGGGGGTGAAGCAGGCGCAGTTGATGTCGAGGTACTTGTCGGTGATGGCGTCGATCATGCCCGGTATATCCGTGGGTGTCTCGTCCACCAGCTTGGAGTAGTAGCGCGAACCGGTACAGAGTTCCTCCATGACCACCACGGCGCCCAGCTTCTCGATCACATCGTGCATCTTCCAGTTGGGGATGGCCATGGGAGTCCCGGTCACCAAGATGCGCGACGCCTCTTTGGGCGCCACTCCCTGCCCCGCGGCGATGCGGGTCTCCAGCTCATCGGCGATCTTGTTCACCATCTGGGTGAAGCGGGGCACGTCGTCGTAGAACGCCACCTGCACAGCCAGCAGGGCGTCCTTGCCCGAAATGGGCACGGGCGAAGCCTTGCGGGCCGCGTTCAGGCGCTGGAGGGCCCGGCGCTTGTCGTTGACCTCCTTGACGGCCGCGGCCAGCGACTCGGCTGTGAGCGTGCGGCCGCTTACTTCTTCGAGCGTAGCCACCAGCCGCTCGATCTCGGAGCGCCATAGCGCCCGATCGTCGGGGCGCTTCATCTGCGGGAGTTCCATCACATGGACGGGAGCCAGGTCGGCGAACAACTCGTAGGCCTTCTTCTTGCCGTCACAGGTGGTCTCGCCCACGATGAGGTCACAGGCCTCCGCATAGGGGCAGACCTTGCCCATCTTGAAGCCCATGAAAGACTTAATGAGCGCACAGGTGTTCTTGGGCAGGATCCGTTCCACCTCGCCGTAGGCCCACTCGGCTCCGGCGCACAGCCCCACGCACTGGCCGCCCAGGGCTCGGATGATCTCTTCGGGCACATACAGGCAGAAGGTGCCGATCACGGTGCCGCCCGCCGCCTTGTGGTCGACGAGTTCCTTGATTCTCAGGCCGTGGATCTCGCTCATGACGAAGTCGAAGTAGGCCATGCCCTCGGGACGATGGGTCTGGCTGAGATAGGCGTCCTGGTACATGATGGGTATGGCCGAAAGAAGGGCGTCGTGCCCCGGTAGGTCAAGTCCCAGGGCTTCCCACATGGGGTGGTAGTCGGTCGCGGCTTGGCTCATGGATTCCTCCTGATGTGGCGTGCCGTCGAACGGCAGAACGCCGCGCAGGCCACCTGGAGGAGAAGGGGCGCTCCCTACCCGACCACCGGGAGGCCGGCAGCGTGCTCGCCGACGACATGTCCGTTGTCGATGTGCGATGGCTTCGTGCAACCCGTGCACGGACCGGCGCCGGTTCAGGTCCTCAGTCGAGCGATCATGCTGCGTCACCTCCTCTCATGGAGGCCAGTCTATCAGTAGAATCCCCCGGGGTGACCCTTCTCCAGCCACGACTCCCGCAGCAGCTTCAGGTCGTTGATGAACTCCCGCTGAGTCTGCGCGTCACCCTTCTTCAGCTCGTCCAGCACCTCGAACACGAAGCTCTCAGCACCGTAGGTGTTCCAGTCATGTTGAAGCTTGAGCGTGACCGCCAGGCCGGTGGTGCGGGAGAACTCGAAGCGGTTGCGGCTTGCCGCGAGTGACTGAGTGGTTTCCACGAGCCGCCTGCCGGTTGCGGTGTTGGTGATGGCGTAGACGCCGCCGAGGATGGCGCGCTCTTTGTAGGCGGCTCGTGCTTGTTTCTTGTCTTCGCCTCTCATCCAGTGCACACCCTTGCCCTATGCCGGCCAGGCCGCGACCTACCCTGCGTTTGACGTTTCATATGACGCGCTATAACATCATCGTCCCAACGTGGGTTCACTCACGCCGGTCCGGCCAAGCCCTGTCCGGGCCAGAATCAACGAATGAGGTGTGTCTTGTCAAGAGTCCCCTTCCGCACGACGACCGTGTTCGCATGTGTGCTCGCTTTCATCATGATCGTGGCGGCAGGTTGCTCGGGCAGCGGTTCGCAAGGCGATCCCACCACCACCGACGTCGTCTCGCAGCCGGCCGGCGGGCAGACGCTGCTCATGTATGCCGGTTCGGCGAGCAAGCCGCCCACCGACGAGGCCATCCAGCAGTTCAAGCAGAAGACGGGCATCACCGTGGAGGTGAACTACGGCGGGTCGGGTACTGTGCTCTCGCAGATGAAGCTGGCGCAGGAGGGAGACCTCTATTTTCCCGGATCCTCCGACTACATGGAGAAAGCCAAGCACGACGGAGACGTGATCTCCGCCACTGAGGCCCGTGTGGCCTATCTCGTGCCGGCCATCAACGTGCAGGCGGGGAATCCCAAGAACATCCAAGGTCTCGCCGATCTGGTGAGGTCGGACGTGGATGTGGCCATCGCCAACCCCGCCTCTGTGTGCGTGGGGCTGTACGCGGTGGAGATCATCGAGCGTGCGTTCTCAGACGCCGAGAAGGCCGCCTTCAGAGCCAACCTGCTCAATTACACCGACAGTTGCGAGAAGACGGCGACCGCCATCGCGCTCAAGCAGGTGGATGCCGTCCTGGGCTGGAGCGTGTTCCAGGAGTGGAACCCGGAGGCCATCGAGACCGTGGCTCTTCCGGCGAGCCAGGTACCGCGCGTGGGATACATCCCTATAGCGGTCTCCAGCTACACCGAGAACCAGTCGGCCGCCCAGCAGTTCATCGACTTCCTCACTGGTGAGGAAGGCCGGGCCATCTTCACCAAGTTCGGCTACTTCACCACTGCCGAACAGGCTTTCGAGTACGTGGGTGAGCAGAAGCCGGTAGGTGGCGAGTATCCACTGCCGGCCGATTGGGTGGCAGAGTAGGCGGGGAGCATGCGGTTCCAGCGCTTGACCATTCTGAGTGCCTTCGCGGTGCTGGTGATCTACGGCCTGCTGATCGCCTCGCTCTTCTACTTCTTCGATGGGGCCACGGTGCTGGCCGCGTGGTCGTCCAGGCGCGTGTTGTTCGCCATCCAACTGAGCCTCGTCGCTGCTACCGTAGCCACAGGGGTGGCGCTTCTCATCGCCGTCCCGGCCGCGTACGCGCTGTCGCGCTTCCGCTTCCGCGGCCGCCAGGCCGTGGATGCCATCCTGGAGTTTCCCATCATCGTGTCGCCTGCGGCTCTGGGGGCCATCATCCTCATCTTCTTCAGCAACCCCGTGGGCACGTGGATCCAGGAGAACACCATCCAGTTCGTGTTCGCGTTCGCCGGGATCGTCCTCGCGCAGTTCATCAGCATCCTCGGTGTGGCGGTCCGCTTCATGAAGTCGGCCTTCGACCAGGTGCCGGTGAACTACGAGACCGTCGCCCGCAGTCTGGGCGCATCTCCTGCCCGGGCGTTTCGGACCATCGCCGTGCCTCTCGCCCGGCGCGGGTTGCTCGGCGCCGGTGTGCTTTCGTGGGCCAAGGCCATGGGTGAGTTCGGCGCTACCATCACCGTCGCCGGTACCATGGCCATGCGCACCGAGACCCTTCCCATAGGCATCTACATGCACCTTTCCAGCGCCGACATCAAAGGTACGGTGGCGCTCATCCTGGTGCTCCTGGCTATCGGCCTGGGTGCTCTCTACGCAGCCAAGTTCCTCTTCCGAGAACGACGTGCTGACACTTGACCGCGTGTGCGCGCGGGCCGGGGCGTTCCGGCTCAGCGACGTCTCGATCAGCGTCGGCCAGGGAGAGAGCCATGTGCTCCTGGGGCCGTCCGGGGCGGGCAAGACCACGCTGCTTGAGGCCATCATCGGTCTGCGCTCGCTCACCGGAGGACGGGTGGAGCTGTCGGGGCGCGATCTGGCCGGCGTGCCTGCCGAGAAGCGGGGGATGGGGTATCTGCCTCAGCGGCTGTCACTGTTCCCCCATCTGACCGTCCGCGAGAACATCGTGTACGGGCCACGGTCCCGCCGTCTCCGCCCGGTGGACTATCAGCCGGTGGTCGATGCCCTGGTCGAGGCGGTCGGCATAGGGGAGCTACTCGATCGCCGTCCCGACACGCTGTCCGGGGGCGAGCGGCAACGCGTGGCCCTCGTGCGCGCCCTGGCCGCCAGACCGCCGGTCTTGCTGCTCGACGAGCCCTTCTCGGCGCTCAACGAATCGCTGCGGCACGAGTTGTGGCGCCTGCTCAAGTCTCTTCAGGCCCAGTATGGCTTCGCCATCCTCATGATCACCCATGACCTTTCCGAGGGCTTCTTCCTGGGCGACCGCATCACGGTGCTCATCGACGGAGAGATCCAGCAGAGCGGCGAGCGCGACGAAGTGTGGCGCCATCCTCATACAGTGGCTGTGGCTCAGTATCTGGGCATCCGCAACATCTTCCCCGGTGTGGTGTCGGCAGTGGAGGCCGGGACGGCTGTGATCGACTGCCCGGTCTTGGGTGGGCGCCTGCGTGTGCTCGTGCTGCCGGAGAGTCGCACACCGCTGCCGGGCGAGGACGTATCTGTCGCCATACGAGCGGAGTTCGTGGCCCTCCGTAACGAGGATCATCCTCCCAAGCCCGGCGAGTTCGTGCTCGAGGGCCGGTTCACGTCGGTGTCCGTGACCGGCACCGACGTCACCCTCGTCTTCCAGCCCGATGGATTGGAGGCGACCATCGAGATCGCCATCGGTCGGCGACTCCTGCGGAGATTCGGCGTGAAAGTGGACCAGCCGGTGACGGTGGCCCTCCCACCTCGGGATCTGCTGCTCTTCACGGAGCCTGCTCCCGCACGTCTTCGCCCCAGCTGGTGAGCTCGGCGGTAGTGCCGGTCTCGGGCCCCACGGGCTTCGCAGGTCTCGGCGCCGCTACTTCCCGAAAGGACAGGCGGGGAACACACAAGTCCGGCAGCGCAGACAGAGGCCGCCGTGGCCGTACTCGGCCACCTCGTCTGCCCCCGGTCGTTCGCCGGCCAGGAGTCGGGGCACGATGAGGTCGAAGAAGCCCCGCGAGCGGGCCAGCAGTCCTCCGGGTACTCCCAGGATGGGCACGCCCTTCGCGTAGGCCAACATGCTCATCGCGCCGGGCGCCACGGGTACGCCGTGGAACATCACCTGGTCGGCACACGCGGCGATGGCCTGGCTGGTGCAGTCGTCGGGCGAGCCGCCGCCGGTGACGAAGACCAGGTCGAGTCCGGCCGCCACCGCCGCCCCTACGGCCTCTGATATGTCGGGTATCTCGTCACGGACGATCCTCACCCAGTCGAGCGTGCTGCCCCACTCCTCCAGACGCCGGCGCAGCAGGGGTTCGAACGCGTCCGGCTTTCGCCCCTCGAAGATCTCCCGACCCGTGATGACCGCGGCGCCGCGGATGACGCGGAAGGGCGATACCTGCATGATGGGCCGTGGATCTCTGGCGATGCGCTCCGCTCCGGTCAGTACATCTCTGTGGACCACGAGGTCTCTCACCTTGGCCCTGGCCACCGTCTGACCCTTCGTCACCGGGGAGTTGTCGTGGAGGGTGGCGATGAGTATGTCGTCCTGGCGGTTCAGCGTCCCCAGTCGGAGGGCGTCGACCTTCAGCAGTCCGTCAGTGGAGGCGATGAGGTCGGCCCAGGCCTCCCCGGGCATGGTCACTTCTATGTTGTCACCGGCCAGGGCCTGCGCGAGCCGGAGGGCGGCGTCGTCCTCGTGGACGTCGTCCCGGGAGAGTTCCAGGATCTTCACGTGCGACTTCCCGATGGCACGGAGCAGCTCCAGGTCGTCGTCGACGATCACGTGTCCACGGCGGAGTACGGCGCCCTTCTCCTTGCCTGGTGTGATGCCCGTCAGGTCGTAGGCGAGGGTCAGACCGACCGAGCTGTCTATGGGTATATCGTGTGCCTTCATGGTGTCACCTTGGTCGTTTCAGCTTGTGCACGGGGACTTGAACAACCTTGATACTGCGAATAGTATAATACTGCCCATAGGATAACGCACAGCACGCCGTCACCAGGAGGTCGTGCTGTGGCTACGTCACGCGAAGGAGTGTCCCGAAGATGTCCACCAGTGGTTCTCGCGGCAGGAAGAGGGGCCCGCTCGGGCGGTTGCCGGTCAGATGTGTCTTCATCTGCGTCGCGCTGCTGCTCGTGGTGCTGATCGCCGGTTGTGGTGACGATCCCGTCCCGCAGGAAGTGTCGCTGGTGGGCGGCTCGACTGGGACCTCTCTCACAGAGACCGAGGTGGCTTCCGACGTGTCGCCGGTCTCTTCGTCGCTGGCTGCGCCGTATCCGCTCGGTATGGCGGTGGAGTTCACCGACCACGCCGCCGCGGCGATGGTGGCTCTGGACAAAGGTTGGTTCGCGGATGCCGGCATCGAGGTCACCAGCTACGAGAGCTACGTGACCGGTGTCGACCTGGCCGCGGCTGTGGCGAGGGGCGACATCCAGGCCGCTTACATCTGCCTTGTGCCGGCTCTCAACGTCGTCGCCAACGCCGGCATACCGGTGCGGATCGTAGCCGGCACTCACAAGTACGGCTACGGGTTGGTGGTTGACCCGGCGAAGGTGACGCGCGTCGAAGATCTTGCCGACCCCGCCGTGAAGGTGGCGTGCACTCAGCCCGGAGCAGCGGCTGACGTCCTGCTGCATCGCCTATGCGACAAGAGCGGTCTCTCCGCTTCGGACATGGAAGCCAAAGTGCAGCGCATGAATCCGCCCGCCCAGGTGCTGGCGCTGCAGGCAGGTGCGGTGGACGCCTGTCTCATGCCGGAGCATTGGGCTGCGCTCGCGGAGAACCTCGGTTTCACCATGCTGGCCACAGCTCAGGACATCTGGCCTGATCTGGAGGGCAGCGTGTTGGTGGTCAAGGAAGACCTCATCCGCGACCATCCCGAGGTGGTCGAGGGTTTGGTGGAGGTGACGAGGAAGGCCACCGAATGGATCGGGCAGAATCCCGACGAGGCGGCTGCGATCGTGGCTGCGGGTCTGAGCGCCACCGGGCAGATGGTCCTCCCCGCCAAGGCCGCCGATGTCGCCGCCAAGCTCCAAGTGACGCCTGAAGTGGTGGCCCGTTCCATGAGCCATCTGGAATACACGGTCTCTCTTGATCCCGCGGGGGTCCAGGAGGTCATCGACTACGTGACGGCGTTGGGATATCTGAAGACCAAGATCGATGCAACCCAGATCCTCGATCTCAGCTTCCTGGGCGAGTAAGACCAGAGTGGCGAGACCGGCACCTGGGCGCATGCTGCGTCTTCGCCCAGGCTGGGGGTCGGTGCCCATCCTGGTGTTGCTGGCGGTGTGGGAAGTGGCCCCTCGTCTTTCGCAGGGCGAGGGAAGCGGGTTGCTGCCGCCCTTCTCCGTGGTGCTGGTGGAGGGTCTGCGCCTGGTGCGCGACGGCGTCTTGGCTGAGAGCTTCCTTAGCAGCTTGTTGCGTGTGTTGGCCGGTTTCGCGGCCGGTGCGGTCACCGGTATCGTCCTGGGCCTGCTGATGGGCTGGCGGGAGAACGTGGGCAGGACTCTGCGCCCGCTGCTGAGCATCTTCTATCCCATACCGGCTGTGGGCTGGATCCCGCTGCTCATGGTGTGGGTGGGCATCAACGACCTCCTGCCCATCGTGGTCATCTACATCTGCTCGTTCTTCCCCGTGCTCTACACGACCATCGCCGGCGTGCGCAGTGTGGACAAGGACTACATCCGGGTCGCCCGAAGCCTGGGTGCATCTGAACGTCACGTGCTCCTGAGCGTGGTGGTGCCGCTCGCGCTTCCCTACGTGTTCACGGGGCTCAGACTCGAAGCGGGCATGGCCTGGCGAGTGCTGGCAGCGGCTGAGATGATCGCCGTCCCCTCGGGCCTGGGAGCCCTGATGATGAGGGCGCAGAGTCTCATCCGCATCGACATCATCATCGTGTGCCTCATCGTGCTCTCGGTCATGTCGCTCATCTTCGAGAAGGGGTTTGCGCTTCTCGAGAAGAGACTCACCAGAGACTGGTATTAGGAACCGGGCGGAGGGCTCACGTGCCTACTATCCAGCTGGAATCCATACACATGCACGTCTGTCGCGGACTCGACCTTACGATCCACAACAAGGAGTTCCTCGTCCTGCTGGGTCCCAACGGTGCCGGTAAGACCACCATCCTCTCAGTGATCGCAGGTCTTGCCGCCTATAAGGGATCGGTCTTCTTCGATGGACGATGCATGGACCGGGTGCCTCCGGACAGACGCGGGGTGAGTTATCTGCCCCAGAACCTGGTTCTCTTCCCTCACATGACTGTGAGCGGCAACATCGCCTACGGCCTGCGCGCGCGCGGCTGGAAGTCGGAACAGGTGCAGACGCGGGTGGAAGAGCTCCTGCACCTCATGCACTTGGAACAACTGCGTGACCGCCATCCCAAGCAGCTCAGCGGGGGCGAGCGTCAGCGCGCCGCTCTCGCCCGAGCCATGGCGCCGTCACCGGACATCCTGCTCTTGGACGAACCGTTGGCCAGTGTCGATCTGCAGACCGCCAAAAGAGTGCGCGGGATGATCCGCGAGGTACACGATGCGACCGGCCTTACCACGGTGTACGTGACGCACAGCTTGGAGGAGGCCGAAGAACTGGGCGACCGGGTGGCCTTCCTGCGCGACGGCGGCCTACAACAGGTAGGCCCACCGCGCGAGGTCTTCTTCTATCCCCAGAACGAGCAGGTGGCGGAATTCATCGGTACGCCCAACATCCTGGAGTGCGACGAATGCCGGGAGGTGGGGCATGGGGTGGCCGAAGTCAGCTGCGGGGGCATGAAGATCCTGGTGCCTCACGAGGGCAGCGAAGTGAAGCGGATCGCCTTCCTGCCCAGCGACACGTTCTTGTCCACCTCCAGGCCCCCCGGACCCGATCTTAACCGCTTCGAGGGGGAGGTGGTGAGCGTCGTTCCCGGGCGCAGCACGGTCCACATCGGCGTGGCTGTGGGGAAGACGGTGCTCTTCTCGGAGATATCGCCGTCGCTCCGTGCCGAGTTGGACCTGTGCGAGGGAGCTCGGGTGCACCTCATCCTCAAACTGAGGCGGATCAGGACCTACGAGCAGCAGTACGACGAGCGGCAGTATTCCGAGCAGTGATAGTCTGCTGAGGAGTGACGTTCTCTAGGATCTCAGGGTCGCCACCAGGCGCTGGGGATGCAGCAGCAGGTCGAGAGCGTCTCGTATGTCGTGGACCAGGACGTCGGCGGCGAGGGCGGCCGCGGCGGACGCGCCTTCCTGCCCCAGGACACAGATTCCCACCGCGCTCTCCTTCAGAATGAGGACATCGTTGGCGCCGTTACCGACGGCTACCGTCTGCTCGGCTCCCAGGCGAGAGAGGATGGCCAGTTTGGCTTCGGCTTCGTCGCCGGGCTCCAGGGTGACGGTCTCTATCCCCAGACGTTCGCCTACGAGCGAGGCTCCTCCGTGCGTGTCGGCCGTGGCGATGAGGGGGCGCACCGTCTGAGGCAGTCGGGCCAGCCTATCTGCGACACCTTCGAGCAGGGCGCCATCGAGCCCGATGGTGCCGTTCATATCGAGCAGCAGATAGTGGATATCGTAGCTGCCCCTGCCGGGGATGACGATCCTCATGCGGAGCCGCCCTGTGTTTCGTACCCAGTGCCGGTGCGTGCGTGACCGCTTGTGAGCGGCCTTCATCTTACTCCCGACCTGCTCCGGACTCGCAAGGTGTCGGCGTCGGGTCATTGGCTATGTGCAATTCGCATCTAAGTGTATTAACATGTGAGTGATGCCTGAAGCCCGCAATGGGGCGGCTGGAAAGTGAGGCGTGACATGCCAAGAGGCGATAGGACTGGACCTCCGGGCGGCGGAGGGGGCGGCGGGGGCGGCGGCAAGATGGGTGGTCCGTTGGCTGCCGGACCGGGCGGGTTCTGCGTGTGCCCGAAGTGCGGCTATCAGGAGGCCCATGTGCCCGGGCAGCCCTGCAATCAGAAGGTCTGCCCTGCGTGCGGCGCTCTTCTCACCCGACAAAACTGACTCTCATGGGGACGCCCGCTCCCCGCACCTTCGGTCGAGTGACGGGCTGTGCGCCGGCGGCGAGGCCGAGGGAGGGGGCGGGCGCGTGAGGTCGAGTGTTGACTGCATCTCTTGTTTCGTACGCCAAGCCGTCGAAAGCGCTCGGGAGGTCTCTGACGACCCGGCTGTGCATGAGTCGGTGTTGAGGGACATTCTCCGGTGGATGGCCGAGGCCGATCTGAGTGATTCACCTCCCAGCTTCGCGCAGCAGATCCACCGGCGCCTACGCAGACTCACAGCCGTCGACGATCCCTATCGCGAGGCCAAGAAGCGCCAGAATGAGATGGCGGTGCGACTCCTGCCCGACTTGAGACGCAAGATCGCCCGGGCCCCTCGACCCATGGAGCTTGCGGTGCGCCTCGCGATAGCCGGCAATGTGATCGATATGGGAGTGGCGGGAGAGGTCACGGAATCCATGCTTGGTGACGCCATCGACGAAGCTATGGAGGAGCCGTTGGCCGGCCACCTCGAGGAGTTACTCGAAGAGGCGCGGGCCGCCCGAAGCATCCTCTACCTGGCCGACAACGCGGGGGAGATCGCATTCGACCGCCTTCTCATAGAGCAACTGGGGCCGCAACGGGTGACGGTCGTGGTGCGAGGAGCCCCGGTGATCAACGATGCTACGCTCGCGGACGCACACGCCGTAGGTCTCGATGGATCGGTGCGAGTGGTGGACAATGGCTCCGATGCGCCTGGGACGTTGCTGCCGGATTGCAGCCGCGAGTTCCAAAGTCTGTTCCACGCCTCCGACCTGGTGATAGCCAAGGGGCAAGGCAACTTCGAGTCGCTCATCGACGAGGAGCGGGATGTGTTCTTCCTTTTCAAGGTGAAATGCCCGGTGGTCGCGGATCGTGCGCATGCGCCTGTCGGTACACACGTGCTCGCGCGTTCCAGGGGTTGATGCGGAGCCGGCGAGGGGGCGCGGGGTGAGACGCTTGTGCTGGCTTAGTCGGCTCGTGTGTGCTGTCGTGGCTGTGGCCGGTGTCTCCGTGGCGGTCGGCTGTGCCGGCGATGCGGCGCCGTCGCAGACGTCGTTTGCGACTCCTACGACGGCCGGCGTCGGCTCGGTCGACACCGTCGAGACGGGGCCGCCGGCATCGTCCCCCCAGTCATATGCGCCCGCGCCGCACGTCACATCCGCTCCAGACATGCTTCCGGCCGCCACTTCGATCGCCGCCGTCACCATCACAGTGCTCTACGACAACATCGCGGCCTCCCAAGGCACTCGTGCAGATTGGGGTTTCTCCTGTCTCATCCGAGGATTCGAGAAGACCGTACTTCTTGACACCGGAGCGCGCGGCGACGTTCTCCTTCATAACATGGAGGTGTTGGGGATCGCACCTCGGGACATCGAGGTGGTGGTTCTCTCCCACGATCACTCGGACCACACGGGCGGGCTCGCTCAGGTCGTGGCCCAGAATCCCGACGTGGCTGTCTACCACCCGGCCTCCTTCGCGCGGGACCTAGTGGCCTCCGCTCGTGATGCAGGTGCGACCTTAGTGCCGGTGGAGGGGACGGTCTCCCCTTGCCCGAAAGTGACGGTCATGGCTCCGTTTGGCAAGCCCCAAGAGTCAGGGCTGGTGCTGGAGACGGCCGCGGGCCGTGTGTTGGTGGTGGGGTGCGCCCATCCCGGTGTGGTGGAGATGGTCGAGGCCGCAGTCGAGAGTGGTGGCGGGCCTGTGGTGGCGGTGTTGGGCGGGTTTCATCTCAACTCGCACTCCGCCGAGCAGGTGGACCGCATCGCGCGGGACCTTCTTGCGCTGGGCGTGCGGCAATGCGGGCCGGCTCATTGCACGGGCGAGCGGGCGATCGCCCAGCTGACCGCAGACTTTGCCGGTGGCGCCATCGGCATGGGCGTCGGCGCCGTGGTCACGTTCTGACGGCGGCAGTCCCCGCCCTCCGTTGGCATCGGCGCGAATCGGCGCGACCTGTCAGGCTACAGCGGCAGGTCCTTGCGCCTGAATACCCTGATGGCAAACGCGTAGAGGATCGCTGCCAGCACTGCCAGAGTCGCGAATTGCGGCGCGTAGAACTCTCCCCGCAGGATGCGCTCGGTGTCGAACAGCGTCATGAGCGAGAAGTACTTCAGTGGTTCGAGCGTCTCGTTGACGGTGCTCAGGAGGTTGAGGATCAGGAAGGCGAAGGGGAGACCCGCCCCCAGAGCCAGTGAGAACTTCGACAGATTGAAGATGCACGAAGCCAGGAACGAGATGCCGCTCACCGCGAGCATCAACAGGAAGAAGCCCAGGTTCATCATGACGAAGGCGAGCGGGTCGAAGTCGACCCCCACGTCGGCAGAGACTTCGTTGCCGGCCATCACCTGGGTGATCACGTAGTCGAGGGTCATGACGTCCAGCCCCGAAGCCTCGCTCGCCACGGTCATGGCCGCCGTGTCGGTCTTGAGCAGGGTGAGGTCCGCGGCCAACTCGGCCGTCCGTAGACCCAGATGTTCGGCGGCGGCCGCCAAGCCGTCGGCCAGTCGGGCCTCGATGGCCGCCTGCTGTGCTTTCGACGCTTCGGCCTGGGCGAGGGTCTCTTCGAGTTGGGCCCGGTAGGCGTCCGGCGCTTGCTTCATCACCGCAGCGGCGGCAGCCAGGGCGGCTTCGTCACCCAAGACCACCGAAGGATCCTTCTGCACGTCTGACGCGGGGAGACCCAGGACCTCCGCGGCGGCGGAGTAGGCGTCGCGCTGCATGGCCTGGACCAGATAGGCGGAGTAGACGGGCGTGGTGACCCCTCTCGCCGCGGCCCCCGCCGCGAATGCCTCCGGGTCTTTCACGATGAGCGAGAGGTCCCCCGCCACTTCGGCGCGGTCGCGGTCGAGCACAGCTGCGGCCGCTTTCACGTCGTCGGTGTACTTGGTCCCCCAGAGGCCGTGGTGCTTCACCTGGATGGTGGCGGCTCCCACCCCACCCATGATGACGAACATCAGCACGATGGAGACCACCAGGTATATGGCCTTGGTGAAGATGACCGTGGTCCTCTTGATGGGGGTCGACAGCGTGTAGGCCATGGAGCCGCGGTCCACCTCGGAAGCCACGAGGCCGTTGGCGGTCACCACCACGTAGACCATGGCGATCATCATGCCGGCGAAACCGTAGATGGTCTGAGTGAGGATGCCCAACAGCGAGCCGAACAGGTCGAACTGGTCCCCGGCTTCGGCAGCCATGGGCGTGTCTTCGAATGCCTCCATGAAGCTGGACAGAGCAGAGGGATCGTGGAAGGCGGAGATGAGGGAGAGCATGGCCGTGAGTACGACCGTGCAGATGACCCACAACACGTAGTGGGACCTGACTGACTGCCAGAAGACCGGTCTACTGAACATCGGCCGCTTCCTTCTTGTAGATGCTGTTGAAGTACTGCTCCAGCGAGTACTTGATCTCGGTGAAGAACTTGATGCGATACCCGGTGAGAGTGCGCACCAGGTGGTCTATCTGGTCGTCGTGGACGTTCACGAACACCTGGTTGCTGTGCTCGCGGGTCTCGCCCAGTTCGAAGGACTCGGAGAGGAAGCGCCGGTAGTCGGCGTCGTCGAGGAACTCGATTTTGTAGGTCTTGTTCTCGTAGTGCCGTATGGCGTCGGTGGAGGCGACGTCGATGATCGCTCCGTCGCGGATCATGGCTACCCGGTCGCAGGTGGTCTCGAGCTCGTTGAACATGTGCGACGACATGAAGATGGTCTTGCCGCGCCTGCGCTCCTCCTCTATCAACTCCAGGAATGATTCGCGCATGAGCGGGTCGAGGCCGGTGGTGGGCTCGTCCAGGATAAGGATCTCGGGATCATGCATGAAGGCGGCGACGATGGCAGTCTTCTGCTTCATGCCCTTGGACATCCGTTTGAGGTTGGCGGACGCGTCGAGCTGCAGCTTGTCCAGGATGTAGTCACGATGCTGTCGGCTGGAGCCCCCCATGAGAGTGGCCTGTCGCTCAAGGAAGGCGCACCCGCTGGGCGCGTCGGGGAAGGCGATCTCGCCGGGCACGTAGCCGACGAACTGCTTGATCTGGGCTGCTTGCGACCAGCAGTCGAGCCCCCTGATGGTACAGCCCCCCTTCTGGGGGCTCAGGAATCCCATGAGGTGGCGGATGGTCGTGGTCTTGCCTGCACCGTTGGTGCCCACGAACCCGAACGACTCGCCCTCCTCCACCTGCAGGTCGATGTCGAACACACCGCGGCCCCGTCCGTAGTCCTTGGTGAGCTGATGGATCTCAATGAGCGACATGCGCCATCCCCTCGGCTACGGTCTTCCTGCGGTCGTAGAAATCGAGGAAGTACTCCTCCAACGTGAACTTCTCCTCCTTCAAGTACTTCAGGTGATAGTGCGAGAGGATGGAGAAGAACTCGTTGATGTCGTTGTCGTGGATGCCGATCGTCAGCTGCCGCTTCTCGGCGTGGGCGGCGATTATCTCGAGCTGCTCGTCGCGCGTGAAGCGGGCGAAGTCATCGTCGCTCAGCAGCTCCAGCTTGTAGACCTTGTCCTGACGGTGGCGCAGGTCGTCGGTGACGATCTCGGAGACGATGCGACCCTCTTTGATTATGGCGATGCGGTCGCAGGTGGCCTCCACTTCGCTGAATATGTGCGACGAGAGCAGGATGGTCTTGCCCAAACGCTTCTCCTCCAGCACGAACTCTATGAAGGTCTCCTGCATTATGGGGTCGAGGCCGCTGGTGGGCTCGTCCAGCGCCAGGATGCGCGGGTCGTGCATGAACGCGGTGACGATAGCCAGCTTGCGCTTCATGCCCAGGGACATGCGCTTGAGCCGTCCCGAGGGATCGAGATCGAACGTGCGCAACATGTGCTCGGTCTTGGTCATGTCGGTCACGCCGCGCAACTCGGCCATGTAGCGGATGAACTGCGTGCCGGTGAGGTTCGCAGGCAGGGCGATCTCGCCGGGGAGGTAGCCCAGCTCTCGTTGGATGCGATCGGCGTCCCGCCAGCCGTCCATGCCGTCCACCGCGGTGGTGCCCTTGTCCGGCTTGGAGAAGCCCATGATGTGGCGGATGGTGGTGGTCTTGCCCGCTCCGTTGGGGCCCAGGAAGCCGAAGACCTCTCCCCTGTCTATGTGGAAGGACACGTCGAAGACTCCGCGGCCGAAGCCGTAGTCCTTGGTGAGGCCGGCCACCTCGAGCAGCCGGGGCGCGCTCATGAGGCCATCACCTCGAGGATGTCGCGCAGTTGACTCAGCTGCGGATCGCTGAGACGCTCCAGGAGCTTCCGCCGCTGAGCCTGCACCACGGTGCCCAACTCTTCGATGAGCCCCGAACCACGCTCGGTGGTCCTCAACAGGCGGGCGCGCCTGTCGCCTGGGTCCTCATGTCGTTCGACGAGATCCCGCTCCACGAGCCTCTGTACCACTCCCGTGGCCACGTTCGGCTTGATGCCCAGCGTGTCGGCGACGTCGTGGATGGCCACGGGACCGCGTAGGTAGACGTTGACGAGCACGCGGAACTGCTGCAGTGTGAGGCTCGACTCCAGAAGCGAGGACGTCTGCTCCGCCAAGCCGCGTGCGGTGAGATGCCCGATGAGAGCATCGATGTCGGCGATCGATCGGTCACGGTGTGTGATGGCGGTGCTCCCCCTCGTGCGGCGCAAGACGCGCGCATGGCGCACGTTCACGACCGTCAATATTCAGTGAAAGCGAATATTACACCAATGCTGATGTATCGGCAGGATACGGGCGCCGCGTGACCCCCGTCGCCGGCCTTGGCTCCAGGCTCAGGACCAGGCCTGCAGCGCGGCGAAGACGACCGCCAGCACGACGACGGCTGCCCCTATCGCGAGCGCGGTGAGTGTGGAGTAGCGCTGTCTCATCCTGAGGGGCCCCCAGTGCTCACACGAGGTCGAAGCGTTCGGAATGGACCCTGCCGAAGCCGATGCCGCCGCGCATGAGCTCGTTCTCGACCATGTCCATCATCTCGTCGGGGCCGCACACGTAGAAATGGTAGCCGCTCCTGTCGGATGGGAGGAGTCGGCCCAGCATGGCCGGGTCCAATCTGCCCCGCTCTTCCTCCCATCCGGCGGGGGGACGGCGCAGGACGTAATGGATCCGCAAGTCGAGTTCGCGCGTCAGACCATCGAGTTCCTCTCGGAACACGACTCGGTCGAGATCGCGGGCGACGTAGATCAGATGCAGCGGTCTGGTGTCGCCGGCGGCCGCAAGCTCCCGCAACATGCTCATGATGGGGGTGATGCCGATACCCCCGGCGATGAAGACGTAACCTGGTGCCGGGTGGCGCTGGTAACTGAAGTGGCCGAAGGGCCCGTCCAGGTAGATCTTGGTCCCGGGCTGCAGGGCCCCGATGCCCGAGGTGAAATCTCCTCGCTCCCTGATGGTGAAGGAGACCTGGGGCAGCTCAGCGGGACTCGAAGAGAACGAGAAGGGATGCTCGCGGTGGCCGAACGGCTGGCGGTCGAGACTGAGCCACGCGAACTGCCCGGGACGGAAGCGGAGGCCCTGGTGTCCCGACGGCCGCAGGCGCACGGTCCAGGTCTCCTCGGCCACCTGCGTGACCGCTTCGATGAGATAGGGTCGCCGCCTGATGAGGATGGGCTTCGCCACCTGGGTCCACACCAGCAGGCCCACCCAGAAGGCCGGGTAGATGACCCACACCACTCTCTTTGCGGGAGAGTTGACGTAGTGCCCCACCAGTTCGATGTGTACGGTGGCCGTCGCCACCACGATCACGGCCAGTATCGCGTGCAGGCGGCGCCATCCTTCATACGGCAGCCTGAAAGTCTTCCTCCACACACTACTGACCACGATGGCCACAAGGGCCAATGTGGCGATCAGAGCGAAGCGGGCTCTCCAGGGCGCCGAGACCACGTTGAAGAGGGCCGCGTTACTTGCGTCGAGGATGATGAGCAGCACCGGGTGGAGTACCACCAAGGCGAGAGCGACGTAGGTGATCTCACGGTGGAAATGGTAGACGAGGTCGATGCCGTAGGGAGCCTGCACTCTCCTGAAGCGGGCGGTCAGGGCGAATTGGACACAAATGATCGAGGCGCCCGCGAACCCGAACCCCACCGACAGCTCGCGCAAGAACTCCCGACCTTCGGGCACGGGGCCGATGAGCAACACGATGAGGGGCAGTGCCACCGCCAGCGCGTACAAGCCCAGCCACAAGGCGCCCAGAAGGACGTAACGAGGCTTGCGCCCAGCGCCCTTCATGGCACGGTCCGCCGACGCGCCGGAGTCTTGACCGCGGTCTCGTGCTTCAGCGTCGCTCATGGCTTTGAAGGATACCGTGTGCGGTGTCTCGGATACCATGCGGATGAACATCCATCGCGCCGCGCGCATCTGCTCGCTATAGTTGATGGAGATCCCAGAACAGAGCATCCCACGACCCGGAGGAGCCACATGCCGACGTACTTGAGCAAGCGCCCGGCCGCGGTGTGGGCACTCATGGTGTTGCTCGGCATCCAGGCGCTGGGGGCGATAGCGGGCGGCATCGGGCTGGTCCAGGACCCGGTGGAGAACATCGGCATGCCGCTCAGCATGCTCGAAGGTAGTCCCTTCAACGACTATCTCATCCCGGGTTTGATCCTGCTCATCGTCGTGGGCCTGCTCCCCTTGGCCGCGCTCATCGGGGTGGCGTCGAGACGGAAGTGGGGCTGGTGGCTGGCGGCTGCCGCGGGTGCCGGTCTTGTCATCTGGATAATCACCGAAGTCATCCTGCTCGGCTACCTGCCGGGTACTGGTGTAGGCCTCCAGATCGGGATGGGGATCCTCGGCGTCATCATTCTCGTGCTGGTCTTCGCGCGCGCCACGCGACGATTCCTCGCCGTGGCCAGGCGCGCCAAGTGAGAGAGACTCTGCCCACGGACAAGTCCACATGAAGGTGACCTTCGTCCTGGAAGACTAAGCCGCTTGTCCTTCAGCGATCGCATGACGAGAGTCCCGTCGCTCGGAGCGTCGAAGCGGTGGGACTCTCGCTCTTCACGAGCTGCCGCGTCGCTCCTGGCTCGGCTCGGGCGCGGAAAGCCACTTCTTGAGCGCCGGCAGGCGGTCGAGGGTCTCGGCGTAGCCCTGGTGATACAGGGCGTCGAGCTTGGTCACATCCCGCTCCAGGCGGTCGACGACGAGCGGCCGGACGGGCTGAAGGACGAATGCCTCGCCGCTCTTCTTCAGCGCCGCCAACCTGTCCAGAGAGGCGTTGTACCTCGCATCGCGCTCACTCACCGCGCGGCGTATGGCCGGGTAGGGGGCCAGGGCGATGCGTGACACGGGCCCCAACCGCTGGACTTCTTTCCTGTAGCCGGCGTTCCGAGTGAGTACCACCACGTTGCGGGGGTTGCCGTCGCCGATGGAGCGCTCGATGGGGATGGAGTCGCTCACGCCGCCGTCGAAACACAGCCGGCTCTCGACATCAACCGGCGGCGACAGCACCGGCAGGCTGCACGACGCACGCATGACCGTGCGCACGAACCAGCGCGGGTCGTGATCGTGCTGGCGAAAGTAGAGCGGCCGGCCGGTGGCGCAGTCGGTGACGCCCACGACGAAGACGCGCGGTGAATCCCGGAACGCATCGTAGTCGAAGGGCGCGACCTCATCGGGAAGGGTCTCGAAGATGAAGTGCATGCCGAACCAACTGCGCTCGCGGAGGAGGGTGCGGAGCCCTGCGTACCGTCGGTCGGCGGCGAACTCCACAAAGGTCCTGTAGCCCCGTTCGCGCTGGCCGGAGACGTAGGCCGAGCCGGCGTTCGCGCCGGCCGATACACCGATGACGTAGGGTATGTCGATCCCCTCGTCCATGAACGCGTCGAGGGCTCCCGCGGTGTAGGCGGCGCGCATGCCGCCGCCCTCGAGGACGAGACCGACACTTCGCGGTGCGGAGGACCGGGGATGGGAGTGGACTCCGTGGGGAGCACTGCGTACAACGGACATGCTCTGCATTATAGCGAGGCCGCCGCGGCTGTGGCCCGCTTGACGCACTTACTTCGGTATCCTAATATTTTGGAAACCTAAGCGGATCGGGCGAGATCGTGTAGCAGGCTTGGGAGCGGTGGCTGTGGAAGAGCGCGAGAGGATCATCCGCGAGGTGATCAAAGTCCTTCCCGATCTGGCGAAGAGCCTGAACCGGGACGCAGGCGTCCATGCGGCCGTCCGCCACGGTCGCGTCGGGGGTACGGACGACACGCCCATATCCACCGCTCAGGTCCGCACGCTGGTCCACTTGGTGCAGTACGGGCCGCAGACCATGGGCGAGTTGGCTGAGGGGATGCGTATCAGCACCGCGTCGGCCACCGGTCTCATCAAGCCGCTCTTCGCCGCTGGGTTGGTGGTGCGATCGCGCGATCCGAAGGATCGCCGTGTGGTGCGTGTGGGTCTGAGTCCCACGGCGCAGGATCTGGCCGACCGGGTGCTGGCGGGCTGGCGGCGCGAAGTGGAGGCCGCCCTCGCCGGCATGGACGACCAGGCCTGCGCACATTTCCTCGAGGGCCTGGAGAGACTGGCGGGAAGGCAGGGATGATCTCGTGACGAGCGGCACAGCAGCGGGCGGCGGCGTGGACATCAGGCACAGCAGGCGACGCTGGGGCGTGCTCGCGATCCTCTGCGTAGGGGTGTTCATGATGTTGCTGGACGGCACCATCGTCAACATCGCCATCCCCAGCATCCTCACGGCGTTCGAGACCGGCTTCTCCGAGGTCGAGTGGGTGATGAATTCGTACCTGCTCGCCTTCGCGGTGTTGCTGATCACCACGAGCCGGCTGGGCGATCTGTACGGACGCAGGTTGGTGTTCATGGCGGGGTTGTGCGTGTTCACGCTGGCCTCACTCGCGTGTGGACTGGCTCCGGGCATCGGCTGGCTGATCGGGTTCCGGGCCGTGCAGGGGATGGGCGGAGCCATGATGATGCCCAACACGCTCTCCATCATCACCAACGTCTTCTCCTCTCAGGAGCGCGGCAAGGCCATGGGCTTCTGGGGGGCGGTGAGCGGATTCTCCCTGGCCTTGGGGCCGAGTTTGGGCGGCCTTCTGGTTGAGGGGGCCTCCTGGCGGTGGATCTTCTTCATCAACGTGCCCGTGGGGATCATCTTGCTTGCGATGACCCTCAAGTACATCCCCGAATCGACCGATCCGACCTCGGTCAAACAGATGGATTATCCGGGTGTCGCCGTGCTCACGGCATCGCTGTTCGCGCTCACCTTCGCCCTCATAGAGGGGCAGAGCTATGGGTGGACGTCGGGTCTCATCCTGGGCTTGTTCGCGGCGACCGTCGTGGGATTGGCGGTGTTCGTCATCATCCAGCGACGCCAGATCCAACCACTCATGGACCTGGGCTTGTTCAAGAACCGCACGTTCAGCCTGATCAACGGCCTGGGACTCATCCTCCAGTTCGGTATGATGGGCGTGTTCTTCCTTCTGCCTGTGTTCCTGCAGGCTATCCTCGGCTACAGCGCCATCAAGGCCGGTCTGGTCATGACCCCGTTGGCTGCCATCGTCATCGTATCGTCGCCTATCTCGGGGATGCTGTCCGACCGCATAGGGGCCAAGTGGCTGATGTTCTGGGGGATGTTGATTATCGCGGTGGGCTTCTATCTCACCCGACGGGTGATGGTGACCGACGGTTCATGGCCGGATTTCGTGCTTCCCTTCATGATCTCGGGCTTCGGGATCGGCATGGTGATGCCGTCCAGCACCTCGGCGGTGATGGGAGCGGTACCTCCTGAACGGGCTGGCCAGGCCTCGGGAGTGCTCTCGAGCGTGCGCCAGATAGGGGCGGTGTTGGGCATCGCCGTGATGGGTGCCGTGCTGCAGAACCGGGCGGCGGCCTATGTCCAGGATGGGATCGCCGCCAAACTGGACGGCGCCCCCTTCCCTCTGCCGGCCGGTGCCAAGGAGCAGATCCTGGAGGCCGTGGGTTCGTCGGCCATCGATATAGGTCATGCGGGGGCCGCCGGGGGGCTGACGGGGGTCATGCCCGACACCATCACGTCTATGCTGGGACAACTGCCGGAGTCGGTGGCGGCGCAGGTGACCGACTTCTTCAAGGACCTTTTCAGCATGGACTTCATACTGGGCGAGTTCGCGCGGGCCATGCGCACCACGTATGTGTTCTCCGTCGTCCTGGTGGTGGTCGGCGCGCTGTTCGCCTTGGGTGTGCGGAGCACCCTGAGAAAGAGGCGGCGCGGGTCTGACTGATGCCCGATCCGGGTTGCCTCCCCAGCCCGCGCCCGAAGCCCGGGTGGCTCAAAGCCCCATCAAGAAGGTGAGGAGGTGCTGCAGGAAGTCGGCGGGTCGTTCTTCCATGACCAGGTGGCCGGCACCCGAGATGACCGCCCACCCGGCACCGGGGATGGTGGCAGCCACCAGCTCACTGTCTTCGGGCGGGACGATCTGGTCGGAGTCGCCGGTGATCACCAGGGTGGGGACCGCCACGTCTGCCAGGCGGTCGGCCAGATCGGTGCGACCGGTCGCCAGTGTGAGCTCCCAGAGGCCGCGGTCCCAGTCATCGGCCCGCAGAGGCTGCTTGTAGCCCTCGCGCACCTCGGCTGTAATGAGTGAAGGGTCGGCGTACGAGCGTTCAAGAATCGATTCCAGCGAGCCCACCAGACGACGGGTGACGAGCGGTCCCAGCCGTCGGATCTGGGGGATGCGAAGAAGCGGCTTGACCCACGAGGGAGGTCCGCCACCGTACACGGCAGGAGCCACCAACACCAGAGCCCTGACCCGCTCCGGATGGGCCAGCGCGGTCGCCAGCGCGACCGCGCCGCCGGCCGAGTGACCCACCAGCACGGCCTCGTCCAAACCGAGCCGGTCCATGAGTGCCAGGGTCGATCGCACCTGGCCCTCGGCGGAATATGGGTTGTCGCTGCTCCATTCCCCGGGAAGGGGCCGGGTGGTCAGCCCGAACCCGGGGCGATCGAAGGCGACCACCCGATGGTCGGCGGAGAGAGCGGGCGTGACGTTCCGCCAGGAGAAGGTGCTGCCCCCGAATCCGTGTAGCAGCACGATCCCGGGATCGCCTGTGCCGGCATCCTTGTAGTGGACGTCGAGTCTGGCGGTGCCCAGCTCGTCGCCCAGGGAGATGAAACGGCTGTCGGCATCGGCCAGCTGGCGGGGCGGAACGGTGTCATCCAGGGGCCGGACGGGCACGAGGAACGGTCCCACCAGGATGACCAGCAGCACGAAGGCCACGACGGTATAGATGATGGTGCGGCGTCTACTCGGTCTTTTCATGACAGCCACATTCCCGTGCGCAGGCGCGCGCAAAACACCGGCGCGTGCACCCGGGTATATACTGAAAATATAAGCGTTCCCCGGCCACTTTCCGGGAGAGGGTGCGATGAGGCTCAGGTCGTGTCCTGGAAGGGCTTTGGCCCTTGCGGCATGTGTGATCGTTGTCGCCGCATGCGCGGGCCTTATCGGTGTCTCCTGCGCCGATCCGGGTCCGTTCACCCTGACTGTCGTCCCCCAAAGCCTGCGAGGAGATTCCATCCCCGGACAGCAGTGTGTGTTCCTGCTGACAGTCGCGGAGGAGGACGGAGCCGAGAGCGACGCACCGGTGGCCCTTTCGGCCGTCGCATCCGGGGCGCAGGTGACCGTCGTCTCGCAGTCGATAGTGGCCGGGCAGGTGGGCGAGATCTGGGTGGCACCGTCCTCAGAGCATGTGGGCCGGATGGTGGAGGTCACGTTTCGCGGGACCCGTGGCGGAGAGGTTCGCGAGCAAGCCGTAGCGTTCGCCGTGGCCGAGGGGGAGGACGATCGTGCCGCCTACGCCGCGGAACTGCGGGACCGCTTCACTACTTGGCTGGCTACGCAACAGCTTGGATCGGGCATCACTCCCGAGACCCAGTGGCAGGGCACCATGGTGAGCCCGGTGTGGCTCGTGGTATCCCACTACCTCTTCTTCTCAGATGAATGGGAGATGCATCTCAGCTGGCATGTGATGATCGCTCCGGACGACTGGTCGCGCATCGAGCTGCGACGCAGGTTCACCGAGACGAAGCCTTCGCTCGCCTTCGAGATCGCGTCGGTATCGGCAAACAGCGAACCCCGATCGATTGCGCCGCCCGACGAGCTGTGGCGTTGAACCGCCCCGCCCTCCGCTATGATGGAGCGCGTCATGCGGCGCTTCCGGTCGCGGAGACGATGGGGGGTCCTGATGCTGGGTGAAGCGCAAGCCTGGGAGCTGTTGGCGGCCCGCGATCCGCAGGAGGTCTGTGAGAGAGCGGCCGTGGGGTTCTCCGCGGAAGGCGGCGGGTATCAGGTCCCCGTGTTCGGCTCCTCCATCGCGGTGGATCCGGTCGCACGGGCCATGACGGGGTCATGCGAAGAGTCCGAGCTCACTCTCACCAAGAACGCCTATTTCTCCCGGCTCTCCATCCTGCACTACCTGCTTGGGGCCCAGAAGATCCCTGTATCCGGCCGGCTGCTGAAGCCCGAGGAACTCAAGACGGGACAGTTCTATGCCCAGGGTTCGCACCTGCTGCCTATTGATAGGATCGCAGCCCGGTTCTCTCGGGACCCGGTTGGTTTCGCAACCCAGGCCGAACGCTTCGGCGGACGGCCGCAGTCCTTCGGCGATGTGGCTGCGGAGTTGTCACCGCTCCCCCGCGTGCCGGTGACACTCATCTTGTGGCAGGAGGATGACGAGTTCCCGGCGCGCTGCTCCCTGCTGTTCGACGATACATGCGAGCTCCACCTGCCTGCGGACATGCTGTGGTCGGTGGCCATGCTGTGCGCCCTAGCCATGTTGAGGCACTGAGAGCGTTGAGACACAGAACAGAGGTCCTCACCAAGCGGGAAGGTTCCTCATCATGGGAGCTGACGAAGTCAAGCAGATCGAACAGCAGATCGCCGAGCTTGAGGCACGATGGCCGGCCCACTCGGTCCCGCCCGGCATGTGGGAGGAGTTGGAAGAGCTCGAGAATCGGCTGAAGGATGCGCAAGAAGCGGAAGGGGCTGCAGGCGAGGACACGGCCTAGAGACAGGAAGGTCGGGGCCCCGCTCGCGGCGCGCGAGCGGGGCCCCGACCCGTCGGCTGCCGGCGCCGGTCAGGACGGCGCCGAACACCTGCCAGGCAAGCAGCGCCTTCGCCGTCAGGCTGAGGATGATGTAGACCTTCTCTCCAAAAAGGTAGTCCCTCCAGGGCCCCACCCTCTTGTACTGCAGCACCATGTTCACCGAGAAGGTGTTGAAGAGGACGAACAGCGAGACGATGATGCCGTATACGAAGCCCGGAGCCTCACGGTTGCCGAACCCCGGACTCCACACATAGATCAGCACCACGATCCAAGGGACGATGCCGGCGAAGCAGCCGAAGAGATAGGCCAGCCAACTGGGCTTGCCCGGCTGCTCGTATTTCTCCATGAGGAGACCGAACAGGATCATGCAGGCGTTGATGCCGAAGACCGTGAGGATGGCCGCCAGATCCACAGCGCCGCAGATCATGGTGATGAGTATGATCATCAGCGAGGCGGTGATGGAATATTCGATCCACCGGGCGTAGTTGCGATTCCTCACCAGGTTGCGCTTGTACCAGTCGAAGATGCCCGGCGAGGCGACCAGCAGCAGCGCGAGCCCCGACAGGAGCATAAAGGCGAACACTCCCCAGCCCAGTTGGAAGTCGCCGAGTTTCTCGATTTCGGGCACGGTGCCGGGAGGCCCGTTGAGCCAGGTGGCCACCACGGGGATGGAGAAGCCGTTCTGCAGGGCGGCGATGACGATCGCCTGGACGGCGAGCACCAGTCCTACGATGATGTTCCACCAGCGCAGATTGCGGAGACGCGGCTCGAGATCCCGTGCGGCGTCGGTCATGCGTTCATCCGCGTTCGAAGCGACCATCACCCTCACCTCCATGCTCACTCGGCCTCCGCCAGGGTGCCCTTGTGGCTGATCAGACTTTGCTTAGCAGGCCTTACTCAGTACACAGTACTGCGTCACGCCACAACGTTGCCAGTGCGCCCCTGTCTTGATCGCTTGACTGTGCCCCGCTCGCCCTGCTACTAGTCGATCGACAGAGACCGGGGAGCGCATCATGTGGAGACCAGGGAGAACAGCTGACGCGGATATGAAGCCGCTCGAGGTGGTCCCCCACGTCGACCTCGAAAGGTATCTGGGAGCGTGGTATGAGATCGCGACCATACCGCAACGCTTCCAGAAGGGGTGCGTGGGAGTGACAGCCGAGTACTCGCTGCGCAGGAACGGCGACATCGGAGTGGTCAACACCTGCATCAAGGAGACCTTGGATGGAGAGAAGCGGGCGGTGCGCGGCAGGGCCAGGGTGGTCGACGAGGTCACCAACGCCAGACTCAAGGTCACCTTCTTCTGGCCGTTTTGGGGGAGCTACTGGATCATCGGGCTCGACGATGACTATCAGTGGGCTGTGGTCGGGCACCCGAGCCGAGAATACCTCTGGATCCTCAGTCGCTCGCCCCAGATGGACGAAGTCCTGTACGAGGAGCTTCTCGCGCTCATCGCCCGCAAGGGATACGATGTGAGCAGGATCGTGAGGACGCTTCAGCCGGCCGGCGAGATTTAGGCGCCGTACCCCTCCTCGGTGGAGCCACTGATCAGTTCCCATCCCTCGCGACCCAACTCGTTGAGACGGCGCTCAAGAGACTTCCGCTGGTCTCGAAACGGGCCGAGCTCCACCAGATCGACCTTGTACTCCCATTGTGTCGCTGCATCAGGTGTTGTCATGTTCCCTTCCGTCATGGTGGTGATGAAGGGAGCACTCACCACCGCAGGATCGATACCCACCCGTCTGGCGGCTATGGGTTACAGGGCACCGAAGAACGAGGCCATGGTGCAGATCGTTACGAGGCTCAGGGGGACCACCTGGGCGATGCGATCGTCGAAGATCAACGAAACGGGAAGAAAGCCGACGATCCCCAGTACGACTCCCATGATCAATCCCACTCCTGCTTCGCGTAGCACCACACGGCCTACGTAACGCACTGTCACCCCGCCTCCTGGTCGTCATCCACTGCTGACTCAGCGCCGCCGGGCTCTGCGATCCCTGTCCCCACCAGCCCCGGCTCCACGACGCCCGCCGATGACAGCTCCTCTGAGCCGGCCTCGTACGAGCTTCTCAGGGTGGACCATCCCGACCTGGACTTCGGCCTGTCGTC
This sequence comes from Thermoleophilia bacterium, assembly GCA_040772905.1. Classification (GTDB taxonomy): domain Bacteria; phylum Actinomycetota; class Thermoleophilia; order RBG-16-64-13; family RBG-16-64-13; genus JAXGXJ01. The sequence goes on along the minus strand of JAXGXJ010000010.1, from coordinate 97,336 downwards.
GCACGATGGTCTGCCTGTCATACGTGATTTCGCCGTCGCGCCCAACGGCAACCTGCTTCTGCTCCAACTCTCCCGGAGTATCTGCGAGTTCACGCCGGCCGGAGTCTTAGTGGGCACATACGAGTTTCCCTTCGACGCGCGCGGACTCACCGCGTACATGCTGACCTGCGGTCCCGGGGGTGACTTCTACATGCTCGACGGGCACAACCAGGTGTTCATCAAGGCCGACAGGACCGGCATCCTCAACGTTTGTGCGCTTGGTGATGACGCGCCCATCGCAGACACCGGCTTGATGATCAGCATGTATGCCCCAGAGGAAGACATCCTGCAACTCACGGCGTCGACCGTAGATGGCAGCTTCGTCTATCGCGTGGACGTCTCCGGCGGGACGGCTGTGTTTCTGGGGGAACCCGTGGAGGGGCAGGCGCTCGGCGGCGACACCTACTACCGGGTGGCTCTGCAGCGGAACGGTGATGGGAGCCTCAAGAACTCGGTGCGGCTTACCATCGACGATCGCGGGCTCGAGCACAGCGGCGTCATCGCCGCGGAGTACCAAGACGCCCAATACCGGACCTCCGCGCTGGTAGGTCTGGCGCTGTATGGACCGGCTGACGAGTCCGGTTATTTGGGGAAGGTGTTCGAATGGAGAATCGGCGCTGCATCATCCGGCGCGGCGCCGGGCGACGAGGTGCCCGTCGAGACCTTCGTCCTCGTCGACGATTCGTGCACGGTGCGGAAGGTCTTCCCGGCAGATACAGAAGTGGGGGCCACCATCCGCAACTACGGTGGGACGGCCTACTCCATGGCTTTCACCGACGAGGGACTCTTGGTGGCGCCGCTCACCAAGTTACTGGCTGAGGGGAGCGCTGAGCACTGGTTCGTCAGTCAGACGTCACTTCCCAGCAGCCCCTAACTCATGAACGGCATGACCACGCCCTTGATGTAGCCCGGCGTCATGCCCAAGTTGTCCTCGAAGGCCTTGCCGATGTCCTCCAGCCTGTATGTGTGCGTAACCAGCTTGTCCATGGGATAGATGCCCTTCTCCAGCGCCCACATGGCCCGCTCGAGCTCGCTCTGGTGGTCGGTCGACATGCCGATCCCCTGGGGGCTGTAGATGATGGGGCACTTGATCCAGTTGAACAGTTCGTAGGTGTTGGGCGCCTGATGCCACCCGACCAGGATGAGCTTGGCCCGGTTGGTCTTGATCACGTCGCCGGTCACCTTGATGCCTATCGGATGCCCGACCACTTCGATGGCCACGTCGACACCGCGGCCCTTGGTGATCCTCATGACCTCTTCCACCACATCGACCTTGGACGGGTTGAGGGTGATAGTGGCCCCCATCTCCCGCGCCAGCTCGAGACGAGTGTCGTCGAGGTCGGTCACGATGTACTCGCGCAGCTTGGGCGAGGCCACGCCTGCAATGATGCCCAAGCCCATGAAGCCGGCGCCTATCTGGAACACGTAGTCGCCGAACTCCGGCGTGGTGGTGCGGGCGATGGACATGCAGCTCATCAGAGGCTCGCCAAGGGCATGCTCGAAGGGGATGCCGTCGGGGATCTTCTCGATGACGTAGCCGTGCCCGCGGTGGGCGGCGAAAGTAGTGGGGTCGACGGCCACGTACTCGCAGTAGGCGTCGTCGGCGAAGTAGCCGGTGATGCGGTCGCCCACCTGGAAGCCCTTCACCAGCTTGCCGACCTCCACCACAGTGCCGGCGGGCTCGTGCCCGGCCCGGCGGGGGAAGGGGTTGGCCTGCTTCATCTCGTCCGACCAGGTGTCCTTGTATCCGGTCATGTCGCTGGAGCAGACGCCGCAGGCTTCGATCTTGACGAGCATCTGGCTGTCGGTGATCTGCGGAGTGGGAACCTCGCGGACCTCGTAGGTGCGCGGCGCCACGACGAATGCTGCTTTCATGTTCGATGCTCTCCTTCGGCCGAGTGACGCTGTCGATGCGGGGCGATGCCCTGAGGGGTTGGTCTGATGGCTCATCATATCGCGCACGGCCACCGCGGAGTCCGCGGGAAACTCGAGGGCTAGGTAGTGAGGGCCAGGTAGTCCTCGCGCACGGGGGAGAAGACCTCCACCGCCACCGACTCGGCCAGCACCTGTGCGCTGTGCTCGGTGTCACCGGGGATGCACCAGGCGTCTCCAGGCACCATCTCGCGGGTCTCCTGCCCGATGGTCAACATCAGGCGGCCGCTCACCAGGTAGCCGGTCTGCTCATGCGGATGAGAATGGCTGGGCAGCACGCTGCCGGATGCCAACCTGAACTCGGTGGTGAGTGTCCGCGTGCCGTGGGCCAGTGTCTTGAGCCTGATGCCGGGCGCAGCTTGATAGTATCCGGCTTCAGCGGCCTTGTAGAACAAGACGACTCCTTCCTGTCGGCAGGTCCATCCGTTCCATGATATCGAGGCTGCTGTGCTGAAGCATCTCCTGCGGATGTGTCGGGCTGGACGTGCCGGCACGGGTCCCCGCATGGCGCTGCCGCCGCTGTGTCAGAATGGGTCGGGAGAGGACTGCGGGCGGTCGCAGGGGAAGGAGAACAGCCGTGGAGCGGTTCCACAAGCGCCACTATCGCGGCTTCGCCGGCCTGCGGCACGATGTGGGCCTGCTCATGCGTGAGAGGCGCAACATGAGGGCCCTCCGGGACGCCGGGGCGATCGACCGGGCCTTTCAGGAACGGCTCATGCTGACGGTCACTGAAGCGAACGGCTGCCGCTATTGCGCCTACGCGCACGCCAAGATGGCTTTGACCGCGGGGCTCACTCGTGAGGACATCGCAGCCTTGGCGGCCGGCGACTTGAGCGGAGCACCCCAGGAGCAGGTGCCGGCTGCCGGCGGCTAGTACGCTGGATCTGCTGCGCGCTCCCACACCACTCTGCCCGTCTTGTCGATGCGGGCCTGGTGCAGGATGGGATCATCACCCGTCGACGGTGTCGCGTTCCCTGTCCCGGCGTCGGTGTCTGCCAGGTCGACCTCGGCCAGACCCCACGCCATAAACGACGAGGCGTAGGAGAAGCACGGCTCGATGACCCAATCGCCCGTCCGGTCTATGTAGCCCCATCTGCCGTCGACAGCCACCGCCGCCAGCCCCTCGGAGAAGTCCCTGGCTATTTCGAACGCAGGTTCGATGACCATGCCGCCGCCCGGGTCGATGAAACCGAACCGGAGCGCGCCCGATCCGTCGCTCACCCCCACCCGGGCGAGGCCTTCGGTGAAGTCCCAGGCGGCCGGGTACTGCGGCTCGACGACCATCGTCCCGCTCCGGTCGATGTAGCCGAAGAGGTGCCGGCCTCCGACCGCGAGTTCGACCCTGGCAAGACTCTGCCTGAAGGCGAAGGCGTTCTCGAAACGCGGCTCGATGACCACTTGCCCGGACGTGTCGATGTAGCCATAGCCCAGGTCGCCGGAGTCGTCCTCGACCTGGACCGGAGCCAGGCCGTCCACGAACTGGCCTGCCTGGTCGAAACGGGGCGCGATGACCAGGGTGCCGGTGCCGTCGGCGTAGCCGAACTTGGCGGAGATGGGGTCGTACCTGAGAAAACGGGCCGTGGCATCGGAGTAGTCAGGCGGGTCGGTTGAGGGCTCGTTGGAGGAAAGGGCCGAGGTGCCTGCGAAGAAGCGGTCCTCCGTCGCCGTCGCCGACAGCCACGCGACTGCGATGGCGCCACTTAGGACCGTGAGCCCGAGCAGGACCCAAGCGGCGCGTCGCCGGCCGCCCCAGTGCCGCCGCGTCTGTCGCGCGGCGAGTATGCCGCCTGCCTGGGGCGAAGGAGTCCCAAGTTCCCAACAGTCGAGGTCCGGTGTGAGAGGCGCGCCGCAGGCGGGACACCAGTCGTCGCTGTCGCGATCCAGACGTCTGCCGCAGGCGTCACATCTGCTCATCCCTGCCCCGCTTTGTTCCTGCTCCTACCTCATTTTACTGCTCTGGGATCGTGGGGACGAGGGGCGGGGGTCGGTGGTCCTACAGCGGCTGGGGCTTGTCGTCTTGCTCGCGGTGATGTTCGCCGAGGACCAGTTCGAGGAGGGCCGAGACGTGCTGATGCTTCTCCGCCGGATGCCTGAGCGGAAGGTCGGGGTGGACCTCGTAGTAGTTCCGGCGGCCTTTCTGCACGCGGCTGATGTAGCCGGCCTCCTCCAACTGGGTGAGGATGCGTTGCACGCTGCGTTCGGTGATCCCCACCGATTGCGCCACGTCTCGCATGCGTATGCCCGGCTGTTGCGCCACGCACAATAGGACGTGGGCATGGTTCGTGAGGAAGGTCCAGGCGGCGTCTTGCCCTGACGCAGGGTGACGATCGCTACTCATCGGTCCACTTGCCCTCCTTGTCAAAGCCCCCGGCGATGTGGATAATACCCGAAACGGATTTCAGGAAACACAAGTCATAATCGAACAGGAGCTCGTGCGTGAAGTACCTGAACTTGCTGGCCTCCTTTGTCATCCAGCTCTGTCTGGGCGGCATCTACGCCTGGAGCGCGTTCGTGCCCCGCTTGACCGGCTCCTTCGACGTGAGCGTGGCTCAGACTCAACTCGTGTTCGGCATCTCCATCGCCACCTTCACCGGGGCGATGCTGTTCGCGGCCAGACTCGCCGAACGTCGAGGCCCAAGACTGGTCGCGAGCATGGGTGGCATCCTCTTCGGGCTCGGATATGTGACAGCGTTCGCGTCCCAAGGCCGTTTCCCTGTCTTGCTCCTGGGCATCGGCATCCTGGCGGGCGCGGGGACAGGGTTCGGTTACGCGTGTTCCCTGCCCACCTGCATGAGGTGGTTCCCCCGTCACAAAGGCCTGGTGGCGGGCATCGTGGTGGCAGGTTTCGGGGGCGGAGCGGTGGTGCTCACCTTCCTTTCGGAATGGCTGGCGGGGCGGGGCATGGGGGTCCTCGCCGTGCTGGGGGTGATCGGCGTGGCATACGGGGGTCTCATCGTGATCGCGTCGCAGGCACTGCGCATGCCGGTGTCGCGGGCGGACGGCCATCCGTCGCCCGCTCCGCGCCTGGTGGCGCTGGCGCGAGACCGCTACTTCATGGCGCTCGTCGTGGGCATCTTCAGCGGCACCTTCGCCGGTCTGATGGTCATCGGGAACCTCAAGCCGCTGGCCCTTTCGGCGGGTGTCGCTCCCCTTCAGGCTACGTGGGCCATCAGTGTCTTCGCCGTGGGCAACGTGCTGGGACGTGTGGCCTGGGGAAGGGTGGCCGACCGACTTGGACAGCGGTCCATCCCCGCATCCTTGGCGTTCTTGATCATCTCGCTGACTCTCATGGGTCTCGCCACGGTGCTGTGGCCCGCGGCGGTGGTAGCCACGGCTCTGCTGGTGGGCTTCGGTTTCGGCGCCTGTTTCGTGGTCTACGCTGCGCAGACGGCGTCGCGTTACGGAAGCGACGGCTTCGTCACCATCTATCCGCTCGTCTTCTTGGCCTACGGGCTGGCCGGTATCGTGGGACCCTGGGCGGGCGGCTGGTTCTATGGGGTGTTCGGTAGCTATACCATCGCGCTGTGGGTGGCTGTTGCGACCGTGGCCGCAGGTTCCATGGCATGCATGCGTCTGCTGGCGGGGAAGACGATCTCCACCTCCCAGATCTCTCAGGACAGGGAGCCCCGCTCGACGACGCCTCACACGGTCGCGCCGGCTCCCGACTGAGGGGAGACGCTGAACGGCGGCTGTTCTTCGGAGATAATGTGGCCACAGTCCGTTGTTGAGAGGTCTGTCTTTGAGCACGCGTAAGGAGGCCGGCAGATGTCGAAGAAGCTCCTGCAGATCAACTCGCGATCGAACATCCCGTCCGAAGAACTACTGGAGGAGTTCCAGGGGGCTGCGATCCCTATCTCGGCTGTGACGGGGTTGGAATGGAAGATCTTCGGTCTGAACGCAGAGACGGGGGAGGCGGCCGGTATCTACCTGTTCACAGATGCCGAGGCATTGGAGGCCTATCTGCAGGGTCCCATCGTGGCGGCGATGAAGAGCAAAGGCGTCTTCAGCGACATCAGCTTGAAAGTCTTCGACGTGGCCGAGGATGCGACTCTCACGACCCGCGGTCCCATCTGAGCACCGAGGCATCGCGGGGCGGTGATCCTCGAGCATGCCCAGCAACTCAGCGAGCCTCTGACCGTTGCCCTGCACCACGTTGCATTTGCACTGATACGCCGTTCCCTCCGACACGAAGGGGCGCGGCACCCCAGTCGACTCAGGCTTTCGCGCCTCGGCTGGTGGGAGGCACGAACAGTGGCCTCACTTCCACGGCACCGTCGCGAGTGGCAGGGTGGAGCTGGGCCAGGCGCACGGCGACTTCCATGTCTGGCGCGGCCAGCACGTAGAACGCGGCCGGCGCCAGCTCAGACTCGACCATGGGACCGCCGCGCACCGCGTCGCCGCGGATCACCGTGGTCGTTGTGATGGGCTGGAACGCGAAGCCCCGGTGCTCCACGAAGTACGAGCCTCCCAAGACTTTGCCACCTGCCTCCTGCACCTGAGCGGGGTACCGTTCGAGTGATTCCAAATAGTCAGTGGTGAGTTCCGCTGGGTCGGCCGGCGTAGGCAGGTAGACTAGGACTCCATACTGAGGCATGGGGATACTCCTCCGGTCGGCATCCGTCTCCTTCTACCCGTTCCGACTGCTCTCGATGCGCTCCGCGCGCGCGTCTGCCCGTTCCCGGGCCTCATACCGGGCCATGCTGCTGGTGAAGCCGGTCGCCCGCAGCATGGCATCGCGTACAGGCGTCGGGAGCAGCTTCATGGCGGGGATGATCTTGGCCACCAGAGGGAGTTCCAAGTGCGACTTGTCCTTCTCGATGGCTCTCAGCACTCGCCTTGCCACGGTGTCGGGCTTGAGGAGGGGTGTGAGGCGAGGGGCTCTGTAACCGGGGAACAAACCGGTGTCGACGCCCGTGGTACACACGCAGAGCGTCTTGATGCCCGAATATCCTGCCTTCTTCAGTTCCATGCGGATGGTCTCGGTGAAACCGACGATGGCGAACTTCGAAGCCACGTACTCCCCCATCCGCGGCATTGCCACCAGCCCGATGACCGAAGCCATGTTCACGATATGGCCTTCGTCGCGTTCCATCATCTGGGGAAGGACGAGCCGGGTGAGGTAGGCGCCGCCCACGAAGTTCACCATCATGGTGCGCTTCAGGTCTTCGTACTCATACTCGTGCGTGCCGGCGTTGTTGATGAGGATGTCCATGGGACCGAGATCGCCTTTCGCCCGTGCCAGCATGTTTTCGATGTTGGCACGGGCTCCCATGTCGCAGCAGTAGGCTGCGCTCTTGGCTCCCCTCGACCGGCACAGCGAGGACGTCTCGCGCACGCTCTCCACATCGATGTCCACGAGCGCCAGCCCGGCCCCTTCCTGGGCCAGCGTGAGCGCCATCGACCTACCGATGCCGGACCCCGCACCGGTGACGAGAACCGTCTTGCCGCGCAACGTCGTCACAAAGCTCCTCGCCCCTCTCGCCGGCTGCGAGCATAGCACCGGGTAAGGACATCTGGCGGAGCGACGATACCCGTCGGCTCATCCCCCGCTGGATCTCAGACGCATGAGCAGATTGAAGAGCATCTGAGCCGCTTCGCCGCGGGAAGCCGTCTTCCACGGATCCCAGGACGGCCCGAAACCCATCAGTCCGGCCAGCAGGCCGTTGTACTCGGCCATGCGCGCGTTGTCGGCGTGATCAGGGCTGAAGTCGCCCAGCGAGCACCGGTAGCTCGGCGGGGGAGTCAGCAACACCTCGGGCCGCAGGTTCTGCACGGCGCGCACGATCATGGTCACCAGCTGAGCGCGCTTGATACTCACGTAGGGGGCGAAGTTGGTGGCGGTCTGTCCGCGCGTGATGCCTGTACGGTAGGCGCGGGCCACGTATTCATGCGGGTAGAGGCTGTTGACCACGCCCGGTCCCGGGATGATGTCGGTGCCCAGGTCGGTGAAGGGGACTGCGGGGTCGGGCCAGTCCCCCACCAGCACCACGAGCCCCATCACTCCGCAGATCATCTTGGCGAACTGAGCGCGGTAGACGGTGTTGCCGGGGCGGAACTCCCAGGTGTCTCCCACTTGGTAGCCGTCGATGATGTGCGCGTCGCGCATGCCGTAGATGGCGTCATGATAGGGGGTGTCCGACGGCACGTCTGTGAAGGGCGTGGGAGTGGGAGAGGTGGTGACGGTCACCATTATCGCGTCCGACCCCACGCCTCCCTTGTCATCGGTCACCGTGAAGCTGACCACATATGTTCCCGGCTCGGTCAGCCGGATCATCTCGGTCGCTCGTCCGGGAGTGGCGCCTGCCGGTTCAGTCACTATGAGGTCGACGGGGGCGCCACCGCTGCTTATCAAGGCTGAGGCTGTGTGGGTGTCGGAGGCGTCGGCGTCGGTGAAGGTGGCGCTCAATTCGATGAGCGTGCCGGCTGCGACGGTCCGGTTGGGACCTGCATCGACGGTGGGTGGATGGTTGGTTCCCGGAAGAGTGGACACCAACTCGATGGTGTCGCTTACCAGCCCATCTCCAGCCACATTGCCATGCACGTCCTCGAAGCTGCACCACACCGTCTTGGTCCCCGGCCCGCTCGTCAGGGTCCACGACTTGGTGGGTGCGTACGGCTCCCATGCCGACCAGGTGGTGGCGTCGTTGGTGAAGCGCATGCGCATGAGGGGTGACCCGTCGGTGACCGTGTAGCTGAGCGTGACGGCGGTCGAGTCGGTCTGGGCGGCCCCGCCGTTGATGACGAAGCCGCTGATCACCGGACTCACCCGGTCGACGTACACCAGCGGCTCATCGGCGCTCGGCTGAGAGTTGCCCACCATGTCGAAGGCGCGGGCGCGGATCACGTGCCCGGGGCTCGCGTCCTCTGTGGGCAGGATCCAGTTGTAGTGCCACGTGGCCAGTGTGGTTCCGGCGCCCGCGTCGATGACGGCCTCCTGCCAGGGGCCACCGTCGATTGATACCTGTACGGAAGTCACGGCGGTGCCGTCGGTCACCTGGCCGGAGATCACGGCCGGCGAGACACTGAGCACCGCTCCGCTGGCGGGAAGGAAGATCCTGGTGATGGGAGGCTCGCCGTCGGGGGCGGCCACGAATATCTCCCAGTCGCCGTGGGAGTCTCGACCCTGCCACACCACTCCCGCGGCTCCCATGCGAGGATGGCGGTCGTCATACGGATTACTGTTCAGGTCGAGGAGGGTGCCTGCGGGGAAGTCAGGGGTCGGCAGGTAAAGGTGGATGTCAGAGTCGCCGGAGGTGTCGAACCAGGCCACGGCGCTACCATCGACGTCGGTGGGCTGGTCGTTGGCTGTGTTGTTGGTGACCGAGGCATACGTCCACGTGGAGCGCTCGTGGTCGAAGGTCGCCGCGCGCACCTCCCAATCGTCGCCGTCGTGATGACGCCACGCCACCGTGCTTCGATCGATCGACGCGCCCACGAAAGGCTCGGCGTCGTTCCGCGCATCGTTGGTGAGCCTGGTCGTCACCCCGCCGTAGTGATAGAAGATCTCCGAGTCGATGCCGTCTTGCCCTTCCCAGACGATGCGATTCAGATCGATCTCTGGGAAGTAATCGTCATAGCTGTTGTTGGTGAGGGCGCGGGTCGTAGTCCCGTCCCAGTACTCGATCTCCCAGTCGCCGCCCGGGTCGGAGGTCCGCTGCGCCTGCCACACCACCCACATCCCATCGGTCTGCGGATGCGCGAGGTCTCCCGTGGCAGATGCCGGCATCCAGCGCGTCCCATTGATCACGTTGTAGACGAAGATCGCGTCGCCCACGGGGCTACTACTCAGCCAGCAGACCAGGGAGCCGCGGATCTTCACCTGGGTGTCCGTCCAGGTGTTGTCGGTCAGTTTGGTGGTGGAGTCGCTTGAGAAGCGGTAGAGGTAGATCTCCTTATCGCCGTCGGTGTCTTGGCCCTCCCAGACGACTGCGTCGCCGTAGATCTGCGGGTAGACGTCAGGGGTATCGTTGATCGTCAGCTGGCGACCGCCGCCGATCTCGAAGTTCCAGCACCATATCTCTGGGTCTCTGCCGGGGAGCGTCCGCTGCCACACCACGTTGGGGTGGTTGGGATCGATCTGGGGCCACTCGTCGGCCGAACTGTTCTCGGTTATCTGGCTGACGGTCCAGCCGACCGGGGATCCGTCCGCAGCAGGTGCAGGTACGGCACACGCGAGAAAGACGGCGGTGGCGAGAACCAGTGCGGTCACAAACGCCTGTCGGAACATGACCCCTCCTTCCGAGACGCACACGACCTACCGGTGTTGGAGTATCCACCGAGCCAGGCGAGCGAAGCGGGGAGAGGTCCTCGGGATCGGGAGCCGGGCTCGAAACGGAGCCTCCACTGTCTACTATCTACATGAAATGCTAATCCGGAGCCGGCTTCTCCGCAACAGATGTACGTGCCACGCTGCGGGACGGCTGCGCGCATCGGTGGACGGCCGTCACCATCCGGGCGGTGGTGAACGCCGTCCACGTCCTTCAGGCCGGTGGGTTCATCTCCAGGGTCCTCACCGGGCGTAGGGCCATGTCGGTGGCAGCTCTTGTTCACGGTCCGATGCTGCTGATCCTCGATCAGCCCGCCGGCGACATGGAGGCGAGAGTACCGTTGTCCGTGCTCGGTGAGCTTCGGCGAATATCCTGCCCACCTATCCTGTACTACCCTGTGAAGAGGCAGGCGAAGACCAAGGAGTCGGATGTTGCAGGCGCAGGCGGAGTTCGGCACGTTGGATGAGGGCGCCCTGCTCGTGCGTTGCCAGCAGGGCGACAGGGCGTCCTTCGATCCCATAGTGCTGCGCTACATGCGACAGGCGACGGCGTTCGCCCTCGGGTGGACAGGCAGCCAGCAGGATGCCCTCGACCTGTCGCAGGAAGCCTTCGCTCGTGCGTACCGGTCCATCCGCTCGTTCGATGCCAGCAGACCCTTCTTCCCCTGGTATCACAGGATCCTCAAGAACCTGTGCCTCAACCACATGGCCAGCGCCGCTCGGCGGCATGAGGTGCCGTTGGTGGATCGGGAGGGGATCGAGCAGGTCGGGCCGACGCCGGAGCAGCACGCGGAACGCGAAGAACTCCGCCGTCAGGTGTGGCAGACACTTCGACGGCTCGATCACAGCCACCGGGAGATCCTCATATTGAGGGAGTTCCAGGAGCTCACCTATGCTGAGATCTCGGCCCTCCTCGAGATCCCTCGTGGCACCGTCATGAGCCGCCTTCACGAGGCGCGGCAGAAGCTGCGCCGGCAACTGGAACCCGTGCTAACGAGCCAGGAACCCTGGGGGTATGGCGATGCCTAGAGACTGGACACCCTACGTGAGCGCCTACGTGGACGACGAACTGGAACCCGAGGAGCGCAGAGCGTTCGAGGAGGAACTGGCGCGCGACCCCGGGCTTCGCGAGGAACTGCAGGAGGTGCAGAGCATGAAGAGCGTGGTGGCCGGCATGAGGCTGCGAGAACTGCCTGACGATGCCTGGGATCACTACCGCGAGCGCACCTACAACCGACTGGAGCGCAGGGTCGGCTGGATCCTGCTATCCGTGGGTGCCGCGGTATTGGTGGGATACGGTCTCTATGAACTGGTGGTGTTCTTGGTCTCGGCGGCCGAGCTGGCCTGGTGGATCCGTGCCGCGATCGGCGCCGTGTGTGTGGGTGTGGCAATACTCCTGGTCTCGGTGATCAGGGAGCGCATATTCGTCTGGAAGAGAGATCCATACAGGGAGGTCAAGAGATGATCCTGAGCACGGCCGAGAACGTACCGGGGCGCGAGGTGGAGGAGATACTGGGAGTCGTCCGTGGCAACACCATCAGGGCTCGCCACGTGGGCAAAGACATCGTGGCAGGTCTGCGCAACATCGTGGGCGGCGAGATCACCGAATACACCAAGCTCATGGGCGAGAGCCGGGAGCAGGCCATCGACCGCATGATCGCGCAAGCGCAGGGACTGGGAGCCGATGCCATCATCTGCGTGCGCTTCACCACCTCCATGGTGATGGCCCAAGCATCCGAGATACTCGCCTACGGGACGGCGGTGAGACTGAGGTAGGGCCGCGCCCCCGAGCGGCTTCCTCGCGCTCGACGGCCGAGGGCCGAGTCGGTCCTGCCCGCCCTCAGGAGGGTCTGAAGCGCTTTCGGACATCTTCCCAGACGTACGTATTCATGAACGAGGCATCGTCCCTATTGAAGGCCCGCGCCTGAGCTCGTCCGAATAGAAGCAGGCTATGGGGAGTCCCCCGCCGGGGAAATAGCGGTCCCACTTGTCGATGAACGACGACTTGATGGTCAGATCCATACGATCCTTCTCGCCGGGGCGGTCGACTCTCACTCTATCCCGTCAGGGCAGCGGCCTCTGGGTCGTGTGGGCACTCGCCGCCCTGGGTGTGGCAGAGAGGTCGCCGGCTGTCTTACGGCGTGTGCTACAGTCGGCCGATGAAGATCGTCGACACGAGCATCTCCATGGCTGAACTGCGGGCGATGGCGGAAGACCGGTTCGGCGATCTGGTCAAAGCGGTCGTCGACATCCGGCTGAGGAACATGGCGGTCGACGCCGATCTCCATTCCGACGAGGAGGCGCTGCTTCTGGAGCATGGGTCGAAGCAGACCGATCTCTGGGGGATCAATCTTTATCCTGACCTGCCCGCCGATGAATGGATCGAATTCGATTCCATGATCAACATCCGTCCCTCTCAGGGAAACCGGTCGCGCGGGGTGGATGATCCCGAAGTGCGCAGGCGCATCCGCGACATCGTGGACTCCCTGGTGCTCAGATGAGCGCCCTTCACACTGAACTGACCGAAGCTCGATGGCAGTCTCTGTCACTGTTGGAGCAGCTCGCCAATGTGGGAAGCGAGATCGAGCGAGCCATGAAGTGGTCGGGCAAGGGCCGGATGGACCTCAGCGCCAACGCCGTCCTCCGTGGCCTGGAGCTCCTCAGCCTTACCATCGGTGACCCTCGCCATCTGCAGCGCCTGAAGGAACTCACCCGTCTGCGGGAGGCACTCCTCGATTACTTCTTCGGTCCGAACGAATTCGGGTCGTCCGACCAGGCCTGGCATGGGTACTTCCATGCGTTCGGCATGGCGGCGGCCCTGGAACGGCAACGGAGAGCACCGGACACGTAGCCGCGCCGACGACTGACGGGTATCGTTGCAACATGCAGTTCTTCGGGCCCGCCACCCAGCAGTGGTTCAGCAACGCGTTCGCCGCGCCCACCGAGGTACAGCGCCTCGGCTGGGAGCGTATCCACGCGGGCGACCACACCCTTCTGATCGCCCCAACGGGGAGCGGCAAGACGCTCGCCGCCTTCCTCTACGCGCTCGACCGACTGGCCTACGCCGGCAAGGAGCGCACCGGGCCGGCCCAGGCCGGGCCTGAGCCGACGCACGCCGGGGCAGGGCGTGTTGGGGCGGCTGGCGAGTCGGTGGCGCAGCCTGGTGCGCGCGTGGTCTACGTGTCGCCCCTCAAGGCGTTGGTGTATGACATAGAGCGCAACCTGCGCGCACCCCTGGCCGGGATCGCCCGTGCCGCTGCCGGCGGCGACGTCGCACTGCGACTGCCGCGGGTGGATATCCGCACCGGCGACACGACTCCTCAGGAGCGTCGTCGTCAGTTGCGTGAGCCTGGGGAGATCCTCGTCACCACGCCGGAGTCGCTCTTCCTGCTGCTGGGCTCGCAGGCGCGCGAGAACCTGCGCACGGTGCGCTGGATCATCGTGGACGAGATCCACGCGCTCGCCGCCACCAAGCGCGGCGCGCACTTGGCGCTCTCGCTGGAACGGCTGACGGCACTGTGCGACACCGATCCGCAGCGCATCGGACTCTCTGCCACCGCGCGCCCCGCCGACGAAGTCGCCCGCTTCCTGGGCGGCGATCGGGCCGTATCCGTCGTGGATGCGCATGTCCCGCCCGATCTGGATCTGCAGGTGGTGGTGCCGGTGGAGGACATGACGCGCCCCGTGGTCGAGACGGAGGATGGCGGCTATGCCACACTCCCGCCGGACCGTCCCTCGGGCTCGCTCATGCTCGCCGAAGAGGACGAGACCAACCGGCAGTACGGCATCTGGCCGGCGGTGTATCCGCGGCTGCTCCAGTTGGTGCGGGCGCACCGCACCACGCTCATCTTCGTCAACAGCCGCGGCCTGTGCGAGCGGCTGGCGCAGCACCTGAACGAGCAGGCGGGGGAGGAGCTGGTGCGGGCCCACCACGGCAGCCTCGCTCACGAGCAGCGCCGCGTCATCGAGGAGCAGCTCAAGTCGGGCGAGTTGCGCGCCCTTGTCGCCACCAGTTCGCTCGAGCTGGGCATCGACATGGGTGCGGTTGACCTGGTCATCCTGGTGGAGTCGCCCGGCTCCGTCGCCGGCGGTCTGCAGCGTGTCGGCCGCGCCGGTCACCGTGTGGGCGAGACCAGCATCGGCCGGATCTTCCCCAAGCATCGCGGCGACCTGCTCGAGGCCGCGGTGGTGGCGCAGCGCATGCGCATGGGCGCTATCGAGGCGCTCCGTATTCCCAAGAACCCCCTGGACGTGCTTGCCCAACACATCGTCGCTATGGCAGGCGTGCAGGAATGGCGCGTGCCCGAACTGGCGGCGCTGGTGCGCCGCGCCGCTGACTTCCGGGAGTTGCCGGACACGGCGCTGACCGCTGTGCTGGACATGCTGGCCGGACTCTATCCCTCGCATCACTTCTCCGAGTTGCGGCCGCGCATCCTGTGGGATCGAGAACGCGACGTCATCAGTGGACGGCGCGGGGCCCGCATGCTGGCCGCCGTCAACGCGGGCACCATCCCGGACCGTGGCTTGTTCACGGTACACATGGGCGCCGACGGACCGCGCGTGGGTGAGTTGGACGAGGAGATGGTGCACGAGTCGCAGGCGGGCCAGAGGATCACGCTCGGCGCGACCACATGGCGCATCCAGGAGATCACCCGCGACCGGGTGATCGTCGAGCCCGCGCCCGGCGAGACGGGGCGTCTGCCCTTCTGGCACGGGGAGGGTCCGGGGCGTCCGCTCGAGCTCGGCCGAGCTATGGGTGAGTTCACGCGGCAGATGGCGCAGCTCGAGGAGCCCGCGGCACGCACTCGGCTGCAGGAGGAGTACGGCCTCGACAGCCGCGCAGCCGACAACCTGGTGCGGTATCTCGCGGAGCAACGTGAAGCTACCGGCGTGGTGCCCAGCGACCGCGACATCGTCATCGAGCGGTTCCGGGATGAGCTGGGCGACTGGCGCATCTGCGTGCTCAGCCCGTTCGGTGCGCGGGTGCATGCTCCCTGGGCACTGGTGCTGCGCTCGATCGCGTCGGAGCGCGTGGGGTACGACGTGCAGGCGGTGTGGAGCGATGACGGCATCGTGCTCACCCTTGCCGATGGCGACGACCCTCCTGACATCGCTTCGCTCGTCCCCGACCCCGAAGAGATCGAGGAGCGGATCATCGCCGAGCTGGCGCGCTCCCCGCTGTTCGCGTCGCAGTTCCGCGAGAACGCCGCTCGTGCCCTGCTGCTCCCGCGCCGCCGTCCCGGACAGCGCACGCCGCTGTTCGCCCAGCGACTGCGGGCGCAGAAGCTCATGTCGGTGGCGCTCCAGTTCCCTGCGTTCCCTATCGTCATGGAAACGTACCGCGCCTGTCTGCAGGACATCTTCGACGTGCCGGCGCTGCGGGAGGTGCTGCGCGCCGCAATCGCGCGCGAGGTGCGCATCCACGAGGTGGAGACGGCCACCGCGTCGCCGTTCGCGCGCTCGCTCGTGTTCGCCTACGTGGCTGCGTACCTGTACGAGGGTGACTCACCCGCGGCTGAACGCCGGGCTCAGGCCCTGTCACTGGATCTCTCGTTGCTGCGTGAGTTGCTGGGGGAGGCTGATCTGCGTGAGTTCCTCGATGCCGCCATCGTGGACGAAGTCGAGGATCACCTGCAACGTCGCGCGCCACACCGGCGCGTCCGCAATGCCGGCGAACTGCACGACGTGCTGCGCCATGTGGGCGATCTGTCGCTGGACGAGCTGCGGGAGCGCAGCGATGGCGAACCCTCAGAGTGGCTGGAGACACTCGAAGTGGCACGGCGCGCGTTCCCCACGCGCGTGGCCGGGCGCGACGTGTGGCTGGCTGTGGAGGACGTCGCCCTGTACCGCGATGCGCTCGGCACCGCGCCGCCCCCGGGAGTACCCGCTGCCTATCTCGCCACCGAGGAGAAGCCGGTGGAGATGCTGCTGTTGCGCTGGGCGCGGACCCACGGCCCCTTCACCGCAGCTGCGGTGGCCGAGCGCTTCGGAATGGTGCCGGCTCAGGTGAAGCTGTTGCTCGAGGCGGGCGCGCAGCAGCAGCGCCTGCTGCGCGGCGAGTTCCGACCGGGCGAGCACGGCGAGGAATGGTGCGACCCGGAGGTACTGCGGCAGATCAAGCGGCGCACCATAGCCAAGCTGCGCGGCCAGGTATCGCCTGTACCGCGCGAGGTGCTGGGCCGTTTTCTTCCTTCGTGGCATCGTGTGGGGGCGGGCGACCGTCACCAGAAGCTCATCGACGCGATCGCCCAGCTCGAGGGCCTGCCACTCAGCTATCAGGAACTGGTGCGCATGATCCTGCCCATGCGGGTGCGCGACTTCCATGAAGGGCGACTCGACGAGCTGGGCGCCCTGGGACAGCTGGTGTGGGTAGGACACTCGCCCTTGCGCAACGACGACGGTCGCATCATGCTGTTTCGTCGCGACCGCGTGGATCGACTGCTGATCCCGGCAACGGTCGACGAGGCAGGCGCCGACTTCGATGATCGTCACCACCTGCTGCTCGCCCACCTGGAAGCGCGGGGCGCCTCGTTCCACGCGGAGTTACTGACCCTGCTGGCTGAGGCCGGACCCGAGCGCACACACGATGCCATCTGGGACCTGGTGTGGGCCGGTCTCATCACCAACGACACGTTCGCCGCGCTGCGCACGCGTGCAGCGCGGCGTGGCTCCCGGCCGGCGCAACACACTCACCGTCCGCGATTCCCGCGGCACGGTGCCCGCGAGATGCCGACCTTTCTCGGCGGACGCTGGTCGCTGGTGCGGGATCTCATCCGAGACCCGGTCGCCCCATCAGAGCGCGCGTACGCCTGGGGCGTGACTCTGCTCGAGCGACATGGCATCGTCGCCAAGGAGACTGCCGCTGTGGAGGCCTTGGGCGGTGGTTTTGGCAACGTGTATCGCGTGCTGCGCTCCATGGAGGAAGCGGGCAAGATCCGGCGCGGCTATTTTGTGGAGGGGCTCGGCGGCGCGCAGTTCGCCTACTCCGGCACCGTGGACGGCCTGCGACGTGTCAGTGATGAAGACGCAGAAGCCGAGGTGGTCGCTCTTGCCGCCGCGGATCCTGCCAACCCGTACGGCTGGCTGCTGCCCTGGCCTCCGTTCGCGGGCTCGGGCGGTCGTGGAGGCCCCACGACTGCCGCCACCGGCGCGCTGCCGGCTCGCGGCACTCTGGGCGCCCGACGCGCCGTGGGTGCAGCCGTCGTACTCGTGGGTGGCGTGCCGGTACTGTACCTGGACCGCAACGCCCGGCGCCTGCGTATCTTCGCGGACGTGGCCGAGGAACAGCTCGAACGCGCTCTGCCTGCTCTCCGCGACATCGCGCGCTGCCGCCCGCGCGGCGCGATCACGCTTGAGCGCATCGATGATGACTCTGCGCTGTCATCCCCCCTCGTGCCTCGACTCGAGCGTGCCGGGTTCCGCCGGGACTATCGCTATCTGCGCATCACTGCATGATCTGGAGCACGCGACTTGTTCGAGGCGCGGCCTGCGCCTGGTATCGCCGGGACCACCTCCATGCCTGAAGGCGACACCGTCCACCGTATCGCTCGAGTGCTGGGCGCCGAGCTGCCCGGCCGGACATTGAGCGAGATCGAGCTCAACGACCGGGGGAAGGTGTCTGAGCTCTCGGGATGCACCATCGAGAGCGTCGAGGCAGTGGGCAAGCACTTGTTAGTGCACATCTCGGAGGACTGGACCCTTCGCGTGCACCTGGGTATGCACGGCAGCTGGCTGCGAAAACATGTCCGCGAACGTCGACCTGCCGGTTGGACCGTGGTCATCACCGTCGGCGAGGTCGCCTACGTATGCCGCCGCTCGTACCGGGCTGAGCTGCTGCGTACCTCGGCACTGCGTGCACATCCGCGACTTGCCCGCCTCGGCCCCGACCTCCTTGCCGATTCACCGGACATCGCAGAGGTGGTGAGAAGGGTGCGGCTTGGCGGTCACGCCGAGCGCGAGATAGGGGATGTGCTGCTCGACCAGCGTGTCGCCGCCGGCATCGGCAACGTCTACAAGAGCGAGGTGCTCTTCGAGGTGCGTGTCCATCCGCGCGCGAAGGTGCGCGAGCTGTCCGACGAGGAACTCTCCCGCCTCTTCGAGACGGCGGCCAGGCTCATGCGTCTGAACCTGCTCACGAGTCGCCGCACCACCGTTCCGCTCCGGCGCCGCGCAGAGCCATCCGACCGGTGTCTCTGGGTGTACGGGCGCGCAGGCAAGCCCTGCTTGGACTGCGGAACCCCCGTCGAACGCTTCGCTCAGGGTGATATGGCGCGGAGCACGTACTTCTGCCCGCACTGCCAGGCGCAGAAGACCTGACACCCTCCGTCCCCCCCGACGCCGGCAGTGACGCCGTCCCGGAGTCTGCGCGCCGGCCGACTCTCGGGCAGCCCTGGAGTATCAGCCTTGGAACAGTGCAGCCCAGAGGACCGCGTCCAGCACGAAGGTGTGGAAGGCGAAGTAGCAACTGCCGACCACAGCAGCCCAGTACGCCTTGCCCTGATTCCCCGGCCGGAGTGCGGCCGCACGGGGGGACATTCCTCGAGTCCACGCGCAGCAGCAGGAGGTTCAAGAAAGCAAGATACCCGATGGCCGAGAGCACCATGGAGATCACGTAGATGGATCGCGTGCCCTCCGGGACCCCGCCCCACAGCGCGTCGGCTCCGGAGTCTCCCTCCAGCCCGAACACGTAGCTCCCGATGACGGCGATGCCGCCGATGACGTTGATGAGGAGAAGTGCCAGCTTTTTTTGGTCCGCGCGCCCCTGCCTCTTCGGCGGATGTCACACGCTTTGCGCGCGTCAGGGTCCGCTTCGCCATCCGGAGCCCTACCGCTTCATCAGAAGCACCAGTGTCGCACCGAGCGCAGCCCCACCGCAAGCGGCCGGTCGCTCCGCCGGGTCGGCAAGAGTGGTTCTCGGCCTTCTCAAGGCCGGTGGACGACGGCATCATTTCCGGGTCCGCTGGGTACGCATGTGCCATGTTCCGGCGATCGGGAAGGGGTGACTATGAGATCAAGGGCCCTCCACGTCTGCTCGCTCCTCGTGCCGCTGGTGGCGTCAGCCGTGATCCTGGGCGTTGCCGGCTGCGCCGGCACTACGTCTCCCACCCAGGGCAGCGCCGTCAGCTCGACCCAGACGCCGGGAGAAGTCGAAGCCACCGAATTTCACGGGGTGAGGCTCACCCCCATAGAAGACCAGGGCAACAACGCATTGAGGGGCAGCCAAGTCATCGACAGGGAGTCCTATCGGCTCGTGGTCGATGGCCTGGTGGAGAAGCCACTTTCTCTGTCTTACGCCGACCTGCAGGCCTACGGGCAGGAATCCTGGTTGATGGATCTCAACTGTGTCGAGGGGTGGAGTTTCACTGCCAAGTGGACCGGCCCATCGCTCCCGGCGATCCTCGATGATGCCGGGGTGAAGCCGGAGGCAGTCGTAGCCATATTCTATACGGCGGACGTGGAGAGCGGATACACATCCCTCGATCTGGACTACATCCGAGACAACAACATCCTGCTGGCCCTGAAGTTGAACGATGTGACCCTGAGCCCGGAGAGAGGTTTCCCCTTCCAGGTGGTCGCCAAGCAGAAGTTCGGCTACAAGTGGGCCAAGTGGGTGACTCGGATAGAGCTCTCGTCCGATGCCGATTTCCGAGGCTACTGGGAGAGCGCTGGGTACAGCAACAACGCCGATGACCAAGGCCCGGCTTTCGGCGACTAGAGGCACTCGATCGGCAGCGACGTCCTGATGTCTGGAGGGCTTCGTGTTCACGACCTACTACGTCAGCCCCATCGCCATCGCCCTCTTCGTCATCTACGTCGTGAGTTTTGTCCTTTACAGGACCAAGCACATCAGGGTCACCACTCACCGCAAGATCTGGAACGTCCTGTTGCTCGTGACCTTCTTGTCGACCGGCATCCTCGGCCTTCTCCTGGCGGTGCGGCGGGACTACGTGCTGACGTTCAGCCTACCGATCAACATGATCTTCTGGCATGTGGAAGCTGGAGTGGTCATGACGCTGACCTCGTTGTTCCACCTCAGCTGGCATCTGACGTACTACCGTGATCTGCTGAGGAGCCGCCGTGAGAGAGGGGCGCGCGCTGGGCGCGCGTCGGCAGAGGGCAGCGCCGACCAGACGCCACCGAACGAGTGATATGTCCTACTGGCGCTTCGCGGTCGCGGGCACGCTTTCTTTGTCGCCCGCGATCGTGCCGGTGAAGACGCCATCGGAGATCGTCCCCCGAGGCGCGATGGGGCTCGCAAGATGCCGCCCAGACGGAGTCCGGCGAGGTACGATGGGACGACGCACACCCGAGATGCGTGTGATCGGCATGGACGGGCCCCAGCGAGTGCCGGAGCACGGAGGAGGACCAGGATGAGGATCAAGCGACGCGACGATGTATGTCCCACGGCGTCCGGTTACGCCGGTGTGACCAAGCAGGTCGTGTTGGGACCCGCGGAAGGGTCGGACGAGATCATCCTGCGTTACTTCTCCGTGGATGAAGGCAGTGCGACCCCATATCACACACACGACTTCCCCCATCTGGTGAAAGTGGAGGCCGGCGAAGGAGCCGCGGTGGGACCGGATGGCAGCGAGTCCCCGGTGAGTCCCGGCGATTATGTGTTCGTACCACCCAACGAGACGCACAACTTCAGGAACACGGGCACGCGGCCGTTCGAGTTCATCTGCATCGTGCCGGGGAGAGGCGAACCGCCGGCGTGAGGCTCAAGGCGCTTCTCGAGGGGAACGCATCCGCCAAAGGATAGTGGACATCGCCGGACACTCTTGAGTCGAGAGCACCCGGCCTCCCGAGCTGAGTCCCTCAGGGCATCCGACAATTCGAATCCTGCGCGGTGCCCGTCCAGTTGCTACTATTCCCTTGTGGTTGTAGCGTGGTCCCCTCGTGCCAGAGACGGAGAGAACTCATGAAGATCATGAAGGCGGCGTGCGTGGCGGCAGCAGTGACGATCCTGCTCGTTGGCTTGGGCCTGGGTCTGGCGGCCTGCGGCTCATCGACTACTGAAGACCCGGTTGCCTCCACTGCACCGCCGTCCGCTTCGAGCACCTCGACGGTGCCGTCCACCACTCAGTCCACCACGACCACCACCTCGGCTCCCGCCGCCGACGCCGTCGTGTTCAACGACCCCCTTCTGGAGAAGGGCATCCGCGCGGCCATGAACAAGCCCACGGGCGATATCACGCCGGCAGAGGCCGCGACGCTGAAAGAGCTCGAACTCAGCATAGAGTTCGAGTCGCCCGAGGACATGAGGATCAAGGACCTCAGCGGTCTCGAGCACTTCGTGAATCTGGAGATGCTGGGGTTGCAGTTCCACTGGCTCAGCGACATCAACCCTCTGAGCGGACTGACTCATCTGAAGTCACTCGGTCTGGGCGGCAACAGCATCAAAGACATCACGCCGCTGGCCGGCCTGACGCAGCTGGACTTCCTGTCGTTGTTCAACTGCGAGGCGACGGATTACAGCCCTTTGGCGAACCTCACGTCTCTCAGAGTGCTCTTCATCGGTTACTCCAAGATCAGCGACCTGAGCGTGCTCTCGGGGATGAAGGGGCTGGAACAGCTGCAGTTGGGCAACACCCCCGTCAGCGACGTGACCCCGCTGGCCGGTCTGACCAATCTGAAGACGCTCGAGCTGAAGGATACGGCCGTGACCGATTTCTCCCCGCTCAAGGACATCTACCCGAACCTCACGGAGAAGGACTTCGAAGTAGACTGACGAGGGCGCGGCCAGCCGGAATTGCCGGCAGGGGTCAGGTAGCGGAGGCGGCTACCGGGTCATCAGATTCCACAGCATCTGCGCCACCTCACCTCTGCTGGCCTGTGCCCACGGGTTCCAGTCCCGGCCGAAGCCCGTGAGACCGGCAAGGAGGCCGTTGTACTCGGCCATGCGCATGTTGGCACCGTGGTTCACGTCGGTGAAGCCGCTCATAGCGCCCGACCAGCCGGTGGGCGGGGTCTTGAGCACTCCGGGCCACAGCTCCTTGGCTGCACGCACGATCATGGTCACCACCTGGGCCCGTTTGATGGGATCCCAGGGACCGAACATGGTCTGAGCTGTGTTGGTGCCGGTGGTGATCTTGCTTTCGTAGGCGGCTTGGACGAACACGTGCGGGTATCCAGCCGTGTCCGGAGCGCCGAGATCGGTAAAGCGGGTGGCGGTGGTGGATTTGGGCGGCAGGCTCATGGCGCCCACGATCATCTGGCGAACTGGGCCCGTTTCGCATCAAGGTCGAGGGGTCGGAACTCCCAGGAGTCACCCTCCTTGTAGCCACCCATGATCTCCTTGAGAGCCATGCCGATGACGGCCGTGCGGTAGGGGTGGGGAGGACGCTCGCGAAGGACTTCTCCCTGACCAGCCCCAGGCCCTGTTGGGCGTCGCGGTGATCTCTTGACCGGCGGCAGGCGGCGGTGCGGGCCTGGGTGGCGGTGCTCTTCACCCGGGCGGCTCCCTGGTTGACCGCGACCTCAGCTGTACGGTCGGAGAGATCCTTTCGAAGCGGTAGCGGCTCCCTCCGGTCGCCAAGGCGGCAGTGAGCGCCGCTATGACGTGTCAAGAGACTTGGGCTTCTCAGCGGCGGCTGGGCGGCGCTGGGGTCCTTGCCGGATAGCTGAACTCTGCTGGGGCTTCCGCGCGACTGGGCCTGGTGGGATCGTCTTCCATCTCGATGGACCCGCTCTCCACGCGGGCGCCCCAATCGAATACCTCGATCACACTGCCGGGCTCGACGACGCAGCGGAACCCCTTGCCAAAGGTGAGTATCACTCGCCATCCCTTGGGGGGAGTACCCTGACCTCCCGTCACATCGTCCTCGGGGCCTGGCACTCGCACTCTGCAGCCCGGCTCGAGCAACTCACCGTCTTCGAGCGGCCCCCAGTACGTGCCGCCGTCGCGGCTGATCCACGCCTCCCCGGCATAGGTCACGAGTACCTTGCCTTCCGGCACCCCCGAAGTGGGACCTCCCTGCTGCGTGAAGTCGAGTCCCCACACCATGCTGTCGGGAGACCTGGGAACGTACTCTACCGTGGTCCACCGGTTTCGCCTGCAGCTACTTCTCCATCTTAGAGGTGCTCATGCCGTTGAGCACGAGCCGGATCTTGTCGCCTTGGTCCTGCCGTCAGGCCGGAGAAGTCGGCGTCGACCTCATACGATATGCGCCAACGCGCGATGCTGTCTTCAAACGTATAGAACTCGCCGTAGACGAGGCGTCCTGAAATGCCCTTGTGGCGGGATCGAAGATGCCGGTAGCAGACCACTGGCCGCTTCCGACGTAATGGGGTGTCGTCCGGGCGGTGAAGTCATAAGGGTGCCGCCTGACCCTGAACGGTGCTTCCCGTGATGTTCATGCGTGCGTCGCGAGGAATATCCACCTACGTCGCGATTCCTTGGGAAACATCGGGGTGGACTTCCAGTACACTCGCCTGCGCAAGCGCGAAGAATTCCTGTGCGAATGCATCTGGAACCGGCTGAGCCAAAGAACGCGCCCGTCAGCACCAGAAACGCCAGCCCAAGCAGCACACAGGCGCGCCGCCAAACCCCACGCATCGCATGCGCGGCTCCACGGCGGCCGTCATGTAGGTGGGAGTGACAGCGTTTCATTCCCCCTCCTCTATTGCAGCGGCTCCCGGTTCTCTGGGCAGTAAGGCTGCACGGTGCATCGAATTCCTATGCGGTACGTATTAGCACCGGTCCGGTCACGGCGCAGCAGCCGGTTCTCCGCCGGCCAGGCCGTCGCCTGCGGAGTCGCGTGGTCGACCCACGCCATTGGCGTTCCCCTCCACCGGCAGCTAAGCTTGCAGACCGACGAGAACACGTCGATCGTCACTGTACGTCGCGTGACGCTTCCCAGAGGAGCGCGGCAGGTGGGATCGCGAAGGAGTCTGCAGTGAGAAAGTGGCTTTTCGTCCTTGTGTTTCTTCTGGCCTTCCTTGTGGGGGCAGGCGTCGCCTCGGCCGGTCCTTTGATCGTCATCGATCCGGGTCACAGCGGAGGAACACGGCTGTCTATCGACCCGCAGTGGAACATGTACGACTACGAGTACGACAACGGAGCCGAGAACCATGAGGTCTGGAATGTCTCGGTGAAGCTCAAGAAGAAGTTGGAGGCGGCCGGTTACACGGTCATGTTGACTAAGACAGGCCCTGATGACGTGGTCTCGAAGCGGGATCGCGTCAACATGGCGAACAAGAACGGGGCAGCCCTGCTTGTCAGTATCCACCGAGATGCCCACACATTCGGCGCCTGGGGTCATGTCTTATGTACAGCGCGTGAACGACTGGCGGGCTTCCGTCGATGGCGCGAAGAAGTACTTCACCCTTGCCGACGTGGCCGCAATACTGGCCATCGGCAACGCCATCCTCAGCGCCCGCAGAGCTGTGGAGGGGCCCTCCATCACAATGGCCGTGGAGGAATTCACGGGCAGGGAGGGCATGATACTTGGCGGGGAACCTGGCCATTGTCCAACTGTGGGCCACCGTGCCCGCTCTCCTGCGGATGGAGGCCGGCATCTGTGACACCGATGCCAAGCAGGAGAAATATGCCCTGGGCATCTTCAATTGGATCAGGGCCGCCATCCCCTCGGATGGTGGGTGGACGCAGCATTCCAACCAGCGTGGCCAGTTCTCTACGGGGTCTCGGCCGCGCAGGTGAGGAATGTGGCCGACGGCTATGCCGACGGCTCCTTCAGGCCGTCCAACCCGGTCGATCGCGGACAGTTCGCCAAGATGACTGTGGAGGGCCTGGATATTCCTTTGGTCGCTCCGCCGCGCCGCCCACCTTCGTGGACGTGCTCGCTGGCCACACTTTCTTCGGCTGGATCGAGACCGGTGTCGATCGGGGTCTGATGCAGGGCGTCGACGAGCATCACTATCGTCCCGGCGCGCCCATGCTCCGGCAGCATGTCAGCACCATCCTGGGCCGCTACCTGGAGGCGAAAGCACTGGACGTCCGCGGCTACATCGCGGGCCGTCTTGGCAGGTATGACACGGTGGCCCAGTGGTACGCCGTTGAAGGCGCAGATGCTCTCGCTCCCTTCAGCGACGCCGGTCAGATCGCGGCCGTCCACAGGCCTTACGCCGCCTATGTCGCGTATCTGGGGGTAGTCAAGGGCAGTAACGGCAGACTCAGTCCGTCAAGCACCATCACGCGGGCTCAGGCCGCTGCGCTCATCGTGAGGGTCAGCCGGCTGTAGGGGCTTTCATGGATGACGTGTGTCCGGCGCTTGTCCTGAGGAACAGCATGTCTCCGCCCATCATCTACAGGCGAGGGCTTGGACCGCGGGGGACCATGATGCTATCCGGTGTCGCTGACGCTTGCGCCCTCGCGGGTTCGGAATCCCCCAGACCTCGGTGGGAGACGCCGCCTTCGCGTGCGCGGGCTACCTTACGGAGAGGGGGGGATTCGAACCCCCGGGACCTCAAAGAGGCCCAACGGTTTTCGAGACCGCCGCATTCAGCCGCTCTGCCACCTCTCCCTATGGCGCGTCTGGACGGCTCCAGTGCACTACGGCCATCCAGCGCACCGGGATTGTAGCCGATTGCGGACGAGTCGGGCAGGGCAATCGCCTCCCCGTGCCCAGTTCGAACGATCCACGCCGCGCCACCCGCCGCACGTCCCATCACAATGATTCCGTGGGCTCTTCGTTCGGCTCACCCAACAACCGTACCCGCGACGCGTATGCTCCCGCTTCGGTCGCCAGGCGCCGGTCGGCCGTCCAGAGCTCAGCGTCGTAGCGTTCGGCGAGCGCGAGATAGTAGGCGTCGTAGGTGGCGGGCATCCCGGTATCGGCCGCGATACGTAGGGCGGCCCGTCCCAGGGACTCTTGGGGCTCGAGCGTGAGTGGCAATCCTGAGAAGGCATCGCGCACCAGCTCCGCATTCACCTTACTCAGGTATCCGGACCGGTGGTAGCGGTGAAGGATGTTGGTGAGTTCGTACGCGAGCAGCGTGGGGGCGTGGATGACGGCCTCATCCTCGACCCAGCGGTCGAAAAGCTTCCAGGCTTCATCTTCGTCGGGTCCCATGAAGAGGCGGGCGACGAAACTGGCGTCAACGCAGACAGTCGAGTCGCCCATCGCGCTCCTGTCGGGACTGGCGCAGGAACTCCTCCGGCGGCGGCGCAGACGCCCCGGCCAGCTCGGCCCGTACCCGATCGCGAGCTGCCTGTGCGGTCCTTCGCCAGTCGCCGCCGCTGTTCTTAGCCATCAGCCTCCTGTAGTCGGCGATGCTCATGACCACCGCTTTGGGGACGCCGCCCTTCTCAACGACGATGGTCTCGTCGTGCTCCGTGACGCGTCGCAGCATCTCACCAAAATGGACGCGTGCGTCGGTGGCGTTCACCACCTGTTCCATGCGGGCATCACCTCCCTCGGTCACATTAATCGATGAATCGATCAATCGACATGATACCATGCGTCGGCGTGCCCTGGGGTCGCGAGTGCTCTTCTTCAGTGCTGATGCCCCATACGGTCCCCATCCGCCCGTTCCGGCAGCCGCGGCACGAGCACGCAGGTACTGCCGGCGCACTCGCCTCCGGCTATCTCCAGTTCCAGCGTCACGTGGCCGATGCCGAACTCCTGGGCCAGCATCTGCTTGACGGCGGTCAACAGCTCCGCCGGTTCGGTCAAGGCGCTCTCGTCGACCTCCAGGTGCGCGGAGAGAGCCAGGTCGGCCGACGAGATGGCCCAGATGTGCAGATCGTGCACGCCGCGCACCAGCGGGATGGCCTCCATGGCGGCTTCGACTGCGGCGAAATCGACGCCCTCCGGCGTCCCCTCCATGAGCACGTTCACGGTGGAGCGGATGATGCACACCGCCTGCCGCGTGATCCAGATAGACACGAGAATCGACACGAGCGGGTCGGCGTAGCTCCAATCGGTGAGGTAGACCAACACGCCGCTCAGCATCACGCCGAAGCTGGTGGCGGCATCGCCCACGAGATGGAGGAATGCTGCTCGCAGGTTCAAGTCGTGCCCGTGCGAGCGCAACAGGAGGGCGGCAAAGGTGTTGATCACCAAGCCGCCGGCGGCGAAGACGATGACCCACAGTCCCTGCACCGGCTCCGGCTCGAGCAGACGACGGACCGCCTCGATGACCAGGTAGATGGAGATCCCCACCAGCACTGCCGAGTTGAACAGGGCCACCAGGATCTCGGCCCGCTTGAAGGCGAAGGTGCGGGTGGGGGTGCGGCCGCGCCTGCTGAGGCGCACGGCCCACAGACTCAGCCCAAGGGCGACGACGTCACTGAGATTGTGCGCGGCGTCGGAGAGGAGTCCCAGGCTGTTGGCGATGAGGCCACCGACCACCTGCAGCAGCGTGATGACCAGGTTGAGAGCCAGGCTGATGATGAGGCGCTTATCGGGGGCCGCGCCCAGCGCAGGCACGGCGCGGTCGTGCGCGTGAGCTTCTGCCCGCGCCTGCTGATGATCGGGCGCGCGCCCACGCAGCAAGTCGTCACTGTGGTCCTGGCGGTTGGTCATAAGAACGGTCCTAGAGTGGGCGGTCCCTGCCTCAGTCGCAACTGGCTCAGGCGATGACGATCTCCTCGCCCACGCGCACTTCGCGATAGCGGTCGCCGAAACCCGCCCGGAAGAGGTCCAGGGTCCAGTCGCAACTGTCGTGCGCCGACAGCGCCACCACCTGCGGATCGAGCGCCTTGAGCGCATCGACCGCAGCGCGGGCCTCTGCTCGGGTTATGCGGAGCCACGGCACCTTGCCGCTGCCGATGATGTTCTGTCGCCCCTTACCCACGCGGGAGCTGGTGACGGGATAGTGGAGGCCGCCCATGACGGCATACAGTGGAGCCGGCACCAGTGCCTGCGCGCGGGCCAGGATACGCGTGAGCGACGGATGACCGCAGCCCACGATCAGCACCAGCCCCTTGTCCTTGACGTTCACCAACAGCGACTGTTCGGTGGCGGGCCCCATCAGCCAGATGGCCCGGGTGAGCGGCCCCGTGCTGGCGATGCCCTCGCTGAGCCTGCGTCCCTGGGTGACGGTTTCAACTTTGGCCGTGGCGTGGGTCATGGGCGCGGGCGTGTAGGCGGGGATGCCGCGCAGGTCGACGTCCTCCGCCGAAAGAGCGAACGTGCGCTGCGCCTGGCAGTGCGGGCCACCCACATGATCCAGATGGATGTGCGAGATCACCACGGCGTCCAGGTCGTCGGGTGAGACGCCCAGGGCCGCCATGTTGTGGAGCAGGGGAGAGGGGTGCTCGCGAAGTTGGTTGTAGCCCACGTCGAAGAGGATGTTCTTGCCGTCGGCCCTGACCAGGTACGAGACGCCTGATTCTGTGCGGAAACGAGGAGCGGCGCCGTCGCCGTCGCGAGCCGCGCCGCTGTTCGGGGCGGCGTAGAACTCCACCAGAGGGAGGACGGACAACTTCTCCACCGTGCCCAGGTCGTCGAGCGGCTGCGGGTGCGAGCTCTGCCACTCCTGGTCCGCGGCCTTCTTCTGGCGCAGGTATCGGGCCAGGGTGAAGGGACGCACCAGGCCGGAAGCCGACCAATAGGCTTCGTACGCCTTGTCGGTGAGAGACATGTCTCGCTCCTCTCTGGTATCGCGGTCGGTGTCAGGCGGAGTCGTCTGCGCGCCGGCCCTCGAAGAATTCACGCAGCAGGGCTGCGCACTCGGTTTCCATCAGGCCGGCCCTCACCTCGGGGTGGTGATTGAGCGCCGGGTGGTCCACTATGTTGAAGATCGACCCGGCCGCCCCAGCCTTGGGGTCGTCGGGACCGTAGACCAGCCGCTCGATACGTGCCAGCACGATGGCACCGGCGCACATGGCACACGGCTCCAAAGTGACGTACAAGGTCGCCTCGCGGAGCCGCCAGCCCCCCAGCCGCTCGGCGGCCGCCCGGAGCACCACCATCTCGGCGTGCGCGGTTGGGTCGTGACGCCGCTCGCGCTCGTTGCCGGCAGAGGCGACGACCTCACCGCCCACCACCAGCACCGCCCCCACCGGGATCTCAGCCTGCTCTCCGGCCCGACGAGCCTCCTCCAGGGCAAGCTTCATGAAGCGGATATCGTCGGGGACCGGAGTTCCTCTCGGGCGCGCGACAAGAGGAGACGTCAAGCCTCCTCTGCCTCCGCCTTCCGGCAGTACTGCGTCAAAGCGCGGCACTGCTCCATGAGGCCGCTCAGTCCGTCTTTGCGCCCGATGGTGAAATAGGCCAGGGGGCCTATCCAGTTGATGAAGGCGATGCCGGCCCACATGCGCCGGTCACCTCGGACCTCGTCGGGTGTGCGGTGAGCGATGTCCCAGAGCGCCGCGGCCAACAGGCCTATCTGGACAGTACTGAGGACGATGAGGGCGACTTGACCCCCGGGCGACAGATCGGACCAGCTCTTGGCTGCCATAACGCCTCCTCTCTCAGGTGGTGTCTGCCCTCATCGTGCGCCACCGCGTGGGCCGGCGGACGATGAGGGCGTGCGCACGTGAGGGCGTGCGCACGTACGTCCTGTAATCATACCGCCGGGACGGTCGGTTCTATGCCTGCCGCGTGGCAGAGACCGCGGGCACGATGGGTCGGCCGAGGTCGCGGGCGGAACGATCCGATCTGCCCGGAGCGGCGCCTTCGGCGCCGCTCTTCGCGGGAAATACCTCGCACACCTGGCCGTCGTCGAAGGTGATGCGCAGGCGTTGTACGTTGTCCTCCCGGATGACCAAGGTCACGCCGGCCACGCCGCGTTGAGGCTCCGCGAACGTGATCTGCTGCTCCACCACCGACAGTCTGCGCAGGGCGACGTAGGAGATGGGAGCCAATACCACGAGTGCGGCGATGATGGCCGGAAGGATCATGACGTCGCCCCCCTTAATGCAGTGTGTATGAACGACATGATGCTAGCGGAGCGGCCGGACAGGAAATTGGACGGCGCTCACCCCTTGACTTCTAGGTTAGTGAGTGCTCACATATGTGCATGCACCGACGTGGCGCGGGGGCGATAGGCTCATCGCCGCCGCGCTCTGGACAAGGAGAGAAGATGTTCACCGAGATACTCGTGCCGGAGATCATGGACTCCATGTTCCCCAAGGATTTCCCCGCGGACAAGCTCAGTCAGCCCAAGTACAAGGTGAAGGTCGAGAAGGACGTCTTCATCGAGATGCGTGACGGCGTGCACGTGGCCGTCGACATCTACCGCCCCGACGCGCCCGGCGAGTTCCCCGCCCTGTACGCGTCATCGCCTTACCAGAAAGACCTTTACTACCTACCCGCCGTCCCCACCTTCCACATGCGCGAGACCAACAAGATCGAGTGGTTCGTCGAGCGCGGCTACGTCTACATCAACCACGACATCCGCGGTTGCGGCAAATCGGTGGAGGGCCAGTGGCAGTGGCACAGCATGCCCGAACGCCTGGACCACTACGACGTCATCGAGTGGATCGCCGCGCAGGATTGGTGCACGGGCAAGGTGGGCATGATCGGCGAGTCGTACTACGCCTGGACCCAGTGGATGGCGGCCTCGCTGGCGCCGCCCAGCCTGGCCTGCATCGTCCCCTTCGACGGCGGCGCCGACATGTACCGCGACGTGGCCTACCACGGCGGCATCCTGGCAAGCGGTTTTCCCGGCAACTGGCACATCACCGAGATCCGCGGCCACTACCGCGTGGGCCGCGTGGGCGAGGACCCCGACCAGGGGAGCTGGGACCTGGCCTGGAACGTCATGCAGCACCAGACCTACGACGAGTTCTGGAAAGATCGCAATCCCGACTTCAAGAACATCAAATGCCCGGTCTACAGCATCGGCATCCTGCACAAAGTGGGCATCCATCTGCGCGGCAACCTGCGCGGCTACGAAGAGGTCGAGACGCCCAAGAAGCTCATGCTCTGCCACGGCGACTTCGAGGGTGACGAGGTGGCCATCTTCGAGTCGGAGGAGATGCGTCACAACCTCCTGCGCTGGTACGACCATTGGCTCAAGGGCAACGACACCGGCATCATGGACGAGCCGGCCGTCAACGTGTTCGTGCGGGGCCAGGAGCGCTACCGCCGCGAGAACGAGTGGCCCGTGGCACGTACGGAGTACACCAAGCTCTATCTCTCGGGCGCAAGATCTGGTGCTGTGGTCTCGCTCAACGACGGTGGCCTCTCTTGGGAAGCGCCCACCGAGGCCGACGCCTCGTTCACCTATCACTATCCCGATCCCGACTGGACCGGTTTCTCCGGTGTCGGCACCGCGGTCATGGAGCGGGGGATGGTCAACCCCTGCAAGAAGATCCTTACCTTCACCACGCCGCCGTTCGAGAAGGACACCGACGTCATCGGCAACATCGTGCTGGTGCTGTACGCCGCCTCCGACCAGATGGACACCGAGTTCCTATGCCGCATCTGGGACCAGCTTCCCGACGAGATGCAGATGCCGGGTATGCCCCCGGCCGGACGCATCCTCACCCGCGGTTGGCTGAAGGCCTCACACGCCGCGACCAAGGACGAGGCGCTCAGCCTCCCCTACCGTCCCTACTACCGCCACGATGCCCCGCAGCCCATCGAACCGGGCAAGGTCTACAAGTACGAGATCGAGATCTGGGGCACGTCCAACCGCTTCCTCAAGGGCCATCGTCTGCGCCTCGAACTGGCCAACGGCGATTCCAACGCTCTTGACTTCGGCGGTCACTACTACGGCCTCAAGGTGGGCAGCGACACCATCTACTTCGACCAAGAGCGGCCTTCGCACCTCATCCTGCCGGTGGTGCCCATCCAATAGTGTGTCCAGTTCCGATCGAGGGAGGAAACAGAACACATGTCTGACCGATTCGTGAGTCGTCGGGAGTTCCTGAAGATCGCTGCCGTGGCCGGAGCGACGGTGGGGGCGGGTGCCGGCATGGGCGGACTGCTGGCCGCCTGTGGAGATGAGGAGGCTGCCGTGACCACCGCTGGTCCGGCCATCACCCAGACAAGCGGGGCCGCCACTACGCAGGGAGGTGGAGCTGCCACCACCGCAGCCGCTGAGACCACCACCACGGCGGGACCCGAGCAGGGGCGTCCCATCAAGCTTGGCCTGGTCTCACCCGAGACCGGTTCTCTGGCCGACTTCGCCGTCGCCGACAAGTGGTGGGTGGCGCACGCTCAGAAGGCTCTGCCCGACGGCATCATCGGCGGCGACAAGAAGTCGCATCTGGTCGAGATCGTGGTGCGTAACAGCCAGTCCGACTCCAACCGGGCCTCCCAGGTGGCCGGCGACCTGGTGAACAACGACAACGTCGACCTCATCATGGTCTCGGGCACCGCCGATACCGCCAACCCGGTGGCCGATCAGTGCGAGGCCCTGGGGACGCCGTGTATCTCCAACTTCCACCCCTGGCAGTCCTACTTCTTCGGGCGCGGTGCCACGCCGGACAAGCCCTTCAAGTGGACTTACGCACAGGCGCTGGGCATGGAGACGAGCATCGCCGGTATGCTCGACATGTGGTCGCAGGTTCCCACCAACAAGGTGGTGGGTCTGCTGTGGTCGAACAACTCCGACGGCATGGCGTGGGCCAACGAGCAGACGGGCATGCCCCCGGCTCTGGAAGCGGCCGGCTACACGCAGGTGCAGCCCACCCTGTACCAGCCTGGCTCCGAGGACTACACCGCGCAGATCTCGGCCTTCAAGAAAGCCGGTTGCGAGATCCAGATGGGCGTGGCCAGCCCTCCCGACTTCACCAACTTCTGGAAGCAGTGTCTGCAGCAGGGCTACCGGCCGAAGATCGCCGGCACCGTGAAGGCGATCAACACCCCCTACGTGCTCGACACCATGGGTCCGGCAGGCTACGGTCTCTTCAGTGAGGTCTCCTGGCATCCCACCTACCCGTTCAAGGACTCGTTGACGGGCATGACCTGCCGCGAGCTGGCGGACGAGTTCGAGGCGGTGACCGGGTTCCAGTGGTCGTCGATGGTCGGCCAGTACGCCAAGATCGAATGGGCGGTGGACATCTTCAAGCGCACGGCCGACATCGACAGCAAAGACGCCATACTCGAGGCGTTGAAAGCCACCAACATGGAGACGTGCTATGGACCCATCGACTTCACCGCGCCCGTGAAGATGGGCAGCCAGCGCCCGGTGGAGAACGTCTACAAGCCGCCTCATCTGGCCGGTCAGTGGCGCAAGGGCGAGAAGTGGCCGTTCGACGTCTTCATCTGCAGCAACGTGGGTGGCCCCATGGTCCCGGTGCAGTCGAAGCTTGAGCCCATGGAGTACGAGGACGCATAGCTCCTAGCCTGCGAGAAGGGGAACACAAGGGGAGTACATCTTGAAGAAGATCGACATCGAGAACCATTTCGCCACTCAGGCATACGTCGATGCGCTCTACCACAACCAGGGGTATCCGCGTTTCGTGGACGATCCTGGGACCGGCCAGCGGCATGTCTACCACTCGCCGGACTATTGGCAGCCCTTCGGGGACGCGCTGGTGGATCGCCTGCTCGATCTGGACGACGTCCGCATCGCGGCTATGGATGCGGCCGGTATCGACGTGGCCGTCATCTCACACACCGCGCCGGCGCCGGAACAGCTCGAACCCAAGCTGGCCACGGCCATCGCGCGAGACGCCAACGACAAGCTGGCCGAGGCGATCGACCGTCATCCCGACCGTTATCTTGGTTTTGCCACCCTGGGGCCACGCGAGCCCGAGGAAGCCGTGAAGGAACTCGAGCGCGCGGTGAAGGACCTGGGCTTCAGAGGGTGGAACACGCACTCCAACTTCGGCGATTCCTACCTGGATGACAAGCGCTACTGGCCCATCCTGGCCAAAGCGGAAGAGTTGGACGTGCCCGTCTACCTGCATCCCACCTTCCCCATCATCCCGCAGCTCACCGACTACGGCCTCGCTTTGGCGGGACCAAGCTTCGGTTTCGGCATCGAGACCTCCATGGTGATGATGCGGCTCATCCTCGCCGGGGTCTTCGACGCGTTCCCCAAGCTGAAGATCATCCTGGGGCATTACGGCGAAGCGCTGCCCTTCCTGCTCAAGCGCGTGGACCGGTCGTTCCTGCAGTATCACGTGCCCAAAGGCTCGAGCTCCATGCCGCAGATCAAGAGGCGGCCCAGCGAGTACCTGCTCGAGAACATGTTCGCCACCACCAGCGGCAACTATCACGACGCGGCCTTCGTCTGCACGAAGGCGTCCATCGGCATCGAGCGGATCCTGTTGGGCACCGATTACCCCTACGAGAGCACCGAGGAGATCGACCAGTTCCTGAGCGGCGTGGGGATGAGCCCCGAGGAAGAGACCGCGATGTACGAGACGAACCCCACGCGGCTGGGGTTCTCGCTCTAGTCGGGGGCGTTCCGGCTGGAGGCCGTCCAGATGCGGCGTTGAACGCTATGACCCGGTCGGATGACTGCTGTCATCCGACCGGGTCTTTCGTTTGCCCTGCCATCTCGATGGCCTGCTTCCTCTAAGCAGCCGCTCTGCTCTATGCTGGCCACAGAGGCTGTAATGTGCACGGCCCCGTGAGGAGGCGACGAAAGACAGGAGTAGCGATGGCCGAGCGAGATGTCGACACCGGCGGGACGATGGGAGAGAAGTCGGTAATAAAAGGCCTGAGCTTCATCTCCTCGCCGAGCAGCGGCGACGCGAACACGTCGGTGGTAGACGTCAAAGATGGGCGCGTCGTGCGCGTGCGGCCGCTGCACTACGACTGGAAGTACGACCGTGGGGGCTTCAACGCCTGGCGCATGGAGGCCCGCGGAAAGGTGCTGGAGCCGTCGTACAAGTCGCTGGTACCGCCCTATGCCCTGTCGTACAAGAAGCGGGTCTACTCGCCCAACCGCATCCTGCATCCCATGAAGCGCGTCGACTGGGACCCCAACGGCGCCCCCGGTTCCACCGGACCGGGTGGACGCAACACGCAGAACCGCGGCATCAGCAAGTATGTGGAGATCTCCTGGGACGACGCCCTCGACCTCGTCACGGCCGAGATCAAACGTCAGTACACCACGTACGGACCGTATTCCATCCTTTCCCAGGGTGACGGCCACGGCGAGACCAAGATCGTCCACGGCACTCACGGCTGTCAGAACAAGCTGTTCAACCTTCTGGGCGGCTTCACCCAGCAGATCCGCAACTCCGACAGCTGGGAGGGTTCCTACTGGGGCTCCAAGCATGCCTGGGGCATGGAACCCGTGGGGCAGATGGAGCCGGTGTGCAACCTCATGCCCGATATCGGCGAGAACACCGAACTGCTCCTCTTCTGGGGCTGCGACCCCGAGACCACCCCGTGGGCCTTCGACGGGCAGATGGCCAGCCGGTTGGTCTATTGGTGGCGCGAGATCGGCATCGAGTGCATCTTCGTATCGCCCGATCTCAACTACGGCGGCGCCGTGCACGCCGACAAGTGGATCCCCATCCTGCCCAACACCGACGCGGCGCTGTATCTCGCCATCGCCTACCAGTGGTTCACCAACGGCACCTACGACGAGGAGTATCTCGAGACCCACGCGTTCGGCGTGGACAAGTTCCAGGACTACGTCATGGGGCGGGAAGACGGTCAGCCGAAGACGCCGGAATGGGCCTCTCCGCTCACGCGCATCCCGGTGCGGATCATCAAGGCGCTGGCCGACCAGTGGGCCAGCAAGCGCACCACCATCCTCATCGGCAACGGCGGTCCCGGCATCCGCGGGCCGTACGCCACCGAGCCCGCGCGACTGCAGGCGCTGCTGCTCACCATGCAGGGTCTGGGTAAGCCGGGCGTCCATCAGGTGAAGATGCTGGAATGGGGCCGGCGCATGCTCGAGGAGTCCAACCCCATGCCGCGCGGCGTGGTCATGCCCAACGTCATGAAGCACGTCTACACGGGCGGCATGCTCATCACCACCGAGAACGAGGACGATCGCACCGGCGACGTCTCGGGCAAGAGCGTGCGTGCCCTCAAGGTGCCCAGGCAGATCATCCCCAAGAACCTCATCCACGACGCCATCTTGAAGCCGCCCATCAGCTGGTACGGCACCACCTCCTGCACCTTCCCCCTTGAAGATCAGTTCGTGCAGTACACCTACCCGGCGCCGGGTTGCCCCGAGGTACACATGATCTGGACCGACTCTCCCTGCTGGATCACGTGCTGGAACGATTCGAACACCTATATCAGGGCGCTTCAGAGCCCCTCGATCGAGTGCATCGTGGCCCAGCATCCCTGGATGGAGAACGACTGTCAGTTCGCCGATATCATCCTGCCGGCCAACACCAAGTTCGAGGTGAGCGACATCGCCACCGACACCATGGGCGGCCAGTTCTACCTGGTCATGAACGAGGAGCAGGCCATCGCGCCGCGCGGAGAGTCGTTCAGCGACTACGAGATCGTATGCAAGGTGGCGGAGCGACTGGGGCTCTTGGAGGCCTACACCGGCGGCAGGAGCATCGAGGATCTGCTCGAGACCGGTTTCGCCCACTCAGGCGTGCAGGACATGGTCAGCCAGGAAGAGTTCAAGGAGAAGGGGTACTACGTCGTCCCCACCGATCCGGTGTGGGACACGTACACGCGGGGTCTCAAGGATTTCTACGAAGATCCGCAGAACCATCCCCTCAAGACGCCGTCGGGCAAGGTGGAGTTCTTCTCCCAGAACCTTGCCCACCACTTCCCCGATGACGAGGAGCGCCCGCCGGTGCCCCATTGGATCGAGAAGGGTGTGAGCCACGACGAGGCTCTGTCCAGCACGCGGTCGGCCAAATATCCCCTGCTGGTGATATCCAACCATCCGCGCTGGCGCTGTCACGCCAACCACGATGACATCGCCTGGACCAGAGAGATCCCCACGTGCAAGGTCAAGGGACCCGACGGCTACAAGTACGAGCCCGCCTGGCTGAACCCGGCCACCGCTGCCGAACGCGGCATCAAGAGCGGCGATGTGGTGAAGATCTACAACGAGCGCGGTGTGGTGCTGTGCGGGGCGTATGTCACCGAGAGGCTCATGCCGGGTGTGGTCTACGTCGACCACGGCGCCCGTTACGATCCCATCGTGCCCGGTGAGATCGACCGGGGTGGAGCCATCAACACGCTCACCCCGCACAACCTCACCTCCAAGAAGTCGGCCGGTATGGTCTCCAGCGGCTTCCTGGTCGAGGTCGAGCGCGCCGACATGGACGAGCTGCGCCGGCAGTACCCGGAGGCGTTCGATCGTCCCTATCACGAAGGCGCGGGCCTATGTCTTGAGCGGGTGTTGGAACGCGCGGACGAGGGAGGAGTCTGACGGGGCAGGGTTGACGCGCGCCCCCGTCACTGGTAGGTTTCCTCGGCTTCAGCAACTGCGACCGAAGGCGGCGAGACGAAAAGACCTACCGACAAGCAGCTTGATGCCCTGGGTGTGTTCTTCATCATCGCGGGGGCGGTGATCGGTATGGGCGTCGCCTGGATAGGGCTTGCCCCCAACGCACTCTCCATCGGGATGATCGTACTCGCGCTCATCCTGGTGGCCACGGGCCTGACTCTCAACCGCAAGTTCAAGCCCAAAGACGGGGCCTAGACGCACAAAAAGAGAGTCCCAAGTGGACTCGCTTTGCATCTTTCACTGGCTCTTACTTCGTCCCCGCTTCTCTGTACTTCGCGGTCATTTGTTTCCGCGTTTCCTCTGCGGGTCCCTTTGTAAGCTCCTCAGATGCTGCGTCTGAGCTCTTGGGACTCTGTCCACTATATTACTCGCCTCGCTGGCGTTGTCAAGCGCGAAACGCTCCCCGAGCAGGCGAAAACAACGGTACGAGCGTTTAGTGCCAGCGTACAGGCGTCCGCTGCCAGAGGATGATCGCGATTCATGAGGAAGAAGTGGGGCGCCTTGCGGCGCCCCACTGTGCATCTCCGCTCCGCTATCTCCGCACCGCCACTCGGCAGCGGCCGGGCTGTGACGGCGGTCAACTGATGGGCAGAGGCTTGGGTGCAACGATGGTGTCGTCGGGCATGTACGGGGCAGCGGTCTTGTCGATGGGCACTTCCTCGAAGTTCCACTTCCCGCCCAGCATGAGCCACTGGGCGGCTCCCAAACCGTGGTCGTAGACGTTCTTCGTCTTGTGGCCCGGCCCCGCCGGCCAACTGGTGACGCGGTCGCCGTTCTTCTCCACCAGCGGCGCGGTGAAGTCGATTGGGCCGACGATGGTGTCGACCTTCATGGTCTCGATGGCGGCGAGGATGGCGTCCTTGTTCTTGGGGTCGGTCGCGTTCGTCAGGGCGTAGTGAGCCATCTCCCCGATCACGTAATGGAGCAGCGGCGCCGTCTGTTGCTCGCCCGTCTTGGCCTCGAAGTCGTCGGCCAACTCGGCGCAGGTCTCGCCCGTGAGTGACGACTTGAAGGGGAAGGTGCGGTGCCACCACAGCTCCTTGACCAGCCCGTTGGCGATGGGGCCGAGAGCGTCGACCGACTGCGGGAACAGCAGGCACTTGCCGATCATGACCGCCTTCACGTTCAGGCCTTGCTGCGCCGCCGCTTTCCAGAAGTTGGTGAA
This sequence comes from Thermoleophilia bacterium, assembly GCA_040772905.1. GTDB lineage: Bacteria > Actinomycetota > Thermoleophilia > RBG-16-64-13 > RBG-16-64-13 > JAXGXJ01. Next base: position 58,682 of record JAXGXJ010000010.1, on the reverse strand, counting down.
GTCGGGCGGGATCATGTTGCCGGTGATGAGCTCGACGCCCTCGCGCTTGAAGGCCGAGATCTGCTGGGTGAAGTCCTCGGTGCCCGGCTGGAACCGACCTGGGTCCACGATGGTGTAGCCCTTGGGCTCCATGAACGGCGGGATCTCCTCGGCGAAGAAGAGACCGTCGGCCGTGTTGTCGAACATGGCCCCGATCTTCTTGTTGCTCTGGATCTGCTCGTAGACCGCCCAGTTCTCGGTGATCCAGTCCTCACCGCCGAAGAACACGTGGTACGACCACTTGTAGCCGGTCTCCATGTTCTGGCCCAGATACGTCTGCCACGGACAGTCGGTGGACACACAGGGAACGCCGGCGGCCTCGCACTGCTCGACCACCGGTGTCACCGTGTCCGGGGTGGAGGCCACCATCATCAGGTCGACCTTGTTGTTGTTGATCAGGTCGCCTGCCACCTGCGAAGCGCGGGCCACGTCCGACTGGCTGTCCTGCACCTCGATCTTGACCGGATGCTTCTTGCCGTCTCCGCCGTCGATGCCGTCGCCGATGAACTCTCTCCAACGGTCCACACAGTACTGGTCGGGTAGGCCGAAAGAAGCCAGCGGTCCGGTGAGAGGGGTCACGAAACCCACGACGATCTCGGCTCCCATCTCGGCGCCCGCGCTCGTGGTGGTACTTGCCGCGGTGGTGCTTGTGGTCGCGGCGCTGGTGGTGGTCGCGCCGCCTCCGTTCGCGGCAGTCGTCGTGGTCTCTTCAGCATCGCCACAGGCGGCAAGCAGACCACCCAGACCGCTGCCCATCCCCACCGCGGCGCCGGCTGCGCCGGCGATCTTCAGGAAATGACGGCGGCTGACACTTCGGCCCGACAGTCCTTCTCCATGCTCGTGTCGATCATGGGACTCGTCTGCCATGGATCCCCCCTTCAGGTATGTTGCCGGGTGCTCCCCAGCACCCTTCCCCCACTCTACACCCCTGGCAGAGTAACCTTCCAGCGTCAGTTCTCAGGCGCCAGCGCCCGATGGTAATCCTGCAACGAACGCACCCGGCCACGGTCCCGGCGGCGGGCTGCGATCCCATAGGCTGCGGCTGTAGCCGCCGCCGTGGTGGTGATGTACGGCACCTTGTGTTTGATAGCCGCCTTGCGGATGTAGGAATCGTCGAACTCGCTGGACTTGCCTGCCGGCGTGTTGACCACCAGTTGGATTTCGCCGTTCTTGACCGCGTCCTCGATGTTAGGCCGCCCTTCGTGCAGCTTCAGGATGGGCTCGCTGCTGATGCCGTGCTGGGCGAGGAAGGCGTGCGTGCCCGCGGTGGCGCGGATGGCGAACCCCATCTCCTTGAACTGCGTGGCGGCTTCGAGCACCGACTCCCGATCGCGCTCGGCCACCGTGATGAGCACCGTCCCCTCCAGCGGCAGTCGTTGCTGGGCGGCCTCCTCAGCTTTGGCGAACGCCGCCCCGAACGATTCCGCCAGCCCCAGGACTTCCCCGGTGGAGCGCATCTCGGGCCCCAGCAGGGGATCGACCTCGGGGAACATGTTGAAGGGGAACACCGCCTCTTTCACCCCGTAGTAGGGGATGGAAGGGCGTTTCAGATCGAGATCGGCCAGCTTGGCGCCCAGCATCAACTGAGTGGCCAGGCGGGCCATCTGGATGTTGCACACCTTCGACACCAGGGGCACCGTGCGTGAGGCGCGCGGGTTGGCTTCGAGCACGTAGACCACGTCGTCCATGATCGCGTACTGCATGTTCATGAGACCCACCACGCCCAGCTCGGTGGCGATGCGCTTGGTGTAGTCCTCGATGGTGGCCAGATGCTCCGCCGGGATGCTCACCGGGGGAATGACGCAGGCCGAGTCGCCCGAATGCACTCCCGCGTACTCGATGTGCTGCATGACCGCGGGCACGAAGGCGTCGGTGCCGTCGGCGAGGGCGTCGGCCTCGCACTCGATGGCGTTCTGGAGGAACTTGTCGATGAGGATGGGACGCTCCGGCGACACATCCACCGCGGCGGCCATGTAGCGCACGAGCATCTCGTCGTCGTGCACGATCTCCATCCCGCGGCCGCCCAGCACGTAGCTGGGGCGGAGCATCACCGGGTAGCCGATGCGCTCGGCCGCCTCGCGCGCTTCATCAAGCGACACGGCCATGGCTGCCTCGGGCATGGGGATGCCCATGCGCTCCATCATGCTGCGGAAGCGGTCTCGGTCCTCGGCCAGGTCGATGGTGTCGGGCGACGTGCCGATGATGGGCACCCCGGCCTCCTCCAGCTGGCGGGCGAGATTGAGAGGCGTCTGACCGCCGAACTGCACGATGACGCCTTCGGGGCGCTCCTTCTCGTAGATGGCGAGGACGTCCTCGACCGTGAGGGGCTCGAAGTAGAGCTTGTCACTGGTGTCGTAGTCGGTGGAGACCGTCTCGGGGTTGCAGTTGACCATGATGGACTCGAGGCCGGCGTCGCGCAGGGCGAAGGCGGCGTGCACGCAGCAGTAGTCGAACTCGATGCCCTGGCCGATACGGTTGGGACCGCCGCCCAGCACCATGATCTTCCGTCGATCGTCCACGGGCACCGTGTCCGGCGCGTTGTAGGTGGAGTAGTAGTAGGCGGCATCCTCCACGCCGCTCACAGGTACGGCCTCGTAGCCGTGGACCATGCCCAGAGCCTTGCGTCGCTCACGGACGGTCTTCTCGGGCATCTCGAGCAGCTTGGCCAGGTACGCGTCGGCGAAGCCGTCCTTCTTGGCCTGGATGAGCAGGTCGTCGGGCGGAAGGCTGCCTTTGTAGCAGAGGATGAGCTCCTCCAGCTCCACCAGCTCGCGCATACGGTCGATGAACCACGGCTTCACGCTGGTGCGTTGGTGCAGGTTGCGAGTGGTGGCCCCTTTGCGCAGGGCTTCGTACATGAGGAAGTGCCGTTCGCTGTTGGGCTTGCTGAGCGCAGCCAGCAGCTCTTCCAGAGAGCGCGAGTTGAAGTCCTTGGCGAATCCCAGGCCGTGACGGCCGATCTCCAGCGAGCGTATGGCCTTCTGCAGGGACTCTTTGTAGTTCTTGCCGATGGACATGACCTCGCCCACCGCGCGCATCTGGGTGCCCAGGTGATCGTGCGAGCCGGGAAACTTCTCGAACGCCCAGCGGGCGAACTTCACCACCACGTAGTCGCCTGACGGCGTGTACTTCTCGAGGGTACCATCACGCCAGTAGGGGATCTCGTCCAGCGTGAGGCCGCCGGCCAGGAGCGAGCTGACGAAGGCGATGGGGAAGCCGGTGGCCTTCGAGGCCAGGGCCGAAGAACGCGAGGTGCGCGGGTTGATCTCGATGACCGTCACCCGGCCGCTGCGCGGATCATGGGCGAACTGGATGTTGGTCCCGCCGATGACCTCGATGGCCTCGACTATTGCATAAGAGTATTTCTGCAATTTCTCTTGCAGAGATTCGTCTATGGTGAGCATGGGGGCGGTGCAGAAACTGTCGCCGGTATGGACTCCCATGGCGTCGACGTTCTCGATGAAGCACACGGTGATCATCTGGTCCTTGGCGTCGCGGACCACCTCGAGCTCGAGCTCTTCCCAGCCCAGCACTGACTCCTCCACCAGCACCTGTCCCACCAGGCTGGCGCGGATGCCGCGCTCCACGATCACCTGCAACTCCTCCCGGTTGTAGACGATGCCCCCACCGGTGCCGCCCATGGTGTAGGCGGGGCGGATGACCACGGGGTAGCCGAGTTCAGCGGCGACCGCAGCCGCTTCCTCTACCGAGTAGCAGATCTCGCTGCGGGGCATGTCGATGCCCAGAGAGTTCATGGTCTCCTTGAAGGCCAGGCGGTCTTCTCCCCGCTCGATGGCGTCGGGTCCCACTCCGATGATCTTGACCCCGTGTTCGTCCAGTACGCCGGCGCGGTGGAGTTCGGAGGACAGGTTCAGCCCCGACTGGCCGCCCAGGTTGGGTAAGAGGCCGTCCGGCTTGGCGGTAGCGATGACGTCGGCGACTGTCTCCAGGTTCAGGGGCTCGATGAAGGTCTCGTCGGCCATCACCGGATCGGTCATGATGGTGGCCGGGTTCGAGTTCACCAGCACGATCTCGTATCCCAACTGACGCAGAGCCTTGCATGCCTGGGTGCCCGAGTAGTCGAACTCGCAGGCCTGCCCGATGACGATGGGCCCCGAGCCGATGATGAGAACCTTCCGGATGTCAGGGCGCTTGGGCATGCAAGTTCCTCCAGAGTGGCCGCGATACGACGGACGGGCGCAATCGCGGCTTCCCGGGACCGCGCCCCGCAGGGCCAGGTCTCGCAGGGCTGCGAAGGCGCCGCCTCGATTGTACCGTGCCGGGGTGAAAGGAGGGCCTCCTCGGAGATCCGAGGAGGCCCAGTCCAAGGGAGGGTCAGAGAGCGTGCGCTGCGATGGAGCGACGCTTGCTCGTGCGGCCTGAGCCGCTATTCCACCGTGAGAGCGACCAGCTGCTTCGCCCAGCTACCACTGTGGCTCACCTGGTTGTCGTCGGCGCTCAGGAAACCGACTCGCAGAGGAGCCTGGTCGGAGGAGAGGAGCTTGCCGTCCTGCTCGTAAATGAGGGTGGTGGTGACGGCGCCGACCTCGGCCGGGATGGCGGCATCGACGGCGGGATCGAAGATGGTGTCACCGGTAGTCGGGTCGTAGAGCAGTACTTTGCCGGCCAGCTTGTCGGCGTCATAGGTCACTTCGTAGCCGTCGGAAGCCGTGGCGATGACTTTGGTGCCGCCGCCGGCGAGGGTGACGAGGGTCGCCAGGGACACGCCCTTGAAGGTGTCGGGACCGGTGATAGTGCCGACCTTGTTCTTGAAGCCGCCGAAGCCCTCGATCGCGGCCAAGGCTTTCAGCTCGGCCATGGTGAACTCCTGGGTGCCTGCCGGACCGGCAAGGGTGAGGATCTCACCTGTGCGGTAGAAGAGCTGGGCCAGCAGTTCAGCGGCCTCGCCACGGGTGGCGTACTGGGCGGGATCCCAGTTCTCCAGATCGACGATGCCGTCCAGCAGACCGTTGAACTCAGCCTTCTTGATGTTGGAGCCGTGAGTGGGGTCTCCGTAGGAGAGCTCCCCCTGGTAGCCGGCGGGGGCAGCCGCGAGCGCGTCACCGGCCGCACGTACCACCACGGTGACCACCTGCTGCCGGGTGACGTTGCCGGCGAAGTCGAAGTTGTTGCCCAGCTTGCCGATCATGATGCCGTTCTCTGCGGCCACAGCCACGTAGCTGCCCGGGTAGAGCGGGTTGTTGACGGGGTCATATGCGCCGGGCGTGTCCTTGAACGTGGAGACGTCGGCTGCGTTCACCGAGTAGCCCATGGTGAGGACGGCCATCTTGGCGAACTGCTGGCGCTGCAGCAGGTTGTCGGGCTTGAAGGTGCCGTCGGGGTAGCCGCCGATGAACTCGCGATAGGCGAGCGCGGTTATGCTGGCCTCATAGTCGGTGTCTTCGACGTCGGTGAACTCCACGGCCGAGGCCGGTACGGTCAATGCCAACAGGAACACCATCGTCAGTAGCAGGACTCCCAACATCCGTGTGCGCTTCATGCAGCCTCCTCTTTCTCGTTTGCGGCCGAGTCTCGGGCGGGCCCGATCATCTGGCCTTGATCGCGACTACCTTCTTGACCCACTGATCGCTGTCGGTCACTTGGTCCTTCTCCGAGCTGACGAAGGCGATGCGCAGAGGGCCTTCGCCAGAGCTCAGGGCTGAGCCGCTCTTGGCGTAAGCCACGATCACGCGCAGGCTCCCGCTGATGCTCGATATGGCCTCGCCTGTGGAGGGGTCGTATAGATTGGACTGTCCGCTCAGTTCCGCGCTGGAGAGCACCGCCTCGTAGCCGTCGGAAGCGACGACTCGGCAAGAAGAACCGCCGCCCACCAAATCGAGCAGAGACTTGACCGATACTCCCTTCCAAGAAACGGGGGCGGTGATGTTACCCAGTTGGTTCTTCCAGCCCCCATAGCCCGAAACGGCCGACATGGCCTTGAGCTCGGCCATGGACAGCTCCTTGGTGCCCGAGGGTCCGCTGACGGTGATGGCGACGACTTTCTTGGCCGTTGTGGTGGTGGGTGCCGCGGTGGTTGTTGTGGGCTTCGCGGTAGTCGTCGTGGGCTTGGCCGTAGTGGTGGTCGGCTTAGCCGTTGTGGTAGTAGGCTTGGCTGTCGTGGTCGTGACCTTGGCAATAGTGGTGGTGGCCTCGGTCGATGAGGTGGATGGCGCTTCGCTACCGGCGACGGGCTTGGACGTGCTCGGCGCCGCAGACGTCGATGACGAGGGCGATGTGATGGTGCTGGATGCGGTGTCGCCGGTATGCGCCGTGGTGGCGGGCACCGTGTCGGCTGCGGACGTGGCCGGGGTAGACGTGGCTTCATCATCCCCACAGGCGGTCATCACCATGAGAAGCGCGACCAGAACGAGCGCGAACGGTAGGAATGTTCTTCCATGAATACGTCTTCGGCCCGAACGCACGTGCATCTGATGACTCCTTGATCCTTGTGGGCGACCGCTTGAGCTGTCCGACCAGACTCAACCCGCCCACGGACATTTGTACTTCTTGTATTATTACACATGGTATATCAAGCCCTGCTCGCCAGGAAGAGTCAGCAAGGAAGCCACATATGCGTCTCGCCCATCGCAGTGATAGCCCATCGGTCATGATGCTCGTCCTAGTCCTTGTGCTCGGCTTTTGTGCCTTCGCGCTGGTCGCGTGTAGCAGCTCCGATCAAGGCGCGCCCGTCACGGAGCCCGACTCCACCAGCACCACTACGGCGGCTCAGACCACCGTCGGGGAGAGTGCGGGCGGCGCTGGCGAAGGTGAGGTGGTCCTGGAGGTCGTGGGTCCGACGGGCACCCGGAGCTACACCATGGCTGAGATCAAAGCGTTGCCGGTCACCCAGGGGTATGGCGGTATGAAGAGTTCCACGGGCCGCATCACGCCTCCCACCATGGTCAAGGGCGTGTTGGTGGAGGATCTTTTCGCCGAGGTGGGTGGAGCGCCCGCCGACATGGCCGTGGGGATCATGGCGAAAGACGGCTATGAGATGACCGTTTCCGTGGCCCAACTGCAGAGCGGCCGGTTCCTCACCTACGACATGGCGACCGGCGACGAGTTCGAGTATCAGCACACGCTGCAGGCGCTGGTCGCCTATGAGATAGACGGCCAGCCCATCGATCCCACGGCCGACGGACCGCTGCGGCTGGCCATCGTGAGCAGCGAGAGGAACCAGGTCACCGACGGGCACTGGTGGGTGAAGTGGGTGACCAGATTGGCGACCAAGCCGGTGGAACAGGAATGGAGCCTGCTGCTGACGGGCGCCATCACCGAGGACATGGACCGGGGCACGTTCGAGACCGGTGCAGCCGAGGGTTGCCACGGCCAGGACTGGACGGACGCCGAAGGTAATACCTGGACCGGCATACCGCTCTACCTGTTGGTCGGCAGGGTCGATGACGAGAACGTCCACGAGGGTCCCGCCTACAATCGTGACCTCGCGCAGGCCGGCTATGAAGTGGAGATCGTCACTTCAGGGAGCGGCACGGTCACTCTGCCGAGCGAGACCATGTACTACAACAAGCAGCTGCTCGTGGCCTACCGGATGAACGGAGCGGAACTGCCTGAGGAGTTCTGGCCGCTCCGTCTTGTGGGCGAAGGCATCGAAGACGCGCAGATGGTCGGTGGGATAGGCGAGATCAAGGCCATCCTGCCCACGCAGTAGCCGGGAGGCTGATACAGGTGAGGTCGGGCTCGCTGTCCAGATCGTCCGCTGCGTCGACGCGATCCGAGTGCGTGCGCCGGTGGGCGACACTGCTGGCACTGGCCTTCGTGCTCGTGGTCGCGCCGGCGACGACGTGCGCATGCTCCGACGATGCCGGGGACGTTGCTGTTAGTGGCACCGCAGGCGGTGGCGGGGGCAGCGGCTTCGCGGGCGGCGTTGAAGACGCGACCGACAAGACACGCATCCGCGTGCTGTTCGCCGGGAGCCTCATCATCCCCTTTGACCAGCTGGAGCGAGAGTTCGAGGCAGCGCACCCGGACATCGACGTGTACATGGAGGGGCACGGCAGCATCCAGGTCATCCGCCACGTGAGCGATCTTCACGAGCAGGCCGACGTGTTGGTAGCCGCCGACTACAGCCTTGTCCCCATGCTGCTCTACGAGGTGAAGGATCCCGACACCGGTCTCCCCTATGCCGATTGGTACGCCATCTTCGCGTCCAACCACATGACATTGGCCTATACCGATGACAGTGCGTACGCCGACGAGGTGACCGCCGACAACTGGATGGACATCATCAGCCGGCCAGACGTGCGGGTCGGCTGCGCCGACCCGCGCCTGGACGCCAACGGCTACCGCGCTCTCATGACGATGAAGCTCGCTGAGTCTCACTACGACCGCACCGGCCTCTTCAACGACGTCTTCGGGGGTAAGTTCCGGGTCCCCATCAGGCTCGCGACGGCCGAGGGCGTCACCACCATCAAAGTCCCCGAGGTGCTGGAGACCAAGAGTGGCTCGCGTCTGGTCATGCGTCCCTTCAGTGTGCAACTCCTGCCGCTGCTGGAGTCCGGAGAGGTCGACTACACCTTCGAGTACACGAGCGTGGCTCGCCAGCACGGCGTGAAGTACCTGGAGTTGCCGCCCGACATCGACCTGAGCGACCCCACGGATAGCCACTACTCTTCAGTGGTGGTGAAGCTCGATTTCCAGCGGTTTGCCAGCGTCAAACCTGAGTTCCCCGGCGAGGTGATCCGCTACGGCGCCACCATCCCCAGCAACGCTCCTCATCCCGAGGCGGCGACGACTTTCTTGGCCTATCTGCTGGGACCGGAAGGGCAGCGCATCATGGCGGAGAACTATCACCCCATGATCGTTCCTGCACTTGCGGACAACCTGGCGGCCATGCCGGAGCCGTTGCATGACCTCTGCGCCCCCATCGACTGAGGGGCGCCGCCGGCGCGGACAGTCCGGCCTGGGGCGCCTCACCCGGCTGGAATGGGTCTTCTCGCTCGCCGGTCTGTTGCTGCTCCTTTTCATCCTGGTGCCGCTCCTGGCCACGCTCTTCGCCTCCTCACCGAGCGAGTTGGTGGATGGCATCACCGACCGGGGAGTGTTGGCGTCGCTGGGGATCACGTTCTTGGCCGCGCTCGTCGCCACCGTCATCGCTCTGGGGGTGGGGGTGCCGCTGGCGTATCTGCTCGCTCGTCGTGAGTTCCCCGGTAAGAACCTGGTGCAGGGTCTTATCGATCTGCCCATCATCATCCCGCACACCGCCGCCGGTGTGGCACTACTGATGGTCTTCGGTCGTCGAGGACTGCTGGGCGAGCCGCTGGAGTCGGTGGGGCTCTACTTCACCGAGAACATGGCCGGCATCGTCATCGCCATGCTCTTCGTGAGCCTGCCCATCCTGGTGGACACGGCCCGTGAGTCGTTCGCCCTGGTGGATGAGCGGTTGGAACGGGTCGCGCGTACTTTGGGAGCCTCGCCTCTGACCGCCTTCGGGCGGGTGGCGTTGCCGTTGGCCGGGCGTGGCATCCTGGGAGGGGCGGTGTTGATGTGGGCGCGCGGCATCAGCGAGTTCGGCGCCGTCGTGATCCTCGCCTACAACCCCAAGGCCATCTCGGTGTTGGTCTACGAGCGCTTCGCCGGCTTCGGGCTGTCGGCGGCACTGCCGGTGACGGCGTTGTTGCTGATCCTGGCCCTCGTGATCCTGGTGGTGACGCGGATACTGCTGCTACCGCGACGGAACAGGGATCGCTCGCGATGATCCGTATCGAGGGCTTGGAGTTGGCTGCGGGCGCGTTCACGCTCTCCATAGAGGAACTCACGGTGCAGAAGGGCGAGTTCCTGGTCATCCTCGGCCCCACCGGCTCGGGTAAGACCGTCTTGCTGGAGACGCTCGCCGGGCTGCGGAAGCCGCGGGCCGGGGCGATCTGGTTCGACGGCCGTGAAGTGACCGCGCTGCCTCCGGAGCGTCGCGGAGTGGGCTTCGTGTATCAGGATTACGCGCTCTTCCCGCATCTGACCGTGGCGGAGAACATCGCCTTCGGGTTACGTGCGCGCGGCCGCGACGCGCGCGGGGGTGACGGCGGCGGACGCGGAGCGCGGGTCGGCGAGCGACGCCCGGCGGTGTCGGGGAGCGGATCTTGCGGGGACATGGCCACACACGGCTCGGTGGCGGCGCGCCGGGGCGCTCGGTCGGCACGGGTGCGCGAGATGGCAGCGCTCGTGGGCGTCGAGTCGCTGTTGGGACGCTATCCGGCCGGCTTATCGGGCGGTGAGCAGCAGCGGGTCGCGCTCGCGCGGGCGCTGGCTATCGACCCAGAGGTGCTGCTTCTCGACGAGCCGCTCTCAGCGCTCGACCGTCAGACCAGGCAGGAATTGCGGACGGAGATCAAGCGTCTATGCGCCGCTGTTGGTGCGACAGTGGTGCACGTGACCCACGATCTGGACGAGGGGTTGGAACTCGGCGACAAGATGGCGGTGCTCATCGACGGGGAGTTGCGCCAGAGCGGTCCTCCGGCCGAAGTGACCAGTTTCCCCGGCGACACACAGGTGGCCGGCCTCTTGGGCTGCCCCAACGTCCTCCCAATCGGCGAGGTACCGCCGGAGTTGCTGGTGGGCGCCACGGGGCAGGGTGACCACGTCATCATCCGGCCGGATGAGATAGGAATCTCGTTGGACAATGGCGGTTCCGCCGGTCCCACCAGCCCCGGCGCCGGTCCCGCCGCGCCTCTTGTGGCGTCCGCCGGCGGGGCGGGGCAAGACGAGACCACGGACTTGGCCGCGCGGGACCCGGGGGCCGTCACTCTGATCGGTACCGTTCGCTCCATCCGGGCTCATAGCTCTCATGCCGCCGTCGGGGTGGAGGTGCCTGCGCTCTTGACGGTGTATCTGTTGAATCCAGACGTCGTGGGCAGAGGGCTACAGACAGGGGTGCGCGTGCGACTCGCCATCCCTGCTGCCGCTGTGCACCGCTGCGGCGACGGGCGCTAGAATCCTTCCCGTCACACGAGGCCGTCTCGGAACGGCGACCGGGGGCAGGGCATGATCTGGATAGGCGGCTTCGGCTGGGGTCCTGGCATGATCGGGACAGCGATCACCATCGTGATGTTCGTCATCAACGCCGTCGGTCTCTACCTGGTGTTCCGGCACCTTCGCCGTCGGTCGGATGGCGCGGCAGGTGGTGCGGAAGGCGAGCAGAGACCGTGGGGCGGGGACGACTCGTGGAGCGCCTTCGACGACGAGCGACCCTCGGCCCGCCGCCGTGGCGACAGCGACGCGCTGCGCATCCTCGAAGAGCGCTATGCCCGCGGTGAGATCGATCGGGACGAGTTCCTGCGCAGGCGCGGGGACATACTCGGGGAGGACTGACACCCGCGGCGCCCAGTCCGGAAGGCGGCCCGGGGCCGGCGGAGCCGGGACGGGCGGCCGAGTCGAGTGTCGGCCCCACGCGCGGAGGCCTGGCGCCGGTCCGCGGACGCGCTGCGGTGAGTGCCTGCGGTGGGCACCCGCGGTGCCGACGGCGGCTCAGACCTCCCGGCCGGATCCCTCGAGCTTCTCGTACTTGCGGCCCGTGACCGTGGTGAAGTGGAAGATGGGCCGGTCGACCCGGGTCAGTACCAGCGGGCAGTGCTTCATGCCGGCCGGCACGAAGATGAGGGCGCTGCTGGTGATCACGTGCTTGTCGTCTTCCAGCCAGATCTCGATCTCGCCTCCGAGGTCGTAGGGGTCGTCCGGGTCGTTACCGAAGAAGCCGATGATCTCATCGGTGTCGTGCACGTGGGCACAGTCCTCCAGGGTGCGTGCCGCCTTGAGGTACCAGGCTGTGTTCATGTGGAAGGCGCCGTCGCTGACGTCGTCGTCGAGCCACAGGATGCGCTTGGCGTACTTCGAGTACTCCGGCTCGATCCGCTGTTTGGACTCCGGCATCTTCAGTTCGGTGACGATGTATTTGGATGTGTTGGTCTGTGGCACTTGCACTCCTCCTTCTCGTGGTGTTTCAAACGAGCCTAGCAGGAAGAAAGCGTTCGAGTGTCCGCCTCGTGGGGCCTCGGCTCCATCGGGCATGGTAGTGGGACCGGGTGATCTTGGCCGAGGGCGGACAGTCCTCAGGATGTTCGTCGCGGCGAGACTCGGTCGAGAGCACTTGCCCCCGAGGCTTTCCACTGGTCAGCGATGAACTGTAGGGATCGGTCAGCGACCTGGACTACGTGATCCACGCGGAAATCGCGCTGGAACGCTTCTCTGGCATGAATGGAAGCGGCATGGTGAAGCTCGGGCTCGTCGAGCAGGTGGGCTACGCAGTTGGAGAAATCCGCGGCATCTTCGTATAGCCATCCGCAGCGGTTGGATCGGACGTATTCCCAAGTTGCACCTGAGATCCCGCACAGAATGGGCAGTCCGTTGGACAAGTACTCGCTGATCTTGCCTGGTATGTTCAATAGGAAGTTGGGGATGGAGGCGAACGGGGCGAGTCCAATGTCCGCACGATCCATCATTGCCCTTAGGTGCACGCCTGAGACATGGCCGGCGAAGTGCACATTGTCCATGCCGGCGGCCAACTTCCGGATCTCGTTGAGCCTATAACCATCGCCGCACACCACCAGACGCACTCGGCTGGCGTGAGGCCCAAGAAGTCCGAGTCCAGCCACGACTGGGCGGAAGTCGGTGCTCGTACCTAGAACGCCGAAGTAACAGATGGTAAGGACATCTCGATTCTCTGCCAGCCCCTTGTCATCCCAGAAGTGCTGGGCTTCCTGCAATTCCTCACGGGTGAAGCCGGGCGGGGAATATGTGTGATGTGCCACGAAGTCGCGTCCGTTGTTCTCGCGTTCAGCCCCCTTCAAACCCCATTCCAGATACTGACTTGTGATACCCGAGATCGCATAAGCTCGCTGAAGGATTCGCTTCTTCTTGCGGTACAGCGGATCAAGAGCCAGCCGCGTGGGCCACCTCATGTATCGTGGCACCATGGTCACGAAGATGTCTGGCCACATGTCACGACAGTCGACAACTACCGGGAACCTCAGGGCTTCTCCAACGTCAAGCACCGTTTCATCCCATTCCAGGGCCGGAAGGGCGGCGATGCAGACATCTGGTGGTTCGCTCTCCCTCATCCATCTGGCCAACTCGACCGAGGTGCGGCGGTAATGCAGAAGGCGCGCAATCGAGACACTACGCCTGTAGCCGCGTCCCGCTACCATCCGGAGTTCGAGGTTGGGCGCTAGGTTTGCCCTGACGTTCGCAGCCCCCCGCAGCCTCTTTCGCATGTGGTCGACGTTGTCAGTCCACCAGACTACCTCGTGACCGAGTCGCGCCAACTCATGGGCCCAGATGCCACCCCTCAATAGACGTTCGTTGGGTGAGTCGGACGGTACCTGCTCGCTGACTGTCGCAATCCAGATCCGCATGGCTCTTCTAGGGCTGTCTCCCTGACTTCACGGTGGTGAGGCTGCAGTCAATGACGAGGGGCTGGTTCTCTTTCGTCATTTCGCTGTTTCTTCTATTTCGGCACAAAGTGGCGTCTAGTAGACTCTTCGGCATTTCGTAGCGTCTCCAGTAGTCGCGCTGCGAATCGGCCTCTCTTTCGACGAGCGAGAAGGATCACGAAACCTAACCGCCGGCCTCCTGGATGCTTTCTTCGAGGGCCGTAGCCACCAGCTCGATCTCCTCTTCGGAGAGATGGTTGTGGAAAGGTAGGGCCAGCGTTCTACCCGCAAGCGACTCGGTCACCGGCAAGGTGTACGCGCTGAGCTCCATGGCTTGGATGTATGGTTGCTGATGGATGGGCATGAAGTAGACACGCACCGGGATGCGCCGTAGCTCCATCCCGGCGATCACCCTGGCCGCGTCGATTCCTGGGTCCAATGTGACGACGTACACGAACCAGCTCATCTTCACATGGGGCTCCACCTGTGGAAGTCGCACCCCAGCCACGCTGGCCAGCCTCTCCCCGTACCTTGCGGCCACCTGGGCCCGTTTCTGCAGTATCGTCTCGAGGCGGATGAACTGTGATCCCACTAGGGCGGCGCTCATTTCGTCCAGGCGGTAGTTGTAGCCGAGTCGCGCGTGATCGAGCCAGGGGCCGTCGCCTCGTCCCTGGTTGCGTGCGCTGCGCGCAAATGCGGCCAGATCATCGTCGTCGGTCACGATCACCCCGCCTTCGCCCGCCGTTATCTGTTTGTTGGGATAGAAGGCGAAGGCTGCCCCGGAGCCGAAGTTGCCGAGTCTTCTGCCGCGGTACTCGGCCCCCAGCCCCTCGCAGGCATCGTCGAGCACCGCTAAGCCGTACCGTGAGGCGATATCGTCTAGTTCCTGCCAGGGGGCCGGGTGCCCGAAGGCATCCACCGCCATCACGGCTCGTGTACGCGGCGTGATCTTGGCCTCAAGATCGGCAGGATCGAGGTTGTAGGTGTGAGGATCGACATCTACGAAGACCGGTGTGGCACGTTCGTAGAGGATGGCGTTCACGCTGGCCGCGAAGGTGAACGACGGGACCAGCACCTCATCACCCTCACCCAGGCCGAGGCCCCTTACCAGCAGATGGAGGGCGGCCGTCCCTGAGCTTGCTGCCACCGCATGACGGACTCCCACATACTGAGCCAGAAGCGTCTCGAACTCTAGAGACTTGGGGCCGAGCGCGAGCCGCTTTGAGCGGATGACCGCAGCCACCGCCGCAACGTCGTCCTCCGTGATATCGGGCGCCGACATGGGCACCAGGAAATCAGGCTCAGGAGGCACTGCGTTCATCACCTCCTGCTCCGTGCGCGATCCACCAACTTGAGTACTGTCATCATGATCATACCTAAGTCGGTAACAAGCGAGCGCCGGGTCAAGTAGTCCAGTTCGAGCGCAAGTTTGGCGGGCATGATCTTCTCCCTATAGGTCTCTTCCCAGTCGTCACCCTTGAGTAGTTCCTCCTCATCCGTGTACTGGAGGGCAGCGGCACCGGTGATGCCGGGTCGGACAGAGAGTACCCGGCGCTGCTCGGCTGTGTAGAGGGCCACATACTCGGGGTCCTCCGGGCGTGGCCCCACGAAGCTTATGTCTCCTCGCAGCACGTTCAGCAGTTGAGGCAGTTCATCGAGTTTGTGTTTGCGCAGGGTCCGTCCGAGGGGGGTCACCCGAGGATCGGCCCATACGGTGACAGAGGAGCCCATCGGGGGGCGCTCTGAGGGGACCATGGTGCGGAACTTGAGCAACTGGAACAGGCGGCCATGCAGGCCAACGCGGGTCGCCTTGTAGAGGACGGGCGACCCGTCTCGGATACGCACCAGGACCGCGATGATGGCCAGAGGCGGAGCCAACAGCACGAGGCCGAAGGCGGCCAGAAGAATGTCAAGTACTCTCTTTGTCATCTGGGGCAGTTCTCTTGCAGTCGGTCGGGTCAAGGGAGTAGAGCATCTCCTCGTACAGGTCGCAGATGTTATCAGCCCAGGATTCTACGCTGTGGTTGTCGCTGACATAGCGAGAGTCAGCGCGCACACGCCTGGAGCGGTCTTCATCGGTCCAGGCGAGCACGTCACAGATGGCGGCTGCCAAGGCACGACTGTTCCCCACAGGAAAGAAGGCGGCGCCGGGAGTGTTTCGCGCCCATGCAACCCCGGGCAGGTCGCTTACAACCGTCGGCAGATTGTTCGCCATCGCCTCGCACACGGAGTACGGGAATCCTTCACTGCGGCTCGCAGAGAGAAAGACCGATGCGGCTTGATACAGGGCGGCCACATCGTCGGTGGGATCAAGGACGCGAAGCCATGGAACGGGTTCGTTGCCGTTCCGGCGCACCACGAATTCGCGCAGTGCCTCCGTTCCCACGATGCCCAGGACGACTTGTCGCCCGGACGTGACGAGGTACTCAACCGCATCCATGGCAACATCCACGCCTTTGACCGTTGGCTCCCATCCGAAGAGCAGGAGCAACGGTGTTTGGGCAGGTATGCCAAGCTGAGCTCGTATCTCTTCGGGTGGACGTCTTGCCTGTGTAGCCCGAGCAAGGTCAATCCCATTGTGGACCGTGTGTGCGCGCGCGGATGAGAACCCGGCACTCACCACGCTTGTCCGAAGGTGTTCGGAAACCGCAATGATATGAGCCGTTCGGCCCAGCATCCGGTATTTCGCCAGATCCTTCAGCCGGCGAACGGTGGTCAGCGTAGCGGGAAAATCCGAATGGTAGTGCCATACCATTTGAACTCGCACGCCTCTGGGGCGGAGCATGTAGCGGGCGAGCGAACTAGGGACATCGTAGAGCGAGAAGTGCGTGTGAACCAGGACAGCACCACTTTCCCGAATCACTTCGGCCAGCGCGCACGCTGTTCTGGGCGCCACGGTGTTGTCACCCAGAAAGCGCAGCTGGTATCCGTCCTCAACCAGGCGAGCGCACCACTCACGCTCTGCGGCAGAAGCCGGAAGAGCTAACACAAATCGCCAGCCTCGATGTTCACAGGAGGCCGCCAATCTGCGGAGAGAGGCGATGAAGTTGCCTCCATAAGGTGCCGCGAAATCCGCAGCGTGTACGATTGCGGGCCTTGCGTCCGGGCTCATGTGTCGGAGGGCTTCATTCATTGGCAACCCGTCTTGGATGCCGCATGGTCGCAACATATAGAATGTGGAGCCAACAGAAGCATGGTCGCCACAGAGTACCTCGACGATCCGATGGCCAAGGATCCTTGGAGGGAGCCCCACGTGCCTGGGAAGAAGACACTTCGCTTAGTCTACCTCACGACCACCATGCCCTTTGGGCTGGAGGAGCAGTTCTTGGTGGCCGAGGCCCGTGAGTTGCTCAGGCAGGGCTGCGACATGCTGATCGTACCTCGCTCTCCAAGAGGCGAGGTTTTCAACCAAGACGCAGCCGAACTCGCGCACCATAGCCTTCGTCGACCTCTGCTCAGTCCGTCGGTTCTGCTGCTGGCTGTGTTGGAGGGTCTCGCGCATCCGAGAGCCACCTGTCGAGTCTTGATGCTGTTGTCGAAGAGCCGTAGTACTTCCGTGATGGCCCGGAACTTCCTCGTGCTCGCAAAAGGACTGTGGCTGGCTCGCGTAGCCAGGCGATGGCACGCCGACCACCTACACGCGCATTGGGGCCGTACCACGGCCACCATGGCTCTGATTGCGGGCGAACTGAGCGGGATTCCGTGGAGCCTTACTCTACACAGGAACGATATTGCTGAACCCAACCTGCTGACCCTCAAGATGCACAAGGCATCCTTCACCAGGTTCATCTCCCGGTCGGGACTCGACATCGCTCGCGACGTCGGAGCCTTCGGCTCCCCAGACAGACTGTGTGTCATTCATATGGGTGTCCATCTCCCTGATCTGCCTGCCTTCGTGAGCAGCGACGGACCAGAGTTTCTTGCCCTCTGTCCTGCGCATCTCTATCCCGTCAAGGGGCATCGATACTTGATCGAGGCCGTGCGCGTGCTCAAGGACCGCGGACTCGCTTGCTCCTTGTGGGTCGCCGGGCGTGGACAACTACTTGAGACTCTACAGGCCCAGGTCGCCGCGCTGGACCTTGAGGACAGGGTCACCTTCTGCGGCCAGGTTCCTCACGAACGTGTACTCGAGTGGTACGGCAACCGCACAGTCGATGTAGTTGTCCTGCCCAGTGTCGATCTCGGGAAACACGAGCACGAGGGCATCCCCGTGGCCCTGATGGAGGCCATGGCTTATGGCATCCCGGTCGTCTCAACGGGAACGGGGGGCATCCCGGAATTGATCGGGGAAGAGGGCGGCCTCATGGTCGATCCAGAAGACCCCGAGGCTTTGGCCGATGCCCTGCAGCAGCTCATCCTCCACCCCGGCGCACGGTCGCATATCGGGCTGGCTGGGAGGCGGCGGATCGAGAGCGATTATGCCGTCGAGCGTACCACCGCGGACCTGCTGGCGCGGATGTGGGCTGCTTCTGCCCCTAATACGTTTCCAGCGTCCGGGGGTGTCGTGGAGGAGCGCATGGCGAATCCTCGAGCGAAGGTGGGAGAACCGGTGCAGAAGTGAGAGACATTCGAGACAGCCTGGGGTTTCTTCTTTCGACGCTGACACGCTGGCCTGCTTTGTATCTTGCCCAGTCTCTGCGCGCGCCGATACGGCCGATCCACCTCCTGTTCTGCATGGTGGACCACTACGAACCTGGGGTGGGCGCAGTCGAGCCCGGCGTGGAAACGGAAAGAGTGGGAGCATTGCTTGACAGGTACCCTCCGCTCGTGGACGCGCATGCGGACGCCTCTGGACGACCGCCCCGGCGAACCTGGTTCTTCCCGCCGCACTACCACCGCTACGGAAGCCTTGGCAAACTCGTTTCTCTCTGCCAACGCGGGTACGGGGAGATCGAGCTGCACCTGCACCACGGGAAGACCGTTCCCGATACGCCAGAGAACCTGCAACACACTCTTCTCCTGTGTCTGCGCGATTACGCGCAGTTCGGGATCTTCGGCACGGAGGATGGACGACGGCGGTATGGATTCATACACGGTGACTGGGCTCTCAACAATTCGGGGCCGCAGGGAAGATACTGCGGCGTGGATAGCGAGATCTCGATCCTTCAAGAGACCGGATGCTACGCGGACTTCACCTTTCCCTCGTGTCAGAGAAGTAATCCCAGGAATATCAATCGCGTGTATTACGCGGACATCCACCGCCATCGCCCGAAATCGTATTCGTCTGGGCCGCGTGCGCGGGCCGGGGTGAGGACGCAGTCAGGGCTGCTCATGATTCAAGGACCGGTGCGGCCTGTGTGGGTTGAAGGCAGGCTGACCTTCGGTGACTCCATCAACAGCCGCAGACCCCCCACGGGGAGACTCATCGAAGCTTGGGTGGGTACGTCCATCCATGTAGCAGGGAGACCGGACTGGGTCATCGTCAAGGTACACACCCACGGAGCGACTGATGCCGATGTGGTTCTCGGCCGTGCCATGGACGAAGGATTCAAGCACCTGGAGGCGGCCTACAACGACGGTTCCCGGTACGTGCTCCATTACGTCACGGCGCGCGAGTTGTACAACGTCATCCGAGCCGCAGAAGCGGGAGAGACTGGTGACCCGGACGAGTATCGTGATTACGCGGTGAAACCACCCTGTTACGACTCCAGCCCCGGCATAACCGAGGCCTCAGCCGAACTACAGGAGGCGGTGGCGATGACCTACCGTGACTAGGGCTCGATGATGAGCCCCAGTCACGGGTCAGGTACGGCTGCGGCAGGTGATGAACATCCTTCTCACCATGCGTTCAGGGTGATGCAGACTACAGGCCGATGAGGTTCTGCACGATCTGCGCCGTTTCTCCCCGAGTGGCCAGAGCCCATGGATCCCAATCCTCCCCGTAGCCCTCGATACCGGCCAGTAGACCGCTGGCCTCGGCGATGGCCATCGCGCGCGCGTGGTCTTCGCTGAAGTCGCCGTGCACGGACAGCGAGCTGCTAGACCTGACTGCAAGTACACCCGGATCAAGCGTTTCAATCGCTCTTACCAGCATGCTGACCAATTGAGCCCTGGTCAGTGGGTTCCACGGTGAGAACTCTGTGGGAGTGGTCCCGAAGATCGCGCTTATTCCATAGAGAGCGGCAACATACTTGTGTGGATATAGGTCTTTGTCTGGATCATCTAGATCGCGGAAGGGCGTGGCAGTGGTCTCCTCAACGTCGATACCGAGGACGATGGATGCCACCTTGGCGAACTGGGCGCGGTTGATCGGGCGCTCGGCGCCGATCTGTCCGTCGGCGAACCCTGAGATGGCTCCTGACTCCACCAGAGCAGACACAGCTTCGTAGTAGGGTGCGTCGGGAGCCGGATCAGTTGAGTCGGTTGTCGCGGCCCTAACGGGGAAGACGAACGGCAGCCGCGACTGTTCTCCCGCAGCGACGGTAACTCGGGAAGATGCTCTCCCGATCTCGCGGCCCTGTTTGTCGTATGCAACGCCTGTGATGGTGTGGGCGCTGCCGGGTGCAGTCCATGCAGTGTTCCATGTGAATCCATAGGGAGCGCGGTAATCGAGGCTTGTAGGGCGGCCATCAACTTGGAAGTGTGCCTTCGCGACCGGCGTCTCTGACGCGACTGTGAGACGGACCGATACTCGACCACCCACAGTCTCTCCATCCGCGGGGCTAGCCATGGTCAGTACGCTACTGGGCGCCTGCGTCTGCGGCGGGGTCGCGTCTCCGGGCTCCAGAGTCACTGTGATGGCGCTAGTCGTGGTGGTAGGCGCATTGGCAGTGGGAGGAGCAGCCGTCACTGCCGTAGTGGTGGTCGTAGGCGGCACCGTGGTGGTGGTTGTCGTGGGTCTCGGTTCCGCTGCAACAGTCGTCGCAGGCGCTCTGGTGGTAGTAGTCACGGGCGCGATGGTAGTTGTAGGAGCGATCTTCACGGCCGGTGCGGTCGTGGTCGTGGGCGGTGCCTCGGTTGTGGTCGTCGTTGTCGGCCTTGGCGCCGTGGTAGTCGTAGTGATGACTTCCTGGGTGGTAGTGGTAGGTGCCTGTGGCGCTGTCACATTCTGGAAGAGCACATTGCCCGCACCCCAATTGTTGTAGAGAAGCGTGGTACCGGTGAAGGTGCCGTTCTTGAACTGGATGCCGGAGACGGGCAGGTTGTCATCGACGATGACCAGATTCTTGGCCCCGGTCACGGCGAACCCGTCGAAGGTGAAGTTGCTCCCCCCGTAGAACCAGACCGCGGAGTCCCCGGTCTTGGCATAGATGGTGGTGTTGGTGAAAGTGATGTCAGAGAAGCTGGGACCGACGACGATGGGATGGTTCCCATTTCGTGCGTCGATGACGGTGTTCGTGAAGGTGAGGTTACGCGTGCCGCCGCGGTCTGCCCAGAACTGGAGGGCCCAGCCCGCCCCTCCGGAGAAGGAACAGCCGTTAAAGACGCAGTTCGTCACATCTTCATTGATATAGACGGTGTGGTCGTGCACATTGCTGGGTTGCTCCGGTTCGCCGTGCAGGTTGAGGTTGACAAAGGACGAGTCCTTGCAGGAGGCCAGGAAGAGAGCGATCCGACAGCTTCGTGCCACGATATCTCTCACCATCCACCCGCTTGACATCTCACCAGCGCCCAACTTCATGCCGAACCTCAGGTCGGAGAAACGCAGGTTCTCCAGGGTGCAGCCCGTGGCCCCGTTGACCAAGAGGCCGTATTCATTGCCCGTGAACGCACCGGAACCTCGGAAGCCGAGTTGAGAGATGGTGGTGCCGGTCAGACGCCCACCATAGAACATCTGGGTGGCCGACGCCTGCCTGGGCATCACAAGGATGCTCTGCTCAGGTCCGGCTCCTTGGATGGTGATCCCGCTCTTCAGGTTGACCGTGGAGCCTACGCGGTAGGTGCCCGCCGGCAGGGTGACGGTGCCGCCTGCCGGGCAGGCGTCGATAGCACGCTGGATGGCGGCCCTATCGTCGGTCACCCCGTCAGCCTTGGCGCCGTAGGCGGTGACGTCGAGGGTTTGGCCGGCTGCGACGGCGGGAAAGGCCAGAATCAAGAGTACAGCGGAGAGGATGAAGGTGACGGATGCTCGTGCTGGCGTGCTGAGGGATCTTCGTATTCGGGTCGTGGTGGACTGAATGAGGGGGACGTTCTGAGTCATCATTTGCCTCCAGAGTCCAGGCCTGACCCGACAAAGCTTTGGGTCTCCAGGACTGGCTCTGGAGACTTCGGCAACCCGGCTGGCTTCATCGACCTGATGAAGTCCCGTGGCTTTGCGCACCCACCTCGCGATGGGGATGCCCTTTCGTGTCTGGCTAACCACTTGCTTTTCAGTGGATTTAATATCGACCAACTGCGGGAGAGGCTTTAGTCCTTTGTCAGCCCGAGCCTGGATTTGCTCGATGGGGCTGGGTCTAAGACGGACAGAGTCTTTGATGGCGGGGGTGCAGGGCTACTTGTGAGCGGGATGGAGTCAGTCGATTGAGAGCATCGCTTCCTCAAGACTTGGGGCGGTACTGACGAAGACATGTATGATGAAATGCTTTGAAGGCAGGGTCTTGGTAGGAGGTTAGACGAAGACGATGGCCGGGCGGCCTGAAGAACCGGATTCACAGTCCATAAGCATCGCCCAGTTGCTCCGCATCCTGAGGGACAGGAAGTGGGTCATCATCGCTCTGACGCTCGTGGGTCTTGCGGCTGGCGCGGCCCACTTCTTGCAGGCTACCCCTCAGTACCGCGCAACGGCGATGATCCTGCTGGAGACCGCTTCATTAGACCGAGCGTTGTTCGGCACTCAGGTATTCGATGTCAACGATGGAAGCCGGGCGCTCACCTCCGCGGCAAATCTGATCAAGCTCGACCAAGTGGCCCAAGAGGTCAGACAGGAGCTGGGCAGTCGCCGCTCCTTGAGTTCCCTGAAGCAGATGATCACCACCAAGCCCAACTCTTCGGCAAATACGGTGGAGATACGTGGTGAGGGTTCGGATGCGGACGAGGTCGCCTTGGTGGCAAATACGTTTGCACGTCAGTTCATTCTGTATCGCCAGCGGGCTGATCGGGCGGTTCTGGCGAACGCGAGGGCCGAGTTGGAGGCTCAGCTGGAATCGTTGACGCCCGGAGATCTCGCCTCCACTCGGGGACAGACCCTCAGTCAGAAGGTTGAGGAGTTGACCGTGCTCGAGTCGATGCAGACGGGGGGCTGGGAGGTGGTGCAGGAAGCGGTGGTTCCTCCTACGCCCTTCAACTTGCATCCCCTCCGAGACGCCGGCGTGGGGCTGGTGTTGGGTCTGGCTCTGGGTCTCATGTTGGCCTCCCTTCTCAATCTGCTCGATAGGCGGATCAAGGACGAGGAACGGTTCGAGAGAGAGCTGGGCGCCCCCGTGATCGCCAGGATCCCCATGGTGGGGTGGAGATGGCGCCGGGCCAAACGCCGGGCACCCGTCTCCGTGGGTTTCCAGGAGCAGAGTGCCAACACTCTCGAAGCCTTCAGAATGCTGCGCTCCAATCTCAAGTACTTCGAAGTGGGTCGCAATATCAATAGCGTTCTCCTCACCAGCTCTCTACCCAACGAGGGCAAGTCGGTGACGGCGATCAACCTTTCCCTCAGCCTGGCCATGTCGGGGGCACGCGTGGTGCTGCTCGAGGCTGATCTGCGCAGACCGGTGTTGAGCTTCTACCTGGGTCTCGACGGTCGCAGGGGCTTCACTGACCTGCTAGCGGGCACCAGCACGGTGAACGATGTGGCGCAGATTGTGGAGGTCACCCGTTTTCTTCCAGAACGCAATGGCGGCAACGCGGGCGTGAAGGGCAACGGCCATCGGGACAGAATGTCGGCGGCTCGAGACCTCGTGTGCGTCCCTGCCGGTCCCATCCCGCCCAATCCGGCCGAACTGCTGGCCATGCCTCGAACGGGGGAGGTGTTGAGGGAACTGCGAGCCATTTGCGACTACATCGTGGTCGACGCTGCTCCCCTCTTGCTCGTCTCCGACGCGTTGGAGATCTCCAAGGAGGTTGACGGCGTGCTCCTGGTGGCCAGGTGGGGCCTGACCCGGGTGGACGATGCCCGCAGGACCCGCCGTAGTCTGGAGCGGGTGGGAGTGAAGCCGCTGGGTCTTGTTGTGACCGGCATGGCCGGTGAGGAATCCCGCTACCGGCGCTACGGTGGCTACTATGGCGAGGCGTGACGTCAAGGGACTCGCAGCGGCCAGGAGTAGAAGCTCGTGCGTCGCCTGAGTTTCTATCTGCTCCTGGTCTTCGTTTTCGCCGTCCCCTGGGAGAATGCCATCGAGATCGGCGGGGCCAAGACCGCCAGTAGCCTCATAGGCATGGCAGCAATCGGGCTGACGCTTGTCAGATGCCTGGCGGAGGGTAGGTTCAAGCGGCCCCCCACCTTCGCCCTCGCCTTCGCTGGACTCGTCTACTGGCAGCTGACGACGTACTTCTGGAGCCTCGACCCGTCCAAGACCGTCGCGGGGATGGTGACCATGGTCCAGCTGCTGGCTATGGTGTGGCTGATAGCAGAGGCGGCCGTCGGCGAACGAGAAAGGCTGCAGTTGATGCAGGCCTTCGTTCTGGGCTGCGTCATCGTAAGTCTGGTGCTGGTTTACGCCTACCTCACCGGCGGATCGGTGGTCGACTATCGCTTCGCCCCCGCCGGCTTTGACCCCAATCAGGCGGCCTGTCTGATTTCCATGAGTTTTCCCATGGCTCTGCTATTGGTCACAAGCACTCGGCACGGTCCCCTGAGATGGCTCAATGTCGCCTGCATTCCGCTAGGCGTGTTCGCCGTCGTTCTCACCGCCTCCCGGACTGGGTTCATCGCCGCTTGCGTGGGGCTGGTGGCGGTGTTCTTCGCGCTTGGCTTCGCGAGAGCTACCTATCGAGTTCTGTGGTCGGCGGTAATCCTGGCGACCTTCGCTGCCGTGTTCTACCTACTGCCGGTTGCTCCTGGTCTGGAGGAGAACATCGGAAGGGTCACTTTCTCAGCGGATACGGAATCGCTCTCCACGCTGACCGGTCGCACAGAGATCTGGGCGGCAGGGCAGCAGATGTTCTACGAACACCCGGTCGGCGGGATGGGTCTTAGCAGCTTCATGGAAGCCACTCTGGCGATCATCGGGAAGGCGAGGGTGTCACATAACCTGTGGATACAGACTGCAGCCGAGACTGGGGTTGTCGGGTTGGGGCTGCTGGCCGTCGCCCTGGGGGCCGCTCTTCTTCCTGCGCTCAGGTGCCGAGGCAAGCGAGTCCCTTTTCACCTCATACTCTTTCTCACCCTCATGATTACTTCTTCTGCCCTTGATATGGTGACCCACAAGGAGCTCTGGATCGTGCTCGCACTTCTCTCTGTTGCCCGCCCGACAGCCAAACTGGGTTCTCAGCTTGATATCGGGAGCGGCCAGATCGAAACCGTATCTGAGAGGCAACCAGGCTCCTTCGATCTGTCCGCCGCCACGTGTACGTACAGGCTCAACTTGGGGGCGAGCAGGCGAGAGACGAGGAAAGAACTCGAGGCTGATGGTTGAAGTCATCGACCCACATGGCTGTAGGACAAAAGCGGGCGTCGCCACGCAGTCGTGTTTACTTCTGCCGATGTTCTCACTAGGGTGGGGGTCGATCGCATTCACGACAAACGGGGTTCGGGGGGAGCGGTGGTGAGCGTCAGCAACCTGGACGACAGGAGGGCAGAGTCCGCAGTGGAGCCAGACTGCGGGACTGTATGTTTGACGCAAGTCAACGGCTGCCCACGCGCTCGCATGGATCTTGAGCGCATCAAGGATTTTTTCCTGACGAACGGTTGGTCTCTGACAACGCAGTACGAGGAAGCGGACATCGTTGTCATTGCCGGCTGCGCCTTCACAGATGAAAAGGAAAAGGCGACTCTGTCCTACCTTCGTTCGGTCCGACACGCTCGTCAGAACAGACGAAAAGACGCTCCCATCGTACTGACGGGCTGCATCTCGGGCATAGCTCGCGTAAGGCTGTCCGGCATGCCTGGAATCATGCCGCTGACTAGGGACGAACTGGAGAGACTGGAACTCTTGGTCTCCGCCGATGTGCCGCTCGCACAGATTGCCGATCCGAACGTGTTCGAGGAGGACCTTCTGTCTTGTGAGGCCTGTTTTGGAATCCGTGCGCGTCTCGCCGCTCGCGCCACTGATCGCCAGACTTTGCCGCTGATCCCACTGTATCGCCTTCTCGGTCTTCGTAACCGGCTGGGGGGCACATCGACCGTGAACGCCCTGTCCAATGGCACACCTTATCGAATTCGTGTGGCAACCGGCTGCAAGAGTGCGTGCACCTACTGTGCGATCCGGCTGGCCACTGGCGAACTCTGTTCGAAGCCCCTACCGTTGATAGTCGCTGAACTGGAGTCTGGGCTTGCCCTCGGTTTCGAAGAGTTTGAGTTGATCGCGGAGGACGTAGGGGCATACGGCCAGGACTGCGGTGCCACCGTCGTTGATCTGCTGCGGGCCTTGCTGAATACTGAGGGGAGATTTCGTATCAGTTGGGCAGATTTCGGCCCGCACTGGCTGATTCGCTATTTCCCAGAACTTCTGGAGCTCCTCGTCAATCATCGGACCAAGATAGGCTCCACAGGATTCCCGGTGCAGTCTGGCAGCGACTCCGTGCTCAAGTCAATGAATCGCGAGTATGCCGCATCGGACGCACTCGTGTGTCTTCAGACTCTCAAGCGCGAGATTCCCGAGGTTTTCCTCGGGTCACACTTCATTTGCGGGTTTCCCGGAGAGACAGAAGCGGACTTCCGAAGGACGATGGAGTTCATCCGAGCAGTCCCATTCGATGAAGTGACACCGTACGTTTTCAGTCTTCGGTCGGGAACAGTCGCCGCGGGTCTGCGTGGCCAAGTACCGGCATGGCGGCGCCACATCCGGGCAATCCGTCTTGCGGCCGCCCGACGCTGATGATGTGCCAAGGCACGCGGATGAAGGGCGCGGCACGGGGCGGGCCCGAAGTGATTCAAACCCGACTCGCGACAGCGGTGTAGAAGCGTTCCAGTGATCGCCTTACTTCTGCGGAGCCAAACGACTTGAGCACGTCCCTACGCCCTTCTCCTCCCAGGCGCATGCGGAGTTCGGGCGCTCGGGCCAACTCTACCAGACGTTGCGCGGTTGCCGGTACGTCATCGAAGGGCACCAGGAAGCCGTTCTGGCCCGGTCGGATGATGCGACAGAGATCTCCAGCTCCAGTGGCCACGACCGGCAATCCCATAGCCATGGCCTCCAGGACTACGTTGGGTGTGCCCTCACTAATGGCCAGATGGACGAACATGTCGGCATCTGCGTAGCTACTAGAAGGATCGAGGAGTTGCCCCGTGAATCGCACGCCCTGGGGTAACAGCCCGAGGCTCGCTGCCTGTTCCATCAGGCCGGGGCGCGCGGGCCCGTCGCCCACGATCACACCGGTGAGCTGCGGCTCCAGCGTCCTGGCCGCGGCCAGAGCCTGCAAGAACACGCCCAGCCGTTTGTTATCGTCCATGCGACCGACAGAGAGGACCGTCAACTCGCCACTCTTCCTTGGTAGCCTCGATCCTTCCATCGTCTGGGCCGGAGGGGCCACCAGGTTTGGAACGTACTGCACCAGCGCTCGCGGGCGCATACGCGGCTTCACTCGGGCGATTGCCTCATGGGAATTGGAGGTGTAGTAGTTGACGAACGCGAAGGTCCCGCGCGTCAACAGCGCATTCCGACCCTCGAGATCCGACACACCATCGCCCTGAAAGGATGCAGCGGGCGCAGCGTTGACGGTCATTGCGGTCACGAGTGCCAAAGGAGAGAGTGAGAAGCTGAAGGCGTGGACCACATCCGGCCGGCTTTTCCTCGCGAAGGAGACAACTCGTTGGATCCTCCTGGGCATGTCCTGGTCCCGTCCGGCAATCATCACGGGCACGCCTAGGTTCTCGAGTGCCGGCAGGCGCTCTGTTCTGGTCTCGTCGAAGGAGGCGACGCAGACCCGAGCTCCAATCTCGCGCTGCAGGATGTCCGCACAGGCGACGAGCTGTTTCTCGGCTCCGCCGAGACCAAGCGTGGAGATCAGGAACAGGATTTTCATGTTGCTCCCGCTGGGTTCAAAAGACTCCGTTCCTCTTCAGTCCTTGGATTATCTGACCAACCCGGGTCTTGTACGTATGCTCGGCTAGAACCCTTCGTCGGCCGGCTGCAGCGATCCGTCTGGCCGCAGCGTCATGATTAAGGTAGTAGAACGCCTTGTCCGCAGCCTCCTCGGCAGTCTCGAACACCTCCACCTCGCGGCCCAGATCCAAGTACCTTCCCACCGCAGCGTTGGCCTGGCAGAGTTGGAAAGCCCCGCTGCCGCAGATCTCGAAGACCCGAGGGTTGACGCTGTCCACGGACTGCGGGTGGAAGATGTTGAGGCAAACGCGGCTCTCGTTGTTCAGACTGTTGATGCGTTCATGCGGCCAATGAGTCGCCTGTTGTAGGTAGGGCGCAACGGAGGGATACGCGTGCAGCAGTCGTCTGGTGCGGAAAGGGTTAATCTCGGAGCGATAATCCCCGACTATGCGCGCATGCAGCTCCTGCGAGAATCGCGTATCTGACAGAATCGAATCGAGCATGGCGAGGCGGTTCGGATAAAGCGCGCCGACGAATGACAGTGCCCACCGCTGGGCCGAGCCTATCGGGAAGTACTGGTCCGGGTCGACTGCGAGTGCGACCAATTGATGCGGGACAGGAAGGCTGCCTACTGCCGGACTGTCGGTGCCTTCAAACGACAAGATCATGTCAGCCAAACGTGCCCTCGCCAGCCCATCTTTGATGCCGCGGAGGCTGTCCATCATCCAGTAGACCTTCGGGCATTTCACGCTGGTTAGAAGCACGGAGTATCTGTCGACGGGGATTGCATCACCCTTTATGACCAGCAATGAAGCAGCGTCCTCGCAGGCCTTTGAGACCCGTCTGAGTACGCGCTCCAGCGCCGCTCGTCTGAAGGCGTGGACGCGTACCCGGGGTAGATGCTCCCACACCAGACGTTGTAGCATACCATCGGGTGGTTCCGCATAACAGAAGCACTCGGCTGAGAAACCATTCTGGCGGAATCCTTTGGCGACCATCTGCGGGAATTGGCCAAAGGCGGGGCCTAGTATGACGATTGACTTCTTCTTCATGAGCGTTGCTGGACTAGGTGCCGAGACCGGTCCATTCCTCTTGGAGAAAGCGCACCAAGCCATCCCGCCAATGGAGTGGCGGGCTTATGCTCAGGTTCGCCAGCCTGGTGCTATCAAGAGCCGAATATGACGGCCGCCTGACCGCTGAAGGTAACTCCGCGGCGCTGCACGGCAGCAAGGGAGTATTGAACTTGAGCGTATCGAAGATCACTCTGGCGAAATCGTACCAGGAGCACTGCCCTTCGCTCGCCACGTGATAGAGACCCGTTGCGCCGATTTCCACGAGGTCGACGCTTACCCGAGCAATCTCCCTCGTGGGAGTGGGCGAAAGCACCTCGTCGTCTACCACTCTTACCTCTGGCCGGTCTCTGGCCGCTCTGGCCATTGTGGTGACGAAGTTGCCGCCTTTCGCCCTGCAAAGGACCTTGCCGAAGAGGCCAGAAATGCGAAGGACAAGGCCCTGGGATGTGAGGCTGCGGCTGAAGTGCTCGCCAGCCAACTTGCTAACACCGTAGACATTCAGGGGCCCTGGCAGATCATCTTCAACATAGGGCTGAAGCTTCGCGCCGTCAAAGACATAGTCGGTGCTGTAGAAGACCGTGGCCGCCCCCATCTCTTCACCAAGCAGCGCAACATTACGGGCGCCCAGAGCGTTGACAGCGAACGACCGCTCGGGCTCCTGCTCGCATTTGGGGACGTTGTGGAAGGCGGCAGTGTTGAATATTACATCTGGGACAGCCTGGTCGAAAGCGCGCCGGACAGACTCTAAATCCTCAACCATGACCTGGTCATGAGTGAACGACACTGTCTCCCAACCGCGCCTCATGCATTCCAGCACTAGGTCGCTACCGAGTTGACCGTTGGCACCTATGACGGCTGCTCTCATGAGACTATGGTCCTCCGGGGATTTCAACGCATTTCCAGAGATTCGAACACCTTGATGTTGTAGTAGATGGGATTATCAACGTCTCTAAACAGTTCCCAGTTATCAATCAGATGATTGGTGATAGAATTAACGTCATGAGAGGGCTTGAAACTTAGTATATTCATTGACTTTTCAAAGCTTACTTTATAATTACGAAAATCTTGCCTGTGATTTATATCGAGCTTAAGTTTATAACCCAATCTATTCTCAACGACGTCTCTTATGATGTCAGCAGTTTCACCGACTGTATAATTTCCTGAGGCGATATTGAAAACACCGGATATATCTTCACTGGCCTCAACAGCACGTATGTAAGCACTCACAGCATCTCTTATGCTCAAAATCGGCCGCCAAATCGATGGGTTATTCACAGTGATCTTCTTGTCTTGAACCGAAGATTTAAACATGGTGTTCACTATGAGATCAAGGCGCATGCGCGGGCTGTACCCGCTCACAGTACCCTGCCTGAAGCAAATCACAGAGAAGCTCTCGTCGCACAACTGCATTGCAGCCTGCTCTCCCTGCAGTTTGGAGATCCCGTAGGGGTGTCTCGAAACTGCCGGGGAGGTCTCGTCATAAAGCTCGTTGACCGTGTACCCGTATACGGAACACGAACCGGCGTAAATGAAGCGTTTGACCCCTGCCAGTTTGGCAGTGTAGGCCAAATAGGCTGGTGCAGCCGCGTTAAAGACGAAGTTCTTGCTCGGTGAGTATTCTGCCATGGGGTCGTTGGATAGCCCAGCTAGGAAGACCACCTGATCGAAGCCCTCCAAGTCTGTCACGGTGAGGTCGAAGACATCCTTCTGGATCACCGGCACGTCAGGGGGCAGATGATTGCCGAACCAGAGAAGATCGACGACCGTGAGACCGTACCCTCTGTCGACAAGGGCAGGAGCCAGTGCGGAACCGATGTACCCAGCTCCGCCGGCCAGCAAGATATTGGGCGACATTGAGCCTCCTCTGTTCCTAGGGCTGAGCATACTTGAAGTGGCGGGCCTCGGGTCTGGCAAGCCATTCGGCGAGGGATTGACTTGTCGCATCTTTCTCGGACACGATGGGATCGATCACCGGCCAATCGATACCAATGGCTGGATCATTCCAGCGTATGCCAGACTCGGCATTTCCGTTGTAGATCCCCGTGCACTTGTACTGGATCTCCAGCGCTTCGGACAGCGCACAGAAGCCTCGAGCGAAGCCGGCTGGGGCCCACACCTGCCTCCTGTTTTCAGCCGACACCTCGACACCATGCCACCTACCCAGGGTGGGCGAACCCAGCCTGATGTCTACTGAGACGAGATACGCGTGGCCCACGGTGACTCTCATGAGCTTGCCCATGGGAGGGTCCCACTGGAAGTGCAGCCCTCGGACTACTCCCTTGAGCGAGCGAGAGTGGTTCTCTTGGACAAATACGCCCGGAAGTCCCAGTTCCTCAAACTGGTCCTGCCGGTACACTTCGGAGAAGAACCCTCGCTCATCTTCGAATATCCCGGGGATGATCACCTTCAGCCCGTTCAAGTGCTGGGACTCCATAGTGATTCTCATCTTGTTGCTCCTCTCGCTCTCGCCGTTAGGCGTGCAGCTTGTGTATCTCCGCACAAGAGTCAACACTTTCATCGGCTTCAGACCACGGAAGATGAGCCTGTCTTGTTGGCAGGAACGAGAAGGCTCGACCGTGTGGTCGATGACAATTGAGCCTAACCTCCAACGCCTTCGTCAACTCTCTCTCTTCAAACGCCGATAACCTGATGCGAGCTATCAGAATCTTGAGCCGGCGCAGTTCATCCTGCTGGTAGACTCTATAGAAGCCTCAAGACCGACCTAGGACGCGATATGAGCAATGTTCTCATAACCGGTGGAGCTGGATACATAGGCTCGGCCCTCGCCCGTGAACTCCTGGCTCAAGGCCACAAGGTGACGGTGGTCGACGCCATGCTGTTCGGGGGCGAAGCTCTGATCGACCTGCAGACGCTGCCCTCCTTCACCGTCCACAAGGTCGACATCACCGATACGGACCAGCTGGAGCCGATATTCGTCCGCTCCCGCTTCGACGCTGTGGTGCATCTAGCTTCCATCGTGGGCGATCCGGCCTGTAGGGCTCAGCCGGAGCTAGCCACCCGCACTATCTGGGAGGGTTCAAGGAACCTTTTCCAGCTGTGCGAACGGAACGGTGTACGCCGCTTCCTGTTCTCCTCCACGTGCAGCAACTACGGCAAGATGGCCGAAGACGTCATGCTCACCGAAGACGCCCCTCTGCGCCCCGTGAGTCTTTACGCGGAGCTGAAGGTGCGTTTCGAGGAGTTCCTGCTGGGGCGCTCGACTCCCGTGGACTACACCATCCTGCGTTTTGCCACCGTCTACGGGCTTTCCCTGCGCCCCCGCTTCGACCTGACCATCAACGAGTTCGCCCGCGACGCGCTTCTCAAGGGGGAGCTGGAGATCTATGGGCCGCAGTTCTGGCGTCCCTACTGCCACGTGCGCGACATCGTGGCCGCGGTGGTTTTGATGCTGGATTCACCAGCAGAACTGGTGGGCGGACGCGTCTTCAACGTGGGCTCCAACGATGAGAACTATCAGAAGCGCATGATCGCCGAAGAGATCAAGAAACAGATCCCCGTTCGTATCATCGACGTGGAGAAGGACGAAGACCCCCGCGACTACCGGGTGGACTTCGACCGGATCGCGGCGCTGGGCTTCAAGCCCCGCAAGAGACTGCCCGACGGCATACGAGAGATCGTGGCGGCTATCCAAGCAGGGCTCATCTCCGACCCTTACGACTCGCGCTACCGCAACTGCTGAGGCGACGATGATCCCTCTCTGTGAGCCGGTGATAAGCGGGCGGGAACTCGAATACGTGACCGATTGCATCGAGACCGGATGGGTCTCGTCCGCCGGTAGCTACGTGGGTCGTTTCGAAGAGGCGTTGGCGGATGTCGTCGGGGCCAAATACGCCGTGGCGTGTCAGAGCGGGACGGCAGCGCTTCACATCTCTCTCATCCTGGCGGGAGTGCAAGCGGGTGAAGAAGTCATCGTGCCCACTGTCACCTTCATCGCTACCGCCAATCCGGTTCGTTACCTGGGCGCATACCCCGTGTTCCTTGACTGCGACGACTACTGCAACATGGACCTCAACGCTCTACGCCGCTTCCTAGAGCGGGAGTGCGTTTCGCGGGACGGGAGCACCATCAACCGGACCACTGGCAGGCGGGTGACGGCGGTGGTCCCGGTGCATGTCTTCGGGACGCCCGCGGACATGGACGCAATCAACGAGTTGGCACGCGAATACGGGCTGGCGGTTGTGGAAGACGCCACAGAGGCGCTGGGCTCCCTCTACAAGGGACGGCGCTGTGGTGCTCTCGCGTCGATCGGCTGTCTGAGCTTCAACGGCAACAAGATCGTGACCAGCGGCGGCGGGGGAGCCATCCTCACGAACGACGAGACGATTGCGAAGAAAGCCAGGTACTTGACCACGCAAGCCAAAGAGGACGGCGTGGAATACATCCACAACGATGTCGGCTACAACTACCGCATGAACAACCTGCTTGCGGCCCTAGGCCTGGCCCAACTCGAGACCCTCGAAAAACGAGTGGCCGCCAAGCGGGCCAACTTCGGTCGCTATGAAGAGGCTCTGGGTCCGGCGAACATGCTCCAGGAGCCCTCATGGTCCCAGTCCAACCGCTGGTTCTACGGGTACTTGTGCTCGGATTCGCACCACAAAGAGCAGGTGCTTGGGGCCTGCCTGGCAGCAGACATCCAAGTGCGTCCTTTGTGGCGTCCTGTACATCTGCAGCGTCCCTATATCGAGATGCAGGCCTACGAGATAGTCAATGCCCTGCGGCTCTACGACAGGGTGGTTAACCTGCCGTGTTCTGTGAACTTGACAGAGAACCATCTGGTGCGAGTGGCGGCAATCGTGCGCGAAGCAACCGGACCGTAGTTGGTCCGAAGTTGACACGCTGGACCACATGGCCAGTGCGAGACCTGGGACAAGAGGCGCGGCAAAACCGATGGTGGTGACCTCTGGCGTGACGGGGTCACCGACCTCAAGCAGTGACCAACCTACTGCTACCCCGCGTAGCTCGCTCCCGTTCCTGGTGGGCTCACTCGCCGGAGGAAACCTCATCGCGATGGCCTTACGCACGGTTGGGGGACTGCTTGTAGCCCGACTAGTGGCTCCGGCCACTCTGGGGCTCTTCAACGGTATCGGCCTAGCTCTCCAGTATGCGCCGTTTCTGCAACTTGGCATTCTCAACGGATTGAATAGAGAACTCCCTTTCTTCATTGGCAAGGGCGATCGACGACGCGCGGAAGAACTGGCGGCGGCGGCGCAGGCCTGGGCTCTTGTTGTGGGAGCGGCCGTCTTTCTCGTACTGCTGGGAGTGGCGGGCTGGCACTTGTCTCGCGGCGAGATGTGGAAAGCAGCCGGCTGGTTCACCAATGCCATTCTGGCCGTCTTCCTCTTCTACAGCAATATCTATCTTCAGACCACTTTTCGAACTTCTCACGATTTTGCCAGACTCGCTTTGGTCAACGCGGTGGAGAACGCGTTCGCTTTGGCGCTGGTGGTGCTGGTTCCTCTCCTGGACTTCTACGGCCTCTGCATTCGCCTGGTGCTGGTGGCAATCCTCAGCGCAAGCATGCTCTACCACTGGCGCCCAGTGCGCGTTCGACCCACATGGAATCGCTCCCACCTCAAACATCTATTGAGGATAGGGGCGCCGATATTCGTCGTCGGGCAGATCTACGCGTATTGGGCTGTGATCGACTCCACGCTTGTCCTCAGGTTCACCGGCACCAGAGGCATGGGTCTCTATGCTGTCGTCCTCATGGTCACCTCGGCCATCCAGGTAATCCCTGGCGCCGTTTCGCAGGTTGTCTATCCGAGGATGGCCCAATATTACGGACAAGACGAGAGCATCGAAGGCCTCATTGCGGTTGTTCGGAAGCCGATCATCATCACCGCGCTTGGTCTCATCCCGGTGACCGCTGTCGGGTGGCTTGTCGCGCGGCCGGTAGTTGAGTGGCTTCTTCCGGCCTACACCGACGCAATCCCTGCAATACGCTGGGCGCTGGTCTTGCCGTTTGTCGGTGGCTTCCAACCTATTGCAACTGTATTCACGGTCACGGGCCGTCTGGACCTTTACGCTGCGGCGGTCATTGTGGGCATGGCTGCGTATGGGGGTAGCCTGGCGGGGCTGATGTACCGCGGGATCACCCTTGCCGCGTTTCCACAAGCCATGCTCATTGGGCGCGTGGTTTTTGTGATCGCGTGCTTTCTGTTGGTGCGGTACTTGCGAAACAGGGAGCGTGCAGCTACCAATGTCTGAGCGCTGGCGCCGGGACTCGTGTACTAGCTCATCGAA
The DNA here is from genome assembly GCA_040772905.1 of Thermoleophilia bacterium. Classification (GTDB taxonomy): domain Bacteria; phylum Actinomycetota; class Thermoleophilia; order RBG-16-64-13; family RBG-16-64-13; genus JAXGXJ01. The sequence goes on along the minus strand of JAXGXJ010000010.1, from coordinate 23,855 downwards.
AGTGCCTTGCGCGTCCAGAAGGAGTCTTCGTATCCGGGCATGCGCGCCCCGGTCGGACGGGAAGTTGGCGACCGATCGAGCAACTCGAAGTCCGGTAGTCCCATGCGATAGTGAGAAAAGACGGTGGGTTCGAGGACTCCTGGCTCCCCTGCGGCCCGCGCCCGCTCTTTGCCATCCATCTTCTGCATCAAGTAGACGTTGTCAGCGGCGGCATTCACGGTTCTGAGATAGCTCGCGACAACGTGCGGCTCCATTTCGCCGAAGCTCGCCGCGGACCAGAAGAGCTCTGGACGAATCTCGTGCAACAGGTCGAATCGCCAATTCCCGAAAAAGTAAATCATACCTGGAGTTAGATCGGTCGCTCGCTCAGTCCTTCTGGTAGAGCGATAGTCGACAACGCGCTCTGGCAGCAGAGCTGAGAGATACTGATGCGCCACGTAGAGCTGCGGCGGTATGTCGAAGAGGCAAAGGGTGAGTTGCGGGTGCAGCTGGGCAAGGACTTCAGCTTGTTTGCCAGAGCCCGAACTGAGTTCGACCACCGTCGCCTTGTGGCGGAAATCGTAGAAACGGCAGACGTATGCGTAGCGCATATAGTAGTAGAGCAGCCGAAAGGTGTAATAGGCGTTTCCATGCTGCCAGATGCCCCGAGGGCCCCCAACTGTGGAAGCAGACAGACGAGACAAAGGCATCGCTCCGGATTCTTCCCCAAACCGAGAGGCTTCCTCATACATCACCTTGCGCCACTTGGCAAGGAGTTCTTCCTCCGAGGTGCCGAGCGAAGCGATTCTCCGCATCCTTCTGACCGCCAAAGCTTGGATATCTCTAGCCAATGGAGAGCGCCTGAGGAGCGTTGCCACGGGAGGCAGGGCCGCTAGTTTGGATCCAAAACCGTATGGGACTTCGAAGTCGTCGTCGTCAGACGCGCCAAACGATCGCAAGACCTCGCCGCCGTCCGTGTACTGGCCGGACCTGAAGTCCTTGAGACCTCTGTTCCGGAGATAGGGAATGAGCCGCTGTTCGTAGACCTTCCAATAGTTGGTCGTCTGATAGATGTCAGGTGCTGCATCCAGGTCCTCAAGCATCAAGTCGAGGAGATCCAGATCATCCCGAACCTGGGAATTGCTCACGGACTGCCCCCAGTCCCAAGGAATTTGCTCGTCGGCGTTCACTATAGGGATGGACCGGGCCTATGACAAACGACTAAGTGAAGGGAGAAACATCAATGACAGCGACAACCGAGGGCGCTCACTTGAGATAGGATTATTCTATAGAAGCGCGCATAGGTTGCTGAGTCTGCGTTTCTTGAGCGCGGACCATCCGGGCTTCAAATAGCGCGAGGCGACAGGAAGAACGGAGCCAACACGGATAAGGCGATAGTCAGTGTCGGCGGAGGCGGACATGCCAAGGTTCTCATGAGCACACTCAAGAAGCTTGGCTACGCCGTCGCTGGTTACACCGATCCCGAAGACCGGGGGGTTCTGCTGGGGATGGCCTATCTCGGGACCGATGACGTCCTGACGGAGTTGGTCCGACAGGGCACGGCGACACGGGCTGTCTTGGGCGTGGGCAAAGTCGATGCCTCCGATGCCAGATCGCACTTGGCTGCGCGGGTGAAGGCGCTGGGCTTCGCACTGCCCAGCGTCGTCTCGCCACAGGCCATCGTCAACGAAGAGGTGGAGTTGGGTGAAGGAGCCGTGGTCTTCGACGGCGCCGTGGTCAACAGCGGAACCGTCGTCGGCAGGCTGTGCATCATCAATACGAACAGCACCGTCGAGCACGATTGTCGGCTGGGAGAGAATGTCCACGTAGCCTCGGGCGCGACCGTGAGCGGGGGAGTGGCAATAGGTGACCATTGCCTGATAGGGGCAGGTGCCACGCTCATCCAAGGTGTATCCGTTTGCCGCGGCTGCCTGATCGGCGCTGGAGCAACGATCACCAAGGACCTCCTGGTCCCGGGAACGTACGCGGGCAATCCGGGCCGGAGGATCGGTGGGCGCCCTTGAAGGCCTGTCTTGGATCGTACCGCCACTTTGAGAGGCGAGAGACATGCCGGTCCCGCTGAGCGTCCCGGAGTTCCGAGGGATCGAGACGGAGCTTTCTCGGCTCCGCTACGGGGACATCCCTATCGGATGGACGTTGAGCGACCAGGTGGTGATCGACTTCTTCTGGGGAAACGGTGATTGGCGGCGGCTGACCAAGTGGCTGAACCAGGCCAGACGCGTACGTCACCGATTGTTGCCACGACGCACCGCTGCGGGGACCGCTCTCCCGGACCTTAGCGACGGGGTGCTTGTCACCTGGCTGGGTTCAACTCCGCGCATCGACGGGATGATGCTTCCGATAGTCGAAGAACTCGGTGGCGACCGCTGTGCCGTGATCATGGGAGACAAGACGACCATCTCCGGGCTCGCCCCGGAGGTCCCGGTGATCGACGGTGGTCGTGGGCCCGACTACTGCGTTGCCGACTGGCGGAAGCAATATGGGATGAATCGTCCCGGCTGGGCCGAGGACCTAAAGAGTCTGTGCCTGCGGTATGAGTTGCCGGCCGGCGCGTTCGAAGCCCTTTCGCTGGGCCTCTTGGCGAGCAGTCAGCGGATCGAGCGCTTCTCGCAGTTCCTCCGCGAGCATAGACCCTCCGTCGTGCTGACCGAATATGACCGGAATCATCTCTGGTCTTGCTTGGTTTTGGCTGCGCGCCATTTGCGCATAGCTACGGTGACCCTCGTCCATGGGGTCATCCCGCCTACAGGCGTGGGTTTTGCACCAGCCTTGGCGGACCGGATCATATGCTGGGGAGAAGCTGACAAGAATATCCTGCTTTCCGCAGGGGAGCGTGCGGAGAAGATCGTTGTGGGCGGATGCCCCCGGCTCACGAGGGGTCTTCCCGATTCGTCGGCGGCCAGAGAGAAGCTGGACTTGGCCCCGGAAGCACAGGTAGCCTTGCTTGCGACCTCGCCCGACAGGGGATACCTGCAGCTGGCTGAGCTCTTCTGTAGCACTCTGGAGGGGATGACAGGATTCACGGGGATCGTCCGGCTGCATCCTGCGGAGGACCGGGCCTGCTACGCGGAGGTGGCTCGACGTCATCCGGGAGTGAGGTTCATGGAGAATGCTGAGGCCACTCTTGATGAGGCACTTGCCGTCGCGGACGTGGTGGTAGTGCGAGGCAGCGGGGTGGGCAGTGATGCGCTGACCAAGCGACGGCCGGTGGTTGTGCTGGAACCAGGGTCAGGATCCGCCAGTCACGGAACAGAGCTGGTGAAGAGGGCGGGCTGTCCGCTAGCGTGTACCGCCGAGGAGCTCTCTGAGATTGTGCGCCGGCTGGTGAGTGACGCGACCTTCCGCGAATCGCTGCGCAGCTCGGCCGAGCATTACGTGAACGGCTTCTGCGCCGCCTTCGGGCAGGACGCGGCTCGGCGCATCGTCGAGACGGTGGAGGGGTTGGCTGGGCAACGGGTCGAGCCCCGATGAGCGCGGACAAGGGGTCATTCTTGGCCGTGATACCGGCGAGGGGGGGTTCGAAGCGGGTTCCCGGCAAGAACGTGCGCCTACTGCGGGGTCGGCCGCTCATCGCGTATACCATCGCGGCGGCTCGAGAGAGCGGCCTCTTCGCCAGGATCATCGTCAGCACCGACAGCCCTGAGATCGCCCAGGTCGCCCGCACTCACGGGGCCGAGGTCCCTTTCCTGCGTGGAGCGTCGCTGGCTGACGATGTCACCCCGGTATCCGCAGCGACCGTGGATGCTCTCGAGCGGCTGGACCCCGACGGCGCTGTCTACGATCATGTTTGCCAGCTGATGCCCAATTGTCCCCTACGCACCGGCGAGGATATCGTCGCGGCTCATCAGCAGTTCGTGGAAACCGACGCCGACGCGCAGCTCTCCGTGGTGCGGTATGGTTGGCAGAACCCTTGGTGGGCCATGCGCCGCGCTTCGAACTTCTCTCTGGAGGCGTTGTTCCCGGAGCAGATGGCCCAGCGCAGCCAGGACCTACCCGAGTTGTTCTGTCCCACGGGCGCGGTCTGGTGGGCTAAGGCGGAGATGCTCCGGACCCACGGTACCTTCCACATCCCCACCAAGACGGGGTGGGAAATCTCGTGGATCCATGGCCTCGACATCGACATGGAGGATGACTTTCTCTTAGCGCAGGCTCTGGCGGAAGTGGGGCCTGGCATGGGGCTCGGCCCTCGAGTCGACCATAACAGGCTTGGCCAGGAACCCGGCCCGGAACCTGCCGAGGCTGGTTCGTAGCTGTTCCATGGCAAGCTTGGCCGTTTACACGACGATCTACCCCGGGGTGGAACGCTTTCTTTCCGACTGGTACCGGTCGCTGCGGGGTCAGACGGACCAGGATTTCCAATTGTGGATCGGCTTGGACTCACTCACGGCCGCGGCGGCGGAGCAGGCCATGGGTGGCCGCCCTGAGGCGATCTGGGTGTCGGGGGAGAGTGGAGACACACCGGCGGAGGTCCGGCAACGCGCTTGGGGGCAGATGGTACGTCACCACGAGGGGGTGGTCCTGGTCGACAGCGACGACGTGCTCCATCCGACCCGGGTGGCGGCGGCTCGTAGAGCACTCTCCTCTAGTGATGTCGCCGGCTGCGCCCTGCGTCTGGTGGACGAGCGCAACCGGAACCTGGACCTGGTCATGCAACTGCCGGAGGGGACTGCGCCCGCGGACATCCTGCCCCGTCACAACCTCTACGGGCTCTCCAACAGCGCCTATCGCTGCGACGTGCTTGCGCAGTGCCTATCGATCCCAGCCGATGTGGTCCATGTGGACTGGTTCATAGCGACTCGAGCCTGGCTGAACGATGCGGCCTTTGGCTTCGACCCGGTGGTGCGCATGGACTACCGTCAGCATGGAGCCAACATGGCGCACAACCGGGGCCCTTTCTCGCCTGAGCGGGTGGAGGCCGACACGGCTGCGGTCCAAAGGCACTTCAAGATCTTGAGGGTGGCTCCACCGCAGGCGGCTGTCCCCGAGCGTCTTGCCCTGCTGGAGCAGGTGGCGGCTGACATAGACGCCTTTCACCAACACGTGGTGACGGAACCGGAGCGGCTCGCGCGCTATGTTCAGGAACTCAACGCTTTGCCTCTGTTGCCGATATGGTGGTCACACATAGCTCACGCCTCCCTGAGATTCCTCTGGACGAACCCTAAGGAGCCGGAATGAGAAGAGTCAACCTGGGTAGCATCGCCGTCGGCGAGGGGTGCCCTCCATACATCATCGCCGAGGTGGGCTCCAACCATAACGGCGACATGGACCTCTGCCGCCGGCTCATTGATGCGGCCGCCGACGCCGGGGCGAATGCGGTCAAGTTCCAGTCGTGGAGCGAATCCTCCCTTATCGCGCGCGAAGAGTACGAGCGCAACCCCGAGTACTCCGACAAGAAGAAACACTTCGGTTCGCTTCGCGAGATGGTGCGCGCCTATCAGTTCACACCCGACCAGCATAGGGAGGCCGCGGCCTACTGCAGGGAGCGCGGCATCGCCTTCTGCTCGAGCGCCTTCTCGCCGGAAGAGGTCGACCTCTTGGATGGGCTCGACGTGCCCTTCATCAAGATTGCCTCCATGGACGTGGTCAACCTGCCCCTGCTCACCTGTGCAGCTCGCACCGGGCGCCCAGTGATGATCTCCACCGGCATGGCCACGCTAGGCGAGGTGGAGCAGGCGGTGGAGACGGTGCGCTCCCAGGGAAACGAGCGGGTGGTCTTGCTGCATTGCGTCTCCATCTATCCCCCCGAGCCGGAGACCATCCACCTTCGCAGCATGATCACCCTAGAGAACGCGTTCGATGTGCCGGTGGGCTTCAGTGACCACACTCTGGGCACCTCGGTGCCCTTGGCCGCGATCGCGCTGGGGGCCCGTGTGCTCGAGAAGCATTTCACCCTCGACAAGGACATGGCCGGTTGGGACCACGCCATCTCGGCCGACCCTCGTGAGCTTCGTACGATCGTCGAGGAAGGCCTAACGGTCTTTCGGGCTCTGGGAAGCGCCCGCCGCACGGTATCGGAGGCGGAGTACCAGAAGCGTAGGCAGTTCAGACGGAGTCTGGTGGCCCGCTGTCCCCTGCCGGCCGGTCACGTCATCGTCGAGGACGACTTGGATGCCAAGCGGCCCGGCACGGGCATCGCTCCCGACGAGATCCGCTATGTACTGGGCCGGAGAGTTGCCGATGATATAGAGGAAGACCAAGTGATCCGCTGGGAGGATCTACAGTAGGCGCTCTTATCGTTCCCGGGGAATCGTCTAGTGGGAAGGTTCCATGTCCAGCACCGTGCACGTAGTCCACTGTATCGATACCGAGGGGCCTCTCTACGAATCGGTGGAGGCCACCTTCGAACGGCTCAAGTCGGTCTTTGGGCTGGAGGTCGAGCCAAGCTTGCCCCTGCTGCGAAGTCTACAGGCCGGCGAGGTTGATCTGGACGGCATGGAGGCGGCCGTCCGTAGGGTGGTAGACCCTCATCTTCTTGCCTACAACGATACCTGGGACAAGGTGGACGCCATGCTGGAGGAGTGCTTGGCGGCAGGCTTTCGTGACCGGCTGCTTGATTCCGACGGCCACGGATGGGTCTACAACTGGTTCTGCGTAGATCATGTCGATTACGACGCCAATCCCAGACGGAGAGACATCGGCTACCACAATATCTTCGACCACTATCGCTGCCATGCAACTCGGCCGGACTCGCTGCGCGATGGGCTGCATTTTCACTATCATCCCCACAACTTCCGGCGCGAAGCGCACCGGTGCGCCACACACTGGTGGGCCTCCTCTGACAGCCTGCAGCAGGCCATCTCGCGGCGGGTAATCGACCGGCAGTGGTTCCCGGTCGCCAACCGGGCCGGGTTCCACGTGCTCCGTCCCGACAGTCACTGGTTCTTGGAGCAGTTCATTCCGTTCGATTTCTCGAGCCAGGCCGCGGTGGCCACAGCCGAGGACAAGGTCCAGGCTGGTCTGGATGACGGCCGATGGGGTGACTGGCGGCGCGCGCCGGTCACTTGGGAACCGTACCACCCCAGCCACGATGACTATCAGGTGCGGGGCGCGTGTCGGCGCTGGATCGCTCGCTGCCTGAATGTTGGCACTCGCTACCGGTTGCTGGCGGAGAAAGACGTGCGCCAGGCCTTTCGCGAGGCCCAGGATGGTCAGCCTGTGGTGCTGGCCTTCACCAATCATGATTTCCGCGACATCCGGCCCGATGTGGATCAGGTTCGGCGTTTGCTGGCTGCAATCGGGCAGGAATTCCCCGACGTCCCGTTTGACTTCTGCGAAGCGGTGGAGGCGATGCGCAAGGCCTTGATGCTCCAACCGGAGCCGGCCTGCCCGCTGGAGGCCGCTCTGCGCCCCGTGGGCGGCTCCGGGCATGTGCTGGAGGTCCGGTCGGAGGTCCCGACATTCGGCCCTCAGCCCTGGCTGGCGCTCAAGACCAGCGCCGGTACGTATCATCACGACAACTTCGATATCGATGAGCCGTTCCACATTTGGCGCTACGTGTTCGACGAGGAGACCTTCCCGCTCGGTGCCTTGGAATCCATCGGAGTGGCTGCCAACAACTCCTACGGGATCACTACCGTGGTGCTCGTCGACCCGCCGAGCGGAGAGACCTCTCGTAGGCACTGGAATGTCCCGTCCGAGACGCCGGCCGTGAACGGATGAGGTACCCGCCATGAAGGTGAGCCGACGATGAGCCAGGCTTCGCACGACTTCCTCGACAGCGTGATCATTTCACCCAGCCTGCCGATCGCAGAGGCCATCTCCCGACTCGACCTGGCGGGCACCGGGGCATTGGCGCTTTGCGAGCCAGGACGACGGCTGCAGGGGCTTCTCACCGACGGCGACATCCGTCGCGCCATCCTGCGCAAGGTCTCCCTCGACGATTGCGTCCGCGAGATCGCCGTGCTCAGCCCAATAGTCGCCAGTGCACCCATCTCGAGCGCGGACGCACTGCGTCTGATGCTGGAGCGCGACATCAACCATCTGCCTGTGGTCGATGGAGATGGGGAACTCCTCGATTTCCTCCTGCGCAAGGATCTCGTGGTCGACGCCGGCACCGACCTCTCAGCGGTGATTATGGCCGGCGGATACGGCAGGCGCCTATATCCGCTCACCGAGCAGGTGCCAAAGCCGATGCTCCCGCTGGGGGACCGGCCGCTGCTGGAGCGCACCATCGAGCAGTTGCGTCGGTCCGGCATCCGCGAGGTGCACGTGACCACGCATTACCTGCCCGAGAGTATCGTCAAGCACTTCGGCGATGGACGGGCCTTTGGGGTCAACATCAACTACACGAACGAGGATCAGCCGCTGGGGACCGCAGGAGGGCTGAAGCTGCTGCCTAGGGCCAACGGATCCTTCTTGGTGATGAACGGTGACGTACTCACCGGGGTCTCTTACCAGGACATGCTGCGCTATCACCAGAGGCAGAGGGCGCTGATGACCGTCGGCGTGCGTGTCCACCAGATCCCTGTGCCATTCGGGGTGGTTGAGTGCGAAGGGGCCCGAGTCACGGAGTTAAGGGAGAAACCGACCCTCACCGTGCTGGTCAATGCCGGCCTGTACCTCCTGGAGCCCGCTGCGTGTGACTACATCCCGGAAGGCCGTCGTTTCGATATGACCGATCTCATCCGGCTGCTTCTGGCGAAGGGGCAGACGGTCGCCAGCTTCCCGGTCATCGAGTACTGGCAGGACGTGGGCCGGCATGAGACATACCGTCAGGCGCAAGAAGACCTGCGCAACGGGAAGATAGAATGATCGAGTTCGATGCTTGCGGGCCGGCTTTGTACGCTTTGGTGGCCGAACTGTTCCCGATATGCCGGAGTATCACCGGCCAGGGCCTGCGGGACACCCTTCATATCCTGCAGCGGCACATTCCTTTGACCATCCACGAGGTGCCCACCGGCACTCAGGCGTTCGACTGGACGGTCCCTCAGGAATGGAACATCAAAGACGCATACATCCTCGACGAGAGCGGCAGGCGCGTCGTCGACTTCCAGCAGAACAACCTGCACGTGGTCGGCTACTCGGTCCCCGTGGACAAGACCGTCTCATTGGCAGAACTCCAGGAGTATCTTCACTCCCTTGAGCAGCAGCCCGATGCGGTGCCGTACGTCACCTCGTACTATGAGCGGCGCTGGGGCTTCTGCGTGACGCACCGGCAGCGCGAGGCCCTGGAAGAAGGCCGCTACCGGGTGGTCATCGACAGCGAACTCAAGGACGGCTCACTTACCTACGGGGAGCTGATCAGACCGGGCGCCACCCGGCAGGAGGTCTTTCTCTCCACGTACGTGTGCCACCCCTCACTGGCCAACAACGAGCTGTCAGGTCCCGCGGCGACGACCATGCTGGCCCAGTGGGTCATGAGCCGGCCTCGTCGCTACACCTACCGCGTCGTCTTCATCCCCGAGACGATCGGTGCGCTTGTCTACTTGAGCAGACATCTGGACGAGCTGAAGACCAACGTGGTAGCCGGTGTCAATGTGACGTGTGTGGGTGACGATCGCGCCTTCTCCTATCTGCCGTCGCGGAAGGGCGACACGCTGGCGGACCGGGTGGCTCTGCACGTGCTGCAGACGAAGCATCCCGACTTCGTCCGCTACTCCTATCTGGACCGGGGCAGCGACGAGCGTCAGTACTGCAGCCCTGGTGTGGACCTGCCGGTGGTCTCGGTCATGCGTTCGAAGTACCACGAGTACGCCGAGTACCACACCTCGCTCGACGACCTGAGCTTGGTCACGCCCTCCGGACTGCAGGGCGGCTTCGCGGTGCTGCGGGACTGCTTGGAACTTCTGGAGAACAATCGCGTCTACCGGGGTACCTGTCTGGGTGAGCCGCAGCTGGGCCGCCGGGGTCTGTACCCCACGCTGGGCACGCGGGACTCGTCCCGATCGGCGGCCACGATGATGGACTTCCTGGCCTACGCCGACGGCAGCAACGACCTGATCGACATCAGTGACGCCATCCACGTTCCGGTCGAGCATCTCTATCCGGTCGTCGACACGCTGTTGAAGGCGGGTCTGTTGGCCGACTGCGCATCCAACGAGCCGTGTGCTTCATGAACGTGCTCTTCGTCAACGATTCCACCAGCAGCCCCAACTGGGGTGATCGCGCGGCCGCAGTCTCCCTCATGGCCATGATTACCGAACGCGGTGGGCGGATCGTCCGTACGATCTCGGAAGCGGAACTCATCGACGCGTCCTTGGGGGAGCACCGGGAGCAGCGGCGCACGCGCCCGAGGCCGTGCTTTGCGCATCGCGGCGGCCTTTGTGCCCCCGGCGCCGGGAAAGATCTGGCGGAGGCTGGCACATCGCCACGGTGCTTCCCGCGAGGCTCGTCTCATCCCCAGAAGATGGGCGGATTTCGAACGGGCGGCAGAGTCGGTGATGGCCACGAAGGATCTATGGCCCCAGCTCAAGGCCATCCTGCCGAGCATCGATGTGGTCGTGATCCACGGAGACGGCTCGATGGTGAACAACGGTCCCCATCCGCGGACGGTCTTGTTTCTCAGTCACCTGCTTAAGGGCACGCTTCGGCACGCCGGTCATCATCGTCAACCACACCGCCGACTTCAACCATCCCGACTTACGCGAGATGGCGCAACACGTGTACCCGCTGTTCGATGATGTGGTCTTCAGAGACCCCATCTCTGTTGTTGAACGCTGCAGGACGTTCTGCCAGGGTCGCTTGGCCCCGATTCCGGATTCTGGTTCCAACCCCTGCAAAGGGAGCTGTGGGCGGCTGTCGCAGGACGCCCGACCTACTTCGACGTATGGCCGGATGCGGCCACGTTCGACCCGCCTCGGCCTTATGTGTGCCTCGGGGGATCGTCGGCCCTCGGCCATGTGAACGACCCTGATCTGTTGGTTCCCCGCTATGGAACTCGTCGCTCGACTACAAGCGGTCTACCCAGGACAAATCGTGCTGACCGCGTCCGATCTGGTGGATGAGGAGATCATCCGCCCACTGGCTCGCGGACTGGGCCTGCCTCTTGTGGGCTTGAGTACTCCCATCCAGCAGGTTGCGGACATTCTCGGTAACGCAGACGCTTATATCGGCGGTCGCTGGCATCCCGCCATCTTCGCGATGCGGGGGCGGGACGCCGTTGCTCCCTCTGTCGGCAACGACTTTCAAGATGCAGGCGCTATCGGAACTGTCAGGTCTTACCATACCGCCCTTTGATGCAGTGCATCCGGAGCGCGACGCACAGGCGATTGGAGAGCAGCTGGTGTTGTTACTCGAGCGTGGCCTCGCCTTGCGGGAAGAGATACGGGCTCGAGCTGAGGGAATGGCTAGAGACAGTTGGGGCAATGTTGACTACTTGGCGAAGTCGCAGAGGTCGGCGGGATAGTGGCGGTTTCGGGGCCACTGCCTTCGTCAACTGGTGAGGGTGCGGAAGGGCTTCTAGCGCATATTCGCGGTTGCTCGACCGAAGGCGTTCACGCCGGCCAGCGACTCGCTGAGCAGCGTCGCTGTTTCAACCTGGCTGGCCCGAGGGTTGCGCTCGGCAGCATTGCGCAGGTCACGCGCAATCATCTCGGCCAGAGCACCACTCGACTCATTTCGATATCGCGTGGCTGCATCCACGGCCGGAGGAGAAGCCGCGAGAGTAGGCCGAGTGGCCGGGCAGTGGCAACTCCGAGGCGAGAGAAGTGTCCACCCAGGACCAGTCCGCCAAGCCTGGGATCAGGGCCATCGCTTGCGCGTAATCCCAGTCTGCTGGAAGCTCACCGGCGATCTCAAGCCGGACCAGAAGCAGATTGAGAGTCTCGACCCCCTTCTGATACCAAAGGGACCAGTTGGCAGGCTCCAGATCGCACGCCTTGGCCATGCTGTGTATGCTCAGAGCCAGATTGTCCAGTGCTGCCGCAGCCCGTGCCACCCCATCCACCTCGCCTGCAACGTTCGCTCCTGCGAAGTAGATGCTTGCTTGGGTCACATAGGGCTGCGGGTCCGTGGGCTGCAGCACGTGGGCCGCCTCGGCTCGGCTCGCTGCTCTCGCCCGATCGGTGTTTGCGAGCGCAAGCGCTGACTCTTGCATCTTGAGAGAGGAGTAAGAGAGACCGGCCATGACCATGACGACGATGCCGGCGAACGCTAGTACGACGCGGAAGGTGGCTGACGATGGTCGGGACGGTACTCCGGTCGAGGGTGGTGATTCCTCCCGAAGAGATTCGGTCTCTGCGTGGGAACCTCGACCACCTCGATTCTGTGCAGCCGCGACTCCGGCAGCAAAGAGCAACAGGGCTGGGATGGCGATTCCGACCATCTGCCATAGCCAATCGACGCTTGCGTGGATCATCCAATAGGAGAGAGCAGCCACCACGGCCATCTCCCAGGCGTATACAGCGGTCGATCCTTGGGATGCCAGAGCGGCCGGGGCTCTGGGTTGCCGATCTTGGCGCTTCAACCGGCCATAGATCCTGGCCAAAGAACGCCGCGCGCCTCGGATCCCTTCGCGTGTCCTTCGATGCAGGAGCGTGAACAGACCTACGGAAATACCAAGAAGTGCGAGCAGACCGCCGATGACTCCTGTCTCGCCCAAGAGCTGCAACTCAAGGGAATGGGCATGTTGGGAATCCGCGTCCCGCTGCCTGAACTGATCGTATCGAAAGACGAAGTTGTCTGCCCCCACCCCTGTCAGCGGCTTCTCCAGGAATGCCTCCCACGCGACTCGCCAGATGTCCACACGGCCGCTGGAGGAGACCACCAAGAAGCGTGAGGATGCTTCGTTCTCTGGTGGGGCATCCGATTCACCGGCTTGGCCGGTGAACTGAAACCACGCTTGGTCTATCCAGGCGAAAGGTCCTCCGACGTCGCGCGTGAGGCTCGCCGTTCCCCATATGCTGGCTCCGAGAACAATCAGGAGCACCGCGGTCCCACCGGCAACCTTAAGCCATGCTCGCGTGTACAGTCTGCGTTCGACGAGCGCAAATGCAACGCAGCAGACACCGCCAATGACGGAAGCGGTCAGGATAGTCGCAGCAGCACCGCCCCTGGGTGCATCGGTGACCCCCTCGCTCCATAAGCGATTGAGGGTTGGGAACTGGTAGAAGACCGTCAGCAACGCTGGGATCAGGAGATAGAGGAAGGTCCTTAGCCGAATGGGTGAGATGACGAACATGATCACCGTCGACAGGGCCAACGCCCACAGGGCTCCTCTTGACTGAGTCATGACAAAGAAGCCGAGTACTCCGGTCGCGGTGGCTAGCGCCACTCCTCGGGCGAGGAGCCCATGGGCAGATGTGGCGGCAAGCCAGATGAGGGGCCAGAACCCGATCAGGTATAGCGCCGCATTGTTGTTGGGGTAATCGATCGGCCAGGCCCACCGGCTCTCGATGAACAAACGGTCGATGTCGGGTGCCGTCCAGAGCCGCCAGACGGAAGCAGCGAGCAGTACTAGAAATGCGGCGAGCAGAAGCAAGGGGAATGCTTTTCGCACCGCGTGCTCACCCAGGTAGATCAGTGCAAGCGTCAGGACGATCAGAAGGAAGAATACGCGAGCGGTCTCGATCCAAACCCTCGATGCTGAGTCGGCCCAGAACGCTGAAGCCCCGATCCAGACTGCGTACGCAGCAAACAGACCGATGATGATCAGAGCAGTCCCGCGAGGCCGTCTTGGATAGGCCGACAGTATCGCAACGACGAGGCCGAAGAACGCCACCGCCAGAGCGCCGGCAAGCCACTGTCTAGGCAGGAAGCCGCCCGAGTTGAACACATACCAAAGCCAGACGCCGAACAGGATGCCAAGAGGCGCAACCCAGACCAGCCCGCCAATGTTGCGGACGCCCCGCACGGCCCTCCGAGTCGGCCCTGTGGTCAAGTAGGCCCTCGTAGTTACCGCACGGAATCAGGATCTATCTGGGCGAACGATCAGAGCGTGCGAGTCTGCGAAGCCCGATACCACCACCGATGAGCGCGACTGCCGCTATACCAGCAATCAGAAGCTGAAAACCCGTGAAGGGAAATGTGTCTCTTGTCAACATCTGGTTGATAAGGCTATCCAGCCGATTCTTGATCGTCTGATTCGCATACTGACTCAGAGTGGCATTGTTAAGGAAGGCCCGCAATTCAGTATCGCTGTACTTGCCGTCCAGCTTCCCGTCTTTGGCGAAATCGTCGTAGATATCCTGGGGGCTGGCCGCGAGGGCTACAGATGACATTGCCAACGCGATGATTAGGACACCTAGAACAAGGAATGTGAGTCGTCTGCCCATATCGTCGCCTCCCCGTGACCCTGCAGCCACACCCTTATCGGCTTTTCGCCATAGTGCAAACATAGTTACCGAGTTCACAAGCAGTCTAAACCAATACGAGCTTCTTCTCAAGCACGGTCCTGTGATTTGGCGACCATTCAGTCTGTGATCCCCGCTAGGTGAGACATGCCGACGTCCGTCACCGATGCCCTGCGCGAGGTAGAGTGCTGTTCATGAGCACACGCAAGCGAAGGACCGACCGAGGCATCGGACTATGGATGGGATTGGGAGTCGTTGTTGTGCTGAGCGTGGTAATCGCCACGACGGCCTGCACCATCTGGGCCCCGAAAGGGCCAGGGCCTTGGAATTCAGAGTGGCGGCCAGTGACGGAGGGCCTGGTCTGCGATGTCCTCGATTTTGGGGCGGTCCCCGACGACGAGATCGATGACTCCCGGGCCATCCAGAACGCAGTCGACTTCTGCGCTGGTGAGGTACTGCTTGAGGATGTTGCCCCGCCGAGCATGTCAGTCGACAGGCGAGCCTACTACCAATGGTGGGAAGACGCCCGCTTAAGAGCAGCCTCCCTGCTTGACCTTGCGGTTCGCACTTCAGTGGGAGCGGCTCTGGCCGCCGTCATCTGGTGTCTGGGATATCTTCTAGTGAATAGGCGACGGACGAGGAAGTTGTAGCCAGAACGATGGGCTCACGTGCTCCCTCATGGGCGGGCGACATGATGAGGAGCGGCCGCCGCTGCAGGCATCGTGCGCAATCCTCGTTGGCACAAGCGAAAGGATCCAGTTTGCTTATGGAGCACCGGAAGTTCCTCTCGGGGGAGGAGGAACTTCCGGTGCCTGAGTCGGTCTTCGAGCCTTCAGATACCGGTAGGCGTCGTCACATTCTGGAAGAGTACATTGCCGGCGCCCCAATTGTTGTAGAGAAGCAGGTACCGGTGAAGGTGCCGTTCGAACTGGATGCCGGAGACGGGCTGATTGCCATCGACGATGACCAGATTCTGGCCCCGGTCACGGCGAACCTGTCGAAGGTGAAGTTGCTCCCCTTGCAGAACCAGACCGCGGAGTCCTCAGTCTTGGCATAGATGGTGGTGTTGGTGAAAGTGATGTCAGAGAAGTGCTGGGACCGACGACACGGATGGTTCTCGTTTCGTGCGTCGATGACGGTGTTCGTGAAGGTGAGGTTGTGCGTGCCGCCGCGGTCTGCCCAGAATCGGAGGCCCGGCCGCCTCCGGAGAAGCGAACAGCCGTTAAAAGACGCAGTTCGTCACATCTTCATTGATATAGACGGTGTGGTCGTGCACATTGCTGGGTTGCTCCGGTTCGCCGTGCAGGTTGAGGTTGACAAGCACGAACCTGCAGGAGGCCAGGAAGAGAGCGATCCGACAGCTTCGCGCCACGATATCTCTCACCATCCACCCGCTTGACATCTCACCAGCGCCCAACTTCGCCGAACCTCAGGTCGGAGAAACGCAGGTTCTGCAGGGAGCAGCCCGTGGCCCTGCTGACCGAGAGGCCGTATTCATTGCCCGTGAACGCACCCGAACCTCGAAGCCGAGCTGGAGACGCAGGTGCCGGTGAGACGCCCACCATAGAGAAGAGCGTACAAGCCCGTCTGGGCATCGCCAAGGATGCTCTGCTCAGGTCCTGCCCCTGGATGGTGATCCCGCCAGGTTGACCGTGGAGCCTACGCGGTAGGTGCCCGCCGGCAGAGGACGGTGCCGCCTGCCGGGCAGGCGTCGATGGCCTCTGGATGGCGGCCTGGTCGTCGGTCACCCCGTCAGCTTTGGCGCCGTAGTCTTTGACGCTCAGGGTGCCGGAAGGGGTGAGAACCGCCGGTTGTGTGGTCGTGGTCGGGGCCTTGGTGGTAGCGGTGGTCGAGCGAGCGTGGTCGTTGGCGGCCGGACCGTGGCTGTGGAGTGGGAGCTGCCAGTGTGGTGGAAGGAGAAGGTGCGCCGACGGATGTCGTGGTGTTCGTCGTGCGAGGTGCCGACGTAGTGGTTGTGGTCTCGCCGCCGGCTGAGGTCGGGGCGACGATCTCTACAGCATCCATGTTCATGGCGGTCACGCGAGAGTAGAGACTGCGATCCGACCTGAGCTTCATGATCACGGTGTGCGAGCCGGGCGGCAGGGAACCCGTGTCGAAGACCCGCTGCTGGTAGCGCGTCACGCCACTGTACAGATCTACGACTCGGGTAGTGCGCCCGTCCACGCTCACGTCCGCTCTACCGAAGCTTGGGCCTGTCTGAGCCACCCACACCAAGCGGGTACCCTGAAAGCTGATCTTGACCTGATCGCCGGGGTTGGAAGTGTAGCGTGCGGTCCCACCCGAGTGCCGGAAACCGTTGACGGTGCGCCAGTAGCCGTTGTAGTCGAAGCGCGCGTCGCTCTCCTGTACGCGTGTGGAGTTCGCAGGCGCTGCGATGATGGCCGCCACCGAAAGCTGCCCGACGCTCTCGCTGCCCCTGATGATGAGTGCGGCGCATTGGAGACGATCAAGCGTGGCCTGCGGTTGTAGGGAACCATCCGTGAGGGGATCGATGATGCCTGTCTCGAGGGCGAAGACGTACTCCGGCCGAAGTTGGGCGGCGACTGTCTCGCCGTCGGGGAAGCCCTGCAGGACCGAGGAGATGGCCGCATCGTCGTACTGGCTCGGCAGATCCACGCCCGCGACTTGAGCCACATACCTGGCGATGATGGCGGCCGTCTGCTGCCGTGTGATGACGCGGTCGGGAGCGAACGACTGCGGCGTCACGCCGCTCACCAGACCGGCATTCCTTGCCGCCTCGATGTATTGGCAGAAGCTGTCTTCTGGGGCGACGTCCGTGAAGGGAGTTGTGGCAGCATCGGGAAGCGGTATGCCGAACGCGGTCACGGCCATCTTGGTGAATTGAGCGCGCGTGACCGGCTGTTGTGGTCTCCACAGACCGTCCGGGTAGCCATCCGATATGGAGGCGATCTCGCTCAGCGTCACCTCGTAGGGGTCGAGTTGTGCTTGCGTGAGGTCGCTCCAAGAGCCTTCGGGTGTCGTGTCGGCCGCTGACGCTGGACCGTTGCCGGCCGCGAGGAATGCCAGCAATACGAGCAGCAGGCAGCCAAGTGTGGCCACCACATGAAAGGTACTGATGCGCGACGGCTTCCGTTCGGTCTTAGGTCTTCTCACTGGTCATGTTCTCCTTAGTCGTTCGCGTGAGAGGACTGGAGGGAATTTGTCGATTCCTTCCGTCCCGGCGAACCAGGGGCTTGCTTGGACCAGTATGTGGAGGCCGTGCGCATCCTGCGGCATAAGGTGCTCACCGTCTTCTACTTGGGAAGGTTTACTTTTCGCGACGGTAGAGGTACAACAGGAGAACACGGATTAGGGTGCTGGCCGGCAGCCTGATTCGCGAGGAGGGTCAACCTCCTAGTTGAGGGACCGGTTCCTTGCAGGGGCGGTCCCTCTTTCTTGTGACGGGGCTAGCCTAGGGCGGCGCCTTGAAGAATGCACTCACGTGGATCATGAGGGACGGCGTTGCGCCGAGAGGAAGTACGCTCTGGCTGTCGTGCGGTCGTGTGCGCAGGGCAGAACGAGGAGTTGCATACTGCTCCCTAACTCCGTGACTGCTTCGTGCACGCCCGTTGCGCAGCGGCAAACTGGACGATTGCTTGTCTTGCTCGCGTCTAACGCTGTTAGACTGCGACACTCTAACGCTGTTAGAGGACGATGTCAAATCAGATGGTTCAGGAAAACCACGGCCCGCGGAGAATACATGTAAGGGCAGGATGTCGCGTGTGGCAACGCGGCTATCGTCGAATCGGGAGGGAGGCCACCGCTTGGACCGCAGTAGCGCAGACTCGCGCGAGCGCTTGTCCCGCACCCGTATCTACGCTGCCGCTCTGGCGCTGATCGATAAGGGAGGGATAGGTTCGCTGAGCATGCGCTCTCTCGCCCGGGAGTTGGGTGTCAAAGCCGGCTCGCTCTACTATCATTTCGAGGGAAAGGCGGAACTGCTCGACGGACTGGCCGATTCCCTCTACGCGGGACTGCGCGATGCTGTCGCGGTGGACAAGGGCTGGACCGAGAATCTACGTTCCGTGTTCCAGGGTCTCCAGCAACTCGTAGATGCTCACCCTAAGGTGGCTCCGCTGCTCCTCCGGCGCCTCGTCGGATCTCCCGACGCCCCTTATCAGGCCCGTGACCTTCTGCGGGCCGTCTCTGACGTGGACATGGACCCGCAGACCAGCGACGTCCTTGTGCGCAATCTGGTCGCGCTCCTGCTCGGACACTGCCTCATGCTCACCTGGCAGGACGACGAAGGCCCGTACAGCCTGGGCGCGACAGGTCACAAGAGGACCTCGGAGTCAAGAGGGGGTGACGGACCCACAACAGCCGGGCCCCACGCTTCAAAGCCGCGCGAAGGGCTCAGTGAAGGAGTGATGCTTTCCAACGGATCTCTGGCAGCTCTGACCTTGGGGCTCGAATCGCTCATCCGAGGTTTTGGCGGCAGTCCGCCCTCACGACCCGATGGGGGAAGCGACTAGGGCCTGCTGGGAGGTCGTCGCCTATACTTGATGAGCCCTTCGTGGCTCATCGACTCGTGCTTACGCAGCCAGAGTTGAAGGATCCCTGCGCACGCACCCAGAACGGCCACGACCAGTAGGTTCTCCACCACACCTCCCAGCTTTTGCACCTGGAGCGCTGTCCAGCGAGCAGCAGCTCGTGGACGCTACTAGCGGACACCGTACTCTCTCAGCCGACTTCACGCAAGACCTATCTCGTAGGCGGTGATAGAGCGGTGGGCCGCCAGGCAGAGAGGACGGTGCCGCCAACTGGATCTCGTCTTCAGCCCAGCGAGGCTTGGTAGCCGACCTCGGCCATCCATCCGGCTTTAGGGCACCTGCCTCTTGAACGTGCACAGATACGAGTGCGTATAGCGCGTGGGTTCCACTCCGCGCGTGGAAGGGATGCGCGCCTTCGACTTGATCATCCCCGTGATGGGATCGTCCGGGGCGTCGGGGCCCCCGTGGATGAGCACGTTGGCGTCCTCGTCCAGATAGACCGGCTGCAGGCTCACCAGTTCCCATCCGGCCGCGCCGTACTCGTTAAGCTTGGGGATGAGCGCCTGCGGCGCGTGGCGCGGAGGCTCCCAGCCCGGCCACACCGAGTTCAGGTAGGCCCTGACGTCAGGCTCGTTGGCCTGGGCGCTGAAGATGACGCTGCGGTACTCCCACTTCATCGTTGGCTCCCTCGGTAGCTGCGGGCCGGTTGAGACCGCGCGCCTCGCGGGCGTCGGACCGGCACCTCTCAGTCTAGCGCGAGGAGTCGTCTCCGGTGGGGTGTCCGCAATAGGGGCAGAAGCGTCCGTCGGGCTGCTGCAGTTCCTCTCCGCAGTTCGTACAGAAGCGCGCCTGCTTGTGCCGCTGAGGCTGCTCAAGCTCTCGCGGCGCGAAGCGGGCGTTCAACGACGGCACCTCGGGGGCGGCCAACTGTGACGCACCGGTGTCCATCGCACCTGTGCCGACGAACTCAGCCTCGGCGGCGCGAGGCCGATAGCGCAGCATGAGGAACGCCGCTCCAGCAAGCCCAGCGGCGAGCAGGACGAGTCCGATGGGGACGAACAGGCCCTGATGGCGGCCCACGAACGACGCGGTGCTCACGGGGACGTAGGGCAGCTCCCACACAAGCGCGTGTCTATCGGCGCGGTAGCTCACGTTCTGCGCACCCGCCGGGAGGTGCACGAACGTGGTGGTCTTGAACTGCAGGTCCTGCCACAAGGTGAACTCGCTGTTGACCGAACTTCCTCCTCGAACACCTGCGCTCCATCCACCTCGAACTTGGGCTCGGAGAAGAAGCCGTACATCTCCCAGGCTGTTCCTTGGTTGTACGCCTTGCCCGGTTGGTCGAAGGTGATGGTGATCGTGGCATGCTGCGTGTCGATATCGGCGTTGAAGTCCTCGATCTCGCGTATGTCGCAGGGCTCGCAATAGCGCCGGGAGAGCAGGAACGGGTAATGATCGAACTGGTAGCCATGCTTGTTGAAGAAGCTGGGATCGTACACGAGGACGTCCTTGCAGGAAGCATTGCCCAGCTCGTCGACGGTGACCGTGTACTCTTCCTGGACCTGATAGCTGTAGACGACGATGCCGTCGGCTTGAGCAGCGGTGGGCGCGAGCCCCCAAAGGCCGGCGAGCGCTGCGGCAAGCGCCGTCAGGGCCACCAGAGTCGTCAGGGGCATTCGAGGCCGACGTGGCGCGGTCGTCCGCTGCCGCTGGTGAAGGCACCGGGATGTGTCACGCCCTACCATGACGGCACTATCCCACTGGCCCAGGCGTCTTCGACGTCTATGAACATGTACGTGCCCTGGCTCGACTGCTCCTGATACCACTGCAGGGCTACATCGATGGCATCCTGCAAGGTGGCGTCGGGATCACCGACCAGGGTCTCCTCCACCGGGATCCAACGCCCGCTCTCGGGCATGATGGCCACGAACTGGCAGTGGCCGGTCGACAGAGTCAGGTAGGTCTGTATCCCCACGGCCTCAAGCATGGCGGAGAACAACAGCGACAGGTCCACACAATTGCCGCCCCTGTGGGCGATGGTCTCCGCGGGATACTGGATGTACTGACCGAACTCATTGGTCCAGAACGTCACTGACTCGGTCACGTACTTGTAGCCCGAATCGCGCAGGCCGTTGTACAGACTCTCCAGCGCGGCCATAGCATTCTCGTCGGTGCCCGTGTAGATCCCGCCGGTGAGGGTCTTGGCGAGATCCTGAGTGACGGGCTCGCTGCGCGTCACGAACGCCGCCAGGAGGCGAGCGTTGTCGTTCTCGTCCTCGAATGTGAGCATCTCGGCCTCGGGAAGCGACGACCAGATGAAGTCATTTCGGCCCAAGAAAGAGAACTTCTCCGACGTAGCCTTGGGCTCTTCCAGTCCGGCGTAACCGTAACGGATGATGATCTCGGCCGGTGTCTCGTTGTTGATGGTCGCCATCTGTTCGGGGTTGAAGTTGGGCCAGCAGTAGTCGCGGACGGTCTGGCCCGGCAGGATGATGGGGTAGTCCTCGACCGAGGTGGACTCACAGTAGCCGCCCACCTCGTATTCGATGTAGAAATCCTTCACCGGCACCGTGCCGGTGTTCTTGATGATGCACTTCGCCAGCCACATCGAGGCGTGGTAGCCGCCGTAGATCTTGTAAGCCGCGGTGACGACCTCGGGCTTGACGTAGATGTCCACGGTGAGCTGGGGCTCGGCATCGTCCTCGCCGGAGACGAGAGACAGCACGGCCACCGTGATGCCTCCCGCAATCAGAAGGACGCAGAGTCCGAGCAGAGCGAAGAAGAGCGGACGCTTCACGTGTGGCCCCCCACGCGTCCCCAATGCGCAGAAGCGCTTCTTCTTGCATCATAAGACAGTGGCTGAAGCTGCGCAATAGGTAGCAACGGGGTCGCGGAACGAGTCCCGCCCGGCATCGCGCGGCGGCCCAGCAATACGAGAAAAGCCCCGGAAATCCGGGGCTTTTCTCTTACGCGCCTGACTGGACTCGAACCAGTGGCCTTTGGTTTCGTAGACCAACGCTCTATCCAACTGAGCTACAGGCGCACGCGTGGCGGAGAAGGAGGGATTCGAACCCTCGGAAGGAGTACTTGCTCCTTCACTCGCTTAGCAGGCGAGCGCCTTCAGCCTCTCGGCCACTTCTCCGCAAAGCGGCGGCGAGGCGCCGCCTCGGCGAGCGACTATTCTACCAGAGCGGACGGCGCGCGTCATTCCGCGGACGCCGGCGCCGGGGTTCGTTGACGCCGTGAAACCCGGCCGGTAAACTCCTGACGGCCCCAACTCCACCGTTCTTTCAGAGGTATCGTGATGAAACCCGCCGTCCGCCCGCAGAATCCCTGCTTCTCCTCCGGCCCGTGCGCCAAGCGGCCGGGATGGACTCCCGAAGCGCTGGCGGGTGCCCTGGTGGGCCGGTCGCATCGCTCTAAAGAGGGGCGGGCCCGCATACAGGAGGTCATCGACAAGTCACGGGCGCTGCTGGGTGTCCCTGCCGACTACCATCTGGGCATCGTCCCGGCCTCCGATACCGGCGCCATGGAGATGGCCATGTGGTCACTCCTGGGCGCGCGCGGGGTCGACGTCTTGGCGTGGGAGAGCTTTGGGCAGGGTTGGGTCACCGACATCACCAAACAACTCAAGCTGAGCGATACTCGTGTGCTCGCCGCCGACTACGGTGAGATCGCCGATCTCGGTTCCGTGGATTGGGGTCGAGACGTCGTCTTCACTTGGAACGGCACCACTTCCGGGGTGCGTGTGCCCGACGCGGATTGGATCGCCGACGACCGCAAAGGACTGGCCATCTGCGACGCCACTTCGGCCGTCTTCGCCATGGATGTCCCTATCGGCAAGCTGGATGTGGTCACGTACTCGTGGCAGAAGGTGCTGGGCGGGGAAGCTCAGCACGGCGTGCTCATCCTGAGTCCGCGCGCGGTCGAACGTCTCGTGAGCTACACGCCCCCGTGGCCGCTGCCCAAGATCTTCCGCCTCACCAAAGGGAACACGTTCATGGAGGCGGTCTTCGCGGCCGACACCATCAACACGCCTTCCATGCTGGTGGTGGAGGATGCGCTCGACGGGCTGCGGTGGGCCGAGGGCATCGGTGGGCTGCCCGAACTCATCCGGCGGAGCGAGGCCAACTTGGCCGCCGTGAGCGAGTGGGTGGCGCGTACGGAGTGGGTGGACTTCCTGGCGCGCGACCCGCGTACGCGTTCCTGCACGTCCATCTGCCTCAAGATAGTCGATCCCTGGTTCACCGAGCTTCCCGCCGAGGAACGGGCGGCCACGGCCAAGAAGGTGACGAACCTGGTGGCTGAGGACGGTGCCGGCTATGACGTGGCTCCATATCGCGAGGCGCCTCCCGGCATCCGCCTGTGGGGCGGAGCGACGGTGCAGACCGCCGACCTGGAGGCTCTGTTCCCCTGGCTCGACTGGGCCTACGCCGAGGTCAAGACCGGGCGCTGAGCCCGGCCGGCCGGGGCGCGGCCGCGGGCGTCGCCCGGCAGCCGGGCCCGCGTGATCCCGACCGCGGGGCGTCAGACCTCGTTCAGCACACCTCGCTCAGCAGATCTCGGCCGGGGTGCGCCGCGCTTCGCGGCGGCGTCTGACCCACTTCTCCGTCTCCATGACGATGTGCACCAGCACGCCCACGGCGAAGATATACAGCCAGGTGGGGGCGCTGATGGGTGCCGTGCTGAAGAGCGTGTTCATGGCCGGCGCGTAAGTGAAGAGCATCTGCAGCCCTATCATGGCCACCACGCCGGCGAAGAGGATGGGGTTGGTGCTGAATCCCGAACTCCACGAGGGCCGCAGCAGCGAGCGACAGCTGAACAAGAAGAAGATCTCGCCGAAGACGATCACGTTCACCGCCACCGTGCGCGCCTGCTCGGTGGTGTATCCGGCGCTGGTGGTGTATTCGAACAGCCCGAAGGCGCCGCCCAGCAGAAGCACGCCCACGATGACGATGCGGCCGATCATCATGCCGTCGAGCAGTGGTGTGTCAGGTTTCCGGGGCGGCCGGCTCATGATGCCCCGCTCCTTGGCCTCGAATGCCAAGGTGATGCCCAAGACGACCCCGGTGGTCATGTTGATCCACAGGATCTGCTTGGGCAGGATGGGCAGCAC
>JAXGXJ010000009.1:0-171475 GCA_040772905.1 Thermoleophilia bacterium | reverse complement strand
ATTTGATGGCGCGCGGCCGTGCATCTCTGGATGCGGCGCTGGAGGTGGGCGTGATGATAGAGACCGTCGACATAGAGGACCTGCAGCGGCTGCTGGCCTCCGACGGGCTGCCCAGGGACGTCGATCGGGTCGCGGGCAATCTGCTCAAGGGCTCCCAGAACCATCTGGCCTCGTTCGAGCGGCTGCTGGCCGAGTAGCCTCCCGCTGCGCCGGACCACCGGCTTTGTGCGTGGGCTCTGTGCGTGCATGAAGCCGGCGGAGCAGGCCGAGTGCCTGCCCCGCCGGCTTCGCATATCAGGGGCTCCGGGTCTCAGACCGCGGTTTGTCGTCGTCGGTGATGGGGTATGACGCTGCTACCCTGGTACGGAGCCGTCCGGACCGCAACCGGCCCGACCGTTGCGCAACGAGGATTCACGGAGTTACGTCATGATCGACAGACCGTCTCGACATGCACATCCGTCGCGGATAGTGATGGTGGCCGCGACTGCATGCCTGCTGGGAGTGTTGTTCGCATTCATGGTGTGGACTCCCTCGGCGCAGGCCCAGGCGCAGACGTTCGCCGACGTGCACGAGGGCGAGTGGTTCTACGAGGCTGTGGAGGCGCTCGCCGCCGAGGGCGCAGCCGCCGGGTACGCAGACGGCACGTTCCGCCCCTATGAGCCCATCACCAGGGCTCAGTTCGCGGCCATGGCGGCCGGCGCGCTCCATGTGGCGCCCAGCGGAGCGGCGCTCTTCGCCGACGTCGCTCCCAGCGACTGGTTCAGCGGCGCCGTCGGCGCGCTCTACGAGATGGGGGTGGTGCAAGGCGGCGCATCAGGTCTCTTCCTGCCCGCGCGCGAGATCTCGCGGCAGCAGGCCGCCAGCCTGGTCACGCGCGCTGTCGCTTGGCGGCTCTCCCAGGGGTCGGATCCTGCGGCGGTCCTCATGACCGACTCGGCCGAAGCTGCACCGTGGCTGGGCGGCTTCCTCGACCGAGATGCCATCGCGACGGTGCACACGATCGCGGTGGCGAACGCCTATCGGGCCGGGATCGTCTCGGGATTCGCCGACCATCGCTTCTACCCGCTGCTCGACCTCACCAGGGGGCAGGCCGCCGGCATCCTGTACGAAGGGTTGCTGCTACCGCTGGTCATGAGTGCCGAGCCTCCCGAGACGCTGCCTGCCGAGGCGCGCTATCCCACGTTGGGGAAAGGGAGTGCGGGTCCGGTGGTGGCGTGGATCGAGCGACGGTTGGCGGCGCTGTCGTATCGCCCCGGGGCCGTCGACGGAGTGTACGACTCAGCGACTGCGGATGCTGTGATGGCTTTCCAGAAGGTGGAGAGACTGGAACGCACCGGGAAGGCAAGTGATGCCGTCCAGCGTCGGCTGGCGTCGGCGAGTACGCCCTTGCCCCGCCGCTGGTCGAGCGGCCTCCGGGTGGAGATCGACCTCAGCCGTCAGGTGCTGCTTCTCATACGGGACAACGAAGTGCAGTGGACCATCCCCGTGGCCACCGGCGCCCAGGGCACACGCACGCCCACAGGCTCCTTCTCCATCCAGCGCAAGCTGCCCTACTGGCGGGAGAGTCATCTGGGGATGCTGTACAAGCCCGCCTACTTCTACGGCGGCTACGCCATCCACGGTTCGCATTCCGTACCTCCGTATCCGGCCAGCCATGGCTGCGTGCGAGTGGCGGTGTCGACCATGGACGGTCTCTACCCCCTGTTGCCGGTCGGGATGCGGGTGGACATCTACTACTGATCACACTACCTCTTCTCCGCGCCCCGATCGGGTCCCGTCTCTGTGCCGGCATCGGGTCCCGACGCGGCGCCGGACATCGTCCCGCTGTGCCCCACTGCGCTTGAGGCGGGGCGGACCCTTGCCGGGAAACAGGGGGCGCTGTATCATGACCACCTTGCCGGGCGCTTAGCTCAGGGGGAGAGCGCTTCCTTGACGCGGAAGAGGCCATAGGTTCAAATCCTATAGCGCCCACTACGGCTGTTCACGGAACCCACCTTCCTTGTGAGGCTCTCCATGAAGGTTCTGCTCCCGGATGGATCCGATGTGGTCGTGCCCGAGGGGGCGGCCGCCATCGACGTAGCCCAGGCTATCGGACCGCGCCTTGCCAAAGCCGCCGTCGCGGCCAAGGTGGGGGACAGGGTCGTCGACCTGTGTACCCCGCTCGCAGAGGGGGACCAGGTGGCCATCATCACCACGTCATCGCCTGAGGGGCTGGATGTCATCCGCCACTCCGCCGCGCACGTGCTGGCCGACGCTGCCATCCGTCTGTTCCCGGGCACCAAGGTGGCTATCGGTCCGGCGATCAAGGACGGCTTCTACTACGATTTCGAGTTCCCCCAGCCGGTGGGCGAAGACGACCTCGCGGCCATCAAGGCCGAGATGGAGCGACTCATGGGCGAGAAGCTCACCTTCGAGCGGCGCGAGGTGAGCCGCGAGGAGGCCCTGGAATTGTTCCGGGATGAGCCCTACAAGGTGGAACTCATCCGCGACCTGCCCGACGACGCCGTCATCAGCACCTATCGCCAAGGCGAGTTCCTCGACCTCTGTCGCGGCCCCCATGTGCCCGACAGCGGCAAGATCGGCGCGGTGGCGCTCCTGTCGGTGGCCGGCGCCTACTGGCGGGGCAAGAGCGACAACACCATGCTCACCCGCATCTACGGCACCGCCTTCGCCTCAAAGAAAGATCTTGACGAGTATCTGGAGCGCCTGGAGATGGCGCGCCAGCGCGATCACCGCAAGCTGGGCCGCGAATTGGGGCTGTTCAGCTTCCACGACGAAGGTCCGGGCTTCCCCTTCTTCCATCCCAAGGGGATGCGGGTGGTCAACTCCCTGCTCGATTACTGGCGCCGCGAACACGTGGCCGCGGGTTATGAGGAGATCAAGACCCCCATCATCCTGGAGCGCACGCTCTGGGAGCAGTCAGGCCATTGGGACAACTACAAGGACAACATGTACTTCACCGTCATCGACGAGGTCGATTTCGCGGTGAAGCCCATGAACTGTCCGGGCGGCATCCTGGTCTACAAGAGCGACCAGCATTCCTACCGCGACTTCCCGCTACGGCTGGCGGAACTCGGGCTGGTGCACCGTCACGAGATGTCGGGTGTGCTCCACGGCCTGTTCCGTGTACGTTTGTTCACGCAGGACGACGCGCATATCTACTGCCTGCCCGAGCAGGTAGAGGACGAAGTGCTGCGGGTCATCGACCTGGTGCGCAAGATGTACCGCACCTTCGGTTTCGACAACGTGCATGTGGAGCTCTCCACGCGGCCGGAGAAATCCATCGGCTCGGACGAGATGTGGGCCACCGCCGAGGGTGCCCTGCGAGCGGCACTCGAAAGGGCGGAACTGCCCTACGTGCTCAACCCCGGTGACGGCGCTTTCTACGGGCCCAAGATCGACTTCCACGTCGAGGATGTCATGGGCCGCACCTGGCAGTGCGCCACCTGCCAGGTCGACTTCGCCATGCCTGAGCGTCTGGACTGCGACTACGTGGGCGAGGACAACCAGCGTCATCGCCCGGTGATGATCCATCGCACGGTGTTGGGCAGTATCGAGCGCTTCCTGGCCATCCTCATCGAGCACTACGGCGGCGCCCTGCCGGCCTGGCTGGCGCCGGTGCAGGTGGGCATCATCCCCGTCGCCGACCGCCATGCACCCTACGCCGAGGAGGTGCGCGCGGTCCTGGAGGCAGCCGGCTTGCGCGCCGAGACTGACCTTCGCACCGAATCGGTGTCGAAGAAGATCCGCGACGGCGAGGTGCAGAAGGTCCCGTTCCTCCTCGTGGTGGGCGACCGTGAAGTCGAGCAGGGGACGGTCACCCTCCGGACCCGAGGCAGCAAGGACACAGCGTCTCTTGCTCTCGCTGCGGCGGTGGAGGACCTGAGCGTGAAGGCGGCCCCGCCGGCCATTTGACGGGGCTCCGCTGCGTACCCCGTCGTCGCAGGGTTCCGCTGAGCACCTCTTCGTCGCCGGCTGGCGCAATGCTCCTCAGGGGTACCCAGTTCCGCCTGATCTGAGAAGGTAGGGGCCGACCGATGCCGGACCGCGGGTGGGGATTGGGACAGTCCGTGACGAGCATTTTGAGCGGAAGCAACGGCACGGCTCCCCTGTGATAAACTGTGCGCTTGCATAAAGAGGAAGCCACCCTTCCCACCTCGTGTGCCTCGATGGCGCCAGGTCAAGCTATACGCAGCAGTGTCGCAATGTGCGGCCCCGGTGGGGTCGCGCGGCTGCATAGGGAGAGCGGTGGAAGCATCGCTCTTTTTGCGTGTTGGGTGTCTCTATCCGGTTCATCCGGGGGAGGTGTAAGGCAGATAGCCGACATCGTTCGCATCAACGAGAAGATCCGTGCAGACCAGGTCCGTCTCATCGGGCCCAACGGCGAGCAAGTGGGGATCGTGAGCGTGCCCGAGGCGTTGAACTACGCCGACAGGCTCAATCTCGATCTGGTCGAGGTGGCACCGATGGCCACGCCGCCGGTCTGCAAAGTGATGGACTACGGTAAGTACAGGTACGAGCAAGAGCAGAAAGCCAAGGAAGCTCGCAAGCGCCAGACCACCATCAGCATCAAAGAGATCAAGCTGAGGCCGAAGATCGACGATCACGACTTCGACACCAAGAAGGGTCACGTGGAGCGCTTCCTCAAAAAGGGAGACAAAGTAAAGCTCACCATCATGTTCCGGGGCAGGGAGTTGGTCCACCCGCATCTGGGTGAGAAGCTCTTGCGCCGCATGGCCGACGATCTGAGCGAGATCGGTGAGGTGGAGTCCGAACCCAATCTCGACGGCCGCAACATGGTGATGATGCTGGCGCCCAAGCGCTAGCGCTGCTCGCACGTGATGAAGGGAACGAAGATGCCTAAGAACAAGACTCACAAGGGGACCAAGAAGCGGATCAGACTCACCGCCACCGGCAAGCTCATCAAGAAGCGCGCCTTCGGCGGCCATCTGCTCACCAAGAAGAGCTCCAACCGCAAGCGGAAGATCCGCAAGCCCCTGCCCGTCGATGCCAGCAACGCGGCCAGACTCCGCGATCTTCTGGGTCTGTAGGAGGAAGCCACCATGGCAAGGATCAAGAGAAGTATCAACGCTCAGAAGAAGCGGCGTAAGGCGCTCGAAGAAGCGAAAGGCTATTGGGGCCTCAAGAACACGTCGTATCGCCGTGCCAAAGAGCAGCTCATCAAATCGGGCACGTACGCCTATCGCGACCGTCGGGCCCGTAAGCGTGAGTTCCGCCGTCTGTGGATCACCCGCATCAATGCCGGTGCCCGCGAGCATGGCCTGAGCTACAACCAGCTCATCCACGGCCTGAAACAGGCCGAGATCGACGTCGACCGCAAGATGTTGGCCGACCTGGCCGTGCGCGAGCCCGAGGTGTTTGCCCAGATGGCAGCCCGGGCCAAAGAAGCCCTCTCGGCTAACTAGCCTCGCCTGCCGGGCTCCGCGGAAGGAGCGTCCGTGATCAGGGACATCGAGGGTCGGCACAACCACAGCGTCAAGCTGGCGCGCAAGCTTCAGAAGAAGAAGCACAGGCGCGAGCGCGGGCTGCTGGTGTGCGAGGGCATTGACCTTCTCCGCCTGGCCTTTGAGGCCCAGGCGGAGATAGGTGACGTGCTGGTACGACGCGACATCCTTCCCGAGTTGCCCGCGGAGTTGCTCCGGCGGGCCGAAGCCGGTGGGGTGGATATAGGGGTCTGTTCCGAGGAGACGCTGGCCGATGCCAGCTCTCTTGGGGGCTCCGCCGACGTGGTCTTCGTCTGTCGCCAACCCCAGTGGAGTCTGGCCGACCTGGATCTTGCCCGCGGGACCAGCATCTACCTGGAAGAGGTGGGCGATCCCGGCAACGTGGGCACGCTGGTGCGCGGCTGCGCCGGTTTCGGGGCCACCGGGCTCATCGTGTCGCCCCGCACCGCCGATCCATACGGTCCGAAAGCCATGAGGGCCGGCATGGGGGCGCAGTTCATCGTGCCGGTGGTGTTGGAGGTGAGCCCCGAGGATCTGCTTGCCCATCTGGGCAGTCTCCTCCCCAAGGCTTCCCTCGCTGCCGAGCAGTCCGCGCCTTCGGGGGCTGGAGCAGGGCAGCACTCCCGTCCGCAGGTGGTGGTGGCCGATCCCTACCAAGGCGACCATGCACGCGCTTTGGCCGACGGTGACCGAGGGCAGGGCGTGGTCGTTGTGCTCGGTTCCGAGCGACAAGGTCCCAGCGACAACTGGGGCCACGCACGGAGGGTGACGATCCCGCAGGCTCGTTTCGATTCGCTGAACGTGGCCATGGCGGGTACCATCTTGCTTTACGAGCTATCCCGCCGGCCCGGCGGACCAGGCGACACCCGCGTCGCCTCCGCGGGCGGCTGTGCACATCCCTGAGCCGGAAGGAGGAGGAGCCATCACAGCGCAAGAACGCATCCTGGAGCAGATCTCGCGCGATGATCTGCGCGGCATCTACACCGAGGGTCTCGACGCGATAGAAGGGGCGACCGATCTCGCCTCCTTGGAAGCGGTGAGGGTGAGCTTCCTGGGCAGGAAGGCTGGTCTCACTCTGCTGTTGCGATCCATCCCCGAACTGCCTCCGGACGAGCGTCCCGAAGTGGGCAAGGTGGGCAATCTCATCCGCAAGGAACTCGAGGCCACGCTGGAGACCCGCCGGGCCGAGTTGGAGAACCTGGAGCTGGTAGGCAAGTTGGAGCAAGAGCGCATCGACGTCAGCATGCCGGGCCGCTCGTTCCCGTTGGGGCATCTGCATCTGGTGAACCAGACCCAGCGCGAGATCGAGGACATCTTCATCGGCATGGGCTACGAGATCGCCGATGGTCCCGAGGTGGAGACCGAGTACTACAATTTCGAGGCGCTGAACACCCCGGCCGACCACCCCGCCCGCTCGCTCCACGACACCTTCTTCGTCAGCGACCAAGTGGTGCTGCGCACCCACACCTCGCCGGTGCAGGTGCGTGTGATGGAGAAGCAGCGTCCTCCGGTGCACATCATCGTGCCGGGCAGGGCCTATCGGCGCGACTCCGACGCCACTCACACGCCCATGTTCCATCAGGTGGAGGGCTTGGTGGTGGACGAACACATCACCCTGGCCGACCTCAAGGGCACGCTCGAGACCTTCGCCCGCGCCATGTTCGGCGCCGAGCGCAAGGTCCGCCTTCGCCCGCACTTCTTCCCCTTCACCGAACCGTCGGTGGAAGTGGATGTATCGTGCATGATCTGCGAGGGCGCGGGTTGCCGGCTGTGCAAGAAGAGCGGCTGGCTGGAGATCCTGGGGGCCGGCATGGTCGATCCCAACGTCTTCGGTTTTGTGGACTACGATCCCGAGGTCTACTCGGGCTTCGCCTTCGGCATGGGCATCGAGCGTATCGCCATGCTCAAGCACGGGGTCAACGACCTCAGACTCTTCTTTGAGAACGACCTGCGCTTCTTGCGCCAGTTCTGACCGGAGACATCATGAAAGCTCCTCTATCGTGGCTGAAAGACTATGTGTCCATCGATCTGTCGGTGGACGAGCTCGCCTCGCGCCTGGCCCTCACGGGCACGGAGGTCGAGCGCGTGTCCGAGTTCGGCGTGCCCGGCGAGAATGACAACCAGCGCTTCTTCGTGGTGGGGAAGGTGATCGGATGCACCCCGCATCCGGATTCCGATCACCTCTCGGTGTGTATCGTGGACGTGGGCGAGGGTGAACCGCGCACCATCGTGTGTGGCGCGCCCAATGTGGCAGCGGGTCAGACCGTGGCCGTGGTACTGCCGGGCGGGGTCATGCCGGGCGACTTCAAGATAAAGGAAGCCAAGCTGCGAGGCGTGCGGTCGTTCGGGATGATCATGTCCGAGGCCGAACTGGGCCTTGCCGCCAAGAGCGAGGGCATCATGGTGCTGCCCGACGAGTGGCCTGCAGGCGACCCGCTGTCGAGGTACTTCACGCTATCGGACAAGGTGCTGGAGGTGGAAGTCACGCCCAACCGGCCCGATTGCCTCTCGGTGCGCGGCATGGCCCGCGAGATCGCCGCCATCACGGGCGCCGACTTCGACGAAGACGTCGCCTATCCCTATCCCGCCGTGGACCGCAAAGTGGAAGAGGACATCGCCATCGAGGTGCGCGACCCCGACCTCTGCCCGCGTTACGCGGCTCGCGTGATCCGCGGCGTGCGCGTCGCCGAGTCGCCCCTATGGCTCAAGGCGCGCATCGCCCAGGCGGGCATGCGCCCGGTGAGCAACGTGGTGGACGTCACCAACTACGTGCTCTGGGCTTTGGGACAACCTTTGCACGCCTTCGACCTGCGCACCATCGCCGGAGGGAAGATCATCGTGCGGCGGGCCTTCCCCGGCGAGAGGATCACCACGCTCGATAACGAGGATCGCGTGCTCACCGACGACATGTTGGTGATAGCCGACGCGGAGCGAGCCTCTGTGGTGGCCGGCATCATGGGCGGTCTCGACAGCGAGGTCACCGAGCACACCACCGACATCCTCCTGGAAGGCGCCAACTTCTCCGGTCCTTCCATCATGCGCACCTCCGGAGCGCTGGGCCTGCGCAGCGAGGCCTCCACACGCTACGAGAAGGGCCTCGACCCCGAGATGATCCCGCTGGCCTTGGATATGGCCTGCAAGCTCTTCGTGGAAGTGTGCGGGGGAGTGGTCTCCACCGGCACCGTAGACGTACGTACCCCGGCCCTGCCCGAACGGGTCGTCACCCTGCGCCCCCGGCGGGTCACTCAGGTGCTGGGTAGCGAGGTGGCCGCCGAGGAGATCGGGGCCATCCTCAGCCGTCTGGGCTGCCGCTTGGAATCCTCCACGGCCGGGCTTGCCGTGCATGTGCCCTCCTTCCGGGCCGACCTGGAGCGTGAGATCGACCTCATCGAGGAGATCGCCCGCATACACGGTCTGGACCAGATCCCTTCCACGCTGCCCTCCCGGCGCGTAGGGCGCGGAGGGCTGAATCGGTTGCAGACGGTGCGTCGGCGGGTGGAAGACCTGCTGGCGGGAGCCGGCCTTGCCCAGGCCATCACCTATAGCTTCGGCGACGACAAGTGGCCCGACCGTTTGCGCCTCGCCCCCGATGACGAACGGCGCCGAGCGGTCACCATTGCCAATCCCCTGAGCATGGAACAGTCGCGCATGCGCCGACTGCTGCTCCCCGGGCTTCTGGAGACAGTGCGATCGAACCAGGCGGTACGTGAGTACAGGGTGGCGCTGTTCGAGATCGGCCGCGTGTTCCATCCCACCGACGACCTCCTGCCTGCCGAGCAGACGCGGGTGGGGGTGATCCTCGCCGGCGACGGCAAGGAGGATTCGTGGCTGGCCGTCGACCGTCCTGTCGACTACTACCTCATGAAGGGCCTGCTGGAGCGTCTCGAGAAGGGCCTTGGTCTCCATCTTGACTACGCGCCGGCCTGCGAAACGTTCCTCCATCCGGGCAAGAGCGCCGTCATCCACACGGCGGACGGCACACCTGTCGGCTGGCTGGGCGAGGTCCATCCACTGGTGTTGCAGGAATTCGGCCTACGTAGCCCCGCAGTCGTGGCGGCTGAACTCGATCTGGCGGCGCTCGTGGATGCGTCCACGGAAGTGGCCACCTTCGAGGACCTGTTGGCCTATCCCGTGGTGGAGCAGGACCTGGCGCTGGTCTTGGACGCGGCCGTGCCGGTGTCGGAGGTGGTACGCGAACTGCGGGCCGCCGGGGGAGACCTGCTGGATGACGTGACCGTGTTCGACCTGTACGAAGGCGCTCAGGTGGGAGAGGGCAAGAAGAGCCTGGCGCTGCGCCTGAGTTTCCGCTCGGCCGAGCGCACTCTCAATGACGCTGAAGTGAACGAACTCCGTGCGGCGATACTGGCGCATGTGGAGGGTACTCTGGGGGCGCAGCTCCGAACCTGACGGCAGGACGGGCAGACCCGTTTGCATTCTGTTGCATCGCTATGTATAGTTATGCGTCCAAGCAATCGGATACGAGAGGTGCATCAGTGATCACGGCGAGCATCGTGGGAGCGACGGGCTATACAGGGGCGGTGCTGACGGACATCCTGTCCCATCACCCCGATGTGCGCCTCCAGGCACTCACCACCAAGTCGTACGTGGGGCAGCACGTGAGCGAGGTCTTCCCGGACCTGCGTGTGGACGGGACCTACACCGAGTACACGTTGGACGCGGTCGCGGGCTCGGATGTGGCCTTCGTCTGCTACCCGCACGCGCAGTCGGCGCCTGTCGTGGCCGAGTTGGTGGATGCAGGCGTGCGCGTGGTGGACCTGAGCGCCGACTACCGGCTGCGCGACACGCAGCTGTATCCCGGCTGGTACGGCTTCGCTCATCCTCGGCCCGATCTGGTGGCCGAGGCCGTGTTCGGCTCCCCGGAGCTCTATGCCGAACAAATCAAGGGCGCCCGATTGGTGGCGAACCCCGGCTGCTATCCCACCAGCATGATCCTGGCCAGTGTGCCGGCGGCAGAGGAGATCGATCCGTCAGGCGTGATCGTGGACTCGAAGTCCGGTGTGTCCGGCGCGGGGCGCAACCCGTCGCCCAAGACGCACTTCTGCAAGGTGCAGAGTGACTTCCGCGCCTACGGCGAGGTGGGGCACCGACACACCCCCGAGATGATCCAGGAGTTGGCGGCGGCTGCCGGGCGCACGCTGCCGGTGTCCTTCACGCCTCACCTTCTGCCGGTGGACCGGGGCATACTCACCACACTCTATTTCAGGCCGCTGCATGGCTTCAAAGGTGATCAAGGCTGGCTGGAAAGCTACCGCCGGTTCTATGCCGGGAAGCCCTTCGTCGAGGTCACCGACGCCATGCCGGGTCTGTCGGAGGTCGCGTACACCAACTACTGCCGTATCACGGTGCGCGAGGACCAGGCGGCCGGGGTGGTCAAGGTCTTCAGCGTCATCGACAACTTGGTGAAAGGTGCCTCCGGCCAAGCGGTGCAGAACATGAACATCATGTTCGGCTTGGACGAGCGGGCCGGGCTGGAGCGGAAAGTATGATAGAGGAACGGCCACAGGAGCATCCCATCGTCGTCTCTCCGCTGGAGACGCGGTTCTTCTCGCTGCCCGAAGGAGTGAGGCTGGTCGAGCCCGAGGGTATCTCGCCGGGCGTCACCTATCCTGCCGGTTTTGTGGCCAGCGGTATCGTGGTGGGACTGAAACAGAGCGGGCGCCCCGACATGGGCGTGCTTGCAGTCGCGCCTGAGTGGCGAGACCTGGCCGCATCGGCCACGGTCGCCACCACGAATGCCTTCGCCGCGGCGCCGGTGGTGGTCACCCGCGATGAGACGGAACCGGGCGGTCTTGTGGCCGTCGCCATCAACAGCGGCAACGCCAACGCCTGCACCGGGCCGGCGGGTCTCGAGGTCGCTCGGGCCATGCAGCGTGCGTGCGCCCACGCATTGAGCGCTCCGGTGCGCCGTGTGGCGGTAGGCTCCACGGGCATCATCGGGGTGCAGTTGGACGCGGGTTTCATGACCGCGGCCACGCAGAAGGCGGCGGCGGCCGTATCCGCTGACGGCGGCGTCGCGTTCGGCCGCGCCATCATGACCACCGATCGCTTCGCCAAGGAGTGCGCGCTGGAGGTCGACCTGCCCCAAGGCACGGTCCGTCTGGCGGCCTGCGGCAAGGGAGCGGGCATGATCGCCCCGGCCATGGCCACCATGCTCTGCGCCGTCACCACCGACGCCCGGCTCGGACCGGATGACGCTCAGGGGCTCTTGGACGAAGTAGTGACGCACACCTTCAACAAGGTGACTGTCGACGGCGAGATGAGCACCAACGACTCCGTGTACTTCCTGGCCAGCGGCGCCTCGGGCGTGCCCGTGGACGAGGGGAATCGGGCACTCTTCGCGGCCGCCCTCAAGGCGCTCCTCCTCCGCATCGCCCTCATGATGGTGGCGGACGGGGAGGGGGCCACCAAGATCATGCGCGTGCAGGTCGTGGGTGCCGACGACGATGAGTGTGCGGCGCGGGTGTGCAGGGCCATCGCGGACTCACCGCTGGTGAAGACGGCCATGCACGGCGGCGATCCCAACTGGGGCAGGGTCATCAGCTCGGCCGGCGCCGCCCTGCCCGGACGCTCGCTGCCGCACGCCCGCCTGCATCTGTGCGGCGTCCAAGTGGTGGAGGGCGGCGCGGCGCGGGCGGTCCCACAGGACGAGTGGGCGACGCTCGTGGAGGGCATGAAGCTGCCGGAGATCGACATCCACCTGGACTTGGGGCTGGCCGGGGGCTCGGCGGACATGTTCTTCGCCGATCTGGGGCATGAATACATCACCATCAACGCTGAATATCATTCGTAGGAGCTGATCATGCGCGAGGTATATCGCAAGAGAGTAGAGACGCTGCTCGAGTCGCTGCCCTACATCCGCATGTTCAGCGGCAGCACCATGGTCATCAAGTACGGCGGGGCGGCGATGAACTCGGCCGATCTCAAAGATGAGTTCGCCACCGACATCGCCATGCTGCGCTATGTGGGCATCAAGCCCATCATCGTCCACGGCGGTGGAGCCGAGGTGAGCAAATGGATGCGCAAGCTCGATCTACCGGTGAAGTTCGTCGACGGTCTGCGCGTCACCGACATGGCCACCATGGAAGTGGCCAAGATGGTGTTGGTGGGCAAGGTCAACAAGGAGATCGTGGGGCTCATCAACAGCAAGGGAGCCCCCGCGGTGGGCCTGTGTGGTGACGACGGCGCCCTCATCCACGCCAAGCCCCTGCTCAAGCGGGGTCAGGACGGTGGGCTCATCGACCTGGGCTTGGTGGGCGAGGTGACCGGCATCAACACCGATCTCCTGGCCCTGCTGGAGGCCGACTACGTGCCGGTGGTGGCCTCTGTGGGGGTCGGTCCCAACGGCGAGACCTACAACATCAACGCCGATACCGTGGCGGGTGCCATGGCGGCCGCGCTCCAGGCGGAGAAGGTCATCTTCCTCACCGACGTGAGCGGGCTGCTGGCCGATATCGATGACGACAACAGCCTCATCTCGGAGTGCACGGTGAACGAGGTGCGGGAGTTGGTAGAGAGCGGGAAGATCTCGAAAGGCATGATCCCCAAACTGGAAGCTGTACTCACCAGCCTGGACGGAGGTGTGAAAGCGGCTCACATCATCGACGGCCGCATCGCCCATTCGGTGCTGCTCGAGATCATGACCGACGATGCGGGCTTGGGCACCAAGATCGTTCCCGGCAGCCCGCCGGCGGCGTCATAGGGAGGACTCATGGCGGTACGTCACTTCATAACTATGGAAGATCTGAGCGTGGCCGAGTTCGACCGCGTCCTCGCCGACGCTGCCTCGTGGAAGGCCGAAGGCCACGGGATGCCCCTGGCGGGCAAGACCGTCGCTCTCATCTTCGGGAAGCCCTCAACACGCACACGGGTCTCGTTCAGCGTGGGCGTCCATCAACTGGGCGGGTTCCCGCTCACGCTCTCCGAGCAGGAACTGCAGATGCGCAAGTCGGAGAGCATCGAGGACACGGCTCGGGTCCTGTCGCGTTTCGTCGACGGTATCGTCATCCGTACCTTCGCCAACAAGGATGTGGAGGATCTGGCAGCGTCGGCCACGGTGCCGGTGGTGAACGCCCTCACCGACGACGATCACCCCTGCCAGGCCTTGGCCGACATCCAGACCTTCCGCGAGAACTTCGCCGATGCGCGCGGACGGAAGATCACGTACCTGGGTGACGGCAACAACGTGGCCGCCTCGTTGGCCGAGGCGGCGGCCATGGCCGGCATCGATATGTGTCTGTCGGTACCCGCGGGCTGCGATCTGCCCGTCGGCAAGATGGACTCCATCACCGCGCTCGCGGAGCGCCAGGGCACGCGTTTCTGGGTGGAGCGCGATCCGGTGGTGGCCGCCGGAAGCGCGTCGGCCCTCTACACCGACGTCTGGATCAGCATGGGGCAGGAGGACGACAAGGACAAGGTGTCGGCGCTCAGGCCGTATCAGGTGAACTCGGCGCTGCTGGGGGTGGCCCGGCCCGACGCCATCGTGTTGCACTGTCTTCCCGCGCACCGCGGCGAAGAGATCACCGACGAGGTCATGGACGGTCCTCAGTCGCGGGTCTTCGACCAAGCCGAGAACCGCCTTCACGCGCAGAAAGCGCTGCTGGCTTTCCTCTTGGGAGCCGAGTAGGTTGAACAAGCGCCAGCGTCAGCAGATCATTCGCCGGGTGCTGCGCGAGCAGCCCATCTCCAGCCAAAGGGAATTGGTGGACGCCTTATCCGCCGCGGGGTGCGAGGTGACTCAGGCCACGATCAGCCGTGACCTGCGTGAGATCGGTCTGCAGAAGGGCCGCGACCCCGCGGGGCGCATCCGCTACGTGTTCGTCCCTCAGGCCGAGGAGAAGCCCGACGCGCGCACCGCATGCGCGCGTATGCTCAAAGAGTTCGGCAGGGGACTGGCCATGGCTCAGAACCTGTTGGTTCTACGCTGCGACCCTGGGGCGGCACCGGGTCTGGGCCGAGTGATAGACGAGCTTGACCACGAAGCCATCCTGGGCTGCGTGGCCGGCGACGACACCGTGATCGTTGTGACCAAGGATGTGCAGGCGGCCGAGACCGTCGGTACGTATCTACGAGAATTGGGAGGATAGGCAGCATGGCGAACGAGAAATGCGTACTGGCGTATTCCGGGGGTCTGGACACCTCGGCGTTGGTCCCGTACATGAAGGAGAAATACGGCTACGACATCGTGGCCGTGCTGGTCGACGTCGGCCACATGAAGGATGTGGAGAGCCTCCGGCAGCGCGCGCTGACGGCCGGAGCCATCGACTCGGTGGTCATCGATGCGAAAGAGGAGTTCGTCACCGAGTACGCCTTCGAGGCGCTCAAGGCCAACGCGCTCTACGAGAACAAGTACCCCCTGCATTCGGCGCTGTCGCGGCCGCTCATCGCCAAGAAGATGGTGGAAGTGGCGCATCAGCACGGGGCGAAGGCGGTCGCTCACGGCTGCACGGCCAAAGGCAACGACCAGGTCCGCATCGACGTGTCCGTGCGCTGTCTCGATCCTTCCATCAAGGTGCTGGGACCGGCGCGGGAGTGGGGGATGACCCGCCCCGAGATCATGGACTACCTGGCCGAGCGCGGCATCGAACTGCCGCTCACCAAGAAGAACCCTTACTCGATCGACGAGAACCTTTGGGGCCGCGCCATCGAGTGCGGCGAACTGGAGGATCCCTGGACGCCGGCGCCCAACGACGCCTTTGCCTTCACCGTCGACCCACAGGACGCTCCCGACGAGCCCGTGGAGGTGGTGATCGGGTTCGAGGCCGGCATCCCGGTGTCGCTGGACGGCACGACTATGGGACCCGTGGAATTGGTGGAGAAGATCGACGAGATCGCCGGGGCCACCGGGTTCGGCCGCATCGACATGGTGGAGAACCGCCGCGTGGGCATCAAGAGCCGCGAGGTCTACGAGGCTGCCGGCCCGCTGTCGCTCATCAAGGCGCACGGCGAGTTGGAGGACCTCACCTTCACGCGCGAGCTGCAGCACTACAAGTACGGCATCGGGCAGCGCATGACCGAGCTCATCTACGACGGCCTGTGGTTCAGCCCGCTGGCGGACTGCCTGCGCGCCTTCATCGACGAGAGCCAGAAACACGTCACCGGGGATGTGAAACTGCGCTACTACAAGGGCACCTGCAGTGTCGTGGGACGGCGGTCACCGAACTCGCTCTACGTGGACGCCCTGGCCACCTACGGCTCCGGCGATACCTTCAGTCATCAGTCGGCCGTGGGCTTCATCGAGCTTTGGGGACTGCCGGTGGAAGTGTGGGCCCGTTCGCGCCAGGGACTGCTCTAGCATGCGCACCGCCTCGAACAGTGGTACGGGCAAGCCCTGGGGCGGTCGCTTCGCGGCTGAGCAGGCGCCGCTGTTCGAGCGTCTGAACGCTTCCATCCCCTTCGACCACGTCCTTGCGCCTTTCGACATCGCCGGCTCGCAGGCGCACGTGCGCATGCTGGCGGCGATCGGTGCCATCAGTGAGGCCGAGCGCGACGAGCTTCTCGTCGCGCTCGGCCGGGTGGCTTCTGAGGTGGAGCAAGGAGAGTTCTTCTGGCGGCTGGAGGACGAGGACATCCACATGGCGTTGGAACGGCGTCTCACGGAGATCGCGGGACCCGTGGCCGGCAAGGTCCACACAGGGCGGAGCCGCAACGACCAGGTGGCCCTCGATCTACAGCTGTACCTGCGAGATGCAGTGGAGGGCCACCAAACGCGCATCGTCGCCCTGATGAAGACTCTGCTCGCACAGGCCGAGGGTGGTCGGGAACTCATCATGCCCGGCTACACCCATCTGCAGCGGGCGCAACCCGTCTTGCTGGCTCATCATCTGCTTGCCTACTTCTTCATGCTGCAGCGCGACCACGAGCGCTTGTCGGCCTGGCGCGAGTCGTCGTGGATGCCTCTCGGCGCCGGAGCGTTGGCCGGAGCCAACTACCCCTTGGACCGCCAGATGGTTGCCGACGAACTCGGTTTCGCCACGGTGGCTCCGAACGCCATGGACGCCGTCGCTTCCCGTGATTCCGCCTTCATGTATGTGGCGCTGGCGACCGACTGCGCCCTTACGCTGTCCCGCTTGGCCGAGGAACTGGTGCTGTGGAGCACGCAGGAGTTCGCCTTGGCCTCGCTCCCCGAATCGTGGACGTCCGGATCGAGCATCATGCCGCAGAAGCGCAACCCCGACGGCGCCGAGCTGGTGCGCGCGAAATCCGCGGGCTTCCTGGGCCGGCTGCAGGGTCTGGGTGCGTTGCTGAAGGGACTGCCTCTGGCGTACAACAAGGATCTGCAAGAGGACAAGCTCTACGTGTTCGCCACGCGCGACGAGCTCGACCTCTGCCTCGAGGCGATGAAGGCCATGGTCGCCGGTCTCACCTTCGATGCTGACAAGGCGAGGAGAGCAGCCGAAGGGGGCTACGCTCAAGCTACCGACGTGGCCGACTACCTGGTGGCGAAGGGTCTGCCCTTCCGCGAGGCTCACCGAGTGGCGGGCCGTCTCGTGGCCGCGTTGGCTCCACAAGGCCGCGCCTTGGCGGAGGCCGATCTACCTTTGCTGCGCGGACTCAGTCCCCTGTTCGATGAGGACTTCTATGAGGTGGTCCATCTGGAGAGGGTGTTGGCCGCGAAGGTGTCTCCGGGTGGCACGTCGCCCGCGCGGGTGGCCGAGCAGTTGGCACTCGCCCACGAGGTCCTGGACAGGCTGAGCGGACTCACGGACGGAGCTGACCGCACCCCTTAGATGACCCTGTCTGGGCCGTCTTGGTCCGTCCGGATGACCTGCTACCATGACGGCATGGGTCATCCGGAGTATCGTCGCCTTTCGACACGCGAGCGCGCACCTCTCCGCACGCCCGCAGGGCGTGCGCTCCCCGCGTCGTTCTTCGACCGCCCGGCCGACCAGGTGGCTCCCGAACTGGTGGGAAAGATCCTGTGGCGGGACGGTGTGGGCGGCGGACGGCTGACCGAGGTGGAGGCGTACCTGCCTGTGGACGACCCGGCCTGCCACGCGTCGCGGGGGCAGACCCGGCGCAACCGCTCCATGTTCGGCCCGCCGGGCACTGTGTATGTGTATTTGAGCTACGGCGTCCACGTGCTGCTGAACCTGGTGTGCGAGGGCGAGGGCGTCGGGGCGGCGGTGCTGGTGCGCTCTTTCCAGCCCCTGGGAGATCTCTCTCCGCTGGTTGCCAACCGTCTCGCGGCCGGCCGTGATGGTCGTGGGCGTCCTGCGACCATGAAGGGCTGCCTGCTTTCCTGCGGGCCGGGTAGAGTGGGGCAGGCACTCGGACTCGACTTGAGCCTCGACGGCAAGGCGCTCGGGGCACAGTCCGGCATCCATGTACTGGATGACGGCCGGCGTCCCCCCGTGGCCCATGATGTGCGCATAGGCATCAGCAAAGGAGATCACCTGCCGCTGCGTTTCTTCGCAGCCGACAGTGAGTACGTGACGCGGCGACCCACCACGAGCGGAGGCAAGACACATGAGACTGCATGAGATCTATGACCTGGCAGTGCAGGCCGGCATCGCCGCCGACCCGCGGGGGCAGACGGGCATCGAGCGCATCCTGGCCCGCAACCAAGCGGATTTCGACGCACTGCCCGAGGACAGGCGTTGGGAGTTCGACTCCGAGAGCCTCACCAACCCCTTCGCCGACACTCGTGTACTCCTTGGTGATCCCGATCTTGAGGTGAGAAGCGTCTTGGTGGGTATCGATCTCGAGGTGGGCGAGGTGCTTCTGGCGAACACGCTCCGTGCTCAGGGTGAACCGGTGGACCTGCTGCTTGCCCATCACCCCGAGGGAAGAGCCTTGGCTCGGCTGGAAGAGGTCATGGGAGTCCAGTCGGACATATGGAACCGATTCGGCGTGTCTCTCGCCTACGGCGACGCCGTCATGAGGGATCGGAGGTCGGAGATCACCCGCGCGCTTCATCCGCTCAACACTCAGCGCACTGTCGCCGCTGCGGGCCTCCTGGACTTCGCCTTCATGTGCTGCCATACGCCGGCGGACAACAACGTCAACGCCTTTCTGCAGGAGCGATGCGACGAGATGGGCGAGGATCACACCGTCGACGAGCTCCTCGACATGCTCAAAGGCATCCCTGAATACCGCGAGGCTGTGCTCCACGGCACCGGTCCAACCATTTTCGAGGGCGACGGCGACCGCCGCACCGGCCGCATCATGGTCGACATGACCGGGGGCACGTCAGGACCGGTGGAGTCCATCAGCAAGCTGGCCGCCGCGGGAGTG
This sequence comes from Thermoleophilia bacterium, assembly GCA_040772905.1. Taxonomy (GTDB): domain Bacteria; phylum Actinomycetota; class Thermoleophilia; order RBG-16-64-13; family RBG-16-64-13; genus JAXGXJ01. Next base: position 152,756 of record JAXGXJ010000009.1, on the reverse strand, counting down.
GGCACCATCGTGGGCATGCACATGGGGGAGGACCATCGCAAGAAAGCCAAGGAGGAGCACATGAACGTGGTCATCGCCGGCCATTCGTCCTCCGACTCCCTGGGCATGAACCTCATTCTCGACCAGTTGGAGCGTCGTGGCGTGAAGATCATGGCCTGTTCGGGCTTCATTCGTGTGAGCCGCATCTGACGCGGCTGTTGCCGAGGCGCAGCGGTGCTGAGGGGCTGCGGGCCGGCAGGTGGTCCTTTGCGCAGGTGCCTGAGTCGTGGGGCGGCGCGCGCTGCTAGAAGGACGTCTCGGGCGGCCCGCCGCTCAACACGATCCCCACTGTGCTGCCCAGAGGTACAAGGGTCCCGGGGTCGATCTCCTGCTCGATGACGGTGCCCGCGGCGAAGTCGGCCGCAGGGACCTGCCGTTCCTCAGCGAAGAGACCCGCATTGTCCAGAGCCGCGCGGGCTTCTTCCGCGGTGAGACCCACCAGCGCCGGCACCTCCACGGTGCGCTTCATCCCGCCGGACACGGTGAGAGAGACGGCGGCCCCCTTGACGGCCCTGCCCGCCGCGGGCTGCTGAGCGATGACGGTGCCTACCGGCTCCTCCGACGACTCCTCCTCCGCAAGCGAGACTGTGAACCCGGCTCTCTCGAGCACAGTCAGGGCCTCGCTCACCGTCAGACCCACCACCTGGGGCAGGTCGAGAGCCGCGTGGAGGGCGCAGCTCTCGGTGGGTGCTTCGCCGCGTGCGAAACGCGCTTCCTCCACCGACGGACAGAACTCGGTGGCCAGTTGGTGCGATTCGCTGCAGATGTTCACAGTCACCCACCCGCCCAAGGCGGCGTCGGGAAAGGACGAGACCGGGATGTCGGCCAGCGCCCGCTTCATGAACGCCCCCCAGATCTGCGCGGGCAGGCTGCCTCCGGTCACCTTGATGCCGTGCACGTCCGTCATGGCTTTCTGCTCGGTTGGGTAGCCCACCCAGACGGCAGTGACGATCTCCGGCGAGTAGCCCACGAACCAGGCGTCCCGGTAGTTCTGGGTGGTCCCCGTCTTGCCGGCCACCGGACGGCCGATGTCGGCGGCTCTACCCGTGCCCTCGGTCACCACCGCCTGCAGACAGGCCGTCACCATGGCAGCCACCCCGGGGTCCACCACCCGGGTCCGCTCCGTCTCGTTCTCATCCAAGATGCGGTCCTCAGAGTCGGTCACGCGCACGATCACCACTGGTGACGGCCCAGCTTCCGGATCGAAGTCCACGGATGACGAGAGCCGCTCACCGCCGGTCGCCAGGGTGGCATAGGCCATGGCCATCTCCAGCGGGCTCACGCCGGTCGTCAGTCCTCCCAACGCGATGGCAGGACCGGGGTGTTCGCCCAGTGATGTGATTATGCCCATCTCGTACGCGGTATCAGCCACCGCATCAGGCCCCAGTTCCATGATGAGCCGCGCGTAGACGCCGTTGGAGGATGCAGCCGTCGCCTCCACCAAGCTCAGCGGGCCCTCATCGTCAGACGACACCTCCCAGACTCCGTCGGGCTGCTCCACTGTGAGCGGCCCCGACTCGTAGAGGGCATCGGGGCTGATCCCGCGCTTGAGCGCGGTCACCAGCACGAAGGGCTTGAAGGCCGACCCGGGCTGGCGCCGCCCTTGGGTGGCCAGATTAAACTGCAGAGAGGAGAAATCGGAGCCCCCCACCATGGCGAGGAGCCTTCCCGTGCGCACGTCGACGGCCACGAGTGCCGCCGAGGGGTCCCCGGGTTGGTCGAGCACTGACGCCACCGCGTCCTCGGCCGCCTGCTGCAGTTCCAAATCGACGCTCACATAGACCTTCAGACCGCCGCCCAGCACGGTGGACGACCCGTAGCGAGCCACAAGTTGCTCGCGGATCATCTCCACCCAGTAGGGGAGTCTGCCGTCGGCGCCTTTCGCCTCGTCAACCAGCTCCAACGGGGTGTCGAGCGCCTCCTGCAACTGCCTGCTGGTTATGTAGCCCTGCTGATACATGCGGTTGAGCACCAAGTCACGCCGCGACATGGCTTTGCCCGCGTCTTTGCGCGGTGAGTAGGCCGAGGGGGCTTTCGGTAGACCGGCCAGCAGAGCGGCCTGCGCCACGGTGAGCTCTGACGCGTGCACGCCGAAGTACTCTTGCGCAGCGGCCTCGACGCCGTAGGCTCCCTCGCCGAAGTAGATGATGTTCAGGTACTCGTTGAGGATCTTCTCCTTCGACCATTGCTTCTCCAACTGATAGGCCAACGCCGCCTCACGCATCTTGCGGTCGAGGGTCTGGTCGTCGGTGATGAAGGCGTTCTTGATGTACTGCTGAGTGATGGTCGAGCCACCCTGCACGATCTGACGATTGAGCAGGTTCGCCCACGCGGCCCGCATGATGCCCAGAAAATCGACGCCTTGATGCTGGTAGAAGCGCTCGTCTTCGATGGCGACCACGGCGTCGCGCAAGATCTGGGGGATCTCCGCGGCGCTGAGCGTCTGCCGATTCTCCACGCCGTGCAGTTCAGCCAGCAGCGTGGGCGACTCAGAATCGTCGAAGATACGCGTGGTCTGCGCAGACCCGCGGGCTCCGGTGAGTTCTAGAGAGGGGAGACTGCGGGTCACGCCCACATAGAAACCCGCCAAGGTGGCCAAGCCGGCCACCACCAAGAGTAGGAAGGCGAACAAGACGCCTCGAAAGAACCGGCGGGCACGACGTCGGGGTCGTCTGTTCACTGCCGTACGGTCGTCAGCCATGGCGAGAGATGTTACACCAGAGCATCGCGACCCATGATATGCTCCGGCGCTGGAGGTGCCCATGAACCGAGAACCGAACACAGACATCCCCGCCGACATACGGGAACAGGTCGATGAGTTGCTGGTGGGCAGTGTGGATGCGCTGCCGGCCGATGAGTTGGCGCAGCAGTTGATGCGCGCGCGCGCGGAAGGACGTCCGTTGCGGGTGAAACTCGGAGTCGATCCCACGGCACCCGACATCCATCTGGGGCACACGGTGGTTCTCCGAAAGCTGGCCAAGTTCCAGTCCTTCGGGCATCAGGCCGTCCTCATCATCGGTGACTTCACGGCCAAGGTGGGCGATCCCTCGGGTCGGTCGAAGCTGCGGCCCCGCCTATCCGACGAAGCCATCGAGGCGAACGCGGCCACCTATGTGGAGCAGGCGGCGAAGGTCCTCGACATGGACAAAGTGGAACTGGTGCGCAACGGCGATTGGCTGGGGGCGCTGCGCATGGACGAGGTACTGACGCTCACTGCCACGGTCACGGTGGCGCGCATGCTGGAGCGCGATGATTTCTCTCGGCGTTATCTGGCCAACGAGCCCATCTCGATGCTCGAGTTCATGTACCCGCTGTTGCAGGGATACGACAGTGTCGCCGTGAGGGCGGATGTCGAACTGGGAGGCACGGATCAGAAGTTCAACCTGCTGATGGGCAGGAACATCATGGAAGCCTACGGCGTGCCGCCGCAGAGCATCCTCACCGTCCCGCTCCTCGTCGGCACGGACGGCGAACAGAAGATGTCCAAGTCGTACGGCAACTACATCGGCGTCAACGACGTCCCCAACGACATGTTCGGCAAGGTCATGTCCATCCCCGACGAGCTGATGGTACCGTACTTCGGTCTGCTGACCGACATCAACCATCACGACCTGCAGATGGTGGAACAGACCCTGTCCGACGGCAGCTATCACCCGGCCCAGGCCAAGCGCGACCTGGCCGAGCGGCTGGTGACCCTCTACCATTCGGCGGCGGCTGCGGCCGACGCGCGCGCTCACTTCGACCGCGTGTTCAAGGAGAAGGACCGCCCCGACGTCATCCCCGATGCACCTATCCCTGATACGGCTGTACGCGAGGGCACCGTGTGGGTGCCGCGCCTGCTCACTGAACTGGGGCTGGCCGCATCCAACGGAGAGGCTCGACGTCTGATCACACAAGGCGGGGTGAAGCTGGATGATGTCGCCTTCACCGATCCGGCGGCTGAACTGGCGCCGGAAGCTCTCCGTGGGAAAGTGCTGCAGGTGGGTAAGCGCAAGTTCCTGCGTCTGAAGTGACGCATGTCACACACGCGGGCGCGGGCGAGGGCGTCATGCGCGTCACGCGCGCCGCTGTACCGATCTAGGTCTTTGGTCCCATAGCACGGCCCTGCTCCTGGGGCTACGCTGACGCGACAGTCGGCGGAGAGCAGGAGGCGGGTATGTGGGGCGCAAGGAGAGCTGGTGGGACCCTTCGGGTAAGGAGAGAAGCGGCTCGGCCGGGTGCGATGTGTGCGGCCGTCGTCGCTGTGGCCCTTGTGTGCGCGACCGCTGGTGTGTGGGGCTCAGGCTGCGGAAATCCCGGGATGACGACTTCACCCGCGGCCTCGCCGCCGTCCACCTCGATCACGGGTGCCTTGGCTGAAGCCGTCGCTCCCACACCCATCCGCAGCCAGGAGCTCGGCTCCGAGACACCGCCGGCCGGCGAGGCGACCGACTTCGCCTCCGTTGATGACTGCTTTGCCTTCCTCGCCGCGCAGATGGCGCCGCTGGCCGTCTACGCACCTGAGGCACTACCTGACGGCGCGCTCGTCGACACGGAGTACTTCCCGCTTCTGAGCTGCACAGGACCGGACGAATACCAGGGTCCAGAGCTGCCCAATCCGTTGCTCCATGGTCCTGACGACCAGGCATCGGCCGAGGTGCTCGTCCGAATAGACGATGCCTGGGTTCTCTTCCTACAGAACTTCCGCGGTGACCTGGGCGACGTCACCGGCACGTACGTAGGAGATGTGCAGGGCCACCCCGCACACAGCTACGACCTGGCCGGTGGAATGCTCGTCCAATGGAGTGATAGTGGGCGCTGGTATGGCGTCTTCTCGCGTGAGATCCCTGCGGCCCGACTGGTCTCAATTGCCCTTAATATGCAGGTTTTGCAGCCATAAACGATATCTACAACGATTGCGGCTCCGACCTTGACAGCGTCGGGAAATGGGTCTAGAATGCGTTCTCCCAGATGATGCAGTCACATGTCGACAGCACTGACGACCAAGTGAGAGCGCGCGGGTAGGCAAGTTCACACTCCGCCGCTTCTCGAGGCCGCCTGTGTGCAGAGACCAGGTGGCTTCGTCATTTAGGGAGGGAAGATCGCCCTTCTGGCTTGAGGAAGAAAGGCCAGAAAAAAACTTTCCGGAGGTACTTGACGGTGCTGAAGGGGGCTGGTAGTCTTCCCGGCCGCGCCTAAGAGCGCAGAGGTCTTTGAAAACTGAACAGCGTTGTCGGATCGGACATTACATCTGTCCGGTCTGCCAGCAACGAATCATGCGAGGACGTCATCTTCTAGTGGGATGGCGGTTCTCGACCCCGTCACGCAACTGGCACCTACCGGTTGCGAGACACACACTTTGAGAGCTAATCAGCTCTTCCTAAAGTCAGATCCGGACCTCGGTCCGATCACAATACTTCACGGAGAGTTTGATCCTGGCTCAGGACAAACGCTGGCGGCGTGCCTAACACATGCAAGTCGAGCGAGAAAGGGGCTTCGGCCCCGAGTAGAGCGGCGAACGGGTGAGTAACACGTGGGCAACCTGCCTCAGGGACTGGGATAACCCCGGGAAATCGGGGCTAATACCGGACGATGTCGTCTCGTATAAGCGAGCCGACCAAAGGTAGCTTCGGCCTCTGCCCTGAGATGGGCCCGCGTCCTATCAGCTTGTTGGTGAGGTAACGGCTCACCAAGGCTACGACGGGTAGCTGGTCTGAGAGGATGATCAGCCACACTGGGACTGAGATACGGCCCAGACTCCTACGGGAGGCAGCAGTGGGGAATCTTGCGCAATGGGCGAAAGCCTGACGCAGCAACGCCGCGTGAGCGAAGAAGGCCTTCGGGTTGTAAAGCTCTGTCAGGGGGAAAGAAGGCACCTGGGTGAATAGCCCAAGGGCTGACGGTACCCCCAAAGGAAGCCACGGCTAACTACGTGCCAGCAGCCGCGGTAATACGTAGGTGGCGAGCGTTGTCCGGAATCATTGGGCGTAAAGAGCGCGTAGGTGGCTTGTCAGGTCTGATGTGAAATCTTGGGGCTTAACCCCAAGCGTGCATCGGAAACCGGCTTGCTAGAGTCTGGGAGAGGAGAGTGGAATTCCTGGTGTAGCGGTGAAATGCGTAGATATCAGGAGGAACACCGGTAGCGAAGGCGGCTCTCTGGAACAGTACTGACGCTGAGGCGCGAAAGCTAGGGGAGCGAACAGGATTAGATACCCTGGTAGTCCTAGCCGTAAACGATGGACACTAGGTGTCGGGGGTGTCGACTCCCTCGGTGCCGAAGCTAACGCATTAAGTGTCCCGCCTGGGGAGTACGGCCGCAAGGCTAAAACTCAAAGGAATTGACGGGGGCCCGCACAAGCAGTGGAGCATGTGGTTTAATTCGACGCAACGCGAAGAACCTTACCTGGGCTTGACATGTACGTGGTAGGAATCGGAAACGTGACCGACCCCTCGGGGAGCGTACACAGGTGGTGCATGGCTGTCGTCAGCTCGTGTCGTGAGATGTTGGGTTAAGTCCCGCAACGAGCGCAACCCCTGTCTTGATGTTGCCATCATTTAGTTGGGGACTCATCGGAGACTGCCGGTGACAAACCGGAGGAAGGTGGGGATGACGTCAAGTCATCATGCCCTTTATGTCCAGGGCTACACACGTGCTACAATGGCCGGTACAACGGGCTGCGATACCGCGAGGTGGAGCGAATCCCTTAAAGCCGGTCTCAGTTCGGATTGGAGTCTGAAACTCGACTCCATGAAGGCGGAATTGCTAGTAATCGCGAATCAGCAACGTCGCGGTGAATACGTTCCCGGGCCTTGTACACACCGCCCGTCACACCACGAAAGCCGGGAACACCCGAAGCCGGTGGCCTAACCCGCAAGGGAGGGAGCCGTCGAAGGTGGGCTCGGTGATTGGGGTGAAGTCGTAACAAGGTAGCCGTACCGGAAGGTGCGGCTGGATCACCTCCTTTCTAGGGATTTGCGGTGACCAACACCGCAGGTCTGCATCAGTCGGATCATCTGACTCATGCGGAAACCTGGAAGTTATGTCGACCTGGTTTCTGAAGCGTCTGATCGTACGCTTCAAGGCAACGCTGTTCAGTTTTGAAAGACCCGCGCTAGATTCTAGACGCGGTTCCTTTCGTCGGTGGAGCACTGCTCCGCGCGCACCTTGAAATCTGCATAGTGAAAGTAAAGTAATGTGTTCTTCTGTCAAGATACTAAGAGCACACGGTGGATGCCTTGGCACCAGAAGCCGATGAAGGACGTGGACGGCTGCGATAAGCCGCGGTGAGGCGCTGAACAGCCTTCGACCCGCGGATCTCCGAATGGGGCAACCCGGCCAGAGTAATGTCTGGTCATCCCTAGCTGAACACATAGGCTAGGAGAAGGTAAGCGCGCGAACTGATACATCTAAGTAGCGCGAGGAAAGGAAAGAAACATCGACTCCCTGAGTAGCGGCGAGCGAAACGGGATGAGCCCAAACCATGCATGCGTGATTGCGTACAGGCTTATCATGCGTGGTGTTGTAGGGCTGGTTTTGGACGGTCTGTATGCTGTCCGGGAAGTTACAAAAGATCGGTATAGCCGAACCGGCTGGGACGCCGGGCCACAGAGGGTTACGGCCCCGTAGGCGAAATGTCGGTCTCTTCCTTAACCAGTTCCTGAGTACTACCGGACACGTGAAATCCGGTAGGAACCTGCGGGGACCACCTCCGCAAGGCTAAGTACTAACTGGTGACCGATAGTGGACTAGTACCGTGAGGGAAAGGTGAAAAGCACCCCGGGAGGGGAGTGAAATAGAACCTGAAACCGTGTGCTTACAAGCGGTCGGAGCAGCCCTCGTGGCTGTGACGGCGTGCTTTTTGCATAACGAGCCAGCGAGTTATGGTGTGCGGCAAGGTTAAGCGTGAGCGGAGCCGTAGCGAAAGCGAGTCTGAATAGGGCGTTTTAGTCGCATGCTGTAGACCCGAAGCCGGGTGAGCTATCCATGGGCAGGGTGAAGCGAGGGTAAGACCTCGTGGAGGCCCGAACCCACCTCGGTTGAAAACGGGGGGGATGACCTGTGGATCGGAGTGAAAGGCTAATCAAACCCGGAGATATCTGGTTCTCGCCGAAATATATTTAGGTATAGCCTCGCGTGTTTACTTTCGGTTGTAGAGCACTGTTTGGGCTAGGGGCCCCCTAAAGGTTACCGAACTCAGATAAACTCCGAATGCCGTCAGTCAAGAGCGCGGGAGTCAGGCTGCGGGGGCTAAGCTCCGTAGCCGAGAGGGAAACAACCCAGACTGTCAGCTAAGGTCCCTAAATCGTGGCTAAGTGGGAAAGGATGTGCGAGTGCACAGACAACCAGGAGGTTGGCTTAGAAGCAGCCATCCTTGAAAGAGTGCGTAATAGCTCACTGGTCAAGTGTTCATGCGCCGACAATCCAACGGGGCTCAAGTCACGTACCGAAGCTACAGGATCCCAGCGACTTCGGTCGCGGGATCGGTAGGCGAGCGTTCCCATGCCGGTGAAGCGGCGGCGTAAGCCAGCCGTGGAGGCATGGGAAGTGAGAATGCTGGCATGAGTAACGAAAGGCGAGTGAGAAACTCGCCCGCCGAATGCCCAAGGTTTCCTGAGCAATGCTAATCAGCTCAGGGTTAGCCGGGTCCTAAGCCGAGGCCGACAGGCGTAGGCGATGGAGAACTGGTTAATATTCCAGTGCCACCACCGAGCGTTTGAGCAATGGGGTGACGCGGAAAGGTAAGCGGACCGTGGCGTTGGTCGACCACGGACAAGCGCGTAGGGCGGTCTCCAGGAAAATCCGGAGGCCATATAAGCCTGAGACGTGATGTCAGCTGGCGTATGCTGGCGAGCCGCCGATCCTCTGCCGCCAAGAAAAACCTCTAGCGAGCTTAGGTGTGTGCCCGTACCAAAACCGACACAGGTGGGCAGGTAGAGAATACTAAGGCGATCGGGAGAACTATGGCTAAGGAACTCGGCAAAATAGCTCCGTAACTTCGGGAGAAGGAGCGCCTCGATAGGGTGACAGAATTGACTTCTCGAGCCCGAGGGGGCCGCAGTGATCAGGCCCAAGCGACTGTTTACCAAAAACACAGGTCTCTGCTAAGTCGAAAGACGATGTATAGGGGCTGACGCCTGCCCGGTGCCGGAAGGTTAAGTGGAGGTGTTAGCCGCAAGGCGAAGCACTGAAATTAAGCCCCGGTAAACGGCGGCCGTAACTATAACGGTCCTAAGGTAGCGAAATTCCTTGTCGGGTAAGTTCCGACCTGCACGAATGGCGTAACGATTTGGGCACTGTCTCAGCCGTAGACCCGGTGAAATTGTAGTATCGGTGAAGATGCCGATTACCCGCGACAAGACGGAGAGACCCCGTGAACCTTTACTGCAGCTTGATATTGGAGCTTGGTGCACCTCGTCCAGGATAGGTGGGAGGCTGTGAAACGTGGACGCTAGTCCGCGCGGAGCCATCCTTGGGATACCACCCCTGGTGTATCGGGCTTCTAACGGTAGGCCGTGATCCGGCTACCGGACAGTGTCTGGCAGGCAGTTTGACTGGGGCGGTCGCCTCCTAAAATGTAACGGAGGCGCGCAAAGGTTCCCTCAGCACGGTCGGCAATCGTGCGAAGAGTGTAAAGGCATAAGGGAGCTTGACTGCGAGACCAACAAGTCGAGCAGGTGCGAAAGCAGGCCTTAGTGATCCGGCGGTAGCAAGTGGAAGCGCCGTCGCTCAACGGATAAAAGGTACTCCGGGGATAACAGGCTTATCCTCCCCAAGAGTCCACATCGACGGGAGGGTTTGGCACCTCGATGTCGGCTCATCGCATCCTGGGGCTGTAGTAGGTCCCAAGGGTTGGGCTGTTCGCCCATTAAAGCGGTACGCGAGCTGGGTTCAGAACGTCGTGAGACAGTTCGGTCCCTATCTGTCGTGGGCGCAGGAGATTTGAGGGGAGTCGTCCCTAGTACGAGAGGACCGGGATGAACAGACCTCTGGTGTATCAGTTGTCGTGCCAACGGCACCGCTGGGTAGCTACGTCTGGAAGTGATAACCGCTGAAAGCATCTAAGCGGGAAGCAGACCCCGAGATGAGATCTCCCACTAGGTAACTAGGTAAGACCCCTGGAAGACTACCAGGTTGATAGGCTGGATGTGTAAGGGCAGCAATGTCTTCAGCAGACCAGTACTAATCGGTCGAGGTCTTGACTTTATACATTACTTCTTCACTATGCAGATTTGAGGGTGCGCAACCGAAAAGGTTGTTTTCAAGGTTTCCGGTGACCATAGCGAGGGGGAACCACCTCTTCCCATTCCGAACAGAGAAGTTAAGCCCCTCTACGCCGATGGTACTGCGGGGGTGACCCCGTGGGAGAGTAGGAAGTCGCCGGGATTTATTTTGAGCCCGCCAGAGATGGCGGGCTCTTTTTTTCGTCGGGGCGGCGGACTTGCAGCGCGAGTCCATGAGGTATCATCGCCCCGAGTGGTCTTCTGTGGCGCATAGGCGAAGGAGGCGGTGTGCGGCTTCAGACTCTGGATCGCGGGCTTGCTTTGCTGGAGTGGGTCGCATCGCATCCCGGAAACGCGACCGTCCGCCAGGTGGCGGCGGCCCTGGGTATCAACATGACCACCTGCTATCACCTCGTAGACACTCTCATCGCTAGGGGCTACCTGGTGCGGGTAAGTCATGGGCAGTTGCGGGTCGGCACCGCCCTCATGGGGTTGAGCGAGGCGTTCGTCGAGCAGGCCCGTCCCATCGCCCTTCTGTCTCCTGTGGTGGAAGACCTTCTCGAGCGCAGCAGGGAGAGCGTGTTCCTGGCCATCTGGGATGGGGAGGACGTCATCCTGCTGCTGTTCCAGGAGGGCCCACAGCATCTCACGGTATCGGGCTTCAGCCCGGGTTTTCGCGGATATGCGCACGCCCGCTGCTCGGGGAAGGCCATTCTCGCCTATCTGCCCCAAGAGGAGCTCGATCGCTACCTCGCCACGCACGACCTGGTCGCCCGCACGCCGAGCAGCATCACTGATGAAGCGGAACTCAGACGGCAACTGGCCGACATTCGTGAGCACGGCTGGGCCTCGGAGACCGAGGAGTTCACCGTGGGCATCTGCAGCCTGGGGGCGCCGTTCTTCGGCGCCGATGGGAAGGTCCTGGGCGCGCTCTCCCTTGCGCTTCCGGTCGCTCGGTACGAGGAGGCCGTCGACCGTTGCCATAAGGCCGTAGTGACCGCGGCTGAGCAGGCATCGCGCATCATGGGCCACGTGGGACAGTACCCACCGCGCGCACAGGCGTGAGGGGGGTGAAGGCGTGGCCCCGGCGTCACTGATGTGGGCCGCGTCACTTTGTGTCGAGACTCGCCGGCTCCTATAATGAGTGCTTACACGTCAAGTGGTCCGCTGCAAATGCACTGAGGGATGGCCGTCCGGCGGCCTCAGGCTCGAGAACGACGAGGAGGCAGGAGTGGTCGCAAAGGTGGAATGGGGGCTGCGTGGAGTCATCCTCCCGCTCATCACGCCCTTCAACGAAGATCTCACCGTTGACTATGCGGGCCTGGATCGGCTGGTCGACTACTATATAGAAGAAGTGGGCTGCGACGGCTTGGTCCCCTGTGGCACCACCGGAGAATCGGCCACCTTGTCCCACCAGGAGCACGCCGACGTCATCCGCGCGGTGATCGATCAGGCACGCGGCCGGGTGCCCGTGATCGCCTCCGCCGGCTCCAACTCCACTCAGGAAGCGGTCGATCTGACTCGCCTGGCCGAGCAGCTGGGAGCCGACGCCACGCTGCAGGTGGGCCCCTACTACAACAAGCCCACGCAGGACGGTATCTTCAACCACTTCTCTGCCATCGCGGCTGCATCCGGGCTGCCGATGATCCTCTACAACATCCCCGGTCGTACCAGCCGCAACATCGAGCCTCAGACCATCGCCCGCCTGTGGCGCGAGGTGCCTCAGGTGGTCGGCGTGAAAGATGCCTCCGGTGATCTGCACCAGGCGATGGACGTGTATCGCTTCACCGATCCCGACACCTTCTGCATCTACTCAGGCGAAGATGTCATGACCTTCAGCCTGCTGTGTCACGGCGCCGCCGGCGCCATCGCCGCGGTGGCTCATGTGGTGGGCAAAGAGGTTCGTGCCATGTGCGAGGCGGTGTGGGCGAACCGCGTGGACGAGGCGAGGAACATCCACTACCAGATCATGGATGTGGTCGACGCGCTCTTCGTGGAGCCTAATCCCACCCCTGTCAAGCAGGCCCTGGAATGGATGGGGCTGCCGGCGGGTCCGCTGCGTCCACCGTTGGAGCGGATGACTCCCGCGGGACAGGAGGTCCTACGTGCCGCGATGATGGCCGGTGGGTGGCTCAAACCGTAGCTCTCTGAGCAGACTGCCGTCTCCTACCAAGGTCGCATTCCCGCTTCTCGAGCCGCGTTCTAGGATGGCGGTGACGCAGGACGCTACACCTCTGCGTCGAGCTGGCCGATACATTACGTGCAGCCTAGAGAGAGGTCGGTGGGAGTGCTCTATTACTTTGCAGTCGTGTCGCTGCTGCTCGGCTTGGTGGTCGGCAGCTTCCTGAACGTGGTCATCTGGCGCCTTCCGCGCGGAGAATCGTTGGTGCATCCCGGCTCGCACTGCCCCAAGTGTGGCAACGCAGTGCGCTGGTTCGACAATGTGCCGGTATTGAGTTGGCTCATACTTCGCGGGCGTTGCCGCGACTGCAAGGAACCCATCTCCGTACGGTACCCCCTGGTGGAAGCGGCCACGGGTGTCGGCTTCGTGCTCGCCTTCTGGCGTATCGGCCTCGATTGGCCCCTGCTGGTGGCGTGGGCGTTCATCGCCGTCATGATCAGCGTGGCACTCATCGATCACGATCACATGATTATCCCGGACAAGATAGTGCTTCCCGGTGCCCTCCTGGGATTGGCGGCCGCGGTGGCAGTCGATCCGCAAAGATGGTGGACGTATCTTGCCGGTGGTTTGGGCGCGGCGGCCTTCATGTTCCTCTTGGTGATGCTGTGGCCGGGCGGTATGGGGCCGGGAGACGTCAAGATGGCTCTGTTCATGGGAGCGGTCTTGGGTGTGTCGGTGACGGTCGCCCTTTTCCTCGCCTTCCTCGTGGGTGCCGTGGTCGGAATGGTCTTGCTGGCGACACGACGCCGCACGCGCAAAGACCAAATACCGTTCGGCCCGTATCTGGCCCTTGGCGGAATAGTGGCGGTCCTAGCCGGGCAGGGCGTGCTACATTCATATATAGGCCTTTTCAGCTAGCGGCACCGATGGACGTGCTGAGGCCTGTGCCCATGGTACAGTTTGCCTGCTGCGTGCAGGACAGGGAACGCGACGCAAGGAGACGGGGCGGGATTCGCGCATGGCTGTAGGCCTCTTCCAAACGGGTCAGTATGCCCTTGATATCGGCGGATCCAGCGTGGTCGCGCTCAGCGTGACGGGCAAAGCCGACCATCTCAAGCTGCGCGCCTGTCATGAATGGGCTATACCCGCGGGATTGGTCGTCGATGGAGAGATCGCGGAGCCCGACTTGTTCACGCGCGAACTGCGCACCTGGGTCAATCGCAACAAGCTCCGCGGCCGCGGAGTCCATCTGGCGGTCAGCAATCAGAAGGTCATCGTCCGTAACATCGACATGCCCGACCTGCCCGAGGCCGAGTTGTTGAGCGCCATCCAACTGCAGGCCCAGGAGTACATCCCCATCCCCGTGGACGAGGTCGTGCTCGACTCGCAGATACTTGGACGCCGCTTCGAGGCCGACGGTACCGCCCGTCAGGAAGTCCTCTTGGTGGCGGCCCAGAGGACCATGATCATGAACATGCTCAACGCTGTCAGACACGCCGGGCTCAAGGTCCTTGGCATCGATGTCTCCAGCTTGGCGCTGCTACGTGCGCTCATACCCGATGAGCCTTTCCTTCCCCAACCCGGGGAGGGGTCTGTGTGTCGAGGCCTCGTGGACGTCTCGTCGTCGGTGTCGACCTTGGCGGTCGTGGTCGACGGCATGCTCAAGTTCACCAGGGTGATCAACTTCTCCAGCGACCGTTTCGCGCGCTCCTTGGCCGAAAGCCGCAAGATCCCTCAGGAAGATGCAAGCGTGCTCGTGGAACGAGTGGGCCTTCCCGGACCTCTTCCGGCAGATATCGAGTTCTACCGCGATGAGGTCGTCGAAGAGACGCAGTCGGGATTGACTCAAGTGGCGAGCGAGCTGGCTGAGGAGATCGTCCGCTCTTTCGACTACTTCCAGGCGCAGGAGCGGTCGGCGGCAGTGAGCCAGCTGATACTGAGTGGTCGCGGCGCCCTGGTGCGCAACCTCGATGCATATCTGGCCGAGCGACTGGCCATGCCGGTGGCTGTGGCCAATCCTCTGGTGCACATCGCTGAGAACGCGTCCTCCGTCCCCGATGCGGCTCTCGTGGCTATGGCTCCCTCGCTGTCTGTGGCGTTGGGTCTCGTGCTTCCGGAGAGGAACTGACGTGCAGCGCCGCATCAACCTCGTCCCCCTCTCAGAGCGCACCCGGACCACCACGGACGTAGGGCTGTTGCTCATGCTGGTCGCGGCTATCGTGGTCGTGTTCGCTCTGGCGTTCGGCTACTACCTTCTCGACAACCAGCGGGAGGCGAAGCAGCAGCAGTTGGCCGATCTCAGACAGCAGGTGGCGCAGATAGAGGATCAGGTGGCGGCCCTGCAACAGTATGAGCGCATCAAAGTGCAGCGAGACCAGATGGAGGGCTTGGTCACCGACCTCTACAGCACTCGCACCCAGATATCCGACCTCCTCAACGACATCAGCCTGGTCGTGCCCGACACCATATGGTTCCAGGATCTCAGCCTTACGGCCATAGACCCTCGGCTTCCCTCCGGAGACACCGCCAAAGCGGCATCTGCCGGCGATGGCAAGATCAGCATCCAGGCGACCACCTACACCTTTGAAGAGGTGGCAGGACTGCTGGTGCGACTGCAGCTTGTGCCAAGTCTCAGGGACGTCGTGCTCATGAACGCGGCGGGCCAGGCGAACGAGGCTGCCGGTCAGGAGATCAAGACCTTCAGCATGCAGGGCGCCGTGATCGACACGACCGAGGAGGATGACCTCCCGGTCAGCGACATCCAGGTGGAGACGCCATGAGCAGGAAGTTGCGCTTCATCATCGGAGGCGTGGTGCTCTTGGTCATCATCGTCGCGGCGTGGTTTCTGCTGCTCAGCCCCGTCCGCGACGAGATCGCTTCCCTCGAGGCGTCTATCGCCTCCGAGGAAGACAACCTGGCCACTGCGCGGGCGAAACTCGCACAGGCCGAAGTCACCAAGGCTGAGGGCAAGCAGAACCAGGCCCGACTTCTCGAACTTGCCAAGATGGTACCCATCTCTTCGGAAGTGCCGAGTCTGCTGCTCCAGATACAGGACCTCGCCGACCAGTCGGGCATCGAGTTCATATCCATCACGCCCGGACAGCAGACGGATGCCGGTGGATTCAAGGTACTGCCGTTGTCCCTCGAGTTCGCGGGGACCTTCTTCGATCTCAGCGATTTCGTCTATCGCGCCGAGCAGTTGGTGGCCGGTCCGGGCAGGCTGTTGGCCCTCAAACAGCTGAACCTGAGTCTGCGTGGCGACAGCGCGCAGATCGGCGATGGCGGGCTCACGAGCCCCGTGTTGAACGTGTCCATGACGCTGTATGCCTTCGAGTCGGGCGGCACTGTGGCGAGAGCGAAGGCCCCGGCGACATCGACGCCGTCGTCGGACGATGAGGCCGCCACAAGTGCGAGTGGTTCTTAGGAGGCCTGGATGAAGCCGAAGCCCTGCGTCTCCATCTTGGTGGCGGCCATATTGCTCCTGAGCGTCGTGACCAGTCTTATCGCCTGCACGGGTGATACCGGCACCACGCCGACCTCGGTATCAAGGTCCACCGTCGCCTCCACCGGCTCGGTCGGTCCCCTCACCACCGAACCGTTGTTGGCAGCCGACGGCACCTTCAACGAGGATCTCTCCACGTTCGAGAGCAAGGACCCCTTCATCCAGCAGGTCACCGCGACCACCACGGATGGCGGCCAGACTCCGAACACCGATACGACCCAGTACACGAGCACCACCTACAACCCCGGCACCACCTACTACACCACCACCACGCGCTACTACAACACCACCACCACATGGTGGACCACCACCACCAAGAAGCCTGCGACTACGACCACCACGAAGCCGCCCACGACTACGACCACTACGGTGGCGTACATTCACACTCTCAAGATCCTCTCCGTGGACAAGGTAGGTGATGCGGCGGCGGTCACGTTCCGCGTGGACAACTCCGTGTACAAGAACCGGGTGGTGGGAGATGTCATCTCCACCACGTGGGGGCAGGTGCGCATCGTGGATATCGCGCTGTCAAGCAAGGTAGTCACACTGCTTCACGGCAGCGAGACGATCACCTTGGAAGTCGGACAGCAGATCCACCAGTAGCGACACCAGTGAGCCGTCTTCGCATCAGTACCGCCGGCGAGTCCCATGGGCCCGGGGAAGTGTGCCTCCTGGAGGGCATCCCCGCTGGTCTTGGACTCTCTTCCGCCGACATCGACCGCGATCTGGCCCGTCGGCAACAGGGCTACGGCCGGGGCGGAAGGATGGCCATCGAGACGGACCATGCCTGCTTCCTCGCCGGGGTACGCCTGGGTCGGACGCTGGGGACTCCTATCGCCATACTCGTGGAGAACCGCGACCACGCCAACTGGCGCGCGCTCATGTCGCCCGACTCCCCTCCCGCCGACGAGACCCAACCGGACGCGAGCTCCGTCGCCCGCCCCTCCCCGGTGACGGTCCCTCGCCCGGGTCATGCCGACTTGGCCGGCCTCATGAAGTACGGCCACGACGACGTGCGCGACGTACTCGAGCGGGCGAGCGCCCGCGAGACGGTGGGACGTGTGGCCGGCGGTGCCGTGTGCAGACGACTGCTGTCGGAGTTGGGGGTGACTGTCGCCGGTCGAGTCCTCAGTATCGGGGATGTCACCGCGCCCCCCGACGGCGGTGCCTCCTTCCTCGATCCCACCTCGGTTGATTGGGAGGCTGTGGAGCGGTCGCCTGTGGCGTGTGCAGACGCCGCGGCCGGCAAGGCCATGTGCGCCGCCGTCGATGATGCTCGCGCGCGCGGAGAGTCTCTGGGCGGGGTCTTCGAGATTTTGTGCTGGGGTCTCACCCCAGGCTTGGGCGGCTACGGCACCCTTGATGAACGTCTCGACGGCAGGCTGATGGGGGCGCTGGGGAGCATACCGGCCGTCAAAGGCGTGCAGGTGGGGGACGCCTTCGCCGACGCTCGTCTGCCCGGTTCTGAGGTCCATGATCCCACCTATGTAGGGCGAGACTCGCTCGGGGACCACATCGAGAGAAGATCGAACCGTGCGGGTGGTCTGGAAGGCGGTATGACCAACGGCATGCCTCTCGTCCTACGAGCATCCATGAAGCCCATCCCCACGCTCACCGACCCGCTTCCCGCCGTGGACATCCAGGGGCTGTACGAGGTGAAGGCGCATGTGGAGCGAAGTGATGTGACGGCGGTGCCGGCCGCGCGGGTGGTCGGCGAGGCCATGGTGGCGCTGGTGCTCGCAGCGGCGTACTGCGACAAGTTCGGCGGCGACAGCCTCGATCAGCTTCGTGACGCCGTGCAGAGGTATGAGCGGACTGTGGAGGCGCGCGGACTGTGGCGCCGATCGTAGCTCTGATCGGTTTCATGGGCAGCGGGAAGACCACGGTGGGCAGGAGAGTGGCGCGCCTTCTGGACTGGGACTTCCTGGACTTGGACGACGAAGTCACGGCTCAGGCCGGATGCAGCATCCCCGAACTGTTCGCCCGCGAAGGAGAGGCCGACTTCCGCCGGCGAGAGTGCGCGGCTTTGCGCGAGGTGATGGAACGAGATCCCGCCCGCGGGACGGTCGTTGCCCTGGGAGGCGGTACAGTCACCAGCCCCGAAGCGGCGCAATGCGTCCGGACGAAGGCATTGGTGGTATATCTGGAAGCGGACGCGGCAACGACGTGGGAGCGGGTGAGGAGAAGTGATCGCCCACTGGCTCGCGACGCCGACGCTTTCGCCGCCCTCTTGGAGGAACGACGGCGGGTGTATGAACAGACCGCGCATGCGGTGGTCCCGGTGAGCGGCCGACCGCCGGCGGAGATCGCCCGGCAGGTGGCAGACATCGCACGTGCCTGGGAGGAAGGACCTTCGACGGACTCAGTAAGCGAGACAGACTCATGACGTGGCAGCGTCGCCTCGAGCGGACCGGGCGCGCCTCCCTCATACAGGTCGAGGCGGGGGTCCTCTCCACGTTGTCTGCGCACGCCGGCGAGGCCCGAGCAAGGGGGTCCCGCCTCTTCGTCGTCACCGACCAGAACGTCGCAGCCGCCTGGCTGGACACTGTGGTGGGTCTTCTGCGGACTTCCGGCTGCAGCCACGACGTGTTGCTCTTGACGCCCGGCGAGACCAGCAAGTGCGTTGACGGCCTTGAGCGTTGCTGGGATTGGCTCGCCGAGTCGGGCTGCCGCCGCCGTGATGTGGTGATGGCGCTGGGTGGGGGGGTAGTGGGCGATCTCGCCGGGTTCGCCGCCGCCACCTACCAACGAGGGGTATCGCTGTGGCAGATCCCCACCTCACTCTTGGCCCAGGTCGATTCCAGCGTGGGCGGCAAGACGGCCATCAATCTGGCTGCCGGGAAGAACCTGGTGGGGGCCTTCTATCAGCCTGATCTCGTGTTGGTCGACCCCCTCACACTGGCTACATTGCCGCGGGCGGAGTTTGTCAGCGGTCTGGGTGAGGTGGCCAAGTACGGCCTGCTGGACGGGGCTCTGTTTCCGCGTCTGGAGGAGAGCGTGGATCTCATCTTGGAGCGCGACGGTCAGTCCATGGCTGAACTGGTGCGTACCTGCATCTCCTACAAGGCCGCCGTGGTGGAGGATGATGAGCTGGATCTGGGGAGAAGGGCTGTGCTGAACCTGGGGCACACCACCGCCCATGCACTGGAGGTGAGTGCTGGGTTCGGCACGATCGCTCACGGCGCGGCTGTGGCCCTGGGACTGCTGGTCGCCCTGGCTGTCAGCGAACGCCTGCTGGGGCTCGATCCGGGCCTCCGCCCGCGGCTGAGGTCGCTACTCGACCGCTGGGGGCTCGCCACCACTAGGGAGCTCCCCGCAGCCGACACCCTGCTCGAAGCGGCACACCGAGACAAGAAGGTCGATTCGTCGCGACTCAACTTCGTGGGCCTCCGGGCTCTCGGTGACCCCGTGTGGGGCCTCCATGTGCCCGATGAGACACTGCGGGACGCCATGGAGGTCATGCGCGGATGACGGCAGTCACGAACGGCCCCACCGTGGCGCGCCCCCTGCTGGTCGTTCTCCACGGGGTGAACCTCGACATGCTGGGTGAGCGGCCGGCGCAGCACTACGGTCACGTCACACTGGCCGAGTTGGAGAGAACCGTCACCGATGAGGCCACCCGCCACGGGTGGGAGTGTATCTGCCTGCAGACCAATCACGAGGGCATCTTCGTGGAGTTTCTCCATCAGCATCGCGATGCCGACGCCCTCCTGGTCAACCCCGGTGCGTGGACGCACTACAGTTA
This sequence comes from Thermoleophilia bacterium, assembly GCA_040772905.1. Lineage (GTDB taxonomy): Bacteria > Actinomycetota > Thermoleophilia > RBG-16-64-13 > RBG-16-64-13 > JAXGXJ01. Next base: position 133,148 of record JAXGXJ010000009.1, on the reverse strand, counting down.
CGCCGTGAGAGACGCCCTGGAGATGGTGCGCGGGCCCGTGGCTGAGGTCCACCTCTCCGATATCACCACCCGCGAGGAATGGCGCCGTCGTTCGGTCATCAGCGAGGTGGTGGACTTCACCGTGTCGGGGAAGGGGGTGGCCGGCTATCTGGAGGCGGTCACGCGGCTCGTGTCCTTGGCGAGCGAGAGGGGCTGATCGCTCATGAACGTGGCACAAAGCGTGGAGATGCGTGTGGAGCGCGTCCGTCGGTATATGGAGAGCGAAGGTCTGGCCGCTCTCGTCGCCCTCGCGCCCGCCGATTGCCGTTACCTCACGGGCTTCACGGGCGAAGCCGCCGCTGTGGTGGTCACCCTCGATGACCTGGCGCTGATCTCTGATTCACGCTTCACCGTCCAGGCTGCAGAGGAGGTGCCGCACACCCGTCTTCTCCTTTCCGACAACGGGCGTGACGATCCGGTGGTGGACTTCCTCTCGCAGACGCTGCCTCCGCGCCATGATGGTCCTACCATCGGCATAGAGAGCGGCCGACTCACTGTCAAGAGATGGGAGGGACTTCGCGCGCAGTTGGACGGCGAGCGCCTCGCCTGGCGACTCATGGATGGGTTGGTGGAACGAGCCCGCCGGGTCAAGTTCGCGGACGAGCTGGAGATCATGAGGGCCGCCGGTGCTTTGACCGCCTCGGTGATGGCGCATCTCGAGTCGATCCCGGTCGTGGGACGGACCGAGCGTGACGTCGCCCTGGAGCTCGAACTCTACCTGCGCAGGCGTGGGTCGGAGGGCATCGCGTTCACTTTTATCGTGGCCGCGGGGCCACGGGGAGCCATGCCGCACGGTGAAGCCTCCGACGCCGTCATCCCGCCTGATGCCTTGGTGGTGGTCGACCTGGGCGCACGGGTGCACGGATACGCCAGCGACCTCACGCGCACGTACGCGACAGGTCAGGTGACCGACGAACTCCGTGCGGCCTATGAGGCCGTGCGGACGGCTCAGGCCGAGGCTGTGGCCGCCGTCCGCGCCGGTGTCGCCTGCCGCGAAGTGGACAAGATCGCTCGCGATCACCTCGCCGCCGAGGGCCTCGGAGACCTGTTCGTCCACAGTCTGGGCCATGGAGTGGGACTCGAGATCCATGAGGCGCCCAGCCTCAGCTCGCGCTCCGATGACGTTCTCGAGGTCGGCATGGTGGTGACGGTGGAACCCGGTGTCTACCTCCCTGGTCGAGGCGGCGTGCGCATCGAGGACACGGTGGTCGTGACCTCCGAAGGCGCGGAGATCCTCACTGAATGTCCGCGGGAACTGCGCTACCTCCGCTGAAGAGGCGCAGACCCTGTCCGCGGGACCCTGTCCGTTAGTGTAAAATGCACGGCCGCGGAACATGGAACAAGCGCAGGCAGCTGCAGTCGCTGGAGGCACGAACGTGATCTCGACAAACCAGTTCAAAGTGGGCATGACTATACGGTACGAGGGTGACGTCTACCGTATCGCCGAGTATCAGCACGTGAAGCCCGGCAAGGGCGGCGCCTTCGTACGGACCAAGCTCAGGAACCTCGTCACCGGCTCTCTGGTGGAGAAGACTTTCCGCCCCGAGCAGAAGTTCGAGCAGTTGCGCACCGAGAGCAGGCCCATGACCTACCTGTACGACGAGCCCGACCAGGTGGTGTTCATGGATCAGGAGTCCTACGAACAGCTTTCCCTGCCCAAGAGCACGCTCAAGGACTCCTTCGACCTCATGACCATCAACATGGAGGTGGAGGTCATCTATCTCGATGGGCAGCCCTTCGACGTGGAACTGCCCACGTTCGTGGACCTCAAGATCACCGATACGGCAGCGGGCGTGCGCGGTGACACAGTATCCGGTGGCACCAAGGAGGCCGTGCTCGAGACAGGGGCGACGGTCCAAGTGCCACTCTTCATCGAGCCCGGCGATGTCGTCCGGGTCGATACCCGCACCCGCGAGTACGTCACTCGGGCGTAATGCCCATGTCGCCGGCGCGCATGGTCGGCCTGGCCGACATCAGTCTCCGCTCGCTGGTCAATCTTCATTCGCCTGCGCACACTTCGGTCGCGAGTCTCGCACCGGCCCTGCGCGCGCTGGATAAGGTAGGCCTGAGCTGCATCGAACCGTGGGGGGGCATGACGGTCGACCACGCTCTGGGAGTCCTGGGAGAAGACCCGTGGGACCGGATCGCGTCCGTCGGAAGACATGTGGTAGACACGCCCCTGCGCCTTTCGCTGCGCGGAAGATGCCTTCTGGGATTCCGTCCCTATCCCTGGCCGGTGGTGGAGGGTTTCCTTCGTCGAGCCGTCGATTGTGGCATCTCCTGGTTCCTCATTACTGAGCCGTTGAACGATGTAGAGGCGCTTGGACGACTCGCCGCCCTCGTGCGGGACACCGGTTCTCGTCTGAGTCTCACGCTGGCACACCCGGGTGACGACGTGTGTGGCGACGACTGCATCGCGACTCTCTCCGCGCGACTGGCGAGTCTGGAGCCCGACACCTTGTGCCTCAGAGTGCCCCGGGGCGTGGGCCAAGACAGTGCCCGATCCATGGTGGCCGCCGTCCGTCGGGCAGTCGCGCTGCCGCTCGAAGTAGACTTCGACAACGGGAACCGGTTGGCCATCCTGGCAGCGCTGGCCGCCGTTGAGGCGGGAGCCGACGTGGTGCACGTCTCGGCCGCCCCGCGCTCGCTCGACGCATCCGCATTATCCGTGGGTCAGCTGCTGGCCGCGCTGCCTCCTGCAGGTGCGGAAGCCGCCGTCGACGCCGATGCCGTTGCGCTGGCCGTGCGCGCTCTTTCGGGTCTGGCAAGCGGGGGAGCGGCAGCCCAAGTGGCTTCGGCCGACCTGCGGGCGGCCCTCGCAGCCACCGACTTCCGCCGGCTGGCTGAGGTCCCGGGAGCCCTGGTCACCCAGCTCGGTGAGCGGCTGCTGGAACACGGTGGGGTCACACGTCTTCCCGAGGTCCTGTCCGAGGTGGGCAAAGTGTCCGCCGAAGTGGGGCGGCCGCCGCTGGTGGCCCCCGTGGGACAGATAGTAGGCACGCAGGCGGTGCTCAATACTGTCTATGGCTCCCGCTGGCAGGTGATACCCGACGAGATGAAGGCCCTCCTGCGGGGCGAGTACGGTACACCCCCTGTGGCTCCCGCCGCTGAGATAGTGGAAGCCCTGTTAGGGCTGCCGGAGCCATATGCGGATGTCTCGGCGGACTCATCATCCGTGGAGGGCTACGCGCCGGGAACCTCCCCGGAGTCTACCTCCGACGCCGACGCGCTCCTTCTTGCGCTCGCTCCCGGCACGGCGCCGGCGTTCCTCGCCAAAAGGGAGGCAGCGCGCGAGGTCGATCTTTCCTCACTGCTGCCCTCGCGCATGGAGAATGCGCGTTGGGAAGACCAATGGCATGACCTGGGACCCGACCGGGTGCGCGACCTGGTGGCTCTGCTGGAAGCCTCTTCTGTGGACGAGGTCACGGTCGAGAGCGGGGACACCAAGGTGACCGTGCGTCGCTCGGCCGCGGGAGGAGGGATGGTGCCCTCTTCGGTGGGCCCGACAGCCCCTTCGGGATCGACCGCATCCGTGGCGGCCCCAGCCGGAGCCCAGGCCGGTAGTGACGCGATCGACTCCTCGGAGGGCGGGCTACCCGAGGGACGCATCGTCATACAAGCCTCGATGGTCGGCACCTTCTATCGCGCTTCCGCACCTGGAGCCGACCCCTTCGTCGAGGTGGGGAGCCAGGTGGAGAAAGGCGACGTCCTGTGTGTGCTTGAAGCCATGAAGCTCATGAACGAACTGGTGGCAGAGGCCGCTGGGACCATCGCGTCCATCTTGGTAGAGGACGGGACCGCCGTGGAATACGGGCAGCCGCTCTTCCTGCTCGACACGGCCGTCGAGACCGCCGGCTAGGCGAGGACCATCGTGTTCCGTCGTCTGCTCGTCGCCAACCGGGGAGAGATCGCCCTTAGAATCATCCGGGCATGCGACGAATTGGGCGTGGAGACAGTGGCGGTCTATTCCACCGCCGACGAGGACTGCCTGCATGCCCGGCGCGCGACCGCGCGGGTGTGCATTGGACCGCCTGACGCCCGCCGCAGCTACCTGTCCATCCCCAGCATCATCGCGGCGGCCAAGAACAGCCGCTGCGACGCCGTGCATCCCGGCTATGGGTTCTTGGCGGAGAACGCCGGTTTCGCGGAGGCCTGTGAGGCCAACGGGCTGGTGTTCGTAGGGCCGTCGCCTCAATCAATCCGCCACCTAGGCGACAAAGCCCTGGCGAAGACCATGATGGCACAAGCCGGACTGCCCACGGTACCGGGCAGCGACGGAGCTGTGAGTGGAGCGGCCGAGGCGGCCTCGTTGGCGGGCGAGATCGGATATCCGGTCATGGTCAAGGCTTCGGCCGGAGGCGGCGGCCGCGGGATGCGTCTGGTGGAAACAGCCGGCGATCTGGAGCGGCAGTTCCTGGCTGCATCGGCAGAGGCGGAGGCGGCCTTCGGCTGCGGGGATATGTACGTGGAGAAAGCCATCGTCGACCCGCACCACGTGGAGGTGCAGGTGCTCGGCGACGGCAAGGGCGAGGTGGCCACCTTCGGCGAACGCGACTGTTCCATCCAGCGCCGTCATCAGAAGGTGTTGGAGGAGACACCATCCCCACTGCTGGGCCCGTCCACGCGGGAGAACCTCCAGCGCCAGGCGCAACTGGCATGCGCGGCCATACGATACGCCAGCGCGGGCACCATCGAGTTCTTGGTCGATGCCGACCAGCATTTCTACTTCATGGAGATGAACACGCGCGTACAGGTGGAGCATCCGGTGTCAGAGGCCGTAAGCGGGGTCGACATCGTGCGGGAGCAGTTACGTATCGCCGCGGGGGAGCCCATGACTGCTTCCGGCATCCAACGGACCGATGGTCATGCCATCGAGTTCCGTATCAATGCGGAGGACCCGCGCAACGATTTCCTCCCTCGAGCCGGCACCATCAGCCGACTCATCCTGCCGGGCGGACCCGGAGTGAGGGTGGACACCCATCTGTACGAGGGCTACACCGTGCCTCCCTTCTACGACTCGCTCCTGGCGAAGGTGATCGTCTGGGACGCGGATCGCCGCTCCTGCATCGCGCGCAGCATGCGGGTGCTGCAGGAATTGGTGCTGGAGGGAGTCCCTACGACCCGCGACCTGCATCTTGATATACTGCGGCATCCGGATTTCATCGAGGGCCGCTACTCGACTGGGTTCCTCGATCAAGCAATGGAACAGCTCCCTGCTCTCCGGGAAGGAAGGCGCTAGCCTCTCATGACCGAGTACCAGATCGCAACCTCCGTCCTCGAAACGATCGTGCGTGAGTCTCTGACCGATGACGGCCGCGTACGTGTGCACACACCGCTGCCCTTCGTGCGCACTCACACCATCGAGGTGCGCGTCGAGAGCGAGCAGTGCCAAGTGACCGTGCATCTCGACGCGTTGCTGGGCGAGCATCTGCCCAGCCTGGGTCGCGACGCTCGCGCGCGGATAGCCGCCGCACTCGCGCAGATGACCGGACTCAAAGTCGATGCCGTCGACGTCATCTTCGCCGGCGTCTTTCCCTCCGGCAGCTGATCCCTCCACGCCATGCCTCCTGCCGGCCGTAGAAGCGCGCGGCGTCAAGCCGTCTTCATCCTCTATCAGCAGGACCTGCTGGGCCTCACCCCGCAGGCGGCTTTGCTGCGCGACCCTAGTGCCGAGCCCGGCCCGTACGCCCGCGCCTTGGTTTTGGGCGTGGGGAGTCATGTGGAGGAGATCGACCGCCGTCTCGCTCCACATCTCTCGAATTGGGATCTGAAGCGGCTGGGAGCCCTGGAGCGCTCCATACTGCGCCTCGCCGCCTACGAACTCCTGTGGCAGGACGAGGTACCCGCGCCCGTTGCCATCGACGAGGCCGTCACCTTGGCCAAACGCTTCTGCAGCGACGAGGCCGGGGCCCTCGTGAACGGGGTGCTGGGCGGCCTCAAGACTGAGGTCGACGATCCCCGATGACACCCGGCGATGCAAGACTCCTCGATCGCCTGACGCTCCCCGACGACCTGCGCACCCTTGAGCCGGCTGGCCTCCGTGCTCTGGCTGAGGAGCTGCGGGCCGAGATCGTAGCCACCATCGCCTGTAACGGCGGCCATCTGGGGTCGAGCCTGGGCGCGGTAGAACTGGCCATCGCACTTCACGCCGAACTCGACACGCCGCGCGATGCCATCGTGTGGGACGTGGGGCATCAGTCGTACGCCCACAAGCTGCTCACAGGACGCGCGAACTCGTTCTCCACCATCCGCACCCTCGGAGGGCTCTCCGGCTTCCCTTGCAGGGACGAGAGTCCTTACGACGCCTACGGCACCGGCCACAGCAGCACCTCCATTAGCGCGGCGCTGGGACTCTTGGAGGCCCGTCGACGCAGCGAGGCAGAGGGCAGGGTGGTGGCCGTCATCGGCGACGGCGCCCTTACCGGCGGCATGGCCTACGAAGCCCTCAACCACGCAGGTCACCTGGGAAGTCCTCTTTTGGTGGTGTTGAACGACAACACCATGTCCATCGAGCGCAACGTGGGCGCCATCAGCAACTACCTCTCGCGGCTGCGCACCGATCCCAAGCTCTACCGCCTACGCCGCGACCTCGAGCGGCGCATGCAGAACCTGCCCGGTGTGGGGGAGCGCGTGGCCTCACTTGGCGAGCAACTCAAGGGCGCGGTCAAAGCGGCGCTGGTGCCGGGCATGCTGTTCGAGGAGTTGGGCTTCACCTATGTGGGTGTCGTCGACGGTCACGACATAGAGCAGCTTCGCCTCGATCTGAGAAGGGCCTTGGCCGTCGAGGGGCCGGTGCTGCTCCACTGCCGCACCGTGAAGGGCAAGGGATACGCCCCTGCCGAGAGACATCCCGGTCGCTATCACGGGGTGCCGCCGTCGCCCGCCGGCAACGGAGACAAGGGCAATCCGGAAGGTCCCACCACCTACACGCGGGCCTTCGGCGAAGCCCTGGTGGCGCTGGCCGCCGAAGATGAGCGCATCCTGGGGATAACCGCCGCCATGGCTGGGGGTACCGGACTTGATCTGCTGCAGGCCGCCTATCCCGAGCGCTTCTTCGATGTGGGCATCGCCGAAGCTCACGCGGTGGGGTTCGCTGCCGGCCTGGCGGCCGAAGGCAAGCGCCCCGTGGTGGCTGTCTATTCCACCTTCCTGCAGCGCGCGTACGATCAGTTGATCCACGACGTGTGCCTACAGCGTCTGCCGGTGGTGTTCGCGGTCGACCGCGCGGGGTTGGTGGGTGAGGACGGGCCCACGCACCATGGTGCCTTCGACCTGTCGTTCTCGCGCATCGTGCCCGGGCTCACCGTGTTCGTGCCTAAGGACGAGGCCGAGTTGCAGCGGCTGTTGGCCACCGCTCTCACACTCGATGGTCCCTCGATCATCCGTTACCCCCGCTCGGCCGGCACAGGAGTGACCCTCACCAGGCCCATCTTGCCCATCGAGGGCCCCTGGGTGGAGCTGTTGCAGCAGGGGGAGGAACTTGCCCTCCTCGCTCTGGGGCCCGCGGTAGCCATGGCGCAAGAGGCAGCCGCTCTTCTCGCCCAGCGGGGTATCACCGCCACTGTTGCCAACGTCCGCAGAGTGCGTCCTCTTGACGGCCGAGCCATCATCGCTCTGGCCCGGGCCCATCGGGGTCTGCTGACCATAGAGGACAACGCCCTGGCCGGGGGGTTCGGCTCGGCCGTGCTCGAGCTGTTGAGCGACCAAGGCATCCTCACCAAGGTGGCCCGTATCGGTCTACCCGACGAGTTCGTCGAGCACGGGCCGCTGCCGGTGCTCCGCCGCCAGGTGGGGTTGGATCCCGAGTCCATCGCCGCCGCCGGCGCAGGCCTCCTGTCCGCAGAGCCGCGCGTGGACAACTGAGTTCATGGCCAAGTCGGCGCGGATGCGTCTGGACGAACTGCTGGTCGGCCGCGGCCTGGCACCCACCCGCAGCGCGGCCCGCGGCTTGATCATGGCCGGACTCGTCCTGGTGGACGGCCGCGTGAGCGATAAGGCGGGCACTCCCATCGCGGCCGATGCACAGGTCAGCCTCAAACAGCGCCCTCGCTTCGTCTCCAGGGCCGGGGAGAAACTGGCCCACGCCCTAGAGGCGTTCCAGGTGGATGTCGCCAACGCCGAAGCCCTTGACGTGGGCGCTTCCACGGGTGGATTCGTGGACTGTCTGCTCCAGAACGGAGCCGCGCGCGTGATCGCGTTGGACGTCGGTCGGGGACAACTCGCTGGCAAGTTGCTCGGTGACGGTCGCGTGCACGTGCTGGACAAGACCAACGCGCGTAATCTCACTCCCGACAGACTCCCGTTCTTGCCCGACCTCCTCACCATGGACGTGTCGTTCATCTCGGTCAGCAAAGTGCTGCCCGCGGTGTTCGCCTGCATGGCCCCCCGCTTCCGCGGCGTGGTGCTCATCAAACCGCAGTTCGAGGCCGGACCGCGCCAGGTGGGCAAAGGCGGCATCGTTCGCGACCCCGAGGTGCACCGCCAGGTGCTGCTGGAACTGGGCCGTTTCGTCATCGAAGACACCGACGTCGCTCTCTGTGGAGTGGTGGACTCAGGTCTGCCCGGGACCGACGGCAACAGGGAGTTCTTCTTCCTCCTCTCGCGGGGTGGAGAAAAGGGCTGGGCACTTGATACGCTGGAAGCGGCGGTCGACGTCCTCGTCGAACACACACCACACATGGAAACGACAGGGAACACATGAAACAGCCCATCGAGCGCGTGGCCATCCTCACTCACGGGAACCCCGCGGTCGCAGAAGGCCCGTTGCGCGCCACACTCGCCCTCCTGAAGAAGCGCAGCATAGAAGTCCTGGCCCCCAACAACGAATGGAGCAAGCACGGCGACCTGCTCGCTTCTGCAGGCGACGTGGTGCTCGCAACCGGACCCGACGACTTGGACGGCGTGGGTCTGTGCCTCGTCCTCGGTGGTGACGGCACCATGCTCCATGCCTTCCATCTCACGCGCGATCGCGGCATCCCGGTGGCGGGAGTCAACCTGGGAAGAGTAGGTTTCCTCACCACCGTGCTCCCTCAGGATCTGGAGGCCGGCATGGGACGGCTTCTGGATGGGGACTTCGTGGAATACCCGCTGCTGGGACTGGAGGCGAGCATCGCGGGAGTCTCGTTCCGGGCCACCAACGACGTGGCCGTCAGTAAGGGTGATCGCACCCATGCCTGTTCGCTGGCGCTCACCATTAACGGCGTCACCCTGTTCGAAGTGCTGTGCGATGGGGTGGTCGCCGGTACTCCGGCCGGATCGTCCGCATACAGCCTGGCCGCGGGAGGGCCTCTGCTTGGCATCTCGGTGCAGGCGTATGTCATCAGCCTGGTGGCGCCGCATCTGGTGGGGGTACGCCCGGTGGTCGCGGCTCCCGACGACGTCCTCGAGATCATCAACACCGGCGACGATCGCGACTGTTTCGTGGACATCGACGGCCAACGCCTGGCCACGCTCACGACTGGAGCCACGCTGCAGATCAAGACCACGCCGGCGATGACGTCGCTGGCCTTGCTGAGCGGCGACAGTCTCTATCATCATTTCCGAGATCGTCTGCTCTAGTCTGGCGACGCACCATGCTGGCATCGCTGAGTATCCGCAACTTCGTGCTGATTGAGGATGCGACTCTGGAATTCGGGCCGGGACTCACCGTGCTCACGGGAGAGACGGGTGCCGGCAAGACCCTCCTTACCCGTGCGTTGGGGTTGCTCCTGGGTGAGCGCGCGGAGGAGGGCCTGGTAGGCACGGCCGGAGATGAAGCTGTCATCGAAGCGGTCTTCCTTGTGGACAGGGCCGCTCTTGAGGGGCTCCCCGACCAGGTACGAGACTTGGTGGCCCCGCCGCCGCCATTGCCGTCTTCGCCTGGAGACCTCGATGATGCGACCCGCCCTGGTGAGGCGACGCGCGAAGTGCGCGTCGAACCGCTCGAACTCATCGTCACCAGACGGCTCAGCCGCGAGGGACGCAACCGCTGCTACATGAACGGCTCCGCCGTCACCCTGGCCGTGATGAGCGAGTCGCTCAGCCGCCTCGTGTCCTTCGCGGGGCAGCACGAGCACCGCCGGCTCCTCGATTCGGCCTACCAGTCGCAGGTGCTCGATGAATGGGCCGGGCCGGAGACGCTGCAGCTGGCCGAGCGGTACCGGCAGGCTTTCCGCCAAGCCGAAGCCACCGCGCGGGCTCTCGAGGAAGCTCAGCGATCACAAGAGAGCCGCCTTCGTGAGATGAGGTTGCTGCGCTACGAGATCGACGAACTGGAAGCTGCAGCCGTCTCGGAAGCCGAGGAGAGGAACCTGGCGGCCGAGCAGCGGCTACTGGCCGGGGCCGAGGAACTCCTCCTCGAGGTCGGGACCGCCGCCGATCTGTTGAGCAGCGAGGGCGACGACCCCGACGCCGGTGTGCTGCTCGCGCAGGCAGCCGCGCGCCTTGCGAAGGCCGCCGCCATCGACGAGGCCGTGGACGCACCCATCCGCGAACTGCAGGACATGCGATATCGCCTGACTGAGGTGACGCGCGACCTCCGCTCCTACATGGCGGGAGTGAGTGTGGACCCGGGGCGTCTGCAGATCGTGGAGAGCCGCCTGCGTCTCTACAGTGATCTGGCGCGCAAGTACGGCGGTTCCACAGCGGCGGTGGTCGAGCACCTACACCAGGCCCAGACCCGTCTGGAGATCCTCGAGCGGACTGAGGACGATCTGCAGGGGATGGGGGAGGCGCGAGCCGCGCAATGCGCGCTCGCGCTCGATCTCGCCTCACAGCTCTCCCAACGACGTCAGGAGGCAGTGCCCCGCCTGGAAGAGGCGGTGCAGCGACAGCTCTCCGACCTGGCCATGAGCGGGGCGGCCTTCCAGGTGGCATTGCGGCACCGGCCGGGATGGGAAGGACTTCGCGAGAGTGGGGCGGAGGGCGTGGAGTTCCTCCTCGCTGCGAACCCGGGGCAACCGCTCCGCAGCCTGGGGGCCACGGCTTCCGGAGGCGAGCTCTCGCGCGTCCTCTTGGCCCTCAAGTGCGCTCTCGCCGGCGCCGCCGGCGACGAGAGCCTGGTGTTCGACGAGATAGACGCCGGCATCGGTGGCAGGACTGCCGTGGCCGTGGCTCAGAAGCTGCGCGAACTCTCTTGTCGGTCGCAGGCCATCGTCGTCACGCATCTTGCCCCCGTGGCTGCCCGCGCCGATCGCCATTACCTCATCACCAAAGAGAGTACGGCCCCGGAGACCACGGACGACCCGCACACGACGCTCTTCGCCGGCACGACCACCCGTCTGGTGCCTTTGTACGGTGATGCGGTGGTGGAGGAACTCTGTCGAATGATGGGGGGAAGCCCGGACGACACAGAAGCCATGGCGCACGCCCGGGAGCTCCGAGACAGCGCGCGGGGTGCCTGCTAGACTAGGTGAGGCGCAGGCCTCCCGGGTCGGTGCCGCCGGATCACACAAAGCGACCGCGGTAGGGAGAGCATGGCGAAGCATGTGTTCGTAACGGGTGGCGTAGTCTCATCCCTTGGTAAAGGCATCGTCGGCTCCTCGCTGGGGCGTCTTCTCAAGAGCCGCGGCCTGCACATCCTCATGCAGAAGTTCGACCCCTATCTCAACGTCGACCCCGGTACCATGAGCCCCTTCCAGCACGGTGAGGTGTTCGTCACCGATGACGGGGCCGAGACCGATCTGGATCTGGGCCATTACGAACGCTTCGTGGATGAGAACCTCACCCGCGATTCCAACGTCACCTCGGGCTCCATCTACTACAACGTCATCCGCAAAGAACGGAAGGGCGACTACCTGGGTGGGACGGTGCAGGTGATCCCACACATCACCAACGAGATCAAAGAGCGCATCGCCCGGGTGTCGCGCAACCCCGATGTGGATGTGGTCATCACCGAGATCGGCGGGACCGTGGGCGACATCGAGAGTCTCCCCTTCCTGGAGGCCATCCGCCAGTTCCGTAAAGATATCGGCCGCCAGAACGTCATCTACATCCATGTCACGCTCATCCCGTATATCGACGCCAGCGGTGAGCTCAAGACCAAGCCCACCCAGCACAGTGTCAACGAGTTGCGCAGCATCGGTATCCAACCCGACATGATCGTGTGCCGCTCGCACCGCGCCATCAGCCAAGAGCTCAAGGACAAGATCGCTCTTTTCACCGACGTAGAACCACAGGCTGTCATCAGCTGCGTCGACGCTCCCCACATCTACTTCGTGCCCCTCAATCTGCGCGACGAAGGGCTCGACACCCTGGTGGCGGAGAAGTTGGCTCTCGACGTGGGTCCGCTTCAGCTGGACGAGTGGACCGCCTTGGTGGACCGCGTGAAGAGTGCGTCGGGCAAGGTCCGCATCGCCCTGGTAGGCAAGTACGTACAGCTGCAGGACGCCTACCTGAGCGTGGTGGAGGCCCTCAAGCACGCTTCGATCCACCATGGGCGCGAACTGGAGATCATCTGGGTCGACGCTGAGACCCTGCGCAAGGAGGAGATCACGGCGCGCCTCGAGGCTGCGGATGGCATCCTGGTGCCCGGAGGCTTCGGAGTCCGCGGCATCGAGGGCAAGATCATGGCGGCCCGTTATGCGCGCGAGAAGGGCGTGCCCTATCTGGGTCTGTGTCTGGGCATGCAAGTGGCTGTGGCCGAGTTCGCCCGTCATGTGGCCGGTATGGTGGGAGCCAACTCCTCCGAGTTCGACCCATCCACCAACTACCCGGTCATCGATCTGCTGCCCGAGCAGAAAGACGTCGCCGACATGGGCGGCACCATGCGCCTGGGCGCGTCACCCACCAAGTTGGTCCCCGGCACCAAGGCGCACGCAGCCTACGGCGAGGAGGTCATCTACGAGCGCCATCGCCACCGCTACGAGGTCAACAACATCTTCCGCAGCCAGCTGACCGACAAAGGCCTGGTCATCAGCGGCCTCACCCCCGACGGACGGCTGGTCGAGGTGGTGGAGTTGAAAGATCATCCTTGGTTCGTCGCTTGTCAGTACCATCCCGAGTTCAAGAGCCGTCCCACCAAACCGCATCCGCTGTTCCGCGATTTCATAGGTGCCGCGGTCGCTTGCGCATGTGGAGCTGCGTCGCAGGACGACAAAGCTGCCCTTGCGGACGCCGCTGCCAGACCATGAACGCCTTTCCCACACCGTCTCGCGAGCGTCTCACCCAACTCTTTCTCGCCCTCGCGCGTATCCCCAGCCCGTCGCGCCATGAGCGCGAGGTTGCCGACGCGGTGGTGGCCATCTTGGCCTCGCTGGGCATCACCTCACACGAGGACGACACCGCTCAGGCCATCGAAGGCACTGCCGGCAACATCTGGTGCACTGTGCATGGTGAGGGCACTCTGCCCTGGCTCGCCCTGGGAGCTCACCTCGACACGGTCGAGCCCACCGATGCCATCGAACCCGTCCTCGAAGACGGCGTGTTCCGCAACAGCCGCCACACCATCCTGGGCGCCGACGACAAGGTGGCCTTGGCCGCTCTCATACACGCCACGGAGCTGCTGAAGGGCGCCGGCATACCTTTCCCCACGTACGAGCTCTTCTTCACCGTGTGTGAGGAGCAGGGACTGGTGGGAGCCAAACACATGGGCGACGTGCTCGCCAGCCCTTACGCGGTGGTGTTCGACTCCTGCGGCCCGGTGGGAGGGATCACCCACAAGGCTCCCAGCCAGAACGCCGTCTACGCTGCCTTCCGTGGTCGCGCCGCCCACGCCGGAGTGGAGCCCGAACGAGGGCGCAGCGCCATCCAGGGAGCGGCCAAAGCCATAGCGGCCATGCAGTTGGGCCGGTTGGACGAAGAGACCAGTGCCAACATCGGTGTCATACGCGGTGGGGTGGCATCCAACATCGTGCCGGAGTCCTGTGAGATCCGCGGGGAATGCCGCAGTCACGACGACGAGAAGCTGGCCCGGGTGGCTGCGGCGATGGTGGAGGCCTTACAGGAGGGCGCAGCCCACGCAGGCGTGGATGTAGATATCAGTCTGTCTCACGAGTACCGGGCCTTCGCGCTCACCGGACGTTCACCTGTGGTGCGGCTCAGCAAAGCCGCCATCACCGCTCTGGGTCTTGAACCCAGGATGAAGACCGGGGGAGGCGGGTCGGACGCGAACATCCTGAACGCGCGTGGATTGCCCACGGTCAACCTGGACGCGGGCATGATGCAGGTCCATTCGGCTGAAGAGTACGTCACCTTGGACGACCTGGAGCGACTCTGTGCGCTCAGCCTGCAGTTGATCATGCTGGCGCCGGAATACGCTCCCCGCACGCGACCGGGAGCGGCGGGAGGTGACGCGTGAACGCAGAATCTCCCGAGGTAGCTCCACTCTCCGTGCCCCGAGTCATCTCCAGTCGTGAGTTGTACCAAGGCAAGATCCTGAGCCTGCGCGTCGACGAGATCGAGCTCTCGGAAGGACGTACCGCCGTGCGTGAGGTGGTGGAACATCCCGGCGCCGTGGTGATAGCGGCTGTGGACGAGCATCGGCAGGTGTACCTGGTGCGCCAGTATCGTCATCCCATAGGTCGGGACCTGCTGGAGCTCCCCGCCGGCATGCTCGAAGTGGGCGAGGAGCCTCTCACCGCCGCCGTCCGCGAGTTGCGGGAAGAGGTGGGGCTCTTGGCCGAGAGTTGGACCGCCCTGGGCAGTTTCTACTCCTCGCCCGGGTTCGCGAACGAGCGTCTGCACGCCTTCCTGGCCCGAGATCTCACTCACGTAGACACCGATCCTGATGACGACGAGGACCTGGCCATCGTGCGCAAGCCCTTGCGCCACATCTACGGGTCCTTGGACGAACTCACCGATGCGAAGACACTGGCCGCCCTGCTTCTGGTGCGAGAGGCGCTGGGGCCGGATGACTCATCTGACGAGGCCTAGCAGGAGGTCGCCATATGCGGGTCGGAGTGCCCACAGAGATACGCGAGGAGGAGTACCGAGTCGCGCTCACGCCAGCCGGCACACGCGAGCTCGCCGACCGTGGTCATGAGGTCCTGATACAGAGCGGTGCCGGTCTGGGCTCGCTCTTCACCGACGAAGCCTACATCGCTGCCGGAGCACGCATTGTGCCCGACGCCCCAGCGGTGTTCGAGGGGTCGGACCTCATCGTGAAGGTGAAAGAACCGCTGCCCCAGGAGTACCGGCGCCTCGAGTCCCGACACGTACTCTTCACGTTCCTCCACCTGGCTCCGGATCGCGTGCTCACCAACGCGCTGGTCGAAAGCGGCGCCACCTGCTTGGCATACGAGACGGTGGAGACCTCCGACGGCCGCAGACCTCTGCTCGCTCCCATGAGTGAGATCGCCGGCCGCTTGGCTCCCCAGGCGGGCGCCTACTTCCTGGAGCGCGCCAGCGGGGGTAAAGGCAAGCTGCTTGGAGGAGCCACCGGGGTCAAAGCCGCGAACGTGGTCATCCTGGGCGGGGGGATCGCAGGCACCAACGCGGCCGCCATCGCCTGCGGGTTGGGGGCTCATACCAAGGTGCTCGACACGAGAGTCGACGCCCTTCACGCCGTGAACCGAGTCCTGCCCGGCGTGCAGACCCTCCACAGCGATCAACTCACCATCGAAGAAGAGGTCAGCAAGGCCGACCTGGTCATCGGAGCGGTGCTCGTCTCCGGCGCCCGCACTCCCGTGCTGGTATCCGAGGACCTGGTGAAGTCCATGCAGAAGGGGTCGGTGATCGTCGATCTGAGTGTGGACCAGGGCGGCTGCGTGGCCACCTCGCGGCCCACCACCCATCGGTCGCCCACATACATCGAACACGGCATGGTGCACTACTGCGTCGACAACATGGCCGGCGCCGTGCCCATCACCTCCACCATGGCCCTCACCAACGCCACCCTGCCTTACATCCTGGTGCTGGCCGAGAAGGGTGTGGTGGGAGCCGCCCGTTCCGATGTTGCGCTCGCCCGCGGCATCAATGTGATGGAGGGAAAGGTCACCATCAAAGAAGTGGCATCCGCTACAGGCAACCCGTACTTTCCCCTGGAGTACGTCCTGCCCATCGAATACTGATCGCGACAGCGCATGGCCACCATCGGCGACGACACTGCGCTCACCCTGCACCTGCGCGCCCTGCGCTTGGAGCGTGGGCTGTCCGAACGCACGGTGCAGTCGTACCGGCGCGACCTGGAGCAGTTCGCCGCCTTCCTGGGCGAGCACGGGGGCACACTCGAGACCGCTTCGGCGGACGAGATCCGCGACTTCTTAGCCTCAGGCGAGTGGCGGCCGTCGTCGCGCGCCCGCAAGGCTGCAGCCATCCGTTCGTTCTACCAGCGTCGCCAGATGCTGGGACTCGCCTCGTCCGATCCCAGCAGATCGCTGGCCGCTCCGCGTCTGGAAGCCTCCCTGCCCCGCACACTCAGCGTCGATGATGTCGAACGTCTCCTGGCCATGCCCAAGGCGACGCCGGCCGGGCTGCGCGACCGGGCGCTGCTGGAAGTCATCTACGGCTCCGGTCTGCGCGCGTCGGAGGTGCTCGCCCTGCGTCTGCAGGACATCGACCTTGAGGTGGGGTTCGTCCGCGTGCAGGGCAAGGGCGACAAGGAGCGTGTCGTCCCTCTGGGCCGGAAGGCCATGGACGCCATCAGGGCGTATAACGAGCGGGGCCGGCCGCACCTGGGCAAGGCGGGCACCCTGAAGGCCCCTGAGTTGTTCCTGAACGCGCGCGGCCGACGCCTCAGCCGCCAGGCACTCCACCAAGCGGTGAAGCGCTACTGCCATGAGGCCGGACTTCCCGAAGACGTGTCCACGCACACGCTCAGGCACTCCTTCGCCACCCACCTCCTGGAGGGTGGAGCCGATCTGCGCGCCGTGCAGGAGATGCTCGGCCACGCCGATCTCTCCACCACACAGATCTACACCCATGTGTCCTCGGCCCATCTGCAGAGGATCTATCGCGACGCCCACCCGCGGGCTCGCAAGGAGTGAGCCCATGAGTCATCAGCCCACGACCCGCCGTTTCGTGTTCATGATGCTGGACGGCGTGGGGGCCGGGGAACTGCCCGATTCGCGGGACTACGGCGACCAGGGTTCCGACACGCTGGGCAATCTCAGCCGCGTGATCGACCTGCACCTGCCCAACTTCCAGAGACTGGGACTGGGCAACATCCTACCCATCCTCGGAGTGCCGCCGGTGGCGTCTCCGTCGGCACTCGCCGGCCGGCTGGCCCCGCTCTCGGCAGGAAAAGACACAACGGTGGGCCACTGGGAGCACATGGGACTCATCACCGAGCAGCCGTTCCCCACATACCCTGAGGGCTTTCCTGAGGAGGTGCTCGCTCCCTTCCGCGCCGCCATCGGGAGGGACGTACTGGCCAACAGGCCCGCGTCGGGCACGGCCATCATCGCCGAACTGGGCGAGGAGCACATGCGCACCGGCCGGCCCATCGTGTACACCTCAGCCGACAGCGTGTTCCAGATCGCATCCCACATCGATGTGGTCCCTCTTGACCAGCTCTATGAGTGGTGCGAGCATGCGCGCCGCATACTCACGGGGCCGCATGCGGTGGCCCGCGTCATCGCCCGGCCTTTCACCGGACCTCCCGGTGCCTTCGTCCGCACCAAGGACAGACGCGACTTCTCCCTGGCCCCACCGTCGCCCACCTATCTGGATCTCTTGCACGACGCCGGTGTGCCGGTACTGGCCTTGGGGAAGATCAGCGAGGTGTTCCTTGGCCACGGGGTCACGGACAAGATCAAGGTGACTTCCAACGACGACAACCTGTCCCTTGTCACTGATCTGCTGAGAGGCACGAGCGATCGGGGCACGTTTGACGAGGGCTTGCTCTTCACCAACCTGGTCGACTTCGACATGGTGTGGGGACACCGCAACGACTCCGACGGCTTCGCCGTGGGTCTGGAGACCGTCGATAGGGCTCTGCCCGACATCCTGGCGGCGCTGCGTCCCGATGACCGGCTCATACTGTCGGCGGACCACGGCGTCGATCCCACCACACCCAGCACCGATCACAGTCGGGAATACGTGCCGTTGCTTCTCTATCCGCGTCCGTCGGCGACGCCCGAGGCGGTCTACGAGGGTCTCTTCAGCGACACCGGGGCCACCATCCATGAGTACCTCACCGCTGCGACCGCCGAGACCGCGGCGGCACTGCCGGGCCGGTCGGTCTTTCAGCTGAGCCCCGGCCGGGGGTGGCGCCGCTACACACCCGTCCAGCCGTCTCCGGCAGGCGACGGGTCGCTCATACCAGGGCGGGTCGGCCCAGAGGAGGCCCAGGAGGCAGCCGACTGGCTGCAGACCCAGCTGGGATCGGCCCCTCGTTGGGCGGTCATGCTCGGCTCGGGCTTGGCGGAGGCCTTCATGCCCGACGCTTCGGGCGACTCTGTACAGGACGTCTCCTACGCCGACATACCGCATTGGCCCTCGAGCACCGTGCCGGGCCACACGAGCACCCTCAGCATCGTCGACATCGCCGGCCGGGCGGTGGCCGTGCTTCGCGGCAGAGCGCACGGCTATGAAGGCTTCGATCTGAGCCAGACCCAACTGGCGGTCCGTACTCTGGGGCTCTGGGGAGTGGAGGGGCTCGTGGTGAGCAGCGCGGCAGGGGCCGTGGGCAGTGGCCTCACACCCGGAGATCTCGCGCTGGTGCACGAGATCATCGACCTGCAGCACATGACCCCTGGCGGCCCTCCGCTGCGTCTTCGTGTAGGTGAGCCGCCGGACAAAGCCGGGGAGGAGTCCGCAGGGCATGAAGCCCTTCTCAGGCGCGCGGTACATGCCGCTGTGCCGGGGCCACAGTACGAGACCCGAGCCGAACTGCAGGTGCTCCAGGCGCTGGGGGCCGACTGCGTGAGTATGTCGCTGGCCGCGGAGGCGCTCGCGGCCCAGGAAGAGGGTCTACGTCTGGCCGCGGTGGCCGTCATCTCCAACGCCGGTCCGCCGTCACACGAAGAGGTGCTGGCCGGTGCCGCCTCCAGCGCAGAGAGGTTCCGCCAGGCCGCGGAGGCCATCTTCGCGCTCTGGGAGAGCGAGTGCTCGTAGGAGACCGGGTCGCGGGGTAACGCCGCTATACTTAGGTCATGACGGCCACGCCATCACTCATCGAGGTCCCCACTGTCATCACCACCCACCAGAACGCCGATTTCGACGCTCTGGCGGCGGCGGTGGGTGCTTCGCTCCTCTACCCCGAAGCGCGCATCGTCTTCGGGGGCTCGCTCAATCCCAACGTGCGGGAGTTCGTCTCTCTGCACGGGGAGAGCCTGCCCATCATCAGCCTCAGGCTCATCGACCAGAGCAAGATCAAGCAGCTGATCATCGTAGACACCGCCGATCCCGACCGCATCGGCGAGCTGGGCAAGTTGGTACGCCGCCCCGACGTGGAGGTGGTGGTCTTCGACCATCACTCGGCCGAGCATCCTCAGCGTCCCGATTTCGTGGCCGGCGAGAACTGGGTGCTCTCCTCTGATGGCTCGTCGGCGGCCCTGATGCTGCACCTACTGCTCGAGCGGGACGCGGAGATCACCCGGCTGCAGGCCACCATCTTCGCCTTGGGCATCCACGAGGACACCGGCTCGCTCACCTTCCCGCGTACCACCATCCGTGACGCCGAGATGCTGGCGGCCTCCATGCGACTGGGAGCGTCGCAGGCCCTGCTCGAACGTTATCTGCACAGCGCACTCGGCGCCGAGCACCGCGACACCCTCATGCGCATGGTCGATGCGGTGCGGCTGCAGCGTGTGCGCGGTCTCGATATCCACACCGTGGTGCTGGAAGTGCCCGGGTATGTGGATGGACTGAGCGTCATCGCGCACAAACTCATGGAGCTCATCAACGCTGAGGTCCTCATCCAAGTGGTGGGGATGGAGGGGAGGGTGTTCGTCACGGCCCGCTCGCGGGCAGGCTCGGTGGACGTGGGCGGGCTGCTGCGCACCATCGGGGGTGGAGGACACGCCCAGGCGGCGTCGGCGGTCATCCGCGACTCCAGCCCCACACAGGTGCTCGACGACATCCTCGCGGCCCTCGACCGCACTACCATGGGCCTGCAGACCCCCAAGGCCGGCGACATCATGAGCCGTCCGGTGCGCTTCATCGACGCTGACACGCCGGTCACCGACGCACTGGTGACCGCCCAGCGCTACGGCCATTCAGGCATCTGTGTGTTGGAGGCGGGCGAGGCGGTGGGTATCGTCTCCCGGCGCGACCTCGACAAGGCCATGCGTCACGGGCTGGGTCACGCTCCCGTGAAGGGAGTCATGACCCGCAACATCACCTTCGCCAAGACATCCACCACGGTGGATGAGTTGCGCCGCATCATGGTGGGGGGCAACGTGGGGCGCGTGCCGGTGGTCGCCGACCACGCGTACGAGCGGGCCATCGCCGAAGGCAAAGCGCGGGAGGAGGACGTCATCGGCATCGTCACCCGCACCGACGTGCTGGCCGCCTATCAGGGGCGCTGGGAGCAGGAGCAGCGTCTGGCCGCGGCACCGCAGGTCTACACCATGGACGAACTGGCCGACCACCCTTTCTTCGGGCGGCTGTTCCGAGCTTGCTCGGCTCTCTCCGAGGATTTCGCCGGCGTGTATCTGGTGGGGGGCTTCGTGCGCGACCTCCTGTTGGAGCAGCCCAACGTGGACGTCGACGTGGCCGTGGAGGGCGACGGCATCGAGTTCGCCCGCCGCTTGGCGGCTCAACTCGGAGGACGCATCCGGGCGCATCGCAAGTTCAAGACGGCTGTGGTGCTGCTCCCGCCCTCGGTGCTGGGTGAGGCCCCAGACTGGCTGCGCCCGGCCGGCGAGCCCTTCCACGTCGACGTGGCCACCACCCGCACGGAGTTCTACGATTACCCCGCCGCGCTGCCTCGCGTGGAACACGCGTCCATACGCCAAGATCTCTTCCGGCGCGACTTCACTATCAACGCCATGGCTATCTCCCTGCGGGGGGCCGATTTCGGCACCGTGCTCGACTTCTTCGGCGGACTACGCGACCTGCGCGAAGGCACGATCCGCGTGCTCCACAACCTCAGCTTCATCGAAGACCCCACCCGCATCTTCCGGGCCGTGCGCTACGAGAACCGCTACGGCTTCCGCATGGACGAACAGACCAAGGCCTTCGCCAAGGCCTGTGTCGACATGCATCTGGTGGGCGACCTCTCCAGCGTCCGTCTGCGCGAGGAACTCATCCCGCTCCTCAGCGAGGCCGATGTGGAGTGGACCCTCGGCCGCCTGTACGAGCTGGGCGTGGCCCGGGAAGTGCACCCCAGGCTCTCCACCGGCGTCCGCACGGTCGACTTGGTCCACCGTCTGGATGGGCTCGTCAGCGGACTCGGCCTGCAGGGGGAAGTGATAAGCTGGCGCCTGCGCTTGATGGCGGTGACACGTAACATGGACCACGAAGAACTGTACATGTGGCTCGATAAGCTGAAGCTCAAGAAGAGCGACAGCGAGGTGGTGCGGGAAGGCGTGGTGTTGGGGCCCGTGCTGGCCAGCAAACTCGACGCGCCCGGCATGAGCGACTGGGAGATCTTCCAGGCATTGCGCAAGACCTCGGTGGAGGCGATCGTGTTCGCCATCGCCGGCTGCGAGGACTGTCCGGCCAGAGACCGGCTGTGCCGGTACCTAGAGGACATCCGGCACCGCACCATCAGCGTGAGCGGCGATGACCTGCTGGCCATGGGGATGCGCAAGGACCCCGCCATTGGCCGCGTGCTGGAGAGACTCAAGGAGATGCGGGTGGAAGGTAGGATCCAGGGAAGAGAGGCCGAACTGGCCGCAGCTCGTGAGCTGATAGGGGCGCAGCCATGAGCGACCGCTGGCTGCATCTGATCATCCTCATCCCGGCGCTGTTGCTCTCCATGATGTTCCACGAGTTGGCCCACGGCTGGATCGCCTATAGATTGGGCGACCCCACGGCCAAGATGAGGGGCCGCCTCAGCCTGAACCCCATTAAACACCTGGATCCGCTGGGCACGGCCATGTTCGTCATCACCTATCTCTTCTCCGGTTTCGTCTTCGGCTGGGCCAAGCCCATCCCCGTGTCGCCGTACTACTTCAAGAACCGCCAGCGGGGCATGGCCATCGTGGGAGCGGCCGGCCCCATCACCAACTTCATCCTGGCCATCATCTTCGCGCTGGTACTCAACTGGATCACCCCTTCCACCGACAGCTGGGGCTTCACCATCCTCTTCCTGCTCTTCCAGATCAATGTGGTGCTGGGGCTATTCAACCTCATCCCCATCCCACCGCTGGACGGCTCGCGCGTGTTGGGCGCCTTCCTGCCGCGCAGGGCCTACGAGAAGTGGGTGGCCGTCGACCGCTACGGTATGTTGATAGTCATCGCCGTGATAATCCTCTTCCAGGGGACGTTCTTCCGCCTGCTGGGAGGAGCGTTCACAGGTCTGGCCAAGCTGCTGCTCACCAACTACACCTTCATCGATTAGGGCCGTCTCGCCGCAATGAGAAGCCTCGAACTCGATCTCGACGTCTACCAGGGTCCCTTCGACCTGCTGTTGTCGCTCGTCCTCAAGGAGGAGATCGACCTACTGGAAGTGCCGCTTTTCGAGGTGATCATTGCCTATCTGGAGGAGATGGAGGAGCACGGAGCGGCTGATTACTGGGACGAGATGACCGAGTTCCTGCTGCTCATGAGTCTCCTGCTGGAGGTGAAGTCGCGCCTGCTGCTGCCGGGCGCCTATCCCGAACTCGAGAGCGGACTCAGCCCCGAGGAGGCTCGTGACCAGTTGCTGGAGCGCCTGTTCCAGTACAGCAAGTTCAAAGCCGCCGCTGTGTGGATGCGCCAGGCGGCGCACGCCAACGCCGGCGGGCTCATGCGCGCACCAGCGGGCTCCTATCGTCGCCGGTTGGCTTCCGTGGATGACATCGCGGGCACCGGTGACGTGCTGGAGCTGCGCCGCCGCCTGGCGCATGTCCTTGAGAGCCGGCGGGAGCCCGACACAACCCATGTGGCCCAGGTGAAGGTGGAACTGCAGCGCCAGATCAGGACTGTGCGCAGAGTGCTCGCCCGCCGGGGGCGGTTCTCGTTCAACAGCGTGTTCGGCGGCGAGGAGCCGTTGGTGCAAGCGGTCTCGTTGTTGGCCCTGCTCGACCTGATGTCTCGTGGTGAGATCCGCGTGGCCCAGAAGCAGCTGTTCGGCGATATCACGGTACGCGCGATAGCCGAGCAGAGATCGGCGCACGCATCATGATCGACGCCGAACTGAAACGTGATCTGGAGGCGGTCCTGTTCGCCGCCGGCGCTCCTCTCACCATGGAGGCGCTCGGACAGGCACTCGCCACCGTCCACCATCTGGGACCCGGGGCGCTCGACCAGGCACTGGCCGACTTGGCCGCCGACTATCCGGCGCAAGGTCACAGGGGTATCGAGTTGGTGCCGCTGGCGGGGGGGTGGGTCTTCCGCGCTAATCCCCGCTGCCGCGCTGCGGTCGAAGCCCTCTTCGAATTGCCCGACGACACGAGCCGTCTCTCACCGGCGGCCATGGAGACGTTGGCCATCGTCGCGTATCTGCAGCCGGTGTCTCGGCCGCAGATCGCCGAGGTGCGCGGCGTCAATTCCGATTCGCCCCTGCGGACGCTTATCGAGCGGGAGTTGGTCACCGAGGTGGGCCGCAGCCAGGGCGGGGGAGGGGCGGTGCTATACGGCACCACGCCACGCTTCGAGGCGATGTTCGGCCTGGCCGGGCTTGAGGATCTTCCTGATCTGGAGGGCTTCGCCCTGGGTGAGGAGCAGAAGGAGGAGCTGCGCCGCCGGTTGGGACTCATGGGAGGGCCGGAATGACGGGGGAGAAGATGCGCCTGCAGCGCTATCTGGCCGCGGCCGGCCTGGGATCCAGGAGGCGCTGCGAGGAGCTCATCCATACGGGTCGCGTGACCATCGACGGGGCGGTCGCCACTCTGGGGCAATCGGTCGATCCGAACCGACAGGAGGTCGCCCTCGACGGACGGTCCGTGAAACTCGAGAGGAAGGAATACTGGCTCCTCAACAAGCCCCGAGGCGTTCTGAGCGCCGCCGTGGACCTGCGGGGCCGCCCCACCGTGGTGGACGAGGTCCCCGCTCACGGCCGGGTGTTCCCCGTCGGGCGCCTCGACCTGGACAGCACCGGTCTGTTGATCCTCACCAACGACGGCGAGCTGGCCGCCCGACTTCTGCACCCTCGCTATCACGTGGAGAAGGAGTACGTGGTGGAGGTCCGCGGACGCGTGTCCGAGTCGGCGTTGCGCCAGCTGCGCACCGGCATCGAGCTCGACGATGGGCTCACGGCTCCTGCCGAGGTGGAGATACTGGAGAGACCGCGCACGGGACCGGCCCCGCCGGTCACCCGCCTCAAGCTGATCATGCACGAGGGCCGCAAACGCCAGATCCGGCGCATGTTCTCCGCCGTGGGTAACAAGGTGCTCACTCTGCACCGACGCCGCTTCGGCATGCTCACCGACGCCGGTCTGGCGCTGGGTCAGGCACGGCCACTCTCTCCCCAAGAGGTGGAGCGCCTACGCCGCGCCGCTGAAGAGGGGCCGGGCGCGCTTACCCACTGATCCGTCTCAGGGCCGGCGGCCGGGTCATCCCGCGGGCCGCGGCCCTGGCCCCCCTGCCCGACCTCACACCTCTCCGGCCTTCTGAGCGCCAGGTGCTCTATACTGGATAATCCCCAACCAGGAGCCTTGAGTCCGGAGAGTCGAGATGGATTTCGCCAGCACAGAGATGATGATCGTCATGGAGGAGAGCGCCGGCCCGGAAGAGGTCGAGCGTATCCTCGAGCGTCTCGAAAGCGCCGGTGCGCGCGGCCACGTGTCCACCGGTGACGTAGTGACCGTTATAGGGGTCATAGGCGAGCGGGACGTCATCGCCGGACTCCCGCTGGAAGCGTATCCAGGCGTGGACAAAGTCTTGCCCATCCTCAAGCCCTACAAGCTGGTCAGCCGTGAGTTCCGCCACAGCGACACCGTCATCACCGTCGGTGGCACCTCTCTGGGCGGAGGGCACGTGGCCCTCATCGCCGGTCCGTGCTCGGTTGAGAGCCGGGAGCAGCTGCTCACGGCCGCCCAACTGGTCAAAGAGGGCGGCGCCACCATGCTGCGCGGAGGAGCCTTCAAGCCGCGGACGTCCCCCTACGCCTTCCAGGGCTTGGGGGTGGAAGGTCTGGAGATCCTGGCGGAAGCCCGCGAACTCACGGGATTGCCCGTGGTGACGGAACTCATGGATCCCCGCCATCTGGAGGATGTGGCCAAATTCTCCGACATCATCCAGATCGGGGCCCGGAACATGCAGAACTTCCAGCTCCTCTCCGCCGTGGGCGAGGTGAGGAGGCCGGTGCTGCTCAAGCGTGGGTTGGCCGCCACTATCGACGAGCTGCTGATGGCTGCGGAATACATCGTGAAGGAAGGGAACGACCAGGTCATCCTCTGCGAGCGCGGCATCCGCACCTTCGAGACGGCCACGCGTAACACGTTGGACGTCTCCGCCATCCCCATCATCAAGCAGCGCAGCCACCTGCCCGTGGTGGTCGATCCCAGCCACGCGGCGGGCAAAGTCGATCTGGTGGAGCCGCTTTCTCTGGCCGCCGTGGCGGCAGGAGCCGACGGCCTCATGATAGAGATGCACCCCACGCCCGAGACCGCCCTCTCCGACGGTGCCCAGTCGCTCGACCCGGGACAGTTCGCCCGCGTGACCGCGCGCATCAGCGACATCGTGTCCTGGGCCGGCAAGACTCTGGGCTAGACGTGAGCCGACCTGTTCAGCACAGCGGCGTGCACCGTCTCGCCGTGGTGGGCGTAGGGCTCATGGGAGGCAGCCTGGGGTTGGCGGCGCGCGCCAGGGCGCGGGTGGACCAGGTGGTGGGGTTCGACCCCGATCCGGCCGCGCTGGACCAAGCCCTGCGCCTGGGAGCGATCACCGAGACGGCCGCGAGTCCCAGTGAGGCTGCAGCCTATGCCGACCTGGTGGTGGTCGCCGCCCCGGTACGCACCATCCCCGCCTTGGTGGAGGAGTGTGCCGCCGCAGAACCGCGGCCCCGTCTCATCTCCGACACCGGCAGCGTCAAGTCGTCGGTCATCTCAGGCCTCTCACCGCTGGCGCGCTCGCTCTTCATCGGCGGACATCCCATGTGCGGCGGTGAAAGCTCCGGCGTGCGCTACGCGCGCCCCGACCTCTTCGAAGGGGCCACCTACTTTCTGTGCACCACGGGGGCCGCTTTCCCCAAGCTCTACGAGATGCTCCAGCAGTTCATACTCGACCTGGGCGCACGGCCCACACTCGTCGACTCCACGGCGCATGACAACATCATGGCCGCCGTCAGTCATCTGCCCCACGTGCTCGCCAACGTGCTCATGCAGCACGTGGGAGGTTTTCAAGCCGCGGGCAAGAGAGCCCTGCATTGCGTGGGCCCCAGCTTCAAAGACCTCACCCGCGTGGCCGGCGCCAACCCACCCATGTGGCGCGACATCTTCCTGGAGAACCGTCAGGCGCTCTCATCATCGCTGCGTTCCGTCGCCGCCCAGCTCGACGCGTTCTCCCATCTGCTCGAGCAGGCCGATGAGCCGCACATCGTCGAGAGCATCGGCTCGGCGGCGGCCTATCGCGAAGAGCTGCTCGAATACGAGGATATCCAACCCCGCACTCTCTATCAGGTGACAGTGCGCATCCCCGACCAACCCGGAGCCCTCACTCGCGTCATGAGCACACTCAGCGACGCCTCCATCAACATCGAAGACCTCACCCTCCATCACGTCAGTCGCAGCGTGGGCGGCGACCTGCTGCTGTTCGTCTCGGGTGAGGAAACCGCCTTGCGCGTGAGCGACCTGGTCCAGGGGTTGGGTTATCCCACCGCGGTCAGTTTCACGGGGGACAGCCTTGAGTGACGAGTCTTCCCTGGGGTCCGGCCCGGCGCTCTTCCTTCCTGCCTCTGTCGGTCTGACGGGGACGGTGCGCGTGCCCGGAGACAAGTCGGTGTCTCATCGCGCCGTGCTCCTCGGCGCGGTCAACAGCGGTCCGGTGACCGTCAGTGGGTTCCTCCGGTCGGCCGACACCATGGCGTCGGTGGCAGCCGTCCGGGCGCTTGGCGTCCCCATCGCATGCGACGACCAAGACCTGGTCATCGAAGGCCGCGGTTGGGAGGGACTGTCCGAGCCGGAAGATGTCATCGATGTGGCAAACTCCGGCACTCTCATCCGTCTGCTCCCAGGCCTGGTGGCATCCACCGGGCATTTGTGCGTGCTCACCGGTGACGCCAGCATCCGTCGGCGCCCCATGCGTCGCATCCTAGAACCTCTTGCCCGGATGGGCGCCACCGTCGCCGGTCGGCGGCACGACACTCTTCCTCCCATCGCCATCCGGGGCGGCGAGTTGTGTGGCTGCACGCACGAGCTTGCGGTGGCCTCGGCGCAGGTGAAGTCGTGCCTACTGTTGGCCGGCTTGCGTGCTTCGAGGCCCACGACCGTCATCGAACCTGCGCCGTCTCGCGACCACACCGAGCGCATGGTGCGCTACGCGGGAGGCCGAGTGACGACCCAGCTCCTGCCCGACGGACGGGGCATGGTGACCGTGGACCCCGTGGAGACGCTCCACATGGAGCACATCGCCGTGCCGGGCGACGTGAGCTCTGCTGCCTTCTTCCTGACGGCCGCGACTCTGGTGCCGGATTCGCATGTCATCGTGGAAGACGTGGGGTTGAATCCATCGCGCACCGGGCTGCTGACCGTGCTCGAACGCATGGGCGCCCTGCTGGAGACCACGCCCGGACAGATGTTGGGGCCCGAGCCCATCGGGACGGTATCCGCCCGCTTTGCGCACCTCACGGCCACCGAGGTGGGACCCGACGAGGTCCCCGGTCTCATCGACGAGTTGCCTCTGTTCCTCCTGGCTGCCGCCCGGGCCCAAGGGACATCCCGCCTGCGCGGCGCCGAGGAGCTGCGGGCCAAGGAGAGCGACCGCTTGGCGGTCATGGCCGCGTTCCTGCGCTCGCTGGGCGTGCGTGTGGACGAGCGCCCTGACGGCATGGATGTGCACGGACGGCCTGATCCCTGGGAGAGGGGAGAGGTGTTCGCGCACGGCGACCATCGTATGGCCATGGTGGGAGCGGTGGCGGGCGTCGCGTCGCGTCGCGGCGTGCATGTGGACGACGTCGGCTGCATGGCGGTGTCGTTCCCCGGCTTCACGGGACTACTGCGCCGCCTGGGCGGGGACTGGACAGAGGGGGGTTCCGGGTGATCATCGCGCTGGACGGGCCCGCCGGTTCGGGCAAAAGCACCATCGCACGCGAAGTTGCCAAGTGCCTGGGGCTGCGCTATCTGGACACGGGTGCCATGTACCGCACCATCACTCTGCTGGCCTTGGAGCAGGGTCTTGTGCCCGAGCGCATATCCGAGGCGGGACCGTTGGCCGCCCGCACCACCATCCGCTTACAAGAGCGTTCCGATGATCTTTCGCGGGTTTTCGTCGGCGAACGAGAGGTCACCGACGACATACGAGGCCCGCTCGTCACCAAGAACGTCTCCGCCGTCTCGGCCGACGCCGGTGTGCGCGCGGTGCTCACCGAGATGCAGCGCGCCCAGGCTGCCGCGGGCGACGTGGTGCTCGAGGGGCGCGACATGGGTACGGTCGTCTGCCCTCAGGCCGATCTCAAGATCTACCTCACCGCCTCGGTGGAGGAACGAGCCCGGCGTCGCCGCCTGCAGATGGGTGCACAAGGGGCGGAGCAGTCATTGGAGCAGCTCATGGCCGACATCGAGGCCCGAGACGCCTACGACTCCGGCAGAGAACTGGCTCCCCTGCGTAAGGCTGATGACGCCGTGGAGATCGACACCACCGGGATGACCATCGAGCAGGTGATCGCGACCGTGTGCGCTCACGCCTCTGCGCGCATGAACGCGTCGTCCGCAGTCCCCACCGCATCCGGGAGTGAGGTGCGACCTTCGCCCACGACCTCTCGCACCGCTGCGGCCAAGTGGCCCATCAGCCGCATGGTCCGCAGCCCCCTCGACAGGCTGCTCTACCGCGTGGCCTACTCGTTCATCCCCCCGCTGTGGAAAGCGCTCTTCCGCATGGACATCCAGGGCGTGGAGCACATACCCCTGCACGGTCCCGTCCTGCTGGCCTCCAACCATCGTTCCAACCTGGACCCCTTCTTCCTGGGGGTCTCGTTCCCGCGCCAGATCCACTTCATGGCCAAGGCCGAACTGTGGAAGGTGAAGACCCTGGGGAGGATCATCGAGACCCTGGGAAGCTTCCCGGTGAGCCGTGGCTCGGCCGACCGGCAAGCGGTCAGACGCACCATCGAGTTCCTCGACGCCGGCGCCGTCGTGGGGATGTTCCCCGAGGGACACCGACAACGTGACGGGGGGTTCGGTCATATCAACCCCGGGTTCGCGCTTTTCGCCCTCCGGGAAGCGGTCACCACCGTGCCGGTGGTCATGGAGGGCACCGAGCGCGTCTTTCGGGGCGGACTTCCCCGACTTCCGCGCGTTCGCGTGACCTTCGGGCGTCCGCTCCCGGCTCCGCCGCCGGGCATCAACAAGGCTCAGCGTTCGACGGCCATGACCCGGTCGCTGGAGGAGAGCTTCTTCGCTCTCTCCGGCGGGTCCCAGCACGCCGGAGAGCGCACGTGAGCAGCATGGACATCTGCATATCGCGCTCGGCCGGCTTCTGCTGGGGGGTGGAGCGAGCCCTGGAAGTGGCCCGCAAGGCCGCCACCCAGGCTCCCGGGCCCGTCAACACGCTGGGGCCGCTCATCCACAACCCCGGCGTCATCGCCGAGCTGCGGCAGCACGGGGTGGGGGTGATATCCGATCCCTCCGAGGCCACGGAGGGGACGGTCATCCTCCGTTCGCACGGTGTGCCTCGGCAGACGCGCGAACGGCTGGAGTCCTCCGGCCTCACGGTCCTCGACGCCACCTGCCGCTTCGTGAAAGCCGCTCAAGACAAGGCCGCCCACCTCAAAGACGCCGGTTATCTGGTGGTCATCCTGGGGGAGAGGGACCATCCCGAGGTGCTGGGGCTGCGTTCGTACGCCGGCGACGACTCCCTGGTGGTGGAGAGTCCGGAGGATCTGCCGGAAGAGTTGCCCAAGCAACGTATCGGCGTCGTGGTCCAGACCACGCAGTCCAAAGAGCGTCTTGCCGACCTGGTCGCGCATCTGGCGCCCCGCAGTCGCGAACTGCTCGTCTACAACACCATCTGCAGCGCCACCGAGCAGCGGCAGACCGCCGCCATCGCGATGGCCGCCGAGGTGGACCTGGTGATCGTCATAGGGGGGAGGGAGTCGGGCAACACCCGGCGCCTGGCCGAGCTCTGCGCCGCGGTCCAGCCCCGCACCATACATGTGGAATCCGCGGACGAACTCCGCTCTGACTGGTTTGCCGGCGTCACGTCGGTGGGTATCACTGCGGGAGCCTCCACTCCCGCCGAACAGATCGAGGCCGTCGTCCGTCGCATACGGGAGATAGATCCATGAGCCCAGCACCTGGCGCGGCGACCCTTCCTCGGGTGGCCATCATCGGCTACCCCAACGTGGGCAAGTCGACCCTGTTCAACCGCATCACCGGCACGCGTGAGGCGGTGGTTGCCCCCGAGTCCGGCGTTACCCGCGACCGCAAAGAGGGTGAGGCCGAGTGGACCGGCCGAGCGTTCGTCATCGTCGATACCGGCGGCATCGACCTCATGAGCGAAGAGCCCCTGGTGGACGAGGTCCGTCAACAGGCCCAGATCGCGGTGAGTGAGGCCGCCGTCGCCGTCTTCCTGCTGGACGGGAAAGTGGGCGTCGCGCCGCAGGACCACGAGATCGCGGCCTTGCTCCGCAAGAGCAAGGTGCCCGTCATACTCGCGGTCAACAAGACCGACGCGCAGGTCGCGCGCGACAACCTCTACGAATACTGGCAACTGGGTCTGGGAGAACCGGTGGCGATCTCGGCTGAACACGGCCTGGGAGTGGGAGACCTGCTCGATCTGGTGGTGCAGGCACTCCCCGCCGCGGACGAGGTCCCCGATGTGGCGCCCCCCATCAGGATCGCCATCGTGGGCAGGCCGAACGTGGGCAAGAGTTCGCTGCTCAACGCCCTTCTGGGCGACAAGCGGGCCATCGTATCGTCCATGCCCGGCACGACGCGGGATGCCATCGACACAGCCCTCACCTTCGAAGACACGCCCATGGTGCTCATCGACACCGCAGGACTGCGCCGGCCCGGCAAACGCACCACCACCGATGTGGAGTACTACAGTTCCCTACGTTCCATCCAGGCATTGGAGCGCGCCGACGTGGCTCTGGTGCTGGTTGATGCGAGTGAGGGCCTCGTCGATCTCGACCTGCAGATCGCCTACGAAGCCCAACGGGCCAAGTGTGCGACGGCCGTCCTCTTCAACAAATGGGACATCTCCACCCTCGATCTCGACATGGCGACCGCCCGGGTGAAGAGCAAGGTGCAAATGAGACCTCCATGGCTCACCATCTCCAGCCTCACCGGAAGGGGAGTGGACAAGGTGCTGCCGCTGGCCCGCGACCTCTACCTGCGCTACAGCAGCCGCATCCCCACCGCTGAACTCAACCGCTGGCTGGAAGACGTCCGCTCCCGCCGCCCGCCGGCCAACAAGGGTAACAAGGTCATCAAGGCCTTCTATGCCGTCCAGTACGACAGCAGCCCCCCGCGCTTCAAGATCATGGTCAATTCGCGCGCACTCATCAACAAGTCGTACGCCTACTATCTGGAGAACCGGCTGCGCGAAGACTACGATCTCTGGGGTATCCCCGTGATCATCGACTTCGAAGGCAAAGAGGAACGGTATTCGTGAATGCCGCACGCGTCCTCACCGCTGTCGGCCTGGTGATATTCGGGTATCTGGTGGGCTCGCTCTCGCCAAGCGTCTTCTTGGGGCGGCGGCTGCGCGGGCTGGACGTGCGCCAGCACGGCAGCGGCAACGCCGGCACCACCAACGCCTTCCGCGTGCTGGGCTCGCGCGTGGGATTGACGGTGCTGATCCTCGACATCCTCAAAGGAGTCGTCCCCGTCGTCTTGGCACGCTATCTCAGCACGCCTCTGGTGACCGTGTTCGTGGCCTTCGCCTGTGTCGCAGGGCACAACTACTCCATCTTCCTAAGGGGGAGAGGGGGCAAGGGTGTCGCTACGGGCGCGGGAGCCGCCATCGGCATGATGCCGCTCATCGGAGCGATCCTCATCGTGGTGTATCTGGTGCTGCTGTTCGGGGTGCGGGTGGTCTCCATCGCCTCGCTCGGTTGCACCGTTCTTCTGCCCGTGCTGGCCATCGTGTTTCGAGAACCCCTGCCGTACATCGTGGTGTGCTGCCTTATGGCCTTGGTCGTACTATGGGCCCATCGCGCGAACTTCGTTCGGCTGTGGCAGCGACGGGAGCCTCGCGTGAAGTTCCCTTGGAACAAGCGCCGGACCGACGACGACGCGCGACCCGCGCCCATCGACAAGGGAGGTGTGGCGTGACGGCGCTGTGGGACCGTGGTGACAAGGCCGACCTTCGCATCGCCGTGGTGGGCGCCGGCAGCTGGGGTACCGCCTTCGCCCGCCACCTCGCTCTCAGTGCGCGGCACACCGTGCTATGCGCCCGCCGTCCCGAGCAAACCGACGAGATGCGGCGGCGCAGGCACAACCCGGAATATCTCGAGTTCCTGGAACTGCCCCAGTCGCTGGAATACGACACCTATCCCAGCCCGGCGCTGGCCGACGCCCATCTGGTGGTGCTTGCCGTGCCCAGCAAGGCCTATCGTGCGGTGCTTGCCGCCATCGCACCACATCTTCGCCATGGGGTGGGCATCCTCAGCCTCACCAAGGGCCTCGACCCCGTATCCCGGGCGCGCTTGAGCGATGTGGTGAGCGCAGAACTGGCTTCTCTCCACCCGTCTGTGGCGGTGCTCTCCGGGCCCAACCAGGCCGAGGAGGTGGCCCTGGGTCAGCCCACGGCCACGGTGATCGCCGCCGGCGACCATTCCTACGCGCGGACGCTGCAGCACATCGTTTCGAACCAGGATCTGCGTGCCTACGTCAACGACGACCTGCTGGGCGTCGAACTGGCGGGCGCGGTGAAGAACGTAGTCGCCCTCGCCACAGGCATGTCCGACGGCCTCGGTTTCGGCGACAACGCGCGAGCGGCCCTGGTCACACGCGGCCTGGCCGAGATGTCGCGCCTGGGCATCGCTATGGGTGCCGACGCGCGCACCTTCTCCGGCCTCGCCGGCTTGGGAGACTTGGTAGGCACCTGCACCTCGCGGCACTCACGCAATCGAATGGCCGGGCAACTCATCGCCCAGGGCTATTCGGCGGGCGAGGTCGAGCACGAGATGGGCATGGTCGCCGAGGGCCTCACCAGCGCGCCGGTGGTGCTCGAACTCGCGCACGCG
This sequence comes from Thermoleophilia bacterium, assembly GCA_040772905.1. Lineage (GTDB taxonomy): Bacteria > Actinomycetota > Thermoleophilia > RBG-16-64-13 > RBG-16-64-13 > JAXGXJ01. The sequence goes on along the minus strand of JAXGXJ010000009.1, from coordinate 99,814 downwards.
CACGAGGTGGAGATGCCCATCACAGAGAACGTGGTGGCCGTCATCCAGGAGGGCAAGAGCGTCACCTCGTGCGTCCGCGATCTCATGGCCCGCCGCCCTCGGGCCGAAGCCTGGTAGCACCCGGCGATGCCCGTCGATCGGGCCGGTGCGCCGTGCTCCCCGGTGGTCCAGATGTGCGGGGCGCGCTATACTGAGGCGGCGCGACGTCGGGACGTGGCGTAGTTTGGTAGCGCATCCGGCTGGGGGCCGGAAGGTCGCCGGTTCAAATCCGGCCGTCCCGACCTAGTGGCAGCGGAGCCCCGTACGGGGCTTTTCTCGTTCTCAGCCCTTTTCCCCCCGACCACGCGAGCGGCCGACCCGCGGCTTACGCGCCTGCCGGCGATTGTACACGCGCAGTTCGTCATCCAATGTGAGCTGCTTGCTGAACTTCGCGCACGAATGTACCACCACCTGCGAAGACTGCTTGCAGTCGCGCACGCAGAGGGCGCAGAGGGGATTCACATCTGGATGATCGGCTTTGCATCGGGATGTCACTGTCAGCCCGTCCTTGACCGGCTCGTTCTTGCCGTGATGCATCACCATAGCAGATGAGCCCGACGCGCCCGCTTCCGCCGCCATGCCTTTCGGGGTATTCTGGGTTACACGTACCTCTGTAAGGAGGCTCACAATGAAAGCGATCGTGATGGCGGGGGGGCAGGGGACCAGGCTTCGGCCGCTTACCTCCAACCAGCCCAAACCCATGGTCCCGGTGGTCAACAAGCCCACCATCCAGCACATCTTGGAACTGCTCCAGCGCCACGGCATCAATGAAGTCATCATGACTCTGGCCTTCCTGCCGCGCCTCATCCGCAACCACTTCGGCGACGGCAGTTCGCTGGGCATGCATATCGACTACACGGTCGAGGAGACTCCCGCGGGCACCGCGGGTTCCATACGTCTGGCCAAGGACCTGCTCGACGACACCTTCCTGGTCATCAGCGGCGACGCCCTCACCGACTTCGACCTCACCAGCGTGATCGAGTTCCATCGCCGCCGCGAAGCCATGATCACCATCGCGCTGAAGAGCGTGGAGAACCCGCTGGAGTTCGGAGTAGTGATCGTCGATGAAGAGGGACGCATCCAGCGCTTCTTAGAGAAGCCGGGCTGGGGGCAGGTCTTCTCCGACACGGTGAACACGGGCATCTATGTCATAGAGCCCGAGGTCCTCGATCACATCCCCGAGGGCCAGCCCTACGACTTCAGTCACAACCTGTTCCCCAAGCTGTTCGATATGCGCAAGCCCCTCTACGGCGTGGTCTGCGAGGGCTACTGGCAGGACATCGGCAGCCTGGAACAGTACCTACAAGCCAACCGGGACGCGCTCGACGGCAAGATACAACTCACGCCTCCCGGTGTGCGCTTGAAGGGCAACGTGTGGGTCGATCACAACGCCGCCATCGACAGCTTGGACGGCGTGGAAGGACCGGCTGTCATCGGAGCCAACGTGCGTCTGGAGCCGGGGGCCATGGTCCACGCCCACACCGTGTTGGGCAACAATGTGGTCTTGCGGGCCGGTGCCCAGGTGAGCGACTCGGTGCTGGGCGAGAACGTCTATCTCGCCTCGGGCGCGGTGGTTGCCGGCGCCGTGCTGGGCAACGCAGTGGAGATCCACGAGAACGCGCATATCGCCGAAGGCGCCGTAATCGGCGACCGCTCCATAGTGGGACGAAACGCCGTGGTCGCCAACAACGTGAAGATCTATCCCTTCAAGAACGTGGAACCTGGATCGGCGGTACGTTCCTCCATCGTATGGGAATCGCGGGGACCGAGCACACTCTTCGGGCGCAACGGCGTCCGCGGACTGGCCAACGTCGACGTGACCCCCGAGATGGCCATGCGCCTGGCCATGTCGTACGGTACAACCATCCCCAAAGACTCGTACGTCACCACCAGCCGCGACACCCACCACGCCTGCCGCGTCTTCAAACGGGCCGTCATCAGCGGGTTGAACTCCACTGGTGTGAACGTGCGCGATCTCACCCGGGCCACCGCCTCCATCAACCGTTTCGACATCAAGAGCGGCGCCGCCGTGGGCGGCATCCACGTGCAGATGAGCCTCGAGAACCCCGACCAGATCGAGATCCTCTTCTCGGAATCGCCCGGCGTTCCCCTAGACGGCAAGAAAGAGCGGGCCATCGAGAACCTCTACTTCCGCGAGGACTTCCGTCGCGCCTCGCTGGAGGAGATGGGCGTGGTGGTCTATCCGCCCCGAGCCATCGAGACATACACCAACTCGCTGCTCGAGAACTGGAACACCGTGGCCATCCGGGGTCGCCAGCCGCGTCTGGTGATCGACTACTCATCTTCGGCCCCGGCCTACTTCTTCTCGGGCACGCTCGACAAGCTGGGCGTGGAGACCATCACCTTGAACGCCGCGCCCAGCGGACGCAAACGGTTCACTGTCAGCGAGACCCTGCCTCAGTCCGCCGCCCGAGTGGGCCAATTGGTGCAGGCCATGGAGGCCGATCTGGGCGCCATACTCGACCCAGGAGCCGAGTATCTGTTCATCGTGGACGAGAAGGGGCGTCTGGTGCCCGACTCAGCCCTTCTGCTCCTTCTGCTGCAGCAGGCGGCTCGTGAGGCCGAGGGGGGAGGGACCATCGTCCTACCTCTCTACGCCACGCGCCACGCCGAACACGTGGTCCCGTCCACCGGTACCACCGTCCGGCGCACCAAGTGCTCAAAGGCCGCCCTCACGGCCGACGCCACCCGGCCCAACACCATCTTCGCGGCCGGAGGCGACGGAGGATACATCTACCCGTCGGTGCTGCCGTCCATGGACGGACTCTACGCCTTGGGCAAAGTGCTGGAACTGGTCTCCACCTCTGATGCGCCACTCTCGCATCTGGTCGAACAGGTGCCCGTCGCGCACCTGGTGCACCTGGAGGCGGAGTGCCCCTGGGACCTCAAGGGCGTGGTGATGCGCCGCATGACAGAACGGCTGCGCGAAGGCCGTGTGTCGTTGGTCGACGGCATCAAGGTGTTCCTCGACCATTCCGAGTGGGCGCTCATCCTGCCCGACGCCGAGGAACCAGTGTTCCACGTCTACGCCGAAGCGCAGGATGACGAGCGGGCGAACGAGTTGGCGAACAGCTACCTGGAGAGCCTGCAGACCGTCATAGGGGAGAGCGGCGCGACCTAGCACGCGGGTGCCCGCAACTCAGGGACCTGGAAGGCGGCGGCCTCGCAAGAGGCCGGATGGAACCGATGCCTAGAGACTCTGAGCGATCACTTCTTTGCAGATGGTCTTCAGAGTCTCGAAGACTCCCCGTCCGCTGATAGCGGAGGCTTCCACCACGGGCGACTGGGTGTGATTGAGCAGATCGACCAAGTCTTCCACAGAGAAGATGGGGTCGAGGTCACGCTTGTTCAGTTGAAGCACCAGAGCCAGCTTGCTGGGGTCCTCGCCCTGCGCCATGAGGTTGTCCCAAAGGTTCAGATAGCTGTCGATGTTCTCATCCAACCTGGACAACTGGCTATCGACCACGAACACCACGCCGTCGACGCCTTCCAGCACCAGGCGGCGCGAGGCATTGTAGAAGGACTGTCCTGGGACTGTGTACACATGGAAGCGGGTCTGCAGACCTCTGACGTCGCCCAGTGACAAGGGCATGAAGTCGAAGTAGAGCGTCCGTTCCTCTTCTGTGGCGATGCTGAAGAGCCGCCCCTTCGCCGCCGGGTTCACGTGGCTGTGGACGTATTGGATATTGGTGGTCTTGCCCGAGAGACCGCAGCCGTAGTAGACGATCTTATAGTTGATCTCTCGCGCCGCGAGATTGATCAATGCCATGGACACACCCCTGGTGCTGCTGTTCACTCTCCCTCGGACAGCAACCCATCGAGCGCGTGTCCCGCGTCACGCGAGAAATCCTGGTCAAGCGCCCTCGTGCCGTCAGGAATATCTTCGGCAGCATCAAAAACGGGCTTGAGGGCCTCCACCGCGCGAGAGGTGTAGAGTCTCACCCGGCCCACCTGGGTGTCATGGCCGAAGGTCAGTAGCAACAGTATCTGGTCGCTCACCTGCACCACGTGCAGATTGGCTTCCTGTCCCTCATGGAAGAGCAGGGTGAACTGACGTTCGCTCAGTAACTGAGCCAGTTGCCGAGTGGCCGCGAACGAACTCGCGGCCAGCGCCGCCAGAGACAGAGTGTCCGACTCTGCATCGGAGGGGGACACGGTGATGGGCTGCCCACTGGTGGTGATCAGGGCCGCGAAACGTGAGCCCGAGACGCGCCGCAGTTTGGCGAGAACAGCCTTGAGCACCTGCATCTGCCCCTCACCTATGACGATCCCCTTGCCCTGCGACACTGCCGACCCCTTTCTCAGGCTGCCTTAGGCCAGAGTATACAAGCCCGCCCTCCAAAAGTTCCCCGCGCTTCCAGGCGTAAAAGGCTGACACTGTGGGGAACAAGTGCTGTGTTATCATGACCGCGCCTATTGTGGCGAGAAAGGAGCGCATGTGAATCCTAAGAACCTCAAGTACCACAGGGAGCATGTCTGGGCCCGAGTGGATGGCGATGCCGCAGTGCTCGGTATCACCAGCTACGCCCAGGAGACGCTTGGGGACATAGTCTTCATCGAACTCCCCGAGGTGGGCGCAGAGGTCACCGCCGGTGCGCCGTACGCTGAGGTGGAATCTGTCAAAGCCGTCAGCGATGTCTACGCACCGCTGAGCGGGTCGGTGGTGGAGGTCAACGAGGAAGTCGTCGACGCCCCCGAACTCATCAACGAAAGCCCGTTCGAAGACGGCTGGCTGATCAAGGTAAAACTGAGTGATCCGGCTGAGCAGGACGATCTCATGAGCGCCGAGGATTACGACCAGCTGCTCAGCGAAGAGGAGGAGTGAGCGCGTTCCTCTCACCACAATGAGCCTCTGGCTCGACTCGCGGCTGAGGTCTATCCGCAAGCCGCAAATCTCTACCTTGCGTTGAAGGTTCTCGGGGCAATCGCTATAGTGAGGGTGTGAGTACCTTGGACGACACCACTTTCGACCGCCTGCTAAACATCCAAAGCTACAACGACGCAGCTCTCAAGGATCTGGTCAAGCGCCTCACCGAGGAAGAGCGCGAGCTCTCGCGCAAGCGTCGCCTGCTGCACGGCGAGATCGACATCGTGCGGGCTGAACTGGTGCGCCGTCTGCGCGACAAGCACGCGGCCGGCGAGAGCGTGGTTACCGAGGGCGACCTGAGCGAGCTTTCCGCTATCCTCAGCGGCCAAGGCCCGCGGGGTGACGTCTCTGGGTCTGTGCCGGCGGAGTTTGCTGCTGAGGTCGCTCCGAGTGGGGGGGAGGCGACGTCGGGAGTCGCGCAGCCCGATGCCGGTCAGGCCGTGCGCGACCGCTTCCACGACCTCTCCGCCAACGTGCGTGATGAGCGACTCATTCGCTACATCGCCAAACAGGTGGGCCAGGGCCGCAAGTTGGATGATGTCATGTCGGATCACTACATCCGCAGCCACGCCAACGAAGTCAAGCGCGCGGAATTGATGCAGAGCCCGCATGTCATAAGGGCGCTGGAGGAGGCCATCAAGAGCGAGTTCGCGAAGTACGGCATCGAAGCGCCGGGGGCGGACAAGTCTCAGCGTACGGAGAAGCCTGAAGCCGAATAGATGAGTGTGCGCACATGACCGATTGCCCCACATGCGGAGTCCCCAACACTGATGACTCCATATTCTGCCGCCGCTGTGGCAGCAGGCTCATCCCTGTCGATCTCAACGACACCACCATCACCTACGCGCCGGCGGAACGCGAGGAAGCCGACGCCGATTTCGTGTATGGCGACACCACTCAGGGCGCGACGGTCCTTCTCATCCGGGCCGGTGGAGGCCGGGAGGGTGAGATCATCGCGCTTGATACCGACGTGCTCACCATCGGTCGTAGTCCGCACAGCGACATCTTCCTCGATGATGTCACAGTCTCGCGTCATCACGCGCGCGTGATACGCGACGAGAGCGGCTTCCTGGTCGAGGACCTCAATAGTCTCAACGGTACCTATGTCAACCGCAAGCGCATCGAGCGCCATCGTCTCAGCGAAGGCGATGAGTTGCAGATAGGCAAGTTCAAGCTGGCTTTCCTGGAACCGGTCGACGACAGGTAGAGACATGGACGAGCAGGCGCGGGCTTCGAAGACAGGCGGGCCGGTCGGGTCGGCACCGCGTACTGAGCAACTCTGGACCATCGGCCAGGTGGTGGAGCAGTTGCGCCCGGACTTCCCCGATCTCAGCATCACCAAGGTGCGATATCTCGAGGATCGCGGGCTGTTGTCTCCCGCGCGCACTCCAGGCCGCTACCGCAAGTACAGTCCCGCCGATGTACGCCGGCTGCGCACCATACTCACCCTTCAACGCGACGAGTACCTGCCGCTCGACGTCATCCGGCAGAGAGTGGACCGAGGGGTGTCTCCGGCTCCCGGAACTCCGATCGATCCCACATCCGCACCTATCCGTACCACTCCGGTACTGAGGCGCGAGGAACCTGTCTATACCTGGGAGGAGGCGCCGGAAGCTGCCGGCGTCGACAACGAATTCTTCCGCATGCTGGCGGAATACCGCTTGGTGGATAGGGTGGGGCAGTCGGGCCCCGTCCTCACCGAGAGCGACCTCGAGATCGCCCGCATCTGCCATCTGCTGGCCCGCTTCGGGGTGGAGCCACGCAATCTACGCCTGCTGAGTTCATCAGTGGAACGAGAAGCCGCCCTCATCGAGCAGGTCACCATGCCTTCGCTGCGCTCGACTCACAGTGACAAGCGAGAGTACGGCGAGAAGATGTTGGAAGATCTGGGCGCGCTGCTCTCGCAACTCCTTCACCTCCTGCTGTACAAGGAGTTGCGCAAGCTCCTGTGACGTTCCGCCTGAGCCCTTCGTATGGTTCAATGTCTCCCGGCGTGCATCGTCTACGAGGAGAACCATGGAACTCAGCGACTTCATCCGGCACATACCCGATTACCCCAAGAAGGGCATCCTGTTCCACGACATCATGCCCATGTTGCAGGACGCCGAGGCACTCCACACGGCCGTGGACAGCCTCGCTCAGTTCGCCCGCGACAAGAAGGCCGACCTCATCTTCGGGGCGGAGGCGCGGGGGTTCATCCTAGGCGCTGCGCTTGCTTACTGCGTAGGTGCAGGTTTTGCCTGTGCGCGGAAACCCGGCAAGCTGCCCTACAAGGTCTCACGCTGCGAATACGAACTGGAGTACGGCACGGATGTGCTGGAGATGCACGTGGACGCCATCAAACCCGGGCAACGGGTTCTCATCCACGATGACCTACTGGCGACCGGCGGGACCGCGCAGGCCAAGATCAATCTGGTGGAGCAGGCGGGCGGTGTGGTCGCCGGATTGGCCTTCATTATCGAACTGACGGCGCTGGGCGGGCGCGATCGACTCGCAGGCTACGACGTGTTCAGTCTGTTGGAGTATGAGGTCTGACCAGATACCGGAGACCGCGGGGGACCCGGATGGTCTTGAAGTGTCGAGCGCGCACACGGGCTACTTTACATAATGTACATTATCGTGCGTTGTGTGCCGATGCCCGGCAGGGGCGTGACCGCGTCATCGCACGGTGACCCCGGCGGCGCTGCACACAGCCGGGGTCACACCGGCTCCTACTGCACCAACTGGATCATGTTGAAGATGGGCAGATACATACCGATGACGATGATGCCCACCATGCCACCGATGAAGATCATCATGATCGGCTCGATGATCGACGTGAGCGACTTCACTGCGGCGTCGACTTCGTCCTCGTAGAAGTCGGCCACTTTGTTCAGCATGGAGTCGAGCGCGCCCGTCTCCTCGCCGATGGAGATCATCTGCGTCACCATGGGCGGAAACACGGGCACCCGACTGAGCGGCCGCGCGATGGTCTCGCCGTTGCGCACGCTCTCCTTGACCTCGACCATGGACTCTTCGATGACCGTGTTGCCCGAGGTCTTGCCTGTGATCTCGATGGCCTGAAGGATGGGCACGCCCGAACCCACCAGTGTCGCCAGAGTGCGACTGAAGCGAGCGATGGCGATCTTCTGGATGACGGGCCCCAGTTTCATGGGCAGTTTGAGCTTGAGCCGATCCCAGGCGCGCGTACCTTGCTCGGTCTTCTTCAAGCGAAGCAGGCTCCAGATGACCAGGATGAGACCCGGGAACAGGATGAACCAGTATCCCTTGATGGCGTCGCTCACGCCGATCATGCCCCGGGTCAGGAGCGGCAGCTCCCCTCCGAGGTCGTTGTACATTCCTCCGAAGATGGGGATGATGAACAGGATCATCCCGAACATCACCAGCAGAGCAAATACCCCTATGAGTATCGGGTAGGTCATGGCAGACTTGATGGAACGACGTAGGCTGTCGTCTTTCTCCAACTGGACGGCCAAGCGGATGAGCGTCTTATCCAGCGCACCACCGGCCTCGCCGGCGCGTACCATGGCCACATACAGACGATCGAAGGCCACAGGATGCTTGGCCATGGCGTCGGAGAGAGACATGCCCGCCTCTACATCGCTGCGCACCGCACTGATGATCTTGCGAAGACGCGGGTTCTGAGTCTGCTCTTCCAGCACAGACAGCGCACGCAGCACCGCCAGTCCGGCGTTGATCATCGTCGCGAACTGCCGGGCGAAGACCGCTTTGTCGCGCGCTTTGATGCGCTTGGACGCTTCGAGCAGTTCTGAGATATTGGGCAGGCCCCGCTTCTCTTCGAGCCGGACCACTGTGAGACCCTTGCGCCTGAGTTCGGCCACCACAGCGGCCTTGTTGTCGCCCATCAACTCGCCGGAGAACAGGCCTCCCTGGTCACGTCTGGCCGTATAGGTGAATGTGCCCACGCGTGCGTTCCTCCGTGTGTACCGAATCGGGGCCCTTGAGCCCCCTCACGTCCCTTATCGGCCGAGCCGCCTCGGGACTGAAGCGCTGGAATCCCCCCCACTCTCACATCCGTGTCGGCAGCTACAGGACACCTCCAGCCGCCAGCAGGCGACCGAGGTCTTCCGGGCTGGAGGAGCGACGCATCGCCAGTTCTTTCGTGATGTCGCCCCTGCGGACCAGGCAGGCCAAGGCGGAGTTCATGGTCTGCATGCCCTGCTGTCCGCCGGTCTGCATGACCGTGTACAACTGGTGTGTCTTGCCTTCGCGGATGAGATTTCGCACCGCCGGCGTGGTGATGAGCACCTCGCAGGCAGCCACCCTCCCCTGTCCCGAGGCCTTCGGCAGCAGTTGCTGCGTGACCACGCCCTCGAGCGTGGCCGCGATCTGCACCCTGATCTGCTCCTGTTGATGCGGGGGGAACACGTCGATCATGCGGTCGATGGTCTGAGGAGCGTCCTGTGTGTGCAGGGTGGCGAACACCAGATGGCCCGTCTCGGCCGCCGTCAGAGCGATCTGTATGGTCTCGAGGTCCCTCATCTCGCCGATGAGGATGATGTCCGGGTCCTGGCGCAGTGCCGAGCGGAGCGCCACAGGGAAGGCCTTGGTATCGGTCCCCACCTCGCGTTGGTCCACCACGCAGCCTTTGTGCTCGTGCAGGAACTCGATAGGATCCTCGATGGTCACGATGTGATCGGACCGGGCCTGATTGATCTCGTCGATGATGGCCGCCAGCGTGGTCGACTTGCCCGAACCGGTCGGGCCGGTGACGAGCACGAATCCCCGCGGTTTGTGGCAGAAGCTGTGCACCACCGGGGGCAACCCCAACTCCTCCACCGTCTTGATGTTCATGGGCACCGTGCGCAGCGCGGCTGAGAGCGAGCCGCGCTGGAAGTAGGCATTGACCCTGAACCTCGCCGCGCCGTAGAGCGAGTAGGAGAGATCCACCTCCCAGTCGGTCTCGAGTCTCTGCCTTTGATCCTGGTTGAGGATGCTGTAGACCAGTTCCCGCGTCTTGTTGGGGGTGAGTTCGGGATAGTCGAGACCACGCAACTCCCCACCGATGCGCACCATGGGTGGGAGACCGACGGCCAAGTGAAGGTCGGAGGCGCCCAGATCGACTACGTCCCTGAGGATATCGGCTATGTCCATGCTCTGCGTTCTCCTAGCTGCGCATCGGGCTAGATGACCACCCGTGCGATCTCTTCCATCGTCGTAAGGCCCTGCAGAACGCGCCTGAGCCCGTCGTCACGCAAGGTCATCATGCCCTCAGTGCGCGCCACTCTGCCTATCTCGTCGGCACTTCTCCGCTCTACGATGAGGTTCTCGATAGCCTCGGTGACGGGCATGATCTCGAACAACCCCAAACGCCCCTTGTAGCCGGTGCCGCTGCAGCGGCTGCACCCGACCGCTCGATAGAGCGTGGCGCCGTCCCAGTCACCCAGAACAGACGGTGGGAACTTGTAGTTGCTGAGCACCTCAGGGGTCGGTCTGAAGCGTTCGCGACAGTACTCGCACAGCTTTCGCACCAGTCGCTGTGCGATGACACAGTCCACCGCGGAAGCCGTGAGGAACGGTTCCACACCCATCTCTGTGAGCCTGGTCAGCGCACCCGGCGCATCGTTGGTATGCAGCGTCGAAAGCACGAGGTGTCCGGTAAGGGCCGACTCGATAGCTATCTGCGCCGTCTCTTTGTCCCTTATCTCGCCCACCATGATGATGTCGGGGTCGCAGCGCAGGATGGAACGCAACCCGGACGCGAACGTGAGCCCGGCCTTGGGGTTGATCTGCACTTGGTTAATACCCGCCAGCCGGTACTCGACCGGGTCTTCCACGGTGATGACGTTCTTGTCCACCGTGTTGAGGATGTTGAGCGTGGCATACAGGGTGGTCGACTTGCCCGAGCCGGTGGGGCCGGTGACGAGAATGGCCCCGTACGGTTTGCGAAAGGACCGTGAGTAGCGCGCGAGAGAGTCATCACTGAATCCCAGCTCCTCGAGCCGCATCATGGCATTGGATCTGTCCAACAGACGGATTACGATCTTCTCCCCGTACACGGTGGGAAGCGCCGCCACCCTCATGTCGACTGGACGACCCCCCACCGACAGTCCGATGCGTCCGTCCTGTGGGATGCGTTTCTCCGCGATGTCGAGGTCGGCCATAATCTTCAGGCGCGAGATGACTCCCGCCTGAAGGCGTTTGGGTATGGTCATGGTCTGATGAAGCACGCCGTCGTGGCGGAAGCGGACCAGCAACTCTCCCGCTTGGGGCTCGAAATGGATGTCCGATGCGCTTTCGTCGGAGGCGCGGGCGAGGATGCCGTTCACCAACTTCACCACCGGGGCAGCATCGACCTGCTCCCGGATGTCACTGACCTCGTCCAGCCCATCACCATCGTCGTCGCCCGTCTTGAGCTGCTCGGTGACTTGGTCTTCGGCTGCCCGCAGCTTCGACAGCGCAGTGATGATGTCGTCGCGGTCGGCCAGCGCGGGTTCGATGTCCAGCCCAGTGAGGATGCGAAGGTCGTCGATGGTGACGATGTTGGAAGGCTCCGCCATGGCCATCAGCACGGTGTGATCGTTGACATACGCCACCGGCAGCACCTTGTACCGGTGGGCGTCGCGCTGGGTGAGGAGTTGTGCCGCCAGGGGATCTACGCGCACCGAGGGCAGGTCCACATACTTCACACCTAGAGAGCGGGCAAGGGCCTCCATGAAGTCGTTCTTCTTCACCCACTTGCGCGCCAGGAGCACCTCGCCCACGCTCCTACCCGGGTCGGCCTCCTGCTCGGCAAGCGCTTGCTGCAGCTGTTCTCTGGTCAGCCGGCCTTCCTCCGCCAGGATCTCGGCGGCCCGTCTCCCCCACGTCCTGCGGCGGATGCCCTCCTCTTTGGGAGCTTGGGTGAAGGGCACGTTATTCACCCGCCTGTATGAGTGCAGCCTTCATGACGTCCACTGAAGGACGACGCCCGGTCCACAATGCATATGAATCGGCAGCCTGCATCACCAGCATCTCCAATCCATCCACGGCAGCTGCTCCCCGCGTTCTTGCCCGTCTGACCAGTCCGGTGGGCTCCGGACCGTACACCAGGTCCATCACCACTTGGTGGCTACGGACAATATCGACAGGAAAGGGTCCGCCCTTGACCGCGGGATCCAACCCCACCGATGTGGCGTTGATGACGATATCGGCATCGGGGCCGACGCTCGCAAGTCCTTGCTCGTCGATCGGCTCACACTTGGATCCCCCCCACTCGCGGGCTTCCTCGCACAGCGCCTGAGCCCGCAGGTACGTGCGGTTGAACACCGCGATCTCAGCCGCCTGGTCTTCGACGAGCGCCGCCACCACCGCCCGCGCGGCACCGCCTGCCCCTGCGACCACGCACCGTCGCCCCTGGGCGCCCTCGCGTACGAGCGTCCTGAGTGCAGCCCGGAAGCCGGCCACGTCGGTATTGTGACCGACCAAGACACCCTCTTCGTTGACGACGGTATTGACCGCGCCCAGGCGCGCCGCCAACGGGTCGAGTCGATCGACGAGAGACGCCGCCTGCTGCTTGTGCGGGACGGTGATATTCGCGCCCCGTATACGCAGGGCGCGCAGCCCCTCCACCGCCGCGGGAAGAGCCGCCGGCTCCACTTCCAGCGCTACATAGACGTACTCAAGGCCATCGTGACGCAGTGCGGCATTGTGGATGAGAGGCGACAGAGAATGCCGCACCGGGTAGCCCAACACCGCCAGAAGTTTCGTGTGAGCTGTGATGAGTGGGCACGCGCCTTCCATGGTGACCTCCGGATGCCGAGGACTTACGAAAGGCAGACTACAGCAGTCGACCACGCAGGCGCTAGGACCTCAGTATGGGACTGGCGCCTCACGCGGCGCCCGTCATCATTGCTCCGGCGCTTGCGCCTTGGCCTCGAGGAACTCCTCGTAGTCGGCGGTGAAGAAGTGGTTGCCGTCGGTGTCTTTGAGCACGTAGTAGAGGTAGTCGACATCGGCCGGCTTGAGCGCAGCCTCAAGGGCCGCGACCCCAGGGCTGCAGATGGGCGCCGGAGGCAGGCCCTTGTTGATCCGCGTGTTGTAAGGAGAATCTACATCCAGATCGGACTTGGTGAGAGGTCCGGTCCACTTGTCTACGGCGTAGCGGACGGTGGCGTCGATGCCCAGGGTCATATCCTCTTTCAAGCGGTTGTAGATGACCGCCGCCACTTTGCCACGCTCATCGGCGATGTTGGCCTCTTTCTCGATGAGCGAGGCGACGATGACAACCTGGTACGCGGTGACGCCCAGCTTGGACACGTTCTCCCAGGGCAGGTCGGCCGTCTTCGCCGCGAACGCCTCTAGTTGCGCCTTGATGAGCGCCTCTGCTCCGTCATCGGAGAGCAGATAGTACGTGCTGGGGAAGAGCAGTCCCTCCAGAGATCTCACCCTCGGCGTCGAGTTGCCCACCTTGGGGATGTCGAAGGCATCCGGATCACCGGCGAGCTGCTGATATTCGTCGCCGTCGACGGCATCGCCTTTGTTCAGCTGCGCGGCTGTCTGCGAGATGGCCAGACCCTCGGGTATGGTGAGCTTCTGACTGGGTAGCCCGGCTCCGGTCTCCAACTTCTCCACCACTGCGATCAGCTGCTCGCCCCGCGAGAGCGTGTAGATGCCTGGGCGGAGCTTCTCCTCACTGCCTCGTGCCTTGACAAGGTCCACGAACGCCGCGGACGACTCGATGACACCCTTCTCCTGCAACAACCTGCCTACCTGTGTGGCACCCATGCCCGACTCGATATCCACGGTCACAGTGCCTGTCGCCAAGGTGGTCGACGTCGTGTCGCCGGAGCGGGCTTCGACCAAGCGCATGCCCCCGAGGACCGCCGCCCCCAGGATCACCATGCATATGATGAACGCTCCCACGATCAACACCCGGTTAAGGAGCCGTCGGTAGCGTCTGCCGCCGGGGCTCCCGGTCGGACGAGGTCCGGTGGTCCAGTCATCACGATAGTCGCGACTCACACTTCACCCCTCGCGTTGGCCTGCGCATCCAGGTAGTTCTGCAACATATAGCACGCGGCGACCGCGTCGCGCGAGCCCGTGGTCTTTCCGGCCGGTCCGGCGAGCTTGGACGTGAAACGCTCATCCCAGGTGGTCACAGGAAGCCCCGAGCGCTCTGACAGCACCCGCACGAAGCCCTGCACATGCTCGAGCTGGCGGTTCGTCCCTCCGGACAGAGGACGAGGCAAGCCCACCACCAGTTCCTCCGACTCATACTCCCTCGCCAGCGCCATGACCCTCTCCACCAGCCGCTCTTGATCGCTCTCCTCGATCACCAGCAGCGGACGGCAGGTGACGCCAAGCGGGTCTGAAAGCGCGACCCCGGTGCGTCTGCCGCCCACATCGAGTCCCATATACCGCACTACGAGCCCAGACGCTCCAGAACGGCCTCGCGCGCGGCTCCCACGGCTTCGGCCAGGCGGGCAGGATCGCCGCCGCCGCCCCGCCCCAGGAAGGGGGTGCCGCCCCCGCCGCCGCCGAACTCTCGAGCGGCCGTCTTCACGACCTCTCCGGCGTTCACCTGTGAGATCTCTTTGCTCACGCTCACCACCAGAGCGGCCTTGCCCTGCACCTCGGACCCCAGCACCACTACCGCCGGTTGAGTGCGCTCCCTCACCTGGTCGACCAGGGAGAGCAGATGGTCCATGTCGCGGGCGGGAGTGACCTCGGCCACCAGACTCACCCCGTCGTGCTGCACGGCGTTGGCCGCCAGAGATGCCACCATGTCCCGCGCCTGCTCGTTGACGAACCCTTTGATCTCACATTCCAGCTGCCCCACTCGTTCTTTCATCCGCTCCAGGGCGGGAAGGAACTGGTCATCTGTGCTGCCCAGCACCCCCACGCCTTCGGCAAGCAGTCGATCGCGCTCCCGGTAATAGGCCACCGCTGCGCGACCGCAGCAGGCCTCGATCCGGCGTACGTTCGCCCCCACGCTGCCTTCGGAGAGGATCTTGAAGATGCCCAACTCGCTGGTCATGCCCACATGCGTGCCACCGCAGAGCTCACGGCTGAAATCGTCGACCTCCACCACCCGGACGAAATCACCGTACTTCTCACCAAAAAGAGCGACGGCCCCCAAGTCGCGGGCGTGCTCCAGACTGGTGGTGAACATACGTACGGGGTGGTTCTCCACGATGCGCCGGTTGACCAACTCCTCTATCTCGGCCAGGCGGGCCGGCCCCACCGGCTCGTGATAGGCGAAGTCAAAGCGCAGTTTGTCGGCCCGCACTGAAGAGCCGGCCTGTGTGGCATCTTTGCCCAGCTTGGCCCGCAGGGCGTAATGCAGCAGATGTGTCGCCGTGTGGTGCGCTGCGATGTCGTGTCGGTAGCTGGACGAAAGTGATGCTTTCACCCGGCTGCCGGCCGTGAGCGAACCCTCCAGCAGGCGCGCGGTGACCACCTGCACCTCACCGTGCTGCTGCACATCGAGTACCTCGGCTTTGCCCGTGTCGGATTCCACCAGACCGGTGTCGGCGATCTGGCCGCCCATCTCGGCGTAGAAGGGGCTCTCTCTCAGCGCTAGGAGCAGGCGACCGTCCTGCAGTGTGTCCACGTTCTCCAGCACCGTGTAGAGATCCTCGCGCTCATAGCCCTTGAACTCGGTCGCGTGGTTGGTGGCCCGCGCAAAACGGGTGACGGCGTCCTGGTAGGAGTCACCGCCCTTCTGAGCCTGACGGGCGCGGGCACGCTGCTCCTCCATGGCTTGCTCGAACGCACCCAGATCCAACGTCAGCCCACCTTCTTCCACCAATTCGCGCGTGACTTCCACCGGGAAGCCGTACGTATCGTGGAGCTGGAAGGCGACGACGCCGGGAAAGACGCTGCTGCCGGCTTCGCGAGCCCGTGCCATCTCCTCTTCCACCAGGATGAGACCTTGGTCCAGAGTACGGTTGAAGCGCTCCTCTTCGGAGTGCACCACGCGCAGGATCGTGTCACGGCGCTCGTGCAGTTCTCTGTAGACCCCGCCCATCATATCTATGGTGCGCTCAGCAAAGCGTCGCAGGAACGGCGGCTCCATCCCTGCCGAGCGGCTGAACCGCGCCGCCCGCCTGATGATGCGTCGCAACACGTACCCGCGGCCCTCGTTGCTGGGCATGACCCCGTCGGCCACCAAGAACGACATGGCCCGAGAGTGGTCGGCCAGCACGCGCAGGGCGACGTCCACCTTGTGGTCGCGGCCGAACTTGCGTCCCGCGATCTCCTCTCCCAGCTCGAGCAGAGGTCGCAGCGTGTCGGTGAAGAACACCGAGTCCACATCCTGCATGACTGCGGCCACCCGCTCCAGCCCCATGCCCGTGTCGATGTTCTGCGCGGGCAGAGCCGAGAGTTGCTGGTTCTCGTCCATGTTGTAGCCGGTGAAGACCAGGTTCCAATACTCCACGTAGCGGTCGCACTCGCACCCCGGCTTGCAGTCGGGATCACCGCAGCCCCGCTCGGCACCCCGGTCGTAGTACAACTCCGAGCACGGGCCGCAGGGACCCGTGGGACCGACAGGGCCCCAGAAGTTGTCTTTTCGGGGAAGGCCCACCATCCGCTCCTGCGGGATACCCACACTCTCCCAGTAGGCGACGGCCTCGTCATCGGCCGGGATAGTGTCGTCACCCTCGAAGTACGAGATCCAGATGCGCGCCGGATCGAGCTTGAGGTAGTCGTGTGAGAACTCCCAGGCGAACTTGATGGCCCCTTCTTTGAAGTAGTCACCGATGGAGAAGTTGCCCAGCATCTCGAAGAACGTGCAGTGGCGGGCCGTGAGACCCACGTGGTCGATGTCCGACGTACGGAAGCATTTCTGCACACTGGTGAGACGTTTCGCCGGAGGTTCGGCAAGCCCCATGAAATATGGCTTGAACTGCTGCATGCCCGCAGTGGTCAACAGCACCGAGGGATCCTTATAGGGCACGAGTGAAGAACTCGGCACGAGCAGGTGCCCTCGCTCCACGAAATAGTCGAGATACATCTTGCGCAGCTCAGCGGTTTTCACGGATCAGACCTCGTCTCCTCCCCGGCCGGTCTTGGCCAAGGTCTCCTCCTCCAGCATGAACAGCCGGAGATTATCGATTGACTTACGTATGAGTCGAGACACGTGCATCTGCGATATGCCGATGCGTGCAGCCACCTGTGTCTGGGTCATGCCCTCGAAGAACCGCAGGTGAAGGATGAGGCGCTCGCGCGGGTCGAGGCGCTCCATGGCAGGAGCCAGAACCCGGCGCTGCTCGAAGACCTCATAGGCCTCCTCCTCCACCCCCAAACTGTCCAGGAGTTCAGGCGCTTCTTCATCGTCGTTCACGCCCGCCGAGTAGATGGAGACCGAACTGTAGGCTCGCCCGCTCTCCAGAGCCTCCACCACTTCTTCCTCCGTGACCTCCGCCGCCTCGGCCAACTCGGCGATGGTGGGTGAGCGCTGGAGTTCCAGAGTGAGTTGCTCTATGACCTTGTTCAGACGCACGTTCAGGTCCTGCAGGGCGCGAGGCACCTTCACTGCCCAGCCCTTGTCGCGGAAGTAGCGCTTGATCTCTCCCAGGATGGTAGGCGTCGCATAGGTTGACAGTTCCACCCCCCGCTCGAGATCGAAGCGATCGACGGCCTTAATGAGACCGATAGACCCCACCTGGATGAGATCCTCCACCGACTGTCCCCTGGATGCGAACCGGCGGGCGAGACTGCGCACCAGAGGCAGATACCGCTTGATGAGCTCCTCGCGGGCCACCTCGTCGTTGTGCTCACGCAGACGCAGCAGCAGTTCGCGCTCGTCCATGTCGGCCAAGGGCCGGCCGTAGTGCGCGGACACCATCAGTAACCGACCTCTTCTCGTACCTGTGCCGCGATGTCCACCTACGACGTCCACTTCTCCAACTCGACGGCGAAGCGCTCGCCCTCCTCTTCGATGACCCGGTACGCGTCCACCAAGGACCCCAGCAGCATGCGCACGTCGATGATGAGGGGTGCAGGCTGAGGAGGCCGTGCCCCGTGATCCTGCAGAAGGGCCTTGACCTCCGGGCTGCACAGTCCGGCAAGGGTGACCGCCAGACCGACTGCGCCCGCGGTCACAGTGAGGACGAGCTCGCCCTCGTACGAGCGCTCTTCAACCACCAGGGTCTCCACGGCCAACTGCAGGTCGTCCAGCTGATCGACCCCGACCTTCCTGCGAGCGGCCACGCCCCCTATGACCAACCTCAGCAAAGGGATGGAACCGCGGCTCTTCGGCGCGCGGAGGACTACGCTTTCCGGCGAGGGCTCTTTCACGGGCAGACCGGCGATCGCGCTCCTAGAACCGAGGAGCGTCGTCCAGATGCTCCTCCATGTCGGACTGCTTCTCGTGGTAGGCTTCGCGACCGCGCGCGACGGCTTCGTCCAGCCGGCCACGCACGTCGCCGAACAGCCGCTGGGCTTCGGCGGGGACGTCAGCGAAGGACTCAGTGAGGCCCTTCCCCGTCTCCTGGGACACCCGATGCGCGATCAGCAGAGCACCTCCAGCGGCGGCACCGGCCAACAGCAACACTGACGAACGGATCATACCCATGAGACCCTCCTCCTAACGAGACAGAAACGACGAGACACCTCGACTGACCCCGGCAGCCAAGCCGGCTACCTTCTTGATCGGCTTGGATACCGTCTTCTCCACAGCCGCGGTGGCATTCTCCGCGGTCTTCACCATGCCGGCCACTGAGCCCGTGATCTGATCGACCTTGCCCAGTTCGGAGTTCACGCCGTCGAGCGTGCCCTGGACGCGGGTCAGCAGCGGGGTGATCTCCTTGTTGACGTCGGTGAGGATGCCGGTGACCCGGTGCAGCATAGAAGACAGGCGCACGAGCGAGTATGCCACGCCCCCACCGAACAGGAGGAAGAAGACGCCGATGCAGATCTTCATGAACGCGCCGGAATCCCACTCCATATCCAGCCCCTTTCTGACCTTACGAGTCCTGGCCTGGACCTCTCGACGACGGCCCGTCGGCTGATGACACGAGTTCCCTTAAACCCCGGAACTATAGCACAGGGTCTTCATCCTTCCCCGGGCCGGCCGAACCTGGCGGGCCCACACCGACCTCGACGATGGTGCCGGCGACACACACCAGGTCTCCATAGTAGAGCACAGCCGTCTGCCCCGCGGCGACGCCTCGCGCCGGCACGCCCAGGTGGAGCACCAGGCGCTCCTGGGACGGATCCGGCCCCATCTGCCGCACGGATCCCACGTCGGCCACCGGAAAGGTGCGTCCGCTCGAACGGAGTTGCGCCTCTAGACCCGTGACCTGCCTCTCCGCACCCCCCGCTTCCCCCTTTGCATCCTCAGCGGCCGCGGTCAGAGACCGGTGCCAGGTGAGGCTTTCCACCACCACTCGATCCACGTCCAGGGCGCTTCCCGGACCCACCACCACTTCCCCTCGGTGAGGTTCGACCCCGAGGACGTACAGTGGCGCCGCCGAGGCGATACCGAGGCCGCGGCGCTGTCCCACCGTATAGTTGTAGGTACCGCGATGACTTCCCAGCCGTCTGCCGCTCGTATCGACGATGGCACCCGGGCGCTCTCCGAGGCGCGTCCTCAAGAAGCGGCGATGGTCGTCATCGGGCACGAAACAGATCTCCTGGCTCTCGGGCGTATGGTGTCCCTCCAAGCCCGCCCCGGCGGCCAGAGCCCTCACCTGAGACTTCTCCATCTCCCCCAGAGGAAAGAGCACCCGCTCCAACACGCGCGGCTCCACCTCGGCCAGCACGTACGACTGGTCCTTGTGTCGGTCCACGCCTCGAGCCAGGCGTGGCGGCTGCCCTGTCATGCGGGCATAGTGGCCGGTCGCCACCCAAGTCAGGCCGGCTCTCTGCCCCACCTCGCGCAAAGCGGCGAACCGCAGCCTCGCGTTGCACTTCACGCACGGGTTGGGGGTGAGACCATCGGCATAGCTCTGCACGAAGTACTGGACGACGTTCTGGCAGAAAGCCTGTCTCGCATCCACCGTGAGATGCGGGATGCCCATCTGATGGGCCACACGACGAGCGCGACGTACGGTCTCCGGCGAGCAGCAACTCCGCGCTCCGGCCTCGCCAGGCTCCCGCCACAACTCCAGGGTGGCCCCCACCGCCCGGTATCCCTGCCGCTGCAGCAACAGCGCAGCCACGCCGCTGTCGACCCCTCCGCTCATACCCACCAATACCCCCTCGGCACGCGGTGGGCCGTCAGCAGTAGGACCCAGGACTGCACCATCAGAGATGATGTGGGTGAGCGCATCGTGCAGCGCATCGAGGGCCAAGGCCGCAGAATCAGGCCTGGCTGCAGCGCCTGGCAACGCCGTCACGAGATCGGCCTCGCTCACAGCAGCGGCATCCAGCACGGTGAGCCCCACGATGCGCGCCACGAGCTCTTCGGCGCAGGCGAGAGTGGCCAGGCAGCCGTCGACTTCACATCGGGCCGCGGCGACGACCCCGTGGTGCACTGTAATCTCGATGCGGACCATAGCGCCGCATTCGACGCTGCCGGCATGTCCGACTTCTGTGAAGCCCCCTGGAGGGCGAGGTTCAGCGGATACGGTCACACACCCAGGTTGACCAGGCTCTGATTGAGCGTGCCCACGTCGACGTAGCCGTTCCACACCGAGTCGATGGTGCCGGTACCGTCGACCAGGATGATGGCCGGCGGGTAGTCCACTTTCAGCAACGTGGAGAGGTCGCCATACGCTTCAGGATCGGCGACATCGTAAAGCAGGAAGGCGTAGCCCGGGAACTCGCTCTGCAGTGAGTCGATGTTCTCCAAGACCCGCTGATCATCCACACCGGCGGCCACGTAGAACAGTATGGCGATAGGCTGTGAGGCCCTGACCGCCTCCACGTACTCCTCTGGAGTGTCCTCAGTGGTCTTCAGTTGGGTGCCGATGAGCGCCTCGGTACCGCTCTGCCCAGAAGAAGCGGCTGTGGTGGTAGTGCGGACGGAGCGGGTCGTGGTGGTCTGGTCGCTGTCGCCGCCACAACCCCAGGCCAAGGTGGTGACGAGAAACAGGAGGATGAGGGCGACCGCTGACTGTCTACTGCGTAGTGACATCTCCCCGCCTTCCTAGATAGTGCTCCACCTTGCCGTGTCTGGCAGGCGCTTGAACCTGCCGGAGCAGGTGGGTGACAGCCCTCGGAGGACGTTGAGGTCGCCCGAGAAAACGTGTCTCCCAAGCGTGGTGTGTTGGCTCAAGTTTGAGCCAGATCACGAACAAGGTCGAGCGGATTGAGGTTAGCATACGGCCCCAGGCCGGGCAACGACAGGCAGTGAGGTGCTCTCGCCACACCCGTTCACAGCGTGCGGATGCGAAGTTCTTTCAGTTGCTCGACCCCTACAGGAGACGGCGCCTGGGTCAAGGGGCATGCACCGCTGGCCGTCTTGGGGAACGCGATGACGTCGCGTATAGACGATTCGCCGGCCATGAGCATGACCGTGCGGTCGAGCCCCAGACCGATACCTCCGTGCGGGGGGATGCCGTAGTCCATAGCCTCCACCAGGAACCCGAACTTGGCCTCTATCTCTTTCTCGGTCAGACCGAGAGCTGCGAAGACCGCCTCCTGCATGCGGGGGTCGGAGATGCGCAGAGACCCGCTGCCCAACTCCACCCCGTTCAGCACCAGGTCGTAGGCGTAGGTGCCCAACTCCAACGGGCGGGTCTTGAGATCGTCCAAGCTCTCCAGGCGCGGCAACGTGAAGGGGTGGTGCTGCGCCTTGAGGCGTTTCTCGTGCTCGTCGTACTCGAACATGGGGAAGTCCACCACCCAGGCGAAAGCCCAACCGCTGCGCTCCACCCCCAGCCGCTGTGCCAGAGAGAGGCGCAACGAGCCCAGGCTCGCCTCCACCACAGGCTTGCGATCGGCCACCAGCAACAGCAAATCGCCGGGGCGGCCTCCCAGCGCGTCGATGAGGCTCTGCATGAGTTCGGGCGTGGTGAACTTCAGCAACGGTGAGCGCACACCCTGCTCCTCCACCCACACCGGCAGCAGGCCTCGCGCCCCGAACACCGCGGCTTCGGCGGCGAGATCGTCCACATCCTTGCGCGAGAACCCGGCAGCCCCCTCCGCCCGCAGGCCGCGTACGATCCCGCCTGAGGCAAGGTTGTCGGCGATCACACGGAACTCGAAGGGTCTCACCACTTCGGTGACGTCCACGATCTCCATGCCGAACCGCAGGTCGGGCTTGTCGCTGCCGTACCGGGCCATCGCGTCCGCATACGTGAGGCGCGGGAAGGGCCGCTCCAACTCGATGCCCGTGGTCTCCCGGAAGGCGGCGGCGAACATGCCTTCGACCACGTCTTGGATGTCGCGCTCCTCGATGAAGCTCATCTCGATATCGATCTGCGTATGTTCCGGCTGCCTGTCGGCGCGCAGGTCTTCGTCACGAAACGCTCGGGCGATCTGGTAGTAGCGCTCGAACCCCGCAATCATGAGCAACTGCTTGAACAGCTGCGGCGATTGGGGCAGGGCGTAGAACTCCCCAGGCTGCAGCCGGCACGGGACCAGGAAATCGCGTGCTCCTTCAGGAGTGCTCTTGGTGAGGATCGGAGTCTCCACATCGACGAAGCCGCGCTCACCCAGATAGCAGCGCGCAGCCTGCACCACCTGATGCCGCAGAAGGAGGTTCTTGAACATGCGTGGCCGGCGAAGATCCACATAGCGATAGCGCAGACGCAAGGTCTCGTCCACGTCGAGGTCGTCCTCGATGAAGAAGGGCGGGGTCTTGGCCGCCGCGAGGATGTCGAGCCTCGTGACGACCACCTCCACAGCGCCGGTAGCCATGTTCGGGTTGACCCGCTCAGGCGAGCGCGCCACCACCGTGCCCGCTGCCGAGATGACGTACTCACTGCGCAGCTCTTGGGCCAGATCGTGAGTGGACGGAGTATCAGCTTCGAACACCAGTTGCACCAGCCCGGTGCGATCGCGCAGGTCGACGAAAATCAAGCCTCCGTGGTCGCGACGTCTTTGCACCCACCCGGCGAGTCGCACCTGGCGACCCACATGGCCTGCGGTGAGGTTGCCGCACCACTCGTCTCTGTAGCTCACGTTACTTCCTTCTCTTTCTTGGTCCTCTTACGCCACTACTCCGCAGACTCTACGCCACCTGGAAAGGCGCGGGCAGACCCACCGTTTCTTCCCTCGGCATCCTGCGCTCGGTCCCTTCCGCCAGATCGCGGACGGTCACTGTGCCATCGGCCAGTTCCTGCTCACCTACTATGAAGGCGTAGCGCGCTCCACTCCTGCCTGCCTGTTTCATCTGCCCCTTCATGCTGCGGGCCATGTAGTCCAGCTCGACCGCGACCCCGCGGCTGCGCAATGAATGGGCCAGCTCGAACACCGTGCCCCGAGCTTCAGCCGTTTGCGCCACCAGATAGACGGCGGGCGGGCGCGACTCAGGCAAGTCGGCACCTGAGCGCGAAAGGGCAAGCAGGATCCGCTCCACACCGGTGCCGAAGCCCACACCCGGCGTGGGCGGCCCCCCGATGGCGCTGACCAGGTCGTCGTAACGGCCGCCCCCGCCCACCCCCGACTGGGCACCCAGCAGCGAGGACTGATATTCGAACGTGGTGCGCGTGTAGTAATCCATGCCCCGCACCAAAGTATGGTCGGCGGTGAACTCGATGCCCTGCACCCGCAGCCCTCCCTGCACTCGATCGTGGTGTTCGGCGCAGGCCGGGCACAGATGGTCGGGCAGCCTGGGCGCCGTCTGCAACACCGCCTTGCACCCCGCCGCCTTGCAGTCGTAGGTGCGCAGCGGGTTGAGGCGGGCGCGCTCTCGACACTCCGGGCATAGCTCGTCGT
The DNA here is from genome assembly GCA_040772905.1 of Thermoleophilia bacterium. Lineage (GTDB taxonomy): Bacteria > Actinomycetota > Thermoleophilia > RBG-16-64-13 > RBG-16-64-13 > JAXGXJ01. The sequence goes on along the minus strand of JAXGXJ010000009.1, from coordinate 76,113 downwards.
CATGTTCGGCCAGGAAGGTGCGCAACACGGCCGAATAGCCGGGGCGGCACTCGCGACAGCCCATGGAGTTGATGCGTAGCTCGAGACCACTCAGCCCCAACTCGGCATAGACGGCAGCCAGCAGTCCGATCACCTCGGCATCGAGTTCGGGCGAATCGGAGCCGAACGCCTCCACCCCGAGCTGGTGATGCTGGCGATAGCGGCCCGACTGCGGGCTCTCATAACGGAACATGGGGCTGTGGTAGTACAGCTTCACCGGTTGGGGCAGCGTGTGCATGCCGTGCTCTACGTAGGCCCGCGCCACCGGGGCTGTGCCTTCCGGCCGCAGGGTCATGCTGCGGCCGCCCAGGTCCTCGAACGTGTACATCTCCTTGCGCACGATGTCGGTGGACTCCCCCACGCCCCGCGTGAACAGCCGCGTCTCCTCGAAGGTGGGCGTGTCGATGCGGGCGTACCCGTAACGATGGAACACCGCCTCGGCTCGGGCGATGACCCAGCGCCGCACCGGCTGGTCGGCCGGCAGGATGTCGTAGGTGCCCTTGGGGGCGCTGACCGGCTCAGCCATCGTTCTTCAGCCCGCCCAGGAAGGGGTTGTGGCGCAATTCGTCCTCAAGCGTGGTGGACTGCATATGACCGGGATGCACCGGCGTGGAGCCGGGATAGCGCTTCACCAGTCTGGCCACCGATGCTAGAAGCGTGGGGAAATCACCGCCCGGGAAATCGGTACGCCCCACCGAACGGTGGAAGAGCAGGTCGCCGCAGAAGAGATGCCCCGCGATCTCGAAGGTGAGGTCCCCCGGGGTGTGCCCCGGTGTGGCGATGACCGTGACCGTGAACGACCCGATATCGATGGTGGCTCCATCCTGCACTTCCTCGACCATCTCGGCGGCCACGGTGGGGATGGGATAGCCGGTGGCGTCACACCCGCCGGGCCCGGTGAGCACCGGTGCCGCCACCGACGAGCAGTAGACTCTGGCCCCCGTCCGCTCCACCAGACCCTGAACACCCTCGGCATGATCGAAGTGGCCGTGTGTGAGCAGTATGGCGACGAGGTCGAGTCCTTCGTCGGCCAGGTAACGCGCGATGCGTTCGGGTTCTCCCCCGGGATCGACGGCGCATGCGTGCTTTTCGTCGTCCCAGATCACGTAACAGTTGGCCTGAAGAGGGCCCACGGGGAGGCAGCGCATATACATAAAGGCGGTCCTTGTCCGAGCAGCAGCGTCGGCGCACGGGGCGCCATGGGCGGTCGGCCCACGGCCAGCAATTGTACCAGAGTGCGCGCCGCCCTCTGGCGGCGAAGCCCGCGCTGAGGCGGCCTCAGCGCGGCGTCACCCGATAGGCGTCGTACACGGTGTCGATCCGCCTGATGCGCTGCAGCAAGGTCTCCAGGAAGTCTATGTCTGAGACATCGAACACGAAGCGGTCTTTCACCATGTTGTTCCGAGCCGTGAAGATATGGGCTGCCACGATGCCCACCCCGCTCTCGCTGAGAGTGCGTGAGATATCTTCCAAGAGATGATTGCGGTCGTAGGCCTCCACCTGTATCTCCACGCGCAGCGGCCCCTTCGCCTGCGTATCCCAATACACGGGAGTGAACCGCTCGGGATTCTTCTCCAGCGCGCGCACGTTGGGGCAATCGCGCCTGTGGACGGTGATACCCCTTCCCAGGGAGATGTAGCCGATCACGTCGTCGCCGGGCACGGGCCGGCAGCACTGGGGGATGCGGATGGCGACGTCCTCCACCCCCTCCACCCTGATGCCCAACTGGCTCGCCGAAGGCGCCTTGGCGTCTTTGGGAAGAGTGGCGGGAAGTGCCGTGAGGGCTCCCGCCTGGCGGTCCGTCTCCCGACTGAGGTTCTGTATGAAGCGGGTGACCACGTGCTGCGGACTGATCTTGCCCGACCCCACAGCTACGAAGAAATCCTCACGCTTGGCGATGTTCGATTCTTTGATGATCTCGTTCATCAGCTCGGAGCCTATGAGTTTCTGCGCCGGGAGTCCTTGCTTGCGCAGCGCCTCGAGCAGGGCCTCACGCCCCAGGTGCTCGGCATCCTCACGCCGCTCGCGCTTGAACCACTGCCGGATCTTGTTGCGGGCGCCGGAGCTGGCCACGAACTGCAGCCAGTCGCGCGACGGCCCCTGCGGCGTCTTGGAGGTGAGGATCTCGACGATATCACCGGACTGCAGCCGGTAGGTGAGAGGCACGATACGCCCATCGACCTTCGCTCCGATGCAGCTGTGCCCCACGTCGGTGTGGATGGCGTAGGCGAAGTCGACCGGCGTCGACCCGGCCGGAAGACTCTTCACCTCCCCTTTGGGCGTGAACACGTAGACCTCGTCGTGGAAGAGGTCGACGCGGAGAGAATCGAGGAACTCGCTGGAGTCCTTGGTCTCCGACTGCCAGTCCATGATCTGGCGCAGCCACTGCAGCTTCTCCAGTTCGGCGGTCTCGCGATGCCCACCGCGCCCTTCTTTGTACATCCAGTGGGCGGCGATGCCGTATTGCGCCGTCTCGTGCATCTCGTAGGTACGGATCTGGATCTCGAGCGGCTTGCCCGTGGGACCGATGACCGTGGTGTGCAAGGACTGGTACATGTTGAACTTGGGCATGGCGATATAGTCTTTGAAACGCCCGGGGAGCGGCTTCCAGATGGAATGGATGATGCCCAGCACCGCGTAACAGTCCTTCACCGACTCCACCAGCACGCGCAGCGCGGTGAGGTCGTAGATCTCGTTGAACTCCTTGCCCTTGCGAACCATCTTGTTGTAGATGGAATAGAGGTGCTTGGCCCGGCCCGAGATCTCGCCCTCAATGCTCACATTCGCGAGTTCTCGTTCGAGTGTGGCCTTGGCCTCTTCCATGTCGCGTTCGCGATCGGCCCGGCGCTGGGCCACCATCTTGCCCACTTCCGCGTACTTGCGGGGATGGAGCGTAGCGAAGGCCAGGTCTTCCAACTCCCAACGGATGGACTCGATGCCCAGCCGGTGAGCCAGCGGGGCGTAGACGTCCAGGGTCTCCTTGGACTTCTGGATCTGCTTCTCTTTGCCCAGATAGCTGAGCGTGCGCATGTTGTGCAGGCGGTCGGCCAGTTTGATGAGGATCACGCGGATGTCCTTGGCCATGGCGATGACCATCTTGCGGATGTTCTCCGCCTGCTCCTCCTCCACACTGCGGAAAGTCATCTGCGAGAGCTTCGTCACGCCATCGACCAGAAGGGCCACCTCGTCGCCGAACTGGCTGCGCACGGCCTCTATGGACATGGATGTGTCCTCCACCACGTCGTGCAGCAACGCGGCCGCGATGGTGGCGGAATCGAGACCCAGGTCGGCGCAGATGCCCGCGGTGCCGACCGGGTGGTTGAGGTAGGGCTCGCCGCTGGCGCGCAACTGGCTCTCGTGTTGCGACGCAGCCACGACGAAGGCGCGCATGATCAGATCGCGGTCGAAGTCCGGGTTGTAGCGCCCGATCCGCTCGAGAAGACCATCCAAGAGCCCGTTGTAGCGTTCGGCCACCAGACCGGCGTCGGGCATCCCCGACTCTCGTGCTCCGAATGCAGAGGACGTGGTGTCTATAGGATCCGACACAGCCTGGAACACTCCTCGTAGTCCGCGGCGGCCTCGGCGTAGGCCGGGATACTCTCTAGGTATATTCTATCCCCTCCGCCGTCGCGCCGCCCCAAGTCGAGGCTTTCCAGCAGCTCTTCGGCCCGCTGCAAAGCCTCGGCCCCCAGGACCACTCTGCCCTCCCGCCAGGCCAACTCAGCCGCCACACGCCGTCTCTCCGCACCTACCAGGCCCTGTTCGTGCGCGCGGTACATGCAGACCATCGCGAACCGCGGATGCACCAGGTACCGCAGCAATCCGGCGGTGGCTTGCCTTTGGTCATCGCCATAGCAGAGGTGTACGACCGACCCCCGGCCGGTCGCTCGGCGCAGAAAAGCCGCGTGCTCACCACGGTACGGTGGGTCGAGCACCAGCACGTGTTGGCGTCCGTCGAGCAGGACCTCCAGCTGCGACGCATCCCACTCTGCGACCACCACCGCTGCGGCTGCCAACCGCTCGTCCGCCGCAGGCGCGCATGCTCTCCCCACGCACTCCAAGCCGCCGCGGACGAGATCGTCGAGCGGCAGTCCCATCGTCAATTCCTCCAGAACGTGCGAGACCGAACAGGCCAGGACGAGGCTCGGGACCCCCGCCGACAGCACTTGGGCGACAGCACTGAGTCTGCCCCGCTGTCCGCGCCGGTCCTGTACCTGCCGCGAGGGAAGCACCAGAGGGCCTTGCGTGCCGTCACTGGAAAAGCAGGCCATTTGTCCGGCAGAGGACACGCTACCGGGACCCCTGTCCGAGCCCGACCCCTCATCGACCGAGCGGCAGTGGGGACAGGAAAGCCCGCAGAGGACGACCGCCTCGCCCTCCCGCTCGGTCCTGCCCGGTCCGATGCGGTCGAGCAGGAACTCCGGGCGCTGCGCGCCCTGCCATTCGTCCACCCTCAACTGCACCCCTAACACCCTTCCGGTGGGATCTTCCCGCAACCCTTCGGCACGGTCCCCCATGCCGAAGCCTATAGCCCGGCCCTTGGCCCCATCCACCTCCACCAGACAGCGCAGATGCCCGCCTGTCCGCGTCACCTCCACCTGCCGCACGGCCGCGTCCACCAGCATGAGCCGCGGCCGCGGGTTCCCGCTGCCGAACGGGCCCAGAGAGGCGAGGGCCAGAGCAGTGTCGGCGTCGATGTCGTCGCCCCGCAGCACGGCATCGGCCCTGTAGACCGGCCGCAAGTCGTCGGCGTCGAGCTGAGCGGCGGCGTGGTCGATCATGGCCTCGCGGAACGACCCCACGTCGCAGGCGGGCAGGGTAAGCCCCACCGCCTGGGTGTGACCGCCGTACACTGTCAGCCACCGGGCGCACGCGTTCAATCCCGACATGAGGTCGTATGACGCGATGCTACGCCCCGAACCCTTGGCCACCCCGTCACGTTCTCCCAAGAGCAGCACGGGCCGGTGATAGCGCTCCACGAGCCGCGACGCCACGATGCCCACCACGCCCTCGTGCCAGCCCTCACCACTCAGGACCAGCACAGGAGGAATGGAGGCAAGCGCCTCCGCCTGAGCCGAAGCTTCCTCGAGGATGCGCCGCTCCACATCCTGCCTGGCACCGTTGAGTTCATGCAGTTCGTCGGCGATGGTGCACGCCTGGCTCTCGTCATCGGTGAGCAGGAGTCGAAGGGGTGGCTCGGCATCCGCCATCCGTCCGGCAGCGTTCAGCCTCGGCGCCAGGCGGAATGCCACAGCACCCGAATCCACCGCCCCCGCGCATCCGGCCACAGCGCTCAGAGCCCGCAGGCCCGGGCGAGCCCCGATGGTGAGGAGCTTCAGCCCCTCCTTCGCGTAATAGCGGTTCTCTCCGCGCAGCGGTGCCAGATCGGCGATGGTGCCCACCGCGACCAGGTCGAGCAGGCCGTGCAAAGCGTCGGGCACCCTGTCGACCAGGGCGCCGCGCAGCCTGATGTGCAGTGCGTGCAGCAGCTTGAAGGCCAAGCCCACCCCACAAAGATCCTCCGAGGGATACTCTCCCCGCACCGGATGGATGAGCGGGCAGGCCGGCAACTGCGGCCCCGGCTGGTGGTGGTCCACCACTATCACGTCGAGCCCCAGGCTCTGCGCGAGCGACACCTCGGCAGAGTAGTTCACCCCGCAATCGACGGTCACCAGCAAGCCCGGCCCCTTGGCAGCGATCGCCTCCGCCGCCTGCGCGGAGAGCCCGAAACCCTCGACGAAGCGGCTTGGTAGGTACCACTCCGCCTGCACACCGAACTCGCGCAGGCCCGACACCATGAGCGCCGTGGCCGTGATGCCGTCGGCGTCGTAATCTCCGTGGATGACGACCCTTCGTCCGTGTTCGATGGCCGCGCTGAGGCTCTCCACCGCAGCAGTCATATCGGCGAACAGGAAAGGGTCGGGGATCGGAGCAGAACACTCCAGGAAAGTCCGAGCCTCCTCCGGATCGACCAGACCCCGCGCCGCCAACACATTTGCCACCGTGAACGGCAGTCGCAGTTCACACGCCAGTCGCTCAGCCGCGGACCAGGAGAAAGGGGCGACCTCCCAGGAGATCGTGTCAGTCGAGCCGATGTGAGAGGAGACGTTCACACCGGTAACTATATCGTGCCCATCGGACGGCACCGGGCGCGCCGCGCGCGTCACAGCCTCCCCGAGCGGATGATGGCGTAGATGAGCCATGCCCCGAAGAACAAAGAACCCGCGAAGCCCGGTATGCCCCACACCGACACGCCCAAGAGATGCGGCCCCCCCTCGATCATGATTGCCACCGCCGTACTGGTGACCCCCAGCGCGATGCTCACCAGCGCCACCACCAGCCGGTTGGCGATGATATCCAGCCGATGCATCATGTTCTCGAGCCCTTTGTGCCGGAAGCCGATCTCTATCTGGCCGTCCCGCATCTCTTCCAGCACGTCGTGCAGTTGTACGGGATACTGCCGCACCATGTCCAGATATGAAGCCGCCTCACGCTGCATCTTCTCCGATATGCGACGCGGGTCGAGGCGCCGTCGCTTGAGTTCGTCCGTGTACGAACCCGCCAGCTGGAATATGTCCATGTCGGGATAGAGCTGCCCCACCACGCCCTCCATGGTGAGCAGGGTCTTGTTCAAGAGCAAGAAGCGGGTGGGGAGACGCAGCCGCAGTGAGTAGACGATATCCAGCACTTGGTGGATGACCGTCGCCACATCGATGTTGGAGAGCGAACGACCGAAATAGCGGCTGAACGCGTCCTCGATGGTCTCCGACACCAGCGCGTCGTTGGCTCCCGTCCACTGGACCCCCAGTCGTTTGAGTGAGCGCTTCACGCCTCGGATGTCGGAATCCATGACGTGCAGGAAGAGCGTCACGCCCCCATCCAGATCGTCTGTGCGCAGGAACCCGGCCAACCCGAAATCGAGCAGCCCCAAACGGTCTCCTCCCAGGTAGACCACGTTCGCCGGGTGGGGGTCGGCGTGGAAGAAGCCGTCCTGAAGGATCTGGTGGAACCAGCAGTCCACCAGAGAGACGGCGATGCCCCTCTTCACGTCCAGCGGCAGTGCCGCCACCTCGGGACTGTTGAGGGTGGGGCCCTCGATGCGCTCCAGTGTCAACACCCGTGTGCTGCAATAACGCCAGTAGACCTTGGGGATGTACACGCGCTCGCTGTCGGCGAAGTTGGCGCCGAAGTGCTCGGCGTTGCGCGCTTCCAGAACGTAGTCGAGTTCACGCGTGATGGAACGGGCGAACTCCTGCACCAGGGCGACCGGAGAGAACCCGGGATCGATCCGTCCCTCGAAGAGCTCGGCGAACTGCATGAGTAGTTCGATGTCTTTGTGTATCTGGCGGGCGGCGCCGGGCCGCTGCACCTTCACCACCACTTCCTGGCCGCCAGGCAGCACCGCCCCGTACACCTGCCCTATGGACGCAGCCGCCAAGGGCGTGGGGTCGAAGTACTCGAATGCCCTGGCCATGGTGAGACCGAGGTCTTCCTCCACCACCCGCTCGGCCGTCTCGAAAGGAAAAGGCGTCACGTGGTCCTGCAGTTTCACCAGCTCGGCCACGATATCGGCGGGTACGATGTCGGGCCGCGTGCTCAACAGCTGCCCGAACTTGACGAAGGTCGGGCCCAATTCGTCGAGCATCTCGCGGATGTGACGGCCCCGCTGAGCCGGCGGGCCACTGGATCTCCGCCGCCAACGCGGGATGAGGTGGAAGAGTCGATGGGTCTCGAAGAAGTAGCCGAAACCGTGTTTGACCGCGACCTGCGATATCTCCCGCATCCGCTCGAGGTTGCGGATGCGGGTGAGGAAGCTGGGGTGCCGTATCTGCGAGTAGGGCACTGTGACCCCCGTCGGCCGTCTAGCAGGTGTATGGGCGCCGCTGGACCGCCCCGCGGTTTCTACGCGGTCGGTTCGGACCCTTCAGCCGGAGGCTCACCTTCGTCCGCCACCGCCTCGAGCAACCGCACTCGGTGTTCCAGTTGCCGCAGCCGGAAGTCAAGATCTTCCCATTCGCGCTTGCCTACCAGACCCATGTCACGGTACGCACCCTGCAGAGAGGAATCGGCCTTCTTCATGGCACTCTTGGCTTCATCACGGCTGCGGGCGACCAACTTGTCGACCATGTCGCGACCCTCGTCACGGCTGAGGTGCCCGCGATGCACGAGTTCCTCCACGGTCTCCTGCAGACGATCCTTGCTGAGCGCCGCCGCCCCCACACCCAGGAGGAAGATTCGTTCGACCAGGTCTTTCAGGCCCTGCGCTCCACCAGCCTGCCGCTCTTCACCCGACGTCTCGTCTGTGGACGGATCGACCATAGCGTGCTCCTCTCAACGAGATGTGCGCCTCTTGTCCTTCGCCACCGGTCGCTTGCTGGTCTTGGCCTTCTTGGCGGTGGTCCGAGGCGAGCGAGCCTGCACCGCCTTCTGCCCCGTCCCGGATCCGGCTGACGATGCCTGCGGCCCTGACGCTGCACCCGCCGCCGACATCGCGTCTGCCACGCTCTCTTCGTCCATCACCATCTGGCCGCCTCCGGCAGTCGCCGCCAGCAACCGTTTACGATAGCGAGGCTCGCGCTCCTTCCAGATGACCACCAGAGTAGCCGCCACGAAGAAGGAAGAATAGGTACCAGTGATCACACCGATGGTGAGGGCGAAGGCAAAATCCTTGAGCGTGGGACCGCCGAAGATGAGGATAGCCAGCAGCGGCAGGAGAATTGCCACACTGGTGTTGATCGACCGCACCATCGTCTGACGGATGGAAAGGTCCACCATGTCGCCGTATGTCTCGCGTTTCATGAGCTGCGTGTTCTCACGCATGCGGTCGAAAATGACGATGGTGTCGTGCACCGAGTAACCCAAGATGGTGAGGATGGCCGCCACCGTCGCGTAGGTGACCAGCCTGTTGGTCGCCGCGTAGATGCCCAGGGTGAGGGCCACGTCATGGATAAGCGCCACGATAGCGGGCAGCGCGAACTTGATCTCGAAGCGGAAGGTGATGTACGCGATGATGGCGATGACCGCGATGGCGATGGCGATGAATGCGCGGTTGCTCGTCTCCTTACCGAAGCTGGCCCCCACCGTCTCGGTGCCCGTCGAACCTTCCTGCACCCCGAAGCGGCTATCGAGTTGCGCCGTGATCTCGTCCACCTGCGCATCCGTCATCTCTTCCGCCGTGATCATAAATCCCGACGTGCCGCTGGCTCCCGCCACCGACTGGACCACCGGCTCCTGAACGCCGACCTCTCGCACCAGAGAACGGACCTCGTCCACGGTGGCGGACTGCTCCAGCCCCACCTGCATCCTCACACCGCCGACGAAATCGATGCCCAGATCCAGCCCCACCGCGAAGACCGTGACTATAGACAGGACCGTCACCGCAGTGAGGAAGATGAGAAACCACCACTTGTAACGCATGAAATGGTAGATCCTCATGACCGGCCTCCGTCTTCCACGATCGCTGTCTTGTTCTTGGGTACATGCAGCCCCAAGGCCTTGGGATGGCGGAAGACGCGCCAACCACTCAGGACGCTGAGCATGGACCGGGTCACCAACACAGCCGTGAACATGGACAGAGCCACACCCACACCCAGAGTGAGGGCGAAGCCCTTGATACCACCGGTGGCCGCCCAGAAGAGGACGATGGCGGTGAGAATGGTGGTCATGTTGCAGTCGAACACCGCGCGGAACGCTTTCTGGAAGCCCGCGCTGGTGGCGGGACCCACGGTCTTGCCCGCAGCCACCTCGTCACGCATACGGGCGAAGATGAGCACGTTGGCGTCGACCGCCATACCCAGGGTGAGGATCATTCCCGCGATACCGGCCAGGGTCATGGTCACCCCGATGCCATTGAGGATGCCCAAGAAGAGCACACCGTAGACGATCAGGGCGATGCTGGCCACCAGGCCCAGCAGGCGGTAGTAGGCGATCATGAAGACGATGATGAGCAGCAGGCCCACCATGCCCGCGATGAGAGCTTGGTTCAGCGCCGATTTGCCGAGGGTCGCCCCGATGCTGTTCTGGCTGACCGCCTTCAGCTCCACCGGGAGAGCGCCGGTCTTGAGCACCAGGGCCAAGCTCTCGGCCTCGTCTTGGCTGAACTTGCCGGTGATCTCTGCGTTGCCTCCCTCGATGGGTTCGAGCACCCGCGGTGCCGACTCCACGTTGCCGTCGAGAACGATGGCCAGCCGCTGGTCCTGTCCCGTGATCTGGGCCGTCTCGGCGAGCTTAGTGGTCACGTCGGCGAAGGCCTTCGCGCCCTCATCGTTGAACTGCATGTCGACCTTGGGCTGGTTGAACTGGTCGAAACCGGTCTGCGCGCCCTCCAACATGGACCCTGTGAGCGCAGGCTTGCTGTCGACCAGGAACCATTGATCGGAGACGTTGCCCCCGGCCTGCGACCAGTGCACCAGGGTCTTCTCCGCGGGCAGGTCGAGCGCCGACTCCACCCCGGCGGCCTTGAGTGCCTCGGCCTCGCTGGCGTAGGGCGTGCCGAACTGGCCTTCGACGTGGTAGAACTCGAGCACGGCCGTCTTACCGATGACCGCGAGCGCCTCTTCCGGATCATCGATGCCGGGGAGCTGGACGCTGATCTTCCACTCGCCCTGGCGCTGGATCTCGGGCTCAGCCACGCCGAGGCCGTTGACCCGGTTCTGGATGATCTCCACCGCCTGGGCCATGCCGTCGTCGGTGCGCGGGTTCTTCGCCGTGTCCTGAGCCTCCAGGATGACCGACAGTCCCCCTTGCAGGTCGAGGCCCAGATTGGTCTTCGAGAGCGGGAAGGCGAAATAGGCGGCCACCCCAAGCAGTATGGCCACCAGCACAAGAATACCTGCGTCACGCTTCAATCTTGACAAGTGCGCACCTTCCCTGACAGCGGTTCGATCATGTGTGTTGCGGCCGCAGGCAGAGGACTGGCCCCGTGCAGCCGCAACGAAGGAGCATAGGTCACCGACAGGGCAGTGTCAACGAGGCGACCCGAGGCCGCCTCGCTCCCGCCCGGCTGGTGAAGCTAGACCTTCGTCTCCTCCTCGGTGGTCTCCTCCTCGACAGAGGCGTAGTCCTCGCCTTCGTCCTCGACCACTTCGGCTTCCTCGGCCGCTTCGGCCTCTTCAGCCAACTCGGCTTCCTCTACAGCGTCGACGGCTTCCCCAGCCTCGTCGACACCAGTCTCCTCCTCCAGCGCGAGCGCATCCTTCTTCCCACGACGGCCGGTGGGCTCCGGAGCGTACGCTCGAGCTTCCTGCTTGTCGCGGATGATCTGACTGACGGCGTTACGAGCCACCTTGATGCTCACACCACGGGCGATCTCGATGACCACGACGGTGTCCTCGACGCGCTTGACCGTCCCGTAGATGCCGGAGGCCGTGACCACATGGTCCCCCTTCTTGAGGGACGAGAGCAGGGCCGCATGCGCTTTGCGCTGCCTCTGCTGCGGCCTGATGGCCATGAAGTAAAAGATGGCGATGAACGCCACCACATAGATGATCAACATCCCGGCTGAACTGGTCAAGACCCCTCCTTCTCAAGGCCGCACCATCTGGGTGCGGAAACGTACTGGTTCAAGTGCTGCATATTACCACGAGGCACCCCACTCCCCCATGAAGGTCGCATACGACCCGGTGATGATGGCCTCGCGCGCACCCGCCACCATGCGCGCAAGGAAGGTGAGGTTGTGCTCCGTGAGGAGCATGAGACCCAGGATCTCCTTCTGCATGATGAGGTGCCGCAACACACCGCGGGAGAAGCCGTTGCACGCCCTACAGGGACAGTCGGGCTCGAGCGGCTCGGTGGATAACGCGTGCTGAGCGTTGCGCAGGTTCAGCTTGCCCCCACGGATGAAGGCGGTGCCCATGCGGGCGGTGCGGGTGGGGAGCACGCAGTCGAAGATGTCCACCCCGCGAGCGATGACCTCCAGCAGGCCCTGGGGATCGCCGATGCCCATGAAGTACCGCACCCGGTCTGCGGGCAGCAGCCCGGCCACCAGCCCCGTGGTGTCGAGCATGGCCTGACGGTCCTCCCCCACGGTGAGCCCGCCGATGGCGTACCCGGGGAAGCCGATCTGCAGCAACTGCTCCACGCTGGCGATACGTAATTCAGCGTCCACCCCACCCTGGACGATGCCCAGGAGCATCTGAGGCCCGTCGGTGCCCATGCCGCCCGCCTCCAGATGGGCTTGCTTGCAGCGCGCCGCCCAGCGTGTGGTGCGCTCGACGGCGTCGGCCACTTCCGCTCGGGTGGCGGTGCCGGGGGGGCACTGGTCGAAGCACATGACGAAGTCGGCCCCCAGGGCCTGCTGCTCGCCCATGGCCCGTTCGGGCGTGAACACCTGGCGGGAACCGTCGTAGATGCTGCGGAACGCCACACCGGAGTCGTCGAGCTTCGCCGTGTCGCGCAGGCTGAAGACCTGATATCCCCCACTGTCGGTGAGGATGGGCCCCTCCCACTGCATGAGGCGATGCAGCCCGCCCAAGCGCCTCACCGCGTCGCTGCCTGGACGCAGAGACAGGTGATAGGTGTTGGCCAGCACGATCTGCGCCCCCGACGCGCGCAGGCGATCGGGAGACATGGCCTTTACCGTCCCCTTCGTGCCCACAGGCATGAAACAGGGCGTCAGCACGGGCCCCCGCGGCGTGTCGATCACCCCGGCACGGGCGAGCCCGTCCTGGGCTTCCAGTCGGTAGGGGAAGGAGGGCAGCCCGCTCAGGGTCTCCATGCACCCTCCACCTCAGTCCCCGGCGCGGGCGCGTCAGCACCCGGATGCTCTTCGGGTTCGACCAGCATGGCGTCTCCGAAGCTGAAGAAGCGATAGCGTCCCTCGACGGCCTCCCGATAGGCATCCCTGATGCGCTCCACACCCGCGAAGGCCATCACCAGAGCCAAGACGCTGCTGTGCGGTAGATGGAAGTTGGTGAGGAGCGCATTCACTGCTTCGAACTTGTACCCGGGCGTGATGAAGATCTCGGTGGAGCCCTCGATGCCGGTCCCTTCATCCGGCGGCGCTCCGAGATGCCTCGCGCTGTCAGAAGCGGACTCCAGCAGGCCCCGTCCGGCCAGTGTCTCCAGCACCCGGGTGGCTGTCGTCCCCACCGCCACCAGCCGGCCACCACGCGCCCGGGCCGCGCGCAAGGTCCGGAGGCAATCCGCCGAGACGGTGAAGGCTTCGCGGTGGATGCGATGGTCCTCCACCCGCTCTTCGCGGATGGGCTGGAACGTGTCCAGACCCACGTGCAGCGTGACGTAGGCGGCCCTCACCCCGGCCTCCTCCAGCGCTCGCAGGAGAGTGGGCGTGAAGTGCAGGCCCGCCGTCGGAGCCGCCGCGGAGCCCAACTGGGAGGCATACACCGTCTGGTAGCTCTCCGGCTGTGCGGGGTAGGTCTTGATGTAGGGCGGCAGCGGCAGTTGCCCGTAGGTCTCCATAAGCCGCACCGACGATATGCCCGGCTGCGTCTGTACCACCCATCTTCCTTCGCCCAGAAGCCTCAGCAGCGTGAGGTCCTCGCCGCCGGGCAGGAGCAGGGTCCCCCCCGGTCGCAACCGGTGCGAGGGCCGAGCCAGCACCTCCCAGGTCTCGCCGCGACCGTTTGCGTCGGCGTCCGCCGCCGGGCGCAGGAAGAGCACCTCCACCTGGCCTCCGGTGGGTTTCCGCGCGGCGACGCGTGCAGGCAGCACGCGAGAATCGTTGAACACCAGGGTGTCGCCTGCACGCAACAGCGCGGGCAATTCCCAGAACCGGCGATGTTCTCGTTCCCCTCGGGAAGGTACGAACATCAGACGGCAGGAGTCCCTCGGTTCGACCGGCTCCTGCGCGATCAGTTCCTGGGGGAAATCGAACTCCAGTTCATGCAGATGCATGTTCAGCAGCACCGTTCCGCCCGCGCGACACTCCGCGGCAGCGACCTCCGGCCGCCGCCCTGTCGCCCGGCCGTCTGAAGGTAGGCGCCCTCACCTGCCACGATAACGCTCCCATTCCGAGACTATGCAGCCGCAGTACTTCTGGCGATAGATGCCCCACTCCCGGCTGAGCCGTCTCGACTCGGGATACATAGGGCGCAGATCTACGTATACGAACTCCACGCCGTGGGCTGCCGCGGCGGCATCCCCTCCCGCTTGGATGGCCTCATGATCCTGCCACGGACTGATGGACAGTGTGGTGGAGAAGGCCGCGTAACCACGTGCCGCAGCTTCTCGAGCCGTCCTCTCCAGACGCATACCCAGGCAACGGGCGCAGCGCGAACCCACGTCGTCACGGGACCACGGCCCGCTCACACGGGTGAACCACGCCTCGGGATCGTACGAAAGGTCGGCCAGGAGCTCCATGCTCGTGATCTCGGCCACCTCACGTGCTCCTGTCAACCGGCGCCGGTACTCGAGCAAAGGTTGTATGTTGGGGTTGTAGAAGAACCCTGTCACAGTCGCACCGCTCTCCCGGAACGCCGGGATGGAGGCGGAGGCGCAAGGGCCGCAGCAGACGTGCAGCAGAAGATCGTTGTTCATCGCCCGGCTCCTAGCTGAACAGCGTGTCGGGGGGCGCCGGCTGCGCAGCCGCCGGCGGGGTGGCCCCGCAGTGCTCGTAGCCCAGTCGCGTCAGCACCCGGCCGCGCGGTGTGCGCATGAGAAAGCCGCGCTGCAGCAGGTACGGTTCGTACACGTCCTCGATGGTGTCGGCCTCTTCCCCGATGGCCACCGCCAGAGTGGAGAGCCCCACGGGACCACCGTCGAACTTCTCCAAGATGAGCGTGAGTATCTCGCGGTCGACCCGGTCGAGCCCTTCGTCGTCCACTTCGAAGAGGCGCAAGGCTTCCAGCGCGATGCGCCCCGTGATGGAGCCCTGATGACGCACCTGCGCGTAGTCACGCACCCGGCGCAGTAGACGGTTGGCGATGCGCGGCGTACCTCGTGCCCGCAGGGCGAGCGCCTGCGCCCCCTCCTCGTCGATGGCGACCGAGAGTATGGCCGCCGAGCGGCGCACGATGTGCGCCAGGTCCTCGACCGAGTAGTAGTCCAAGCGGTGAGAGAAACCGAAGCGGTCGCGGAGAGGCGTGGTGATGAGCCCCGAGCGGGTGGTGGCCCCGATGAGGGTGAAACGGGACACCGGCAGGCGGATGGTACGGGCGCTGGGTCCCTGACCGATGATGATGTCGATCTCGAAGTCCTCCATGGCCGGATAGAGGATCTCCTCTATGGAGCGATTGAGCCGATGGATCTCGTCGATGAAGAGCACGTCGCCGTCCTGAAGGTTGGTGAGCACGGCAGCCATGTCGGCCTTGCGCTCCAGGGCCGGCCCCGACGTGGTGAAGATGTTCACCCCCATCTCGAGGGCGATGATGTTGGCGAGTGTGGTCTTGCCCAAACCCGGAGGACCGGCCAGCAACACATGGTCCAACGACTCGTCGCGTGAACGCGCCGCCTCGATGAAGATCTGCAGCTGCTCCCGCAGCACCGGCTGGCCCACGAAAGCGCTCAGCGAACGCGGGCGCAGGGAAGTCTCGACCTCCTGCTCCAAAGGGGTCTCTTCGGGATCAGCCAGTCTGTCGCCGTCCACCGACTCTCACCTTCTTCGCCCCTCGCCAGCCACTTCCGACGCTCTTCACGGACGCCGTCCGAGCGCCTGCCGTACGATGCCTTCCACCGGCTGGTCGGTGTCGACGGCCGCCAGTAGTCGGTCGGCCTCCAGCGGAGCATACCCGAGCTCGAGCAACGCCGCCCGCGCCATAGCCACAGGGCCGTCGTCCAGCCCGACAGCACCAACGATATCGCCTCCAGCGGACACGACCTGGCCCACCTTGTCGCGCAGTTCCATGACCATCCGTTCGGCGGTCTTGCGTCCGATGCCGGGCACCGACGAGAGCAGGGCCACATCCCCTCCCGCCAACGCTTTGCGCAGCTCCGTCGGACGCCGGCAGGAGAGCGCCGCCAGAGCCAGCTTGGGACCGATCTTGCTCACCCCCAGGAAGAGACGGAAGAGTTCCCGTTCAGCCTCGCTGGAGAAGCCGAACAACTGCAGGACGTCTTCGCGCACGTGCAGATGGGCGAACATCACCATGGTCCCACCCACCGCCGGCACATCGCGCATGGTGGTAGCGGAGACCTCAAGCAGGAAACCGACCCCGCCCACGTCCAGCACCACCGACTCCGGGTTCTTGGCGGCCACCGCGCCGGTGAGCCGCTCGATCATGCCCCGCCCGTCCCGCGCACCTGGCCGGCAAGGCGCCGCTCCACCCGCTCACGCACTCCGTATGAGTTGGCGTGGCAGATAGCAACGCCCAGGGCATCGGCGGCATGGTCGGGGCGCGGAGGATCCGCCAAAGCGAGCAGCACCCTCACCATCTCCATCACTTGGTCCTTGCTCGCTTTCCCGTATCCCACCACCGCCTGCTTGATCTGCTGCGGCGTGTACTCGAACACTTCACATCCGGCCAGAGAACAGGCCAACAACGACACTCCTCGCGCCTGCCCCACCGCGAACGCCGTACGCACGTTGGCGTTGAAGAAGAGCGATTCCACCGCCGTCGCTGACGGCTGATGCTGCGCCAGCAGCTCACGCACGCGCCCGAAGATCGCTTCCAACCTGGCCTCCAGCGGCAGCCCGGCCGCGGTCTCGATCACTCCGAAGTCGAGTGCCCGCAGACGATTGCCCTTCACCTCGACGACACCGTAGCCGGTGGAGGCAGTGCCAGGGTCAAGCCCCATGATGACCCGGCCACCAAGGTCGCTCACGTGACCGGGAGCCGCAGTCATCCCGCCAGAGCTTCCATCACGTGGTCGGGGATGTCGAAGTTGGCGTAGACCTCTTGGATATCGTCGTTGTCCTCAAGGGCATCCAACAGCCTGAGCGTCTTGCGGGCCTCGCTCTCGTCGAGCGCCACGGTGTTCTTGGGGATCATGGTGAGCTCGGCTGATGTGTACTTGATGCCGGCCGCCTCCAGTCCGGAGCGCACGGCCATGAAGTCGGCCGCATCGGTGCGGATCTCGAAGGTGTCGCCCTCGGGGATGACGTCTTCCGCGCCCGCGTCGATAGCGGCCAACATCACTTCGTCCTCGTCCAGACCGGCCGCGTCGACGAAGATGACGCCTTTGCGCTCGAACATCCAACTCACCGATCCGTCAGTGCCCAGTTTGCCTCCACCCCGGTCAAAGATGTAACGCACGTCGGCAGCCGTGCGGTTCTTGTTGTCGGTGAGCGCAGTCACGTACACCGCCACGCCGGCGGGACCATAGCCCTCGTAGGTGAGGTGGTGGTAGGTCTCGGCGTCGCCGGCGCCTCCCGCCCCCTTCTTGATGGCCCGCTCGATGTTGTCGTTGGGCATGTTGGCGTCTTTCGCCTTGACGATGGCTTGGGCGAGCGTGGCGTTGTGGTCAGGATCCCCGCCACCTTCACGGGCGGCGACGGTGATGGCGCGCGCCAGCTTGCCGAAGAGCTTGCCTCTCTTGGCGTCGACGATCGCCTTCTTATGCTTGATACCAGCCCACTTGGAATGCCCCGACATCTCAAAACCTCCGCACCGGAGTACGCGTTCCCTGTATTTCGCCGCTAGAGTTTAGCCGAGCCTCCGGGCGCCTTCAACGCAGCCAGCCGGACTCGGGAGCGCTCTCGCGCACCAACCTCACCGCCGCGTCGTGGCGGTCGCGGTCCCTGCTGTAGATGCCCGCCGCCAACGCGGTCACCAAGCTGAGCGGCCCCACCAGAGAGTGGGCGAAGAAGGTGGAGTCGATGTCGGCGTACAGGGTGAGGTCGCTCTTGCCAGCCAGTTCGGAAAGCGAGTTGTCGGTGACCACGACCACCGTCGCCCCCATGGCGGCCGCCCTTTCGGTGAACGCGAGGGTCACCGAATGTGCGCGCCGGAACCCCACGGCCAACAGCACATCGCCGGCCTCGAGTCTCGTGAGACGGGCCACATCGGCCTCCGTGCCCGCCGTGACGGCGCAACAGGGGATGCCCAGGAGTTCGAGCACGTACGAGGCGTACTCCGCCACCACGGCCGCCTCGTGTAAGCCGACCGCCAGCACTCGGCCTGCCCCGGAGAGTGCGCTCACCGCCCTGTTGAAGCGAGCCAGGTTGTTCTTGCTGATGGTCTCCTCGAGGCTGAGGGCGTCGGTCTTGAGCGACCGCGTGAGGATGTCTTCCTCGATGGCGAAGCCCAGCTGGTCCTCGTGGACGACAGGGCGGGCGGTGGCTCCGAGCCGGTATTCGTCGCGCGCGGCCTTCTGCAGTTCGGGATAACCCGGAAAGCCGAGGGACTGTGCGAAGCGCACCACGGTGGAACTGGAGGTGTTCCCCTTCTGCCCCAGTTCCTCAGCGCTGAGGTAACCCACCTCTTCCAGGTGGTCGATGATGTAGCGCGCGACCGCTTTCTGCGAGCGCGAGAAGCCTTCAAACCCTTCGCGCAGGAAGTCACTCAGTCGCCGGGGCCTCGAGTCGTCCAACGCTCCTCCGCCGATGACGATAGTTGCATCACCAGAATAATACAAGATTTCTTGCAATCATCCTGCGTTGCATACATCGGAGCAGGTGACGACTTACTTGAGGGGGCGTGTCACGGCCAGATGCGCCTATCAAAGGCTTTCATGCGGCGGCCACGGCAGCGGACCGGCGGTGAGCGGCTGAGAGGGTCCCTGCGCGCTCGCGTGTCCGCTGAGCCTGACACCCAAGGGTGCCAGGCTCGCGAAGCTGGTATGCGAGCGCGCAGGGTCTCTGACTGATACTCGGAACTTGCCCGCTACTCGCCTGCCTTGCGGGCCTTGGCCTCGGCCACGATCTTCTCGGTGAGGTGCGAGGGCACTTCCTCGTAGTGATCGAACTCCAGCGTGAACGAACCCCGACCACCCGTCATGGAGCGCAACTGCGGAGCGTACGTGAGCATCTCGGCCAGGGGGACCTGGGCACGGATCACGTGCATCTCGCCCATGCTCTCGCTGCCTTGCGGGCGGCCGCGGCGACTCGAAAGGTCGCCCATGATGTCGCCCATGTTCTCCTCGGGCGCGATGACCTCGACGTTCATGACGGGCTCCAGCAGCACGGGCATCGCCTCGGTCATGGCCTTGTTCCAGGCCAAGCCTCCGGCCAGCTTGAACGCCAGTTCCGAGGAGTCGACAGTGTGATAGGAGCCGTCGAAGAGCTTCACTTTCACGTCCACCACCGGGTATCCGGCGATGACGCCCTGCTCCATGGCCTCCACGATGCCCTTCTCCACGGCAGGGATGAAGTTCCTGGGGATCGATCCGCCGAAGATGGCGTCCTCGAACTGATAGCCCTCGCTGCGCGGCAGGGGCTCCACCTCGATCCAGCAGTCGCCGAACTGGCCGCGCCCGCCGGTCTGCTTCTTGTGCCGGCCCTGCGCCGTGGCCTTCTTGCGGATGGTCTCACGATACGGGACTTGCGGCGGATGCAGGTCGACCTCCACACCGAAGCGTCGCTTGAGCTTGTCCAGTATCACCTCCACATGCACCTGGCTGGTGCCGGAGATGAGCATCTCCTTGGTCTGCGGGTCGAAGCGCAGCTCCATAGCCGGATCTTCCTCACCCAGACGCCGCAGTCCGTTGGAGACCTTCTCCTCGTCGCCCCTGGTCTTGGGCGTGATCGCGAAAGAGATGGCCGGCGGCGGGAACTCATAGCGCGGCAGACGGACGGGATGCGCCGGATCGCACAGCGTGTCGCCGGTGCCGGTGTCCTTGAGTTTGGCCAGCGCCACGATGTCGCCTGCGCCCGCTTCGTCGACGGCCTTGGTTTCTTTGCCGGTCATGAGCAGGATGTTGCCGGTGCGTTCCTTTTCCGCCGTGCGGATGTTCAACAGTTGCGTGTCGGTGCTGATCTTGCCCGAGAATATGCGCACAAGGTTCACGCGGCCGGAGAACTGGTCGTAGATGGTCTTGAACACGAAGACTGCGGTGGACGCAGCCACGTCCACGGGCAGTTCTTGCTCGTCGGTGCCGGTGGTGCCGGCGAAGGCCACGCGTGGTCCCCGTGCGGCCGGCGACGGGACCGTCAGCGCGAGCTGCAGCAGGCGGTCGATGCCGATGTTCTTCGTGGCCGACACCGGCAGGGCCGGGCAGACCAGGCCGGCCGCCACGGCCGACTGCAGGGCGGCGGTGATCTCCTCCTGGGTGAGCTCCTCGCCTTCGAGGTACTTCTCAAGCAACGCGTCGTCGGCTTCAGCCACTCGGTCGACCAGCTTCTCGCGAGCTTCCTCGGCGGCGGCCTGCAGGTCGTCGGGGATGGGTTGCTCGGTGCCCTTGCCGGCGCCACCCGAGTACGTGTAGGCCTTCATGGCCAGAAGATCCACCACTCCGTGGAACTCGGCTTCTTCGCCGATGGGCAGACCCAGGGCGACCACACTGTCGCCGAAACGGGCCTGCAGGGCGGCGACCGCCTCGCCGAAGTAGGCGCGTTCCCGGTCCATCATGTTGACGGCCACCACCCGGGAGACACCCATGTCGACCGCGCGTTTCCACACTCGTTCGGTCTGGACCTCCACCTTGGTGACAGCGTTGACCACCATCAACACACCTTCGACCACGCTCAGGGTGCCCAAAGCTTCGTTGATGAAAGAAGCCTCGCCGGGGGTATCCAAGAGATTCAGCTTGGCCCCACCCCAATCCAGGTGCGCCAGGCCTGCGGAGATGGTCATCTGCCGTTTGATCTCGTCCTCGTCATGGTCCATGACGGTGGTCCCGTCCATGACCGTGCCCAGACGGTTCTTGACCCCGGCAGTGAAGAGCAGCGCCTCTATGATCGAGGTCTTGCCCGCCCCGCGATGACCCACCACAGAGATGTTCCTGATCTTGGCCGGATCTGACAGCGCCATTCGATCCCTCCTCAACGAGAGTTCAGTTCGTGTGTGCCTTCCAAGAAACCAAAGGACGCCGCCGGAGGGCAGCGTCCTCGAAGAAACGGATGTCACGATGTGCAATGCCGTCGGTGGCTCGACCCACGCGTGCGTACACGTCCCGGCGGCAGAACATCCTACGACCCCGGCTTGAGTTGGTAGCAGCGGTCCTTACGCAACCAACTGATGGCACCGATGATGGCGGGGAGCAACTCCAGGCTGCCCTCGCGCGCCTCCACGCGCACCACCTCGAAATCGCGATAGTAGACCTTCACCGCGCCCAGCACGTGCTGCACGCTGGTAGTGCGCAGGGAGTCATCGGGCGCCTGGATGGGCGTCACCAGACTCACCGAAGCCTCTCCCTCTTGCACGATGATCTGCATGTGGGCGTAAGCCCCCTAAGACCGGCGAACGGTCCCGCGGGACGTCACTCCTCTACTTGGACAACCTGACGACCGTCGTACATGCCGCAGTTGGGGCACACCCGGTGGGGCAGCCGCGGGCTGTGGCACTGCGGACATTCAGCCACGCTGGGCGCTTTGCCGGCATGAGTCGCACGCCGGGCGTCCCGACGGGCGCGTGAAGTCTTTCTCTTGGGAACGGCCATGATCCGCCTCTCTCTCAACCTATGGGGAAACCGTGAGTTTGTACCCCATCGGCGGGGATATTTCAAGGGTCGAGCTTGAGCTGCTTCAGCTGCTGCCAGCGTTCGTCGCCACCGTCCGTCTCGCACCCGCAGGGGCCCAGGTTGAGGTCTTCACCACAGCGGGCGCACAGACCCAGGCAGTCGGTGGAGCACACGATCTGCGTGGGAAGGGCCAACACCAGTGCCTCTCGCGCCAAGGCTCTGACGTCCACCACCATATCGACGATGAACTCGCTGAACTCGGACTCCTGCCAGCGGTCCTCGGCCGTGGGTACGAACTCCTCCTCATCGGCCTGCAACCGCAGCACGACTTCTTTGAGACAGCGCTCGCAGGGCCCATAGAGGTTCGCGCTCAGATTCACGCCCACCAGGAACCCGCCCGCGACCCGAGTCGCGCTGAGAGTCACACCGTCGGGTATGACCACCTCATAGGGAGTCCCCCCCAGGACGACCGGCGGCATCTCCAGCGGGTAGGTGCGCTCCCAGCTCTCACCCGTGCGGAGCGCAAGCTCGTTCAGGTCGACATGTAGCTCGGATGCGTCCATGGCCCGGCGGCCTCCGGCAACAAATGCCTAGAGGAGCTCCGAGCCTCCTGAACCGGCCTGAAGGCGCTCCCGCCCCCGCTGCACCGCCGCCAGGAACTTGTCCAAGTTGGTCTCCAAAGTCTTGAAGATCTCGTCGGCGTAGTCCTCGGCACCCAAACGGATCTCGCGCTCGCGGGCTTCGGCGTCGCGGATGATGTCTTCCGACTGACGCTGGGCCAGGCGCACGATCTCCTGCTCGCTGGCCAGACGCTGCGCCTCCTCGCGAGCCTCGGTGAGGATACGCTCGGCCTCTTCCTTGGCCTCCTGTAGCATCTCCTGACGTTCCTTGACGATCCAGCGGGCCTGCTTGATCTCTTCGGGGATGGTGGCCCGCATCTGGTCGAGCAGATCGTAGATCTCGTCGCGGTCGATCATGACCTTGTCGGTCATGGGGAAGGTGCTGGCTCCGTGGACAAGGTCGTCCAGCTTGTCTATCAGCACGAGAACATCCATCATTCAGCCTCCACGCTTCCAAACATTTCCGCGAAGCGGCGCTCCACCACCTCGGGCACTAGATCACTGATACAGCCCCCATACTTGGCGATCTCCTTCACTCCGCTGGAGCTCAAGAACGAGTACTCGGGCGAGGCCATAAGGTACATCGTCTCGAGTTCAGGGTCCAACTTCCGGTTCAACTGCGCCATCTGGAACTCATACTCGAAGTCGGTGACGGCTCGCAGGCCTTTCACCAACACATGGGCACCCACTTGGCGGGCCAGCGTCACCACCAGGCCGCGTAGAGGCACGGCTCTCACATTCGCCAGATGCCGGGTGGATTCCTCCAGGAACGCGATGCGCTCCTGAGTGGAGAACATAGCTGTCTTGCGGAAGGAATCGTCGACCACACCCACGACCACGTCGTCGAACATGGCGCTGCAGCGCGAGATCACGTCCAAGTGTCCTACGGTGACCGGATCGTAGCTGCCGGGCAAGAGCGCGACGTTCACCGGACGTTCCTCCTCACTCTGAGCATGACCACTCTGGTATCGCCGTACACCCGGTCGAAGACGGACTCCGATCCCATGTCAACCGGCACCGAGCGATGAGCCTCCACCACCACCACGCCCTCATCGACGAGCATAGACGGCAGCAGAGGCTCCAACATCACTTCCACTTCCGGCAGCATTCTATAAGGAGGGTCTACAAAGAGCAAATCGGTGGCGCCGCCCGCCGCCAGGCGGCGGGCGGCGCGGCTGTAGTCGGCACACACCACCTCGTAGCTCTCCGGCGCGAAACCCAGAGTGACCAGGTTCCCCCGCAATACACTCGCCACCTGAGGGTCGCTCTCCACGAACACACAATGCATGGCCCCACGTGACAGGGATTCGATACCCATCGCCCCGCTGCCGGCGAACAGGTCCACCACTCGCAGGCCCTCCAGCGACCCCAGCACGTCGAAGATGGCTTCCCGCACCCGGTCGCTGGTGGGGCGCACCTCGCCTCTACCCGGCACCTTGAGACGACGGCCGCGGCGGCTGCCCCCGATGACTCGTATCGTCCCCGGCTTCGGAGCGCTCACACCCGGTCCAGCCAGTCGACCTTCTGTCCGAAGCGCTCCTCGGCGGCCGCGAGCAGCGGGCCCCACACCGGGTCGTGTTCGTCGCGCTCCCCCAGCACACGGGCCGCCACGGTCCTCGCCTCCTCCAGCAGACGTTGGTCGCGAAGCAGCGACGCGACCTGAAGATCGCTCACGCCCGATTGTCTGTCGCCGAACAACTGGCCCTCCCCGCGGGCGGCCAGGTCGGCTTCCGCGAGCGCGAAGCCGTCGTTGGTGCGGGCGAACAGAGCCAGACGCTCCAACACCGCCTCATCCTCGTCTTCAGCGGGCAGGAAGCAGTACGAGCGTTCCGCACCCCTCCCCACTCTGCCCCGCAACTGATGCAGCTGCGACAGGCCGAAGCGACGCGCACCCAGGATCACCATGACGGTGGCGTTGGCCACGTCGATGCCCACCTCGATGACGGTGGTACTCACCAGCACGTCCACGTCACCGGCGGCATAGGC
This sequence comes from Thermoleophilia bacterium, assembly GCA_040772905.1. GTDB lineage: Bacteria > Actinomycetota > Thermoleophilia > RBG-16-64-13 > RBG-16-64-13 > JAXGXJ01. The sequence continues at coordinate 52,015 of JAXGXJ010000009.1, read as the reverse complement.
GGCCATGGTCGCGGCCTTCTCCTGCGCGGGCAACTGACCGTGAAGGAGCCCCACGCGCCATCCAGCCAACTCGCCCGCGGCGAGTTCAGCCGCCGTCTGTTTCGCCGATGCCGTCTGCAGTGACTCGCTCTCGTCGATGAGCGGACACACCACGTACGCCTGGCGTCCCGCGCGCAACTGGGCCCGCACGAACTCCCACATCCGCCCCTCCGAACCGGGGAACACGAGACGGGTGTTCACCGGCGAGCGGCCCGCAGGGCTCTCATCCAACGTGCTCACATCCAAGTCGCCGTAGAGTGTAAGACTCAGCGTACGCGGGATGGGTGTGGCCGACATGTGCAGGGTGTGAGGCCAGCATCCCTCGGCCTCCGCCCCCAGGATAGCGTCGCGTTGCCGCACTCCAAAACGGTGCTGTTCATCCACCACGGCCACGCGCAGGTCTTTGAACTCCACCCCCTCCTGGATGAGGGCGTGGGTCCCCACCACCAAGTCGACATCCCCTGTGCGCAGCATCTCCAGCGCGTCCTTACGTTCTCTTCCGGACTGGCTTCCCTTCAACAACCGCACCCGTACGCCCAAGGGTTCCAACTGCGTGCAGAGGTTGACATGATGCTGGTCGGCCAGCACCTCGGTGGGTGCCATGAGTACCGCCTGCCCACCCTGTTCGACGGCCCGCAGCATGCAGTAGGCGGCCACGACGGTCTTGCCCGAACCCACATCTCCGTGCAGCAGGCGCCTCATGGGGACGCCGCGCTGCAGATCGGCATCGATCTCCGCCATGACCCTCGTCTGCGCCTTCGTCAGTTCGAACGGCAGCCCACGGATGAAGCGACTGCTCAGCTCACCTGGGGCGTCCAGGCATCGAGCCCCGCGTTCTGCGTCCTGTCGTCGCCTTCTGCGCAGCACGGCCGTCTGCAACAGCAGGAGTTCCTCGAAGGCCAACCGCTCCCTCGCCCGGGCCGCGTCCCGCTGATCGACCGGGAAATGGCTGGCGATGACGGCATCGTTCCTGCGCGCATAGCCTCGCGCCGCCAACAGACGAGCCGGAAGCGGCTCGGGCAGATGCCGGGCCTCGGGAGTGGCGTTGTGCAAGAGGTTGCGGATGGTGCGCACGCTGAGGTCGGCCGTGCTTGGGTACACGGGCACCAGACCCAGGATGTGGAAGCTCTCCCCTTTCTCTCCCAGGATCTCGTGCCGCTTGACCATGAACACCGGGGTACCCCGCTGGCGGACGAGCATGCCCTTCAAGAGCACCTCGGGCTTCTCCTTGAACGGCGCCTCCAGATACGGCTGGTTGTACCAGACCGCCAGCACGCTGCCGCTTTCGTCGGATACCAAAGCCTCCAGCACCTTCACCCTTCGCCGGGAGGTCTCACGCACCGCGCACGACACCACCTGCACCCGCAACGTCACCTCGTCGCCCACGCTGAGAGCACCCACGCCCACCATTCGCGAGGGAGGTTCGTGCCTGAAGGGTAGATGCAGCAGCAGGTCGCCCACGGTCGCGATACCCAACCCCTGCAACCGGCGATGGATAGTGGGTCCCACTCCCCGCACCATGGAGACCGGACGGCACAGGCGCGCGGGATCGAGGTCGCGTTTGCTGGTGGGCGGCAGCGTCAGGGAGCCGCCGGCCTTCGCTTCTCCGGCGCCCAAGGGGTAGTGGATGCCACCCCCTGCGCGCGCGCTCATTCCTGGATGAAGCTGAGGGACACCGCCTGCGGGCCGACGTACGTGCCTATGACGGCGCCCACCACGCTGGTGAGCCTGATGTCGATGGTACGGTCGGGCACCGCGCGCACCATCTCGCGCAACTGCTCCACCACAGGCTCGTTCAATCCATGAGACAGGCTCACGTATGTGGTGAGGTCCGGGCGCGTGTGCTCGATCATGCCGTCCACCATGACCTCCAGGGCCTGGCGGACTCCGCGTACCTTCTTGTACACGTCGATAACGCCCCCGTCGATGATGAGCACGGGCTTGATGTTGAGAAGCGTACCCACCAGGTGCGACGCCCGGCCTATGCGGCCACCCTTGTACAACTGATCCAACGTGGTGGGGAGGAAGTAGAAGACCTTCTCCTTCTGAAACCGCTCGATGTACGCGTCGAACTCCTCCTCGGGGGTCCCCCGCTCCAAGCGTTCGATCATGCGGTCCACCAGCAGTGCGATGCCACCAGTGGCAAGCTCAGAATCAACCACCTTCACGCCGTCGATCTGGCTCTGGGCCACCTCAGCACTGGCACACGTGCCGCTGAACTTGCTGCTGAGATGCACCGAGTAGACCCGCTGGTAGTGCTCGCGCAGTCTGGTGTACAACTCCAGGAAGGCCCCGGCCGAGGGCTGTGAGGTGCGCGGCAGCTCAGGTGCGTTCTTGAGGCGTTCGTAGAACTCCTCCGGCTTCAATTCGATCCAGTCGAGGAAGTGTTCCTCTCCGAAGTACACCGTCAGCGGGATGATGTTGATGTTGGGATCGTCCACCAACCGTTCGGGAAGGTCCGCGGTGGAATCCACTACCAGCGCCGTGGTCTGTCGATCGATGATCATCGTCGCTCTCCCCTCACGTCGTCGTACGCGGATCTACTCGGCGGCGAGCAGCACAGGATAGAACGGCTGGCCTCCGTCATGCACTTCGATCTCCACCTCGGGATGGTCGGCACGGAGTCGTTCCAGAAGCGAGCGCGCCTCATCGGCCTGTTCACACTCCCCCACCAGTGCGGTGACTATCTCACGCCCTCCATCGAGCAACACGGCGAACACCTCGTCCAGGGCTGTACCAAGATCGGGCGCCGCCACGACCACCTTATCGTCGATGAGACCGATGAAGTCCTGCGCCTTCACCTGCACCCCGTCCACCAGAGAATCCCTGACCGCCTGCGTGATGTCGGCGGTCACCACTCCCTCCAGAGCAGCGCGCATCTCGCGGGCGTTGAGTTCACCCTCGTTCCGCTTGTCATAGACCACCGCCGCCGTCAGACCGGCCTGCACCGACCGGCTGGGCACCACCAGCACGTTCTTGTCGCTCAGTCGAGTGGTCTGATCGGCGGTCATGATGACGTTGCCGTTGTTGGGCAGGACGATGACCGAAGGCGCTTTCGCTCTTGAGATGGCGCGCATGAGGTCTTCGGTGGAGGGGTTCATGGATTGGCCCCCGTCCACGATGAAGTCCACACCCAGATTGCGGAAGAGTCGCTTGTTACCCTCGCCCGCCACCACGGCCACCACCTGGGTGAGCCCGGGGTCCGCCGGGAGGGCCTCGTTCTCAGCCAAGCGCCGGGCCCGCGCCGCCGCCTGCTCGCTCATGTTGTCGATCTCTATCTCGCTGAGCACGCCCAGCGACGTCCCGATCGCGAGCACCCGGCCCGGGTCGTCGGTGTGGACGTGGATCTTGATCTGTCCGGCCCCTCCCACCACCAGCAGGCTGTCGCCCAACCGGCTGAGTTCGTCTTCCAGGCTGTCCTTGTCCAAGTCCTGTCCGGTGAGAAGGAAGCTGGTGCAGTAGCCGTACGCGCTCTCTTCTTCCTCCTCCTCGGGAATGAGCACGCCCTCGAACGACGGGACGCGCTCCACGTGGGTCTCGATGGGGACCACCGTCCCCCGACCGCCCCTGGCGATGCCTTCCAGCAATACCACCAGACCGAAGCCCCCTGCGTCCACCACGCCGGCATCGGCGAGCACCCGCAGGAGAGAGGGCGTACGCTCCACGCTGCGCCATCCCTCGGCGATGACGGCCTCCAGCAGCACTCGGCTCTCCACGTCACCCCGGTCGCCCACGATCCGCTCGGCCGCCTCGGCCATGTCGCGAAGCACCGTGAGCATGGTGCCCTCCACCGGCTTGCGCACGGCCCGGTAGGCGGTGTCGGTGGCATGGCGGAGTGAGCGGGCGATGACGGCCGACGTGACAGTCCCGGAGTGGCCCAGGACCTCCATTGCCCCCCTGACGATCTGCGACAGGATGACCCCGCTGTTGCCCCGCGCTCCCATGAGCGCCGCCTGGGCGATCGCACTGCAGAGTTCCCCCTGCTCGAGAGCGGGCGACAGTCTGCCGAGGGTATCTCTCACGCCTCGCAGGGTAAGGCTGAGGTTGGTACCGGTATCCCCGTCGGGCACCGGGTATACGTTGAGGTCGTTGATCTCCTGCTTCCGCTCTTCCAGCGCTTCGAAGCCGGCGGTCACAGACGCCCGGGCCTGCGAGACGGTCAGGACGTCTGTGCTACTCACCAACCCGGACTCCCTGCACGTAGATCTGGAGACTCGTGACAGGACGTCCGACCATGCGCTCGACGTTGTAGGAGACCTGCGAACGGACGTTACCCGCCACCTCCGCCACGTTCAGACCATATTCCACGATGATGTACAGCTTGATGCGCAGATGATCGGCGGTCTGCTCGACCTTGATGCCTTGGTGCAGCCGGTCGCGCGAGAGCAACGAAGCCACGCCCAGGCGCAGGTTGGGCGAGGCCATGCCCACCACTCCATAGCACTCGAGGACCGTCCAGCCGACTATATCGGTGATGGCCCTCTCGGTGATGGTCAGGCTGCCGCCCACCGGCCGGCCGGACTCCCGGCGACCGTCGTCCGCTCCAGGCTGCGCGCCCTGTGGGCTCATCCCTGCTCGAGCGCCCCGGCCGAGAGCCGGTTGAGGTCGGAGAGGACTTCGTCCAGGTCGTAGCCCTGGATCTGCGCGCCATGCTCGATAGTCTCGAGTACGATGCCCGAGCAACCCACGCAATCGATGCCGTGCGACTCGAAGATGTCGCGAGCGCGCGGGTCGGCCTGGAGAGCCTCCATGATGGTCATGTCCTTGGTGAAGATGGCCTTCTCCTTTCCTGGCTCGCTCGCAGTCGCCTGGTATTCTACCTTACCCCAGACGCCGGACAGGCACCCTCGACCCGTCGAACCCGGTCCGCACCTGGGTGGCCCTTGTCAGAATATCCCCCGCTACGGCATACTATGCCACTCCGTGTGCGGGCAAATCAAAGAAGGATGAGCGTCCAGATGTCCAAGGTGTGCGTGATCTGCGGCAAGAAGCCTAGCTTCGGCAACAACAGAAGCCATTCCATGCGAGCCACCCCGCGCCGGTGGGATCCCAACGTCCAGAAGATCCGCATCGAGCTCGACGGCAAGCCCACCCGCGCCTTCGTGTGCGCCAAGTGTCTCAAGGCCAACAAGGTGAAAAAAGTCGCCTGACGGTGTACCGGTCCCTGGGCGTACGGCTCCAGGGACCCCGACCCGAGGCGGCCCTCGCCTCGGGAGAGGCCTCACTGAGGCTCGAGGCCCCTTCTTCCCACGCCGCCCGAGGCGGCCTTTTTACTTCTTAGCGGAGCCCGCTCCCATGCTGCGCAGCAGGTTCGCCATCTCCACAGCCGAGAGGGCGGCGTCCCAGCCCTTGTTCCCGGCCTTGGTGCCCGCACGCTCCACAGCCTGCTCGATGGTGTCGGTGGTCAACACGCCGAAGGCCACGGGCAGACCGGTCTCGAGTTGCACCATGGCCACCCCTTTGGCCACCTCGCCGGCCACGTAGTCGAAATGGGGTGTCCCGCCCCGGATAACGGCCCCCAGGCAGATGATGGCGTCGTATTCGCCCGATCGGGCCATGTGCTGCGCCGCGAGGGGGATCTCCATAGCGCCCGGCACCCAGGCGACGCTCACGTCCTTGGCCGCGACGCCATGGCGCGTGAGGTTGTCCATAGCGCCAGAGAGCAGCTTCCCGGTGATGAACTCGTTGAAGCGGCTGATCACGATGCCGATGCGCAGCCCTTCGCCGTTGAGGTAGCCCTCGAACACCCTGCCCGTCTCACTCATCGCCCTGGTCCTTTCTCTGGATCTGCTCGTCGTCGAACTGGAGCCCTTGATGATGGAGCATGTGCCCCATCTTCTGCTTCTTGGCCGCCAGATAGCGGGCGTTCTCATCGGTGGGCGGCACCTCCAAGGGCACCCGCTCGGTGATGGTGAGCCCATAGCCCTCCAATCCCACCAGCTTGCGGGGGTTGTTGGTCATGAGCCGGATGGAGGTGAGACCCAGGTCCACCAGGATCTGGGCGCCGATGCCGTAATCGCGCAGGTCGGGGGCGAAACCCAGTTCCACGTTGGCTTCCACCGTGTCCCGACCCTGCTCCTGCAGTTCGTAGGCCCGCAACTTGTTGAGCAGCCCAATACCGCGCCCCTCCTGGGCCATGTACAGCAACACGCCTTGACCTTCCCGCTCGATGGCCTCCATGGCGGCGTGCAACTGCTCCCCGCAGTCGCAGCGCAGCGAGTGGAACACGTCCCCGGTGAGGCACTCCGAGTGCACCCGCACCAGTACGTTCTCCTTGCCGGCCACGTCGCCCTTGACCAACGCCACATGCTGCTCCCCGTCGAGCATGCTCTCGTAGCCGTAGGCCACGAACTCCCCCACCCTCGTGGGCATACGAACGGCGGCAACCTGCTTCACCAGCCGCTCGGTGCGGCGCCGGTACTGGATGAGTGCGGCCACCGTGACCATCTTGAGGCCGTGCCGCCTGCAGTAGGGGATGAGATCGGGGACTCGGGCCATGGTGCCGTCGTCGTTCATGACCTCGCAGATGACAGCCGCGGGGGACAGACCCGCCAGCCGAGCCAGGTCGACGCCGGCCTCGGTCTGGCCGGTGCGGGCGAGCACACCACCCGGCCGCGCCACCAGCGGGAACACGTGCCCCGGCTGCACCAGATCCTCGGGACGGCTCTCGGGGTCGATGGCCACCTGGATGGTGCGAGCCCGGTCGGCGGCCGAGATGCCGGTGGTCACACCCTCTCTCGCCTCGATGGACACAGTGAAAGCGGTGCCGAAGCGCGACTGGTTCATCCGAGTCATGGGCGGCAGTCGGAGCGCCTCGGCCCGCTCCGGCGTGATGGAGAGACAGATGAGCCCCCGGCCGTGAAGTGCCATGAAGTTCACCGCCTCCGGGGTGACGAACTGTGCCGCCATGGTGAGATCGCCTTCGTTCTCGCGATCCTCATCGTCCACTACCACCACCATACGACCGCTCTTGATCTCTTCGAGGGCTTCCTCGATAGTGGCGAATGCTCCCGACTCTTCTCTGGTCATCTCCTACCTCCTAGATAAAACCCTGCTCGCGCAGGAAGTCTTCTGTCAATCCGCCGGCCGGGGCCGCCGGCGCGCCGGCGGCCCCGGCTCCCCCACCGTCCCTGAGGCTCTGGACCGTACGCACCACATAGCGCGCCAGGACGTCGGCCTCCAGGTTCACCTCCATCCCCGGCCTCACCGAGCCGAGGGTGGTCTCCTTGAGGGTGTGGGGGATGATGCCCACCGAGAACGATGTGTCATCCACGTCTATCACCGTGAGCGAGATGCCGTCCACGGCGATGGAGCCCTTGGGGGCCACACACGCCCTGATCTCCTCCGGGAGGGTCATCGCTATGCGCCAGGCGATGCCCTCCGGCTTCACCGAAACCACGGCTGCCACGGCGTCCACATGCCCCAGCACCAGATGTCCGCCCAACCGCCCGCCCAACGCGAGCGACCGCTCCAAGTTGACCCGTGTGCCCGCAGAGGCCTTGCCCAACGTGGTGTGGCCGAGCGTCTCGGGCATGGCGTCCACCACGAATCCGTCGCCGCTGAGCGACACCACGGTAAGACAGGCGCCGTTGACGGCGACGGAATCCCCCACCGCGGTCCCTTCCAGCACCGTGCGGGCCCGTACGGCCAGGTGCGCGCTCTCGCCACGCCGTTCGAGCCGTGTGACCGTGCCCACCTCCTCCACCAACCCGGTGAACATCAGAGGGGCTCCGCCACGTACCCGGAGATGCACACGTCGTCACCCAGACGCTCGATACTCACCTCGCGCAGCACTGCGGAAGCGGCCATCTCGCAGGCCCCTTCCCCCACCAGAGGCGAGCGCAGACCGACACCCGAACTGACGCGCGGGGCCACGAACGCTTTCACTTGGTCGATGAGGCCCACGCTCCACCAGCTACCAGCCAGGGCAGGGCCGCCCTCCAGCAGCAACTCCTGCACCTCGCGCGCCCCCAAGAGCGAGGCCATCGCGCGCGGAGCGAGCCGGCCGGGCGCCTCCATCTCCACGGCCGCCACCTGCACCCCCCACGACTCTACCTCCCGCCGGCGCCCCGGCGCCGTACCGGTGCCACACAGAACCAAGACCGGGCCCTCGCCGACGCTGCGCACGAGCGCAGAGTCGGCCGCGATCGATAGCCCGGGGTCGACGACCACGCGCAAGGGCTGCCGTCTGCACCCCACGTCCCGCGCAGTCAGCAGGGGGTCGTCGGCGCGCAGGGTGCCGGCACCGACCATGACCGCGTCGCTGCGCGCCCGCAGGGCATGCACCACCGCCCTGCTCTCCGGCCCCGACACCCAGCGTGCGTCGCCGGAATCGCAGGCCACGCGCCCATCCAGGGTCATGGCGTACTTGTAGAGGACGAAGGGCAGCCCGGTGGCCGCCGCCTTGCGGAAGCCGTTGTTCTGGCGTTTACAGCGCAGAGCGATGTCGCCCTCTGCCACGTCGACGACGATGCCCGCCTGCCGGAGCTGGGCGATGCCTTGACCGTCAACGGCCGGAGAGGGATCCACAGCGCCCACCACAACGCGAGCCACGCCCGCTCTGATGAGCGCGTCGGTACACGGAGGGGTGCGCCCATAGTTGCAGCAGGGTTCAAGGGTCACATATACGGTGGCGCCGTGCGCGTCGGGCACTTGCTTGAGCGCCGCGACCTCGGCGTGGTCCAACCCGGGCCCGGCGTGATGGCCCTCGGCCAGCACCCGCCCGTGTCGCACCAAGACCGCGCCCACCACCGGGTTGGGGTGCGTGCACCCCCGCCCTCGCTCCGCCAACTCGACGGCGCGCTCTAGATGGACGATATCGGTCGCATCAAGCGCCAACAAAAAACCCCTTGGCCTAGGCCCAGGGGTCGGCAGAGCATGCTGCTCCGGTCTTCTCTCTTCCAGACTTTCACTGTCGGCCCAGGGATCTCACCTGGTCTGCCTCGAAAGGCTCGCGGGCTGTACCGCCGGTAGGGAATCTCACCCGACCCCGAAGACCATCTTGTGCGGAGCCGCAGGCTCCACTTCTTGCACGCCAGAATCTACCACACGCTCGCGGGACGCACCACCTACGCCTCGCGCGCAGCCGCCCCGGCCGCCCCGGCCGCCCCGGCCGCCCCGGCCGCCCGCCGCGCCGTCTGCTGCAGCGCACGGGCTTCCTCCGCCGGATCCTCCGCGCCGAACACGGCCGACCCCGCCACGACCCAGTTGCCGCCCGCTTCCACCACCCGCGCGATGTTGTCGCGCCCGACGCCGCCATCCACCTCGACGGCAACGTGCGCGGGCAGGCGCTTCCGCAGCCACGGCAGCTTCCCCAGCACCGGGGCGATGAGTTCCTGACCTCCGAAGCCCGGGTTCACCGTCATCACCAGCACGAAGTCGACCACGCCCAGCAAAGGCTCAATGCGGGACACGTCGGTGCCGGGGTTCAGGGCGACACCCGCTCCGGCTCCCATGTCCCTGATGGTCTCCAGCACGTGCCGCGGATGAGCGCAGGCTTCCACATGGAAGCTCAACGCGTCGGCTCCCGCGCGCACGAACTCGGCAGCGTACTTCTCGGGCCGCTCGATCATCAAATGCACCGAGAACAGACCTCCTCGGTCGTGCACCACCGGCGCCAGCGACGCGAGCACAGCCGGTCCGATGCTCAGGTTGGGGACATAGTGTCCGTCCATGACATCGAAATGGATCATGCGCACACTCGCGTCCATAACGGCGGCCACTTGCTCCCCCAGCCGGGAGAAATCGGCCGAGAGGATCGAGGGGACCAGATGCACTTCTCGATAGACGTCCGCTGGGATGGGCATGGGCTCTCCTCTGGTGGGATCCCTCAGACAGTACGCGGGCCGGTGTGATCTACGGTGCTCTCGGCGAAGCCGGTGCCCCCGGCGGTGCCCGGAGTAGTGGGCTCGGCGGTGCCCACCGTGCCCTCGCGAGCGAGGTTGAGCCTGTCGGCGAGACGTGAGCCGTATCCGCGCAGGAAGGCGGACGTGTCCATACGGGCTTTGCCCGCCGGCTGGACCAGCAGGATCTCCAGCACTCCTCTGCCGCAGCCAAGGAACAGGCGGCCGTCCCTGGCGACCATCGCCCCCGGTACACCCTGGACTTCCCCGGCCCCAGGAGGCAGCATGACTGCTTCTCCGCCGTCGTACGGCCAGGTGCGCCACACCTTGAACTCCACCTCACCACTGCGGGCGCGCATGCCGATGACCGGGCTGAGGGCGCGCACTTGATCGTGGACCGTCTTGGCCGCCGCCGATGGGTCGATGAGCATGTCGGCGGCAGTGAGCTTGCAGGCATACGTCCCGGGCTCGGATTGCTCGGTCCAGACGACGGTGCCGTCGTGCAGTCCGGTGAGTACCTGATCGAGACCCGATGCCCCCAGGACGGCCAGTGCGCGCCCCAGCGAGCCCGCGTCGTCACGCAACCCGATGCTCACCGACGTCTGCAGGGCGACAGGTCCTTCGTCCAGGCCCACCGTCATACGCATGATGCTGATGCCCGTCGACACCTCGCCTGCGGCCAGCGCCCGCTCGATGGGCGCGGCGCCTCTGTACTTGGGAAGGAGCGAGGCGTGCACATTGAGGCACAGGAACCGCTCGAGCACCGCCTCCCGCAACAACTGGCCGAAGGCTGCCACCACCAGCCGATCGGCACCTGTCGCCTGCATGGCGGAGATAGTGGCGGGCGCGTTGATATCTTCCACCTGCATGGCCGAGCAGCCGAGACGCGCCGCCTCCTCGATCACGGGTGGCGGGCAGGTCTTACGACCTCTCCCCCGCGGCCGGTCGGGCTGAGAGACCACCAGCGCAGGCACACGGCCCAAATCGGCCAAGCCGCGCAGGACGCGGGCGCCGAAATCGGGCGTGCCGGCGAAGACGAAACTCACCGACCGACCGAGAGCGCGCGCTCGCGCAGGTCCTTGAGGACTCTCCGCCTCTCCTCCTGCGAGGTGCGATCTATGATGAGGCAGCCGTCCAGATGGTCGATCTCATGCTGCACCACGCGCGCCTGGTAGCCGCAGTGACGGGCCTGGAACGGACTGCCCTGCAGATCCTGGGCCTCAACCAGCACTTCGTCGGCCCGCGGCACCTCCATGGTCTCTCCGGGCACCGACAGACAACCCTCCGGCTCCACCGTGACGGTCTCAGACGCCTCCACAATGTGGGGATTCACGTACACGTAAGGCCGGTCGCCGTCGTCGGGGTCCTTCCAGACCATGACGCGGCTCACCACACCTATCTGCGGAGCGGCCAGACCTACGCCTTCCTCCCGCTCCATCACCTCGAACATGACCTCGGACAGCTTGCGCAGCCGATCGTCGAAGGTGGTGACAAGCCTGGTGGGCTGTTTGAGTACGGGGTCGCCGAACACGCGTAACCGCTCCAACGGAGCGGCCGCCTGCCGCGGTCTTCTGTCTTCTTGTCGTTTGGCCATCGTTCCACTCACCTATCTACTCTCTACCCGAAAGAATACGGGTCCACGTCCACCAGCAGGAGCACGCCTCTCCGTCGATACGGCCCAGCCAACTGCTCCACGGCCTGGCCTACCAGCCTGCGCACCCGCCCGCCATCACTCGCAGCCACGAGCACGTGCCACCGCGCCTTCCCCCGAAGAGTGGGCAGACGCGAAGGCCCCCACAACTCCTTCGGACGCAGGTGGGGAGCCAAGCGTTCGGCGAGATACGAAGCGGCCGCCTGCGCCCGATCCGGCTCCCGCGCCGCGGTCACCAACCTGATCATCTGAGTGAAGGGTGGATATCCAAGACGGCGCCGAGCACGGAGTTCTTCCTGGTAGAAGCGGTCTTCCTCCTGCTCAAGCGCCATTCTAATACAGGGCACATCGGGATTCCAGGTCTGCACCACCACCCGCCCCGGCTTCTCGGCACGCCCCGCGCGTCCCGCCACCTGCCGCAACAACTGGAACGTCCGCTCCGCCGCGCGGAAGTCGGGCAGATAGAGCCCCGTGTCAGCGTCGGCCACCAACACCAGGGTCACGTCGGGGAAATCGTGGCCTTTAGCCACCATCTGAGTGCCCAGAAGCACAGCGGGATGAGTATGGGCGAACGACTGCAGGAGACTCTGGACGCGGCGGCCGCCGCCGATCACATCCGAATCCATCTGGAACACCTGTTCGCGAGGCACGAGCGCCTTGAGTTCCGTGGCCAGGCGCTCGGTACCCGGTGAACCCCTGGTGAGAGGGCCCTCCCCGCATGAGGGACAACGGACCGGCTGCGCGTACGTACGTCCGCAATGGTGACACACCAAGCGGCGGCTGCGGCTGTGATAGGTGAGCGTGAGTTCGCAATCATGACAGGCGAGCGCATGCCCGCAGGAATCGCAGTGCACGTAGGCCGCATACCCTCGGCGGTTGAGCAGCACGATGGCCTGTTCGCCGCGCCGCATCGTGGCCGCCAGCGCCTCCCGGGCATAGGGAGCCAGCAGCAGCCCTGGACCTTGCCGGCGCATGTCGACCACCTCGGTCGGGGGCTCCTCGCCCAGGGCACGCTGAGCCAGGCGGATGGTCCCGCCGGCGGCATGCACGCTCTCGACCGAGGGTGTCGCCGTCCCCTCCAGCAACATGCCCCCCGTCTCTGCCAGACGCATGGCGGCGACGTCCACCGCGTGGTAGCGGGGCTCTTCCTCCTGCTTGTAGGAACTCTCGTGCGCCTCGTCCACGATCACCAGGCTCAGACGCTCCACCGGGGCGAACACGGCCGAACGGGCCCCCACCACGATCCTCGCCTCACCCGACGCGATGCGCTGATATTCGTCCGCGCGTTCCTTCCTGGTGAGTCCGCTGTGGAGCGCCGCCACCCGCGGCCCGAAACGCTCACGCACGCGGGCGATCATCTGTGGGGTGAGAGCGATCTCGGGCACGAGAAGGATGGCTCCCTCGTGACGCTGCAAGGCGCGCGCGATGAGTCGTAGATACACCTCGGTCTTTCCGCTGCCCGTCACGCCCCAAAGCAGGCGGCGGACGAACGCGGGATCGTCGTAGGCGTTGAGCAACTCCTGCACGGCCTCGGCCTGCCCCGGCCAGAGCGTGGGCATGGGCGCGGTCGTCGCCCACGCGGAGGCAGTGTCCGCGGCGGGCGCCGGCCTCTCCGCGACCTGCGGCTGCGGCTCGCAAAGCATCAAGAGGTCCTTGTCGATGAGGGCGCGGACCACGCCACGACCCACCCCCGCGCGCTCGCAGAGCGCGCCGACTGGGAAGGCCTCCTCTCCCAGCGCCTCCAACACGCTCCGCTGTTTGGCGGTGAGAGACAGTCCCTCGTCGGGGACTGGCGTGCGTGTGACCCACTGTCCACGGGCGCGCCCCGCTCCCGAGCCGCCCTTGCCCTGCTCGGGCGGCACCACCAGCCGCAGACACGATTCGTACGAGGCCAGATAGCGCTGCGCCACACTCTCAGCCAGTCTGAGCAGTGCAGCCGGGACCTTCTGAGGGGTGACGGAGTGAAGCGCACGCAGACCGGTCTCGGGCGGCGGCGATCCACTCCCTTCGGCGACCACGACCGCACGGACGGTGCGCCGTCCGAAGGGCACGTACACCACTGAGCCGATGGCCACGGTATCGTCCATCTCGAGGGGGACCAGATAGTCGAAGCGGCGATGGCCGAGATGATGCAGGCGAAGCAGAGGCACCACCTGCACCGTCCGCCCGTTCTGCTCGGTGGGAGCCGGTGCCACGACTGCCTCCTGTGGGTGATGACGGGCGCGGGCGCCGAGGCTCGCCTCGGCGCCCGCGCCCCCAAGGACTAGCTCAGGCCGGCGTCCTTACGCAACTGCTCGGCCTTGTCGGTGCGCTCCCACGTGAAATCGGCGTCTTCACGACCGAAGTGACCGTAGGCCGCCGTCTTCTCATAGATGGGGCGCAAGAGGTTCAAGTCGCGGATGATGGCCGCCGGGCGCAGGTCGAAGTGGCTCTGCACCAGTTCGGTGATGACCTGGGGGCTGATCTTCTCGGTGCCGAAGCACTCCACCATCACGCTCACCGGACGCGCCACACCGATCGCGTAGGCCAACTGCACTTCGCAGCGGTCGGCCAAGCCGGCGGCCACGATGTTCTTGGCCACGTAACGCGCAGCATACGCCGCGGAACGGTCTACCTTCGACGGGTCTTTGCCGGAGAAAGCGCCGCCGCCGTGACGACCGAAGCCGCCGTACGTGTCGACGATGATCTTACGGCCGGTGACACCGGTGTCACCCATCGGCCCGCCGATGACGAACTTCCCGGTGGGGTTCACGTAGAGCTTGGTCTTCTTGAACTCGGGATCGTACAGCCCCTCGGGTAGCACGGGACGGATGACGTGCTCGATGAGATCGGGCCGCATGAGGGTGTCGATCTCGATGCCGTCCTTGTGCTGGCTGGAGAGAACCACCGCGGTGATCCACTGGGGCTTGCCGCCCGAATACTGCACCGTCACCTGGCTCTTGCCGTCGGGACGCAGGTACTTGAGCACTTCGCCCTTGCGCACCTGGCTCATCCGATGCACCAGCCGATGCGCCAACGAGATGGGCATGGGCATGAGTTCGTCGGTGTCGCGGCACGCATAGCCGAACATCATGCCTTGGTCGCCCGCACCCTGGCTGTCGAGGATGTCGCCGTCGCTCAGGTCGGTGCGGAACTCCAAGGCAGCGCGCACACCTTGGGCGATGTCGGGGGACTGCTCGTGGATGGAGGTGATCACGCCGCAGGTGTAGGCATCGAAGCCGTACTTGGCCCGCGTGTATCCGATGCGTGCGATGGTCTTGCGCGCGATGCTGGTGACATCCACATAGGTATCGGTGGTGATCTCGCCCGAGACGACGACCATGCCGGTGGTGACCAGGGTCTCGCAGGCCACGTGTCCCTGAGGGTCGTCCCTCAGTACCGCGTCCAGCACGGCGTCCGAGATCTGATCGGCGATCTTATCGGGATGGCCCTCACTCACCGACTCGGACGTGAACAGAAAATCATGGTTCTCCACAGATACCTCCTGGATGATTACGCGCGCAGACCCGCCTGACAGCCCCTGAGGCCGCCGGCGGTCGCCCGGCCAGTGTAGCAGACACCCCCCGCCCTATGCCTGGCCCGCGGTCCAACGGGCCTGGATGCGGCCGGAGAAGTTCTCCTTGTCGACGATCACGCGCTGGTGTGTGCCCTTGCCGATGACCCCGCTCTGATCCTCAGCCGATACCGCGAACACCAGCATCCGTCCCTCGATCTCCACGAGCGTCGCCTGGGCGGTCACCTCCATGCCCACCGGGGTGGGGGCGACGTGAGTGATGTCGACGCGGGTACCCACGCTGGTCATGCCGGTAGTCAACTGGCCCTCCAGCGCCTTGATGGCCGCCGCTTCCATCATCCGCACCATGACGGGGGTGGCCAGACCCTCGACATCGCCCGATCCTTGGCTCAGGGCTGTCAAGTCGGCCGTTACCACGCCCTTGACTCTTGCGCTCACGCCCGGTTCAAGACTCATCCTGTCCTCCGTCAGTCGTCCTTCACTTGTCACGATATCTCTCCGCCCGCCCGACGTCCGCCGGGCGTCCACGGTTCACACTCACCCTCAGATACCACGCCTGTCGACCACGCAGCGCCCGACCTGCCGGGGGATCGTCCGTGGCTCCACCAGACGCACCCGCGGACGGATGCCCAGTTCCTGGCGCAGCCGTTCCTCCACGTGTTCCTGGAACCCCATGAGCTTCTTCACCGCATCGGGCAGGAACGACGGCTCCACCTCGATCAGTATCTCGATCTCGTCCAGAGCCCCGCGACGGGCCACCACGATCTGGTAATGCGGCTCCACGCCCTCTATCTCCGCGAGCACCGCCTCGATCTGCCACGGGTATACGTTGATGCCCCCGATGATGAGCATGTCGTCGGTGCGAGCATACACCTTGCTGTGGCGTGCGAAGACCCGCCCGCACACGCAGGCTCGGTAGCTGACGCTGGCCAGGTCGCCGGTGCGATAGCGGACCACGGGCAGCGCCTCCTTGGTGAGCGAGGTGAACACCAACTCGCCCTCCTTGCCCTCGGGCACCGGCTCGCCCGTCTTGGGGTCGATGACCTCCACCAAGAAGTGGTCTTCGTTGATGTGCAGCCCATCCTTGTTCCAACACTCGTACGAGATGCCCGGACCGATGACCTCCGACACCCCGTAGATATCGGTGGCCGAGAGGCCCAGCCGCTGCTCGATGTCCGCCCGCGTCTGGTTGGTCCAGGGCTCGGAACCGAACAGTCCCACGCGAAGCGCGAGCTCTTCGAAGTCGTAGCCGTATTTCGGGGCTGACTCCGCCAGGTGGAGGGCGTACGAGGGCACACCCACCAGCACTGTGGTCTTGAAGTCGCGCATGATGTGCAATTGGCGCTGCGTGTTGCCCGTGGATGCCGGTATGACGGTGGCGCCGATGCGCTCGAGGCCGGCCTGCATGCCGTGGCCGCCCGTCAACAAACCATAGCCGAACGTGATCTGGGCCACGTCGTGATCCCGCGCCCCGCCCGCCACAGCCACGCGGGCGCACAACTCCGACCAGGTGTTGAGATCACCGCGGCTGTATCCCACCACCGTGGGGTTGGACGTGGTCCCCGACGAGGCGTGGATGCGCAGCACCTTCTCCAAAGGCAGCGCGAAGAGTCCGTAGGGATAGGCTGCCTTGAAGTCGCCCTTCTGACTGAAGGGCACCTTCGCGAGATCTTCGAGCGAGCGGATGTCGCTGGGCTTGAGCTTGAGCGCCTGCCAGCGGTCGCGATGAAAGGGGACGTTGTCGTAGGCCCAGCGCAACGACATCTGCAGTCGTTTGAACTGCAACTCACGCAGTTCGTCCCTGCGCATGGTCTCGTACTCGTGGTTCCAGATGTCGTTCATGATGTCTCCATGCTCGCCTTGACACCAGACCTGCGCTGTCCGAAGTAGATGGACTGTACCTCAGGATCATCCAGCAAGGCCTGCGCCTCCCCGGTCAGCACGATCCTCCCCCGCTCCATCACCAGGCCGCGATGGGCCAGGCTCAGGGCGATGCGGGCATCCTGCTCTACCAACACCATGGTGAGCCCCTCGGCGTTGAGCTGCCGCAGGGTGGTGAAGATGTCCTTGACCACGATGGGGGCCAGTCCCATGGAGGGCTCGTCCAGGAGCAAGAGTCGCGGCTCGGCCATGAGCGCTCGAGCGACGGCCAGCATCTGCTGCTCCCCGCCTGAGAGAGTGCCCGCCTGCTGCGTCATGCGCTCCTCCAAACGAGGGAACAGACTCAGCACGTGCGCCAAGCGCTCGCTCACGGGCCGGCCGCCGCGACGGCGTGCGTACGTGCCCAACTCCAGGTTCTCAGCCACACTGAGCGGACCGAAGAGTTGGCGCCCCTCCGGGATCTGGATGAGCCCGCGCGAGACGATGCCCTCCACACCCAGCCGATCGATGCGCTCTCCGGCGAAGGTCACGCTGCCCTTCGCCGCGCGCACCAGCCCCGAGACGACCTTGAGCAGCGTGCTCTTGCCGGCCCCGTTGGCACCGATAACAGTGACTATCTCGCCCTCTTCGACGGTGAGGTCGAGGTCGTGCAAGACCTCGACCCTACCGTAGCCCGCCGAGACTCCGGACAGCTGCAGCAAGATGCCTCCCGGCTATTCGGCCAGGACCCAGGTGCCGCCCTGGATCTTCACCATGATCATGTCGCCGGCCACCAGGCCGTCATGGTCGGTGGCACTGTAGTTGTAGGTCCCATCGGGCATCACGAAGCCCTGGATGGAGTTGAGCGCGCTCTGGATGGCCGTCGGCTCGGTGCTGCCGGCCTTCTCGATGGCGGCCGCCAACAGTTCCACAGCCTCGAACGCGTAGCCCGCGAAGGTGTTGGGCGGCGAACCGTACTTGGCCTGGTAGGTGTCGATGAACGCCTGCGTGACTTCCTTCTGCTTGGGATCGGTGATGGAGCTGGGCACCAGCAACCTGCCGGCGGGGAACACGACGCCCTCAGCCGCATCGGCGGCCAGCTCGATGAAGGTCTTGTTGGCGATGCCGTGGCTGCCCACGTAAGGGATGTCCATGCCCAACTGCTTCATGTTCTTGGCCGCCAGCGCGGGCCCAGGGTTCGTGCCCCACACGATGATGACCTCAGGCGCGGCGCCTTTGATCTTGGTCAGCTGGGCGGTCAGATCGGTGTCGTTGGTCTTGTACGATTCGGCGGCCACGATCTCCAGACCCAGGCTGGGCGCGCTCTTCTGGATCTCAGCGTTGCCGGACGAACCGAACGCGTTCTCGTCGTGAAGCACCGCCACCTTCTTGGCCTGCAGCGTCTCGGCCACATAGGTGAGGGCGCGGGCGGCGGCAAGGGCGTCTTTGTGCGGCGTGCGCCAGATCCACTCCGTCGGTGCTTTGTCGGTGATGTCGTTGGCGGCGGCCATGGCCATCTGCGGCAGCCCCTTCTGGGCCGCGATCTCCTTCACCGCCAAGGTGGACGAGGAGATGGTGGCCGCGATGAGAGCCACGGCCTTCTCCTGCTGGATGAGCCGGTTGGCGGCGGTGACGGCTTCTTTGGGATCGCTCTTGTCGTCCTCGATGACGATCTTCACCGGACGCCCCAGCACGCCTCCGCGGGCGTTGACCTGCTCCTCCATCATCTGGAGGACGTTGCGCTCCTGCTCACCCAGAGCCGAACCCGGGCCCGTAGCCGAAACGATGGCCCCGATGACCACCGGGTCGCCGCTGGGAGCCGTGCCCCCGCCCGTGGCGCCACTCGTCGTCGTGGCCGTGGTCTCGTCATCGCCGCCACAGGCGACGGCGAAGGCGGCCGACAGCACGAGAAGCATGCACACCAGGAGCAGACCTGCCCACTTGCCGTTCGATACGATCTTCATGGCACTTCCTCTCTCGCGTGTACGTAGCCCTGTCCCTGTCCTTCTCATCAACCCAACTCCTCCCCCAGATACGCTTTGATGACTTCCTCGTTCTCCATGATCATGAGTGGCGGCCCTTCTGCGATCTTGCGACCATAGTCCAACACCACCACCTCATCCGATATGTCCATGACGAAGGCCATATCGTGTTCCACCAACAGCACCGTCACCCCGTCGGCGCGGATGCGTCGCACGGTCTCGGCCAAACGAGCGGTCTCCTCGTCGTTGAGCCCGGCCGCGGGCTCGTCCAGAAGCAGCAGGCGCGGCTCGGCCGCCAGCGCACGTGCCATCTCGAGCAGGTGCCGCTCGCCCATGGGCATGTTGCCGGCGAGTTCGTCGGCCCGGTCGTCCAGGCCCAGCCTGCGCAGCACCTCGTGTGCCGCCTTGAACGCCTCACGCTCCTCGGCGCGATGACGAGGGAACGTGAGCGCCGCCGAGAGCACCCCTGCCCGGGTGCGGCTGTGCCTGCCCACCACCACATTCTCCACCAGGCTCATGTCGTCGAACACCAGGCTGTGCTGGAAGGTACGGGCTACACCCAGGCGACAGATGCTGTGCGGCGCCTTGCCGGTGAGTTCGATGCCGTCGAAGACCACCCGCCCCTGCGTGGGACGGTACGAACCCGAGATGAGATTGAAGAGGGTGGTCTTGCCGGCGCCGTTGGGTCCGATAAGGGCTTTGATCTGGCCCTCATATACCGAGAACGTCACCTCCTGCAAGGCATCCAGACCGCCGAAGCGTTTGCTGACCTCCTCTATCCTGAGCAACGCCATGGTCAGTCACCCCCGCCCAGGGAGTCGGACGCAGGGCCGTCGGAAGCCCCGCCCGTACCGGTGCGCGTCTTGCGCCACTCGCGGATGCGGGTCCCCAGCCCACGGCTCCGTCCCTGCCAAAGGATCATGATGGCGATCAGCAGCACACCGAACACCAGGTTGGTGACATCCTCGTTCACCCGCTTCAAGAGCTCAGGCAAGACCACGATGGCCACCGTCCCCCAAAACGCACCCCAGATGGTGCCCAATCCGCCGATGATCACGCCGGTCACCAAGATGATGGAGAAGGTGATGCTGTAGCCGTCGGGGCTGATGTAGTGCACGTAGTAGGCGTCGAAGCTGCCCGCGATGCTGGCGAAGACCGCCGCGAGCATGAACACCTGCACCTTGCGGTACGACGTGTGCACACCCAGCGACTCAGCCGCCGGCTCGGAACTGTGGAGCGCCCGCAACGATCGCCCCACGCGCGAGCGCGAGAGGTTCAGGGCGAAGCGGAGCATCAGGAGGGCAACCCCCCACACCAGCAGGTGATAGGCCTTGGGACCGCTGAAGTCCAGGGCGCCGATGCTCAGCGAGGGGATGCCGGTGATGCCGTCGGTACCGTTGGTGAGTCCCTTCAACTGCACCAGCAGGATGTAGATGATCTCGTTGACGCCCAGGGTGGCCATGGCCAAGTAATGGCCTTTGAGCTTCAGGGTGGGCATGCCCACCAGACCCGCGATGAACGCCGCCAGCAGCGCAGCCAACCCCATGGAGAGCCAGGGGTCGAACCCCAGCCTGGTGGTGAGGATGGCGGCGCCGTACGCCCCGATGCCCACGAAGCCCGCCTGACCCAGCGACACCTGTCCCGCCTGGCCCAGCAACATGCTGAGCCCCAGAGCCATCATGAAGCGCGTGGCCATGAAGGCCAACACCGACAGGTAGTAGGCGTCGCCCAGATACGCGGGGATGGTCATCACCACCACGGCGAACACCAGGAAGCCTGCGTGACGACGGGCGAACTGGTTGACGGCCTGCGTCACGTCGCTCATTGCCGCGTCACCACCTTGGCTCCCAACAGCCCGGCGGGGCGCAGGAAGAGCACCAGCAGCAGGATGACGAAGGCGATGGCGTCCTTGTAACCGGCGGATACCACGCCTACTCCCAGCGCTTCCAGGATGCCCAGGATGAAACCGCCCACCACCGCGCCGATGGGATTGCCCATACCCCCCAGGGCGGCGGCGGCGAAGCCCTTGAGACTCAGCAGGGTCCCCGAGGCGTAGCCCATGAAACTGATGGGGGTGATCATCACCCCGGCGGCGGCCGCGATAGCGCCGCTCAGCGCGAAACTGAACAGCACCACTCTCTGGTACGAGATGCCCTGCAGACGCGCGGCCGACGGGTTGACGGCGCAGGCCCGTACCGCCTTCCCGAACAGGCTCTTGCGGTAGAAGAACTGCAACGCCCCCACGATGACCACGGTGAGTCCCAGAACCCACAGTGTCTGCGGCAGGAGTGAAGCACCGCCCACGGCGATGGGCGTGTCACCGGTGAAGGGCGGCAACGCCAGCGCCTCGCGACCCCAGATGAGCATGGCCGCGGTCTCGAAGACGAAGGCCGCGCCCACCGTGGCGATGATCTGCGCGAGCACTCCCTTGCCCAGCAGGGGCCGGATAGCCACCTGCTCCAGGCCGACGCTGATCACCATCACCACGATGACCGAGCCCACGAAGCAGGCCCACAACGGCAGGCCAGCCCCATGCAGGCTCACCGCCACGAGTCCGCCCAGCATGACCATCTGGCCCTGGGCGAAGTTGATGATCTGCGTAGCATTGAAGACCAGGGTGAAACCCAGCGCCGTGAGCGCATAGATGCTGCCGTTGGTGATGCCGCTGAAGATGTACTGGAGGAACTGGTCTAGACTCACGACCGCCCCCCCGCACGACAGGCCTCCCAGCCACACGCGACGGCCGCGACCCAGCCGCACAGTACGCCGGCGACCGAAGGCACCGGCCTACCCACGCTGGATGGCATTCCCACGCGGCTAGATGTCATCGGCACCGAGGACGGCAAAGCCGGCGCTCTTGAGGAGCCTCTCCAGCTTTTCATGCTCCTCGGCTTTGAGCAGCAGCGAGTCGTGCGCTCCCAGGTAGATGTAGTCGATGTCGATGCTGGACTCCGCCACCACCCGGGCTATGCCTGCCAGGGCTCCGGGACGATCGGGCACCTGCACGCAGACCACGGGGTTCTCGACCACGGCGTAGTCGGCGGCAGCCAGCAGACCTTTGGCCCGATCGGTCCTATCGACGATGAGGCGCAGGATGCCGTAATCGGTGGTGTCGGCGATCGTGAAGGAGATCACGTTGACGTCGCCGTCGGCGAGGGTGCCCAGAGCGTCGGCCAGATGGCCGGGCCTGTTCTCCACGAATACCGACAGCTGCCGGATGCTCATGTGACCCCCCGGATAGCGCACACACGCGGGCGCGCCGACGTGACGAGTGGCCTATTCTATCAGTTGTATGACTATGAAGAAGGTCCGGTAGGTCAGCTGCCCGCGCTGCGCAGAGCCTTCTCCACATACTTGAGCGAAGGATCCCAGAGCAACCATTCTGTGAAGCCCTGCTCCTCGGCGGCCTTGATCTGCGCCTTGACCTCCGCCTGGCCGTATTCCACGCCGCGCAGAGAGAAGTCCTGCAGCCAGGGGCGCCCCATGGCTCCCGTGCCGGCCAGCTTCGCCTTGGTGTCCTTCGACGCCGCCGTGATGACCTCATACGGACTGGCGTTGGGGTTCTGGATGCCGTACGAACCGGTGTCGTAGTGCGAGGGATAGATCATGGCACACACGATATCGACGTTCTTGGCGATCTTCTCCACGTTCTGGCCGATGGTGGCCGAGTCCTTGGCGTTGTTGGGATTCACGGTGATGCCGAAGACGTCGGCCGACACCCACACGCCCAGTTTCTCCAGACGTGGCCGCGCGTAGGCCAGGAAAGCCGCGATAGCGTCCTCTTTGCTGGAGTTCTGTCCCGGATAGACGGCCTCGGAGATCTTGCCGTCGCTGGGGAAGCGCACATAGTCGAACTGTATCTCGCGGAAACCGTGGCGGGCGGCATCTTCCGCCACCTGCACCAAGTACTCCCACACCTCACGGTTGTAGGGGTTGGTGAAGCTCAGGCCTTTGAAATCCTCCCAGATCTCGCCGCTCTGGTGCATGACGGCCAGGTCGGGGCGTTTCGTGGCCAGGCTGTCGTCCTTGAAACACACCACACGGGCGATGGGGACGATATCGTGCTCCTGCAGCTTCGCCACCAGCGCATCGATGTCCTTGATGCGCTTCTCGATGAGGCCTTCCTGCTTGGCCAGATCAACGTCGGCGTCGTAGGCCACGATGCCCAGGTCGTCCTTGACGTCGATGACGAAGGCGTTGATCTCGGTGCGGTCGGCCAGGGCGATGAGGTTGTTGAGGATCTCCGACGACGCAGCCGCGTAGCTGGTCATGTAGACGCCTTTGACCGGCACGTAGGAGAGATCGCGGAACTCGCGCAGATCGACCAGCGGCTCGATGGTGTAACTGCTCTTCACCTGCAGCCCGGAAGCCGCGGCCGTCACGGGGTCGGACGAACCCCAGGGGAAACCCGCTCCCCCACGCAGCCAACTGGCTCCCGACCACAGGAGGATGAAGCCGGCCGCGAACGCCACCACGCCCGTGACCACGATGAGACCCAGACGCCGGTTGGCGGCTCTTCGACGAGCGGCCGCCCGGGATGAACGAGATCTGCTGTGCGAATACTCTGGCGGCATGTTGGGGGCATTCTAACAGAGGCGGGCGCCCTCATCTGGTACACTGCGGGGTATGCAACGCAGCAGGGTCATCCGCTTCATCATGGTCTGCTTCGTCATCGGCGGCTTCATCGGGCTGGTGGCCGGACTCGCCTTCGGCGGGCCTTCGGGCCCGGCGATCGCCGAGACCAGCCGTAGCAGCGACGAGGAGACCGCCGCCGCCCAGGCGGAGGCAGGCACGGCCACCACGGTCGCCAGTGGGCCGATGACCCCTGAGCGCGCGCGCACCATCGGAGCGAATGAGATGGGCCAGGTGCTGGTGCTCATGTACCACCTCATCGACTCCAAAGAGACCGAGTGGACACGCACCCCCGAGAACTTCCGTAACGACATCGCGCTGCTCAAGGCGGAAGGCTTCTACCCCGTCAACGTGCGCGACCTCGCCTCGGGCAACATCGACATCCCCGCGGGCAAGTCGCCTGTGGTGATCACCTTCGATGACTCCAGTCCCGGCCAGTATCGCATCCTTGACGACGGCAGCCTCGACCCCGACTCAGCCGTGGGCATCCTCCAGGCAGCCACCGAGGACGGCGACTGGGCCTCGCGGGCATCGTTCTACTGCCTGCTGGACGTCGTGCCCAAGGAGCGGGTGCTCTTCGGCCAGCCCGACCGGCAGCAGGAGAAGTTGCGCAACCTCATCGACTGGGGCTACGAGGTGGGCAGCCACACCGTGACCCATCTCAATCTCAAGAAGGCCGGCAAGAGCGAAGCGGTGAAGCAACTGGCCGAATCGCAGGCAACGCTCGAAGACATCATCGGCGGAGGCTATGCCGTCACCAGCATCTCCATCCCCTTCGGCGAGTATCCCAGCGACCTGAGCATCTTGTCCTCGGGCACCTACGAGGACACCGATTACAGGTACACCTCCGCCCTCGCGCTCGATTCGGTCCCCTCGCCCTCACCTTTCTCGGCCAAGTTCGACGCCATGCACATCCCGCGCATCAGGGGCAGCGAGAACTTCATCGCCGACGCCATCAAGAACTTCAAGGCCCGCCCGGAGTTGCGCTACATCTCCGACGGCGACCCTGCGACGGTCTCGGCGCCGAAAGAACTGGCGGACGCCCTGGGTGACGTGGCCGATGGACTTGGACGCCCGGTAGTGCGCTACTGATCCCACCGAGCTCCGGAGTGGCTGTGCGCCTCAGACGAGCCGCTCGAGGGCCACGCCACCATCCTTCTCCACCAGCTTCGAGACTCCACCGCACAGGCCGCACTCGTAGCTGGTACCGATGACCACCTCGTCGCCCAGATGGACGGTCACGCCACACCACGGACACACCGCGTCGATATCGGGCGCGCCGCCCTGCAGGGGGGCCTTCTCGCCTACTACCTCCCAGAGCGGGTCGAAATGCTTCTTGCCCACTGATCCTCCTGGATCTCAGATACTGTATGGTGCTTCCTAGATTCCGAGTCTCTCACAGGGCGGCCCGCGGAGCCAAGCGTCGGCCCGCCGTAGACACGCGGGCGGCCCACATCACTACGGACTGACGATGACAGCAGCACACCAAGAAAGCCGCGGCGCACGCGCCCCCCGCCGGTCTGGCCAAGGCACGAGCACGGCCTCTCCCCTGCCCGTGTTCGACCTGGGTGTGGCGCCGTACGAGCCGGTACAGGAGCTGCAGCGTCGACTCCGTGACCACGTGGCAGATGGGCGCTTGCCCGGGCTCCTGCTGCTACTCGAGCACGAGCCGGTCATCACGCTGGGCACGCGGGCGGGCGCACACGACCTCCGCGCGTCGCCCCCGGGCGCCGCGCGACCCAGTATCACCACGGTGAGGTCCGAGCGCGGCGGACAAGCGACGCTCCACGCCCCCGGACAGCTGGTGAGCTATCCCATCGTCCCCATCCCCACACACGACCTCAGCACCTACGTTCACAACCTGGAGGAAGTCCTGATCATCGTCCTTTCTCGTCTGGACATCGACGCGGTGCGGCACCCGGGCGCACCGGGACTGTACGTGGCTGAGGAGAAGATCGCCTCGGTGGGCCTGCGCTGCCGGCGCTGGGTGGCCAGCCACGGCACCTCACTCAACGTGAGCATCGACCTGTCGCTCTTCGGACTGATCGTCTCCTGCGGCGACCCCGATCTGCGCCAGACCAGCATCCTGGCGCTGACCGGACGGTCGTATCCTATGGACGAGATGAAGACCGCCTACGTCGAGGCAGCGCGTACGGTCTTCGGCTGGCAGTTCGCGCCCGTGCAGAAGGTCCCCCACGACCGGTTGGAGGACCATCTGGACCTCGAAACCGAGCCCCTCAGCTGAACTGCGGCGGGCATCCATCGGCCGGGGCCGCACGGCGCTTTGGGACGAGACGACGATGCCGTAGTCGTGGGGGAGGAGAGAGACCTGGGATGCCCACGGCAGGATTCGAACCTGCGACACCTGGCTCCGGAGGCCAGTGCTCTATCCCCTGAGCTACGTGGGCGAGGATGCGGACGCCCCAGTTGCGGAAGACGTACCGACGAGGGGCCATTATACCGGTTCAGGCCCCGGCTGCCAGACAAGGCGCCCATCACGCGCCCACGGCCGGCACCGCCACGAGGCCCGGCATGACCGCCGTCACGAGACCAGATGAGCGATGCCCTTCTCCGGATACGGGACCACCAAGGTGTCAAAGTCTTTCGGGAGGATGGTGTCGGGAAAGACGGCGCGCGCCTCGCTCCGCAACTCGCGCCAGCTGTGCCGGGAACTGATGTGGGTGAGCGCCAGCAGACCCACACCGGCGGCGCGAGCCACCTCGGCGGCCTCCCTGGCGGTGGAATGCCGAGTCTCGAGCGCGCGCTCGCGTTCCTCCCAGGCGAAGGTCGACTCGTGGATGAGCACAGAGGCGCCGGCGGCCAGGTCGATGACAGACTGCACAGGCCGGGTGTCACCGCTCACCACCACTTTGCGACCCGCCCGCTCTTTCTCCATCACCTGGTCAGGCGTCACTTCATCGCCGCTCGCCAGGATCACCGTCTCTCCCCTCTGCAGGCGCCCGAAATCCGGGCCCGGCGTCACGCCCAAGGCCGTGGCCCACTCGGGATGGAACAGACCCGGACGCGTCTTCTCCTCCAAACACCAGGCCAGACCGGGCAGACCGTGGTCCACCGGGGCCGCCTTCAGCCAGTAGTCGACACCCTGCAGCACGTTCCCGGGCTTGGCCTCCTCCACGTAGAGCGGGAAGCGCGGCCTCCCCACGAGACGCTCGGCGTCACGCATGAGCTCATACAGACCTTCGGGACCGTACAGGACCAGCGGTTCGGTGCGGCCGAGGAGGCTCCATGTCTTCAGCAGGCCGGGCAGGCCCAGATAGTGGTCTCCGTGCAGGTGGGTGAGCACTATGAGGTCGATGCGCGCCAGACCGACTGAACGCATGAGTTGACGCTGGGTGCCCTCCCCGCAGTCGATGAGGATGCGTTCGCCGCCGCGGATGAGAAGGGTGGCGCTGGAGCCTCTATCGACAGTGGGGGTGGCCCCGGCGGTGCCGAGAAAGACGATGTGCAGATCCACGCCGGCTCGGACTACTCCTGCCGACCATCGTCGGCGTCGCTGTCGGGGCCGGGGCCGACGTCAGCGACGGGACCGGGGCCGACGTTGCTGGTGAGCCTGATGCTCTCCTGGGCCGACGCCGCCGGGTGCAGGAAGAACGTGGGGTTGCAGCAGCAACCGGGCGTGGCCAGGGCTGCGTAGGCCTGCTCGATGGTTACGGCGCACTCGGGCCTGGGGGAGCGATTCACCCGCAGGTGGCCGTACGGGTCGGCAGACCTCCCGCCTCGCGTGCCCGTGCCGCCGGCGCCGACACTACCGGCGTTCGCCCCGTTCGCATCGGTGAACGCCGCCAGGTCGAGTTCGGGCGCGAACACTTTGTGCAGGCAGCCGAAGTACGACGTGTCGCGCTCCTCGAACACGTACACATAGGGACAGCCGCTCTTCAGACAATGCCAGGGAGAGACCACCCTTTCGCAGATGACCTCACACTCCCGGCACTCAAGCCGCAAGCGCTGCCGCATGCTGCGCCAGGAACTGCTGGCGTCGTCGATCCTTCGTTCATTCCGTGCCATGCCTCCAGTATACCGTCCGCCGTACCACCTACTCGACCGCCTCCCACCGTGTCCCGGGCACCAACCTCACCCGCTGCAGCGACCGATCGGTGGCCCAACGCAAGATCCGCGGAGAGTAGAGGATGCGCCCGCTGTCCCCCAGTGTCACCTCATCGGTGGTGAAGACCGCACCGTGGACGACGGTGCCCTCGAGCGCCGACGACCCGCCGTCGACCACGATCACGCCGTAGAAGTCGCCCAGATGTGTGGCATCGAGGTCGGCGCCGCCGGTGAGGACCACGAGGTGCGGCACGTCGGAAGAGCCGCCGACCGCCTCCACGGGGAACCTCATCGTCGTGCCTCGGTCTCCCGCCAGCAGATACGCCTGAGGGCCAGGCGCGACGGCGGACGGCGAGGCCGACGCATCCGGCGTGCGGTCGATGCCGCCGCCACCCGCGCTCTCGTCGTCGACCGTAGCCGCACTCGCCCATCCCGGGTCCAATCGCCACGGCGAGTTGAGCGACAGCATCGCGCACATCGGTCCCAGCAGGGGCTCGTCGAGGAGCTCCCGTGTGTAACACAGCACTGCCGCACCGCCATCGGACTCAGCGGCCGGATCGAGGTCCAGCCAGAGGATCTCCCGTCCCGCCGCTGCCGACAGGCTCCCAGCCACTATCGCTGCTTGTGGAAGATCCACGCCGTCTCGGCCGTACTCGGCTGCGACGGACACCCTCCAGCGAGACACGTCCGGTTCGTGCCTTACACTTGCCCCCATCACCCATCCCCCAGAGTCCGGTCTCTCCATCGCGGTGACTTCGACGGACTCACCCGTGGAACTCGTCTCCAGGGTCGTCCAGGTCGGCCCAACAGGCCCCCAGCTACAAAGCAACCCCTGCCTGATGTGTGCCAACGCGGCATCCTTCTCGGCAAGAAGCACGCGACCCCTTGTCTCATCGACCAAGGCCCCTTCGACGCACAGGATCACTGCGCTGAGCGCGTGCACCACCACCGCTATCACCGCGCACACGAAGAGCATGAGGAGGACCGCTGAGCCACGATCGTGACTCGCGGGACGTCTCAGATGACGTCTCGGATGGAGCACCTCAGCCGACGCGTCCGTTCTCGCGCGCGCTGCAGCCCGACCGATGCCGCGGCCATGGCAACGCCGGCCGATCATCGACCCACCGGGCCCGTGCTGACGACCGTCGTCACGCTGTCGCCCGCGTTCGGGGCCAATCGCAGGCACAGTCCCACCGCGTCGACCGCCCACGATCGTACGGACACGAGCGACGCCTCGACCACGCCGGCGCCGATGCGGTACAGAAACCCGCTCCCAGGGCGCACCCCCTCCAACATGGTCTTGTTGTCGAAGAACAGCGCCGTGCTGATCGAAGCCGGACGCTCGGCGGGACAGAGCCCTCGCCGTCGCATGAGATTCGACCCGACCATCTCCCAACAGATGAGGAGCGGTTCAGCGTCAGCCTGCTCCCTCACGAGCAGTACCAAGCGCTTCGCTGAAGCGTCGACGATCCCGCCGACGGCTGAAAAGGGGCATCCCTCGCAGCCGGCCAGACGCGTGTCACGTTCGAACCGGGCTATAGCGACCCTGGCCTGTGCCAGTTGGACAGACCTGTCGGCCTCATGGACTCCTGTCTTCTGGAGAGACAGCATGAGGGGAAGGGCGGCCATCGCCAGAGCCAACCCCAGAGCCAATGCCACGAGCAGTTCTATGAGCCCAAAGCCTTGCACGGACGACCGGCAAGCGACGTCTTGCCCACGAGGCGCCATCAGACACCCGCGTCCACAGACCGCACCACTTTCCGTCGGCGTGTGCGCACTAGAAATACACATCGAGGGCCCGCCCACTATGCGAGAGCCACGACTGCGTCACGCTCTGGAATGCGACACCCGCTTCCCCGGGGACCGGATTGTTCAGCACCAGCGGCCCGTGGGCAGCGTCTTCGTATGCGGACGGCACCCACGATGTCTCCACCACACCCGCTCCCGCGACCGGCACGTGGACGGAGGTGACCTCGGAAGAAGCAGCGAGGACTGAAGCGGCTCCTCTGCCGGTGATCATCGGCGGTAACGAGACCACGCCCGTGGCACCGGGCACCAGCGAACGCCAGGGACTCCCCCACGCGTCTCCCGCTGCCCGCACGCGCAGCACGGCCTCGGCGCCCTCGCAACCGTCCCAAGACCCCTGCTCGAACACCTGCGTGCCCGAATCGTCCAGCGGCCACTCCCCCTGAAACCAGCCGTCCATCCACAATCCCATCATCATGGGATCCGACCCGCCACTCTCGACACGAGCTTGGACCCGTAGCACCGGCCCCGGAGACCACTCGGCGGCCAGCACACCGGCCCCCCACGTCCAGGCGCTCAACACCTCGGGAGCGGCAGCCTGCGCGCCCACTGCCTCCGCCTGCTGACGCACGTGCCCGGCCTGCTGGGCCGCACTCAGAACACTGGCCGCCAAGAACGTGACCGCCACTCCAGCGATGAGGACGGCGACCATGACCTCGGCCAGCATCCATCCCCCTTGACACGGCTTTGTCCGGCGAGCGCCTGCGCCGCCGGCGATGACGCTCATCAGGGCCTCACCACCGAGAGACTCCGCGCGGTCAGCCCGCTTTCGGGCCGCACCACCACCCGATATCTCGCCTGGAGGACGTCGAAGTAGAGAGACCCGCCGCCGTCCGGAGACGCGAGGGCACCGCCGAACGTGACCCCCACTCCCTCTCCATCACGCCAGCGGGCGACGTTGGTGGATACATCCGCCACTGGAGCCGCGCATCCCAGGCCGGCCCCACCGAGACCGAGGTCGCGCGTGAGTGCGATATCGCCCCCGTCGTATGCCACCCTCACGGCACCAGCGTGCCAGAGCACGTCAGTCTGCGCCCAAGCCGCCGCAACCTGCACACTCTGCGCCGCACCCCTGGCCTGTTGGGCTCCTACCCCCGTCGAGAACGAGACCAGCCCGAGCACAAGGCATATGCCCACGAGAGCGAGCACCACGACGAGCTCGATGAGTGTGTGGCCCCGAGAGCCGAAAGTGTGCTGGTGGCTATCCATGGGTGCCAGTGTGAGGCCTCGGCGTGTACTGCGGGACCTACCTTGGACCTAGATTGGCAGGCGACGATCGTCTTAAGAGGACGGGAACCAGGGATCTGACGATCCTACCGTCCCTCTGATGAAGAAGCCGCGAAGAGTGCTGCAGAGATGCGACCGGTCACCAGCCGACGGATACGCTCCCGTCGATGACCCTCACCTTCACGTAGCCCGTATCAAGCAGGTCGCGGGTATCGACCTGGATGCCGAAGGAATTGCCGCTCCTACTCACACTGGCAACGTCGACTACGTCGGCCGACTGGGCGTAGAACGCCACCTCATGTTTGGAAGCCTGTGCACCGATGGCATCGAAGAGGGCTGGGGGATCGACCGAGACCAGGTCCGCACCCTGCGTCACCCAGGCTATGCTCGGCTCCATCTTGGATAGCATTTCGGCGCTGATCAGACGGTAGTCATGTGTGTCCACGTACGAGCCCTGCACCGCGGTCAAAGCGTTCCGGACAAGCGTGTAGGCGACCGTGTCATCAGCCTTCTCCCTGTGACCCAAGAAGATGGGGACTGCGATACAGGCCAGGATGGCGATGATGACGATCACCATCAGGAGTTCCACAAGGGTGAAGCCGGCAGCACCCTGCATCCTATGCCGAAATACACTCTGTCTCATGACCCTCGGCTTGCCCCCGTCCAACACACTACTCGCGCAGCGTGACGCCGTTGGAGGCGGCTTGCTGCCGCACATCGAGAGCCTCAGCCGACCGACCCTCACTCTCGAGAAGCCCGACCAGGAGCGAGTATGCGAGAGGATATGTCGGATCCGCCTCGAGACTGCGAGTGAGGCTGTTCTCCGCCCCGGGCAGATCGTCCACTTCTATCTGAGCCTGAGCGAGGAAAGCCCAGTTCTTGGCGCTCGGCTCCAACTCCGTCGCCTGCTTCAGGTATACGACTGCGTCAGCCGGCCTGTTCTGATGATTGAGGTAGTTGAATGCCAACTCGACCCTGGTGAGTGAATCCTTCGGATCCAGACTGACGATCTTCTCCTGGACCTCTAGAGCATCATCGCGACGATTCAACAGGAGCAGATCGAGAGCCAGAGACCGGAGCGCATCCAAGTCGTTTGGCTCCTCCTGCAGCAACTCGCGATAGACTTCCACCGCTCCCGGCAAGTCGCCCCGGGCCTCCAGATCGCGCGCGGCGGTGAGCGCATCCGAGCATCCAGCCAGTACGCCACCCAGAAGCACCAACGCCAGCAGGGTGATGCTCAACCGCAGGCATACGGACGATCCGCGCGGAGCCGCTTCTTGTCTGTCTAACACTGTGGTCTCGCGTCTCATACGATGCATGCATGTTCTCACAGCACAAAGCGGGGCGGGCACATGTGCCCGCCCCGTTCGTGTTCTGAATCTCTCCCCCGGCATGCGCCAATGGCATGCACCAATCGGCACGTCGCCAGAACGTCTAGCTGCCACCGCCAGCCGAAGGGATGCCACCGGTCCAGCCGGGGTCTACTTCTTGTCCGTTGATGTAGTACTCAGCGCCGGGCGCATCACTCTTGTTAACCTTGACGCCGAACGTGTTTTCAGATTCCGAGATGGTCCCGATCTCGTAGGTGTTCGTGCCGGTCCCGGCCCAATCGACCGCGTTGGCCGATGTGAGAGCCGTGTCCGCCGGATCCTCCGCCGGGCTCGTGCCCGCGGTAGCAGCCCAGTCGATTGCAGGCTCGATGGCCGCCAGAACGGCTTCGTCCACTTCTGTGAAGTCTCTCAGGTCGACGTAGGTCGATTCCATGGCGGTCATGGCGTTGCGCACCAGGGATTTCGAAGCGGCGTCCTGGGCCTTCTCGCGCTGCCCGAGGAAGGTCGGGATGGCGATCGCCGCCAGGATGGCGATGATGATGATGACTACCAGGAGCTCGATGAGCGTGAAGCCCTTCTGCCCTTTCATCCTCTTGCGGATACGAGTGAACATACTTTCCTCCTCGAACGTACTTTGACTCAACCCTTGCACCTCGGTCGGGCCGACTTCACGACCTCGGGTCAGATATCGGCATCATGGCGCACGACTTTAGTCTCTCCCTTGCACCCTTCGTCGCAGCTTGGGACCGCCACCCGTGGAAACGAGGCACATCGCAGCCCACTACCTCGTCTTGACCTGGTTATCTCGCGCTCGCGCACGCTTAGAATGTGACCGTCCCTTGCAGAGAGCCTCGTCCCAAAGAGGTCACCGCACCCGACTGGCTTCAACTGCGGCATCGCTCCGCGTCCCCGGACACTGCGCAGCCTAAAGAAGCAGCGGATTACTGCCGATACACGAACAGATAGAAATGCGCGTGAGCGGCGACAAGAGGAACGATCGAGCGATGACCCGAAGACTCTCCAGGCTCGTCAAGATGATTAGCAGGGATCCAAGAAGCGGTGGCTTCACTCTGATCGAGATCATGGTCGCCACGCTGCTCTTCCTGGTGGTCATGGCCGGCGTCGTCCCGTTCTTCTTGGGCGGCTTGAGCCACGCCTCGGCTGCGCGGCACAAGAGCGTGGCCACCAACATCGCCCGCGAGAAGCTCGAGGCGATCCGCCAGCTCGATTACCGCGAGATCGTTGAAGACGAGGCCAATCCCTCAGACCCCAGGAACCTCAGCGTGCGCTTCGGTACGACCGAGTTCGTCCCGGAACGGAACATGACCTTCTCCATCGATTACGACGTCGAGGAACTCAGGATGACCAGCGGTCAAGGAGCGTCGAGGTCACGGTCACGTGGGATGCTCCTCCCACTCGGTATCTCCGGCTGTGCTGAAGACAGTAGCCGAGCAATACCTGGGTCCGAAGATGGGGTGGCTGGAGGTGTGGACCACCTCAAGGACAACCTCGACGCCGTGCAGACCCCGTTCCCGGTCCTGAGGACCGACGGCGTCAGCACCAACATCAGATGCCACATCGCCGAATCCGACTGGTTCTTGGCCTACAGCAGCCTCGTCCCCCCGCTACCTTCTCCCAACGACATCTTTCTCAAGTATCTATTCAGAGATGAAGCGGGGATCGCAGCGAAGGAATACGAGGTGGACAGCAGCGGGCTGGTGGCTGTCGTGAACGACGGCGCCGTGCAGGAGATCTACTTCCGGACGCGTTCGACGCCCGCGATATACCCGACGGCTATTGGGATCTCCACGCCACCATGTACAACGCCTACCGCCAACCCGGCAATACGTGGGTGCTGAGATTGCGGGTGGAGAAGGGCCCTCCGGAAGCGCCGACCGCCTTCACGGCCACCGCTACCTCCGATACGACAGCCCTCCTCCGCTGGACCCCTGGGGCAGAGCGACCGAAGCTGTACGTGCTCGAAAAGACAAGAGACCCTGGCGAACGGCACTCCCATCAACGAGTGGGCGCCGGTAGCCGAACTCTCTCCGGGCACCACACAGTACACCGATGTGGGAGCCCTCGATCCGGCGACGTCCCCGCCCTACATGGACACTCCGCCCTGTGGCCGTCCGACGGGCCCCGCACTACCAGTACCGCATCTATGGAGTCGACACCGGCGACCGAGCGGCACCTGAAGCGGCGCCGGTCAGGGCTGTGGCGTTAGGCGAGTGACACCCACCGACAAGGTGCTGGTTCCATCCTTGACCGAGCTTCTGCTCGCCGATGCGCAGGACCTCCACGCAACCAGGATAGACCCCTTGAACCTGGATCTTCCTGGATTGGGTTGGGCCGTCACGGAGGCCGGACGGTACCGTCCCTCCGGACACCGTGCTCGCGCAGAACCCAGCCGAAGGGACAGAGGTGGAGCAGGGAGCCATCGTGAGCCTCACCGTGGCCGTCGCCCAGCCGTCGCCGGAGCTGACATATTCCGTGAAGTTCACCAAATCGAACAATCCCGAACCGCATCTACGTCCACGACCAAGCCAAGAACCTTGTCTATTCGGTGAGCATCAAGAAGCAGACCACAAACGCGATCGCGACCCTGCCCAATGGACACTACAACATCAGCCTCTTAGCGTCCGGCTTGAACCCATTCCGAAGCTTCTATGTCAACGGCGCAGACTTGACGGTCAACATCCGTGAAAGCTGTCTGAACATGCACGCGAGACTGGAGACGCCACAACCACATGCCGGGGCCCGTGCTCGGGTTCGACCCGACCATCTCATGCGCCATCTTGCGGGTCAGGCCGGCGTCTCGCTCGTCGAACTGCTGGTAGCGTCACTCTTGCTGATCGTCATCATGGGGGCCATATTCGCGGTGTGGCAGATTATCGCGGACCTATGCCTTCACCGAAGACGACATCACGGTGCAGCAAGAAGCCAGATTGGCCATGACCGAGATGGTGGAGTACATCCGCACGGCCCGGCAACCCATCTCGGTCTCCTCCGAGGAACTGGATGCAGTCATCATCGACGCCGGGCCCTTCTCCCTCAGCCTGTGGACGGACGTGGAACGCGACGGCAGCCATGACCTCCAGCTGGTCCGCTTCAGGGTGTCACCCGACCCCCTGTCGAACCCCCGAGCGGCACTGTGTTCGAACTACTGCGGGAGAGTGGACTCCTCCGCCACGGGAGCTCTTCGTCGATCCTCCCACGCGTCTCGTGTCGTCGAACGTAGCGAACGACAGCGCCGCCTATCCCCTCTTCACCTATCGCAATGCGCTTGGTGAAGAGACCAGTGACATCACCCGCATACGTCAGATCGAGATCAATCTGCGCGTCGACGTCGACACCGGTCGGAGGCCGGCGACCAACGTCCTCACCTCGGTAGTACAACCGCGCAACCTGAAGCAATGACCGACACAGGACGGACAGAGCCATAGAGCAGGGGCCGTGAGAGATAGACTCAAAGGTGAGCAAGGATCGGTCATCGTGATGGTGGAAGCCTTCGCGGTCGTGTTCGTCATGATCGGAGTGGCCCTGTTCTTCCTGCTCCAGTCCTCCAATCAGAGCGCCGCAATGGAGCGGAGAGACGTGAAATCATTCAACGTGGCTGAAGCCGGAGTCGATTCGGCCATCGTCGCCCTCGAGCCACCTGGCCGATGAACCGGGGGAATCCGTGGCCGTCGATCCTACGCATTCCCAGCTACTTCGACGAGACCGAGTTTCGCGATCCCAGCGCAGACCGTCAGTTCATCTACGCCATCACCTATGACGACACCCCGGACAATCCCACCTCGGTCGAGGCCAACCGTGTCCCCTACGATTCCAACGAGAACGACGTGATGTGGATCGACAGTGAAGCTCTGGTCGACAATGCCCGTCACAGGATACTCGTGCAGGTCAATCGCTTGGCACAGCCTTTGGATCTTCCCGACATCGCCCTGCTGGCCGACACCGCCGGGGGCAACAGCCACGGCCTGAACGTGAAGGTCGACTCCAACTACACCGGGTCATTGCCCGTCGACCCGGCAACGGGCGAAGAGGGTGCCGCGGTCCGTTACACAGGCCGTGGATCCTTCAACAGCGATGTCAACCCTGGGATGGGCATCCGCATCGTGACAGAGCCCACCTGCTCATTTGACAGTGTCCTCCCTGACTGGAAGCTCGACCTACTGAAGCAGATGTCCCAACCGAACGGCTACTTCGACCATGCCCAGCGTTCAACCGACGAACTCGTGACGTACCTCCGTGGCGACGAAGCCCCTGGCAGTATCGTCTACTTTGAGACACAGTCCTCACAGATCGACATCAAGGCGGCCGGGAACGAGCCCATGGGCACCCCAGAGGCGCCGCTCGTTCTGGTCGTGGACGCTCGGAACGCCACCTCTCCGGTAATCGACTGGTCGGGGACGTTCCCATTCCACGGTGTGCTGATAGTCGTCGGTGATGTTCTCCTCCGCAGTCACGACCCCAAGGTCGACCACATCATTGGGTGCCTACTGAGCGACGGTGATGTCGAGGGTGTGGGTACGCCGACGATCGCGTATAACGGGGACTACATACGCTGGGCCAATCAGAAGCACACACTCAGCGTGGCCATCGTCCCCAACACCTGGGAGGAGTACACCATCCCACCCCAATGAGTTCCTTCGGGTGGGAGCGGGTTCCGGTGAGGCCTCGCCCCGCGCAGGAGCGTGGCTACCGCCCCGAGCTGCCGAACCCCCCGTCTCCGCGGACCGTCTCGGGCAGTTCGCCGGCGGCGACAAAAGCAGGCTCCTCCACTCTCTGAATGACCAGCTGGGCGATACGCTCCCCCACCCGCACCGGGAAGGGCTCAGAGCCAGAGTTGTACAGCGACACCCGCACCTCGCCGCGATAGCCCGCGTCGATGAGGCCCGGCGAGTTGACCACCATGATGCCGTGCTTGAACGCCAGACCTGAGCGAGGCTGCACGAATCCCGCGCAGCCGGACGGGATGGCCAACGCCAGGCCCGTGCCCACGTCGCGGCGTTCTCCCGGCGGGATGACGACTTCCTCCACCGAGCAGAGGTCGGCACCGGCGTCCCCCGGATGGGCGCGCCGCGGCAGCTGCGCGTCGGGGTGGAGCAACTTCACCTTTAGCTCCACTGGAGGTTCACCCCCTCCGCTCCCTCGGCCGCTCACAGGCGCAGGGAGTGCTCGATGCGGTCCACTGCCTCGGCGATGCGGTCGTCGGGCGTGGTGAGCGACAACCTGAAGAAACCCTCGCCTGCGGGCCCGTAACCGGCGCCGGGAGTCACCACCACGCCGGCCTGGTCGAGCACGTGTTCCGCGAACGTGGCCGACGTGTAACCCTCGGGTACCGGGATCCACATGTAGATGGTGGCCTTGGGCTTGGGCACCTGCATGCCCACCGAGACAAGCGCCTCGGCCAAGAGGTCACGGCGGCGCCGGTAGATCTCGCACATCTCGGTCACGAAATCCCAGGGGCTGTTGAGTATGAAGGCACCCGTGCGCTGCAGAGCATCGAACATACCGGAATCCATGTTGGTCTTGAGGCGCCACAGGTGGGACAGGATCTCGCGGTTGCCCACGGCGAAGCCCAGGCGCCACCCGGTCATGTTGAAGGGCTTGGAGTAGCTGAAGAATTCCACGCCCACGTCCTTGGCCCCCGGCGTGGCCATGAAGCTGGGAGCCACGTAGCCGTCGAAGGTGAGTTCGGAGTAGGCGTTGTCGTGAATCACGGCGATGTCGTACTTCTTGGCGAAGGCCACCACCCGCTCGAAGAAGTCGTCCTCGATGACGGCGGCGGTGGGATTGTTGGGGTAGCCGATGAACAGAACCTTGGCGCGCTGGGCCTCCTCTTCGCTGATCTCGTCCAGATCGGGCAGGAAGCCTTTCTCGGGGCGCAGATGCAGATAACGCACCTCGGCGCCCATCATGATGGAGCCGCCCGAGTACACCGGATAGCCGGGGTCGGGGACGAGGGCCAGATCGCCCGCGTCGAGCATGGACATGCACACGTGCGCCAGACCTTCTTTGGCTCCCAGCAGGGGGAAGAACTCTTTCGCGGGATCGATCTCGGCGCCGAACCGCCGCCGGTAGAAGTCGGCCGCCGCCTGTGCGAACTCAGGAAGGCCCCAGTTACTGGGATAGCGATGATTGCGAGGATCGGCCACCTGGCGCTGCATCTCCTCCACGATGTACTGCGGCGTGGGCAGATCGGGATCGCCGATGCCCAGGCTGATGACATCGACGCCGGCCTTGCGCTTCTCGGCGATCTTCTGCTCGATGCGGGCGAAGAGGTACGGCGGCAGATCGTCCATGCGGCGGGAGAAGAGCACGAGGGTCCTCCTTGCGGGTCAGTGGTCGGGGTCTATGAGAGGGTGGCGGCTGCGGCCCAGCCCAGCCGCCGGAGCAGGTCGGAGGAGAGGTCGCATTCGAAGACCTCTTCCGCCGGTCCGGTCATGAACACGTGGAAGTCAGGACTTCCGACCTCAATGGTGAGGTCGCCGCCCAGGAGCCGCACCACCACCGGGCTGGCGGCCATGCCCAGGCGCACCATGGCCGCGCCCACCGCGGTCGCTCCCGTTCCACAGGCCTGCGTCTCCCCCACGCCGCGCTCCCACACGCGCATGCGCACGGAACCGTCGGCCTCGACGCGCACGAACTCGATGTTGGCCCGGTTGGGGAACGCGGCGTGACGTTCCAACAGCGGCCCCACCCCGGTCACGTCGAACGTCGCCGGGTCGTCGACCGGGACGACGCAGTGCGGATTGCCCACGTCGACGAAGGTGACACGGTAGCTGCGACCCCCCGCAGTCAACGCCACATCCACGGCATCGGCATAGGAAGCACCCGCCCCCGCACCGGGGTTCGGGGGATCCAGCGCTGCCGTATCGAGATTGGCGCTGTTGAAACGGGCGCGCCCCATATCCACGCGCACCCGGCCGTCGGCCAGCAGACGGGGTTTGATGGGTCCGGCCAGGGTCTCCACCACGTACTCCGGCTCGTCACCGGGCGAGACGGCCGCGGGGACCTCACCCTTCATCGCCAGGTAGCGGGCAAACATGCGGATGCCGTTACCGCACATCTCGGGTTCGCTGCCGTCGGGGTTGAAGATGCGCATGCGCGCGATCGCATCCGGCACGGCCCCGCTGGGGACGTCGTGCAGCAGGATCCCGTCGGAGCCCACGCCCAGGTGACGGTCGCAGAGCAGCGCGATCGCCTGCGCCGAGAGCGGCCCGGGCAGCGCAGCGGCCTCGAGGATGAGGTAGTCGTTGCCCAATCCCTGCCACTTGGCCAGTCTCATCCCTGCCGAGGCTCCTTCGTGTGTTCTCCGGAGAGTGCGAGTGCGAGAATCTGATCGGCCACCTCCCCTGGGGCCCGATCATGGACGTCAATGATAACAGCGTCCCCGAGCTTGCGCAGCCAGGTGAGTTGGCGTCGGGCATAGCGGCGCGTAGCCGCCGCCACTTGGGTCACGGTCTCGTCAAAGCCCTGCCGACCGTCCACGTAGCGGCGGATCTCCCGATAACCGATGGCGCTCTCGATACCCGCGCGGGGCGCCTCGCGCTCCTCCGCACTCTCCTCCGATGTCAGACCTTCCAGATGACGGCGCACCTCCTCGGCCCCACCCACGATGATCCCCGGCGTGCGCGCATCGATGCGTCGATAGAGCTCCTCCCGCTCCAGCGTCAACCCCACAGTGAGCGTGGGATGGCGATAGGCCGGCTCCCAGAGATCGCCTCGCCCCGACCAGGCGGTGCCACCGCTCACCACCACCTCCAGGGCGCGCACCAGGCGGCGCGTATTGTGCGGCCCGATGGCAGCCGCCGCCTCAGGGTCCAGGCGGCTGAGTTCTGCGTACAGAGCTGCGGCCCCCTGCTGGACTGCCCGCTGCTCCAGCCGACGCCTCACCTCGGGATCCACGGCGGGCGCCATGTCCAGCGGTGCGACGGCGGCACGAAAGTAGAGACCGGTGCCTCCGACCACGAGCGCCCATCCCCACCGTGCGAGGTCCTCGTCGATGAGCGGTCGGGCTACAGCCGCGTACTGCGCGGCGGAGAAACATCCGCCGGGCTCGACTATACCCACCAGCTCATGTGTGACGGCGGCCCGTTCCTCCGGCGTCGGTTGGTTCGTGAGTATGGGGAAACCGCGATAGAGCTGCATGGAATCGCACGAGATCACCCGCGCTCTCAGCCGTCCAGCCAGCTCCACACCGACCGACGTCTTGCCCACGCCCGTCGGCCCCAACAGGCCGATGACGGCGCCCCCAGGATTCATGACAGCCGGCGACCGCGGAAGCTGGTGGAGGTGGCCTCGACCAGCTCCACGTCGACCAGGTCTCCCGGTCGCGCGCTGGAGACGAAGTTCACCGGCTTATGGCCGCGCGTGCGCCCCATGACCTCTCCCGGATGCTGGCGACTGGGTCGCTCCACCATG
Source organism: Thermoleophilia bacterium (assembly GCA_040772905.1). Taxonomy (GTDB): domain Bacteria; phylum Actinomycetota; class Thermoleophilia; order RBG-16-64-13; family RBG-16-64-13; genus JAXGXJ01. The sequence continues at coordinate 11,633 of JAXGXJ010000009.1, read as the reverse complement.
ACTTCCACCGTGCGACCGAGCAGGGCGTCATTGCGCTCCCGGGCGATGCGCTGGATGGCGGTCACCAAGCGGTGCATGCGTTCTTCGGCCACAGCCGGCTCGATGCGCCCCGAAAGACGGGCGGCGTCGGTGTCGCGACGCGGCGAGTAGACGAAGGTGAAGGCTCCATCGAACCTGACCTCCTCCACCAACGCCAGGGTCTGGGCGAAATCCTCCTCTGTCTCGCCGGGGAAGCCCACGATGAGATCGGTGGTGAGCGCGAGGTCAGGCAGCGCCGCGCGCAGCCGCCCCACCAGCGACAGGTATGTGGCCCGGTCGTAGCCGCGCCGCATGGCCGCCAGGATACGGTCGCTGCCCGACTGAACGGGGAGGTGCAGGTGCTCGCACACCTGGTTCGGCGCCGCCATCACCTCGATGAGTCCTGGGGACATGTCCTTGGGATGCGAGGTCATGAAGCGGATCCGCTCCAGCCCGGGCACGTCACAGGCGGCGCGGAGAAGGTCGGCAAAGCTTTCCTCGCCCGCGAATTCCGGCTCCTTGCCGTACGCGTTCACGTTCTGGCCCAGGAAGGTCACCTGACGCACACCTGACGCCGCCAGCCCCGCCACCTCGTCCACGATGGCCGCCGCGGGTCGCGAGGCCTCCGGCCCCCGAACATAGGGCACGATGCAGTACGAACAGAAGTTGCTGCAGCCTGCGACGATCTGCACCCAGGCCGCGGGCCCGGCGACACGGCTGCGCGGAAGGTCGGCACTCCACGTGGTAGTGCTCTCCTGGAAGGCCGCGGAACGCTCCCCCGTCCGCAGGTGCGCGTTGAGAAGCGAGGGCAGATCGTGCAGGTTCTGCGGACCCACCAGCACGTCCACGCAAGGGAAGTCGGTGAAGAACTCCTCGCGACGGCTCTGCGCCAGACACCCCGCCACCACGATCACCCGCACCGGCCCCGTCCGCTTCAGCCGGGCCGCGAGACCCAGGTGTCCGGCCAGCCGGTTGTCGGCCTTCTCGCGGATGGAACAGGTGTTGTAGACCAGGATGTCGGCCTTCTCGGGCGATGACACGCGCGTGTGACCCATGCCCTCGAGCAGCCCCGCGATGCGCTCGGCGTCGTGGTCGTTCATCTGGCAACCGAAGGAGCGCAGGAAATAGCCCACTGGACCAGCCTGCGCCGAGTCAGCGACATTGACCGCCGCAGAGGTCATGAGGACCACTCCCTGCCGAACACCTCGCCCCTACTTGGCGTATTCCACCACGCGGCTCTCGCGGATGACCGTCACCCGGATGGTGCCGGGATAGTCGAGTTCCTGCTCGATCTCTTTGGCGATCTCCCGACACAGCAGCCCGGCGGCTTGGTCATCCACCTCTTCCGGTTTCACCAGCACGCGGATCTCACGCCCTGCCTGGATGGCATAGCACTTCTCCACACCAGGCTTGGCTTCGGCGATCTTCTCCAGCGACTCCAGTCGCTTGATGTAAGTCTCGAGAGTCTCCCGACGGGCCCCGGGCCGTGCGCCGGACACCGCGTCACCCGCGGCCACGAGCACCGCTTCCACCGTGGACGGCTCGACCTCGTTGTGGTGCGCCTCGATGATGTGAGCCACCGCGTCGGACTCGCCGTAGCGCCGCGCCAGGTTGCCGCCGATGGTGGCGTGCGAACCCTCCACCTCATGGTCGACAGCCTTGCCCAAGTCGTGCAACAGCCCAGCCCGCTTGGCCAACTTGGCGTTGACGCCCAGTTCGTGAGCCATCAGACCAGCCAGATGCGCCACCTCCAGAGAGTGCATCAACACGTTCTGACCGTAGCTGGTGCGGTACTTCAAGCGGCCCAAGAGCCGGAGCAACTCGGGAGCCACCCCATGCACGTTGGCGTCGAGCACGGCCTGCTCACCGGCCTCCTGGATCTCTCTCTCCACTTCTTCGCGAGCCTTGGAGTACATCTCCTCGATCTTGGCCGGATGGATGCGTCCGTCGGCCACAAGCTTCGAGAGCGTGAGGCGGGCGATCTCTCGACGCACCGTGTCGAACCCGGAAAGGACCACCGCCTCCGGGGTGTCGTCGATGATGAAGTCGATGCCGGTGAGGTTCTCCAAGGTGCGGATGTTGCGGCCCTCACGGCCGATTATGCGCCCCTTCATATCGTCGGACGGGAGCGGGACCACAGACACAGTGGTGTCGGCCACGTGGCTCGCGGCATTCCTTTGGATACAGATGGAGAGGATGTCTTTTGCCCGGCGGTCGCCCTCGTGACGCGCCTCCTCCTCGATGGCCCGGACCATCTTGGCCATGTCGTGCCGCACCTCGTCCTCGGTGCGCTTGAGGATGATCTCCGAAGCCTGTTCCCTGCTCAGACCCGAGATCTCCTCCAGTTGGCGCTGTTGCTCGGCTCGGACCTCTTCCGCCTCTTCGATGACCTTGCGGTAGTGAGCCTCGCGGTCGGTGACCGACTGCTCGCGGCGGGTCAGGTCTTTCTGCAGTTCGTCCAGCCCCTCTTCGCGGCTGAGCAGACGATTCTCTAGTTGCGCAAGTTCTTGTCGCCGTTCCTTGATCTCGGCTTCGGCCTTGGTACGCAACTGGTGGAGCTCATCCTTAACTTCAACCCGAGCTTCACGTTTGATGGCCTCTGCATCGCGCTCGGCATCCTGCACGATCTTAGCGGCGGCATCCTCCGCCGACCTGATCTTCGCTTCCCCCAGGTACTTCCGTGCGAAGTAGCCGGCGGCTGCGCACACGATCGCCACCACCACCACAACCACGATCGCCAATCCTGTACTCATTTATCATCACTCCACTCGATGTCGTCAGTGTCGTCATCACGGCACGTCCTGCCGGGGAGTGAAGAACGGGCGGCGAAAACAAAGAGGCCGAGCTCATGCCCGGCCGCTACTACTGGCTGTTCCTTGCCTGCTGGTCTCTATTCCATGCCCCTAGGTGACCTGCGACCTGTTCACAGGCGGGCATCGGATATGTCCAGGTCTAAATTACGTTTTCGGCTCCTGCCATGTATCCAGAAAGGCCTACTCAACGCCATTTATCGCTATCAGCAAGGTCGGGCCTATCCGCCGTCGACCGATCATCACACATGGCGAGTTTACAGGCGCTTTCTCCGGGGTGTCAAGGAGCGTCGACCTCCCCGGTGCCCGCACGCCCCGGCGCGTCTCCGTCCATGAGCCGGATGAGACGGGAGACGTCGTCCCAGCCGTATCCCCGGCGCAGAAGAAACCCCGTGAGTCTACGTTCGCTGCCTTCGCGGTCTTCCTCCCAACGCCGAGCGAAGCGCCTGCGGACCAGACCGACGAGTGCCTCATCCTGAGCTCGGCTGACTTCTTCGTCCTCCTGTGACGCGACCAGGACCTGGTCGACCTGCTTCCGCTCCACACCTTTGCGGGCCAACTCTATGCGAAGCCGACGTTCGCCCCAGCCCGACTTGGCCTTCTCGCTCACGAAGCGGCCGGCGAAGCGTTCATCGTCCAGGTAGCCGAGGTCCGAAAGCCATGCTACCGTGGACGCGATCGTGGGCTCGGAGAAGCCGGCGCTCTCGAGGCGTCGCTTCACCTCAGCCACCGAGCGGTCGCGCGCGGCGAGCAGATGGAGCGCACGGGAGCGCGCTCGATGAGGCTCATCAGCAGCCAGGAGCTCGGCGAAACGAGGCTCCTCGAGCACACAGCCCTCGCGCAGACGAGCTTCCTGCACCACCTGGGTGGCCAGCTCCACGGCCAGATGTCCATCAAGATACACCCGCGTGCGGTCGGGCCGTCCCGACCGCACCGCCAACCGGGTGATGACGCCCGAGCGCACTTCCGGACCATCCTGACGGCGGACTCGAGCCATGAGAATCAGCCCTCGTGCAGGCTCAGCGCGCCCTGCACCCGATCACCGTGTCACACCCCTGTCTCGGGCATCCCGGCGTCATCGCCAGCCTGCCCACCTTGCACGAGTCCCGCTCCGTCGCCGCCCGCATCGGCGGACTGCATGCGGGGCCCGGCATCCGCTCCAGCCGGTGCGTCGGCCGGGGCGGCCGCCATCCAGTCGGGAGCCAGCACCTTGATGACCTCTTCACGGAACTGACGCACCAGCTCGGGATTGTCACGCAGGAACTGGCGCACATTCTCGCGGCCTTGGCCCAGCCGCTGGTCGCCGTACGAGAACCACGCCCCGCTCTTCTGCACGATCTTGTTGTTCACGGCCAGATCGAGGACATCGCCCTCCGTGGAGATGCCGGTGCCGTACATGATGTCGAACTCGGCCTCTTTGAAGGGCGGAGCCACCTTGTTCTTCACCACGCGCACGCGCACCCGGTTGCCCACAGCCTCGGTGCCCTCTTTGAGGGTCTCGATGCGGCGGATATCAAGCCGCACGGAGGCGTAAAACTTGAGGGCCCGGCCGCCCGGGGTCACCTCGGGGTTGCCGAACATGACCCCCACCTTCTCGCGGAGCTGGTTGATGAAAACCGCGGTGGTCTGAGTCTTGCTTATGGTGCCCGCCAACTTGCGCATGGCCTGGCTCATGAGACGAGCCTGAAGGCCTACATGAGAGTCGCCCATCTCACCCTCAAGTTCAGCTCTAGGAGTGAGGGCCGCGACAGAGTCGACCACGACGATGTCGAGTGCTCCGCTGCGGATAAGCAACTCGGTGATCTCCAAGGCCTGCTCACCGTTGTCGGGCTGCGACACCAGCAATTCATCGACGTTCACTCCGATGCGGCGCGCGTAGGCCGAATCCATGGCATGCTCCGCGTCGATGAAGGCCGCCTTACCTCCGGCCCGTTGCGCCTCGGCGATGATGTGCAGTGCCAGCGTCGTCTTGCCGCTGGACTCGGGCCCGAAGATCTCCACCACACGACCCCGAGGCACTCCTCCCACGCCCAGGGCCAGGTCGAGCGCCAACGACCCGGTGGAGATGGCCGACACATGAAGGGCCGCCGACTCGTCACCCAGACGCATGATGGAACCCTTGCCGTACTGCCGCTCTATCTGCAGCACAGCCATCTCGAGAGCCTTCTCCTTCTCCAATGCTCCTCCTCCGCCCTGGGTCTTACTCACGTCAGCCCCTCCATTCTCGTGCGCTCAAGTACCGTGTACACGGCGCCCTCACGCTTCAGCTCGCTTCTGTAGAGGCACACCGACTCTATCCGGTAGGGTGCCTCGGTGCACTCCGACTTTGGTTGCAGCATCGTGGGGACCCTTAGGCGTGCCACGGTGACATGGGGCCGGAACGGCCGCTTCTCGCGCTGCATGACCCCGTTTCGTTCGAGTCCGCTCATCACATGCTCGAAGAGTCGAGCGAACGCCCCCTCCTCGTCACGCACGGCAAGGGTGACCACCCGCGCACGTCCGGGCGAGGGCAGGAGCAGGAATCCATCGAGCACACCTTCTCCCCCGAGATCGGTCGGTACCGCGGCCACCACGGCGCACGCCGCGCGCGCCTTCTCCTCGTCCACCTCGCCGATGAAGGCCAAGGTCACGTGCAGTTGTTCGCGCCCAAGGATCCGTAAGCCCGAGATGTGCGGCAGACTCGCCTGCGCCTGCTGGACCGACGGAAGAAGTCCCTCGGGCAGAGGCACGGCCACGAACAACCTCTGTCTCACTCCATCCACGCCCGAGCCGGCATGAGAGCGGCGGACCGTTTCCCGCCCTCGCGACACGCGGCCGTCACTCATGTACCACGCGCCCGGTCGAGACCGACACGATCACCGCCCGGCTGCTCGATGGGAGCGCCCGAGGATGCCGCCTGCACCCCGCCGCTGAGCCTCCTCCAGGCGTGCAAGAAGTAGTCGGCCGCACTCACGACCGTGAGCACCAACATGAGCATGACCAGGTACCAGGTGATCTTCTGTCCTCCCAATGTCCACCCCGGGTCCAACCAGCGCGGCTCGATGAGGAGCGCCGCCACCGCCAACATCTGCGAAGCGGTCTTGGCCTTGCCCCACTTGCTGGCCGGTATGACGATGTTCTGCACCGCCGACACCATGCGCAGGCCCGAGACCGCGAACTCACGCGCGATCACAACCATAGCAACCCAGGCGGACAGTTCGTCCAGCGCCACCAGCGAGACAAGCGCAGCCGTGATCAAGAGCTTGTCGGCCAGGGGATCGAGGAATGCGCCCATGACCGTGGTCTGACGCGTCTTCCGGGCGATGTACCCGTCGAGGGAATCGCTGCCCGCGGCCACCACGAAGATCACCAAGGCGATGATGTCACCCAAAGGGATATGGACGAGCATAAAGACCATGAGCACAGGTACGAGCAGCACCCTGAACAAGGTGATGGAGTTGGGAAGGTTCGGTCTCATGCCGCCACGCTAGTCATCGCATCTTCCGATCATGTCATGCCCCACTGCGTCGGTCATGGTCACGCTCACCACATCGCCGGGACGTACCCCCTCGGGGAGGGCGCCTTCGATGTAGGTTACTCCATCCACGTCGGGAGCCTGGCCTTCCGTGCGGCCTACGGCCGCGACGCCCGACTCGCCCTCGTCGTCTCCGAAGGGACCCAGCGCATCTATCATGACGGGCAGGCTCTTCCCGAGGAGCCGGCCGTGGACGTCCTGGGCCCGGAGCGCCAAGAGCTCCGTGAGCCGGTTGAGGCGCTCGATAGCCACTCGCTTCCTCACGCGCGGGCGCAAGGTGGCTCCCACAGTCCCCTCCTCCGGACTGTATACGAAGCCGCCCGCGTGGTCAAAGCCCATGTCGTCGACGAAGTCGAGAAGTTGCTGGAAGTGCTCTTCCGTCTCGCCGGGAAAGCCGACGATGAACGTCGAGCGCACGGAGACGTCGGGCATCAGCCGGCGTGCGTGAGCTATGAGTCCGCCATACACGGTGCCGTCGCCCCAGCGCCCCATCCGTTTGAGCACCTCGGGGTGGGTATGCTGCAGAGGGATGTCCAGATAGCGGCAGACTCGGGGGGTGCGGGCCATGTATTCGAGTAGGCGGTCGGATACGTGCTCGGGCTGCAGATACATCACGCGGACGCGGGCGACCCGCTCGTCCGCCAATATCCGGTCGATCAACCCTCGCAGGTCCATATCACCGCTGCGCCAGACTGCTGTGTCCTGCCCCACCAGCACGAGTTCCCGAGCCCCTTGAACCAGGCACGCATCGACCTCGATCAGGATCGACCCGGCATCCAGCGAGTAGTAGCGTCCCTTGATGGCGGGGATGGCACAGAACGTACAGAGTTCGTCGCAGCCGTCAGAGATCTTGATGTAGGCGTAGGAGGCCTCGCCCTGCGCGGCCGAGCAACCAGCCGCAAGACCTGCCGGCTCGAAGGCGGTCACGGCGGCCGAGGGCGACACAGCCCTCAACATGTCCGCCACCTGCGATTCTTCTCCCAGGCGGAACCAACCTCCCACCTCCGGGATGCCCGCCTGCAGTTCATCGCGATAGCGCTCCACCAGACACCCCATGACCAGCACCTGCGGACCACCGTGACGCGCGCAGGCCTGGAGGATGGCAGCGATGGATTCCTCTTTCGCGTCCTGTATGAAGCCGCAGGTGTTGATGAGGACGTGCGTGGCCGATGCTGGGTCGCCGACCACGGTCACACCGTGCTGCTCCAGCGTCCGCGCCAAGGTGCGGCTGTCGGCATCGTTCTTAGGGCACCCCAGCGTGTGAAGATAGAGTCTGGGCGATGGGCCCACGGGGGCACGCATAGGCTACTGTGAACGCTCTACGCCGGCCCCCGTGACGATGAAAGTCCCGGCAGGTTCCTGCAAGGTGTAAGCGCTGCCTTCGACGGTGACGAGCAGGACATCGGGGTTGCCCGCCATCAACCAGTAGCTCTTAGCTCCGTCGAACGTCTGCTTGCCGCCCGCCGACAGGGTGCCTGCGAAGACCTCAGCTCCACCCTCGCCGTCTTCGCGTACGACCAACCAGCATTCCTCGTCCTGCACGGAGAGCACCATTTCGATCGGACCGTCCGTGGGAGCCGTGCCGCCGGCTACCGTGGTAGTGGTGCGCGCTGGAGCCGTAGTGGACGGGGCCGACGTGGTGGAACTGCCCCCGACCAACGGAGCCGTGGTGGTAAGCGTGGAACTGGTGATGTTGGCAGCGCTCAGAGACGCCGCTTCCTCTCCTCGTCCCGTCCCGAACCAGGCCAGCAGAGCCACCACCACAAGTGCGAACACCGCGGCTATAACGTAACTACCGTGCTGCCGCCGCACCCGCTGCTTCTTGCGCTCGGCGCTGGTGCGCGAGCGCGGCGCCTTGGTGACGTCGGTACGGACAATGGGAACCTCATCGGAGCGGGAGCGCGCGAAGCCCGTCTTGTACGCCTCCACCATGGCATCGGCGTCCAGCTTCAAGAACGAGGAGTAGGTGCGCAGGAAGCCCACCACACATGTGGCACCGGGAAGCACCTCGAAATCATCTTCTTCGAGCGCCTCCAGGTACTTGCCGCGGATCTTGGTGACGTCCTCGACGTCTTTGATGGTGAGATCGCGGCGGATACGTGCCTCCCGGAGAGAGGCGCCTATGTCGATGGGGGAAGTCAGCTAGAGTACCTCTCGGATGACAGGGCCTATGTCGCGCACGAACCTGCGCGCATCGGCCCGTGGGTCGGAGCTGGTCTGAAACTCCCATACGAAGTCCCGGCCCTCCACCGACGACTTCTGGTAGAGAGGATCGTAGTACGCGACCAAGAGCTCCCGCACGACGTCGGTAAATCTACCATCATCAAAAGCGCTTTCCAAGGAATGCAGGGTCTTCTTAGGTAGACGCCCGCCTATGAGACCCAGGCTCTTGCGGAAGCGAGCCACGTCCTCGGCGTCCCACCGCTCGGGTGCGTACTCCTGCACTATGCGGGCGGCGCGTTCCTCCAGAGACGCTTCGACCTTCACAGGCAGGCCGTTTCGCACCGCCTCCGCCACCGTCCCGGGCAGATAGATGCGTCCGATCCTCCCTCCCTCACCCTCCAACACCAGATACTCCCCGCGCTGATGACGCAACTCTTCCCACAGCAGCGCGTCGAAGTCCTTCTGCCGCTGCCGGCCCGGCTGGTTCAGTCCACCCAGCAACGAACCACGATGCAACGCCAGCTGCTCCAGGTCGACCACCCAGGGGCGAGGCTCGTCTGCCTCCGGAACCATCTCGGCCAAGGCGCGCAACAGGGCGCTCTTGCCCGAACCTGTGTGACCGTAGAGCGTGACCACCGGCACGGGAGGCCGCCAGTCTCTCAGTCGTGAGAGCACTTCTCTTCGATAGGCCCGGTATCCCCCGCTGACGGTCACCACATGGATGCCGAGCAGGGCGAGGAGCAAGACCACGTTGCGGCTGCGTTCTCCCCCACGCCAACACATCACAGCCACGCGACGGCCACGCGGCCGGCTGCGCGTGAACTCTGCCAGCCCCGTGAGGTAGGCGACCAAACCCGGCGTCACCTGCTCCATGGCCACCAGCCTGGCTTTGGAGGCCCCTTCTTCCCCGTAGGCGATACCCACCGCCACACGTTGGCCGTCGTCCAAGAAGGGGCGGTTGACCGATCCGGGCATGTGGCCGTCGGCGAACTCGCTGGGCGAGCGGACATCGACCACTTGGAACCCGCCCTCCATCACCTCGGCCGCCGTGACGGAGGGGACGACCAGATCAGTCACCGGCGGTCCCGTCGTCGCCATCATCAAGGAGAGGGGCACCGTCCAAGCCGGCAAGCACGTGGTCGAGGTCATCGGCCTCGATGAGGATCTGCCGCGGCTTGCTCCCTTCCCACGGTCCCACGATACCCCGGCGCTCCAGCATGTCTATGAGGCGTCCGGCGCGCGTGTACCCCACGCGCAGACGGCGCTGAAGCATGGACACAGACGCACTGCCGGTCTCGATCACCAGACGCGCCGCATCGACGAGGAGGTCGTCCTCGTCGGGGTCGAACATGTCGTCATCGGAGCCACCCCCCTTCTTCGGGTCGGGCGGACGGCGCAGGAGCTCTTCACGGAACTCAGGCTCGGCCTGATGGCGCCAATGGTTCACCAAGATGGCGATCTCTTCCTCGGTAATATAGGCGCCCTGCACGCGCTGCAGGTGGCTGGCGCCCAGCGGCTTGAACAGCATGTCGCCCATGCCCAGCAGGGTCTCGGCCCCATTGACGTCCAGGATGACGCGCGAATCGACCTGGCTGGAGACGGCGAAGGCGATGCGCGAGGGGATGTTGGCCTTGATCATGCCGGTGATGACGTCTGCCGAGGGGCGCTGGGTGGCCACCACCAGATGGATGCCCACCGCCCGCGACTTCTGCGCCAGGCGGATGACGTATTCCTCCACCTCTTGCGGTGACACCATCATCAAGTCGGCAAGCTCATCGATGACCACCACGATGTAGGGCAGCGCCCTCTCACCGCGCCGGGCCCGAGCTTTGTTCATCTCGCCCAGGTTGCGCGCGTGCTCCAGTTCCATCAGCTCGTAGCGGTCTTCCATCTCCTTGCACACGTTGTGGAGGACGCCGGCCGCGTCCTTCATGTTCGTCACCACCGGCACCAGCAGATGCGGGATGCGGTCGTAGTGCGACAACTCAACCTTCTTGGGGTCGATCATGATGAAGCGGATCTGCTCGGGTGTGCTGCGCAGGAGGATGGACGACACCAGGCAGTTGACGCATCCGCTCTTGCCCGAGCCCGTGGTGCCGGCGATGAGCAGGTGCGGCATGCGGGTGAGATCGGCGTACACTGGCTTGCCCGAGATGTCCTTGCCCAGCCACACCATCAGCGGACCGGCCGACTTGGGGAACTCGCGGTAGATGTCGCCCAGCGTGACGAAGTCGGGACGCTGGTTGGGCACTTCCACCCCCACCGCCGACTTGCCCGGGATGGGCGCCAGGATGCGGATCTCAGTGCTCGCCAGGGCGTAAGCCAAGTCGTCCTTGAGGTTTGTCACGCGCGAGACCTTGGTGCCGGGTGCGAGCTGCAGTTCGTACCGGGTGACGCGAGGTCCCACCACCATCCCGATCAGCCGCGCCTCCACACCGAACTGGGCCAAAGCGTGCAGCAGCACGTTGGCGGTGTCGCGCTCACCCTGCTGCGCCGACACGCTCGCCGGCGTGCTCTTCCGCAGAAGATGTGTCTCGGGGAGCATGTACGCGGGCTCCTCCACGGGCAGAGCGATCTGGCGTGGAGCCCGGGCCAGCCCGGGCAACGTCTCCTGCGCCGCCGGCGGCTCGTCGGTGTGTTCCGCTCCCGAGCCCGGCTGAGAGTCAGCCCCCGGCTGCGCCCCCACCTCGGCCGCGCCAGCCGACCGGCCGGCCGCGCCCGGCCCACTTCCCCCGCCGGGACCGCGTGCCGTCTGAACGTCCGGAACACCAGCCTCCTGCGTACCCGCCCCCACGCTGCCTGCCATAGTCGCGCCCGCCATGCCCCCCGAAGCGACGGCCGCGGTGCCGCCGGACGAGAAGATGTCGGCGTAGGCCTGAGCGCCATCCACCAGTCCACCCCCACCGAGACCGCCGGCGCCACCAGTGCCGCCGATCAAGGGGGCCAGAGGACTGCGCACCGCCGTGCGCCCGTCATCCCAGTCGTCGAACTCCGCGCCGAACGGGCTCTCGGGCCCGCGGTCGATGCCTCCCAAGACGCCCGTGCCAGCCGTCCCCGCGCCGCCGTCGCAGCCGACCTCGGACAGGGCGCCGTCGCCCACCAGGTCGCGCGGACCGAGATGCGGGGCG
>JAXGXJ010000008.1:0-190294 GCA_040772905.1 Thermoleophilia bacterium | reverse complement strand
TCTGCAAAGACTGACGGGGGGCGGCGGGCACACGGGTGCCCGCCGCCCTCCGACCCTGTCGAGTCGATCTGAGGTGGTGATCTTCGCGTGTACACTCTGAGGCTCTATCACGATGTCTACGCCCCCGGCAGCGTGGCCGAGGACGACCTCGAGGCCCAGCACAGCATCGCCTATGTGCTCGAAGGCGCGGCCGCCTTGAACGGGCAACTGTTGGAGGCCGACCAAGCCCTCTACTACAAGGACGTGACCTCCGTCGAGGCGGGCGGGGAAGGTGCGGTCATCTGGCGTTGGGAACTGGTGCGCACCGAGGAACCCAACAACCTCGCCTGGGGCGACGGCGTGACTTCACGACTGCGCATGTCCCGCCGCATCCGTATGTTCGAACTGGTCCCCACCTCCAAGTGGTTGTTCCGCCTCGATTGCATCTACAACAATCGCGGCAGCACAGGCCTTCACTCTCACCCCGGGTCGGGCATCCGCTGCATGCTGAAGGGGCACCTGCGAGTGGAATCGGACAAGGGGGAATCGTCAGACAACCGGCTCACCGGCGACTGTTGGTACGAGGAAGGGAGTTACCCTCTCATCTCCACATCCGATCCAGGTGAGAGCGCCGATTTCCTCCGCGGTATGGTCCTACCGCCCGAGTATGCGCGCTACCCCGATACCGCCGTATGGATCGAGGGCGCGAAACCCTGCGAGTCCGATTGGAGAAGCTACGTCCAAACGGTCGTCACCCTGCTGTGAGCGCAGTCCGGGGCGACGTCGAGCACAACCCTGAAGTCGAAGAAGGATGAGCCAGTGAACACCACATTCCCCCGACTGTTCGAGCCGGGCTGCATAGGGGGCGTCCCCCTCAAGAACCGCATCATCAAGGCTCCGCAGCATACCGGCCTCGCCAATCCGGACGGCTCCATCACCGAACGCCTGCTCCGCTACTATCGCGAGGTGGCTCGAGGTGGGCCGGCCATGATCGTGGTCGAATATGCTTACGTGGACAACCTGGCCGCTAAGGCCTCGCCGTCCCAACTGGGCATCTCGCGCATCGATCACATCACAGGCCTCTCCCTTCTGGCCGACATCATCAAGGCCAACGGCGCGGTGGCGTCCATCCAGATATCGCACGCCGGGCGGCAGCGCTTCATCTTGGAGCAGCCGAAGGCGGCGTCCGACGTCCCCTGGCCTGAGATCACAGAACTGGGTTGTCCCATCCCGGAACCCATGACCATCGCCGAGATCAAGGACGCCGTCAAAGCGTTCGGCCAGGCGGCGGCCCGTGCGCAGATGGCCGGTTTCGACATGGTGGAGATCCATGCCTGCCACGGCTACCTCATCTCGAACTTCCTCTCACCGTACTCGAACAAACGCACCGACTACTACGGAGGTCCATTCGAGAATCGCATCCGCATCCTCCTAGAGATCATCCAGGAGATCAAAGCCCAGGTGGGGCCGCACTACCCCGTGGTCTGCCGTCTGAGCGGTAGCGACTACGAGCCTGACGGCTATGGCATCGACGAGACCATCGCCCTCGCCAAGCGGTTGGAGGCTTTGGGAGTCGCGGCCATCCACATGTCTGGCGGCATCCACCACACCACCATCCACGAAGTGAGCCCCATGGGCATGTCGCTGGCTCACAACGTCTGGGCGGCCGAAGCGGCCAAGAAGGAGCTGAAGATCCCTGTCATCGCCAGTGGATCGATCACCTCCCCGGCGCTCGCGGAGAGCATCCTGCATGAGGGCAAGGGAGACTTCATCGGCCTGGGTAGACCGCTGTGGGCCGACCCGGAGTGGCCGCGGAAAGCCCGAGAAGGACGCCCGGAGGACATTCGGCCCTGCATCCGCTGCAACGACGGGTGCCTGGCACGCGGCGACCACATCGCCAACACCGTCCGCTGCACGGTGAACGTGGCCCTGTGCCGAGAGGATGAGTTCAGGATCACCCCGGCTGAGCACCCACGCCGCGTGGCCGTGGTCGGCGGCGGCCCGGCCGGCATGGAAGCGGCGCGGGTATGCGCGCTCAAGGGCCACGACGTCACTCTCTACGAGAAGCGGGAACTGGGTGGGGCGCTTCTCGAGGCCTCCATACCCGACTTCAAGGCGCCCGATCTCAAGCCGCTGATCGCCTACCTCAAGACCCAGATGGAGAAGCTGCCCATCAAGGTAGTGGCGCAGGAAGCGAGCGTTGCCGAGCTCACCTCTGGCACATACGACGCCGTCATTGTCGCCACGGGAGCGACGGCTCTGGGGCTGGAGGAGATCCCGGGCATAACCGATCCCAAGGTGGCCACGGCAAGCCAGGTCCTCCACGGCGAGGTGTCGCTCGGCGACCGTGTGGTCGTGATCGGCGGTGGCATCGTTGGGACGGAGGTGGGCCTGATGGTCGCCGAAGCCGGCAAGAGGGTCACCTTCATCGAGATGCTGGACGAGTTCATGTGCAACATCACCTTCGACGAACGCCAGGTGTACGAACTGCGCTTCCAGGATCTGGACGTGAGCATCAACACAGGGCAGCGGCTGGTGGAGGTGACGGCGGGAGGCGTGAAGACCGTGGACCGCTGCGGTACGATGACCGAGTTCCCAGCCGACACCGTGGTGCTGGCGGCGGGGTTCCGGCCTGATCGCGAGCTGGTCACAGCGTTGGCCGGCCACGTGGAGATCCAGGTGGCCGAAGCGGGCGACTGCGTACGTCCACGGAAGATATACGATGCCATCCACGACGGACATCTGGCGGCGAAGCTGCTCGACTGAGGCTCAGTCCCTCCAAGTATGACCAGATGGGGCGAGGCGGAGGATCACTCCTCCGCCTCGCCCCATCTGCGGCTGGAGTATCGGGGTAGCGCCGCGATTACAACAAAGCATCCATCCGTGCATCGGAGCGCAGGCGGTCGGGGTTATCATTGTTGAACGGGCGCTTGGTGGTTGCGCCCGTGCGTATCAGGGGGGCACTTCGACCGCAAAGGAAGGTGCGATGACGCAGCCAACGTACCAGAACCTCTTCTCGCCGTTCCAACTCGGTAACGTCCAGTTGAAGAACCGCATGGTCAAGACAGCCGCGCAGACCTACTTCTTCGACGACGGAGAGACACGGGTGGGACCGCTGGCCAAAGCCTTCTACGGCGCGGTGGCCCGCGGAGGCGTGGGTCTTATCATCACCGAGACACCGGCCATGGAGTGGCCGCTGCTGGAGGTGGGCGACCGGCGTTTCCGCGTGGACGACGACAAGTACCTCAAGAACTTGGAGGAGCTATCCGCTGAGGTCCACAAGTACGGCTGCCCCATCTTCACCCAGCTCTACCATCGTGGCCCCTGGGGCGGCATCTACGCGCTTATCGCCAAGCGGGTGGCCGCATCGGCGGTCACCATGTATTCGCCCTTCGACGTGCATGAGGAGGAGCCGCCGCACGCCCTCACCATCGACGAGATCGAGGAGCTGATCGACCGCTTCGCCTCGGGTGCGGCCCGTCTGCAGCAGGCCGGTTGGGACGGCATCGAGATCAACGCCGCCGCCGACCATCTGTTCCACAGCTTCCTGTCCCGCTTCTGGAACAAACGCGACGACATCTACGGCCCTCAGAGCATGGAGAACCGCACCCGCTTCATCGTGCAGGTGATCCAGGAGATCAAGAAGCGTTGCGGCAAGGACTTCCCCGTGCAGATACTCATGAACGCGCTTGAGATCGGCGCCGGCGACGAGGGGCTCACGCTCCAGGAAGCTCAGGAGATCGCCCGCATCTACGAGGCCAACGGGGTCGACTCTCTGCACGTACGCTATCACTGGGCCGGCATGCACCAGGGCTCATACCTGCCCGACAACATCTTCTATCCCGAGCCACACATCCCCCTGAGCGAGTTCCCCAAGGAGATGGACTGGAGCCACTATGGGGCTCTGTGCAACGTCCCGCTCGCCGCCGTCATGAAGGAGACGGTCAAGATCCCCATCATGACCGTCACCGGCTTCGACGCCGACTCGGCCGAGAAGGTGTTGAGCGAGGGCAAGGCCGACCTCATAGGCTTCAACCGGCGTATCTTCTCCGACACCGAGTACCCCAACAAGGTGCGCACCGGCCGCCAGGCCGACATCCAGCCCTGCACCAAGTGCGGCAACTGCAGCAGCACCTACAACGAACCTAGGCATTGCCGTATCAACGCGTGCTTCGGCACCGAGAGCTACGACATGGCCCCGGCCGCGACTCAGAAGAAGAAGGTCTTGGTAGTCGGCGGCGGGCCGTCGGGCATGCAGGCGGCACGGGTGGCGGCCGCGCGCGGGCACGACGTGACCCTGTGGGAGAAGGGCAAGTACCTGGGCGGCTCCATGTCGTTGGCCGCCATGGTCAAGGGCTTTAAGACCGAGGACGTGCGCGAAGTCATCTGGTTCTTCCGTCGCCAGGTGAAGAAGGAGGGCGTCAAGGTCGTCTTGGGCAAGGAGTTCGACGCCTCCATGATCGCGGCCGAGAAGCCCGATGTGGTGATCGTGGCCGCCGGTGGGCAGCCCACCCTGCCGGACGTTCCCGGCCTGGACGGCAAGAACGTGGTCAAGAGCGCCGACCTCTACGGCATGCTGCGCTTCTTCCTCAAGCTCTTCGGGCCCAAGACGCTACGCGACCTCAGCAGGATGTGGATGCCGGTGGGCAAGAACGTGGTCATCATCGGCGGAGCCATCCAGGGCTGCCAGTTGGGTGAGTACCTCACCAAGCGTGGGCGCAAGGTCACCATCGTCGATACCGACGACGAGCTGGGCAAGCAGATGTACCACGAGCGCAAGACCCGCCTGTTCCTGTGGTTCGACAAGAAGGGCGTGGAACGCTTGGCAGGCGTGAAGCTGCTGCAGATCACCGACAAGGGTCTTTCCCTTGAGACCAAAGAAGGCGAGCAGCGCTTCTTGGAGGCGGACAACGTGGTCATCGCCCTGCCGTTCGCCAAGAACGACTCTTTGGCCGAACAGCTGGAAGGCAGAGTGCCCGAGGTCTACGCCATAGGCGACTGCAGCCAACCCGGCCTGATTCCGGACGCGACCCGCACCGGCTGGGAAGTGGGCAACGCCATCTAGAGAGGGGTTGTCCGGCGGGGGGGGGGGGGCCGCCCCCCCCCCCCCCCCCCCCGGGAGACTGCTCTGTCTTGGCGACGTATCAGCCCTCGACCAGAGCCTGTGACCTAGGAGGTGCTGCTGGTCGACGAGGTCTTCGCTTCCGCCCAAGTCGGTTTCGGATACCAGATGTCCGCCGTGCGCTTATCGCCCGGATCGATGACCTGCGGGAACCCGTTCTGCCACTGGCCGATCTGGCCGGCATAGCAGGAGCGGTCGAGGATCTGGTTGGTCATGAAGGTATCCGGGCTCATGATGGTCGGATGATGGGCCGTCCGCAGGACCTCGGCGATCTTCTCGTGATCGAGCGTCGCAGCCTCTTCGATGCACTTCTGGATGAACTGTAGTTCGGCCCCGTAGATCAGCGGGCCCCAGAAGTCGACGTTGTCCTTGCCGCCCACCTGCTGCTGGAACCTCTCGTAGTAAGCCTGGGCCTCGGGGCTGGTCTTGGGAGACCAAGCACCCTCGAACATGATGCCGTCGGCCGCGCCCTCGAAGATGTTCCAGATGACCTGGGTGGACCCACCCGGGCCGGTCAGGTACGCCTTGGGGTTGTAGTCCAGCTGGATCATGGTCTGCGTGGTCAGGATGTACTGGTCGGGATACACGAAGCTGCAGATCACATCCGGATTCTCGCCCTGCCACTTCTTGATGATGCTGGAGACGTCTTTGATGCCGAACGGGATGGGCGTGGTGCTCAGGATCTGGATGCCCGCGCTGGAGAAGAAGACCTGGGCCTGGCTCTGGTACTCGATGCCGTGCAGGTCCTCCAGGTACATGATGGACACCGTCTTCGCGCCCAACTCTGCGAGGATCTCGGCGAACACCGGCATCTGGTAGTGGTTGGAGTAGTTGAGGAACTGGAAGAACAGGGGCAGGGTGCCCTTCGCCATCTCGGCCTCGAGCGAGGTGGCGCCACCCTCAGCCGAGCACAGGACGTACCCGCGCGACTGGGCCAGACCGGCGCCGGCGAACAGGAAGGCCGTGCTCTGCGGACCGAGCAGCCAGTCGACCTTGTCTTCCTCCATGAGCTTGGTCATGAGGCGCATACAGGTGTCGAGGTCGCTCTGGTCGTCGTAGACCTTCAACTCCACCGGCAGCTTCTTGCCGGCGATGTTGATGCCGCCGTCCTTGTTCATGTCTTCGACCCAGATCTTGTAGGCCGGGCCGAAGTGAGCTTCTTCGAACATGGCGTACATGCCGGACAACGGCCGCGCGCCACCGATGACGAACTTGTCCTGAGCCGGCGGCTCCACACCGGACGATACTGTCGTCGTCGCTCCACCCGCCGTGGTGGTCGCGCCACCAGCGGTCGTGGTGGCGCCGCCGGCAGTAGTGGTAGCGCCACCGGCAGTAGTGGTAGCGGGCTCGTCACCGCCGCAGGCCGCCATCAAGCCACCCAGGCCACTGCCGAAACCGACCACCGCACCGGCAAGACCGGCGTACTTGAGGAACTGGCGCCGGCTTACCGGCTTACCGACTGACGGTTCCTGTTCTTCAGGCCTCGGATTGAGCTCCTCTGGTGTCATCACACGTTCCCCCTTCTGTAACTGACCTTTCTCGAACCCTTCGTGGGCCGAGCCACACCCAGTTGGTCGCCTGCGCGAGCGTCCTGCCGCCAGGCGATCCGGGCGTCCTCAGCCGTCCCACCCCATCCGATCACCTCCCACGCCTCGCGTATGATGCCGTTGCCTGGTCATCGGTACCGACCGTACTGCTTGGCCGCTTCGATCATGGCCCGTAGGTTCTCCGGCTTCCCGGAGTCGGCCACTGCACCTATGTTGAGGATGAACCCGCCTCCGCGCCCACAGGTGTCGATGAGATCACGGCTGTAGGCGGTGACCTCGTCGGGTGTGCCGGCATAGATGAGAGAGAGCGGGACGTTGCCTTCGATGCAGGCCACCTGCCCGATGGTCTCCTTGGCCCGCTTCATGTCGGTCTGGTCGAAGAGCCACACCGTGCGGCCCTTGGGCAGGTCCATGATGGCTTCCAGCCTGGAGCCATAGCGACCCTCGGCGAAGCAGAAGGGGATGAAACCCTCCTCGATGAGCCCCAGGAGGACCGCCCTCAAGCTGGGCCAGTAGAAGGTCTGGAACTGCTCATCGCTCATGAAGCCATCGGCCCCCTTGTGCAGGGGCATGAACACCACCGGCGTGGGCCGCGGACCGGGCCGACGCACGACGAAATCGACGGCCACCTGGACCAGGCGGTCGCAGGCCGCCAGCACCTTCTCCGGCCGACGGAACAGATCGATGATGACCTCGCGGGTGCCGCGCAGACTGTCACCCAGGATGTCGAACGGCGCCTTGGTCGCCGAGCCGTAATAGGCCGGAAAACCCAGAGCCATCATCTCGCCTATTTTGGGGAAGGTCACCTGGCCCCACTCGGCCACCATCCCCGCGGCGGTAGCCAAGCGCTGCAGGCCTTCGGCCATCTCGGGCGAGCCCCATCCGCCCACGTGCCCCGACACGAACGGCAGCTCGATGAAATCAAAGAGCGAAGACAGGCCGGCGAACCCGGCGAACGCGCCCACCGCTCTCGGCAGGTAACTACGCAGCATGTAATCACTGGGGTCGGCGATGAGATGATCGTAATCCTCGGGCCGCATCCACTCGGCTTCGTTGTACTGGTAGCCCGCATCCTCTGCGATGCCGTGGCCCGCCCACTTGTAGAGCCGGTAGTCGATGGTCTCGAAGACCGACGCGGGAGTGGTGTATAGGACAGGGCTGACCATGCCGTCGGGTTGGAACTCCACGTTGAAGTCCACGAAAGCCTGCGCGGCGCGGACCGAATCGTGCATGGCCTCGTAGGCGCTGAGCCCAGCCCACTCCGTGGGCCACCAGCCACAGTTGATGTTGACGGGCACCCGATCGGGCTCACGCAGTTCGAAGGCAGCGACGAAGCGATCCACCCGAGCCTTATACTCCGCCTCGGCCTCAGGACCGGCGAAGTCCATTCCGGGCTCGCGCCATTGCGCGATGCGCCACGCACGCCTCTCGTCCGCCGTCATGTCCTGCCAGTCCTTTTCAGACATCTGGTCGCCCCCCGACTCTGTGTGTCCGCCGTACCGTCTGCCGTCGCTGCTATCAGGTCACGTTCTGGCCGTCTCCTTGACTGCGTTCACCATCGCCAGCATATTCTCCAGCCGAGCTTCATCCACCACCGCGCCCACATCGAGGATGAACCCGCCTCCGGGCGCGCAGGACTCGATGAGGTCCCGGCAGTAGGCCGTCACTTGATCGGGGCTGCCCAGGTTGAGCAGGCTCACGGGCACGTTCCCCTGTATGCAGGCCACTCCACCCAGCACTTCCTTGGCCCGTTTCATGTCGGTGTGGTCGAATTGCCATACCGTACGGCCCACAGGCACGTCGCGGATGATCTCCAGCCGCGTGTTGTACGCACCCTCAGCGAAGAGATAAGGGACGAAGCCGTCCGCTACGAGACCTTCGATGACCTTGCGCAGACTCGGCCAATAGAAGGTGCGGAACTGCTCATCGTTCATGAAGCCGTCGGCGCCCTTGTGCAGAGGCATGAAGATGAGCGGCCCCGTGTGCTCGGTGGCCCGCCGGGTGACCCACTTCACCATGATGGGAGCCAGCCGGTCACAGGCCTCGAGCAAGGCATCGGGCTGACGGAACATGTCGGTAAGGACCCCGCGCGTGCCACGCAAGGTATCGCCGATGACATCGAACGGTGCCAGCGACATGGCCCCGATGGTCCCCGGGAAGCCCGACGCCACGAGTCGCCCCAACAGCGGGTAGAACGTGCCGCCCCATTCCAGGGCTTCACGACCCGCCGCAGCCAACTTCTCCAGACTGGCCTGCACGGCTGGATCGGCCCAGCGCATGAGGTAGGGCGGACCGGCCACCACCTCGATCATGTCGAGCGGCGAGCCGATGGAGGCGAACCCCTCCATGCCTGCCACGGTGCGCGGCAACCAGGTGTGCAGCAGGAAATCGGTGGGATCATCGATGAGCAGGTCGTATTCGTCCTCGCGCATCCACTCCTGCTCGTTGTATTGGAACCCCGCTTCTTTGGCCACCCCATGACCGGGCCAACTGAGCACGCGCACATCGAGCATCTCGAAGGCACGTCCGGGCACAGCTGCGAACAAAGGCGCCATGAGGGAGTCGGGCTGGAGTTCGATGTTGCTGGCGTACCAGGCCTCCGCCGCACGGGGATAGTCATGCATGGCGTCGTAAGGGGTGAGTCCCTTGCTGTGGCCGGGATAGAACCCGGCAAGTAGACAGACGGGCGTGCGATCGGGCACACCTTCAAGAAGGATGGCACTCCTCAGGCGGGCAGCCCGCGCGGCATACTCGGCGCGCGCGTGCTCATCGACGAACTCGACCCCGGGCGCCGCAAATGCGGACCAGCGCCGTGCCAGACGTTCATCGGCTGAAAGTTGCGACCAAGCTGGCTCGCCCATGCCCATCGCCCCCCACTTCAGTCGCCCCACACTGGAAGCCCCAGAGCGTGGCTGATTGCTGAGCCCCCGCTTATTACCCCGGCATCTGCAATATACAAGAAGTAAAGGGCCCCCGCAACCGACTCTTATACATGATATAAAGGTCATATCGATGAAACATCGATAGCTAAGCTCCGGCTCGATTAACTATGTGCATAGCAAAGGTCTCCTTGCGCCCGGGGGGGCAGTGGTGATAGAGGGATCGCGTGGGGGCGGCCCGGCGTACGCCCGGATCGCGGACACACTCGCGGACCGGATCACGTCCGGCACTTATCCGGATGGAAGCCGTTTACCATCCGGGCCTCAACTCTGCATCGAGTTCGGGGTGAGTCCCATGACGGCACGACGCGCTCTGGCCTTGCTCGAGAGCCGAGGATTGGTGGCCGCCATCCAGGGGCGAGGGACGTTCGTCCGCTCGCTGGACCTCAGCCAGTCTCCCTTCCATCTCGATTTCCGTGGTGGGGAGTGGCTTGATGAGTCGGCCGACATAAGACTTCTCTCGGCCACCATGGTCCGCGCCGACGACGACGCGGTGGCCAAGCTTGGAGTCGAGCCGGGACACATGGTGGTGTACCTGCGTCGTTCGGTGCTCTACAACGACGAGCCGGCCATGTACCACCGCGAGTACATCATCTACGACCCACGCAGGCCGCTGGTGGAGGCTCAATTGCAGCTCACCTCTCTCCACGCGTTCTTCGATTCGGGTGGCGTGCGCCGCTTTCCTCGCGGGGAGCTCACGCTCACCTCAGTCAACCTCGACGCCGATGGAGCGGAGGTACTGGGCGAGCCCGAGGGCACGGCGGCACTGTGCCTTGAGCACCTTTTCAGAGAGAAGGACGGAGCTCCGGTGAGCTGGGGGCGATTCCTTCTCCGTGCCGGATGGTTCAGCTTGCGTGCCAGATTGGGACCGGAGGAGGGGACACGGACGGCATAGCCACGCTCGACGAACTGCGGCACTCGCTCATCGAACTCGATGAGGTGAAGACACTCCGCCTCACCAAGCAGCTGCTGGCTCAGGAAGGGCCTACGCGTCCGTCGATCCTCAGCACCTGCCAGCAGGCGCTCAAGGTAGTGGGCGAACGCTACGAGCGGCAGGAGTACTACATCTCCGGATTGATCATGGCCGGCGAGCTATTCAAAGAGGTATTGGAGATGGTGCAGCCTCCCGCGGAAGAAGAACCGAGCGGGGAACCGGTGGGGACCGTGGTCTTGGGCACGGTGGCCAAAGACATCCACGACATAGGCAAGCGCCTGTTCGGTACTGCCCTGCGCGGGTTCGGCTTCAGAGTCGTCGATCTGGGCGTGGACGTGCCGGCGGAAGCCTTCATGGCAGAGGTCCTGCGCAGCAGGCCCGACGTCCTTTGCCTATCGGGACTCATCATGGCTGCATTCGAGAGCATGAAGCAGACCGTATCGCTGGTGCGCGCGCACGAACGCGAGCTCGGGTACCATCTGCCCGTCGCCATAGGTGGAGCGATCATCGATGGCAGGGTGTGCGAGTTCGTCGGAGCCGATTCGTGGAGCACCGATGCGATGGAGGGCGTACGTCTCTGCCAGGTTCTTCTCAATCCCGCCTAAGGAGAGGCCCCGAGGTTGCCGGCCGGTCGCCCCGGTTTTGATGCCCTGCCGTAACCTTCACTTAACATAGATCCCGCTGCGCGTGGCTAGAGTCGAAGTGGCAAGGTCATATACATGCGCTTCGGGAGGCCGTCATGAGTCCTCGCAGATCGTCATCGGTGCCACCCTGCCTGGCAGCGGAGGTGATCGAGGATCTGGCACGGATGCAGCAAGACGATGCCTCTCCACGGCCCGCGTCGACGCCAAGGAGCCTGGACCGGAGACCGGCACGACGGTCTTTCATCCGACCCAGCGCTGAACAGCTGCTCTATCATGGGTTCACCTTCGCCATGGCAGCCTTCACTCTGATCGTGGTCGACCTGAGCCGTGATTTCCAGATCTCTTGGTCTCTGCTCTCGGTAGGAGTCTGGGCGGTCCTGCTTGCGGCCCATGCCTGCGTGTTTGTTCTGTTGCGGAAGCTATCCCGGTCAAACCGGGTGAGCCTCGGATCCCGACCGAGACTCCGCCGCTCCGACTGATTTCGGGTCCTGACCGTCTGCAGCGACCGGCACCGCCAGTCGATAGCCCACTCCGCGCACCCCGACGATGTCCACACGGGCATCGACACACCGCAGTTTGCCCCGAAGACGCCCACCGTACTCCTGAGTCACCTGGAAGCCGGCGCGCCTGAGATAGTACGCCAGCAGATCGAAGATCGTCGGGTCGTCCTCCACCAAGAGGATGCGGGCACCCACTTCCGCACCCATGCTCGCCTCCCGACGAGCACGCCCCGACATCTCAGGCCTCGGCGACCACGTCCTGCTGCTCGAAGAGCTCACCCAGCCGATCGCAGGTCCACTCGACGAATTCCGGGCAGCGTTTGGTGGCCTTGGACCTCTTCGCCTTACGGAAACCTTCAGCCGTGCTGATGTCGCAGCCCAGAAGATCGTGGCATGTGACCGCACCGAACTCGGCCTCGAACGCGCGGACCAACTCCTGCAGCCAGTCGAAGGTGGTGACCACCGGCTTCTCACCCCGCTCCACCAGCAGACGCTCGCGCAGTCCCAGCAAGACGGCCGCTCCCGAAAGAGCACCGCACACCTGCCCCATTCTCGCCATGCCTCCACCCAGGAAGCCGGCGTTCGCGATGAGTGCGGGATCCTCATCCAGCACGCCAAGACCACAGCGCAAGACGGCCTGAGCACAGTTCAGGTGTTTCGGCCCAGGGTCGAGGTATCCCTTCATGGCCTGTGCCTTCGCCTGCTCGAACTTCTCGCCAGCCATCCGTACGCCTCCTTTGCGATTCCGTCGTGCACGGAGAGGGTAACAACAAACCGAACGTTCGACGAAGCCACCCTGCCGCGGAATACGCACCCGTGCGCGGATGGTTTCCCCTGAGGGCTTCGCCGCTCTATAGTGGCTAGGGACGTCGGTTGGGGCTGCGTCCACACCCAGGCGCGGTGGTCTTCCGATGTCTGGCTGGTGAGAGGTTTGTGACAGGAGGCTGTGTGGGTCGCGCGATCGGTTTTGATAACGAGAAGTACCTGGAGGAGCAGAGCGAGGCGATAGTGGAGCGCGCCCGCCAGATCGGGGGCAAGCTCTATCTTGAGTTCGGAGGGAAACTCGCCTACGACTTCCACGCGGCGCGCGTGCTGCCCGGCTACGATCCCAACGCCAAGATCCGTCTGCTCCAGAAACTCAGGGACCAGGCGGAGATCGTGGTCTGCATCTACGCGGGAGCCATCGAGCGGCGCAAGATGCGGGCCGATTTCGGCATTCCTTACGACGTGGACGCTCTCAAGCTCATCGACGACCTGCGTGAGTGGGGTCTGCACGTGCAGGCTGTGGTCATCACCCGCTTCGAGGACCAACCCTCGGCCCGCGTGTTCAAGGCCCGGCTCGAGCGCAGGAACGTACCTGTGTACGCTCACCGCTCCACTCTGGGGTATCCCACGGACGTGGAGCGTATCGTCAGCGCCGAGGGATACGGCGCCAACGACTACATCGAGACGACGCGATCCATCGTGGTGGTGGCCGGCCCGGGTCCGGGGAGCGGCAAGCTGGCCACCTGCCTGTCGCAGGTCTATCACGAATGTCTGCGCGGAAATGCGGCCGGCTACGCCAAGTTCGAGACCTTCCCCATCTGGAACCTGCCCCTCAAACATCCGGTCAATGTGGCCTACGAGGCCGCCACGGTCGAACTCCACGACATCAATCAGATCGACCCGTTCCATCTGTCCGCGTACGGTCAGCAGGCCATCAACTACAACCGCGACATCGAGGCCTTCCCGGTAGTGGCCCGCATCCTGCAGCGCATCGGCGGCGACGGCGTCTACAAGTCACCCACCGACATGGGGGTCAATCGCGCCGGCTTCGCCATCGTGGACGACGAGGTGGTGCGCCGTGCCGCGGAGCAGGAGGTCATCCGCCGCTACTTCCGTTACGCCTGTGAATATGCAGTGGGCTTGGTGGATCGCGAGGACGCCGAGCGGGCCCAGTTGATCATGGATGAACTCGGCCTGACGGAAGACCAGCGCGTCGTGGTGGAGCCTGCGCGCGCAGCCGCCGCCGAGGCCGAGATGGAAGGCAAGGGCAACGAAGGCATCTACTGCGGGGCGGCCATCGAGCTGCCCGACGGCCGCATCGCCACGGGCAAGAACTCGGCCCTCATGCATGCGGCGTCGGCGGCGGTCATCAACGCGGTGAAGCTCCTCTCCGGCATCCCCTTGGACATGCCGCTCCTCACCACGCACGTGCTCGAGTCCATCGCCGCCATGAAGAAGAACGTCATGCGCATGAGTTCTGTGAGTCTGGACTTGGACGAGATGCTCATCGTCCTGGGCATCAGCGGCACCACCAACCCTGCCGCGGAGAAGGCCGTCAAGTACCTCACGCAACTCGCCGGCTGCGAGTTCCACACCACACATCTGCCGACCGCGGGCGACGAAGCCGGCCTCCGCCGCCTTGGCCTCAACGCGACCAGCGATCCTCAGTTCGCCTCCCATTCGCTGGTCATCGGTTGACGCCGGAACGCTCACTGCCTGACCACAGCACCGCGATACAGAGCACCACGAGAAGGAGCCCAGGATGACCCAAGAGATCAAGGCGCAAGAACTCGATCCGCAGAGCTTCATACAGGAGAAGGTCGACGACATCCGGAACGCCGTGGGCGACGGATGCGCCATCAACGCGCTTTCGGGCGGGGTGGACTCGTCGGTGGTCACCCTGCTGGGGCATCGAGCACTGGGCGACAAGCTGCGCACCGTGTTCGTAGAGAACGGGCTCATGCGGGCAGGCGAGGCCGAGCAGGTGACCGCCCTGTTCGGCGAGCTGGGTGTGAAGGTGGAGGTGGTCGACGCGCGGGAGGAGTTCTTCGCGGCCCTGAAGGGGGTCACCGACCCCGAAGAGAAGCGGGAGGCCATCACTCAGACCTTCTACCGTGAGGTCTTCGGCCGGCTGGTGCGCGAGTGCGAGGCCAAGTACCTGCTACAAGGCACCATCCTGACCGACATCGACGAGACCGTCGCCGGCATCAAGCGCCAGCACAACGTGTTCGAACAGCTGGGCATCGACCCTCAGGAGGCCTTCGGTTACCGCATCCTGGAACCGCTCATACAGCTGCGCAAGGACGGCGTGCGCATGGTGGGGCAGGCATTGGGGCTGCAGGACGAGCTCTTCCGGCGCATCCCCTTTCCCGGACCGGCCCTGGCCGCACGAGTGATCGGCGAGGTGACCCCGGAGCGCATCGAGACGGTGAGGCGGGCCACCCAGGTGCTGGAGCCGGCTCTGGCCGGATCCGGCGCCTTCCAGTACCTGGCCATCCTGCACGAGGACAGGGTCACGGGAATGCGCGACGGGCGTAGGGATTTCGGACAGCAGATAGAGGTGCGTTGCTGGGACAGCCTCGACGCGCGCACGGCACGGCCCACCCGGCTGCCCTTCGAGCTGCTGGAGAAGTTGGCCGAGGACATCATAAGCGCTGTGCCCGGCGTGGTGAGCGTCACCTACAACATCGCCACCAAACCGCCGTCGACCATCGAGGCCATCTGAGGGCCGTCGGCAGGCGACCTCATCGCCGTGACGGCCGAGGCCCCGGCCACGCTTTCGCGTGACCGGGGCCTCCGTCTTCCGGCATCCTGCGCGGGATGCCTCGTGCGGGGGGGGGGGGCGGCGGGGGGGGGGGGGGGCGGGCGGCGCGCGCCCCCCCCGCCAGGTCGCCGAATCCATCCCTGCTCCTCCCACCCGACGTGAGGTTCTGCTCATCGAACCTCGGCCGGGCGTCACGTGCCCGCATGACCAGAGTGCTCTGTTCAGCCTTGGACACGACCGCCCCCGCCGCGCGCTTGGTACCCCGCCCCAGACGGCGCGCTGTCACGCCTGTCGCCAGACTGAACCCGGCCAGCAGGGTCACCCAACCCAGAACGGCCACGCCCACGGTCCCCACCGCCCCGCGGAAGAGGGCGAACAGAGCCTCGCCCAGGCCGCCCGCCCGCACTTCGAACACCTCGCGGGTGAAGGTGGCCTCAGGGTGCGAACCGAAGGGCGGGAAGCCTGCCGCCACCAGCAGGAACAGCCCGAACAGGAACACGAGAGCACCAACGAGCCAGTACGAATGTCGCAGCCGGACGTCCAAGAAGCTCGTGACTGCCAGTGCAAGCAGGGTGAGCGGCAAGAGGAAGGCCAAGCGACCGAAAGCGTAGGAGAGCCCCGCCCCCGTGCCTCGCCCCAGGGCCCCAGCCGTCTCACCGGCCACCAGGACGAAGATGAGGAAGACGGCCACGCCGAACAGCACCAAGGCTGTGATCTCCTGGCGCCTGCCGGGTACGGGCTGACGCTCAGGCCGCGCCTTGGCCGGCGCCGCGGACCGCGGCTTGACCGCTGTGCGGCTCACAGCCTGTTTCTGTTGTGCTCGACCGGCCACGGCCGCCCCGCCTTCAGACCTCTACGACCACCGGCAAGACCATGGGTCTCCTGCCGGCTTCTTTGTGGAGGTACTTCTGCAGCACGTCGTGGACATGGTTCTTGACCAGGGCTGCATCACCCACATGCCGCATCTCACCCGCGTCCAGCGTCTCCCTCACCAGACGTTTCGCTTCCTCGGTGAGGGCGTCCAGGTCGCCGGAATGTGCGAATCCCCTGAACACGACCTCAGGTTCGCCCACTATCTCGCCGTCCTGGGAGCTGCGGGCCACCACCACCATCACCAGCCCGTCGGTGGACAGGTGCTGACGGTCGCGTAGCACCAGATCGGACAGGTCGCCCATGGCGAAGCCGTCCACCAGGATCATGCCGGCCTGCACCTGTCCCGTCACCACCGCTTCGTCCCGGGTGAGCTCCAGCACGTCGCCGTTCTCGAGCAGGAATATCTGCTCGTCGCTCATGCCCACAGCTCGGGCCAGTTCGGCGTGGAAGTACAGATGGCGGTGTTCGCCGTGGATGGGCATGAAGAACCGGGGCCTGACCAGGTTCAGCATCACCTTGAGCTCCTCAGCAGCCGCGTGACCCGAGACGTGCACCCCGGCCGAAGACTCGTAGATGACCCGGGCCCCCGCCGCAAAGAGCCGGTCGATGGTCCTGTTGACGCTGGTCTCGTTGCCGGGCACAGGCCGAGCGGAGATGACCACGGTGTCGCCCTTGGTGATTTCCACCAGCGGATGCTCCTGCGATGCCATGCGCGCCAGGGCCGACAACGGCTCGCCCTGACTACCCGTGGAGAGGATCACCACTTTGTCATCGGGCAGCAGGCAGATGTCGTTGGGCCGCACGAGGATCCCCTCCGGGACTTTCAGATAGCCCAGATTGCAGGCGATATTGACGTTCTTCACCATGCTGCGGCCGATGACGGCCACCGCGCGCCCGTGCCGCGCGGCCGCGTCCATGACCTGCTGTATACGGTGGATGTGGCTGGCGAACGAGGCCACGATTATGCGACCCGTTGCCAGTGCGAAGATACTCTCAAGGCTCTCGCCCACACTGCGCTCAGGCTTGGTGAAGCCGGGCGTGTCGGCATTGGTGCTGTCGGCCATGAGCAGCAGCACGCCTTCCCTGCCCAGTTCGGCAAAACGCTGCATGGCTGTGGCCCGGCAATCGATGGGGGTCTGATCCAACTTGAAATCGCCTGTGTGGATCACCGTCCCCACCGGGGTATGGATGCCCAGACCCACGCCGTCGGGGATGCTATGGCACACCTCCAAGAACTCCACGCGGAAGGGCCCCAACGTGAGCGACTTGCTGGGAGAGACCTCGTTCAGCGACACCTTCCCCTGCAGACCGTGCTCTCCCAGCTTGGTGTTCACCAGACCGAGAGTCAGCCGCGTGCCGTACACGGGCACGTTCAGCTGTTTGAGCAGATAGGGGAGCGCTCCCACATGGTCCTCGTGACCGTGGGTGAGGATGATCCCCGACACCTTCTCGCTGTTCTGGAGGACGTACGTAAAATCGGGCAGCACCAGGTCGATGCCCAGCATCTCGTCGTCGGGGAACATCAGGCCGGTGTCGACGACCAACATCGAGTCGCCGTACTCCAGCACCATCATGTTCTTGCCGATCGCCCCCAGTCCACCCAGGGGAATGACCTTCAGTGTCTCGTTGACCACCAGGGGGATCAGCCCTCCTGAGATTGACGTTCTATAGAACGTTCTCCAAACCCACAATGAGTCCTTGTCGAGCACGGATGCGCTTTACGGCCAGGATCACTCCGGGCATGAACGATTCTCGGGTCAAGGAGTCGTGCCGGATGGTGAGGGTCTCTCCCCGGCTGCCGAAGATGACCTCTTGATGAGCGACGAAACCAGGTAGGCGCACGCTGTGTATGGTGAGCTCCTTCTCCTTCTCCACCTCCGCGTCACGCCACACCTGCTGGATGCGCGCACGAGTGAGGCGCGAGGTGCCGGAGGGGGCGTCCAACTTGCTGTCGTGATGAAGCTCCACAATCTCGCAGGCGGGGAAGTACTTGGCCGCCTGGCGCGCGAACTCCATCATCAGCACGGCTCCCATGGCGAAGTTCGGTGCCACCAGCACGGGGGTACCGGTCTCCGCGGCTCGGTCGGCGATATCGGCCAGATCGGCATCGGAGAGCCCGGTGGTGCCGACCACCGCGGGGACACCGTGGCTGAGGCAGGTGAGGATGTTGCCGTGCACGGAGGCGGGGACGGTGAAATCCACCACCACGTCGATGTCTTCCGTGTGCAGAGCGTCCTCCAGGTGCGCGTAGGCGCGCGGACTCCCAGCGCTCTCGACAGGTGCGCTCCCCTCAGGATCGAAGCCTGTGTCGATCACCGCGACCAGAAGCAGGTCGGGATCGGCGGTCACAGCGGCACAGGTGGTGCTGCCCATGCGTCCCAGAGCGCCGGAGACCCCTACCCGCAGACGGTCTGCCGGGTCGCTCACAGGTTGCACATCATGCCAGGCGGTCACCATGCCCGCTCTCCTTTCGCGGTCTAGAGGCCGGCCAGACAGTCGGCCGGCACCACGTCGGTGAAGACGGCTTCGTCCGCACCTATTCCCACCACCGACAGCGATCCGGGCCGGAACAGCTCACCCGCCAGCTCGACGATCTGCTCACTGGTGACCGCGTCGATGCGCGCGGCCAGCTCGTCCAAGGACAGGATCTCCGTCCCGGTGATGACACCCTTGCCCAGACGGTTCATCCTGCTGGAGGTGCTCTCAAGGCCCAGGATCATGCGTCCCTTCAGGTGTTCCTTCGCCCGCTGCAGTTCCTCGGCCGGCACGGGTTCCCTCACCAGGCGTTGCAGCTCACGACCCACCGTCTCGACCACAGTGCCCAGGCGTTCAGGCCTGCAACCGAAGTAGAGACCCACCAGACCCGTCTCGTGATACAGGTTTGCGAAGCTGTAGACGCTGTAGACCAAGCCCCGCTTCTCGCGGACCTCCTGGAAGAGGCGCGAACTGAGAGACCCTCCGAACAGACTGTCCAGCACCGAGAGCTGGAAGCGGCGCTCATCGTTCCGCGCCAGACCCACGCCTCCGAAGCAGACGTGCATCTGCTCGGTCTCCTTGCCCAGGAAGCGGCGACAGGGCTTGGGCTGCGCAACGGTGCGGGTCCGTTCCGCCGCCCGCTCTGCGGCCATCTGCTGCTTCTCCAGCAGCAATCGGCGCACCTCGTCGTGCTCCACGTTGCCGGCCGCCGCCACGACCATGTTGCTGAATCCAAAGAGCTGCCCGTGGAAGGCGCGGATGTCGTCCTGCGACACCCCACCGATGCTCTCCCGCGTCCCCAGGATGGGGTGCGCCAGAGGATGACCGTCCAACACCACCTCGGCCAACACATCGTGGATGAGGTCCTGTGGCGAATCCTCCACCATGGCGATCTCTTCCAGGATGACCTCGCGCTCCTGGTCGAAGTCGGTGAAGGTGGGCGTGAGCAGCATATCGGTGATGACGTCCATCGCCACGGATAGCTGATCGTCCAGAAAGCGTCCGTAAACGACCACGTACTCGCGCGAAGTGCTGGCATTGAGTTCGCCGCCCAACGTGTCGAACACCTGCGCGATCTCCTCAGCGGTGTACTTGGACGACCCCTTGAACAGCAGGTGTTCTATGAAGTGGCTGGCGCCGTAGAGTCCGGCCGGCTCGTCACGCGAGCCGGCCGGTATCCAGAATCCCAAGCAGATCGACCGCAGATGGTCGAGCTTCTCGGTTATGAGGCGCTGTCCGTTGGCCAGCTGCTCCAGGCGATAGTCGTCAGTCGCCACTGCCTTCCTTCGATAGGTTCTCGAGCAGACGCAGGCTTATCTTCTCTTTGCCGCCCTGCTGCTGCACCTCCAAGACTTCCACGCGCACCAGGTCGCCGCGGTTCACCACTTCCTCCACCGTACCGACGCGGTGGTCGGCCAGGCGGGAGATGTGCACCAAGCCGTCGGTGCCCGGCTTCAGGGTGACAAAGGCGCCGAACGACGTGGTGGAGGCCACGCGTCCTTCGACGATGTCGCCGGCCCGGGTCTCACGGGTGAGCAGACCGATGCGCTCGATGCAGGCGTCGCCCAGCTTGCCGCTGCTGGCGAACACCTTGATGAGGCCGTCTTCGGCCACGTCGATGGTGCACTCGAACTCGGCTTCCATGCCGCGGATGGTCTCTCCGCCCTTGCCGATGACGGCACCGATCTTCTCGGGGTCGATGCGGATGGTGGCGATGCGGGGCGCGAACTCAGAGAGCTCGGTACGCGGCCCTGGTAAGGCCTCACCTATTCTGTCGAGGATGAAGAGTCGCGCTTTGCGTGCGCTCTCCAGCGCGTCGCGCATGATGTCGAAGGTCACACCCTTGATCTTGATGTCCATCTGCAGCGCGGTGATACCGCGATCGGTGCCCGCCACCTTGAAGTCCATGTCGCCCAGGTGGTCCTCCACTCCAGCGATATCGGTGAGCACCACGTAGTCGTCCTGCTCTTTCACCAGACCCATGGCGATGCCGGCAACCGGCCGGGTGATAGGCACACCCGCGTCCAAGAGCGCCAAGGTGGAGCCGCACACGCTGGCCATGGAGCTGGAGCCGTTCGACTCCAAGGTCTCGCTGACCAGTCGGATGGTGTAGGGGAACTTCTCCTCGTCGGGCACCACAGGAACAAGGGCCCGCTCGGCGAGAGCTCCGTGGCCGATCTCGCGCCGGCCGGGGCCGCGCATGAACCCGGCCTCGCCCACACTGAAGGGCGGGAACTTGTAGTGATGCATGAAGCGCTTGGATTCTTCCAGGTCGATGCCGTCGATGCGCTGCTCATCGCGGGCCGCACCGAGCGTGAGGAGGGTGAGCACCTGGGTCTGGCCTCGGGTGAACAGGCCCGAACCGTGGGTGCGGGGAGCCATGCCCACTTCGCACGAGATGGGTCGGATCTCCTCGGTGCCGCGGCCGTCGGGGCGCTTCTTGTCCACGGCGATGGAGCGCCGCACGGTCTCTTTCTCCACCGCATCGAACGCCTTGGCCAGAGCCGCAGTCTCGGCTGCCGGGTCGGCCGCATCATCGGCGGGCGGCCACGTCTCGAGGACCTGCTGCTTCAGCGCAGCCAGTGCATCGGACCGCTCATGCTTGTCGAAGACGGCGCTCGCCCGGCTGATGTCCTGGCCGAAGCGGGTGCGGATCTTGTCCATGAGCCCGGCGTCAGGAAGGCGCTCGACGAACTCCATCTTGGGCTTGCCGATCTCGGCCGCCCAGGCCGCGATGACCTGGCACTCTTTCTTGATGGCTTCGTGTCCCACTTCCAGAGCGGCGACGATATCGGCCTCGGAGATCTCCTCACAGCCGGCCTCGACCATACCGATGGCGTCGGCGGTGCCGGCCACCACCAGGTTGATGGGGCTTCTGTCGATCTCATCGTAGGTGGGATTGATGACCCATTCGCCGTCGACCTTGGCCACCCGCACCGCACCCACAGGTCCGGCAAAAGGAGCCTCGGAGATGCTCAGAGCGGCCGACGCCCCGGCCAACGCCAGCACGTCGTAGGGGTTGACCCTGTCCACCGAGAGTACGGTGGCCACGATGTGGGTCTCTTTGTTGAAGCCTTTGGGCCAGAGCGGCCGTATGGGCCTGTCGATGAGCCGAGCGTTCAGGATAGCCTGGTCACTGGCTCGGCCTTCTTTCTTGATGAACCCCCCAGGGATCTTGCCGGCGGCGTACATGCCCGCCTCCACATCCACCGTGAGAGGGAAGAAGTCCACGTTCCTCTCGTTGCTGGCGACCACAGCGGTCACCAACACCATGGTGTCACCCGAACGCACTACGACGGCTCCGCTCGCCTGCTTGGCCAGCTTGCCCGTCTCGAAAGTGATCCTCTTGTCGCCCAGCGTTACCTCTGTCGAACTCACTCCACTTCCCACTGTCTACTCTCCCGTCCGAGGGCCGTTCCTTCGACCCTACCGTTCCTGCGATTACGTACTTCCCGGCTACGTCCGTCCGACGATCGTGCGCCCCGCGCGACTACCTGCGCAGACCCAGGTCTTTGACCACCGTCCTATACCGCTCCACATCCTGCTTCTGCAGGTAGTTGAGCAGACGGCGCCTGTGACCCACCATCTTGAGGAGGCCGCGCCGCGAGTGGTGGTCTTTGCTGTGCGTCTTGAGGTGTTCGGTGAGCACGCTGATGCGCTCACTGAGGATGGCGATCTGGACCTCAGGTGATCCAGTATCGACATCGTGCTTCTTGAAGCGGTCGATGATCTCGGTCTTGCGGTCTTTGCTGAGCATGTGCATAGCCTCCATGGCTCCGTGCTCCCAGCCGGGACTCTACGGTCGAGGCCGAGACGCAGGTTTGAATGCGCGGTGTGACCGGTCCGACGTACACCGTCGACGCGTCACACCCCACCTCGAAGACTGCCTCCAAGGCGGTGATGTAGGTTACCACAGGACGGGGACGAAACACCCTTCCGCGGGGCGGAAGTCCCTGCCTTGCAGGCATCCCTGGCGGTCCAGCCCACAGACCGCCGACGCCCTCGCGCCTCAGGCGGGCTCGCCCCGGCTGCGCAGGTAGGAGCGGGCCACCTCGATGTCCTCGCGGATGCGATGCACCAGGCTGTCGGCATCGGGGTACGTCTGCTGAGCGCGGATCCACTCGAGGAAGTCCAAAGCCAACGTGCGGCCGTAGATGTTTCCTGAATAGTCGAGCAGCAGGGTCTCGATGCGCAGCTTCTTGTCCACCTCGAACGTGGGATTGGTGCCCACACTGGTGACCGACGGATGGCTCTCGCGGCCGTCGATGAGCGAGCGCGTGACGTAGACCCCGTGGTGCGGCACCGCGGTCTCGGGCTCCACGGCCAGATTGGCCGTGGGCGCCTCCAGTGTCCTACCGCGGCCGGCCCCGGCCACCACCACGCCCTCGATGCGGTGCGGCCGTCCCAACAACGCCGCCGCCTCGCTCACCCGACCGGCGGCCACCAGGTTGCGGATGCGCGTGCTGGAGATGACCTCCCCACCCTGCTCGGCCAGCGCCACAGTGCGCACCTCGAAGCCGTGCTGGCTGCCGTACTGCCGCAGGTCGGAAGGGCCACCCACACCCCCGTGCCCGAAGCGGAAGTTCTCACCCACCAGCACGAGACGCGCGCCCAGCCTCCGGGACAACACCAACCGACAGAAATCAGCCGGCGACAGATGGGCGAAGTCACGATCGAAATGCACCACCACCATTTCGTCCACGCCCAGACCCTCCATGAGCTCGGCCTTGCGCGCGAGCGAGGTGAGCAGGCGCGGGGCCGGATGCGGACGCAGCACCGCTTCGGGATGAGGTCTGAAGGTGACCGCAGTGGCGAGACTCCCCGCCACCTCCCGAGCGCTCATCACCGCCTCGCGCACGATGCGCTGATGACCGCGATGCACACCATCGAACACGCCGATGGCCACCACTCTCCCCTGCTCGGGGGCCTCGGGGATCTCTTCCGGAGCTAGATACAGTCGGATGCTCATGGCTTCTGAGTCAACACGGCCGAGGGAAGACGACAAGGGGGCGTGCCACCTCGCCCTGCGACTCCCACACGCCCAAGAGCCCCTCGGGACCGACCACGCGGAACCGCCCGGCGGGGGTGTCGCGCAGTGGGCTGCCGTTGGCGGCCAGACGCGCATGCTGATCACGGACCACATGGCAGGGCAAGAAGGCCAGCGCATCGTCCAGGCTGACCACGCCTCGGCCCCCGTCGAGATAGCGCTCGGGGGAGAGCTCCTCTGGGACCAGGGCATCATCCACGCTGAAGCCACCGTTCCGTGTGCGTCTGAGGGCCGCCGCGTACGCCCCGGCCCCGGTGGCCCGTCCCAAGTCCTCGGCCAGACTGCGCACATAGGTGCCGCTGCCGGTCACAGCCACAAGACGCGCCCGTTGCGTGTCTTCGTCGAAATCCACCAGCGTCAAACCGTGGACCGTCACCTCGCGCTCAGGCGTCTCCACCTGTTCGCCGCGGTGGGCTCTGCGATACAGCGCCTCGCCATCCACCTTGACGGCCGAGGTCATGGGTACGCGCTGGCGGATGCGCCCGCGGAACAGCTGCAACGCTTCGACCAGGCTCTCCTCGTCCACCTTCTCTCCCGTGGCGACGATCTCGCCGGTGGGATCGGCCGTGCTCGAGACTGCGCCGAACTGCACCGTCACCGCGTATTCCTTGGGAAGCTCCATGAGCAGGTTCGAGATGCGGGTCGCCCGCCCCACCAGTATCAGCAGCAGCCCGGTGGCGAACGGATCGAGCGTGCCGGCATGACCCACCCGCAGCCGCAGGCCGCGGCGCGCGCGGCGCACGATGTCGAAGCTGGTGGGGCCGGCGGGCTTGTCGACAAGCACCACGCACGACAGCGTGGACAGGTCGCTCATAGGCGTTCCCGCACCTGGTCCTCTATCCAGTCCATGGCGTCCTCCACGCTCCCCGTGAAGGTGAACCCGGCGGCGCGCACATGTCCCCCTCCACCCCGCAGGTTGGCGATGGCGGCCACATCCACTCGGCCGTCGGTGGAACGCAGGCTCACCTTGTACTCAGGCGATCCATCGGTGCGGCGCTCGCGCAGGAAGGCGGCCACACGCACACCTTGGATGCGCCGCAGTTGGTCGACGATGCCCTCGGTGTGACCGTCTTCCGCTCCCGCACGGACGAAACTCTCCCGGTCGACCCAGGCGAGCACCAGTCCGCCCCCCAGCCGCATCTCCAGATGGCACAGGGCCTCCTGCAGCAGGAGCAGCTTGGGAAGGGGCGTGCTCTCGTACACCCTGCGGTAGACCTGGTTCACATCCAACCCGCCCTCCAGCAGGTCGGCCGCCATCCGATGCGCTGCCGGTGTGGTGTTGGAATACTGGAACCTGCCCGTGTCGGTGACCAGCCCGACGTACAGAGCCGTGGCGACATGGATGTCGATGGTCATGCCGCCCGCGCGGAAGATGTCGTAGAGGATGGCGGTGGTGGACGCGGCGTCCGGGACGATGAGGTTGAGCTCCCCGTAGCCGGGATTGTCCTGGTGATGGTCGATGTTGACGCGGAAGGCCCCGGCCTCGAAGCGGTCTCCGTGCGAGCGGAGCAGAGAGGCGCAGTCCAACATGTAGACCGTTGTCCCCTCGTCCACAAGGGGCGGGTCACCCCGTCGCAGGTCTTCCAGTCCCTGGAGGAAGGCGTACTCCTCCGGCAGCGCCGCCCCGCCGGGCACGTAGCCCGTGACCTCCACACCGAGCCCTCTGGCCACAAGAGTGAAGGCCGACAGCGAGCCCAGAGCGTCACCGTCGGGCGACTCATGAGTCACCACCAGGACGTGCCTCTCCGTGCGTAGACGCGCGGCCACCTCCGCCGGGGTCACCGTCCGCGGGAGCGGGAAGGTCGTCACTCGCTGTCCTCCACGGTGTCCTCGTCGCTGTCGTCAGAAGCACCGGCCGTCTCGTCGCCGGTGGGCGCGCTCGGTGCCAGGTCATCCGCCAGTCCTGAGATCTCCTCGGGGGGCAGGTCGGCCACGCCGCTCGCCTTCAGCATCGCCTGGATGCGCATACCCTGGTCGACGCTCTGGTCGTAGACGAACTCAAGGGTGGGCGTCCGCTTCAGGTCGAGTTCATCGCTGATGAGCCGCTGCAGATAGGGGCGGGCGGCCCTGAGCCCTTCCAGGGTCGCGTCCTTCTCTTTCTGCTTGCCGTAGACGGAGACGAACACCTTGGCGTGGGACAGGTCGGGAGCCGTATCCACACCGGTGAGAGTGACGAACCCTATGCGCGGATCTTTGATCTCACGCGCGAGCGCCGTGCCGATGATCTCTTTGAGCGCCTCGTTCACCCGGCGCATGCGATATGAAGCGACGTTACGCATCTACATCCACCACCTCGGTCGTGCAGGAGACTACTACCCACTCCTGCGTATCAAGATACACGCGCAACCGAGCCATCCGCTCGTCCAGCACTTGCAGATCGGATGCAGCCACAGCCATGATCACCCGCGAGCGCTGCCACACATCCTGGAACCCCACCTCGGCGAACGTCGCGCCGTGCTGGCGGGTCACTTGATCGCGGATCCGACGAAGGAACATACGCTTCCCTTTCAGGGAACCGTTCTCGGGGAAGTGCAACTCGGCCGCGAGGATGCCTACGAAGCCCTTGTTGCTTCTACTGGGTGCGGGCAACTTCCTTGATCTCGTACGCCTCGACTATGTCGCCTTCGTGGATGTCATCGAAGTTGTCCAGATGGAGACCACATTCGTACCCACTCTGGACCTCTCGGACGTCATCGGCAAAACGCTTCAACGTGTTGATGCTGCCTTCGTGGACGATGGTGCCGTTGCGCACCACGCGCACGCGCGCAGAGCGCGTCACCTTGCCGGTGAGCACGTAGCATCCGGCGATGGTGCCGATGCGCGAAGCGCGGAACACCTGCCTGATCTCGGCGGTGCCCAACTCCTCCTCCACCTGCTCGGGCTCGAGCATGCCCACCAGAGCAGCCTCCACGTCCTCGATGGCCTTGTAGATGACGCGGTAGGTGCGCACATCCACGTGCTCCTGCTCGGCAAGAGCCTTGGCGGCCACGGACGGCCTCACGTTGAAACCGATGACCACGGCCTTGGACGCCGAGGCCAGCATGATGTCGGACTCGTTGATGCCTCCCACGCCGGAGAAGACTACCTCCACCTTCACCTCGGGGTGGGTGATACCGCGCAGCGATTCCTCCAACGCCTCCACAGAGCCGGCCACGTCGCCCTTGATGACCAAGGGGAGCTCTTTGACCTTGCCCTCTTTGAGGCGCCGGTAGAACTCATCCAGGCTGCTGGCGCCCCCGCGGCTCTTGGCCAGCTGCTCCGCGCGCAGGCGGGCGGTACGCTGTTCCGCCTTCTGGCGCGCTTCGCGCTCGTCCTTGACCACCTGGACGAAGTCGCCGGCAGCGGGCAGCGTGTTGAAGCCGAGTATCTGCGCCGGTACGGAAGGACCGGCTTTGCCGAGCGGCTGTCCGGTGAAGTCGAACATGGCCTTCACCTTGCCGTGGGCTTCTCCACTCACCAGCGCGTCACCCACACGCAGGGTACCCCGCTGCACAAGGACAGTGGCCACGGGACCGCGACCCACGTCAAGCTGCGCCTCGATGACCACTCCCGAGGCCGAGGCCTTGGCGTTCGCCTTGAGTTCCTGCACCTCCGCCACCAGCAGGATCATATCCATGAGCTCTTCGAGGTTCATGCGTTTCTTGGCCGAGACCTCCACGGTCACGGTATCGCCACCCCATGCCTCCGGGACCAGACCCTGATCGGACAGTTGGTGCTTCACATGGTCGGGGTTGGCGTCGGCCAGGTCCATCTTGTTGATGGCTACGATGATGGGGACCTCCGCCGCCTTGGCGTGGCTGATGGCCTCCAAGGTCTGCGGCATGACCCCGTCGTTGGCCGCCACCACGATGACCGCGATATCGGTGGACTTGGCACCGCGGGCCCGCATGGCCGTGAAGGCCTCGTGGCCCGGGGTGTCGAGGAAGGTGACCTTCTTGTCGTTGTGCGTCACCTGATAGGCACCGATGTGCTGCGTGATGCCTCCCGCCTCGCTCTTGACCACCTCGGTCTCGCGGATGGCGTCCAGCAGTGACGTCTTACCATGGTCCACATGACCCATGACAGTGACCACAGGCGCTCGCGGCGCCAGATCAGCCGGATCGTCGACGAACGCTTCAGGGCCCTCCTTCTCCTCCTCGGCATGCTCGATCTCCACCTGACGTTCGAACTCCTCGGCCAGGATGGTGATGGCTTCATCGGACAGCGATTGGGTGATGGTGACCATCTCGCCCAAACGGATGAGAGTCTTGATCAGTTCGCCTGCACCGATCTCCAGGATCTCGCCCAGATCTTTGACGCTGGCTCCGCTCTTCACCTTCGCCGGGGTCTCCACACCGGGAGGCGTCTTCTTCTTCGCCAGAGGCTTCTCGGCTTCCGCCACGCCTCCGCGACGGTCGCGCGGGCCGCCCTTGCCGCCCTTTCGGCCGGCCTGCGAATCGATGATCACCCTGCGCTTGGCCGGTTTGTCGTCGCCTCGCCGGGCACGCGAAGGACTCGCCACTCGCCCGGGACCGACCTGCTGCGGAGCCTCCTGACGCTCGCGCCAAGGTTCCTCTCCCGCAGCGGCCGGCTTCTCGTGCCGTTCACGGCGCTCCGGGGTCTCACGCACAGGAGCCGCGGCGGGCCGGAACGGACGCGGAGCCGCCGGGCCCGACGGTCGCGCGGGCCCACGCGCCGCCGGTGGTTCGGCCGGCGCCGGACGCGCGGCTGCGGCCGCGGCCGCTTTGCGCGCCTCCTCGGCCTTGGCGGCCTTCTCGGCCTGTATACGAGCCAACTCCTCCTTGGTCACCACGTTGCCCGAGGGTTTGACCCCCTTGCGCAGGGGCACCCCGGGGCCGACAACGGTGGGAAGGTCTTCCAAGCGGGGCCCCCGGCCCCGTGGCGGACGGGCACTGGGCTTACGAGGCAGAGGAGGCCGCGCGCCCTCAGGGCGCGGGCTTTCGGGGCGCGGACCTTCAGGGCGGGAGCCTTCAGTGCGCGGTGCCGCGGCTCGGGGCTCGTCGGAGCGCGGCGCCTCGGCACGTGTAGGCTCAGGCCGGGCGCCGCCGCGTCCCGTCTCGGGCCGCGGCGCAGCGGGGCGAGGACCTGCGGTGCGCGCAGGCGCCGTGCGCGGCGGCTGTTGTGTCATAGCTTCACTCGGCTCGGCACCTGCGGCGGATGGAGCGGCCGGCTCACCCTCTGCGACCTTCGCAGGCGCAGGCTTGGTTCGAGGCACGCGTGCAGACGAGGTCTTCGCTTCTGGGGCCACCTCAGCGGGAGCCTTGGCCGCCTTCGCGGACTTGGCCTCGCTACCGGCAAAGACACGCGCCACGTCGGCGTCTTCCACAGTGGACACGCTGGTCTTGATCTCCAGACCCGCCGCCCGCAGACGCTCGACCACTTCCTGGTTGGTCAGCCCTCTCTCTTTTGCGATCTCGTAGACCCGTCTCTTCGCCACTAGCCACCTGCCGTGTTGTTCGCTTCGGACGCCGTCGTGATATCTGTCGCCAGCGCCGTCATCATCTCGTCCAGATCGGGGACCACCGTGGCCCGGAAGGCGCGCTGGAAGGCCTTCCGCTGCAGTGCGCGGTCGAGACACGCGCGTCGCCGACACAGATACGCGCCTCGTCCCCCATGCTGCTTACCCCGCGCCACCACCACACGCGGCGGCGCGATCGCGGTATCCAGAGTCAGGCGCAGGAATCCGTCCTGAGGCCCTCGGCGGCCGCACCCGATACACTGTCGCTCGGGCCGATGTCCGCCACGTGCCATCGCCTTTCCCCCCACCCGCTCATCGCTCAGCGCCGGCCGTCTTCCAGCGCTTGATGAGAAGGTATACCGCAGTATCGACTGCCTGCCAAGGCCGCGTTCGGGCAGCGCTTGCCGCCCACGGTCAAGGCGTGACAGCGTCCGTCGGCCACTTCGGTCTCCACCTCGGTGGCCGTCAAGACCTTGTCCTCTTCGTTCATCTCGGTCTCGGACTTGATGTCGATCTTCCAGCCCGTCAGACGATTGGCGAGACGGGCGTTCTGTCCATCCTTACCGATGGCCAGAGACAACTGGTCATCCGGCACCACTACGGTCGCCTCGCGGTTCTCGTCGTCGAGCAGCACTTCACGCACCCTCGCCGGGGAGAGCGCTTTGGCCACGAAGCGGGCCGGCTCCTGATCGAAGGGGATGATGTCGATCTTCTCGCCCCGCAACTCCGAGACCACCATACGCACCCGGGACCCCCTCGGTCCCACGCAGGCACCCACGGGGTCGACACCGTCGCTGTGCGACACCACCGAGATCTTCGAGCGATACCCAGGTTCGCGTGCCACACCCACGATCTCCACCAGACCATCCGAGATCTCCGGGACCTCCAGTTCGAACAGCCGGCGGACGAGCTCCTCGCTGCGCCGCGACAGGATGATGGGCGGCTCTTTGGGGTTCTGCGAGACCTCTTTGATGACCGCTTTCAGGCGCATGCCGTGCTCGTAGCGCTCGGTGGGCACCTGCTCGCTTTTGGGCAGGCGAGCCTCGACGCGGCCCAGATCGACCAGAGTGTAGCGACTGTCGGACTGCTGCACGATGCCGGTGACGATCTCTCCGATGCGGTCGGAGTACTCCTGGAAGACGATGCCCTGCTCAGCTTCACGGATGCGCTGATAGATGACCTGCTTGGCCGTCTGCGCAGCGATGCGCCCGAAATCCTCTGGAGTTATCTCATGCCGTTCGGCAGAAGACGTGTCGATGACGGTCTCTTCGTCCTGCACTTCCGGCTCCTCGCCCGGCGGGAAGACGAGCTCGAAGACGTGGATCTCTCCCGTCTCGCGGTCGATCTTCACCTCGGAGAAAGGCACGGCACTCGCGGTCTTGTTGTAGGCCGAATGGAGAGCGTCCTCCAGTGCCTCGATGAGCAGGTCGAAGGGAATGCTCTTCTCTTTCTCGATCTGCTTGAGAGCCTCTATCGTCTCTCTGTTCATTCCCTCCCCCTATCTGAACTCGTATTTCAGATGGGCGTCAGTTATCTCGCCCAGCGGGATGCGTGCTGTCTCTCCCGCCTCTTCGATCTCCACGTGCTCGGGACCCACCTCGCGGAGAGTCCCCTGCCAGACCTTGCGTCCCTGGATGGGGACCTTGGTCTTCACGTACACCTGCTCGCCCACTTGCGCCTCGAAATGGCTGCGTTTCCGCAGAGGCCTCTCGATGCCCGGCGAGCTCACCTCCAGGGTGTACGGTCCGTCGATGACCTCGCCCTCCTCGAGCGCATCACCCACCACCGTCGACACCCGGGCGCACAGGTCGTGGGTCACACCACCTTGATGGTCTATGAACAGCCTGACGACTCTCTGCCGCCTGCTCCCCGCCATCTGCGCCATGACCAACTCCACGCCCTCGACCTCTCGGTCGATGATCTGCTGGAGCCAGTCCTCATTGAGTTCCACGGCCTCTTCCCTAAAACAAAAGTGGGCCCACCCGCACCCACTTTGGCAAGACGACTTGGTTTTCGAATGACCGCGGGATTATAGCACCGGCGCCTGACTACGACAACGGCCATATACTTCACACAATGAAGTCATCGTGCCGCCTCCCATAGCGCCTTCACTCGCCCGGCACACTCGGTCACCGCCACCTCCGCCCGCTCGCCGCCGACGCGAGGCTGCACTTCCACGATGCCCTCGCCGGCCTTCTTGCCCACCGTCACCCGCACCGGACACCCGATGAGCTCGGCATCGGCGAACTTGAAGCCCGGACGTTGATCGCGATCGTCCCAAAGCACCTGCCAGCCCTCGTCCAGCAGAGCCGCATAGAGCTCGGCCGCCACCCGGCTCTGGACCTCATCCTTCATCT
The DNA here is from genome assembly GCA_040772905.1 of Thermoleophilia bacterium. Taxonomy (GTDB): domain Bacteria; phylum Actinomycetota; class Thermoleophilia; order RBG-16-64-13; family RBG-16-64-13; genus JAXGXJ01. Next base: position 158,890 of record JAXGXJ010000008.1, on the reverse strand, counting down.
GCACCTGCACGAGGTGGACATCGAAGGGAGCGATGCTCTTCGGCCACACGATGCCTCGCTCGTCGCTGTTCTGCTCCACCGCAGCGGCTGCGATGCGCGCAGGCCCGATGCCGTAGGAGCCCATGATGATGGGCCGTTCGTTCCCCGACTCATCCAGCACCGTGGCGCCCAACGGGGCCGAGTATTTCGTGCCCAGCTTGAAGATGTTGCCGATCTCGATGACCTGCTTCACGACGAGCGGCGCGCCGCATTCCGGGCACCCGTCGCCTTCTTGGGCCTCGCGCAGGTCGGCGAACTCGGGGGTGAAATCACGGCCCACCACCACGCCGCGCAGGTGGGTGTGCGCCTTGTTGGCGCCCGCCGCGTACGCGCGGGCGCCGCCCGGCCCATCGGGACGAAGGCTCTCGTCGGCGATGAGACGCAGTCTCACGCCCACAGGACCCACGAAGCCCACCTCAGCGCCGGTGGCCTGCGACACCTCTTCCGGGTGAGCCGGACGCACCTCGGCCTTCAGATAGCGGGCCAGTTTGTTCTCGTGCAATCCGTGATCGCCGCGCACGAGCGCCATCACGGGTTCACGGCCGGCCATGTACACGAGCGCCTTGATGAGAGAGGACGGGGCGATGCCCAAGAACGCCGAGACCTCGTCGATGGTGCGCTGGTCCGGAGTGGCCACAGGTTCCGGGGCCGCGAGACCTTCACCCACTGCCGGACCGTCACCCGCCTGGTCGGCCGCAGGCGAAAGGGCCACCGAGCGGGCCAGTTCCACGTTGGCGGCGTAGCCACACGCCTCGCACATGGCCACCTTGTCCTCGCCGGCGGCCGAAGGCGCCATGTACTCGTGCGCCTGCGCCCCGCCCATGAAGCCGCTGTCACTCTCCACCCGGTAGAACTCCAGCCCACACCTGCTGAAGATGCGGTCGTAGGCCCCGATGTGCTTCTGATAGCTCTTCTCCAGCCCGGCTTCGTCCACATCGAAGGTGTAGGAGTCCTTCATGAGGAACTCCCGCGTGCGCATGACTCCGCCCTTGGGCCGAGGCTCGTCTCGGAACTTGAGCTGCACCTGATACCAGGTCTGCGGCAGGTCGCGATACGAGCGTAGTTCGCGCGACGCCAGCCAGGCGAATACCTCTTCGTGCGTCATGGCCAGCACCATGTCGCGCCCCCCACGGTCCTGGAACCTGAACATCTCTTGACCGATGGCATCGTATCGGCCCGTCGCCTGCCAGACGTCGGCCGGATGCAGCGTGGGCATGGAGAGTTCCTGGGCCCCGATGGCGTCCATCTCCTGCCGGATGATGGTGCAGATGCGCTCCATGACCCGCCACCCCAAGGGCAGATACACGTACATGCCAGAGGCGAACTGGCGGACGAAGCCGCCCCGCACCATCAGCTTGTGGCTGACCGCCTCGGCGTCGGCCGGGTCCTCTTTGACCGTGGGCATGAACAGGGCTGTGGCCCGCATCAGGTCCTCCTCGGATGACGATGGATGGCGCGCGGCGCGTAGCCCGCGCGCAGTCAAGTCAGTCTAGCAGTCCAGCGGCGTCACTTGGAACGCGGACCCGGCCTCCCGCGACCTACTTCGAGTCGGGCGGCTCTCCGTACCCCGCGGCCGCGATCCGCGCGAACAGCTCGTCCACCAGCCTGTCCTGAGGCACCTTGCACACGGGCCGCCCGGCCACGAACACCACACCCTCACCCTCGCCCCCGGCGATACCGAAGTCAGCCTTGCGGGCCTCGCCGGGACCGTTGACGATGCAGCCCATGACTGCCACCTCCAGATCCGCCCCCAGCGCCTCCAGACGACGCTCCACCTCGGCTGCCAGAGGCTCCAGGTCGATGCGTGTCCGACCACAGGTGGGGCAAGAGATGACCCGCGGTCCACGCGGCGCCAACCCCAAGGTGCGGAGTATCTCCAGCGCCACCCGCACCTCTTCAACGGGGTCTCCGGTGAGAGACACCCGGATGGTGTCCCCCACTCCGTCGGCCAGCAAGACTCCCAGCGCCACCGAACTGCGGATAGACCCCGCCCAGCGCGTACCGGCCTCGGTCACGCCGATGTGCAATGGATAGGGGATACGCTCAGCCAGCGCCCGGTTGGCGGCGATGGTGACCAGAGGTGACGACGACTTGGCCGATACCTTGATGGACTCGAAGCCCATCCCCTCCAAGAGTGCGCAGTACCGTACCGCCGACTCCACCAGAGCGCCCGCCGGGTCGCGGGCTTCCAGGTCGCGCAGGTCACGTTGCAGAGAGCCGCTGTTCACCCCCACACGGATGACGGCTCCGGTGTCCGCGGCTGCGGCGACTACGGCGCGCACCCGCTCCTCTCCTCCGATGTTGCCCGGATTGATCCTCACCCCGGCGGCGCCGGCTCCCAGCGCGGCCACAGCCAGGCGATAGTCGAAATGCACGTCGGCGATGAGAGGAACGGGGCTCTCGTCCACCAGGGCCCGAAAAGCCCGAGCGCTCTCCTCGTCGGGAACGGCGCAGCGCACCAGAACCGCGCCCGCGGTGGTCAGGGCTCGGATCTGAGCCAGAGTGGCGGGCACGTCCGAGGTGCGGGTGTTGGTCATGGACTGAACGGCCACGGGAGCATCCGCCCCCACCAACACTCCGCCCACATCCACCTGCCGACGACTGAACACAGGTCTACCCTACCTATCCTGATAGTGGACCGGCCTGCGCCGGCCTGGGAGCGTCATCTCAACCCCCGAAGAGACGACCGAAGTCGTTGGTGGTAGCCACGATGAACAGGAGCACGAACAACACCAGCCCCACCATCGACACGCGCTCGAAGGTGCGCAGAGAGACGCTCTTGCCCCGCACCTTCTCGATGATGCTGAAGAGCGCGTGCCCCCCGTCCAGAGGCAGCAGCGGGATCATGTTGAGGATGGCCAGGTTGATGCTGATGAGGGCCAGGAGCATGAGGTAGTAACCGCCTTCCACCGCTTGGGTGGACAGCTGGATGATGCCCACGGGCCCCGCCAAGCCCTGGGAACCGGTCACCGGTACATCGCCGGTGAACATCATGCCGATGCTCTTGATGATGAGGACCACCATGTTGCCCGTGGTGCGACCCGCGTATCCGAACGCGCTCACGGGGCCCAGGTCGCGATGCTCGACGCCCGGTTGCACACCCAGGAATCCAGTGCCGTCCTCCTGCGTCATGATGTCGGCTTGGAGTTCCACCGTGCGCCCCGCCCTCTCCACCACCACAGGCACGCGCTGGCCGGGGTGGGTGAGGATCTGGGTGCGCACCTCCTCCCAATCGGACACCTCGGCGCCGGCCACCTCGACTATGCGGTCGCCAACCTGCACACCGGCGACCGCCGCCGGTGTCCCCGGTTCGATATTTTCCACCACCGTGCTCACCAGGTTCTCGCCCTGGTACCAGCCCACGGCGTAGAAAAGCAGGAAGGCCACCACCATGTTCATGGTGACGCCCGCGGTGATGAAGAGCAGCTTGTGCCAGAAGGGATGTGAGTAGTAGCGGCGCTCTAGCGGCGTGGCCGCGATCTCCTGGGCACTCAGGGCTCGCGGTCCGGCCAGACGGTCTTCGGGGTCCTGGGGACGGCGGCCGCCGGTCTCAGGCGAGTCGGGCATCTCCACGCTCTCGTCCTCCCAATCCTCCGTAAGAACGCGCAGCTGCTCGGCCTCTTCTCGAGCCTCGGCCACACGGGCGGCGAACTCCTCCCGATGCATGCCGGTCACGCGCACGTATCCGCCCAACGGGAGCGCCGAGATGCCGTAGATGGTCTCGCCGATGCGCTTGCTCACCAGGTATCGTCCGAATCCCAGGCTGAACTCCTCCACCCTCATGCCGGTGAGTTTCGCCACGATGAAATGGCCGAACTCGTGGGCCAGGATGAGAAAACCCAGCCCGATGATAGCCACCACTATGCCGATGAATGTAGTCACGCGTGTTCCTCAGATCTTGTGCCGCGCGCGCATCCGCGCTTCCTCATCGACGGCCGCCACCTCGGCATACGTTCCGAAGGCGCCCGTATCGCTCTCCTCCAGTACCCGTTCCACCACGTGCGCGATGCCCAGGAACGGCAAGCGACCGTCCAGGAAGGCCCGCACCGCCTCCTCGTTGGCGGCATTGAAGGCGCAGGTCATGCGGTCCCCGCCCTGCCCCGCGGTCCGGGCCAGACGGATCATGGGAAAGGTATCGTCATCCGGAGCCAGGAAATCGAGCGGACCCGCGCTGAAGAGATCCAGGGCCGGCACGTCCACGCGTACGCGTTCCGGGTGATGCAGAGCGTAGGCTATGGGCACCCGCATGTCGGCAACCCCCATGTGGGCGAGCAACGCACCGTCACGGAGACGTACGGCGGAGTGGACCACCGACTGCGGATGCACCACCACCTCTATACGGTCATACGCAACACCGAAGAGATGATGCGCCTCGATGATCTCCAGGCCCTTGTTGGCCAGCGTCGCTGAATCGATGCTGATCTTGGGGCCCATCACCCAAGTGGGATGAGCCAGGGCTTCCTCGGGAGTGACGGTGGCCAAGTCCGCCACGGTCCTGCCGCGAAAGGGACCCCCCGACGCCGTGAGCACCAACGACTCCACGGCCTCCCTGCCCGCCGCGTGCACCAACTGGAAGAGCGCGGAGTGCTCCGAGTCTACAGGCAGGAGCGCGGCTCCGGTCCGAGAGGCGACATCCATCACGAGTGAACCGGCGCACACCAGGCTCTCTTTGTTGGCCAGAGCCAGCGTGGTGCCGGCCTGAAGACACTTCAGCGACGATTCCAGACCCGCGAAGCCCACGATGGCGTTGAGGACCAGATCGGCCTCCACCTCTTCCACCAGCCGGGCGGCCGCCCCCGCTCCCGTACGCACCTGCAACTCCGGGTAGAGGCCCGACGTCACCGACGCGGCCACCCCTTCATCCGCCACAGCCACGTGTCGTACCCCCAGCGACACCGCCTGCTCCAGCAGCAGCCCCACGTTGCGATCACACGACAGCCCCACCACGGTCAGATCGGACGAGGCGGCCACCACGTGGAGCGCCTGCACCCCGATGGAGCCGGTGGAACCGAGTATGACGACCCGCCTCATGACCTCACGGCGCCACGAACGTAGTCACCGTCACCGTGTCGCCCAACAGGAGCACGACCGCCCAGTAGGTGACGAATCCGGCGAAGAGGATGGAGTCGAAACGATCGAGGACGCCTCCATGGCCGAGCAGGATCTTGCCCGAATCCTTGACCCCGAAGTCGCGCTTGACCGCCGATTCGAACAGGTCGCCCCACTGCCCCACCACGCCTATGACCAAGCCCAAGATGATAGCTTCGCGCACCGGCAACCACGGCGCATACAGTTTGACCACCAATGCCGCCACCACCGAGCCCACGATGCCGCCGATGGCCCCCTCGACGGATTTCTTGGGTGAGATGCGCGGCGCCATGCGATGTCGTCCCACGGCCCGGCCCACCGCATAGGCGAAGGTGTCGTTGAGGATGGTGCAGCCCAGCACCATGATGGTGAGGGCCATACCATGGTTGAGATCGCGCAGCAGCAGCAGGTAGGCGAACCCGGCCGCCACCCACAGGGTGCCGAAGTGCGTCACCGCCATCCTGCCCACCAGATGCGCGCCCAACTCCCCGAAGAGCGCCCAGAAGAAGGTGAGCAGCACCAGCGCCGCCAGCCCGGCCAGGAGACCGGGCGCCCCCAGGAAGTATGCGCCGAACACCACCGCCAAGGCAGCCAGATAGCCCACCAGCAGGTTGGGCTTGTAGGGACGCAAGAGCGTGTAGTACTCATGCATGCCGAGCACGGTGAGGATGACGGCCAGACCCAGGATGAAATATCCCCCGTATATGACCGCGGCCAAGCCGATGGGGATGCCGATGACGGCCACGAGGATGCGCGACCTAAGCACGAGGCTCCGCCTCTCCCCTGCGCGCGCCGAAGCGGCGCTCACGCCTGCCGTAATCCTCTATCGCCTCGAGAAGGTCGGCCTCGCCGAAATCCGGCCACAGACGGTCGGAGAAGTAGAGTTCGGAATACGCGGACTGCCACAGCAGGAAGTTCGACAGCCTCCGCTCACCCGACGTACGGATGACCAAGTCGGGGTCTTGCATCTCCGGCGAATAGAGATACCCACCGATGTGTTCCTCAGCCAGCTCTTCCGGCGCCACCCCAGCCGCGAGCGCCTTGTGGACGGCATCCACGATCTCCCGGCGCCCGCCGTAGTCGAAGGCGATGAACAACACCATGCGCCGGTTGCCGGCCGTGAGTGCCTCGGCCCAGGCCATCTTCTCCAGCAATCCCTGGTCCAACCGATCGCGGCGACCCACGAAGAGCACCCTGCATCCGTTCTCGTGCAGTTCGGGGACCTCAGTCTGGATCATCTCGGCGTGAAGACGCATGAGCCCCTGCACCTCCTCCTGGGAACGGTTCCAGTTCTCGGTCGAGAAGGAGTAGAGGGTCAATTGGCCCAACCCGAGATCCCGGGCCGCCTGGATAACACGCCGCACCGCCTGAGTGCCGGCCCGGTGTCCGGCCGCTACGGGCAGATGGCGTCTCTGAGCCCATCGGCCGTTGCCATCCATGATGATCGCGACGTGAAAGGGCACTCTGCCTCTCGGGGACGACACATCCCCACCGGAACTGCTCCGGCTCCGGCCCCGGCGGAGAGCGTTGAGCCAGTCGCGGAGTGCCACGTCAGATCTCGAGGATCTCTTGTTCCTTGTGATGGAGAAGTTCGTTCACACGCTCGATGGACGCGTCGGTGAGTTTCTGCACCTCTTCCTCGGCCCGGCGCTCGTCATCCTCGGAGATCTCGCCCTCTTTCTTGAGGTCTTTGAGGTCTTGGATGACGTCGCGGCGGACGTTACGGATGGCGATGCGCTGGTCCTCGGCCATGTTCTTGACCTGTTTCACCAGGTCCTTGCGCCGCTCGGCGGTGAGCGGAGGGATGTGGAGGCGGATCACCATGCCGTCGACGTTGGGCGTAAGGGCCAAATCGGACTCCTCGATGGCTCGAGCCACCGACTTGACAGCGCCCTTGTCGTATACAGTGACGGAGATGGTGCGCGGATCGGGAGTAGCCAAGTTGGCCACCTGCTTGAGCGGGGTCTTGGTCCCGTAGTACTCCACCTGCAGACGGTCGAGCAGTGCCGTGGAGGCCCTGCCCGTGCGGACAGTGTTGAACTCGCTGCGAAGGGCCTCGAGAGCGCTCTCCATGCGCCTCTTGCCGTCGGCTATCAGGTCCCGGATCATGCCTCCTCACTCTCCTCGGCTGCTGTCGACACGACGGTGCCCACCCTCTCGCCCTGGATCACACGACGGATGTTCTCGGGCACACTCATATTGAAGACCAAGATGGGCAGATTGTTGTCCATGCAGAGTGATAGGGCGGTCGAGTCCATCACCTTCAGGCCGCGCTCCAATGCCTCCCTGTGGCTGATGGACGGGATGAGCCGCGCCCCCGGTTCGGTCTCCGGATCGGCGTCGTACACGCCGTCGTACTTCTTCTTGGCCATGAGCAGAGCTTCAGCTCCCACCTCGAGCGCGCGCAGGGCGGCCGCTGTGTCGGTGCTGAAGTATGGATTGCCGGTACCGGCGGCGAAGATGACCACGCGCCCCTTCTCCAGATGACGGATAGCCCTGCCTCGGATATAGGGCTCACAGATCTCCTGCATGTGGATGCCGGAGAGCACTCGCGAATCGCAGGCCAGCGTACGCAACGAGTCCTGCAGGGCGACCGCGTTCATGACCGTGGCCAGCATGCCCATGTAATCGGCCGTGGCGCGGTCGATGCCCTGAGCCGCACCCGATACGCCTCGGAAGATGTTGCCACCGCCTACGACCACAGCCAGCTCGGTACCGCCGGCAGCCACGTGCGCCACCTCGCGCCCCACTACCTTCAGACGCTCGGGATCGATGCCGTAGCTCTGGTCACCCATGAGGGCCTCGCCGCTCAGCTTGAGGAGAACCCTCTTGTACACCGTCTGCTGGTTCATGTCTCTTGCTCCGGGCTCCCCTCGCAGGTGACGGACCCGTCGAGGTCGGTAGACGTGAGAGTAGTGCTCTTCTTAGGCTACCTCATCGCCAACGCGAAAGCGCGCGAAACGGCGGATCTCGATGTTCTCGCCCACTTTGCCCACCAGCTCGCGGCGCAGATCGTCGACGGTCTTGTCGGGGTCTTTGACGAACGGCTGCTCCAGCAGCACGACCTCGGAGTACCACTTGTTCAGCTTGCCTTCGGCGATCTTCTGGATGACCGCTTCGGGCTTGCCCGACTGCTTGGCCTGCTCGGAGTAGATCTCGATCTCAGTGGCGATGGCCTCCTGCGGCACGTCTTCGCGGGACACCCAGACCGGGCTGGCGGCCGCTATGTGCATGGCCACCTCGTGAGCGAACGTCTTGAAGGCGTCTCCCCGGGCGACAAAATCGGTCTCGCAGTTGACTTCCACCAACACGCCTACTTTGGCGCCAGGATGGATATAGGGCTCGACCGCACCTTCGTTGGCGGCACGGGCGGCCTTCTTGTCGGCGCTGGCCATGCCTTTCTTGCGCAGAAGCTTGATGGCCTCATCCATGTCACCCTTGGTCTCGGTGAGGGCCATCTTGCAGTCCATCATGCCCGCGCCACAGGCGTCACGCAGTTTCTTCACCATCGCAGCGTCGATACTCATCTCCAAGCCTCCATCGGAAGACAGTTGTCATTCGTCTGTACATGGCGGATCCGGACGACTCACGTCGCCCGGATCCGCGGGATACCTGGTGTAGGACTACTCCTTGCCAGCGGGCGCGGCAGCGTCCGTGTCGGCAGCGGGAGTCTCCACCGCTTCCGTGACCGTGGCCTCCACGGGAGCAGCCTCGGCGACAGCCTGAGCCTGCGCCTCTTCCACCACCGGCGCGGTGGCCTCGATCACCTCGGGAGCCTCCTGGACCGGCGCAGTCTTCACTTCCTCGGCCTTCTCCGCCGCCGGCGCAGCAGGGCCGGCCGGGCGACGCGCCGGCGCTTGCCTGGCGGCCGGCGTACGACGATCCTGGCCGCCGCGGGCAGGACCGGAGTCGCGCCCACCTTGGCGACCTGTGCCGCCACGCGCACCCTGGCGATCGCCACCTGCGCGGCCGTCGGTGCGTGGAGCACGGGACACGCGAGAGGGTGCCGCGGTCTGCGCTGCAGCCTCGGCTCCGCGAGCCTCCGCCTGACCGGCAGCGGTGCCGACCGCCTCGCGAGCCGCCTCTTCCGCCTGGAACTCGGCTATCTGGATCTTCGCGCGGCCTTCTTCCACCGCACGGGCCAGCGTCTTGACGATGAGGCTGCAGGAGCGGATGGCGTCGTCGTTGCCCGGGATGAGGTAGTCGACCTCGTCGGGATCGCAGTTGGTGTCGACCAGGCCGATGAGCGGCACGCCCAGCTTGTTGACTTCCTTAGTGGCGATAGCCTCACGCTTGGGATCGGCCACGAAGACCACATCGGGAAGACGCGTCATGATGCTCACGCCGCCCAGGTTGATCTCGAGCTTCTCCAGTTCGCGCTCCATGGACATACGCTCTTTGGTGGGGAGCAGCGCCAGCTGACCTTCTTCCTTCAGCTTGCGCAGTTCGTGCATGCGTTTGATGCGGTTCTCGATGGTGGAGAAGTTGGTGAGCAGACCGCCCAGCCAACGGTGGCTCACATAGGGCATGCCCACCCGGGTCGCCTCTTCACGGATGACGTCCTGGCACTGTTTCTTGGTGCCCACGAACAGGATGGTGCCCCCACGACCCGCGACGTTGCGCACGAAGTCATAGGCCTTGTCCAGCAGGACCGTGGTCTGCTGCAGGTCGATGATATGGATGCCGCCGCGCTCGGTGAAGATGTACGGCTTCATCTTGGGGTTCCAGCGGCGGGTCTGGTGACCGAAGTGCACTCCCGATTCCAGGAGCTGCTTCATGGAAGCTGCAGGCATGGTTATCCTCTCTTTGGTTCTGTCTTGACACTCCGTGAGGGTCGCTCCGGAACCGGTCTCCCGGCACCACCGCAGCGGTGGACCTCAGGTCCGATGGCATAGCTGGAGCAGTTTATCACAAGGAAGCCGGCCCCCCGAGACGACGACCCGCTTCTCGTCGAGGTGGATCAGGACGTCAGTGCGTCCAGATCGATCTCTTCCTTGACGCGGCCGCGCAGGCGGAGGATCGCCTTGGTGTGGAGCTGGGACACCCGCGATTCCGTTACCCCGAGCACCTCGCCGATCTCCTTCAGGGTGAAGCCTTCGTAGTAGTAGAGACCGATGACGATGCGCTCCCGCTCCGGAAGCCTCTGGATGGCGGCGGCCAACGTCTCGCGAAGAGCCTGCACACGATATGCCTGCGAAGGATCGGGGGCGTCGGTATCCTCGATGGTGTCGATGAGGTTCACCCGGTCCTGGCCCGTCCCACCCGCATTCCAAAACTCGTCCAGGGCCACCATCCCCGAGGAGGCGATCTGGTTGACGATGTCGAGGAAGGCATCGACCTCCAGTTCCAGATGGGCGGCCACCTCTTCGTCCGTGGGCGCCCGCATGAGTTGGTTCTCCAACTTGGTGACCGCGGCCTCCACCTTGCGTGCCCAACTGCGCACCGAACGGGGCACCCAGTCCAAGGCCCGCAACTCGTCGATGATGGATCCCCGGATGCGAGACACGGCGTAGGTCTCGAACTTGATGTTCCGCGAGGGCTCGAAGCGCTCGATGGCACCGATCAGCCCCAGCAGACCGTAGGAGACCAGGTCTCCGTCATCCACATGTGCCGGCAGACTGCTCCCCATCCGACCTGCCACGTACTTCACCAGCGGAGAGTAGGCCAGGATGAGCTGGTCGCGCGCCGCCATGTCGCCCTGCTCCTTATAGCGACGCCAGACGTCGACCAGATCGGCGGGTTTGGTGGTGTCGATACTCACAGGCTGACCGCTCTCAGGCTCGTGGGTGGGCTTTGCGATACGCCCGCCGCAGATGCGCGGCCGAGACGTGGGTGTAGACCTGCGTGGTGCGCAAGGACGAGTGCCCCAAGAGTTCCTGGATGGCTCGCAGATCGGCGCCCCCCTCGAGAAGATGGGTGGCGAAGGAATGGCGCAGGGTGTGAGGCGAAGTGCCCTCCGGTACTTCCGCGGCGCGAAGATACCGGGCAAGGCGGCGATGCACGTCGGAGGCTGAGAGCGGGCGGCCCCTCCGGCTGAGGAACACATGCTCCTCGTCGACGGAGCGGACGAGTCTCGGTCGCCCCTCACGGAGATAGCGGTCAAGGGCGCTCAAGGCCAGATCGCCAACCGGAACCACGCGCACCTTGCGTCCCTTTCCCCTTACTCGGATCTCGCACGACCCTGCGCTCACGTCTCTCAGACGGAGATCGAGGACTTCCTGGCAGCGCAGACCGGACGAGTATATCAACTCGAAAAGCGCTCTATCCCGTATCTGGAGCGGTTCGGAGCCTTCCATGCCCTGCAGGAGCACGTCCATCTGCGCGGGATTGAGCACCTGCGGCAGCCGGCGAGGGAGGCGGGGCGAAGCGACCCCTGATGCCGGGCTCGCTTCCACCAGACCGTTGTCCTCACAGAAGCGCAGGAAACGCCGGATCATGGAGAGCTTGCGCGCGATGGTGCTGCGCGTTCGCGGAGCCACGCTCCCCTCTCGCGACCCCTCGCCGGAGCCCTCGGATGAAGCGAACCGGCGTCCCGAGGCGAGAGCCTCGACGAAGGCGCTTATGTGCTCACGACGGATACCGGCCACGTCCTCCACACCCTCGGCCTGCAGGAAGACACGAAACTGAGCAAGATCACTCGCCGCGGCCTGTATGGTGCGGGGGCTGTAGTCGGCGGCCAGCAGACCTCGGATATAGCCGGCCATGGCGTGGGGAAGATCACCCGCCACCACCACTTGGCCCTGACTCTCTTCCTTGTGCTCCATGCCCTCCATCCGGACAGCCTTCCCCGAGCCCATATCCGTTCATCATGGAGCCCGGATGAAGAGTCCGGGCCCGACACGATGCACCGCGCCGGCCAACTCCAAGAGCCCCAGCGCAGCCGTCACATCTCGGGGTGCGCATGCGGTCTTCGCGATCAAGTCATCTGCGGAACACGGCCGGGAGTCGAGCGCACACAATAACGTGGCCGCAGCGTTGTCCAGACCGTCATGCCCGGTCCGCTTCAGCCGCACGCCGTCGCCGTCGTCCCCATGACCCACACGCCTTCCTTCGGCGCCGGTACACGGCATGCCCCGTAACGGGCGACACCGAGTACCTCTCTTAACCATTCCTGTCTGCCGCAGGAATTCCTCCACGGTCGTCTCCGGTTCGAGAGCCGGAGACGCGCCCTCCGCGATGATGGTGTTACACCCGGTGTGGTTGTCCACGAGGATGGGGCCCGGCACCGAGAAGACACTTCGCCCGAGACGTAGCGCCCATTCGACCGTCTGCATGGCGCCACTCCGCATTGACCCCTCGGCGATGAGCACCGCATCGCCCAGAGCCGCGAGCAGCCTGTTGCGGTGAGGGAACGTCCATCGAGCCGGGGGGCAGCCGGGCGGCAACTCACTCACCACCAGTCCCCGTTCGGCTACGCGCTGATACAGGCGGCGGTGTCTCGGTGGGTAGACGATGTCGACGCCGCAGCCGAGGACGGCCACCGTGAGGCCACCCGCGTCGAGAGCCGCCTCGTGTGCTCGCCCATCGACGCCGAACGCGAGGCCGCTGACCACCGCCACACCGGCGTCGGCAAAGGCCGCGCCGAACCTGGTGGCGACCCCTTTGCCGTAGGGAGTAGCCTTCCTGGTGCCTACGATGGCTATCCGAAGTGACGAGCCGAGGTCGGTGAGCCGCGCAGCCGAGCCTCTGCAGAACAGCCCGGCAGGCGGATACTCCAAGTGATGGAGCTCGGCAGGGTAGTCGGGGGCTCCGTAGGGGACGAATAGCAGGGACTCACGCTCCAGCGTCTGAAGCATCTGCTCCGACGAGAATGCACGCCGGCGCTCCTGGAAGCGTGCTATCGCAGCCGGAGTGAGCCCCCAGCCGAGAAGCGTCGGCCGTGGCGCAGTCCAGACCCCGCGGGGACCGTTGTCCCTGAGGAGCTGCAGCAGCGGGCTGCAACCCCAGCGACTGAGCCACGCCAATCCCATAGCAGCTTCCACGTGCTCGGGATGTTCGCCTGCGGCGACGAGTCCCGACCGCGGCACGACCCTCGGCGGCCCGTCAACGTTCAACTCAGCCCCACTCGCTGATAGTCGAGGCGCAGAGCGAGGGCTTCGGCGACGTGCTCCATCCGCACTGAGGCAGCCCCATCCAGATCGGCGATCGTCCGGGCGAGGGCGATCACTCTGGAGTAGGCCCGGCCGCTGAGACCCTCTTTCACTAAGGCCTGCCTCAGCAACGAACGCGCGTCTTCACGAAGTCCTGCCGATGCTTCCGCCCCGAGAGCGGTCGCTGCCCGACCGGATGGCCGGGCTCCGGAGGCGGCAGTTGCGGCGTCGCTGTTTCCGCAACGCCTGTGCCGCTCCCTGTCGGCGCGGAACTCACGTGCGGCCAGCACACGGGAGCGGACGCTCGCCGATGTGTCGCCACGACGCCCGCTCTCGAGCGAGAAGAGCGTGAGTGGAGAGACCTCGATCAGGGCGTCGATGCGGTCGAGCAACGGCCCACTGAGGCGACTGCGATAGCGCTCCACGGCGGACGACGGACACCGGCAGGCCCTCTGCTCATGACCCAGATAGCCGCACGGACACGGGTTCATGGCGCCCACCAAGGTGCACGCGGCGGGGAATACCGATGTCCCTATCCGGCGGCTGATTGAGATGCGCCCTTCCTCCAGCGGCTCACGCAGCGCCTCCAAGGCGTCGCGGGAGAACTCGGGCAGCTCGTCGAGGAACAACACGCCGTGATGGGCGAGACTCACCTCTCCCGGCCGCAGGGTGAGGCCTCCGCCCACTAGAGCCGCACGCGAGGCGGTGTGATGAGGGGCTCGGAAAGGCCGCTCGGTGGCCAACTCGCCATGAGTGCCGGGAAGACCGGCCGCACTCCACACACGGGTGACGTCGAGTGCCTCCTCCCTGGAAAGAGGAGGAAGGATGCCTGGCAGCCTACGGGCCAGCATCGTCTTGCCGGCGCCCGGCGAACCCACCATCAACAGGTGGTGGCCGCCCGCGGCCACGATCTCGAGCGCGCGCTTGGCCTGCTCCTGACCTATGACTTCGCTCAGGTCGGGGGACAGCGCGGGCGGGTGAGAGACCCTCTCCCCTCTCAGGCGCAGCCAACGCCGTCCTCGTTCGGCAGCCCGCTCCCGTGCCGAAGGGGACGTGATCACCGCGATCGCCTCCGCCAGAGATCGCACTCCCACCACGGGCACCTGTCCGAGGGCGGTGACGACGGGTAGCGCCTCGAGAGGCGCTACCAGCAGTTCGACGCCCAGACGATCAGCGGTCTCCGCGACCGAGAGCATCCCCCGCGTGGTCCGGATGAGACCATCCAACGACATCTCCCCCACCGCCCCCACATTCTGCAGTGCCGCCGCCGGCAGCTGGCCGCATGCTGCCAATGTCGCCAGCGCCATGGGGAGATCGAACCCTGGCCCGTCCTTGGGTACATCGCCCGGACTGAGGTTGACCGTGATGCGGCGGGTGGGCAGAGGCACACCGCTGGAGGCAGCACCGGAGCGCACACGTTCGCGGGCCTCACGCACCGCTGCCCCCGGCAGACCCACTATGCTCACGCCCGGAAGGCCGGAGCGCGCATGAGCCTCGACCCGCACCGCCACTGCATCGATGCCAACCAGCGCGAAACCCCACAGCGAGGCGATACCCACGTTACCCGCCCAGCCCATCGGACAGGATGTCCCGCAAGTGCTGCAGGCTTCGCGGGCACCCCTCCCCATCCAGCGACACCGTCACCGCATCGAAACGGACTCGACACGGGAACAGGCCGTGCTCGGCCAGCCACCACGCCGCCGACGCGCGCAGACGACGGGCCTTTCGTGCACCGATGGCCTCCAACGCCGTCCCGTACCCGTCGCTCCCACGAGCCTTCACCTCGACGAAGACGTAGTGGTCCCCGTGCCGGCACACGAGGTCGAGTTCGCCGGCCGGAGTCCGCCGGTTACGCGCGATGATCCGGTAACCGTGGCCGCTCAGATACAGTGCGGCCGCCTCCTCGCCGACACGCCCTCGGGCCGCGCGGTCGATCTCACCGCCGGTTGTCAGTGGAGCCTCCTCTTCTCGCCAGTGACGAGCTAGTCTGTAGGTCATGGACAGGCTAGAACTGGGGCGACAACCGACTGCTACGACCTTCGATGGACCTTGGCCGCCTTCGGCGGCCGGACCGTCCCAGACAGGATTCCCCGCTGCGGATGAGCTGGACTCTTTCCGCCGTGCGGTGATGGCCCACTACCACGAGCACGCACGCGACCTGCCCTGGCGACGGACCTGCGATCCCTACCACATCCTCGTGTCGGAGATGATGCTGCAGCAGACGCAGGTGCCGCGCGTTCTTCGCAAGTACGAAGAGTTCCTGTCGCGGTTCCCGGACATGGCTTCTCTCGCCCAAGCCCCCGCAGCCGACATCCTCGCGGCCTGGCAGGGATTGGGCTACAACCGTCGCGCGCTCGCCCTGCACGCATGCACCCAGACCGTGATGGCGCAACACGCAGGCGCTCTCCCACGCACTGCGCGGGAACTGACCGCCCTGCCCGGCATCGGACCGGCCACTGCGGGGGCGATCTTGGCCTTCGCCCACGGTATCGCGGTGCCCTTCATCGAGACCAATATCCGCGCCGCCTTCCTGCACTACTTCTTTCCCGAGCGCGAGGAGGTCCCCGACGCCGACATCCTCCCGCTGGTCGCAGCCACCCTCGATCATGACGATCCCCGCACCTGGTACTACGCGCTCATGGATTACGGGAACCGGTTGAAGAAGGCCCTGCCCAACCCCTCGCGGAGAAGCCGGCACCACAGAACTCAGTCACCCTTCGAAGGATCACGGCGGCAGCTGAGGGCGCGCGCGCTCCGCTTGTTCCTGGCCGAAGCCGGGCACCCCACCGGCCGTGTGGAGGATGAAGCCGCCTCCGATGCCGTCCCTCGTGGAGGCCCGTGGCACAGTGACGACGTGGCCTCTCGACTCACGGGGTGGCCGGTGGGCGATGTCGAAGCGGTACTGGTGCAGCTGACGCAAGAAGGCTTCCTGCGCCGCGAAGGCGCCTATTACACGTTGGCCTGACGGCTATTCACTCGAGAGGGGATCGGGCAGGAACTCCAGCTGCTGCGATCCCACGCCCTGGAAGCTCCGCCGGTGCAGGTCGCAGGGTCCGTGCGCCAGAAGAGCCTCCCGGTGATGCCGGGTGCCGTAGCCCATGTGCTCAGCGAACCCGTACACGGGGTAGAGCAGAGAGAGGCGCCGCATGAGACGGTCGCGCACCACCTTGGCCACCACCGATGCCGCCGCGACGGCGGCGCTCTTGAAGTCACCGCCCACTAGGGCTCGGGCGCGCAACTCGGGGCGACCCAGGTCGAAGCCGTCGACGATCGCCATCCGGTATTCATCCCCGAGAAGCTCCAAGGCCCGACCCAGCGCGGAGAGATTCGATCGATGGAGCCCCTGCCCGTCGATGGTGCAAGGAGAGCACGACACCCACGTGACCTGCAGTGCAGAGCGCATGACCGCCTGGAACATGGCCTCCCGTGCCTCCGGAGAGAGAAGCTTCGAATCGGTGAGACCCTTGAGCAGGGGGAAAGGCGCACGAGCATAGTCGAGGACCACCGCCGAGGCGACCAGAGGACCGGCCAGACAGCCTCGGCCCGCTTCATCCGCCCCCGCCAGTCGCAGATCGACGCCGGCGGCCATGCCGCTGCCGTGACGAGCGTCTGCCGCCGCAGCATCACGCGCCTCGTGCTCGAGCAGGGCTCTGTCGAAACGGAAGGGGTCGGAAGCCCGCGCGCGCTTGGCCATCCGCCGACCGCGGCTCAGAGGCCGCGGATGTGGTTCAAGGGCCAGTAGATGGCGAAGGCTGTCCCCACGATGGCGTCCTCGGACACCGGCCCGAACACCCGACTGTCGCCGCTGTTGTTGCGGTTGTCACCCATGGCCCACACATAGCCCGCTGGGACGATGGTCTCGGGATAGTCGGAGACGATGGGGTACTCCTTGATGAAAGGCTCATCCTGAGCCACGCCGTTCACGTACAACTGGCCTTCGCGCACCTCAACGCTGTCGCCGCCCAGTCCCACCACTCTCTTGATGAAGGGGTCACCGCCCTCCTGGTTCGGGGGCTGGAAGACGATGATGTCGCCGCGCTCGGGGGTGCGGAAGTGATAGACGAGCCGGTTCACCAGCACCCGGTCACCTTCCACCAGCGTGGGTTCCATGGAGGGAGAAGGGATCGCGAACGGCTTCACCAGGAACTGCTGCACCAGCAGCGCCAGCACGAAGGCGGCGGCCACGATGACCACCACCTCCACCAGCCACCGCAGCGAACGGCGCCTGGGGGCAGAAGAAGCAAGACCCGGAGTGGGTACACCCGGGTCTTGCGCTGGTGCGATGGTCTGCTCTGGCAGCGGGGTCGGGATCCGATCCGGTCCGTCCACCGGACCCACGCTCCTTAGATGCGCTTCTCTTTGATGCGGGCTTTCTTGCCTACCTTGTCGCGCAGGTAGTACAGCTTGGCCCGGGCCACATCGCCGATGGCGGTCACTTCGATCTTGTCGATCTTGGGCGAATGAAGCGGGAAGGTGCGCTCCACTCCCACCCCGAACGATTGCTTGCGCACGGTGAAGGTCTCCCGCGCTCCCTGACCCTGCCTGCGGATGCAGAAGCCCTGGAACACCTGGATGCGCTCGCGGCTGCCTTCGACCACTTTGAAATGTACCCGCAGGGTGTCGCCGGACTTGAAGTCGGGGATATCCTCACGGAGTTGCGCGCGCTCGAATTCTTCTATCGCTCCCATGTGCATACCTAGCCTATGACGTGCTCTTACGTGACCTTGGATCGAACCGAGAAAAGCCTTCCCGATGAAAAGCCAGCAGACTTTAGAGCATCCGCGGCTCGATTACAACCGTAAGCCTACAAACCGTCCCAACGACTGATGGGCCAGTATATGGCGAACGCGGCCCCGATGATGCTCTCGGTCTCGATGGGGCCGAAGAGACGACTATCTCCACTGTTGTTGCGGTTGTCGCCCATGACGAACACCTGTCCCTCGGGGACGACGCCCTCGTCCGTATCCGTGCCGTCGAACGGGCTGTCAGCCAGATAGGGCTCCTGCTGCGGCTCCCCGTTCACATACAGCACCCCGCCCCGGACAGCCACAGAATCTCCCGCGACCGCCACCACGCGCTTCACCAAGTCCTCATCCTCTTGCACAGGGGAATCGAACACCACCACGTCACCCCTCTCCGGGTCGCGGAAGTGGTAGACCAGACGGTTGATGAGCACACGATCGCCCTCGAGCAGAGTGGGCTGCATGGACACCTGATGGATGGTGAAGGGTTTGACCACGAAGGCCTGGACCAGCATGGCTATGGCGAAGGCGGCCACCACGATGACCACGATCTCCATGACCATGCGCAGAGCGCCCTGCGGGCCGCGCCGGTCGCTGCGCACCTTGCGCTGCTCAGTCCGGCGCGCCATCATCGACCTCCGACGAGTTCCACGGAGAGGGCCGTGCGTTCTCACGACGCCAACGCGCGATCGCACCGTGGTCCCCGCTCAGCAGCACTGCCGGGACCTCCTGTCCGGCGAAGACCCGCGGCCGCGTGTAATGGGGATACTCCACCATGCCGCCCAACTCCTCGCTGAACGACTCCTCCACCACGCTGTCGGCGTTACCCAACGATCCCGGCAGATGGCGCACCAGAGCCTCGACCACAGCGAGCGCCGCGACCTCGCCTCCTGCCAGCACGTAGGGGCCGACAGACAGTGATCCCGTGACCAGCAGTGCTTCCACCCGGGCGTCGAAGCCCTCAAAACGACCGCACAGCAGCACGAGATCACGCTCGGCCACGGCAAGCTCGCGGCAGACGGCATGATCGAAGGGACGCCCCCCGGCCGCCAGCACGTACACGTCGCGAGATGTACGCACCTGGTCCGCAGCCACGCGGAAGACACCTTCCAGCGCCGCCGCCACCACGTCGACACGCGTCACCATCCCCGGACCACCGCCGTAGGGGGTGTCATCCACCTCGTGATGCGGCATGAGGCCGTACTCACGCAGGTTGTGCACATGTAAGGTCACCACTCCGGCCGCAGCCGCGGTGGAGACAGGATGCTGATCCAGGAACCAGTCGAAAGCCTGCGGCACCAGGGTGAAGATGTCTATGCGCTTGGTCACTGCTCCAAGAAGCGCGCCACGATGGTCAGATAGCCCTGGATCACGCGCACCTCGGGCACGGCCTCAGTCACGAAGGGCACGAGTACCTCCTGCGCCGGGAGCTTGTCCTCTGCCGGCGGCCCCGCGTCGGGGACGACCACCAGCAGGGCATGGGCCGGCGTCTCGACGGCATCCGTCACGCGGCCCCGGCGGGCCCCGCTCTCATCGCGCACCTCGAGCCCGATGAGGTCGAACGGATAGAACTCATCGTCGTCCAATTCGGGAAGGTCGCCACCGGGCACTTCGAGCACGTAGCCACGCAACGCCTCAGCGGCGTCGCGATCGCCCACCTCCTCGAAGGCCACGATGGGGAACTCGCTGTCTCCACGGACAGAACGGATGGTAAGGCGCACCTGCGCAGGCAGGCGCGCTCCCGCCACCCCTCTTCGCTCCGGACGGCCGTAGAGGACCTCTCCGGCCACGAAGCGGTCAGGGTTGTCCGAACTCAGCAGCACGCGCGACTCTCCCTGCACCCCATGGGCGCGGGAGACCCGCCCAACCTCTATCCACTCCGGGCGGGGCCTCATCCCACCTCTAGTCGACGATCTCCACGGTGGCCTGCTTGCCGTCCTTGACGGCGCTCGCTTTCACCACCGTGCGCAGGGCGCGGGCTATGCGGCCTTGTTTGCCGATCACCTTACCCACGTCCTCTTTGGCCACGCTCAGGCGGAGCACGACCCCGTCGCTCGTCTGCGCCTCCTCCACCCGCACCTGCTCCGGATGGTCGACGAGAGAGCGAGCCAGGAATTCAAGCAGCTCTTTCACCTAGACGATGCCTTTCACGCTCAGGAGTTTGCGCACCGTGTCAGAGGGCTGAGCGCCGCACTCCATCCATTTCTTGGCTTTGGGCTCGTCCACTTCGATCACGGACGGTTCGTGCTGCGGGTTGTAGTAGCCGATGGTCTCGATGAACCGGCCGTCGCGAGGGTTGCGAGAGTCGGTCACGACGATACGATAGGTCGGACGCTTCTTGCTTCCGCGACGGGCCAGCCTGATAGCTGTTGCCATTGGTCACCTCCTCCCTTTAACTCGGGTTCCCGAACATCTGGAACGGGTTCTTGGGCATACGGCCGGAACCCAGCTGCTTCATCATCTTCTGCACCTGCTTGAACTGGTTCAGCAACTGGTTGACCTGATGGATGTCGGATCCGGAGCCGGCCGCGATGCGCCGGCGGCGGCTGCCGTTTATGATATCGGGATGTCGTCGCTCCTCCGGCGTCATGGATGAGATGACGGCCTGGATCTTGTCGAAGGCCCGGTCGTCCACCTGAAGGCCCTTGAGCTTGTTGGAGGGGATGCCGGGGATCATGCCCAGCAGGCTGCTGAGCGACCCCATCTTGCGCACCTGCTGGATCTGCTCCATGAAATCGTCGAAGGTGAAGGTGGCCTTACGCAGCTTGGCTTCCAGCTCGCGGGCCTTCTTCTCGTCGATGGTGCGTTCGGCCTTCTCGATGAGCGACAGCACGTCGCCCATCCCCAGGATGCGCGAGGCCACCCGGTCGGGGTGGAAGTACTCGAAGTTGTCGAGCTTCTCACCGCTGGAAGCGAACTTGATGGGCTTGCCCGTGACCGCGCGCACCGAGAGTGCGGCGCCGCCGCGGGCGTCGCCGTCCATCTTGGTGAGGATCACGCCGTCGAACTGCACCTGCTCCTGGAACTGCAGCGCGACATTCACCGCGTCCTGACCGGTCATGGCGTCGAGCACGAGCAGGATGTTGTGTGGATGCACGGTGTTGCGGATGCGCACCAGCTCGTCCATGAGCTTCTCGTCGATGTGCAGACGACCGGCGGTGTCGACGATGAGCACGTCGCGCCCCTTCTGCCGCGCCCATTCCACGCCGCGCTTGGCGATGTCCACCGGATCGGCCTTGGTGCCTTCGTCGTAGACGGGCACGTTCAGTTGCTCACCCAGCGTCTTCAACTGATCGACGGCCGCCGGGCGGTAGACGTCGCCCGCCACCAGCGCCGGGCTCTTGCCCTCCGAGACGAGGAGCTTCGCCAGCTTCCCGCAGGCCGTGGTCTTACCCGAGCCCTGCAGGCCCACCATCATGATGACCGTCGGAGGCCGGGGCGAGAACGTGAGCTTGGTGGTAGCCGATCCCATGAGAGCGGTCAACTCTTCGTTGACGATCTTGACGAACTGCTGGGCCGGAGTGAGGCTCTCAAGCACCTCCACGCCCAAGGCGCGCTCCTTCACCTTGTCGACGAACTGCTTGACCACCTTGTAATTGACGTCGGCTTCGAGCAGGGCCAGGCGGATCTCACGCGCAGCCCTCTCCACGTCCTTATCGGTGAGCTTGCCCTTCTTGAGGCCGTCGAAGGCTATCTGCAGTTTGTCTGAGAGAGAGTCGAACACCTGTCACCACATCTTCTGCCGCCCGTCGACACGGGCAGCGCTATGCAAGCGGCCGCAACGCGGCCGCGGAGGTGGGAGTTTACTAGCAGCCCCCATCGCCGTCAATCAGGCCCCCGCCCGCCGGCGGTCAAGAGCGGTTCGCCATGGTCTCTTCGAACAGCAGCGACGTGAAGCCGGCTGCGTCGAAAGGCTGCAGGCTGTCGAGCTTCTCGCCCGTGCCGATAAGCTTGATGGGCAGATCGAGTTCGTGCGAAACGGCCAGCGCGATGCCGCCCTTGGCCGTGCCGTCCATCTTGGTGAGCACCACGCCCGTAAGATCCACGGCCTGTTTGAACATGCGCGCCTGGATGAGCCCGTTCTGGCCCGTGGTGGCATCGATGGTGAGCAGGCACTCGTGCGGAGCGTCGGGGATGCGCTTCTTGATGACCCGACCGATCTTCTCCAACTCGTTCATGAGGTTCACCTGCGTGTGCAGACGTCCCGCCGTGTCGATGATGACCACGTCCGCGCCGCGGGCCTGCGCCGCAGCGATGCCGTCGAACACCACCGCGCCCGGGTCGCCGCCACGTTCGTGGCGGATGACCTCGCAGCCCACGCGGTTCCCCCACTCCACCAACTGCTCCACGGCGGCGGCACGGAAGGTGTCCCCCGCCACCAGCAGGGGTTCCTTGCCCAACTCCTTCAGATGCCAGGCGATCTTTCCGATGGTGGTGGTCTTGCCCGTGCCGTTCACCCCCACCATGAGGATCACAGCCGGGGTGTGCGCTACGTCGATGCGCGTGTCGGCCTGGGAGAAGTGAGCCGCGGTGATGTCACGCAGCCGCGCCATGAGGGTAGCGGAATCCTTGATCTCGCCGGCATCGGCCTCAGCCTCCAGCCCCTCCACGATGGATACCGTGGTCTCCACGCCCACATCGGCGAAGATCAGCGCCTCCTCGATATGCTCCCACAGATCTTCGTCGAAACGGTCGAAGAGGACGGAGGCGAATTGCTGCTGAAGGGCCTTGCGACTCTTGCTGAGTCCCTCGCGTAACTGCGCGAACCAGCCCTTGCGCACCTCCTGGACCTGTTCGGGGCTGCCCACGGACCGCCCTTCGCCCACACCGATGAACACTTCCGACCAGTTGTAGCTCAAGACTTCAAGCCTCCTTAGCCGTCAGACGGGCTATCCCCGCCGCCTCGGGGCGGCCGTCAGCGGTCTCCGCTCCGGTACCGGCCGCCTCCCCCTTGCGGCCGCCCAACCTGCGCGATAGCACACGCGACGTGCCGTCGCTCTCGAGGGCTACGCCATACAGGGTGTCGGCGATCTCCATCGTCTGACGTTGATGGGTGATGATGATGAACTGGGTCTTGTCACGATACCGCCTGATGAGAGAGAGGAAGCGGCGGATGTTGACATCGTCCAACGAGGCTTCCACCTCGTCCAGGATGTAGAAGGGACAGGGACGGGCCAAGAACAACGAGAACAGAAAGGCAATGGCCGTCATGGCCTTCTCCCCGCCCGAGAGGAGGCTCATGCTCCGCGGGGCCTTGTTGGGGAACTTGACCGAGAGCGATATGCCCGGCACCGCCTCACCCTCGGTGGGGTCGTCGGACACATCCCTCTCCACGGCCCCATCCCCATCGTCGCGCGTGGCGGAGCCGCGCCCACGTGCGCCATCCTTGCCGTCGGTGAGCGCCAGAGAGCCCTTCGCCCCCGGGAAGATGGTGGCGATCACCTGTCCGAAGTTGTCCTTGGCAGCGCTGAAGATCTGGCCGAAGGCCGTGTCGATGTGCTCGTCCAGCCCGCGGATGACGTCCTGGAGTCGCGTCATCGAGGCTTCCAGGTCGCGACGCTGCTCGCTCAAGAAGGCGGCGCGCTCTTCCATCTCGGCGCATTCCTGCTCCGCCAGAGGGTTCACCGGGCCGATGCGTTCGCGTCGCTGTTCCGCCCGCTGGAGGGCGGCGGCCAAGGCTTCCTCGGTCTCCCCTGCCAGACTCTCCGGAGAGACGGAACGCGGCGAAAGATGCTTGCGCCGCAGTTCAACCAGTTCGTCTCCCAGCAGGGTGCGACGGTCCTCAGCCCGGGCCTTGTCCACCTGCAACAGGGCCAGGCGGGAGGCCAACTCGTCGTGCTCTCGCTGCAGGCCGCTCTCCGCCCCTCCCCATTCGCGGATGACCTGGGCCGCGCCCTCCGACTGCGCTCGGGCCGTCTCCACCGCCTCGCCCAGTCGCTGCGAGAGACCGCGAGCCCTCTCAGCAAGGGCGGTGACGCACTCGAGCAAACGCACCAGCAGGGGGCGGTAGTCTTCCAGCGACCGCAGCCGGCGTTCGAGCGCAGCCACCTCAGAGCCGGCGGCATCCAGTTGCGACTTCACCCGTTCGCGCTCATTCTGGTGCGCCCGACAGCGCTCCCGCAGCCTCACCTCCAGCAGAGTCGCCTGCGCCTTCTTCTCTTCCAGCCGAGCCACCCGGCGCCGGACGCCTTCCAGCTCTGTCTGCACCGCTCGCAGAGCACTTCGAGCCTGCTCCAGCTCAGCCTCCCTGAGAGCCACCACCTGTTCCATCCGGGCCAGATCGAGCGCCGACTGCGCCCCCAGGTCGTCCTCTCGTTCCGCCCGCGCCTCCAGTTCAGCCCGCTGTGCGACTGCCTCCGCAACGCGCCGCTCGTGCAGGTCGGTCTCGTTCTTGACCGCCAGCGCCTCGCTCTCCGCTGAGCGCAGCACCTCTTCAGCCTGATGACGCGCGTCATCCGCCTCGGCAAGCACCGCCAACGCCGCGGCAGCCACGGCAGCGACGCGCGCGCGACGTTGCGTCAGCGCGGTGATCTCATTGCCCACCGACTCCAGCTCGTTCCGGGCCCTCATCAGCGTCTCTGCCCCCGCCTCGGTGCGCCGCGCCGCATGCACCCCCGGTACGACCACTTCCCCCGCCGATGTCACCAAGCGCCAACGTGTGGGGGACGTCACCTGCCATGCTGTGGCGAGGGCGACGGGACCGCCCTCACTGTGACGGTCCTCCCGTACCGGGACGACGGCGGTGGGAGGAACCAACCGCCTAAGGCTGGCCATGAGCCCGGCCGGCCCGGCGACCACATCCCAAAGATCACGGCACCCCGGTGGCAGGTCTCCTGGGCTCTCACAGCCGTCATCCCGACAGGCGGAGGTCGAACCCCACACCGCCTCCAACGGCCCTTGGACTCCCAGCACCAGCTCCGCATCGCAGTCCTCGCTCACCACCACGGCCTGGATGACCGGACCCAAAGCCGCCGCCAGAGCTCGCTCATAGCCGGGCTCCACCGTGAGGACCTCCGCCAGCAACCTGGCGCCGGCCGCGCGTCCCATCAAGGTGCGCGCGCCGGCCGGCGTCCCCTCCCGGCGACTCATGAGGTCGCGCAGCACCGCCTGGCGCGACTCGAGCCCCGACAACGCCTCGTCCAGATGCCGCTCTTCGCGCGCGGCCTGGTCCACTTGGACGCGCGCCTCTTGCTGACGGGCAGCTGCCGACGACGACGCCTCGCGCGCCCGCGCAAGAGCGTCCTCACCATCCGCGCGCCGTTGCTCCAGCTCCTGTCCCTGCCGCTCCAACTCACGGATGCGTTCCTGGGCGGTCGCGACCAGGGCTGCGACCTCCCGGCCCAGCCGTGCCTTCTCCTCCACCTCCCGGCGCAGGAAGTCACGATCCTGCAACGACCGGGAGCGAGCCGCCTCGAGCTCGAACACCTCGTCCTTCAGATCGTCTTCCCGCACCGTGGACGCCCGGTGGGCGGGCAGGATCTCATCCAGCGCAGACTGCACCCGTGCGAGTGCCGCAGTGACCAGCAACAGCCGGCCCTCATCGGCCGTCACCGCGCCGGTCTCGGCCGCACGCGCCCGAAGGGACGCCCACTGGCTCTCAGCCAGCTCCTTGCGCCGCCGGGTGCGGTCGAGTTCGCCCTCGTTGCGGGCCACACGCTGCCGGAGCCCCGCCGCCCGCGCCTCCAGGCGTTCGGCCTCAGCCTCCACCCTATGGAACACGGCTCCCACATCCTCGCGCTCCCGGAGCGCCGCGCTGAAACGAGCCTCGTCCTCAGCCCGCTGCCGACGTAACTCGGCCAGCTTCTGCTCGACCTCGTCCCGGCGACGGAGAGCGGAGGACAAGGCGGCCTCGCTGTCCCGCCAACCCTGCTCCACCTCCATCAGAGAGAACAGCAGCAGGCGCGCCCGCGCCAGTGCCCAGTCCTCCGTCGCCTGGGCGAAACGCTCCGCCGCCGCCACTTGCTGGCGAAGCGGGCGCAGGCTGTTCTTCACTTCACGCTCCACATCGGCCACGCGGAGCAGGTTCTGCCGAGTCCGTTCGAGCTTGGCCCGGGTGCGCTCCCGCCGCTTCTTGAACCTGCCCAGGCCGGCCGCCTCCTCGACCAAGGCGCGGCGCGCCTCCGGTGTGGAGTTGAGCACGGCGTCGACCTTCCCCTGGCTGATGACGCTGTGCATCTCGCGCCCCAACCCCAACCCGCCGAAGAGGTCCTGCACATCAAGCAGGCGGCACATGCTGCCGTTCAACCGGTACTCGGAGGCGCTGTCACGCACGAGCCTGCGCGTCACCTCCACCTGCGACGCGTCCAGAGGCAGGGAGCCGCAGTTGTTGTCGAAGACCAGGCTCACCTCGGCGGCGGCGCTGGAACGTTTGCCGTCGGGCCCGCTGAAGATGACGTCCTGCATGCTGCGGCCCCGCAGGTTGCCGGGACTCTGCTCGCCCAGCACCCACAGCACGGCGTCGGCGATGTTGCTCTTGCCGCTGCCGTTCGGACCTATGATGACGGTCACTCCGGGTTCGAACGAGAGCTCTGTGGGTCGCGCGAAGGTCTTGAACCCGCGCAGACGGATGGAGTGGAGATGAGCCACCTAGGAATCCCTTTCGACGACCGGGCCCAAATCGGCCAGCGCCTCTTCGGCAGCGGCCTGCTCGCTCATCTTGATGGTGCTGCCTGTCCCCCGTCCGCGTGTCACGCCGTCCACGGAGACCTCGGAAGTGAAGGTCCGCGCGTGAGGCGGGCCCTCCTCGGCCGCCAGCCGATACACAGGCTGTGCGCCGCGCGAGGCCAGGAGTTCCTGCAGGGCGGTCTTGTGGTCCACATGCGCCGTCATGGCATATTCGATCTGAGCTTGGAATGCATTTACCACGGCAGGCGCCGTGGCGTCGTACCCGAACGCCAGGTAGCACGCTCCTATGAGAGCTTCCAGGATGTTCCCCAGAGTCGTGGCACTCGAGGCCGCCTCTTCCTTCTTCTGTTGAGTGGCCGGCGCGCATCCGACGATGAGCGCGGGCAGATCGATGCGACGCGCCACCTGCGCGCAACTCGCCCGGCTCACCACGAAGGCCTTGGCACGGGCGAGATCGCCCTCCTCCTTGTCCGGGTAGCGCAGACAGAGATCGGACGCGATGGCCAAGCCGAGCACGCTGTCGCCCAGGAATTCCAGGCGCTCGTACGAGTCGGTCCTCTCAGCAACCCAGGAGGAGTGCGTGAGGGCGCGCTCCCGGACTTCATCGGGCAGGCTGCGGATGAGACTGAGCAGATCGTTCCCGTACATCGAGGCCCTCTCCGATCGCCCACGCATCTCGCGGGCAGACCCCAAGGCTTTGCCCGCCACATACGACCAGAGCGCAGCCTTCTCCTTCACGGCAGAGAGAGCGGGGACCGCCCCGCTCCACCCAGGCAGCCCCCGCATCGACGAACCTATTCTCGTTGCGCCGTCAGATCCGCTCGGCGATGAAGTCGACCGCGGCACCCACAGTGGTGAGGGCCTGCGCTTCCTCGTCGGAGATCTTGATGCCGAACTGGTCTTCGAGCTCCATGATGAGCTCCACCAGGTCCAGGCTATCGGCGTCCAGGTCATCCTGGAACGACGCTTCCAACGTGACGTCCGCGGCATCGACGCCAAGCTGGTCGACCAGGATGTCGCGCACCTTAGCGAGGATCTCGTCTTTGCTCATCTGCGGCTCCTTCTGCGGTTCGGATAGCACTCGTCCGTTCCTATGACCGGCTCATTGTAGCAACGGCGGCGACTATGCGGCAGGGCCGTCGCTGGAGCCTGCGGTGCCCGCAGTTGTGTCGCCCAGCAGTGTAGCCACTTCGGTCTCCACCGCCTCCAAGACCCCCTTCTTCAGTGCGTCGGCCCCGAACCGCAAGGCGTTGGCGATGGCGAGACGGGACGAGTTGCCGTGGCAGATGACCACCAGCCCGCGCACACCCAGCAGATACGTCCCTCCATACGTCTCGGGATCGAGGGAGGAGCGCAGCCCGCGTAGCGCCGGTCTCAGCAACAGCCCACCCGTGCGTGCACGCACGCTGGAGGCCGCCGCCTCTTTCACCCGGCTGAAGATGGATGCGGCACAACCCTCCAGCAGCTTGAGGGCCACGTTCCCGGTGAAGCCGTCGGTGACCACCACCTCGGCCTTGTCCTGTAGCAGATCGCGTCCCTCCAGATTGCCCACGAAGCGGAGGCCCGACGACGCGAGCAGCCGGTGAGCGGCCAGCGCGAGTTCGCTGCCTTTGCCCGGTTCCTCACCGATGTTCAACAACCCGACACGCGGCTCCGCCCGCCCCAGCACGGCTCGAGCATAGGCCGCGCCAAGGACAGCGAACTCCAGTAGATGCTCGGGCCGACAATCAGCGTTGGCGCCCGCGTCCAGGAAGAGCACCGGCCCGCGTGACCCCGGCAGCGTGGTGAGTATGGCCGGGCGCTTGATGCCGGGCACCCGCTTCACCAGCAGCAACGACGCCGCCAGCATGGCCCCCGTGCTCCCTGCCGACACGAAGCCTTTCGCTTTGCCGTCCTTCACAAGACGAGCGCCCACGACGATGGACGAGTCGGACATGCTCCGCACGGCAGCCGCGGGTTCCTGTGACGAAGAGATCACGCTGGCCGAAGTAACCACCTCCACGTACCGGCTCGCCTCGCCCTGCAGATGGGGTTCGATCACCTCAGGGCGCCCCACGAGCAGTACCCGGAGCTCAGGCGACGCGGCCAGGAGTGCGCCAGCGACGACCTCCTCGGGAGCGTGGTCGCCTCCCTCGGCATCGAGAGCGAGCACGACCGACGGCTCCTTCCCCTGCATCGCTGGTCGCACCACGTCCATAGGAGAACTCCAGTCTGTCACAATGATCAACGCCCCCGGAACGTCCGGTCTCACGAGAATGTCTCACAAAGGCCTGTACGGGGAAAGATGCACCAAGGGAACCCGCGGCGTCCAGGCTTCGTCAACCAGTTCGACCGCAGACGCATCGAGGGCTTGCGTCGCGAACGTTTGTTCGGTAGACTGGGTAGAAAAGGAACGAAGCGCGGTACATGAACGTTCCTTGACTCGCAGGGAGCCCCTCGGTATACTCTAGTGGTTTGCGGTAGCGACATGGTATAAAAAGCGAAAGCTTGAGCCCCTAGGGAACAGATGACTTCACGAGACAACGATATGGCCCTTATGGATATGCGCCCCATCCTGGACGTCCAGGATCTGCTACAGGCAGGTCAGGAGCGCGGATACGTCACCAGCGAAGAGATCATGGGTCTGGTCGAGGAATTCGACATGAGCATGGAGGAGATCGAGGATCTCTACTCCCAGCTCTTCGACCAGTCCATCGAGATCTACGAGCAGAGCCCTGTCACTCAGGGCGTGCTCGAACCCACCGAACCCACACTCGACCTCTCCATCGAGACGGTCACCCACGATCCTCTGCGGCTGTACCTCAAAGAGGCGGGTGAGATCCCTCTCTTGACCAAAGACGAAGAGATCGAACTGGCGAAGCGCATCGAGGCCGGCGACAAGCGGGCCAAGGACCGCATGATCCAGTCCAACCTGCGCTTGGTCATCTCCATCGCCAAGAATTACTACACCCAGGACATGGACCTGCTCGACCTCATCCAAGAGGGCAACACGGGTCTCATCCGCGCCGTGGAGAAATTCGATTATCGCAAGGGCTACAAGTTCTCCACCTATGCGACCTGGTGGATCCGGCAGGCCATCACGCGCGCCATCGCCAACCAGGACCGCAACATCCGCATACCGGTGCACATGATCGAGAAGATCAACAAGATGGTCCGCACCGAGCGGAAGCTGCTGCAGGAGACAGGCAAAGAGCCCAACGACGACGAACTGGCCTGCGAGCTCGGCATCGATCCGTGCGAAGTTCAGGAGATGCGCAAGATCGCGCAGCGTACCACGTCTCTCGAGACTCCCATCGGCGACGAAGAGGACGCTGAGCTGGGCGACTTCATCGAGAACTCCAACACTCCCGACCCCGCCGATGTGGTCAGCAGCATCATCGCCAAGGAGAGCCTCGACCGGGTGCTGAAGGCCATGGACGAGCGCGAACGCAAGGTGGTCGAACTCCGCTTCGGCCTCAAAGGCGAGCATCCGCGCACCCTGGCTGAAGTGAGCAGCCGCTTCAACGTCAGCCGCGAACGCATCCGTCAGATCGAAGCCAAGGCGCTCGAGCAGATCAAGGCCGCTGAGGAGATCCAGGCCATGAGGGAGACGGCCTGATCCGAGTCTGAACGCCACACCCGGCAAGAGCCGGGACGCAAGGACCACACAAGGGGCGCGCCGAAGGCGCGCCCCTTGTTCTCTGCATCGATGTCATCGGCGGAGACCCAGCCGACAGACCAGTCCCCTCCGTGCCACCGGCTACGCCGGAAGCGGGGTCTCCCCTCGGCGCGCTCTGATGGTCTGGGCGATGTAGTCCAGGATGATCTCGGCGATGGTCTCCTTCGGGGCCCGCTCCACGAGTATCTCGTCGTCGGCAGTGAGGATCCGCACCTCGTTGTAATCGGAGTCGAAGCCGATGTCGGTGCGGGAGATATCGTTGAAGACGATCATGTCGAGGCTCTTGCGCTGCAGCTTGCCCCGCGCGCGCACCAGACCCTCCAGGCCGTATTCGGCGGCGAAGCCCACGAGGAACTGCCCGCTGTGGTGAGCGGCCACGTCGCAGAGGATGTCGGTGGTCGGTTCCAGCCCGATGGCGATCTCGTCCCGCCCCTTGCCGATCTTCCCTCCAGCCGGTCCCGCTGCCACCCGATAGTCGGCCACCGCTGCGGCCATGATGAGGATGTCGGCCTGGGGCAGTCGCTCCATGACCTCAGCGTGCATCTCGCTCGCGGTAGGAGTCTCCACTTGGCGGACGCCGGGGACGGCAGGCATGTCGACGTTCGCCTCGATGAGGTCCACCTCGGCCCCGCGGTCGAAGGCGGCCCGCGCTAAGGCGAAGCCCATCTTGCCCGAACTGCGGTTGCCGATGAAGCGCACCGCGTCGATGGGCTCGCGAGTACCACCCGCGGTGATGATCACACGTAGACCACGCAGGTCGCGCTTCCGTTGCACCTGCAGACGCAATTTCACCTCGGCCACGATGCTGTCGGGATCGGCCATGCGACCGGATCCGTACACCCCGCACGCCAGCTCCCCCTGGCCCGGCTCCACCACGAAGACGCCGCGCTCACGCAGGAACAACACGTTGCGCTGCGTTGCCGGATGCTCCCACATAGCCGTGTTCATGGCCGGGGCGACGACGATGGTCTTGGTGAAGGCCAGACAGATGGAAGTGAGCAGGTTGTCGGCGATGCCGTTGGCCATCTTGGCCAAGGTGTTGGCCGTCGCCGGGGCGATGACCATTATGTCGGCCTCGCGGCTATCCTCGATATGAGTGATGCGCGAATCAGCCCTGAGCTCGTTGACCTGGTCCAGGCGCACCGGATGACCGGAGAGAGTCTCGAACGTGAGCGGAGTGACGAAATGAGTGCCGGCTTGGGTCATGATGACCCGCACTTCCATGCCCGCTTTCTGCAGCAGGCGCAGAAGTTCCGCCGACTTGTAGGCCGCGATCCCTCCCGTCACCCCGAGCAGCACTACGGGCGGATCGGCCATGTCAGACTCCTTGTTCGCCTGCTAGCGGATGGGACGAAGACGGTACCCTATCTCTCCACGCGCCGCTTCGGCCATGGAGATGCTCAGGTAGTTCTTCGAGACAGTGGCGAGCAGCGGAGGAGCGAAGCCGTCGAGACCGCCCCCCTCACCCAGACTGTGGTAGTAGCTGTTGATCTGCCGGGCACGCTTGGCAGTGACCATGACAGCGGTATAGCGGTTGGGCTCTTCGGTGTCGGCTTCCCGCGAGCCGGCCAGGCCCGCGAGCACCTCATCGACAGTCGGCTTGTTCATCCTGTTCCCTGGTTCGTTGGACGATGCGGGCGAGCTCGTCTGCCGCCCTGCTGACGCTATCGTTCACTATAACATAGTCGAAACTCCGCGAGCCCGCCCAGGTGCCCTGTTCCACGGCCTCGAGCTCCTCCTCCGCCCGGCGCATCCTCCGGCTGATGCTGGCTTCCGACTCGGTCTTGCGGCCCCGCAGCCGACGCTCCAACTCCTGCAACGAGGGCGGCTTGACGAAGATCATCAGGGCTGCCGGGAACCGCTCGGCGATCTGCCGGGCGCCGTCCAGTTCGATCTCCAACACCACATCGCGGCCGGCCTCCAGATGACCGAACACCTCGTCCTTGGGAGTGCCGTACAGATTGCCGCTGAACGAAGCCCATTCAAGGAACGACCCGGCGTCGACACGGCGGCGGAACTCCTCTTCGCTGAGGAAGAAATAGTCCTTACCGTCCACCTCGTCTTTGGAGCGCCGCGGCCTGGTGGTAGCCGAGACCGAGACGACGAGGTCGGGGAACCGGCGAAGCAGGCGCTCGACGAGCGTACCCTTGCCTGCCCCCGAGGGGCCACAGATGACGATGAGACGGGCGATGACCGCTGCCTTGGGCAGAGTCAATCGGAGAGCATGTCGAGCAGTTCCTTCCGTTGCCGCGGCGTGAGTCCGTTCACGGTCTTTGAGGAACTGACACGGCAGCGTTCGAGCAGCCTGTTAGCCTTGACCCGGCCGTACTTGGGCACAGCAAGCACCAAATCGAACACCTTGGCAGTGTGGACACATTCCGGAGGATCGTCCAAGATCTCGGCGATGGACACCTCGCCGTTACGGAGACGCTCCTTGAGGCGGGCACGTTCCGAGCGGACGTCGTTGGCCCTCCGCAAGGCTTCCATACGCTGTTGATGGCTGCGTTCGGGGGTCTGGGCTGCTGTTCCGAGTAGCTGGCTCACAGCGCCATTATACCCAAGCCCATCCTGGACGCAAGCACTCTTTGCGCGCTCTTTCGCACTAAAACATCTACCTGAAGTAGAGGTTCATTCATGCTTTGTGGGCCACGCCGATGACATCCGACAGCGTCATCCCCCTCGCCTGGAGCAGACGCCTCAGGTCCGACGCCAGCTCGGCACACACCCAAGGATCGCGGAAGAGAGACGCGCCCACAGCGACCACCGTCGCACCGCAGGCCAGGAACTCCATGACGTCTTCCGCGTCGGCGACACCCCCCATGCCCACCAGGGGTACGTCGACCGCCTCCGCCAGCTCGTAGAGGCAGCGCAGTGCCAACGGTTTGATGGCGGGCCCGGAGAGCCCACCCACCGTGTTGCCCAGATAGGGCCGCAGCGTCCGCCGATCGATTACCAGCCCCTTGAAGGTGTTGACCGCCGCCACCGCGTCGGCGCCGCCACGAACCGCGGCTCGTGCCACCGCCGCGATATCGGTGACGTTGGGTGTGAGCTTGGGCATCAGAAGGCCCGGCCACACCTCGCGCACTGCCGCCACCACGCGCTCGGTCTCGGAAGGCTCCGCTCCAATGGACGCACACCCAGAGTGCACGTTGGGGCAG
This sequence comes from Thermoleophilia bacterium, assembly GCA_040772905.1. Lineage (GTDB taxonomy): Bacteria > Actinomycetota > Thermoleophilia > RBG-16-64-13 > RBG-16-64-13 > JAXGXJ01. Next base: position 125,490 of record JAXGXJ010000008.1, on the reverse strand, counting down.
GAGATGTTGAGTTCAAGACCCACGCGTTCCATCCAGGCGTCAGTCGCATCGCCCGCAGAGCCTTCTTCAAGACGCATACGCAGGCCCGACGCCAGGAGCACGTACTCCTGCAACGAGAAGCCCCCGATGCTCACGATCACCGGGCAGGGCAACCCGAGCAGCCGGGGAAGGCGGGTCTCGAAGAACGCGGCCGCGCCCTCTCCCTCCAGCCCGATGGCATTGATGAGGCCGGCGGGCGTCTCCATGATGCGTGGCGGCCGATTGCCGGCGCGCGGCTCGAAGGTGATGGTCTTCGCCACGTAGGCGGCCACCGGGGGCTCGCGCAGCAACTCCGGGCCCAGCGCGTCGGCCATGTCGAACAGCTCCATGGTACCGGAGGCATTGATGACGGGATACTCGAGCCGCAATGGGCCCAAGCGCACGCCGAGATCGGGACCGGGGCCCGCATTCTGAACAGCGGGGGCGGTCATCGGGTCCCTCCCCACACCTTCTCGCCCTCGAACACCGGGCCTTCCGCGCACACCCGGGAGAAGGAACCGTCCGCCAAGGTGATGACGCAGCCGTGGCACGAGCCCACCCCACAGGCCATGCCCGCCTCCAGGCTGAACCATGAGCGTACGCCCACGGCCTGCGCGCAGAGAGACCACACCGCCTCAGACATGGCCGGCGGGCCGCACACAGCCACACGATCGTACGGATGCAGTTCCGCAGCCAGCGCGTCGGTGACCAAGCCCCTCCCCCCCGCGCTGCCGTCCTCTGTGACCATGACCAGCCGACAGGACAGACCGGCCTGCGCGGCCTCGGCGACTTCCCGGGCCACGGGACTCGCGCCCTCGGCTTGGGCGCTGTCCCGCGCCCCCACCAGCACCACCACCTCGCGGGGAGCCGCCCGCCCTCCGGTACCGTCGTTACTGTGCGACAGGCGCGACAACAGCAAGGGGAAGGGAGCCGCGCCGACCCCGCCCGCCACCAGCAGCAGACGCCTCCCCGGTCGATCGAGCATGGTCTGTAGGGGGAAACCGTTGCCCAGGGGGCCCAACACCCACAGCAGGGCCCCAGGATCGAGGGTGCAGAGCTCACGCGTGCCCGGACCGATGGGCGCGATGAGGAACGACACCTCCGTGCCCGCCTCGCCCGCCACAGAGAGCGGCCGGGCCAGGAAGCGCGTCGATGGCTCGGCCTGCAGGAGGGCGAACTGACCGGGACGAGCCCCAGGCCAACCCGGCACCTCCACCGTCAGCCACACCAGGCTGCCCACACTCCGGCGGGCGGCGACCACAGCCTTGAACCGGCGACCGGCCACCGTGCTCATGCCGGATGCATGTCCTGCAGGCAGATGACCTCCGGTGTGGGCTCCTTCCGAGCCAGCGCGATGGCCTGCACCGCGGCGTGCGCAGCCGAGGCGTTGGTCATGGTGGGGACGCCGCGCCGCAGAGCTGCGCGGCGGATCTCGTACCCGTCGGCGCGGGCGCCCCGACCTCGCGGGATGTTGATGACCAGGTCCACCTCGCCGGCCTCGATGAGGTCCACAACAGTGACGATGTCGCCGCCCCCCGGTACCGCGCCCCCCGGTACCGCGCCCTCCGGTGCCGCGCCCTCCGGCGTCACCCCCGCCGCGCGCTCGCGCGCGGCCCGCATCTCCATACCCACCGTGTGCTTGATCACCGGCTGCGACTCCACCCCGTTCAGCGCGAACGTCCTGTGCGTACCTTCCGTGGCCAGGATGCGAAAGCCCAGCGTGTTCAGCATCAGGGCCATGAGTATGGCGGTGTCCTTCTCAGAATCGGCCACCGACATGAAGATGGTGCCTCGGGCGGGCAGACGATCGCCCACGCCCAGCGTCGCCTTGGCGAAGGCCACGGCGAAGTTGGGCCCCACACCCATCACCTCGCCGGTGGACTTCATCTCCGGGCCCAGGGTGGTGTCGACGCCGGGGAAGCGCGGGAAGGGCAGCACCGCCTCTTTCACCGCCACGTGGCGCAGGTCACGGCGACGAGGCACGCGCCCGGCGGCGACCGACTCATCCCAACCCGGCAACCCCTGGTCACGCAGCTTCTGCCCCGCGATCACACGTGTGGCGATGCGCGCCAGAGGCACGCCTGTAGCCTTGCTCACGAAGGGGACGGTGCGACTACCCCGCGGGTTGACCTCAAGCACAAAGACGCCGGCGCCGCCATGGTCGCTCTGCTGCACTGCGTACTGGACGTTCATCAGGCCCACCACGCCCAACTCCCGCGCCAATGCCGCCGTCTGTTCTTCGATACGCTGCACGGTCTGCTCGCCCAAGGTGATGGTGGGGATGACGCAGGCCGAGTCCCCCGAATGGACGCCCGCTTCCTCCACATGCTGCATGACGGCGCCAATGTACACGTCCTCGCCGTCACAGATGGCGTCCACGTCGATCTCGGTGCAGTGTTCAAGGAAGCGGTCGATGAGCACGGGATGGCGCGGCGAGGCCTTCACGGCCGTCCGCAGATAGCGCTCCAGACTCTCTTTGTCGTAGACGATCTCCATGGCCCGCCCCCCCAGCACGTACGAGGGCCGCACCAGCACCGGGTATCCGATACGTTCGGCCACGGCGACGGCCTCGGCTTCGTTGCGCACGGTGCCGTAGGGAGGAGCCTTGAGTTCCAGTCTGCGCAGCACCTCGCCGAAGCGCTCCCGGTCCTCAGCCAGGTCGATAGCCTCACGCGACGTCCCCAGGATGGTGACTCCGGCCTCGCTCAGCCGTTCCGCGATCTTGAGCGGCGTCTGACCCCCGAATTGCACCACCACGCCCTTGGGCTTCTCGTTGTCGATGATGTTCATCACGTCTTCGAACGCCAAGGGCTCGAAATACAGCCGGTCCGAAGTGTCGTAGTCGGTGGAGACGGTCTCGGGGTTGCAGTTGACCATGATGGCCTGGTAGCCCAGCTCACGCATCTCTTGTACGGCGTGCACGCAACAGTAATCGAACTCGATGCCCTGACCGATGCGGTTGGGCCCGCTTCCCAAGATGATCACCGACTCCTTGTGGGGCACCGGCAGCGCCTCGTTCTCCTCCTCGTAGGTGGAGTAGAAGTACGGGGTGTAGGCCTCGAACTCGGCGGCACACGTATCCACAGCCTTGTAGGTGGGCACAAGGCCCTCGGCGATGCGTCGCCGGCGGACCTCGAGTTCGTCCGCTCCCAGGAACTTGCCGATATAGTCGTCGCTGAAGCCCAGCCGCTTGGCCTGCCGCAACTCCTCACGGGGCAGCGCCCGCAGACCACCCCGGTCGGCGAACGACCTGAGGTGCTCCTCGGCCTGCACGATCTCGCGGAACTCCTCCAGGAACCACTCGTCGATGAGCGTCGCCCGGAAGACGGCGTCCAGAGAGATCCCCCGCCGGAAGGCCTCCAGGATCTGGTCGTAACGCTCCGCGGAAGGGACTGCGATCAGGGCCAGAAGAGCGTCATCGTCTTCAGGGAACGAGGGATGCACGTCCAGTTCGCGCGAGCGCATGGACTTCTGGAAGGCCTCCTTGAACGTCCGCCCGATGGCCATGTTCTCGCCCACGCTCTTCATGTGCGTGGTGAGCTTGGTGTCGGCAAGCGGGAACTTCTCGAAGGCCCACCGTGGCGTCTTGACCACCACGTAGTCGATGGTGGGCTCGAAGCAGGCCGGCGTCTTGCGGGTGATGTCGTTGGCGATCTCGTCCAACGTGTAGCCCACAGCCAGCTTGGCAGCGATCTTGGCGATGGGGAAACCCGTCGCCTTGGAGGCCAGCGCCGATGACCGGCTCACCCGGGGGTTCATCTCGATGACCACCAGTTCGTCAGTCTCCGGATGGTACGCGAACTGCACGTTGGAACCGCCGGTCTCCACCCCGATGGCGCGGATGATGTCCAGCGACGCGTCGCGCAGACGCTGATACTGGACGTCGGTGAGAGTCTGCTGGGGCGCGACCGTGACCGAATCGCCGGTGTGGACACCCATGGGATCGATGTTCTCGATGGAGCAGATGATGACCACGTTGTCTTTGCGGTCACGCATGACCTCCAGCTCGAACTCCTTCCAGCCCACCACGCTCTCCTCCAGCAGGACCTCGTGCGTCGGAGAGGCATCGAGCCCGGCCTGGACCACGGCTTCGAACTCATCTTCGTTGGCGGCCACTCCTCCGCCGTGCCCCCCCAGGGTGAAGCTGGGCCGCACGATGAGCGGAAGGTGCAGTCCCTCGCGGAGCGCGGCCCGTGCCTCGTCCACGCTCTTCACCACCGCGCTGTCGGGCACGCGCAGGTCGATGGAGGCCATGGTCTTGCGGAACTCGTCTCGAGCCTCAGCCCGGTGGATGGCCTCGTAGTCGGCCCCGATGAGTTCCACCCCGTATTTCTCCAAGGTGCCGTCCTCCGACAGGGCCACGGCCAAGTTCAGCGCCGTCTGACCGCCGAGGGTGGGAAGGAGCGCGTCAGGGCGCTCCGCTTCGATGATCCTGGCGACCACCTCCGGCACCAACGGCTCGATGTAGGTGCGATGCGAGAAGGTGGGATCGGTCATGATGGTGGCCGGGTTGGAATTGACCAGCACCACCTCGAATCCTTCTTCCATGAGCACCTTGCAGGCCTGGGTGCCGGAATAGTCGAACTCGCAGGCTTGGCCGATGACGATCGGCCCCGATCCCAGCAGGAGGATCTTGTGAATATCGGTGCGGCGGGGCATGGGTCAACCACTCATCCTTTCGGCCTCACGGGGCTCGATTAAAGGTCGGCTAATGGTAACGCAGGCGATGTGCCTTGGGCAACGCCGCCCGCGGCCCTCGGGGGCGATCTCTCAAGGCCGCTCCATCAAGCGTTCCCTCACGACTGATGATGGAAGAGCGAAGGCCAGTACTCCACGCCGGTGAACTCACTGGAGACCAGCGTGCCCGCGCGTCCTCGGGCGATGGACGCCGCGTCCTCGAGCGCCCCTATGCCCGCGCGTCCTCCGGTGGCGCGCGCGAACTCACAGGCTGCCTCCACCTTGGGCCCCATGGTGCCTGCCGCGAACCTCATGGTCTCCAGCGCTTCCGGCGAAGCCCGGCGGATGGCACGCGCCTCGGGCCGGCCCCAATCCTCCCACACGGCCTCGGCATCGGTGAGCATCAGGTAGAGCCCGGCTCCTATGGAACGGGCCAGCAGCCCGCCGGCGTGGTCCTTGTCGATGACCGCTTCCACCCCCACCAGCGCGCCGTCGGCGGTGAGCATGGTAGGGATGCCGCCGCCACCTGTGCATATGACGATGACGCCGTGTTCCAGGAGCCATTCCACCACCCGGATCTCGAAGATTCGTTTGGGGCGCGGCGACGGCACCAGGCGCCTGAAGCGGCCGTCCCCGGCCTCCCAGCCGGGCGGACCGTCGGGGCCGATGGTCCAGCCGTGGTCTCGGGCCAGGCGCTCAGCTTCTGCTCTCGAGTACTGTGGACCTATGGGCTTGCTGGGGTGCTCGAAGGCCGGATCGGACGGATCGACCTCCACCTGGGTGAGGAGGGTGGCGAACGGCACCTCCTCGGGTAGGATGTTGCCCAGTTCCTGCTCGATCAGGTAGCCGATCATCCCCTCGGACTCGGCGCCCAACACATCGAGCGTGTAGGCCTCCACCCCCGTGTAGGCGGCTGCTTCCAGGGCCAGGAGTCCCACTTGGGGTCCGTTGCCGTGGGTGATGGCCAGAGTGTGCTCCCGGGCCAGCGGTGCCAAGGCTTGGGCGGCCACCTTGACGTTCTCGCGCTGGTTCTGAGCCGTGAGAGGCTGGCCCCGCTTGAGGAGCGCGTTCCCTCCCAGTGCCACTACCACCCTCACGTCCTCTACCCCCTCATCGGCGTCCGAGCGTGCCTCGCGGGCCCGCACAGTGGCCGCGAAGCTCAGTCGATCTTGGCCCCCGCCGCTCGTAGAGCGTTCAACAGTTCCTCCGGCCTCTGGCTTCCCACCAGGATGCGACTGCCGTCGGTGAGCACCAGCTGCACGCCTCGGTTGCCGTACGCGTTGTAGGCCCTGCCGTCGCGGCCCACCCGTATCCCCCAGCCTCCGAACTCCCTCATGGGCGAATACTCGCGGACGAACGCGTCGTGGATGTCGTGGATGGCGATGCGGCGAGGTCGCAGCGGTGCGAGTCCCACCGACAATTCCCCGGGGCTCACCACGGTCACCAGTCGTATGAGTGACGCCAGCACAGGCAACCCGATGCCGAACACCAGGGTCAGCACCCACGCCAACCAGTCCGGTATGGGCTCGGCCCCCTGCGGGTTGCCCAACACGATCTGCTCCGCGAACTGCCACCAGATCACACCCGTGACGACCAGAATGGGGATGTAGAAGAACCACTGGCGGAACCGCTGCACCTCCCGAAAGAGAGAAGGTGTGTCGGTCACAGACATTCCCATGTCACGTTGCTCCTTGATCGTCGGTGTATGTCTCTCACGGCCTGCCAGGCCGGTGGTATCGCCCAACGCGACGCTCACATCGCGCATGAAGAGGTTAATCCACGTCCAAGGAATTGGCCACCGAAAGCCCGACCCCTGCCTGCAAAGCCGATACACTAGCTACTGATGGCCACAGACCGCGAAGAGACCACCTCGGACGCCGCCGCGAGCGCTCCCGCCCGCCGTGCCCGCTGGGCGTGGTACGCCTATGACTTCGGCAACACCTCGGTGGAGTTCGCGATCCCCCTGTATCTCACTACCTGGATCGTCAGCGACCTGGGGGTGTCGGCCATAGTCTTCGGGCTGGCCTCGGCCGCGTCGTCGTGGGCCATCGGACTGAGCGGGCCCTACATCGGTGTGAACGCCGATGAGAAAGGGCGACGCAAGCTCTGGTTCGTGTTCTCCGCCCTCTTGGCCACACTCCTTCTGGGGATGCTGGGCTTCCTGCCCACCGGCGCGACGGCGGGCACGGTGGCCATCATCGTCATCGCCATGTTGGCCAACTACTTCTTCCAGCTCTCCAGCCTCATCTACAACGCCTCCATGCTCAGCGCCGCGGGCGGTGCCAACGTGGTGAGCGTCTCCTCCCTGGGGATGGCACTGAGCTTCCTGGGTGGAGTGGCCGGTGTGGGCGTGATCGAAGCCGTCATCTCGGGCCGGGTCGTCCCGGGCATGAGCGGGCGCGGATATGCGCTCCTCCCGGCGGCTGTGGTGTTCTTAGCCTGCGCCATCCCCAGCATTTACACGCCGCGGCTGTGGCAGCGGCCGACAGAACGCGCAGTGGCGCCGCCCGGTTCGCTGCATCGACGCATGCGGGAGTTGTGGCGGGAATCGAGTCGGGAGTACCGCGCGGGCTGGTTCTTGGCCGGATACTTCGCGCTCAACTCGGCGGTCATGGGCCTGACCTTGTATCTGCCCCTGCACGTGGAAGCCGTGACCGGATTGAAGGGGTTCGGCCTGTTGGCGGTCTTCGGAGCGGTGGTGCTCACCTCCGCCGTGGGTGCGGGCGTAGTGGCGTTCCTCCGGCCGGACGCGAGAATGGTGCGCCGCATCATCCTGCTGGGCCTGGTGCTTCTGGCCTTGAACGCCTTCTTGTTCAGTCAGGTGTCGGCGTTGCCGCTGGTGTGGCTCTGCGCCTGCCTGCACGGTCTCTTCTCGGGTGCGCTGGTGCCTACCGTCCGCGGAGCCTTTGCGCAGACCTTCCGCTCCGACTATCAGGCGCTGGCCTTCGGTCTCTTCGGGGCGGTGCAGAGAGTGTCCCAGGGGCTGGGGGCAGCCCTCTCGCCGCTGGCGAGCGCAGCCGGCGGCGGTGCGACGACGGCGGGCATCGCCGCCATGGGCATCCTGGCCCTCATCGGAGTGCCGCTGTTCGCGCGCTGGAGACTTCCGCAGATGGTGGTATCAGAACCCTTGGCCATCCCCGCGGACGAGACCCCGCTCGGCTGAGGCGCGTAGCACTCAGGGCGCGAGAGCTCAGTCCTGCCGCCCACCCCGCTCGAGCAGCGAGCACACCGAGCGGAAGTGAGCGCCTCGCCAGTACACTCGGCCGCAGTCCGCACACTGCCAGAAGTAGTGGTAGGTGCGCGCGGTGCCGGGCTGCAGCCTGTCCAGCACGTCACTCTTGAGGACGGCAGCCACACAACCGTTGCATACCGAGCAGCGACTGAAGGGGTCGAGGGAGTCCCAGAGGTCGAAGCGGTCGAGCACCTCCCAGAGCTGCCGCCGCGGAGAAATCTCACGGACGAGAAGACCGTGGGTGACCACGGCACGCATCAGCAGGCCGCGATCACGGGTGAGGATGATGCGGTGCTGCTCGAGCGCCTCGGCCACCAAGGTCGCGTCGTCCCAGTGGTTCTTGTAGGTGGTGTCGAAACCGGCGAGGCGTAGGTATGCCGCCAGGCGGCCCAGATGAACGTCGGCGGCGAAACGCACCTGCCGGAGCGGTCGGGCCCGCACTCGGCTGGTGTGGGAGATGTCGAAGGCCTCGAACACCGGGTACACCGCTACCCGTTCCCCACCGCGCAGCACGTGCTCGAAGCCGACCGACTCACCGTCGACGAGTATCAGGTCGACCTCGGTGTGCGGGACACCCGCGCCTTCGATGAGGTCCTTCACCGAACTTCCGCCGGGAGGCAGTCTGCGCGCGAACGTCCGTCCCCGGCAGCCGGCCGGCAGCAGATCCCCCAACTCAGCGTAGAACCGGACCGTCACCGAAGCCATAGGCACCGTCCGCCCTACGAATCCGCGGCCATCATCTCCTCAGCGCACGCCAGCATGGTGTCGAACAGATCGGGCAGATCGGGCTCGTCCACGCACGAGATGGCCACGCGGATGTCGGTGTCACTGGTGGAGATGACCCCCACTCCATGCTCGTGCAGCAGCCTCACCCTGTAGGCCTCCGCGTCCAGTGAGTTGAGCCGCACACACAGAAAGTACCCGGCGTTGAAGGGGTATAGCTTCCAGGCCCTGTCGAAGCGGGGCTCGGAAAGGATCTTCTTGGCCACCGCAGCCCGGCTCTTGAGCACGGCCTCCTGTGCGGCCTTCTCCTGCCGGTAGGCCGGATCGGCCATGGCCCGCAGCACCAGCCCCTGCGACAGGTTGGAAGTGTTCGAGATAGTGGCCCTGATGCAGCCGGCCGTCTTCTTCTCCAAGGCCGTGTAGGCTCCAGATCCGCCCTGCCACGCGTAGGTGATGAAGGCCACGCGCAGGCCCCAGGCGAAGTCCTCTTTCGAAGCCCCGTCGAGTTTGACGGCCAGCAGCCGCGGATGCGCCTCGGCCAGCCTGGTGAAGAGCGACTCCCGCATGACGTGCTCGTCATAGAAGAGCCCGAAGTACGCGTCGTCGCAGACGACCACCACATCGCAGCCGCCCTCTGCCACCTCCACCAGCGAGTCGCGGATGCAGTCGGCCTCGGCGGCAGTGATGGAGTACCCGGTGGGGTTGTTGGGGAAATTGAAGAGGACCGTCACCTTGCCCCGAGCGGTACTATCGCGCAGTACCCGCCGGAAGCCTTCCATGTCGAAACCGCTCTCCATGTCGAGCAGGGGATAGCGCACCACCTTGGCCCCCCGACGCAGAGCGAACACCATGAGGTAGTTGCCCCACAGCTTGTCGGGCATGAGGATCACGTCATCGGGCCCCAGGAACATGTCGGCCACAGTGCTGAGTCCGTGCGTGATGCCGGTGGTGACCACGGGGAGGCTGATGGGAGCCGATGCGAGGGACGGGTTCTTGAGCCGGATCTCTTCCTTCCAGGCGGCGCGCAGATCGGCGCGCCCGAAGGACGAGGCGTAGGGAAGCACGTCGTCGGCCTCGAGTCCACAGAAGTGGCGCAGGATGCTGCCCAAGCCCATGGAACGTCCGTACTCCCGGGCTTCGCCGATGGTGGCGTTGTAGCGGGTGGCCTTCTCCTTGGCCTCCGCCGATTGAGTGAGGATGCCCTTGGGGAAGTACAACCTCTTGCCCAGATCGGACAGCATGCGCATGACCGCCGGCGAATGTGCTTCGATGATCTCGTTGAGTTCGACAGCCAATGGGTTCATGGGCGTCCTTCAGACGTGGCCGACACTACAAGACCGCGTTACCCCTCCCCGTCCAGCCTCTTCTCCACGGCGCTCAGTTGTCTCTGCAGCGCCTCGGGCAGACGGTCGCCGAATTGGCTGTAGAACTCCGCCAATCCCCTGACCTCGTTCTTCCACCCTTCGAGATCCACAGTCAGGAGAGCCTGCATGTCGTCTGCTGAGATGTCCAACCCGGTGAGGTCGAGGGCGTCAGACGTTGGCAGGTTACCTATGGGAGTAGTGACCGCCTTGCCTTTGCCCTCCACGCGCTCGAATATCCACTTTAGCACGCGGCTGTTCTCGCCGTAGCCGGGCCACAGGAAGCGACCGTCCTCACCCTTGCGGAACCAGTTCACGAAAAACACCTTCGGCAGGTTCGACTCGTCGGTGCGCTGGGTCATCGACAGCCAGTGGGCGAAGTAGTCGCCCATGTTGTAGCCACAGAAGGGCAGCATGGCGAAGGGATCGTGCCGCAACACGCCGGCTTTGCCCAGCGCCGCGGCCGTCGTCTCCGAACCTGCGGCGGAACCCATGAAGACGCCGTGCTCCCAGTCGAAAGCCTCGTTCACCAGCGGGATGGTGGAAGCCCGCCGACCCCCGAAGAGGATGGCCGAGATGGGCACGCCCCCGGGGTTCTCCCAGTCGGGATCCAGCACCGGGCACTGCGTCGTGGGCGAGGTGAAGCGCGCGTTGGGGTGGGCCGCTTTCTGGTCGCTGGCCGGTGTCCAGTCCCTGGCCTGCCAATCGATGAGGTGCGCGGGCGGATCGATGCCCATGCCTTCCCACCATATGTCACCCTCGTCGGTGAGCGCGGTGTTGGTGAAGATGCTGTTGCGGGTGAAAGTCTCCATGGCGTTGGGGTTGGAATCGTACGAAGTCCCTGGGGCCACCCCGAAGAAACCGGTCTCGGGGTTGACGGCATACAGTCGGCCGTCGGCGCCGATGCGCATCCAGGCGATATCGTCGCCCACAGTGGTGACCTCCCAGCCGGGCAGGGTGGGCTGCATCATGGCCAGATTGGTCTTGCCGCAGGCGCTGGGGAAGGCTCCGGCGACGTAGATCTTCTTGCCCTCGGGCGACTTGAGGCCGAGGATGAGCATGTGCTCAGCCAACCAGCCCTCTCTGCGGGCCACAGCCGAGGCGATGCGCAGAGCCAGGCATTTCTTGCCCAGGAGAGCGTTGCCGCCGTATCCCGAACCGTACGACCAGATGGAGGGGTCGTCGGGGAAATGGACGATGTACTTGTGCTTGGGATCGGGGTCGCACGGCCAGGTGGAGTCCTTCTGGAAGCGATCCAAAGGAGCTCCCACGGAGTGCAGGCAGGGGATGAACTCGCCGCAGGAGCCGAGCGCTTCCAGCACCTCGATGCCGACTCGGGTCATGATCATCATGTTGGCGACGACGTACGGTGAGTCGGTGACCTCTATGCCTATCTTGGAGAAAGGCGACCCGATGGGTCCCATGGAGAAGGGGATGACGTACATTGTGCGCCCTTCCATGGACCGGTTGAAGATGCGCCCCATCTTCAACTTCATCTGCCGAGCCTCGGCCCAGTTGTTGGTGGGACCGGCCTCGACCTGCTCGGGAGTGCAGATGAAGGTCCGGTCCTCCACGCGAGCCACGTCGCTGGGGTGAGAGCGCGCCAGATAGCACTCCGGGCGCAGGTCTTCGTTGAGCTTCGTGAAGACCCCCTTCTCCACCGCCAACTCACAGATGCGCTTGTACTCCTCGGGAGAGCCGTCGCACACGTACACATCGTCCGGTCGGCACAACTCCACCACATCCCGCAGCCAGGCCAGGAGTTCCTTGTTCTGGGTGAGCGCATCAAGAGCCGCCGACATACCTACTCCTTCCACAGGATGAACTGGTACCGATGTATACAAAAATACGCCTACAGTCGTAGATAGATTGAAATCAGTATAGCGAACTAACTCACCTGACGGTCGACTGAACCCCTATCGGCGCCACGCTTCCGTCACGGATGGCAGCCGCCTGACTGCCACTGCCACTGCTCCCAGGCCGGTGTGGGTCGCGAGCACCGCTCCGGACTGGAGCAGAGAGACCTCTTCGGCGGGGAAACGTGTGCGCAGAGCGTCGAGGAGTCGCTCACCGGCCGCCGGTGACTCGGCGTGGGACACGGTCAGCCGGACCGGATGGCCGTCGGCGAAGGCCTCAGCCCGCTTGGCCAACCCATCCACGGCCCTCTCGAAGCCGAAGTGGGCACCATCCAGATGCACGCTCCCATCGTCGCCGTCGAACAGAATGATGGGACGCACGCGGAACAGATCGAGCAGGGCCGCGGAGCGGCTGTTGACGCGCCCGCCCTTGACGGCGAACGTCAACGAAGGCGTGGCACCGTACACGCGGGTGTCGGTGACGGCGGCCTGGGCCGCCGCGACCACCTGCTCCAGGTCCCGACCGGCGCGGATGGCATCCCCGGCAGCCTCGACCACAGCCCCTGTTCCCACCGACACATGGCGTGAGTCGATGACGCGTATGCGCGTGGGATCCACGTCCTCAGCGGCCGCCAGTGCCGTCTGATACGTGCCCGACAGGCGCGAGGAGAGATGGATGGAGACCACGCTCTCATACTCCTCGAGCAGGGCTCGGTACGCCCGAGCCACCTCAACTCGAGTGGGCTGAGACGAGCGGGGAAGGATGCCGGTCTCGCGCACCTGACGGTAGAACTCGTCCAGAGGGAGTTCGGCCCGGTCGAGATACTCGCGATCGCCCAAGCTGATAGTCAACGGGATCATCACCGGGTCGAAGCGAGACTGCACCGCCTCAGATATATCGCAGGTTGAATCCATCACCAGCGCGATGGTGGTCGAAGCGGCAGCCGTCTGTTCCCACATGTCGTCCACCTTGAAGCTCTCCACGGTGCCGAGAGATTCCATGACCACCAGGAAGGCCGAGGGGTCGTCCGTGTGCAGGTGGACACTCATGCGGCTCCCGCCACCCGCCACCACCAACGATTCCCCCATACCGGCCACAGCGGTGCTCACAGCTCCCCGAGCGAGCTTCTGTCCCCGCACCAGCGCCTGTGCGCAGTAATGCGGTCCCCGCGCCTCCGACATCTCCTCTGCCGCAGGGTCGACCATGTCGTCGGTCCCGAGCGGCATCGTCGAACTCCCATCGTCCTGGCTGAGCACCTGGGCGCGGAACGCCAACAGCGGCACGTGCTCACGGTCCTCCAATCGCCGATAGACGCGGAACGCGTACGACCGCTCGTCCATAGAGTCCTCGGCCGCCGCGTCGGGCGCGTGGAGCCCCATCCAGGTGACCTCCCAACCCTCCAGGAAGTAGACCAGGCCCTGACCTCCGGCGTCGACCACGTGATGACGCCGCAGTACCTCCAGCTGCTGCGGAGTATCGGCCAGCGCCGCCCGGGCGGCCTGCAGCGCGTAATGAGCCAATTCGCGAAAATCCACCAGGACGGGTGCCTTCGACGCCATCTCCGTCGCCCACGCCCTGAGGACGGTGAGGATGGTGCCTTCACGCGGCTGGTACACGGCCAGGTAGGCCGCATCGGCTCCCGAGATGGCCGCGGAAGCGAATTCCACCGTGTTCACGGCCCGCTTGCCCCCCGAGCCGGAGGCCAGACCGTCCAAGAACTGCGCGAAGATGGCCCCCGAGTTCCCCCGGGCACCGCGCAGAGCTGCGTCGGCCACCATCCGCGACGCCTCATCGATGCCCGCCGGCGCGTGGCGGCCCAGCCCGGCCGCGGCCGCGGTCAGCGTCGCCACAAGGTTCGCCCCCGTGTCGGCATCGGCCACCGGGAACACGTTGATGCGGTCGAGTGTCGCCTGAGACCGCAGCACAGCGTGGGTCCCCGCGCGCACTACCTGAGCGAAGCCGTCACCAGCGAGCGATAGCACCTCTTCCCCCGATCGACCCCGCGCCCCTGCCGAAACAGGCCGCGTCAGGCTTTCATCACAGCTGCGCGGACCTCGTCCAACGTGCCAGCCGATCGCAGTTTCTCGTTCTTGTGGGCGATGAACTTCGCATACTCCGCTATGAATACCTTGCCCGGGTCTCGCAGATCGAACTTCTCAGGATGATCGCGGAAGAACTCACGGTGCACCCGAGTCCAGACCAGGCGACCATCGGTGTCGATGTTGACCTTGGTCACACCGAGAGGCACAGCCTTCGCGAACTCCTCCTCGTCCACGCCTTTCGCCCCTTTAAGGGCACCGCCCGCTTCGTTGATGCGCCGCACTTCTTCCTGGGGCACGGACGACGACCCATGCATGACCAGCGGGAAACCGGGCAGACGCCGCTGTATCTCGGCGGCCACGTCCAGATGCAGACCTTGGTCCCCACTGAACTTGTACGCACCGTGGCTCGTGCCTATAGCGACAGCCAGACTGTCGCAGCCCGACTCGCGCACGAATACCTCGGCCTCGGATGGATCGGTGAGGCAGGCGTTCTTCTCGTCCACCTTCACGTGTTCTTCCACCCCGCCCAGACGACCCAGTTCAGCTTCCACCGAGATGCCGCGGGCGTGAGCCGCGTCCACCACCTGTCGGGTGATGCGGATGTTCTCCTCCAGGGGCTCATGCGAGGCATCGATCATCACCGAGGAGTAGAAACCGCTCTCGATGCAGTCCATGGCCGCTTCAAGATCGCCATGGTCGAGATGTACCGCGAACAGCGCCTCGGGGAAGATCTGGTCTGCTGCTTTGATCATGGCCTCGAGCATGCGCTTGTCGGCGTAGGAGCGCGCACCCTTGGATATCTGGATGATGAACGGAGCCCGCGACTCCAGGTTGCCCCGGAACAATCCCAGACACTGTTCCATGTTGTTGATGTTGTAGGCTCCCACAGCGAACTTGCCGTAGGCTACCTGGAAGAGCTCCTTGGTGGTGATGATCATCGTCGGCTCCTGCTCTGGTTATGGTGACGACCCGGTCGCTCGATCTCCACTCTGATGCGCCTCAGCCCGTCGTGCTATGCATCGCCCAACGCGCGCAACACGTCGTCAGTGGTGGTGACCCAGCCGAAGGCGTTCTCGACGTTCCACTCACTCGCCTCGCGGTTGCAGGCCGGCCCCGAATTGTTGCAGGCATCAGCGACAAGGATGGGCCAGTACTCCCTGAAATAACCGTCGCGCAGCGTGGATTCCACGCACACGTTCGTGGCCACGCCCGTGTAGAGACAGTATCGGATGGTCCGCGTCTTCAGCACCTGGTCGAGATTGGTGCCGACGAAGCCGCTGTAGCGCTGCTTGCGCACCACCACATCTCCCGGCTGGGGAGCGATCTGGGCGATGATCTCTTCATCCCAGGTGCCCTGAGTGACGAAGCCGCCCTGGAATTCGGGATGGTCGCGCATGAGCACCATGCCCAACTCCTTGAGCGGGTTGGGAGACTCGGGCCCACCGGCATCCGAGTAATCCCGTGCGTAACTCATCTGCAGATACACCACGAATACCCCCGCCGCCCGCAACTCTGGGACGAGGCGCGCGTTGGCCGCGATAGCCGGTGCAGCCCCGCTGATGTCGTAGCCGGCCTTGTCGAACATGCCGCCTTCGGTCAAGAACGCGTTCTGCATGTCGACCACTATGACGGCCGTGCGGGCCAAGTCGATCTGCACCGGCTCCGGCCGGGCAGCCAAGCTCACGTGGCGGGTGACGGTCGTGTGGTCCATTGAGCCTCCTCCGCGGGACCTTCGGGAACAGCTTCATATTACAGGAACCGCGTCCTCGCCCGGTCGCGCGTATGCGCAGGCGCGTCGGCGGCGTGGCTTGACATCGCCTTGCGGGAGCGGCACGATGCACAGACCGGTGCTCGAGTCTGCAAAGGCCTCGTTGGAGGTGCGTGCCCTCTCATGTCCGACTCTCGGATCACGATCCCACGCGTGGCGGCCATCATCTTGGCGGCCGGTCAGTCGTCGCGCATGGGTGAGCCCAAGGCCCTGCTGCCACTGGCCGCACGGACCGCCCTGGCGCGCGTGGTCGACTCGCTGCGCTCAGCCGGGGTCGAGAGGATGGTCGTGGTGACGGGCTATCACGCACGGTCGGTCGGTCCCGCGGCGGCGACTCTGGGCGTGGAGATCGCCCACAACGCTGAGCCTGAACGTGGCATGTTCTCCTCCGTGAAGACTGGAGCGGCGGCGCTGGTCGCCGGTGCGGACGCTTCTACGGCAGCGCAGGACGGGCCTCCGACGGTCAGAGGCCCCTGGCTCGACGCCTTCCTGGTGCTACCCGTGGACTATCCGCTGGTGCCTCCGACCGTCCTCAAGGCCTTGATCGGTGTGTATGCCACGGAGGACTGCGACGTGGTCCATCCCTGCTGCGCGGGGCTGCGAGGGCATCCCCCGCTGCTGACCGCGAGAGCGCTGGAGGCGCTCGTCGCTGCTCCCGACGCCGACCTGCGCAGCTTCCTCCAGACACATGCCTCTCGCGCGATCGACGTGGAGGTGGACGACCTCACAGTGCTTCTCGATATGGACACCCCCGACGACCACGCACGGCTGGAGCGCCTCGCTTTGCATCTCGACTCACCGGACGCGCTCGACGGGGAAGGAGACCGCAGTCCGAACAGCGCGCTCGAGCCGGCAGACGCGCTCTATCTTCTCGACCTGCTCCACGCTCCCGCGAACGTGGTGGCTCACTGCCGTCAGGTCGCCCGTGTGGGCAGACACGTAGCGTCGGAATTGAAGGGCACCCTGCCTGCGCTGGACGTCGATCTGGTCTACACCGCCTGTCTGCTGCACGACATGGTCCGCGGTCAAGGAGCACGCCGGCATGCCCAGATGGGCGAACGTATCCTACGTAACCTGGGCTTGCCTCGACTGGCCGACGTGGTGGGCGCCCATATGGTCCTGCCCCTCGACCCCTCTGCGGCACCCGCCCTCACGGAAGAGGAACTGGTGTACCTGGCCGACAAGGTGGTGGTGGAGGACACGATCGCCGGTCTGGTCGGACGAGAGGAGCGGGCTCTGGCCAGGTGCGGCGACGACGAGGGCTCGCGTCGCGGCATCCGAGCCCGCATGCTGGTGGCGGAACTGATCGCCGCAAAGGTGGAGGCCGTCGTGGGGCGCAGCTTCGAGGACTTGTTGGCCGAACTGGCTGGACCGGCATAGCGCGGCCCATGAAGCTGCCGCAACCGTGCGACGGCCGCCCCCCGGCCCACGAGCAGGTGGATGCAACCGCACCCGGTGCCCGCCGGGTGTATCTGGTGCGGCACGCAGCCCCGACGCTTCCCGACGGTCAGCGTCGCTTTCTTGGGCTGACCGACCTCCCTCTCAGTGCGGAGGGCGTACGGCAGGCCCACGCTCTCGCCGACCGACTGCGCGAGTGCGGGGTCTCCGCCATCTACTGCAGCGGCTTGGCACGTTCCCGTCACACAGCGACAATACTGGCGGAAGGACGCCGGCTGGTGCCACAGGACAGACACTGGTTGCGCGAGATCGATACGGGTTCGTGGGACCTCCTCTCCTTCGAGGAGGTGAGCAGGCTCTACCCCCAGGAGTGGGCCGCCCGCGAGTCGGATCTGGCCGACACACCTTTTCCCGGTGGCGAGAGTCTGCGCGAGGTGCAGAAGAGAGTGGTCCCCGGTTTCTTCGATCTCTTGGATAAGCGTGAGGGTGACATGCTGATCGTCGGTCACCGCGCGGTGAACGTGGTCCTCCTCGCTTCGCTCACCGACAAGCCGCTCGCCCTCGCGTTCACCATCCCACAGGATTACTGCGCGCTGAACGTCATAGAGGTGAGTATCGAGGCCACCGGCTGTCGACGCTTCTCGGTACGGCCCGGTCAGTAGACCTGCACGGTCCCCTCCAGCGCGGGGAACTGGATCTCCTGGCCGGACACAGTGGCGGTGGCCGCGATCCAGGCCTTCAGATCGTACATGCCGGGAGGCACATCGAGACTGTCGTTGAGCACCACCCGATGAGTCTGACCGGGAGCCAGCGTGATGGTCCGCAGGGCTTCGGTGAACAGGGTGCCCTCGCTCCAGCGATACTTCTCCTCGCCCCCCTGGCTCAACACCACGTCACCGTCCTGGCCGCTGCCGAACGTCAGTACCACATCGGCGCCCGTATCGTTGCGCACGTCGAACGCGAACCACTCCACGTCTCCCGAGCGCAGAGGTTCGCTGACCATGCTGAAACGCAGGCGCAGTTCCGGTGTGATGGCCCGGATGATACCCGGTGTCCCCTGGACCTCCAGCACGCCTTCCACGATCCGGCCGGGCAGCACCAGCCAGTAGTCCGACCAGGTGGCCTGGACGACATCAGGCTGCCCCAACGTGGAGGTGAGACCCACCAGATCGTCCAGATCCAGACCCACGACCTGCATGACAGGACCTCCCGCCTGCGGCGGGTACGACTCGGCCAACGCGGAGGTGAGGATCATGGACGGCTCTCCCGGCACCCCGGCGCCGCCCGACTCACCGTCCGTCTCGCCATACGTGACGATGAGGGCACCCACCACCGAGACCACGGTCCCGGATTCGACCTTGAGCGCGTCTTGGACGGTGAGCGTGGGCGCCCCCGCCACCGTCGTCGTGGGGCCGGCCGTGGTCGGGACGGCCGACGTGCCCGTCGTCCCGCTCGGCCCCTCTCCAGCACAACCGGCCACGCCCAGCAACAGCCCCAGCATCAAGAGAGCCGTGAGGACAGGCAGGAACGTGTGCCGTCTCACGCCGTCCATCTATTCACCCCCCTGCAGGGACTTGCCAATGGAAAAACCCTTGCCGAGGTCGTCCCCCAAGGCGTAATAGCGGTTCTCGGACGGCGCCCACGAGAAAGGCTGTATCTTCTCGGATGAGACCTTGCCGTCTTCGCCCAAGGCATCCTCATCCGCCTTCACATCCTTGATCTCGCCCACGAACAGCGTGTGCAACCCCAACTCGGCCACATGCACCACGGAGCATTCGAGCACAAGCCCGAACTCATCCACGTAGGGCGCGTCGACCACTTGCGAGCGCACCGGTGTGAGCCCACTGACGGTGAACTTGTCCTCATCGCGTCCAGAGGCGATGCCGAAGTAATCCGCCTCGGCCACATGGTCACGCGAAGGGATACTTATGGTGAAGGCTTTGCGCTCCACCAGGTTCCCGTAGGTGTACGTAGCCTTGCGCACAGCGATGGACACACAGGGAGGCTTTGAGCAACAGATGCCGCCCCAGGCGACTGTCATCACGTTCGGCCGTCCCTCGGCGTCATAGGTGCCCACCACGAACACGGGCGTGGGATACACGATGGTCCTGGGGCCCAGCGATGTCTTCATGATCTTCCTCCATCGGAAACGCACGGCTGCTGCAATGCTAGCCCATGACGGAGATGTCTGACGCAGTCCTACCCGATGGGTTCCCAGATATCCACCATCGCGTGCTCGTGGGCACGCAGGCTCTCTTCACCGTGCAGCACGAAACGCACCAGCCGCACAGCCGACAGACCTGGGGCCGCCTCAGCCACAGCAGCCAGAGCCACGCGAGCCGCATCGGCCACCGGATACCCGAAGATGCCCGTAGAGATGGCGGGGAACGCCACCGACACCAGACCGTGCCTGTCGGCGAGGCCGAGCGCGTTTCGATAGCAGTCGGCCAAGAGGACGTCGGAGGGGACGTCCTGCCCGTAGACCGGCCCCAGACAGTGGATGACGTGACTGTTCGGCAGGCCGTGCCCCCCGGTGATGACGGCCTCGCCCGGCCGGATGGGCGCCAGGGCACGACACTCTTTGTAGAGACCGGGACCGGCGGCACGGTGGATGGCCCCCGCCACTCCGCCCCCGGGACGCAACTGCGCGTTGGCGGCATTCACCACCGCGTCAAACCCCTCCTGCCGGGTGATGTCGCCGCTCACGCATTCCACCGTGAGAGCACCTAGAACACGCTTCATAGCCGCCCCTCTCGTGGCTCCAAGGTCTCTTCTCGAACACCGGTCCCGTGGCCGGCCGTCTGATCACCGGCGGTCAGATCACCAGCCGCGCGATCTCCGACCGCGGGACGCCCTTGGGCGCGACGGTCGGCATGCACCTTCATGCCGAACAGCACCCTGACGGGGACGATGTGACGCACGACCTCATACGACGCGAATGTACCCAAGACGGCCGATATGAAGAGCGTGACCGCCTGCGACCACAAGGGGATCGCCCATTGGACCACATAGAAGGCCACGCTGACGATGACCGTCTGGTGCAGGATGTAGATGGGATATGAGCCTTCGGCCAGATACTCGAGAGCCGGCGAGGGACGATCGAGATGGGCTTTGCCCAGACCGAACACCCCCACTATCATCAGCCAGACCGCCGCGGACGCCGACAGTTGCAGCAGCCCACGCTCCCATCCCGGGTCGGGAAAGGATTCGCGCCAATCCGCCGCCAATACCCAGAAGAGCGACAGCGCCGTCCCCACCACCAGAGCGGGCCAGCGATAGCGCCGCGACGATACAACGAACGCCGGGTCGCAGACCGCGAAGAAGCCGAAAACGAAGATGAGCAAGTAGTAGACGATGTTCTTTCCCGCGATCTCAGGAACCTCGGCGGACAAGAAGAACAGGACCACAGGTAGCAGCCACCACACCGGTCTTGCCAGCAAGCGGCTGAAACGCTGGCCCCGATCACGAGCGCGTCCCCGCGCAGCAACGACCACGAGCGGCAGAGCGACCACCGAGATGATGAGCAGGAACAGGATGAACCACAGATGTCCGATGCCGAAGCCGCCGAAGTAGTCTCCCCCGTCTTGGACGTTCCACTTCAGGAAGTCACCGCTCACCATGTAGTGGCCGTACGACCCGCTATAGCCCGAGTTGAAGCGCCCACCGAACCAGGTCTGGGGCGGGATGAGCACGAGCGTGCCGAACACCAGCGGAACCAAGAGGCGGGTGGCACGTTCGGAAAGGTAGGTTCGAGCGGTGCGCGTGCGAAGAGCGAAGCAAGTGGAACATCCGGCCAAGAAGAAGAGCAGTGGCATATGCCACACCCCGATGAACCACAGCGCGTCACCCACTGCACGAGAGACGGCTCCGGCTTTCACGTAGAACGGTTCGAAGCTGTCGAACACCCGCAGCACATGGAACGGAAACAAGAGCAGTACTGCGAAAACACGCAACCAGTCGACGAAGTGCACACGAGCGGAAGTGTGTGCGTCCATGTGAGGCTGTCCCCCAAGGCATGAAGAAGGAACACTGCGATGAACCGGGCAGAGGCGGAGACGCCCCTGTATGCGCGACCAGGACAGTCTACAACCCGGGTCGTGTTTCGAACAGCAGCCGTCCGCAACGGTATGGGCCGCCGGCCGGAGGTCCGCGGCTCAGTCTCCGCTCAGCATCCGTTCGGCCGCCCGGGCCAACTCCTCTCGCAGATCGTCATCGGAGACGGGCTCGCCCCAGATCTCCCATTGACGCACTGATCCTCCCCTGCGCAACCTCACCGGATCGCGCTCAACCCAACGTGTGATGCGGAAGACCTCTCGCTCGTGCACGACCATCTCTCCCACGGCCCACTCGGGGTGCCGGAAGGAGGGGTCGGAGGTGAGGAAGAGGAGACGTTCCTTCTTGCGCGCTCGGGCCATGCTGGCTATGCCTCCCCACCGTGCGAGGCTCCGCTGCGCGAGCGCAGCGCCTTGAAGGCCGCCAGTGCGCGCAGCCGGGCCTGGCCGTGATCGACGATGGGTGTCGAGGTGCTCCCGTCGGGACGCGACCATCGCCTGACGTAGTCTCCAGCGTGATCGAAGCGCTCGGCCTGCAGCACAGGGTTGTAGATGCGGAAGTACGGAGCGGCATCCACGCCGCTGCCGGCCGTCCACTGCCAACCCAGAGTGTTATTGGCGAGATCGGCATCGACCAGCGTGTCCCAGAACCAAGCCGCGCCCTCCTGCCATGGGATCAACAGGTCCTTCGTGAGGAAAGAGGCCACCACCATGCGCACGCGGTTGTGCATCCATCCCTCGGTCGCGAGTTGGCGCATGCCCGCATCCACCAACGGAAACCCGGTCTCGCCCTCCCGCCAGGCCTTCAAGCCGGCAGCATCATCGCGCCAGGGGAAGGCGGCGAACTCCGGGCGGAAGGGCTCCCGCACGGTGGCGGGCAGATGGACCAGTAGATAGTGGGCGAACTCCCTCCAGCCCAGTTGCCGCAGGAAAGGCCCCGCATGCCGCGGGTCGGCCTCCTTGACCGCATGCCACACCTGCTGCGGACTCAGCTCCCCGAAGTGAAGATGAGGCGAGAGTCGCGATACCCCTTCCACCCCGGGGAGATCGCGGTCGTGCTCATACCCGGCGAGGCTCTCCCGAAGGAAACGCTGCAACCTGAGAGCAGCGCCCGCTTCGCCCGGCTGCCACACCTCGGCAAGACCGTCCTGTCCCGCCGCGGGTGGTTCCGGCCCCCCGAGTGCCGTCGGGGGGGTGCGCAGCCTCCCCGACACAGAGCGCCCCGACAATTCGCCGGGCTCGGGCGCGGGCGCGGGCGCGGCCGGCTCGGGCAGGGCGAGGCAGGAGCGCCAGAAGGCGCCGAACTGCACAAAGGCACGCCCGGCTCGAGAAAGATGGTCTTCGGGCTCGAAGAGAAGACTGCCCGGGAAGATGTCGCAATCCAACCCGGCCTCGGTCAAGGTCCGTACCCAGCGTTCATCCTGCTGCAGAGCGTACGGTTCGTACGTACGGTTCCAGGTGACAAGGTCTGCCTCCACCTCGCCCGCCAACGTCGGCAGCACCTGCGCAGGGTCGCCGCTCAGCTCCAGCAGAGGACATCCCGCTCTCTCGAGCGACGCGCTCAGAGTCCCCAGAGAACGCGCCAGCCACCAGCGCGAGGCGGCGCCGGGAGCCCAGTCCGAACCGCGCTCCCAGTCGCTCAGATACACGGGCACGACCGCGCCGCGCCGCTGGACCGCCCTTAGCAGAGCGGGGTTGTCGGCCAGACGCAGGTCGCGGCGGAACCATACGATAGTGGCGGCCATCGGCTCCCTCCTTCCGCTCGCATTGTAGCCTCCGAGGCGGCAACGCGGTCGAAGACGTCGTCGTCCGCCGGCTCCGCTATCATTGGCGCATGGAATCCTTCCCGCCTCCGTCCGAAGGAAGACCGACCCGGCACGACCTGCAGCAGGCGACCCGTAGAGCACGGGCGCGACGTCGCCTGAGGCGCGCTGTGGCGGCATGTGTCGTCGTGCTCCTCGTGGGCGGCGGTATCTACGGAGCCTATCTGTGGCTGAGCGGAGCCTTCTCGTCCGATCAGAACATCGTGAGCACAGGCGCTGTGGACGCAGCCGCGTCGGGAGCAGGCATCGAGACCGCCGTATCCCGACGGAGCGGATCAGCTGCCGGCACCGAAGGAGCCGGCTTCCCCGAAGGACAGCCCGCCACCGCCCCGACCGAACCCTCCACGACCAGCACCACCCGGGCCAATCTGGCACCGCAGAAGCTCACTCTCACCTGCAACCCCGAGATCGCCAACGTCACAATCACCCTCCAGGACGGGCAGACCGTCAAAGGCAAGACTCCCTTCTCTCAGGAGATCCCCGGCGGCGATATCCAGATCCAGCTGCAGAAAGGCGGTTACAACCTGGTGACCCGTCAGATGCACCTGGACAAGGAGTCCACGGTCAAGTTCTGGCTCGATCCGGAAGGGCTGCTCCATGACAGCCTGGTGCGCTATAAGTGCGGCCCCAACCCCAAGCAGGTGGCCTTCACTCCTGACGGCAGCGAGATGTGGGTCTCGCTATTGGGCGGCTACGGCCTGGAGATCTTCGAACCCACCACGGGCAAGAAGATCGACGGCGTCAAGCTGGGCGAGCACGGTGCGGTGGAGGTGATCTTCACCCGCGATGGCACCAAAGTGTACGCCAGCCAGATGGAGACGGCCTCGGTGTTCGAGATCGACCGCGCCTCGCGCAAAGTGCTGCGCACCTTCAACACCGGTGGGAGTTGGACGAAGGTCCTGCTCCTCTCACCCGATGAGAAGACGCTGTGGGCCTCCAACTGGGTCAGCAACGACGTCTCCGAGATCGACCTCACCACCGGGAAGCTGGTGCGGCGAATGAAGACGGTGGTCACTCCGCGCGGGCTCTACGTCACACCCGATGGCACACGGCTGTTCGTGGCCGGCTTCGAGAACGGCGACATCCAGCGCATCGACCTGGCCACCGGCAAAGGCGAAGTCCTGTTCAAGACCGGAGGAGCCATGCGCCACATGGTGGGCGACGATGCGCGCGGCCTCCTCTACGTCGACGACATGTCCACCAAAGAGGTGTTCGTGGTCGACCTGGCCACCGAGAAGGTCACCAAGCTGGCCGACACCGACGAGCGCCCCAACACGATGGACCTCTCGCCCGACGGCAAGGTGCTGTACGTCTCCAATCGGGGCAAGGACAATCCCAAGACCTACTACATCCCGGGACCCGAGTGGGGCTCGATCCTGGCCATCGACACCGCCACCGGCAAGATCCTCGACGCCATAGTCGGCGGCAACCAGTGCACAGGGCTTGACGTATCCCCTGATGGCACGCTGCTCGCCTTCTCCGATTTTCTCGACAACAAGATCCGCGTCTATACCATCCCCGCGTACGACGTCCTGGCCGCCGGAGGCGGCGGACGGGCGCAGGCTCACTTGGCCGACCTGGCCAAGGAGTGACCAGAAGTCACTCGCGCGCTCGGGCGATGCCGCCCCGCGGCCGGCGCTGAGACACGATCCCCGAAGCCCTCGCCCCTAGGGGAGGTCGAGTCTGTAGCCGCGCGCCAGAAGAAGGTTGCGGACCTCCGTGTAGGGCACCTGGTCGGGTTGCAGCTGCAGTCGGTCCGCCATGGTGATGACGGCGCCGGCGGCTCCCCCCATGGCGGCACGCGTGTGCTCCATGCGGATGGCCGAGCTGTAGGCACGGAAGTCCACCGACACCCCCGTGGTGACCAGCAAATTCGGGTGGCCCTGTACCACGAGCGCGCCCATGGGCACGCGCGCGTAGCGCGTCTGTTCCACGTGGGTGGGATAGAAGGCGTCGTGGCGGTCGTACTCACAGTAGCAGCCCAACGCCACCACGTCGCGCGCCACACCCGCCCGCAGTTCGTCTACGGTATAGGTGTCGAGGCCCACAGCGCGCGGCCCCTCACGGACATAGAGCTTCTGGGGGATGGTGGCGATGCCCACATAGGGATAGCCGTGTTCCTGCAGATACCGGACGCGGTTGATGGACCATTCCAGCACACGCTTGCGGATCTCTCCCCTCTTCTCCGGTGAGAACACCCACTGGAAGGCCAGGCCAACGTCGGGCCAGTCGCTCCAACTCTCGTTCAGCTCGCGCTTGCTGTTGGGCAGCGTGGCGATGTTCATGGACCAACTGGTCCTGAAGGCATCGACGTTCTTTTGACTGAATCCACCCATGGACGCGTACGTGGCCGGGTTGTAGTTGGGATGCACCAGGTTGGCTATGCGCGGTGCTTTGACGCCGCGATATACCTTGAGGGTGAGCAGGGGCGAGAAACGCTGCGGCGCTGTCTCATACCCGTTCTCGGCACTCGGGTACGCGGGACGCATGCCCGTCACATCGTTGTACACGGCCTCGTGACGCCCGACCCGGTAGTCGGCGCCGAGCACACGGGCGAGATCGAGTTCCACACTGGCGTCGACGAAATAGCGGGTGTTGATGCGGAGCATGCCGCGGCCCTCCACCCGCACATCGGCGTAGCACTGGCCCCCGCTATCTGACGCCGCCACTAGGTGCGCGGAGTAGAAATACAAGTTGTCCCGCTCTCTGCCGCCCATGACGGCCCACAGCGCCTGCACTGCCACCTCGGGCTCGTACACCAAGCGACCGCTGGCGGTGAAGGGCGAAAGGCCCCTCCGCTTGTAGGAATCGATGACCGCCTGGCGCCATTCCTTGTAGAAGCCACCCGCAACAGCGTCGATATCCCGGGCGTCCTCCACGGACAACCCCTGAGCCAGGGGAGTCTCGAGCATGTTGCCCGCGGAGACGAGGGCCACACGTAGGTGCGGTGCGCTGAGAGCAAGCTCGCGCACTGCAGCCAGCCCCGAGGTCTGCGTGGAGAAGACGATGACGTCCACATCGACAGAAGGAAAGTCGACTACGGGTGTGGTCAGGGGCACGGAGCCGCCCTGGTCCGGTCCCGTGGCAGAGGCAGGCACCGCACTCGTGGTGACCGCCTCCGCGAGTGCGGGGGTGGCGGCGGACGCCTCCGCGGGCACGACGAGTTCGCCCACAGGAGTCGCCGCCCGATCCAAGGCATCGATACCGGCTGTCAGGCCGAGCGAGCAGACCAACACGAGAGCGAGCGCTCCTGCCGACAAGAGCAGGCGGCGCCTCCTCGATCCCACTATCCTATATGCGACCCTCCTCACGCAGTCTCCTCGCATCCTCGAGCACCCTGGCGGCGTGGCCTTTTGCCGCGACCTTCTTGTAGGCCGCCACGATCACGCCGTCCGAGGCGATGAGGAACGTATCCCTCTCGTGTGAGCCGCCTTCACTCTTCAGAGTACCGTACTCCGTCCCCACAGTCCGCTCGGCATCGCTCATGAGAGGGAAGCCGAGCTCATGCTTGTCGCGGAAGCGCGCCAGTCTCTCCAGCGGATCGACCGATGTCCCCACGATCTGTATACCCATCTCCTCGAACTCGGAACGCGCCTGGTTGAACTCAACCGCCTCCACCGTTCAACCGGGTGTGAACGCCCGAGGGAAGAAGTAGAGTACCACCGGACCTCTGGCCAGGAGAACCTGCAGATCGATCTCGCCCTCGGTGCCCGGGGCCACAAAGTGAGGGGCCCTTTCGCCCACAGCACGCACGGTCCACCTCCTCGTCAGTTCTCTCCCCCTGGCGGGGGCTGGAAGCCCAGAAGCATGGGTGGAGGAGTGTCCGTACCTTTGATGGGGCCGTGCGCGGCCTCATACCTGCGCACGTTCTCCTCCAGCGCTGCCAGGACGCGTTTCATGTGGGGGGGACTGGTGACCACACGCGAGACCACCGTGCCCGCGCCACCCACCACCATGCAGAAATCCATGACGAACTCCTCGCGGCTGTGATGGACCAGCATGGTGTTGGCGTAGACCCCTGAGGCCACCGCGTCCGGCATCTTCAGCTTGAGTTCCTGCGACTTCTTGCCGTTCCCGGCTTGTCTGGGGTCATCGCGCCCTGCAGGTGTCATGGACATGCCTCTCACCCTTTCTCGGGTGCCGCGCCGCGTGTGGTGCCAGGCCACGCGCGCATGCACTCGGTGAACTGATGGAACAGATAGTGGCTGTCGTGCGGGCCGGGACCAGCCTCGGGATGGTACTGCACCGAGTACGCGGGAAGGTCGAAGAGGCGCAACCCCTCCACCGTGCCGTCGTTCAGGTTGAGATGAGTCACCTGGGCCGGACCGAAGGGTGTGGAGAGCACCATGTCGTCGCCGGTGAGCGCAGCCAGCGCCGCGGGGCCCGAGGAGTCCAAGCCGGCCATGGCGGCACGCACGGCTTCGGGCGGCTCCACGGCGAAGCCGTGATTCTGACTGGTGATCTCGATGCGCCCCGACAGGTAGTTGCGCACCGGATGATTGATGCCGCGATGACCGAACTTGAGCTTGTACGTGGAGAGCCCCAGGGCCAGAGCCAGCAGTTGGTGGCCCAGGCAGATGCCGAACACCGGGACTTTGCCCAGAAGGCCGCGCACGTTGTCCACCGCATAGCCCACCGCCGCCGGGTCGCCCGGACCGTTGGAAAGGAAGACCCCGTCGGGCTGGAAGGCCAGCACCTGCTCCGGGCTGGTCGACGCGGGCACGACCGTCACCCGGCAGCCCACGGTGGCCAGATTGCGCAGGATGCTCAGCTTGATGCCGAAATCGTAGGCCACCACGTGGAATTCGGCCGGGCGCGCGGGTCCTTCCCACACGGGCACACCGCTGCCGGTGAGCGCGGGTGTCGGAGCGTCGAGAGTGGTGCAATCGGGGGCCCAGTGATACGGCGCCGCACAGGTGACGGCGCTCGCCAGATCGCGACCGGCCATGGAGGGGAAGTCTCGAGCGGCGGCCAGAAGGTCTTCGATGTCCAGGTCGACCCCGGCTGCCACGCAGGCGGTCATAGCCCCCTGCTCACGCAGACGTCGCGTGAGGGCACGGGTGTCGATGCCCGCAACACCCACGATACCCCGCTGGGCGAGCCAATCGACCCAGGCCTCAGGGCAGGTGCTGTTCCATGTGCTGTTCTTGATCTCGCGTACGATGACAGCACGGGAATGGGCCTCATAGGACTCCAGGAGATGGTCGGCGGCACCATAGTTGCCGATCATGGGATAGGTGAAGGTGACCATCTGCCCGTGATAGGACGGATCGGTGACCACCTCCTGATAGCCGGTCATGCCGGTATTGAAGACGGCCTCTCCCAACACGGTGCCTTGGGCTCCGAAACCGAAGCCGGAGAAGACGGTGCCGTCCTGTAGCACCACGTAGCCAGGGACCTCGCCGCGATACATCAGTCCTCCCCCCGGGCGCGCGCGAAGCGGCGCGCCCCGTCCACCACCGTCAGCCGCACCCTCCCCTTGAGGGTCTCGCCCATGAGGGCGCAGTTGCGGCTCTTACCCTTCAGCGCAGCCGGCGTCACCTGCCAGGTCTCGTCACGGTCGACCACACACAAGTCGGCCGGCGCCCCCACCTGCAGCGCAGGCCGCGGCAACCCGAGCACACGACACGGGGCAGCCGACATGGCGTCGATGAGACGTGCGAGTGTGACCCTGCCGGTGAGCACCAACCCGGTGTGGAGAGCGGCGAACGACGTCTCCAGGGCCGTGCTGCCGCACAGCGCCTCCTCGATAGGCACCTCTTTCTCGTGGGGCGCGTGCGGCGCGTGGTCGCTGCCTACACAGTCTATGATCCCCTCGGCGAAGGCGTTTACGAGCGCGTCGCGATCGGCCTCGGAGCGCAGAGGTGGGTTGATGCGCAGATCCTGACAGAACGAGGTGAGACGTTCGTCGGTGAGCAACAGGTGCAGCGGCGTGGCCTCGGCAGTCACCGGCAGTCCGTCCTCCTTGGCCCGATGCAGCAGCCGCACACTGTCCGCGGCAGACAGATGCTGGAAATGCACGAGTGGGACCCCAGGTGCGTCAAGCGACACCGCCGGGGCGGCGGCTGCGCGCGCCGCCCCGATCCGCTCTGACTCAGCCGCGATGCGACGTACGATCTCCAGATCCCGAGCCATGGGCCCCGACTCGCAGGCGGAGGAGATCCCGCGCAGCCCCAACCGCGCGCTCCACTTGCCTTCGTGCATGACCCCGTCGAGCGAGAGGTTCTTGTCTTCCAGGTGTAGCAGCACCGGTCGGCCGGTCCCGCGCAGGTAGCGAAGAGCATGGAACAGCAGGTCTGCGTCCCACACAGGCTTGCCGTCGTCCGAGAAAGCGATGACCCCGGCATCGGCCAACTCCCTCATCTCCGACAGTTCTTCGCCTTTGAGGCCCTTGCTGACCGAGCCCACCTGACCCACGCGCACCAGGGAGTCCCGGCCGGCCTTGTCCAGCACCCACGCAGCCAACGGACCCGAATCGACCACCGGATCGGTGTTGGCCATGGCGACCACGGCCACGTATCCCCCTGCCGCGGCGGCTCGCGAGCCCGAAGCCAGATCCTCCTTGTACTCGAAGCCCGGAGTGCGCAGGTGTACATGCGGATCGACGAAGCCGGGGAACACCCAACAGCCCGCCAGATCTTCCAGTACCTCCACACCGCTGGGCGACTCGATCCGCTCCTCGAGAGCCGCTATGACGCCATCGGCCACCAGCAGGTCACCCTGACGGTCCACACCCGATGCCGGGTCGAACAAGTGCACGTGCGGAAGCAGGAAACTCTCGGCAGGGAAGGGTCGGCAGGCCAGCTTGGGCCCGGGCGGGGGCGAAGTGGGATCCATCCACGGTTCCTTTCGGTCTCACTGGACTCGTTTAAAGGTCTACTCATGGTAACGCGGATGCCACGAGGGGTGCAATCGCGACCCGACCTCTTGCGGACCTCCGCCCAAGTCGCGGACCTCCGCCCGCGTCGGGTCACCCGTTTTCGTGCACGAACGGCAGCGCCGCATGATCGAGCCACGTCGGCACCCAGCGGTCAGCTTCGCGGAGCGCTGCGCGAAGCTCGCGCCATTCCGGGCTGTGCTTCTCCAGCGTACGCCAGAAGCGGGGCGAGTGATCCAGATGAGAAAGATGACAGAGTTCGTGGAGTAGGACGTACTCCACCAGAGGCGGGGGCAGGAAGAGAAGCCGCGCGTTCAGCGAGATGGTCTTCGCGCGCGAGCAACTCCCCCAACGACTCTTCTGCTGGCGGATGGCAACACGCGTGAAGCAGAGCCCGCGACCGTCACCCAGCCGGGCGAGCCACGGGACGAGTTCCATCCTCGCCTTGCGGCTCAGCCAGCGACAGAGCGCCGCACGGACTGCCTCAGGGTCTTGGCCCGCACCGGTGACGAGCAGACGCCCTCCGCTCTCGCGGACCGAGGCTCGAGCGGCGCCCCGCCGATACTCCACTTCCCATTCCCGCCCCAGAGCGGGCAACACGATGCGTCGTGGCAGACGCGGCGGTTCCGCCTCCAGGCGGCGCTGATGCTCGTCTACCCGCCGCCACGCTCTATCGAGCCAGTCGCGTTTCTCCTCGAGGATAGCGGGGAGGCGGCTCTGATCGAACCCACGGGGTACCACCACCTCGAGGCCGTGGCGCTGATGCATCACCAGACGGACTTTCCTGGCACGGGCACTCACACGCACAGAGACCGCCCGCCCGTCAGGCGCATGCTCCAACGGCAGGCTACTCAACCAGGCGGGCCTTCAAAGTGATCTCGGGCACGGCGGCCAGCGCTTTCGAGACGGGACACCCAGCCTTGGCCTGCGCGGCCAACTCCTGGAACTCCGTCTCCCCCACGCCGGATACCGTGGCCTCGCTGTCTAGATCGATCCTCTTGATTGTCGGACCCGCACCCAGATGGACGGCGGCCGTGGTGTGGATGCGCTCCGCCCGATACCCCTTCTCATCCAGCAACGCCGCCAGGAACATCGAGAAGCAGCCGGCATGCGCAGCCCCGATGAGCTCCTCAGGATTGGTCCCGGCCGCCTCTTCGAAGCGCGAGGAGAAGGTGTAGGGACCCTCGTACAAACCGCTGGCCAACCTCATGGTGCCTTGGCCCTCTTTGAGAGTCCCGTTCCACGTGGCCTGTGACTTCCTCACCGGCATGACCTTCCACCTCCTCTCGCCCCAGGGCGAGGTCTCATCTGTGCGTCCTCACGGGCTTACCCACTCCATCCCGGCCTCCAAACGAGCCGCGCCCCCACCGCGCACCCGGGGACGCCCCCGGCGCCGCCTCTCTCAGGCTCCGGCCTCGTCGCTTAGGCTTGCCGCCAGACACTGGTAGAGGATGGCCATGCGGATGGCCAGTCCCGATTCCACTTGATGCAGGATGAGCGCCCGATCGTCATCGGCGAGGTCGTCTGAGAGCTCCACACCCCTGTTGATGGGCCCAGGATGCATGACCCGCTGACCCGGCTTCAGCCGATAGGGCGACACTCCCCACACCCGGCTGTACTCGCGCAGCGACGGGACCGGCGGCACTTTGCCCTTGGCCCGCTCCAACTGCATGCGCAGCAGATAGATCACGTCCACGTCCTCCAAGGCCGCGAGGTCGTGGTAGATGGGCACGTCCCAGTACTCGATGCCCGGCGGGATGAGCGTGGGCGGACCCACGAGACGGACGTCCATGCCCATCTTGCGGAAGCCGAACAGGTCGGAGCGAGCCACCCGGCTGCGCAGGATGTCGCCCACTATGGCCACCTTCAGCCCGCTCATGTCGCCGTAGACCCTGCGCAGGCTGTAGAGGTCGAGCAGGCACTGGGTGGGATGCTCGCCGGTACCGTCGCCGGCGTTCACCACGGAAGCAGCTGTGTACCGCGTGGCCATGCGCGACGCGCCCACCTGCGGATGGCGCATGACGATGATGTCGGGCCGGTAGCTCTCCAGCGTGAGGATGGTGTCTTTGAGACTCTCCCCCTTCGAAACGCTGGAGGACGAGCCCTTGATGTTGATCACGTCGGCGGAGAGACGCTTCCCGGCCAACTCGAACGACGATTGTGTGCGCGTCGACGGCTCCAGGAAGACGTTGATGATGGTGCGGCCGCGCAAGGTCGGGACCTTCTTGATGGGTCGCGAGGCGATCTCGAGGAAGCCGTCACTCAGCTTGAAGAGGTTCTCGATCTCGGCTGCACTGAGATCGTCGATGGAGATGAGGTGCATACCGTTACCCTTTCGGCCTCACCGGACACGTTTAAAAGGTTCACGTTCTCGCCGGATTGTATCGCGCCCTCGACGGCGACTCCAGCACAACCCGGCCTACTCCTCTATGGCCACCTCGTCCACCCCGTCGGTCTCGACCAGATGGACCACCACCTGCTCACTGCGACTGGTGGGCACGTTCTTGCCCACGTAGTCGGGCCGGATGGGCACCTCGCGGTGGCCCCGGTCCACCAGCACCGCCAGACGGACCGCGGCCGGCCGGCCGTAGTCGAACAGCACGTCGATGGCGGCACGGATGCTTCTGCCCGTGTAGAGCACGTCGTCCACCAGCAGGATGGTCTTCTGGTTGATGTCAAAGGGGATGGCGGTGGAATGCACCACCGGTTGCTCGTACTGGCCGGCGCCCGGGGCGCCGGCCCGGGTGTCGAGGTCGTCGCGATAGAAGGTGATGTCTATGGCCCCTGTCGGCGGGCGCACGCCGTAGAACGACTCTATGAGCTGGGCCAGCCGCGCGGCGAGTTCCACGCCGCGGCGCTGGATGCCCACCAGCGCCAGTCCGGACAGTTGCGGCGCCTGCTCGGCTATCTCGTGCGTCATGCGCGCCAACGTGCGGCCGATCTGGTCGCTGTCCATGAGGACCTTGGCCTTGCGGCCGCTGTCGTTACTGTCGAGGGCCATGCGTCTCCGTCTTCACTGGTGATGTGTCCACTCCCGTACCGTACCGGCGTCGCGGAACTCCGTCAAGCGAAGGCACCGCGACTGCTCCGGCGGACGGCCCGGCGGCGGCGGACGGCCCGAGTGTGGTAGGCGGCCCGGCGGCGGCCTCGTCGAGCAGCCAGGACACCTTGGGCCTGGGGATGGCGGAGGCGCGCGCCGCTCGGCGCGCGCCCCGATGAGGTCCAGCAACGCCCGAGCGGGGCTCGGTGACCCCCCCGCGGCAGAGGCGCCGCCCAGAACTGCCCTGACAGCCTCGGCTTTGTCCTCCCCCGTCACCAGGAACAGCACGTGGCAGGAGGAAGCCAGCACAGGCAGGGTGAGACTCAGGCGACGGGTCCCCTGGTACTCCTCGGTCGCTACCACCCAGCGATCGGTCGCAGCCAGGTCGGATGAGCCGGGGAGCAGCGACGCGATGTGCCCGTCGGCCCCCAAGCCCAGGATGGTCAGATCGAAGCAAGGCGATCCGTCAGGGAACACCGCGCGCAGGTCTCGTTCGTACTGGAGAGCACCCTCTGGCGGAGGCAGCTCGCCCGGCATGGCGTAGACCCCTCTCAGCGGGCGGTCGAGCAGTCCGGCGGCGCGGACCATCCCGTAGTTGCTGCGAGGGTCGATCTTGGACACGCAACGCTCGTCACCCCAGAAGAGCTGCAGCCGGGACCAGGGCACTTCGTCCTCGCCGCAGAGGCTGAGACGGCGATAGAGTGCCTGCGGAGTCCTGCCTCCGCTCAGCACCAAGCGGACCGGGCCCGCGCCGCGCCGGGCCCGTCCGCTCAGGACGGCCTTCACCACACGAAGGGCGGCGTCGGTCACACCTTCAGCATCGGGTCGCACATGGATCATCCGCCACCTCCGCGGCGTCTAGCGTCGACCGGCGTGAGTGGAAGACCAGGTGGACTGTCCGAAACCCCGGGCAGCCACCATCTCGGCCGCGTGTGACAGAGTGGCGTGGAACACACCGTCCCCCGAGGGCGTGTCGATGACCCGGCCCATATGCACGAAGTCCTCGTCATCGCCCACCTGCACCGACTTGACCATCATCTCCGTCCCCTCGCCCGCCACCCGCGCTGAACACACGCGACTGAGCGGGCTGCGCTCCAGGTCTATACGCCGGCCGGCATCTGTGCAGAGCTGGTCTTCACCGCCAGTCATCGCGTCCGACCGGATGCGGATGTTCACAAGTCCTCTGTGCTCACGACCCGCCGCGTCCACGGGCACCACCTCGAGCAGCAGCCGCGTCGACTCCACGTGAGGTGCGGCGGCCTCGTCTCCGGACCCCCCGGCACCCCCCGGCCCTTCTTCCGCCGTGGTCGAGCGCCGCAGTTCCAGACACAACGCATCATCTCGGGTCCACCACCCTTGCGGGCTCGCACTCAATCCCAGGCGGGAGCAGAACCATGCCCCATACAGAAGAGCCTGCACAGGCGCCAGGTGCTGTTCCACTGTCACCCGGACACGACCGGAGAGGGCGTTCAAGTTCTCCGCCTGTCCGAAGAGTTCCGCGGTCAACACACGCCAGCGCGTGATGCGTGACCATTCCAGGTCCCTCAGCCACGCCTCGCCCTCCCCTGCCAGCGAAGCCAGCGTGCGGATACCTATCCCCGGATCATGCGCCTGGGAAAGGTCGGTGACCACCTGGTCGCAGATGCCGGAGAGCCACTCGAGACCCGTGAGATCGTTCGAGACATCTCCGAACCACCAACCCACCACCGGCACATCCTGCACCAGGAGCTGAAGCACCGCGGCACGAAGGGCCCTGCGGTCGCCTTCCCCACTCCTGATGAGCACCTCCTCCGAGCACACGTGATGCCCGGAGGACTGATCCACCAGACATGCCGTGACGATGGACGCCGTACTTTGCCGACCACCCTCAGCCGCACCCGCGGCGGCGGGCGCCGCCTCTGTCGCCCCGGCCGTGTCGACCACCACCAACACACGAGCGGGATGTTCCCGGGTGATGAGAGTGGCCGTGCGTTGCACGACGGCAAGGTCCTCCTCCCTGCACATCACCACCAGGTTGACTTCGCGCAGTCGCAACATGCCCTCGCCGTGCTCTCGGCGAGAGAAGTCATCGAGCGCCCGCCACGCCATGCGCAGCTCATGCTCGGCCTCGCGCAGCGGGACCACTCGCCCGCTCCCGGGCGGCCCACTCAACGCGCCTTTCGTCACAACCGTCTCCAGGTCCTGCCGTCCCGGGCCAGCAGCCTGGCGGCTTCGTCGGGTCCCCAGGTGCCGGCCGGATAGAAGCTGAGTGGCAACGAGTCGTCCGCTCCCTCACCCGCGCCGGGAGTGGCCCGCTCTCCCCGACCGGCCTGGTGAGCCGCTTCCTGCTGCTGCTTCTCATCCACATCGGCCCAGGCTTCCAACAGCGGGTCGACGAAACGCCAGGCCGCGTCGACCCCGTCCTCTCGGCTGAACAGGGTGGAATCGCCCAAGAGGCTGTCCAGCAGCAGGCGCTCGTACGCCTCGGGGGAGCGGCGACCGAACGAGGTGCCGTAGCGGAAATCCATGTGCACCGGCCTGATGTCGAGGGCCTGGCCGGGCAGCTTGGAGCCCACCTTCAGACTGATTCCCTCATCGGGCTGGATGCGGAGAGTCAATACGTTCGCCTCCGGCTCTCGAGCCGGATCGCCCCTCAGCAGAGGCAGCGGTGGCCGTTTGAACTCTATGGCGATCTCGGTCACACGACGAGGCAGACGCTTCCCGGCACGCAGGTAGAAAGGCACCCCCGCCCAGCGCCAACTCTCGATGAACACGCGCATGGCCACGTAGGTCTCCACGCGCGAATCCGGGGCCACCTCTTCCTCCTCACGATAGCCGGGCACGGGGTCGCCGCCTGCGAAACCCGCCGTGTACTGACCCCGCACCACACCCACCCCAGGGCCGGACAACTCCAGCGGGCGCAGCGCGCGCAACACACGCGCCCGCTCGTCGCGTACAGCGTCGGGCTCGAACGAGGTGGGCGGCTCCATGGCCACCAGCGCCAACAGCTGCAGCAGATGGTTCTGCACCATGTCCCGGGTGTTGCCCGTCTCCTCGAAGTAGGCACCCCGCTGGCCCACCCCAAGGTCCTCGGCCACGGTGATCTGCACGTGATCCACCCACTGCCGGTTCCACACCGGCTCGAAGATGCCGTTGGCCAAGCGGAACACCAGGATGTTCTGCACGGTCTCCTTGCCCAGATAGTGATCGATGCGGAACACCTGGTCTTCGCGGAACCAGCGGTGCAGGCGTCGGTTGAGCTCCGCCGCCGACCGACGGTCGTGGCCGAACGGCTTCTCCACCACTATCCGGGCCCAACCCGCGCGCTCACTGTCGTCTGCGCCCTGGGTCGATCTCCCCAGACCGGCCCGCCCCAAGCCGTCGATGATGTCGGGATACGCACTGGGCGGCGCCGCCAAGTAGTACAGACGGTTGCCCGAATGCACCCGCCGCTCGTCCAACTCGTCGAGCAGGAGTGCCAACCGTTCGTACGCGGCGGGATCGTCGAAGTTGCCCTCGGCGAAGAACAATGAGGCCCCGAAACCCTCCCACACCTCGGCATCCAACTCGTCACCCAGGCTCCGCGCCAAGGCCTCACGCACGTAGTCCCGAAAAGCCTCGTGGTCCCAGGGGCGTCTGCCGAACCCCACAAGAGTGAAGCCGGGCGGAAGGACGCCCTCTCTTTGCATCATGTACAGAGACGGCAGCAGCTTACGTGCGGTCAGATCGCCCGTGGTGCCGAAGATCACCAGGGTCGACGGGGCCGGCACCCGCCCCAGTTCAAGCCCCTCGGCAAAAGGGTTGGGTCTACCCGCGTCGGGCATCAACTGCTCTCGGGCATGAGGGCACGACGCTTCTCGCCAAGAGCAGCCAGGAGAGCTTCGTGCGAATCGACGAAGGCCTTCACGCCCTCCTCCTCCAACTGCGCCGTAACCTCGGCCATGGAGATGCCCAAGGAATTCAGCCTCTCCAGATGGGTACGGGCCTCAGCCTGCCCCTTGTCGACCGTCTCCGCAGGCGCGCCATGATCGCGATACGCGGCGATGGTATTGAGGGGCATGGTGTTCACCGTGTCGGGACCGATGAGTTCCTGCACGTAGAGGATGTCGGAGTAGTCTGGGTTCTTGGTACTGGTACTGGCCCACAGCGGGCGCTGCACGTTGGCGCCCTTGAGGGCGAGCGCCTCCCAGCGCGGGCCGGAGAAGGTCTCGCGGAAGAGCCGGTAGGCCTCCTTCGCGTTCGCGACGGCGGCTTTGCCCTTGAGAGCCAAGACAGGTGAGGGGTCGTCGCCCTCGACCTCGGCTTGGGCCGCCAGCGCATCCAGACGCTTGTCCACCGCGGTGTCGACACGGCTGACGAAGAAGCTGGCCACCGACCTGACGTCACTCAGCGCCGGCACCTGTTCCCCCGCGGCCCGCCGCGCCGCGAGTTGCTCCAACCCGGCTATGTAGGCTTCCATGACCTCCCGGTAGCGCTCCAGAGCGAAGATGAGGGTGACGTTGATGGAGTAGCCCTGGCCGACCAGGTCCTGGATGGCCGCTACGCCCTCGCTGGTGGCCGGCACCTTCACCAGCACGTTGCGATGGTCGAGCAGTGCCCGGATGCGGCGCACGTCGGCCTCCGTCGCCATAGTGTCGTATGCGAGTCCCGGAGCCACCTCGATGCTCACATAGCCGTCCAGACCGGCGGTCTGGTCGTACACCGGACGCAATCGCTCGGCCGCCAGACCGATGTCCTTGATCATGAGCGCTTCCATGACCGCGTCGTCGCCGGCCCCGTCCGCCACCAGCCCCGCGATCTCCTGGTCGTAGGTGTCCCCGGCGGTGATGGCCTTGTGGAAGATGGTGGGGTTGGAGGTCACCCCCGCCACTCCGTCTTCGTCGATGAGCTTCTGAAGATCACCCCGAAGCAACATGTCGCGACCGATATCGTCGCACCACACACTCTGTCCGTACTGCCTCAACTGCACAAGGGGATTGGATCCCATCTTTCGAACCTCCGTTCTCCACCTCTCCGACGAGAGATCCTCTAGCAAGAGACATCCGCCATCGCCATGCGCGCCTGTGCGGCCACGTTCTCGGCGGTGAGCCCGAACTCGCGATACAGCACGTCGGCCGGAGCGGATGCACCGAAGTGGTCTATACCCACTACTCTCCCCCGCATGCCCACATACCGTTCCCAACCGAAGGCGGCGCCGGCTTCCACCGCCACTCGCGCCTTGACCGCGCCGGGCAGGACCCGCTCCCGATACTCGGCATCCTGCTCCTGGAACACCCCCCAGCTGGGCAATGCCACGACCCTCACAGCCCTACCTTCAGCAGCCAGAAGAGCCTCCGCCTCCAGGGCGATGGCCACCTCCGAGCCCGTAGCGATGATGATCACCTCGGGCGTACCACCCAGTGCGTCCTTGAGCACATAACCGCCGCGCAAGACCCCTTCAGCAGGCGCCAACACCGAGCGGTCGAGCACGGGCAGGTTCTGCCGGGTGAGCACCAGAGCTGTGGGTCCCTGCCGGCGCTCCAGCGCCATCCGCCACGCGAGAGCCGTCTCGGTGGCATCGCTGGGCCGGATGAGAGTGAGACCGGGCATGGCCCGCAACGAGGCCAGATGCTCGATGGGTTGATGGGTGGGCCCGTCTTCCCCCAGGCCGATGCTGTCGTGCGTGAACACGTAGGTCACGGGGATGCCCGAGAGCGCCGCCAGTCGTATGGCGGGCCGCATGTAATCGGAGAAGACGAAGAAGGTGCCGCCATACACGAACAGGCCGCCGTGCAGAGCCATACCGTTGAGGATGCCGCCCATGCCGTGCTCGCGCACCCCGAAGCGCACATTGCGCCCCGCGTACGCGCCCGCCTGTAGATCACCCAAGCCGCTGAGGTAGGTGTTGTTGGACGGGGCCAGGTCGGCCGAACCGCCCACCAGCGTGGGCAGAAGCGGGGCCAACGCGTTGAGGACCTTACCCGAGGCCGACCGGGTGGCGATCTTATCGCCCGGCGTGAAGACGGGCAGAGAGTCCTGCCAGCCGTCCGGCAAACGCCCGGCCAGGGCCGCCTCCCACTGCGCCGCAAGCTGAGGGTGTTCGGCTCGGTAGGCAGCCACGCCGGCCAGCCACTCGTCGTGCGCGCGCGCCCCCGGGGCGGCGCGCGCCGCATACAGTTCGCGCACGGCGACGGGAACCGCGAACTGGAGGTCGCTGGGCCAACCGATGGCCTCCTTGGTCAGCCGGGCTTCGTCGGCCCCCAGCGGCGAGCCGTGGCAGGCGGCCGTGCCCTGTTTATTGGGACTGCCCGCCCCGATGACGGTGCGGATCTTGACGAGAGAAGGCCTGCCCGTCTCTGCCCGTGCCGCCGCGATTGCCCTGTCGATGGCGTCCATATCGGTGCCGTCGGCCACAGTGAGCACCTGCCACCCGTAGGCCTCGAAGCGGGCGCCCACATCCTCGGTGAAAGCCAGTCCCGTGCCGCCCTCGATGGAGATCTGGTTGTCGTCGTAGAGGAAGATGAGCTTACCCAGGCCCAGGTGTCCCGCGAGCGAGGCAGCCTCGGCGCTCACCCCTTCCATGAGATCACCGTCGCCTACCAGCGCATAGGTGAAATGATCCACCACCTCACGTCCCGGGCGGTTGAAGGTGGCCGCCAGGAAAGCCTCCGCCATGGCCATGCCCACTGCGTTCGCGCAGCCCGCTCCCAGAGGACCCGTGGTGGTCTCCACTCCGGGGGTGTGACCGTATTCAGGATGGCCCGGAGTGCGACTACCCCACTGCCGGAACGCCTGCAATTCCTCGATGCCCAGACCGAACCCGGCCAGATGCAGGAGCCCATACAGCAGCATCGAGCCGTGTCCGGCGCTGAGAACGAAGCGATCGCGGTCGGGCCACGCCGGATGGGCGGGATCGTACTTCAGGTGACGCGTCCACAGCACGTGAGCCATGGGCGCCGCCCCCATGGGCATGCCCGGATGACCGGAGTTGGCCTTCTCCACAGCGTCGATGGCGAGAGTCTTGAGCGTGTCGACGGCCAGAGCGTCCGGGTCCTGATCCCGAGCCGCTTCATCGGGGAACAGATCCGCCATCGTAACCTCCTGGGGTCGTAGGTCAGGGAAGAATGGGCCAACCGGCGGCCCGCGCCAGCTTCTCCAGGCCCGGTTTGGGACGCACCGCCACCGGATGTCCCACCGCGCGCAGAAGAGCCTCGTCGCTGGCATGGTCGGCATAGGCCCAGCACTCATCGGGATGGGCGCCGAAGCGCTGCATGAAGTCAAGCGCCACCTCGGCCTTCTGTCGCCCGTGCGGGCTCAGCCCCGAGAGCCTGCCGGTGTAGATACCACCAACCACCTCACACGGCGCTCCGACGAAATCACTCACACCAAGGTCGGTCGCCAGCCATCTCACCACGGGGTCGAGCGCAGCCGAGACGATCACCACTCGGTCGCCCGCCTCCTGATGCTCACGCAGCGCCGCCAGGGCCCCGGTGTGCAGGCGAGGCAGCAGCTGTGCCTCGACGAACTGGCTGATGGCGCGGTCGACCTCTTTTACGCTCAGCCCGGTGAGCATGGAGGCGCTCTTCGCCCGTTCTTCCTCCGACACCTTCACCAGACCCAACTTGTAGCCCACGAACCATAGGACGGCTTGAGCCACGAAGCGGCGGCTGACCACGCGGGCGGAACGCAAGAAGCGTATCAACAAGGCCTGAGTGTTGCCGCTCACCAGGGTGCCGTCGAGATCGAAGAAGGCGAGAGCTCTGGGGTCTTCTTCGCTCGGCCGCGTCTCATCGCCGGGCACGGCTTCGACCTGCGCTCCCGGCGCATATTCAGTCGACTGGTTCTCCAGCGTAGGTGTGTGGATCTCGTCGGCCACAGTGCTAGCAGTCTAGCATGTAGCCCTCGGCGCCCCGGACCGCCCCGGCCGCGCGGAGGAGCCGGTCTCCATCCCCGG
This sequence comes from Thermoleophilia bacterium, assembly GCA_040772905.1. Classification (GTDB taxonomy): domain Bacteria; phylum Actinomycetota; class Thermoleophilia; order RBG-16-64-13; family RBG-16-64-13; genus JAXGXJ01. The sequence goes on along the minus strand of JAXGXJ010000008.1, from coordinate 84,710 downwards.
CAGCGCTCACTCTCGCGTCGGGAGCGCCTGCAGATCGTAGGGCGTGAGTCGCCATGCGGTGACCGCTGCGGCATTCACCGCCACCTGCGCGGCACTGGTGGCACCGGCGATGATGGAAGCCACGCCCTCCTGCGCCGCCAACCAGCCGAACGCGAGTTCCAGGAGGGTGTGCTCCCGTTCCTCCGCGAAAACCCGCAGCCTCTCGATGTAGGCGAAGTTCTCGTCGGTGGCTGGCCCGCGGAAGCGTGGCATGGCCTCCAAGCGGGAACCGACCGGGAACTCGTCCTTGCCGTATTTCCCTGTGAGCATGCCCGAAGCCAAGGGGAAGTAGGGGATGATGCCCGACCCCGCCCGCAGCGCAGCCGGGACCACGTCCGCCTCGACCCGGCGTTCGAGCAGGTTCCAGTGCATCTGGGCCGCCGCGAACCCGGCCCCCCGCGTCTCGCCGGCGATGCGAGCCGCCTCATCGATCTGTGCGGCACTGAAGTTGGAACAGCCGGCGTGCACCACCTTGCCGGCCTGGATCAGCTCATCCAACGCGCCGAGCGTCTCTTCCAGAGGGGCCGCAGGATCGGGATGGTGCTGATAGTACAGGTCGATGTGGTCTGTCCCCAGACGACGCAAGCTGGTCTCGCACCCCTCCATGATGCGTCGACGTAGGAGCCCCGGGCGGTACTCCTCCCCATCCGGCCGGGCTGCGAACTTCGTGGCGATGACCACCTGGTCACGCCTGCCGCCCAGCGCCGCCCCCAAGTACTCCTCGGAGCGGCCGCCGCCATAGCTCTCCGCCGTGTCGAAGTGGGTCACGCCGGCGGCAAGCGCAGCTTCCACAACCTCACGGCTCTGAGCCTCGTCCAGCTTCATGCCGAAGTTGTTGCAGCCCAGGCCCAGCACCGACACCCCCGGCCCGCGGGTCCCCATGCGCCGCTTCTCCATGACGTCAGCCTCTCTCACTGTGGTCGACACCCGGTCGACAGCTCTTCCTGTCCGGCGTTCTACCCAGCCGTGCACCCGTCCATGCCCGGGTGCGCCTAGTCGCGGTCGTCGGCTTGAGCCTCAGTCCGCAGCCGAGCCAGGAGAGAGGCCAGGTCGGCAGGCAGTCCCGACTCCACGTGCAGCTCCTCCCCGGTGGCCGGATGGACGAACGAGAGTCGGTAGCTGTGCAAGAACTGCCGACCCAAGCCCAGGGGATCGCGGCGCGCGTAGGTGGGATCCCCCACCACCGGATGGCCTATGCCCAGCAGATGCACGCGTATCTGATGTGTGCGACCCGTCTCGAGACGAGCCTCCAACAAGGTGAAGTCGCCCAAGCGCTCCATGACCCGGAAGTGGGTCACCGCCGGCCGCGCGGCCGCGCCCCCGATGGTCATGGACAGCCGCCGAGCCTGGTCTCTCCCCACGGGCGCGTCGATGGTGCCCGTCTCAGCCGTGATCGCGCCGTGCACCAGAGCCAGGTAACGACGATCGATGGAGCGCACGCGCATCATCTGCACCAGGCGACGGTGGATCTCGGCGTTCTTGGCCACCACCAGCAACCCCGAGGTGTCCTTGTCCAATCGGTGGACGATGCCCGGTCGATAGTCTTCCCCTCCGGCCAACCCATGGCCCAGCAGCGCGTTCACCAGCGTTCCGGTGGAATGACCACGCGAAGGGTGCACGGCCATTCCGGCTGGTTTGTCCACCACCAGGAGCCAGCGATCCTCGAAGACCACCTCCACGGGCAGGGACTCCGCAGCCAGGCTGGGCGTCGTCGCTTGTGGCACGCGGACGACCACAGTCTGGCCTTGCGCCAGAAGGAAGCTCTTGGGCCGCGCCTTGCCATCCACAGTCACGGCGCCGTCGCGCACGAGGGCGGCCACCTGAGACCGGCTGCCCAACTCGCCCCGCTCACCCAATACCACGTCCAGGCGACGGCCGGCCTCCGCCTCCCCCACCACAAGAGTGATCTCGCCCCGCGCTTCGCTCATGGTCAGCGGGCGGCCGGGGTCTCCCCCCGACCGGCCTTGTACACACGGACGGTCTCCACCACCAGCCCCAGGAACACAGCGGCGATGCCCACCACCAAGAAGACGTCGGCCATGTTGAAATTGGGCCAGTAGGGGAACTTCATGAAATCGGTGACCTTGCCCTCGGCTATGCGCTGCACCAAGTTGCCCAGACTCCCACCGATGATCAGGCCGCCGCTCACCCCGCCCAGGATGGGACGCCGCTCCAAGAACACGTAGGCCAGCACGATGAGCATGGCCACCACGTTGGCGACGATGATGAGCGTTCCCCCGCCGCTCAGCAGGCCGAAGGCCACGCCGGTGTTGCGAGTCCGCTGCAGGGCGAAGAAGGAGAGGATCTGGTGGACCTCACCCACCACGAGATTCTGCTCGGCCAGATACTTGGTGACCAGGTCCACCGCCAGCGCCAACGCGAGCGCGACCGCGAGAAGGGCCCACTTGAGTATGGTCCGACGGCGCGTGGCCAGGTGTTCCGGCCCGAACCGCATGACATCCAACCTCACCGGACTAACGGTTCCGCTCTTCTTGCCGCTTGCATTCGATGCACAAAGAGGCGAACGGGTTGGCCTCCAGGCGGCCGGACGGGATCGCGGCACCACAGTTGTCACACAAGCCGTAAGTGTCGTTGTCAAGCTTGTGGAGGGCACGATCGATCTGACCGATGGACGCCTGCAGGTTCTCCTCCAGACTCAAATCGATCTCGCGATCGAGCGTGACGGCCGCGGTCTCGGCCATGTGCTGGTCATAAGGACTCTCCTCCGATGACTCCTCCAAAGATTCCGACAAGTCGGCATCGAGATCGGCCACCTCGGAGACCAGTCGGGCGCGCTCCGCCAGGAGTCGCTCTCTCAATCCATCGCGATCCATGGCCTCATTCTCTCCTCACCGTGCATCCCCTCGTACAAGGGCCGCGAGCTTGTCCCGCAATCCCGCCTCGTCTATGTGCGTGAACGCGACTACCTTGTCCCGGCTGGCGTGTCCGCTGTCGATACGGATGTTAGCCCTTTCCAGTCCCATCCATCGCACGAGAGCCTCGACAAGCTCCGCGTTGGCCCTGCCGTCCTCAGGCGGCGCGTTGACAGAGACCTTGATGCGCTCGCCGTACAAGCCGCGCACTGCCGTCTTCGCCGCCGAGGGGCTCACCCGGAACCCCACCAGCAGCGCGTCGTGACCCCGGCGCACGGCCGGGCCCGGGTCAGCGCTTGCGTCCACGCGCCCCGTCTACCACTCGAAGTCGCGCCCCTTCTCGTTCTTCTGCGTCTCCGAGGTGACGAAAGAGTCGTCCAGGTCGTCCACTTGGCGCCCGAAGAAGAACCCGCGCACAGGCCGCTCCTCGCTGTCATCGCGATATGTCTCCATCGCGGGGGGCTCTTCGACCTCAGCGGCTTCGGCAGACTCGCTCTCCTCGACCTGGGGTGCGTCGGGAACGCCCTCGGCGGCCACCGCTTCGTACGCCTCCCGCGATTCAGCGTACATGGAGCTGCTCACCGGGATCGGCGCCTCGGTCTCCTGGGTCGGCACATCTTCCTCCGCCGCCGCCATGGCCGCGGCTGCTCTCGTCGTGGAGAGAAGATCGGAGCTCTGCGGCTCCTCGGTGGGCCAGATGGAGCTCGACCGGGCCTGGCCGCCTATGTCAGCGGCGCGCTCCGCCTGCTGCGTGACAGCCTCCTCTCCGGCACTGACGCGGCGATAGATGACGGTCCGCTCAGGTTTGGGTGCGGCGCCGGACTGCTCTCCGTCGGCAGTGACACCGGGGGGCGCCACCAGGTCGGAGGTCTCCGCCGGCGGGGCTACCGCGGGCGGGGCTACCGCCGGCGGGGCTACCGCCGCCGCGGGCGCAGAGTCGGGCTGAGCTTCAGGCTGCCCATCGCGCACCTCGGCAGGCGTGAGCGCGGCCGTGTCGTTCTTGAGCGCCGGTGCCAAGACTGCCTCAGCGCCCTGCACCGCGATGGGCGCGTCGTTGAGGAGCTTGAGGTGGGCCTCCAGCAGAGAGCGGAACTTGAAGCGGAAGTCCTCCTCCAGATGCTTCAGCTGCACAAGGGTCTGCTGGACCCTCTGGGTCTCACTGTACGACTCGCTGACGATGTCCCGAGCTTTCAGCTCGGCGTCGCGCATGATGAGTTCGGATTCCTTGCGGGCGTTGGCCGTCATCTGATCGGCCTGCAGCTGTGCGGAGACCAGGGTCTTCTCCAATGCCGCCTTCAGCTGCGCGTGCGAGGCCAATTGCTCTTCCAAACGCTGTAGGCGGTCCTGCATCTCGGCGTTCTCCTGATACAGGCGCTCGAACTCGTCGGCCACTTCGTCGAGAAAGATATCCACCTCCTCATCGGCGTAGCCGCGCATGGATCTCTTGAACTCTTTGCGCCGTATGTCGAGAGGCGTGACTTTCATGTGGCTCACCCTTCCCTGGGATGGCCCGCTCCCGGGCGATCAGCTGCTTTTTGTCACTCTATTGGTCCAGACGTCTCTATTCAAGCACGCGCGGGCGGGCGGCGTCTCGCAGCGCCCGTCCCCGCTCGGCAGCCTGCTCCACAGCACGCATGAGAGCCCCTCTCACGCCGGCGTCCTCCAGCGCAGCCAAGCCCGCGATGGTGGTGCCCGCCGGAGATGAGACCTGGTCTTTAATATCGGCCGCCGAGCCCTCGTGCTGGCGCAGCAGCAGAGCGCCGGCCAGCGCCGTCTGTCTGATGAAGGCCCGCGCCGTGGGACGTGGAAGTCCCGCGCGGACGGCGCCGTCCTCCATAGCCTCCAGCATCAGCGCCAAGAAGGCGATGGAGGAGCCGGACGCCGCGGTCACGGCGTCGAAGAGGTCTTCGCCTACCACCTGGACGAGACCCAAGGGGTCCAGCAGGGCGCAGACTGCCGCGACCGTCTCGGGCGCAGCCCCGGGCTCAGCCGCCACCGCCACCACGCCCTCGCCCACCTCCACACCCAGGTTGGGCATGATGCGGAACACGGCCGGTGCCGGCCCCGCGGCTGCGCGGACCGTCTCCAGAGCCACCCCGGCAGCCGACGACACTACCATCTTGTCCTCGCCCAACCGCGGACGCAGCCCGGCCAGGACACTGCCGACATCCTTCGGCTTCACCACCAACAGGATCACATCGGCTGCCGCGACCTCGTCCACACTGCCCGCGACAGTCACCCGCGCGTCTTCGGCAAGCGCCTCCACCCGCTCGGTGATGACGTCGTACACAAGGAAAGTGAGAGGTGAGTCCGCACAGCGCAGCCAACCGCGGACCAGCGCGCCCCCCATGTTGCCCGTGCCGATGACGCCGACCGTCGTTCCCATCGCATCTCCCGTCATAGTAGACAGGCCGGCATCACACCGGCCTGCTGAAGTTGGTCCAGTCGCGTTCCAGTCACGAGTTTCGACTAGGACTGGTTGTAGAAGCCCTTCTCGATGAGACGCTGACGTTCCTCGGCCGACACCTCCACGTTCTTGGGAGTCAGCAGGAACACCTTGTCGGCCACCCGTTGCATGCCTCCGTCGAGGGCATAGGTGAGGCCACTGGCGAAATCGATGAGCCGTTTGGCCAGGTCGGTCTCGCTGGCCTGCAGGTTGATGATGACCGGGATGTCCGATTTGAACTTGTCAGCGATGAGCTGCGCGTCGTTGAAGTTCTTGGGCATGACCAAGTGCACGCGCACCTGCGGCTGCTCGACCGGGGTGGGCAGAGGACGCACGGAGGCTCGCTGCGAGCGTGACTCCTCGGCGAAGATATCGTCGAAGTCTGAGCTCTGCCGCCGCCGCGAGGTACGCTCGATCTTGCGCACGTTCGGACGCTCCCGATAGGTGGACTCGATATCCGGTTGCGAGGTGAACGTCTCGTCCTCGTAGTCGTCGTCCTCATCGGCGAGACCGAAATACACGAGCGTGCGATGCCAGATGCCTCCGCCAGCCATCCCTCTGCCTCCTTACACGTTGGAGAAGAGCGCGCTGCCTATCCTCACGATAGTCGCACCCTCCTCGACGGCCACTTCGTAGTCGTTACTCATCCCCATGGAGAGTTCGGTGAGCTCGTAGCGGCCGGCAAACTCCGTAGCCAGACTGTCCCGCAGTCCACGAAGACCCCGGAAAAAGGGCCTGGTGTCTTCAGGATCGTCCAGGAGAGGAGCCATGGTCATGAGACCGACGAAACTGACCCTCTCGTACGCCGCCGCCTGTTCCAAGAAGGCGCCGGCGGCCGCCGGGAGGATACCATACTTGCTTTCCTCCCCACTCACGTTGACCTCCAGCAATACCCGTACTTCCGCCTCGGTCCTTCGGCTCAACTCCTCCACTAGAGACAACGACTCCACGGAATGGATGAGCGAGACGCACGGCAGCACCTGTCGGGCCTTCCGACTCTGCAGGTGCCCGATGAAGTGGAACTCGAACTGCCCACTCCACCGCCGACACTTCTCCTCCAGTCCCTCTGCCCTGTTCTCTCCCACCAGCCGGATTCCTGCCGCGGCCAACAGACCCATCTCATCCGCGTCCAGGTACTTGGAGGCCACCAGGAGTCGAGGCAGGTCGGTACGGCCCACCCGCGAACACGCGTCCTCCATCCGCTGCTGTACCTCAGCCACGTTGCTCTTCAACTGCTCGATGTCGCCTCTCACGCAGCCTCCTCCGCCCAGGCCACCGCCCCATGCCGGCCGGTGACAGGACCCTCCGCCCGGTAGGAATAGAAAAGGTCGCGGTTGCAGCACGTGCACAGGCGTGGGTTCACGATGCTCTGCTCCCGGAGCCCAAGCTCACTGAGGGCCGTCGCGACGGCGAGCCACAGATCCACTTGCCCCTCGCTGATAGTGCTCGACCCGAAGCGCCCGGCGAAGACCCGAGCCACATCGTCGCCCACGGTGAAGCAGCACGGCCCGATGCTGGGCCCGATGACCGCCGACCCCGGCGGCCCGATCATCGACCTGCCGGCCTGCTCCAGGATGCCCCCCACCAGGCCCCGCCAGCCGCAGTGGACCACGGCCATGTCCACGTCGCCCGCCATGATCACGGGCACGCAGTCGGCGAAGAGCAGCAGGACCGCCAACCCTCGGTCCATCAAAGGATGCAGCGTGAGGCCGTCGCACGGCTGGTCGTAGCGGCCTTCCGTGTCCATGGTCGCGGCGGCCGCATAGTCGGCGGCCCCCACCACCCGTGTCCCGTGCACCTGGGCAGGGGTGACGAGTCGCCGAGCCGACAGATCGTCCCGCTCGCTCAGCGGGACGGCGTCCCGCCCCTCGACGCCCTGCGCGACACAGCCCACGGCAGCCGAGACCCGGGCCCGGTTGACAGCCACGGACTTCGAGACATCGTCCGACCGCGGGTCGAGGTTCAAAGAGGCGAAGGGACCTGCGCTCACTCCTCCGCTGCGCGTGGTGAAGAAGGCGCGGAACGTCCCCGGAAGATCGGCTTCGATGACCTGCAGACCTGCACGCTCGCACACATGGAGGCGATCACGGACGACGGGGTCCATCCTGTCGCTCAACGGCACCCCGGCGCGGGCGCCCACATCCGCCTGAGTGGTCACCCTGCCGCCGGCAGCCCTACCGCCCGGCACTCAGTCTTTGTCGCGAAGGAAGCGCGGGATGTCGAGGACGTCCTCGTTCATCTCGAACTGCTCCTTCGGCGGGGAGATGATCTCCTGGACGGGGACCGGCCCCGATCCCGCGGTCTCCACGGGCCGCGCACCGGTGATCTGCGCCTGGCGCACCCGATCGAACCCGGTGGCGATGACGGTCACCCGCATCTGGTCACCCAGCGACTCGTCGATGACTGCACCGAAGATGACGTTCGCCTCGGCGTCTGCAGCGTTGGCGATGATCTCAGCCGCTTCATTGACCTCGAAGAGTCCCATGTCGGGACCGCCGCTGATGTTGAGCAGGATGCCGGTGGCCCCTTCGATGGACGATTCCAGGAGCGGCGACGAGATGGCCGACTTGGCCGCCTCCACACCGCGGTTCTCGCCGCTGGCCACGCCGATGCCCATGAGGGCCGACCCGGCGTTGCGCATGATGGTGCGCACATCGGCGAAGTCGAGGTTGATGAGCCCCGGCACCGTGATGAGGTCGGTGATGCCCTGCACGCCTTGGCGCAACACATCGTCGGCCACCTTGAAGGCCTCGATGATGGAGGTGCGGCGCTCCACCACCTGCAGCAGACGGTCGTTGGGGATGATGATGAGCGTGTCGACCTTCTTCGAGAGCGCCTCGATGCCCTGCTCGGCCTGGTTGCCGCGCTTACGCCCCTCGAAGCTGAAGGGCTTGGTGACCACGCCCACAGTGAGCGCGCCGAGCTCGCGCGCGATCTCGGCGATCACGGGAGCGCCGCCCGTACCGGTACCGCCGCCTTTGCCGGCGGTGACGAACACCATGTCGGCGCCTTTAAGCAGCTCCCGGATCTCATCGCGGCTCTCTTCGGCAGCAGCGCGGCCCACCTCGGGGTTGGCTCCCGCGCCGAGTCCCCGGGTGATCTTGCCGCCGATGTGGAGTTTCACGTCGGCGTCGCACATGAGCAACGCCTGCGCATCGGTGTTCACGGCGATGAACTCGACGCCCTTCAGCCCGGCATCGACCATGCGGTTGACGGCGTTGGTGCCGCCGCCGCCCACTCCCACGACCTTGATCACGGCCAGGTAGCTGGAACCCGTGTCGTTCATTCCCTCAGACCTCCAACGTCATCCGATCATGGGACTTCAACTCGAGCCTGTGGCCGAAGCCCTCAATCATCACTTCACATTCGGCAGGCATCAGCCGACAGAGGTCCACCTTCGCGAAGGGGGCCCGCATGCCGTCTACGCTTCGACAGTACGCCCTTCTCCGCCGGATTCCTGCTAACCGGCACGATAGCACTTTCACTCCGCGTTGACAGCCACCCGGTCCGGCACCGACGCATCCACGTAGGCGATGCGCTTTCCATCCCTCAAGTATCGCTGGATGATGGTGGCGGCCACCGTCAACTTCTGCTTCAGCTGTGCCGGCTCTCCAAGGCGGAGCTCCATACCGTCCTTAAGGTCGAGCACCACCTCGCCCGTGCGTGCGACCCGCGCCCGCACGACAGCAGGCAACCCGTCGTCCTCTGATGGGGCGGCCAAGAGGCCGGCCAAGGGCAGCGCGCCGGCCAACCATGATGGCAGGTACTCACCCGCCACCGGTTCCCATCCACCTTCCGGCACGAAAAGGGGCAATGTCCCGCCTCTCTTCTTCTCCAACACGCGGCCGTCGTCGCTGAGCAGCCAGATGCTGCCGTCCTTAGCCTCCAGCCGAGCGACGGGCGTGTGCTCCACCACCTGCACCTCCAGGGTGTCAGGGAAGCGACGGAGGACTCGCGCCGAGCGTACGTAGGGGAGGCCGGTAAGCGTCTCTTCGATGGGGCCCACCGACAGCGCAAGGAGACTCGCCCCCCGCACGTCCGCGGTCGCCGCGGCGATCTGTTCGCTGGTGACATGCTCGACAGGGGTGGTGGTGACCCGCTCTACAGCGAACACATCCGAGGAGCGAAGCCACATGAAGACCGCGAGCGCGGCCACCACGGCGATGCAGGCCACGATGATGCCGGCCCTACGTCTCCCCCGCTTCCGCCGCACCGAACGGCGGCGTTCTTTGACCCGCTTATCCATGAGGCCGCGCCGGTGCGGAGGAGCCGCCCTCCGCCTGTTCCCAGGGGAACTCGGCGCCCAACAACCGCACCTCAGGCTCCAACAGGATCCCCTCGCTGCGACGGACGGCTTCACGCATGAGTGCCATGAGTGTGAGCATGTCGCCCGTGGTCGCATCCCCCAGGTTGACGAGGAAGTTGGCGTGTACCGTCGATACTTCGGCGCCACCCCTGCGTAATCCTTTCACCCCGGCCGCATCGAGGAGTCTGCCGGCCGAATCACCGGCGGGGTTCTTGAACACGCTCCCGAACGTCCGTACCCCGCGAGGCTGTGACTGTCGGCGTCTCCGTAGAAGCGCGCGCTGTTCGTCCAAGACGGCAGCCGCGTCGGCGGGCCGTAGACGAAGCCGCACCGCGCTCACCAGCGCCCCCTCGGGCAGTTCGCAACGCCGATAGCTCCAATGGAGACTGGCGCCGTCCACCCATCCCAGGCCGCCGCAATACGCCACCTCGATCGCATCCACCACATCGGCCAGGCAGCCTCCGTGCGCACCGGCGTTCATGGCGACACCCCCGCCCAGCGAACCCGGGATGCCACAGGCGAACTCCAGGCCGGACAGGCCGGTCTCGGCGACCACAGCCGACAGCCTGGCCAAGAACGCTCCCCCGCCCACGGTAAGCACCACAGGAGCATCGTCTCGAGCACGATCGCGGTCCGCGACGTCGGGGAGTCCTTCGACGTAGTGGAAGGACTCGTCGAGCTTGACCAGCACCCCGGCATAGCCCTCGTCGGCTACGAGTAGGTTCGACCCGGCCCCCAGACTGAGCCAGGGCAGGTCGGCCCTGTCCAGCGCAGCCAGCACGTCCACCAGCGCGCCCCTGTCGGAGACCGTGAGAAGCATGCCGGCCTTGCCCCCTGTGCCGATTGTGGTGAAGGGTGCCATGGGAGCGTTCGCCCAACAACGGACCCCACTGATGGCGCGTAACTCACCGGCGATGGACGAGGGGATGGGACGGCGCATGGCCCGGTCAGTCCGCGCTGAGGAATCGTTCCCCCACCCTGTGCACATCGCCTGCGCCCAGGGTGAGGACGAGGTCGCCCTCTTCGGTGCGATCCTCCAGATACTCCACCACCGATCCCACGCGAGGCAGGTAGATGACAGGCTTGTGCGGGTCGAGCCGCAGCAGGCTGTCGACGATGAGCTTGCCGCTGATCCCCGGTCGCGGCTCCTCACGAGCGCCGTACACGTCGGTGACCACAGCCACGTCTGCCTCCAGCAGGGCTTCGGCGAACTCGGCATGGAGGAACTCCGTGCGCGAGTACAGGTGCGGCTGGAACACCGCGATGATGCGACTCCAGTCACCGTCGCGCGCCGCCAACAGGGTCGCGCGCAGTTCGGTGGGATGATGGGCATAGTCGTCCACGACGGTGACCCCGTCTTTGCAGCCCTTCATCTGGAAGCGACGCACTGCTCCGCCGAAGCTGTGCAGAGACGCGCTGATGACGTGGGCGGGCACGCCCAGTTCGTGCAGGGTCGCGAAACAGGCCAATGCGTTCAACACGTTGTGTCTACCCGGCACCTGAAGATGCGCGCGCGCGAGCAAGGTCCCGCGGCCCCATATCTCGAACCCGCTGCCCGGATGCCCTCCCACTATCGCGCGGGCCTGATAGTCGTCATGATCGGAGAAACCGTAGCTGCACGCACGGCGCTCCACCCGGCCGGCAAGCCGTTTCACGCGCTGGTCCTCACCGCAGTAGACGAGGAGCCCATGGGCGGGCAGCCTCTCGAGGAAGCGTCGGAACACATCCTCCACATCCTCGACATGGCGGTAGTGACTGTGATGGTCGAGTTCCATGTTGGTCAGTACCGCCACCTCAGGCGACAGATAGAGGAGGGATCCATCCGATTCGTCGGCCTCGCAGACGACGAACTCGCCCGCACCCCGGCGGGCGTTCGAACCGAGGTCGTTGAGTTCTCCCCCCACGAGGAACGTGGGGTCGTAACCGCCGTCCACCAAGACCCGGCTGATCATGGATGTGGTGGTGGTCTTGCCGTGCGTGCCGCATACAGCCACCCCCCGACCCGCTTCCATGATCCACGCCAGTGCCTGAGCCCTCTTGACCACGGCGATACCTGTGCGCTCGGCCTCCTGTACCTCCACGTTGTGCGCGGGGATGGCCGAAGAGATGACCACCACGTCGGGGTGATCGAGGTTCTTGGCACTGTGGCCGATGCTCACGGGTACCCCCGCCTGCTCCAGTAAGGTGACGTACCGGGAGGATTTCAAATCGGATCCGGTGATGCGATAACCCTGGTCGTGCAGGACGAGGGCGATGCCACTCATACCCGCCCCGCCGATGCCCACGAAGTGGAGGCTTCGCAGCCGGTCAGGCGCAGTGGTGCTCGTGATGTCGGTTGCAGTGGGATGGTCCATGGGTCACTTCTTGCCCGGGTGTGCGGACAGCAATTCTACTATGACGTCCGCGATGCGAGTAGCAGCGTCGGGTAGCGCCAGTCGCAGGGCGGCGGAACGCATGCGGGCGTTGGTCTCCGGCTCGAGTATGGCGTCCACCTCGCGGGACAGGACCTCGGGAGTCAGATCCGCGTCGGCCACCATGTGGGCCGCGCCGCCTTCCACCACGTTGAGCGCGTTCTTCGTCTGGTGGTCACCGGCCGCGAGCGGGTAAGGCACCAATAGGGCAGGGACGCCCCGCGCCAGTACCTCCGCCACCGACCCGCCCGCTCTACCCACCACCATGTCGGCGGCGGCCAGGGCCAGCGGTAGGTCGTCCAGATACGGGAACGCCTGGTACCGAGGGTTCGCCTCCGCGGCGGCGAGCGCACCCGCCACCTGTGCGTACTCTCTCTCCCCGGTCACGTGGATGATCTGGAAGGTGGTGGGACGCGCGCCGAAGGCCTCCAGAGAGTTCTTGTTAAGGGTGTGCGCCCCCAGACTGCCGCCGAACACCAGCACCACCGGCCGCTCCGGGTCGAGACCGAAGCGCACACGGCCTTCCTCCACGGTAGCCGTCAGCAGGCTGGGACGCAGGGGTCGACCGGTATAGACGTACTTCTCCCCGGCCCGGCTCGGGTCGGGGAACGACAGACAGACCCTGTCCACCAGCAGGCTGAGGATGCGATTGGTCCATCCCATATGCGAATCCATCTCCACCGCCACCGAAGGCGTGCGCAGCGCGGCGGCCTCGGCCACCACCGGACCCGAGGCGTACGCTCCCACCCCCACCACACAATCGGGTCGGAAGCTGCGCAGCACACGCCACGCGTCGACACCCGCCACCGGTATGGAGCCCAGCGTCTGTAGCGTGGAGAGACCCAGACGACGGCTGAAGCCGCGGATGCGGACCACGGAGAAGTGGTAGCCGGCCTTGGGAACCAGATCCTTCTCCATCCCCCGACCAGTACCGCAGAAAGCTACTTCATGTCCACGGGCGCTGAGGACGTCAGCGATAGCCAGCGCGGGCACCACGTGGCCCGCCGTCCCTCCGCCCGCGATCAGTATGCGCGACATGCTCATCCCTCTTGATCAGGACCCGTGCCGGCCGGCCTGGAGCCCAACGGGCCACGGACAGCATGAGTCCGACGGCGACCAACATGACCAGAAGACTGTTACGACCAAAACTCATGAACGGCAGCGGCACCCCTGTGAGCGGCATCGCACCGATGACGCCCCCGATGTTCACCACCGCCTGGAGAGTGACGAGCATACCGCAGCCGGCGAGTAGATACCTGCCCATGGGTTCGGTGCACTCCCGGGCCAGCCGCCAGGCGGCGAGCGCGAACCCGGCGAAGAGGAGCACCACCAACCCGGCTCCCACCAGCCCGAACTCCTCGCCCAGGATGGCGAAGATCATGTCGGTGTGCGCCTTGGGCAGATAGCTGAACTTCTGCACGCTCTCCCCGGGTCCCACACCGAACCAGCCGCCTCTCCCAAGCGCCACCAGCGCCTGTGAGAGCTGGAAGCCGGACCCGTAGGGATCGGCGCCGGGGTCGAGGAAGGCCAGGAAGCGGCTCTTCTTCTCGGCGTCCATGAGCACCATGAGTGTCGCCAGCCCCAGGCCCGCCCCCGTGATGAGCGCGAAATGGCGGCCCTTCATCCCGCCGACCCACAGGAACCCCAGCATGAGTCCGCCGATGATCACCGCGGTACCCAGGTCGGGCTCGGCCAGCACCAACCCGCACATGATGATCCCCGTGAGCCCGAACGGCACCATGAGGGCTTTCAGGTCACCAGGAGCTGCTCGACGCACGGACAAGAGGTGAGCCCCGGCCATCACGAGTGCCAGTTTGGCGAACTCCGAGGGCTGGAAGGTCACCGGTCCCAGCGGGATCCAGCTGGCGGCGCCGCCCTCACTCGCGCCCAGACCCGGGATGTGGACGGCCAACAGGGAGAGGATGGATACGGCCAGCACGGCGATGGAGGCACCGCGCAGCCAGCGACGATAGTCGAAGCGCGAGATGAGCACCAGCGCCACCACACCCACCAGGGCGGTCAACCCCTGGTCGCGTACGTAGGCGAAGCGGTCCTCGCCCGGTGTGACGGCGGTGGTCACCGACACGGAGAGCATCATGCACAGACCCACGCCCAGGAGGACGAGCGTCAGACCCCAGGTGGCGTAGTAGGCCGGCCGGGCGGAATCCTTGAGCTTCGGCGCCGACCGCGCGACGGTCGGAGCCTCTTTCGCAGGGAGACGCTCCGCGCGGGGGCGTCGCGCGACCTCACGCGGAGCCGAGACATCACGGGCGGTCGAGCCGCTCACCGCTGTCCCTCCGCCAATGTCTTCACCAGGGCCCGAAAATGATCGCCTCGCTCCTCGAAGCCGCTGTACTGGTCGAAACTCGCGCATGCCGGAGCCAGCAGTACGGTCTCGCCCGAGCGGGCGCGCGACGCAGCGGTGCGGACCGCCGTCTCGAGGTCGTCGCACTCCATCGGCTGCGGGACGGAGGCCATGCCCTCCTCGCCACGTACCTGCGCGAACGCGTCGGCGACAAGGGGTGTCGCCTCGCCGATGAGATACACCCCTCTGCACCCCCGCGCACACGCCCTGGCCACCGGACGATAATCGGACGCCTTGTCACGCCCGCCCAAGATGAGGTGAGTCCCCTCGGGATAGGCTCGCAACGCCGTCAACGTGGCGTCGACATTGGTGGCCTTGCTGTCGTTCACGTAGAGCACGCCCGCCACGGTGTCCACCGGCTCCAGACGGTGCGGCACTCCGCGGAACGTGCGCAGACCCTCGGCCACAGCCGCCCGAGGGACCCCTCTTCCCAACGCCGCCGCGGCGGCCGCCAGTGCGTTCTCCAGGTTATGCCTGCCCGGGATGCGCAGACCGTCCGCCGGCAGCAAACGTTCGTGCTCCAAGACCAACCAACCCGCTTCCACCCAGGAATCCGGGCGGGCACCGTGCCACTCGGTGTCGGGGGACACCGCGAAGAACGACACTCTCGGTCCCTGCGGCTTCTCCCGCAGCCCCCGGCCGAGAGCGGCCACCGCCGGATCGGCCAGGTTGAGTACGGCCACATCCCCTGGGCCCTGGCGGGCGAAGAGGGTGGCTTTGCAGGCCAGATAGCCCTCCATACTGCCATGTCGGTCGAGATGGTCCGGAGTGAGGTTCAGGAAGACCCCCGCAGCCGGCCTGAAGCTATGGACATCCTCCAGCTGGAAGCTCGACACCTCGACCACCAACTCCTCGTCGGGAGCCGCACTGCCCACCACCGAGGTCACCGCGGTGCCGATATTGCCCAGGACCCGTACCGGTCGACCTGCCGACTCGAACAGATGCCCCAGCAACGCCGTGGTGGTGGTCTTGCCGTTGGTGCCGGTGACGGCGTCGAAGGGATTGGGGAGGAGTGCGTACGCCAGTTCGATCTCGCTCCACACGGGAAGGCCGCGATCGCGAGCCGCTCCCACCATCCAGGCCTGGTTCGGCACACCAGGGCTCTTGATCACCAACTGGACGTCCGGCCAGTCGGATGCGAGCCGCTCCTCGGTGCGGAACTCGACACCGGTGGCGATCAGCTGCTCGAGGCCGGGAATGGCCGAGGCCTCCTTGCGGTCGCTCAGAACGACGTCCAGGCCGAGCGCGCGCACACCGGCGGCGGCCGCGGAGCCAGAGCGACTCGCCCCCAGCACCAGGATGCGGCTCACGTCCGCCGGCAGCCCCGTCCCGTGCCCGGCCGCGCCTCCACCCGCCCTATGAGCAGCGGCGCCCGTCACCGTATCCCCTGGTTAAAGCTGAGGTAGTAGAGGGTCAGGCCTGCTGCGGCCAGGAGCGCCGAGATTATCCAGAAGCGCACGATGATCTTGGTCTCCGACCAACCCTTGAGTTCGAAATGATGGTGGATGGGGGTCATGAGGAAGACACGTTTGTGGAAGACGCGGAAACTGAAGACCTGGACCATGACGCTGAGGGCCTCCACCACGAACAGCCCCCCGATGAGCAGCACCAGGATCTCGGTCTGCGTGGCCACGGCCATGCCCGCCAACGCGGCCCCCAGGGCCAACGAACCGGTATCCCCCATGAACACCGATGCCGGATGCGAGTTGTACCAGAGGAATCCCAACGACGCCCCGGTCAGGCATGCCGCCAGGATGGCAAGGTCGTTCTCGCCCCTAAGGTACGCGATGCCTGCGCACGCGAACAACGCCACCGCCACCGTGCCGGCCGCCAGACCGTCCAAGCCATCGGTGAGATTGACTGCGTTCGAGAATCCCGCGATGAGTATGAAGGCGAACACGTAGTAGAAGAGCCCGATGCCCAGGGTCTCGCGCACGAAGGGCACGCCCAGAGAGTCATCCACCCCGCCCCAGGTCAGCGCCATGAACACGGCGATCACCACCAGCGGCACCTGCAGGCCCAACTTCACCTTGCCGCTCAGCCCCAAGGAGCGTTGCTTGCGCTGCTTGAGCAGGTCGTCCGCCAGGCCGATGGCGCCCGATCCGAAGGTGAGGATGAACACCACCAGGCTAGGTACGGTCTTGCTGGCGAAGATGAGGTACGGGATGAGAGCGGCGACCAGTATGAGCATCCCACCCATGGTGGGGGTGCCTTGCTTGGAGCTGTGCTCCGGTCCGACCTCCCGGATGTTCTGCCCGATCCCCCGCCTGTGCAGCCACTTGATAAAACGTGGTCCTGCCAGCATCGCTATGACGACAGCGACCAGGGTCGCCGCCAGTATCTTGATCATCTCACGTCACCTCGGCCCGTCGAGGTCGGCCCGGCCACGTCTTGGGCGGCCATCCGCTCCAACGCAGAGACCATCGCCTCCAGCCCCACACTCCGCGAAGCCTTGAACAGGATCATGTCACCGGACCGCAGACCTGCCCGCACCTCTGTGACATCGTGAACACTTTCTACGTGACCCACGGTCTGACCTTCCCCGGCAGCGTCGGCAAAGCCGGCCGCAGTCGCACACGACAGGCGGCCCACCGCCCACAGCACGCGCACTCCCGCCTCCGCCGCGTATACGCCGCACTCGTAGTGGAAGCGCTCTTCCTCCGTCCCCAGCTCCAACATGTCGCCCAACACCGCCACCGGGCGCCTGCCCCGAGCGGCGGCGGCGTCGACCAGGTCGTCCAGAGCCGCCTGGACGGCGGCCGGATTGGCGTTGTACGTGTCGTTCACCAACAGCCACTCGCCGGCCTCCACGAGTTCGCCCCGACCACCCGTGAACACCACGTCACTCAGGCCTCGTAGGCACTCCTCCACCGGCAGTCCGGCACCGTAGCACGCGGCAACGGCCGCCATCGTGTTCTCAAGTCGATGTCGAGACACAAAGGGAACATCTACCTCAGCCTCCGCTTCAGGCCAACGAACCCGAAGACGCGGGCCCCCGCCGCCTGTGCCCTCTTCCAGGCATCCCCATACATCCGCGGCCTCGTCACCCGAGCCGAAGCCGAAACTCACCACTCGGCAGACTGCGTTACGACGGTAAGGCTCGAGGATCTCGGCACCCACCGGGACCACACCCACGCACGCCTCTCCCAGAGCCGCCAGAAGTTCAGCCTTCGCTTCAGCTATAGCCTCAAGCGACCCCAGAAGTTCAAGGTGGACTGGATATACGTTGGTGATGACACCTACGTCGGGCTCGGCCACTGAGGCCAAGGCCGCGATCTGTCCCGATCCCCGCATGCCCATCTCCACCACGACCAGTTCGGTCTGGCGATCGACCGACAGCAGGGTCAGGGGCACACCCACCTCGTTATTCTGGTTGGCGGTCGTAGCGACCACTCGACGCGCCCGGGCGGCCAGAGCGGCCACCAAGTCCTTTGTGCTGGTCTTGCCGGCACTCCCCGTGACGGCCACCACCATCACCCCGCTCTTCCGCCTGACGGCGCGTGCGAGCGAGCCCAGCGCCTGCAGGGTGTCAGGGACGGTCAAGAGACGACCGTGCAGAGCGGGGTCGAGTCGCCGATCGAGCGCTGCGTCCTCACTCACGACCGCAGCAACGGCCCCTGCCCCCAATGCGGCTTCGACGAAGTCGTGCCCGTCGTGCCGCTCTCCGCGCAGAGCCACATACAGGTCCCCAGGCTTCAGCGTGCGTGTGTCGATGCTCACTCCGGTGACCGGCGCGGCCGGGCGATCGATCCCCAGAGCGGCGGCCACCTCCTCCGAGGAGAGGGCGATCATCCTGCCGCCCCTCGCAGCTCCTCGAGCACCTGCCGTGCCACCTGGCGGTCATCGAAGGGGATCTTGTGGTCGGCGAACTCTTGGCCGGACTCGTGGCCCTTGCCCAGGATGAGCACCACATCTCCCGGATGGGCATCCGCCAACGCCGCCTTCATCGATGCCCGCCGGTCGGCGTCCACCACCGCCCGGGAGGGCTCGTCCATGCCGGCCAAGATCTCGGCGATGATGGCTTCTGGATCCTCGCTGCGCGGATTGTCGGACGTGACGAACACCCTGTCGGCCAAAGCCTCGGCCTGGCGGCCCATCTGAGGCCGCTTGCTCCGGTCGCGGTCTCCACCGCAACCCAACACCGCCAGGAGCCTCCCCGAGGTGAGCGCCCGGGCCGTCACAAGGACGTTGCGCACCGAGTCGGGCGTATGTGCGTAGTCGACCAACACGGCGAACGGTTGACCGGCATCCACCCGTTCCATCCGGCCCGGCACCCCGGAGAAAGCGCGAAGGTCGTTGAGCATGCTCCGTAGGTCGAGCCCCAGACCCAAGCCGATGCCCAGCGCGGTGAGCGCGTTGGCCACATTGAAGCCGCCCACGAGGGGGCTCATCACTTCGTGCTCCCCCCACTTGGAGGTCAGAAGTACGCCGTGCGTGCCCGCGGCATCGATCACGTAATCGCGCATGACCAGATCGGCGGCCGTCGTGGCAGCTGCATCGGTGGAGAACGTCAGCAGGCGTTCGGACGGGTACTCGGCCGCCAACCTGCGTCCGTACGCGTCATCCAGGTTGATCACGGCCACCGCCGTATCGCCGGTGTAGACCGGGTCTGTGAACAGCAGTCTCTTGGCCTCGAAGTAGGCGTCGAGTGTCTGGTGATAGTCCAAGTGGTCTTGGGTGAGATTGGTGAAGGCGATGGCCCCAAAGCGGACCCCTAGCACACGGCCCAGGTCGAGAGCGTGCGACGAGACCTCCATCACCACGGCCTTGTCGCCAGCCTCCACCATAGCCGCCAGGTCGCGCTGGATATCGAGCGCCTCGGGCGTGGTACGCGCGGCCGAGGTGGACACCCCGCCCACTCTCCGCTCGATGGTGCCCATGAGCCCCGCCCTGGCCCCTGCTCGGTCGAGCAGGTGCGCTACCAGGAACGCCGACGTGGTCTTGCCGTTGGTCCCCGTGATGCCGGCCGTGAGCAGGTGTGCGCTCGGATGCCCGTGAAACACCGAGGCTACCGGCCCCATGGCGCGGCGCACGGAAGGGACGACGACCTGGGGCACAGGAAGCTCCAGCAGCCGCTCCACGCAGAGCGCCGCAGCACCCCTGGCGACGGCGTCCGCAGCGAAATCATGCCCATCACGAACGAATCCCGGCACGCAGAAGAAAAGGCTGTCCGGCGCCACTTGGTCGCTGCGATAGCAGAGGTCGCCGATGGGGATGTCGGCCGGGCCGGAGATGCGGCTTTGGGGTAGGGTGCTGAATAGGTCGCTCAGTCTCACGTGTCTGGATTCTACCATCATCGCCTTGGCCCCCGGGCCGTACATGGTGGCATCGAACGCGCCTGTCCGCCCACTCACTCCCCGCTGTTCGGAGGTACGCCCAGGATGCGCAGCGACAGCCCTGCGATCTCCGCGAACGCGGGCGCCGCGACCCGTGCCCCCAAGTGCTCGGTGGAGGGTTCGTCGACCATGACCAAGATGACCAGGGCAGGGTCGTCGGCAGGCACCATCCCCACGAACGAGGCCATGAAGCGATCGTCGGCGTAGCCGCCGTTCACCTCGTCTACTTTCTGCGCGGTCCCGGTCTTGCCGGCCACCTCATAGCCGGCGACCTGGGCGTTGGTGCCCGTGCCGTCTTCCACGGTCACAGCCAGCATGGTGCGTAGCTGCGTGGCCACTCGTTCGCTCACTACGCGGCGGGTCCACGGCTGCGTGACATCTCGGACCAGATGAGGCTGCACCAAGACACCGTCGTTGGCTATGGCTGCGTACGAGGCCGCGAGCTGCAGCGGGCTGGCAGAGATGCCTTGGCCGATGGGCACGTTGGCGATGGTGGTGCCCGACCACTTCTCGCGCGGGAGCATCGAACCCTCGGCCTCGCCCGGGAAATCGATGCCCAGCTTCTGTGTGAAGCCGAACCTCTCGATAATGTCCACCAGGCGGTCCTTGCCCAGCTTCTGACCCAGGGTGACAGCCCCTACATTGGATGACTGGGCCAAGATGTCGGTGACACTCAACTCGCGGACCGCTGGCACGTCGTCGTGGGCTTCATGTACCACCCGGTCGTAGACCTGGATGGTCGGCCCCAGTGTGAACGTGGTCGACGGCGTCACCAGCCCGGCTTCCAGCGCACCCGCGGCCACCACCATCTTGAAGGTGGAGCCGGGCTCGTACTGATCGGTCACGACCGAGTTCCGCCGGTCTTTCTCCGCGACGCTCGGAAAGATGTTCGTGTCGAAGGTCGGTGTGTTCGCCATGGCCAGGATCTCTCCGGTGGCAGGCTCAAGCACCACAGCGCAGGCCTTCTTGGCCTTGAACTCCTCCACCACCCTCGCCAACACCCGCTCCACCTCGAACTGGATGTCCTGGTCGATGGTGAGCGTGATCGAGGTGCCCGGGACGGCTTCCTGCAGCGAGGTTGTGGAGAGCCGGTTACCCACCCGGTCGCTCACCACCCGCAGTTCCCCGGGGGTACCCGAGAGCAGCTCGTCATACTGCAGCTCCAGACCAGCCAGACCCTCGTTGTCGGTGCCCACGTACCCCAACACCTGGGGCGCCAACGCCTTGGTGGGGTAGACACGCTTATCCTCACCACAAACAAGCACCCCGGGCAGGTCCAGAGCCTTCACCTCGTCCCCTTTGTCCAAGGGGATCTTCCGCGCCAGATACACGAAGCCTGAGTCAGTGGAGAGCTTCTCCAGAACCTCGTGCGCCGGACGACCGATGAGCGGCGCCAACCGGCGAGCCGTATCGGCCGCATCCTCCACCTGTTTGGGATTGGCGTATACGGTCGCCGTGGATTGAGAGACCGCCAAGCGGCTGCCATCGCGGTCGTAGATGACCCCCCGGGCCGCATCGATGCACAGCGTGCGACTGTACTGGCTCTCAGCCTTGGCTTTGAGGTCCGGGGCAGCCACCACCTGCACGTAGAAGGTACGCGCGAACAGGGCGAGCAGGAACACCACGGCGAAGCCCATGAAGAGGGCCAGACGCTTGTTGCTGGGCCGAAGGCTCAACCGGGTCACCGGCCGGCAACCGAGATGTAATCCTCCAGTTCCAGGTACCGGACCTCCACCGCCGGACCCAGACCGATGTCCTCAGCCTGTTCGGCCACCCTCTCCGGCGCCGACAGGGCCGAGACTTGAGCGGAGAGCGCCGACACAGACGCTGTGAGTTCCTTCTCCTGCCGCTCCAGGCGGCCGACACTCGACTCGACGCCGGTAGCCGCCGCCCCCACCAGCATGGGGGTCACCACGCCCACAGCCACCAAGAGGACGGCGAAGAGGATCACTGCCGAGATAGCCCCCCGACGCGGGCGGCGCCGGGTAACGACCTTCAGCTCAGGTCGAGACTCTTGAGTCTCGACCTCCACTGTCACCTGAGGTACGCGTGCGGTGGCCTCGCGTCCGTAATAGCGCGCCGCCTGAGAATGTACGGGACTCCTCCCCGTGTCGCGCTTGGCGCTGCGGGCGGCGCTTCTGCGTGCAGCCGCGGAAGGCTCCAGACCTTCCTCCAGAGCCGCGATCCAGTTGGCGCGCGTGGCTGTGGGCATCAGAGCTTCCTCAGACCTTTCGCACGGCCCGCAACTTGGCCGAACTGGAACGCGGATTGCTCTCCAGTTCGCGGGGGCCAGGGACGATGGCTTTGCGCGTCAGGACGTCACCCTCCACCTTGCCTCCACAGATGCACACCGGGAAATCCGGCGGACAGGTGCAGCCCCGCGCCTTGTCTACGAAGAACTCCTTGACGATGCGGTCTTCCAGGGAATGGAAGCTTATGACCGCCAGCACCCCGCCCGGCTCAAGCAGAGCGAAGGCCTCAGGAAGAGCGCGACGGAGGCTGTTCAACTCGTCGTTGACCTCGATCCGCAGCGCCTGGAACACACGCCGCGCCGGATTCCCTGCGCCGAAACGCGCCGGGGTGGGGATGGCACGCTTGATAGTCTCCACCAACTCGGCGGTGCGCTCGAACGGGATCGTGCGCCGGCGCATGACGATCGCCCGCGCGATGCGGCGGGAATACCGCTCCTCACCGTAGATGCCGAACAGGTCGGCGAGCGCCTGTTCCGTCCAAGTGTTGAGGATCTCCGCGGCGGTCACCTGCAAGGAGGGGTCCATGCGCATGTCGAGAGGCGCGTCGTAGTTGTACGAGAACCCCCTCTCCGGCGTGTCCACCTGCATGCTGCTCACGCCGAGGTCCATATAGATGTGCGTGACGCTCAGACCCTCACGCAGCATGTCCGCCAAGCCGTCGGCGAAATTGCCGGCGTAGAAGCGGGTCGGGCAGCTCAGACGCGCCTTCAGATCGAGGTAGTAGTCCTCAGCGATGGGATCTTGGTCGCACGCCACCAACAGGCCCTCGTGGCCCAGGCGCGCGCCCACAGCCCCCGCATGCCCTCCTGCGCCGAACGTGCAGTCGACCACGCGGCTGTCGGCGCGCACGTCGAGCACGTCGAGGAGTTCTTGGGTCAGGACGGGTATGTGCGCCATGGCCATCTCCCTGACAAAATAGGCAGCTACACTAGGCATGGCCACCTCGCTTCCGCTCCAGTTCGGCCAGCGTCTCCGGGTTCCATATCTCCAAGTGCGTGCGGTTCCCGATGATCTTCACCTTGCCCGAGAGCCCCAATTCCCTGATGCGTTGCGCGGGGATCAGCACCCGACCCTGCCGGTCAGGCTCGACCTCGTCCTGATTGCGATAGATCTCGCGCGTGCGCCAGCTGTGATCAGGGTTCTCGAACACGTTCAGAGGTTCGATGTACTTGGCGTCGAATTCTCTCCACGCATCCGGGTGATACACGCGGACACAGGGCTCGTCATCTTGGAAACGGACCAACACGGCGCCCCGGCTGAAGTAGTCGCGGTAACGAGCAGGCAGGGTCACCCGCCCCTTCGGATCAACGGTGTGCTCGAACTCGCCAGATAGAAGGACACGTTCCATAGCCCCACTTTAAACCTATTTGCCCCACTTGGCAACACTTCGTACCACTTTCGCTGCATGAATCCTTCCTTGCAGGCCCATATCAGGGCGTATTGCCGTCCTGAATACCGTCAAATAACGCGATTGATAATGCAAATCTTATATGTGCAGCAGAAATTGCGTAAAGTGGGCGTCAACCGGTCACTGGGATGCTGACCGATCTGTTCTCGAGAGATGCCTCGGCTACAGGCGGCGTAGGGGCGCGTAGTCGAGCAGAAGTCGTTTCTGCTCTCCCAGGTCGGAGAAGAACACGCGTACCACCCCACCCGGTTCAAAACCTAGGATGATGCCTTCGCCGAACTTCGCGTGTAGCACACGATCACCGGTGGTGAGGCCGGGGGGCGCCGTGACACCCTCCCCCCCACTCTCCGCCGCCGCTCCGCCGCGACTCGCGGTCCGAGCCTCAGGACGAGAGCGCCGAGCCGCGTCGTGACCCATGCCGTACCCAGGATAGGCTCCCGCTCGGCCCCGACCCGAAGTGCCCCCCGCAGCCTGATGCTTGGTGAACTCCGCCGGGATCTCCGTGAGGAAGCGGCTGGGAAGTCGGTAGCCGGCGCCCCCATGCAGCGTACGGGCGTGCGCGTGCGAGAGGTACAAGCGGTCGCGGGCTCGAGTCATGCCCACATAGCAGAGTCGTCGCTCCTCCTCCAGACGTTGCTCGTCCAGGGATCGGGAATGGGGCAGCAGCCCCTCTTCCATGCCCGTGATGAACACGACCGGGAACTCCAAGCCTTTCGCGTTGTGCAGAGTCATGAGCGTGACCGCAGTCTGCTCGGTCTCCAGGCTGTCGACATCAGCGTACAGACTGATCTCCTGCAGGAAATCGCTCAGGTCGCCGTCGGGGTTCATGCGATCGAACTCCCCCGCCACGCCCACGAACTCCTCGAGGTTCTCCAGCCTGCCTTCCGCCTCCAGAGTCCGCTCGGCCTTGAGAGAGGCCAAGAGGCCGCTCTCCTCCAACACCAGTCGCACCGTGTCGGACACAGGGACTCGCCCGCGCTCGACGGCCGTTGCGTCACCGACGCCGCCACACTGCTCCGACCAACGGGCGAAGCACTCACCCAGGCGCGTGCAGGCGCTCACTGCGGCAGCCGTGAAGCCCGGTACTTGGCCGGCATCGAGCAAGGTGTCACGCAGGGGGACGGCGTTCTCGGCTGCGAACCCCTGCAAGCGACCGATGGCTACGTCACCCAGTCCCCGCCGCGGGGTGTTGATGATGCGCAGAAGCGACAGATCGTCGCTGGCGTTGACGAGCACCCGCAGGTACGCGAGCACATCCTTGATCTCAGCCCGATGGTAGAACTTGGTGCCCCCCACGATGCGGTAGGCGATACCCTGTCGCACCAGCATGTCTTCCAGCACGCGCGACTGTGCGTTCACGCGATAGAACACGGCCACGTCGGAGGCTGGGCGCTCGCGCAGGAGTCCCACCAGCTGCTCGGCCACCATCCGGGCCTCTTCATGCTCGTCGCGGCACTCGAGCACGGTCACCTTCTCCCCGGTGCCGCGCTCGCTCCACAGGTTCTTGGGCTTGCGGCCCCGGTTGTTGGCCACCAGCGCGTTGGCGGCCTGCAGGATGGTATTGGTGGAGCGGTAGTTCTGCTCCAGTTTGATCACCCGGGCATCGGGATAGTCATCCTCGAAGCTGAGGATGTTGCGGATGTCGGCTCCACGCCAGGAGTACACCGACTGATCATCGTCTCCCACCACCGTCACCTGACGGTGCTCCTCGGTGAGCAGGCGCACCAGACGATACTGTGCCCGGTTGGTGTCTTGATACTCGTCCACCAACACGTGTCGGAAAAGCTCGCGATAGTACTGCAGGCGATCGGGGAAAAGTTGCAGGATGTCGACGGTACGCATGAGAAGGTCGTCGAAATCCATGGCGTTGACGTCCAGCAATCGCTTCTGATAGCGGCGATAGACCTGGGCGGCTATGTCCAGAGGGCCGGACATGTCTCCGTTCCAGGCGTCGCCGCCGGCATCATGTTCACGACCGCGGACGAAGTCATCGATATCGACGAGCTTGTTCTTAGCCTCGGAGATGAGGTTCTGGATGGCCTTGGGCGGATAACGCTTTACGTCGAGCCGGAGGTCTTCCAGGCAGTGTTTGATGAGGCGGGCCGAATCGTCCTCGTCGTAGATGGTGAAGTTGGAGCGATAGCCCAGCAGCGCTGCATCCTGGCGCAGCATGCGCGCGCAGGCAGAATGGAACGTGCACACCCACATCCAGCGGGCGGACGCGCCCAACAGAGCTTCCACTCGCTCCCGCATCTCGCCGGCCGCCTTGTTGGTGAAGGTGATGGCCAGAGTCTGATGGGGGCGCACCTTGCCACTCTCGATGAGGTGAGCCAGGCGGTGGGTGAGCACCCGGGTCTTGCCTGATCCGGCACCTGCCAGCACAAGGAGCGGCCCCCCTTCGTGGAAGACCGCTGCGCGCTGCTGTTCGTTCAGTTCGGGAGTCGCCCCGTCTCTCGTCGCCGTCATGTCCCTCCTGGATGGACGGTATCGCAGTCTCGTCGCGGTGGTGGCAGCCGCCCCGTCGAGGTCTAGTATCCCATGTCACCACGCGGGGACGCGGTCACGAGCGAAGCGGCGCGCAACAGGGGCACGACGGGGCGGGCTCGACCTCCAGCACCTGGAAGAGCAGATCCCACACATCCACCACCAGAAGCCCTCTGTTCCTGGCCGAAGGGGCCACGATGAGCTTCAGGGCCTCAGTCGCCTCCACGCTCGCGATGATCGCCACGATGGTGTTCAGCACTCCGGCAACCTCAGCCGTGGGAGCCATCTCGGGGCTGGGCAACTCCGGCACCAGACAGCGCAGACAGGGACCCTCCCCGGGCACGATGGTCATGCTCATCCCGCTGGTCGCCACCACGCCGCCGTAGACCCAGGGCGTGCCCGTCTTCACGCAATGATCGTTCAGCAGAAAGCGGGTGGGGAAGTTGTCCGTGCCGTCCACGAGCAGATCAAGGCCCTGTGCGAAGGCGGCAAGCGAATCGACGTCCACCCGCATCACCAACGGCTCCACCGTCACCTCGCTGTTGATGGCCCGCAGGTGCGCCGCAGCGGCCTCGGCCTTCGGCACCCCGCGAGCGACGTCCGCCTCCGTGTAGAGCACCTGGCGCTGCAGATTGTGGAGCTCCGGATAGTCGCTGTCGACGATGCGCAGATGGCCTACGCCCGCCCGCACCAGATGGTTGGCGATCATGGAACCCAGGGCGCCGCAACCCAGCAACCCCACACGGGCGGCGGCCAGTTTCTCCTGCCCTTCCGTCCCGAAGGCAGGCAGCATCATCTGCCGGCTGTAGCGGTAGAAGCGCTCGCCGGGCGACATAGGGAGGTCGCTCACCGGTCTGTCACACTCCCTCCTCCGATCGGGGCGCTGCTGCAGCCGCATCTTCGTCCACCGCCGCTGGCACCACGAGGTCCTTGCCCACGACCACCACCAACTCTCCCGCCGCAAGTCCGCCGTCCTGCCGCACCCGGCCCACCCCCAGGAGCGCGCGCGCCTGTTCGGCGGCAGCGGCACCATCGGGATGCGTCAAAATGACAGTCGTCTTCACATCCGGGAACCCCGGAGCGTTGGTGAAGGGCCGCAGCGCGTACCCAAGAGGCTCCAAGAGCCAGGCCGCCGCCTCGGCCGCCCCCACCACCCCCGAACCGTTCTGTATCGCCAGAGTGGTCCCGGCCGACAGCCCGCCGCCCGCGATGACGAGTGCCACACGCAGCGGATCGGGCTCGAAGTAGGCGTAGTCCTCCCCTCGGAAGGCCGTCCCGGGCAGCGGACGCACATCCCAGGGAGTCTCTTTCACACGGGACGAGAGATCGCGCACCACATCGCCCACCTCATCGGACTCACCAAGAGTGCCCTCTTCCCACGATCCCGTGCCCGTCGCGTCGACCACGGCAGCCAGGGACAACACAGCGCGCGCCATCTGCTCGAGATCGGTGTGGTCTTGCTGCACGGGGGCGGCAGCCATGGTGTCGCTCACCGGCGCCGCGCCCGCCAGTGCCTGCTGCAGTTCGGCCCACTCCAGACTGAGCGTGGCTGCGGGACGGGTCCCGAGAAGGGAGGCGAACGCATCGGTCAGCGTGGCGCCGATCTCGGCCTCATCGGGCTCTGCAGACTCGACTCCGGCCGAGGCTCCGATGTCACCCGCTCGTATCTGTGCAAGGGTCTTGAACGCCGTATCCGTCCTCAGCAGGGTCTCAGGCGGGACGGCCAGGGCCACTCCGCCCCGCCCCGCAGCGAGCGGCGCGCCGTCCGTGGTGACGGCGGTAGCCGCCGACGAGGCGGCAGACGACGAGGAAGCCACCACACGAGGCTGCAGCACCACAGCAGCCATGAGGCTGCCCTCGTCCTCCACGAGGACGACCAGCCCCGTGCCCATCGCCGGCGCATCGTCGCCCGGCTGCGCAGCGTCGGCCGGTGCCGTACCGACGGAGGCCACATCAGAGGAGGCCGCGCCGGGGAGAGTCGCACCGTCCAGCGAGCCGCCCTCGCCCCGGTCTCCGGTCAGCACAACGAGTAGCACTGCTGCCACCGCCACCAATACCACAAGGGGTATGACCAGCCGCATCAGACGTGCCACGCGGCGACGGCGACGGGCAATCAGACGACTGGACCGCCGCTCGCTGCGCGAGCGCGAGACTCGAGCCGCCGACCGCTCCCGAGCACGATCGCGAGATTCGTGCTCCCTCAGGCCCTCCGCCCCCGCGGAGCCGGGCTCTTGCGGAGCGCGCATCACGCAGACCCGGCCTGCCCAGGTGTGCGTTCAGGATCGAACGTCCGGTACTGGCCGGCCTTCTCGATGAGCTCCGCCACCCCGTCGGGCAGCAGGTAGCGGACGGCCCTACCCGCCGCGAGACGCTCCCGTATCATGCTGGAGGAGATGGCCAGGCCGGGGACCTCCATGGCCTGTACGCAGCCGTCGGGCCCCGTCACGTCGAGGCTGCCCCCCAAACCGGCCAAGACCCCGGCAAGACGACCGAGATCGTACCCCGGTCGAGTAGCCGCAACCAGGGTACACAGCTCGAGCACACGAGTGGGGTGCTTCCAGGCGAGGATGTCGAGTACGGCGTCCGCTCCGGTGATGAAGAAGACTTTCGCGTCGTCCGCCAGAACGCTGCGCACATGTTCCAAGGTGTTGACGGTGTACCCGACCTCCTTCTGGTCGAGTTCGTACCTTGAGACGACGAAATGCGGATGCGCCGCCGTCGCCACCGACACCAGCAGATAACGGAACTCCCGCGGAGCCATGCGCCGGGACTTGAGCGGGTGGTTGCCGGCCGGCATGAACACCACCTGATCCAAGTCGAATTGGACCAGCGCCTCTTCGGCGGTCACCAGATGCGCGATGTGGATGGGATCGAACGCCCCACCCATGATGCCCAAGCGCAGACCGCGACGCCCGCGAAGACGGAGCAAGGGGTCATCCTCACCCCACGCTACACCTGGCTCCAGGCCTGTCTTGGCGGCATCCTCGTCCATGGCCCTACCTGATGTGGCCCCTTCCGGTGACCACGTACTTGGTGGAGGTCAGCTCCTTGAGAGCCAATGGCCCACGCGCGTGCAGCTTCTGCGTGGAGATACCTATCTCAGCCCCCAACCCGAACACGCCGCCGTCGGTGAAGCGCGTGGATGCATTGACATACACCGCGGCCGCGTCCACCGCTTCCACGAAACGACGGCTCGCCTCCAGGTCGCTGGTGATG
This sequence comes from Thermoleophilia bacterium, assembly GCA_040772905.1. Taxonomy (GTDB): domain Bacteria; phylum Actinomycetota; class Thermoleophilia; order RBG-16-64-13; family RBG-16-64-13; genus JAXGXJ01. The sequence goes on along the minus strand of JAXGXJ010000008.1, from coordinate 55,574 downwards.
ATGGCCTCCGAATGGCCCGTGCCGTAGCGGGCGATGTGTTCGATGGCCTCTTCGATATCGCCCACCACCTTCACCGCCATCTCGAGACCGAGGAACTCGGTGGCATAGTGTCTGTCGTTCGCCCTCAGCAACTTGAACTCGGTCTCGCCCACCGCCTCCTTGGCCCCCGCGTCGACGAACAGCTTGACCTTCTTGTCATGGAGCGCCTTCAAGACGATGGGCAGGAAGCGTCCCGCTACAGCCTCGTGCACCAGCAGGGTCTCGGCGGCGTTGCACACTCCCGGACGCTGGACTTTGGCGTTGACGGTGATGTCCAGGGCCTGCCTGAGGTCGGCCGACCGGTCGACGTAGATGTGGCAGTTGCCGCCTGCGGCATAGATGACAGGCACCTTGGAGTGCTCCAGCAGGAACTCCTTCAGCGCCTCCCCTCCGCGGGGGATCACCAGGTCTATCTGATCGCGCAGTTGCAGGAGTTCCAGCAACACTTCGCGGTCCTTGCTGGAGACGAACTGGATGCACTCACCCGGCAGCCCGGCTTCCAGCGCGGCGCCGGTGATGACCTCGGCCAGGATACGGTTGGAGCGGTAGGCATCGCTGCCGCCACGCAGGATGACCGAGTTGCCCGTCTTCAGACAGAGCGCGGCGGCATCCACTGTGACGTTGGGACGTGCCTCGTACACCACCATCACCACGCCGAAAGGCACGCGCACCTTCTCGATCTGCAGCCCCTCAGGAGTCCGGTGCCCCTCCACCACCTCGCCCACGGGGTCGGGCAACGCCGCGATATCGCGCAGGCTGCAGGCCATGCCCTTCAGCCGCTCCTCGTCCAACCACAGACGGTCGATGAGGGCTGCAGACAGGCCTTTCTTGCGCCCCTCGCGCACGTCCTCCGCGTTCTCTACCAGGATCTCCGCGGAACGTCGTTCCAGGGCGTCAGCCATTGCCAGAAGAGCCCGGTTCTTGGCGGCCGCGCCGGCCGTGGCGAGCCGTCGCGAGGCGTCCTTGGCGGCTCCGGCCAGTTCTCGTGTCTTCAACTCGTCCGCTCCTTCAACACACCCTCACCAGATAGTCCCTGTGGATGGCCTCCGGAGAGGCCTGGGGGAGCATCTCCGCCACCCGGCTGCTGTGCAGGCCCTTGACCCTCTCCAACTCCTTGCTGGAGTAGCTCATGAGGCCCTTGGCCAACTCCACCCCGTCCTCATCCACCACCACCACGGCATCGCCGGCAGCGAACTCGCCCTCCACGGCGCGAACCCCCACCGGCAGCAGGCTGCCTTTACCCTTGAGCGCCTTCGCCGCCCCGGCATCCACCACCACTTTCCCCTTGGCCGGTTTGCCGTACAGCAACCAGAGCTTGTAGTCGTGCAGCCCCAGCGGCCGAGCAGGGAAGCGCGTCCCCACGGGTTCGCCCTCCACACAGGCTCGAAGCACGCCGGGCCGCGCCCCCATGGCGATAATGGTCTCCACCCCACCGCTGGTGGCGATGCGGGCGCTGTTCACCTTGCTGCCCATGCCCCCGGAGCCCAGCGGGCCGATGGCCCCGATACGGACGCATTCCAGCTCGCTCATGTCTTCCACAGTGGAGATGAGCTGAGCCTCGTTGTCCTCGCGAGGATCGGCCGTGTAGAGACCCTCGGTGTCGGTGAGCAGGATGAGCATGTCGGCCTTCACCAGCAGTGCCACCTGTGCCGCCAAGGCATCGTTGTCCCCGAAGCACAGTTCATCGGTGGACGTGGTGTCGTTCTCGTTGATGATGGGCACCACGCGCCATTCCAGAAGCCGCCGCAGAGTGTTGCGGGCGTTGATGTATTGCGTACGGGCGGCCACGTCGAATGCGGTGAGGAGCACCTGCGCAGTGACCACCTCGTCGTGCGCAAAGAGCTCTGTGTAGATGTGGAAGAGGCGTCCCTGGCCCACCGCAGCGGCCGCCTGCATGTCCACCACCTCGGTGGGACGGCTCTTGCGCCGCAACACGCCCATGCCCGACGACACCGCCCCCGACGAGACCAGAAGCATGCGATGCCCCTCGGCCTGCAACGCGCACACCTCGGCCACCAGCCCGGCCACGGGGTTGAGTCGGAACCGTCCCCGCGGGTTGGTGAGCGTGCTGGAGCCGATCTTCACCACCACGGTCTTGCCTGAGCGTCTCGCTGTCACTCGCGCACCTCTGCCTGGCTACCTAGAGATGTCCGGCCTGTCGCCGCTAACTGAGTTCGAACTGATGCCCCTCGATGTCGATGTCGTCTCCGGGCTGGGCGCCCTGCGCCCGTAGAGCAGAATACACCCCCAGCCGGTCGAGTCGTTCCGCCAGATACCGGGCGGCCTCCTCGTCGTCGAGGTCGAACCTGCTCACCAGACGTTTCACCGCGCGGCCACGCACCACGAAACGGTCACCCTCCCGCTCCACAACGAACGACCGAGCCGACGCCCCCAGTGGACGATAGACCACGTGGCCCTGTCGCTCCTCGCTGGGACCTGCGTGGGCCGGTTCTGCCGCGCCGGAAGACACCTCGACGCGCACCTGGGCCATCAGTCCGGCCAGCACGGGGCCGACCCAGCGCAGCAGGGCCTGCAGTCCCGCACCAGTCACCGCGGAGACCGGCCACAACAACTGCTCGATGGCGGGGAGTCCATCATCCACGAGAAAGGTGAAGGCAGGATGCCCCTGGGCCCGCAGCTCGCCCACCTCCTTGCGAAAGAGCTCCAGATGCTCTTGGACGACTTCCGGCGTCACCGCGTCGGTCTTGTTCAGGAGTATCACCTGGGGCTTCCATCCCAGCCCGGACTCATATGCGTCCAGCTCGCCCAGTATGGTGCGGAAGCCCTTGAGCGCCTCGAGTCCGTAGTAGCCGGTGAGATCCACCACATGCATGATCAGCTGGCAGCGCTCCAGATGAGCCAGGAACTCGTGACCCAAGCCGATACCCTCGCTCGCGCCCTCCAGCAGGCCGGGCACATCGGCCAGAGTGAAGACATCGCCCTCGCCCGACCAATCGACGATACCCAGCATGGGCTCGATGGTCGTGAACGGATAGGCAGCCACTTTGGGCTTGGCGTTCGAGAGCCGGCGCAGGAGCGACGACTTCCCCGCGTTCGGAAGACCAGCAAGGCCGGCGTCGGCCATGAGCTTGAGCGACAGACGGATCCAACCGCTCTCGGCGCCCTCGCCCAGCTCGGCGAACTTCGGCGCCTGACGTACAGAACTGACGAAGCGGGCGTTGCCCCGTCCTCCGGCGCCACCGGCGGCCAGTACCACACGCTGGTCGGGATCGACGAAGTCGGCGATCAGTTCGTCGTCGCGCCACACCTGGGTGCCCAGAGGCACGCTGATGATCACATCGGCACCGTCGGCGCCGTGCTTGCGGGCCCCCTGGCCGGGACGACCGGGTTCAGCCTTGTAGTGGACCTTGTAGGTGAAGGACTGGAGATCGCGCAGTTGGGGATCGACCACCATGATCACGTCTCCGCCCCGACCCCCGTCACCGCCGTCGGGTCCCCCGCGTGGGACGTGCTTCTCTCTGCGAAAAGAAACGCAGCCGTTCCCACCGTCTCCCGCCGCCACATGGATCTTTGCCTGATCGAAGAACATGGCGCTCCTGGAGAGGGCGAGCCCGGCCGCGCGTACGGACGAGCGTATCTACTCGGCGTCGATGCTTATGACGCGACCCGCCTTGCCCTCGGTGAAGACGACCTTGCCATGAGCCTTGGCGAAGAGGGTGTCATCGGAGCCGATACCCACGTTCACGCCCGGACGGAAGCGGGTGCCCCGCTGCCGCACCAGGATGGCGCCGGCCTTGACCGTCTCACCCGCGAACGCTTTGACACCCAGGCGCTTGGCGTTGGAATCGCGGCCGTTCCTGGAGCTGCCGCCGCCTTTCTTATGAGCCATTGCCTATCCTTCCTACGCGATCTTCTGCACCTCGAGGCGCGTGAGCCCCGAGCGGAAACCTGTCTTCTTACGCCAGCCGCGCTTGGGCTTGAACCTCGATATGGTGATCTTGGGACCCCGGAAGTGCTCGACCACCTTGGCGGTGACCACGCCGGCGTCGCCCGCCATGCGCACGTCGGTGCCGTCGGCCACGAGCAGCGTGGGCCACTCGACCGTGGTACCTTCGGCGGCGCTGAGGCGGTCGACCACGACCTCCCGGCCTTCCTCTACACGGTACTGCTTACCGCCGATTTCGACGATGGCGAACATCCCGCACTCCTCAATACTGTCTCAGATAGAACGATGGGGCCGCACAGGGCGGCCGCAAGCAAGGCAGTATAACAGGCTTCAACCAGCCCTGCCACCCGGGCGCGTCAGTCGGCCACTTCGACTAGGTGATCCAGGGGCACGGCTTCCCGCGCGGCAGACAGAATCACGAAGTGTCCGCTGGATTCCTGGATGCGCTGCAGGCGCGACGGGCTGCCTTTCTGCAGCAGAGCGCGCACGCGGGGATGGACCTCCACCCTGAGCCCAGGCATGTCGGCGTGACGCGCCAATCGCAGGATGCGCCGCTCGACCTCGATGGCAGCCGACTGGTCCGACAGGATGGTGCCCTCGCCGCGGCAGGTGGGGCAGCGCGTGGTCATGGTCTCGCGCAGGCCGGCCGTGACGTTCTGCCTGGTCATCTCCACCAGCCCGAGTGGTGACAGAGCCACCACGTAGGTCTTTGTGCGATCAGCTGCCGACTCCGCCCGCAACGCCGCGAGGACGGCCTCTCGGTTGCTCTCCAGACTCATGTCGATGAAATCGATGACGATAATGCCGCCGATGTCACGCAGACGCAGTTGACGCACGATCTCGCGACAGGCCTCGAGATTGGTACGGAGTGTGGTGTCTTCCAAGAAGCGCTTGCCCACAAAGCGCCCGGTGTTGACGTCGATGACGGTCATGGCCTCAGTCCGATCGATCACCAGGTACCCGCCCGACGGCAGCTCCACCCTCCGCGCGAGAGCTTTCGCGGTCTCCCCCTCCAATTTGTAGGCCTCGAAGAGCGGCACCTCGCTCTGGTAACGCTGCACCGCGCCGGCCAGTTCGGGGGCGATGGCCTTCAGGTAGTTGCCCACCCGGCGATGCAACGTGGGGTCATCCACCAGGACCCGCGCCACCTCCGCACCGACCAGGTCGCGGACGGCCCGCAGGGGCAGGCCCAGCTCTCGATAGACCAGGCAGGGAGCGGGCGCGGCGGCTGCGCGCCGCGCCACCCCACTCCACACTCTCTGCAGAAAACGCAGGTCTCGCGCCATGGCCTCTTCTGACGCTCCCTCGGCCGCAGTGCGTGCGATCAGACCACCCTCCATGGAGAGCAGCGAACGGCACACCGAGCGCAGCCGTTCGCGTTCCTCGTCGGACAGGCGACGTGACGCCCCCGAGTTGCTGCCACCCGGCATGTAGACCACGTAACGCCCGGCCAACGAGAGTTGCGTACTCAACCGGGGACCTTTGCCGCCCATCCCGTCGCGGGTCACCTGCACCAATATCTCCATGCCCGAACGGAGGAGTTCGGTGATCTTGCGCCTGCCCTGGCCCGGTCCCCCCGCGGAGCCGGCCACCTCGGCCACGTACAGATACCCGTTCCTCTCCAGACCGATGTCGACAAAGGCCGCGTCCATGCCGGCCAGGACGTTCTCCACCCTACCCTTGTAGATGTTGCCCACCAAGCTCGGTCGGTCAGGCCGCTGTATGTAGAACTCGCACGGCCGGCCGTCTTCCAGCAGAGCCACCCGGGTATCCAGTTCGTCTCGCGAGATGAGGATCTCTCTCACGACAGGTCGATCCTTGTCCGCGTGATCTCTCTCACAAACATCTTCGGCGCCCCAAGAAGCTCCAGGGCGTCGACCACCCGCTCCGGACGAGCCGAGCCGCCCGGGGTCACCGCCACACGAAACGAAAGCAGAGAGCTGTTCCCGCCGCAGGCTTCCACATCGACGTGGTCCACGTACCGCCGCACATCTACCTCGCGGCTTCTGTCGCCCTTCTGCTCCTTCACCAACACCGACGTAGCAGCCCGCAGGCGCCCCGCCGCCTCCTGTAGGGCCTCCCGCTCGGCAGAGACCCGGAGCTCCACCTGCACCTCATAATGGACCGCGACGACCCGGGATGCCACCGACTTCCGCCCCTCGTACCGTTCTAGGCTTATGGGCTCGAGCCCATGCGGAAGCGCTTCGTCAAGACGCCGCAGAAAGTCGTCCGGCGCCGGCTCGCTCAATCTGAACTCGCACAGTTCCCGCTCCCCTCCCACTCCCACCGCCAGCGGCTGAGCCAGAGTGAGAAGCGCCTTCGGACGCATGCCGGCGGAGAGGGCCAACGTCGCGCCTGCCCTCCGCATCGCCCTGCGAAAGATCTCGGACTTGTCCAGATGGCCCACGAAGCGCGCCCTGTCGCGGACGGCGAAGGTGAGCAGATAGCCGAAGCTCGCGACTTGCGCGGCGGCAGCGGGCGCACGAGCGGCCGACGGGGCGACAGCGGGCTCATCAGCGGCCCGCTCCAGGGACGTGTCCTTCCCAGGCGCGCCCAGCGCCTCTCCACGGGCCAGGTCGTTGCCGACGCCGGGCCCGCACGCACCGCAGTCGGCACAGGCGTCCCACCGGCAATCGGGTGTGGTCTCCCCACGAGTCGCCCTCTCCCATTCCCTCCACAGGAAGTCGCGATCAGCCACGCCTTCGATCACGTCCCAGGGCAGGAGCGTGTCGCGCGACAGCTCCTTCGTGGCCTCACCCTCGATGTCGACTCCGCACTCGGCGAATGCAGCTTCCCAGGCATCGCGGCGGAAACGCTCCGTCCAAGAATCGAAGAACGCCCCCCTTCGCCACGCACCTTCGACGATGTCGGCGTACTCCACACCTCCGCGCGCCAGGGCGGCCTCCAGGAAGCTCTTGCCCACGTCGTGCAGAGTCAGGCGCACGCCGGGCTTGCGCAGGCGGCTCCGCAGCAGTTCCTGCCGCGCACGCAAGGTGCCGCGATCGGCCATGCCCGCCCACTGGAAGGGCGTCAGCGCCTTGGGCACGAAGTTGTTCACGCTCAGGTTCAATTGCAGTCGCGAAGCCCTTGGACCGAGCATCTTGCGTCCCAGGTCGCGGATACGAAGACACACATCGGCGATGGCGTGGACGTCCTCGTCTGTCTCCAGCGGGAACCCGATGACGAAGTACAGCTTGAGCGTGGTGCAACCGCCCTGGAAGGCCTCCTCCGCAGCAGCCATGATGTCGTCGTCGCTGACGTTCTTGTTGATGAGATCGCGCATGCGCTGGCTCCCCGCCTCCGGGGCCAACGTGAGCGAGGGGCCGGTGGGCGAGGCGAGATGCGCCAGACGCACCGCAGCGCTGTCCACTCGCAACGAAGGCAGAGAGAGACGGACCTCGGGACGTTCTTGCACCAAGCCGCGCAGCACAGGCTCCAGCCCCGAGTAGTCGGTGGTGGAGAGCGAGGCCAGCGCCAGCTCCTGGTGGCCGCTTGCCTCCAACTGCGCCCCGGCCATCTCCATGACCGTCTCCGGCCGACGCTCTCTCACGGGGCGGTACCACATGCCGGCCTGGCAGAAGCGGCAGCCCCTCGTGCATCCGCGCATGACCTCTACCCAGGCGCGGTCATGCACACCTGCCGTCAAGGGCACCAGACAGTCCGTGGGATAAGGCGCATCCTCCAACCGGACGACCACCCGCCGGCGTACGGTGCGGCTCACACCGGGCACGTACACACCATCGACCCGGCTCAGCCGCTCCTTGGTCTCGCGCCGGCCGATCCCCCGCTTCTTGGCCTCCGCCAGCAGGTGGAGGATCTCGGGGAACATCTCCTCGCCGTCTCCCACCGCGAAGGCGTCGAAGAAGGGAGCCACAGGAAGGAAGTCGGCGGTCGCGGGACCACCTCCCATCACCAGGGGCATCCCCTCGCCGCGATCGTGCGCACGCACAGGCAGAGCGGCCATGTCGAGCATCTCCAACACGTTGGTGTAGTTGAACTCGTGCTGAAGGGTCACTCCCAGGAGATCGCTCTCAGCTGCCGGCGTCCAGCTCTCCAGCGTGAGGAGCGGCACCTCAGCCTTCTTCATCTCCGCCCTCACGTCCACCCAGGGCAGATAGGCCCGCTCCACCGCCACACCCCGGGCACAGCGGGCCAGATGGTAGAGGATCTGCAGGGCCTGGTTGGAGATGCCTATCTCGTAGGTGTCGGGAAAGGCCAACACCACCCGCAGACGTCCATCCGCGTCGGGACCATGGCCGAAGCCGGGACCGGCCCCGATCTCAGCGCCGATCAGACGAGCGGGCTGCGATACCCTGCCGAGGATCTCCAGAAAACGCTCTTGGTACGATCGCTCACTCAACGTCTGAGGCCGTTGACGAGCTCTATAGCCCGGCTCGTGGAGGCGGGTGCACCCCTGTCGTAGTACTTCGCGGCCGCCGAACCCAGGCTGCTGGTGGTCAGATACGCCACCAGCGCCTTGAAGAGCCATCCGAACCCCGGGACCATGCCCACCAACGACCGCGCCACACCACGGAAGCCGAAGCCCAGCCCCACCGTGGCCACCAGCTCCAAGGCCCGGTCCATATCCACGCGTTCTCCGTGGATCGCGGCGAGCTGCAGCATCATCTTGGCCTGGTTCATGGTCATAGCCGGCATATCGGCCCCGGGGATGAACACCAACAGACCTATGAGTGCGTTCTGAGCCGCAGTCTGGTTCACCACGCGCTGTGCAGCCGTCTTTCGTAGGGCGGGATACCGCCGGGCGAGCGCGAGCAGGTCCTTGCCAGCGACTTGGGCGCAAGCCGCGAAGACCGCACGCCAGCCTTGATCGGTATCGGAGAACGAGACGCGGGCCCGGCCGCCCGGAGACCGCGTGACCACCCCGGTGGCCGCGGAGCCCTCATCGACGGCCAGCACTACCCCACCCTCCTGGCGACCGTCCTGCAGGGCCGTCTGAGCGGCCGCCTCTTCGGCGGCCGGAACGAACACGAGCAGTAGTTCACCGGGATACGTGGCGGCGTCGGAGAGCTCGCGCACTCCCCCGCGCCAGGCCGGTTGCAGCGGAACTTCCCCCGTCAACCTCTCCTGGGCACGGCTCACCAGCCCCTGATCGCCGGCCAACAAGATGCCGGCCGAACGTTCGGTCAAGGCGCTGATCTCGCTCCAGGCGTCCCTCACCTTGGAAAGGTTCACCGGTAACTTCGCCACCTGACGCCTCCGATAGCTCGCTGCCTGGACGGGTCTACTTCGGCTGCCCGGCCACAGAGTGGACATGTACGCTCTCGAGCAGGCCGACGGCCATCAAGAATACTACCAGGGAGCTGCTGCCGAAGCTGACAAAGGGCAGAGGTATGCCGGTCACCGGCATGATGCCGATGGTCATGCCTATGTTGACGAACACCTGGAAGATGAGCACCCCGGCCACCCCGGATGCCACCAGCGAGCCGTAGATGTGCCGGGACAGCCGGGCGATGCGGAACGCTCTCCAGATGATGATCCCGAACAGCCCCAAGAGGAGTAGCGCTCCCAGGAACCCCAGTTCCTCGCCGATGACGGCGAAGATGAAGTCGGTGTGGTGGGCCGGCAGGAAGTTCAGGTGGGTCTGGGTACCATCCATGAAGCCTTTCCCGGAGAACATGCCGCTTCCCACCGCGATCTTACTCTGAGTCAGCTGATACCCCAATCCCGTCGGGTCGCTCTCCGGATCCAGGAAAAGGGTCAGGCGCCGCAGCTGATACTCCTTGAGGAGATGCACCCCGAAGAAGTTGGGAAGGATGCGAAGGACGAAGACGGCCCCGACCAGAGCGACACCCGCCAAGATACCCAGATGCGGCAGCCGTATGCCCCACACCACCAGCATGACCGTGAGGATGGCGAAGAACACCAGCGCGGTGCCGAGGTCGGGCTGGAGGAACACCAGGCCCACAGGGATGAGCACGTACACCACACACAACACCACAAAACGGAAACGGTGGCGCAACTGCACGCCCTCGGCCAGCACGCCCCCCAGCGAGAGGATGAGCAGCAGTTTGGCCAACTCCGAAGTCTGCAGACGGAAGAAGGGCAGCTGGATCCAGCGGTTCGCACCGACCCCACCCTGCTCCCCGCCCACTCCGATGACCAGCGTCAGGATGAGCAACAACAGCGTGAAGCCGTAGATGTAGATCTGCTTGGAGGCGAAGAACTGGTAATCGATCACACTGAGGATGACCAGGAACACGAAGCCCAGCAGCAGACCCACGCCTTGGGAACGTACATAGTACAGCGATGAACTGGTGTCGCTGTGCGTGGCCGAGTAGAGCATCAGCAGGCCGTACACCACCAATGCGATCGTGGCTCCCAGCAGGATCCAGTCCACACTGCGCAGGTAGGTGCCCAAGGAGAAGCCCAGCGGCTGGCGCTTCTCACGCGCGGTCTGCAGCACTGTGGTCGGTTGGCTCACCCCGCTCTCCTATTCCGTCACCGGGGCTACGAGCTCGCCCGATTCGGTATGGAAATAGGCCTCAAGTACCCGACGGACCATAGGCGCCGCCACCGAACTGCCGTGCCCACCCTGCTCAAGGATGGCCACCACACAGATCTCGGGCTCGCTGTTGCCGTCGGCAGGGGCGTAGGCCATGAACAGCGCATAGTCGTCCTCGGGCTTCTTCTCCGACGTACCGGTCTTGCCGGCCACGCTTATAGGAAAGTCTCGGAAAGTGCCCCAGGCCGTGCCGGAGGGGTCGGACGTGACCAGGCGCAGGCCGCGGCGGATGGGGCTGAGGACGTCATCGCCGATACCGAGTTCGCCCGTCTTCTCGTTCTCGATCTCGTGAATCACGTTACCCGAGGAGTCGGTGATGCGCAGGCCCAAGTGGGGCAGCCACAGGTCGCCCCCATTGGCGATAGCCGCCAAGCCCACCGCCATCTGCAGTGGGGTCACCAACAAGTCGCCCTGGCCGATGGCCAAGTTGATCTCGTCGCCGGGCTTCCAGACCTTGTCCACGGCGGTCTTGCCGAACTCTTCTTTCCAGGTCTTGTCCGGAACGCGGCTGCGCTCGGTCTCGTAGGGCAGGTCGATGCCGGTCGGGCTGTCGAACCCGAACAGGCGAACGCCGTCCTGTAGCACCGTGGTGGGCTGCTCGTACAGCAACTTGCCCAGGTTATAGAAGTAGACGTCGCACGACTGAGCGAGAGCCGCGACCAGGTTGAGATCGCCGTGGCCGTCGGTCTGCCAGCACTTCCAGGTCTGCTGAGACTCGGTGAACTTGCCTTTGCAGTTGAAGATGGTCTCCCATGTGATGAGGCCGGCGTCGAGCGCGACGGCCGCTACGAACGGCTTGAACGTCGACCCGGCGGGATAGAGGCCATTCAGAGCCCGGTTGAAGAGCGCGTTGTGGGCAGTCTCGTCGGTGAGTTCGGCGTACTTGGTCGCGCTCATGCCACCCACCCACAGCGACGGGTCGTAGTCCGGGTATGACGCCAACGCCAGTATCTGCCCGTTGCGGGGATCGAGCGCCACGATGGCGCCTCCAGCGGCGTTGGTGAAGTCCTCGGCGTGTGCCCGCTGCACGCCCTCCACGATGGCATCCTCAGCCGCTCGCTGCAGGTCGACGTCCAAGGTGAGGACCAAGTTGTTGCCCGGCTTGGCCGCGATATCCTCCAGGAAGCGTTTGGGCCGACCGGCGTTGTCGACCTCCACCGTCTTCCTGCCGTCGGTGCCGCGCAGTTTGGAGTCGTAGGTGCGCTCCACCCCATTCTTGCCCAGGGTGGCCCCCAGCTTCAGGGTGGCGAACTGCTGGGTGTCGAGATCGGTGTCGGAGACCTCACCCACATACCCCAAGACGTGAGTGGCCACCGACTTGAAGGGATACCTGCGCAAGTAGGAGGTCTCCACCTCCACCCCCGGGAACTGGAGGCTGTGCTCCTTCAAGTACGCCACCACCGTGTTCTCGGGCACATCGTTCTTGACCGTGTACGTGACGTATGGGTCTTTCTTGGCCTTCTCGTAGGCCGCCAGCAGATCGGCGGAAGATATATCCAGGACGCCGGCCAGTGCGTCGATCTCTGCCTGGAAGCCCTCGGGATCCTCTTCAGGATCGATCATATCCATGGGCAACAGACCCACGCTTAGACCGGCTCGATTCTCCACCAGGATCTGGCCGTTGCGGTCGTAGATGACCCCCCGAGATGCTTCCACCCTCACCTCGCGCACCCGGTTGTTCTGGGCGTAGGTGACGTACTCGTCGCCGGAGAGGATCTGCAGGAACCACAGCCTGAAGGCCAGCACGCCGAAAAGGATGAGCGCGATGAGCAGCAGCACTCCGATGCGGATGCCCAGGAAGGAATCATCCTCTGGCGGACGTTTCTTCTTGGCCGGCGAGAGAAGGTTCACTCCGCCGCCTTCCTCTCCACGCCGGGCTGGAGCGCGGGAGCGGGAAGGATGCGCAGCCGCACCAGCAGGATGAACACGGGGACGGTGACCAGCGCGTCGAGCACCATCTCGGGGATCATCTGGGTGGCGACCACGTTCAAGAAGTCGGCTCGAGGACCCATGGTGTACTGGAACAGGCCGAAGAGGAACTGCGACGCGAACGACGCCGCTCCGCCCAGGAGCAACACCGCCCAGGCCGTGGTCACACCGAAGCGGGCTACGAACATGCCCACGAAGTACCCGGTGAGCACGTAGATGAACGCGTGGACGCCGAGCGGCTGGTAGAACGCGATATCGGCCAGAACGCCGGCGAAGAAGCCGAAGACCGCTCCCAGCATCGACCCACGGCTTATACCGATGACCACGGTCAGGATGAGGAACAGGTCGGCCGTCACTCCCATGATGCTGATGCGTGACGCCAGGAGCACCTGCAGCACCACCGCTATGAACAAGAAAAGCACCAGCTTGCCGGCCGCTATGAGCTCCTTGCGTCCCACGTCAGCGCCTCGAGGTGGTCGTGGTAGTGGACCTCACGACGGGGCCCCACAGAGACGTGGGGGTCCAATCGGCCGGGTCGCCGGAGTCAGCCAAGGAGGTGGTGGTGGTAGACGAAGTGGCGCTCCCACTGCCGGGGAGAGGGAAGGTCGGGATGGCCTGCGAAGGCACGGCCAGGATCATGACCTCCTCCAACACCCTGAAATCAACGAAGGGTTGGACCTCGATCTCCTTGTAGATGTTCACGTCTTCCTCGCCCACACTGGCCACGATGCCCACGGGGATGGCTTCCGGATAGATGCCGCCGAAACCCGACGTGACCACCACCAGTTGTGGCTCCACCGGCATGTCACGATCGACGTAGTCCATGGTCAGCTTTCCGGAGATGGAACCCTCCACGATGCCCTCGGCTCTGGAACTCTGGACCTTAGCGGCCACGCTCGAGCCGGAATCGATGATGAGCTGCACTTGGGCGCTGCGGGCGGTGACGCTCACCACCTTGCCCACCAGCCCCTTGCCCGAGAGAGAGTCCGAGGCCATAGGCGTGGCCCCCACCACCGGCTGCCCCACGGCGACCCCGTCGTCGAACCCTTTGTCCACTTGGATCCAGGCTTCCCAGATGGTGGGGGACTTGCCGATGACCCGGGCCACCGTGAACTCGGTACCCTCAGGGAAGGTGGCCTTGTCTTTGAGATCCAACAAGCCTTTCAGACGCCGGTTCTCCTCCGCCTGTTCCCTGAGCTTGACCGCCTCCCCCTGCAGCTCCTGCAACTGTGCGGCCAACCGCTCCGCTTCCTCGTGCGCCGACCACAGGGTGCGGATCCACTGGTACCCGTCTTGGAAGGGTTTCGCCGCCTTGGCCCCCCAGGATTGCAGAGGAGTCAAGACGCCGGCCCCGGCCTGTTGGATGGCATGGACGGGCCCGGAATCCGTCTCACGGAACGACACGGTGAGCAACGCCAATGATGCGATGATCAAGACGACGAACACCGTCCGTCGCCAAGCTGCCTTGTTACGCGGCATATGGACCTCCGCTAGCTAGTAGCGGCGTCGTCTCGCCTTCTGCGACGCGCGATGCAGGGTGTCGAACTCCTCCAGGGAGCGGCCCGAGCCCACCGCCACACAGGTGAGGGGCGACTCGGCCAGGTTCACCGGCATCTGAGTCTCTTCACGCACGCGCTCGCACATACCCCGCAGCAAGGAGCCGCCGCCGGCCATCATGATGCCTCTGTCCATGATGTCCGATGCCAGCTCCGGCGGAGTCTTGTCGAGGGTCGACTTGATAGCGTCGATGATCTGCGCCACCGGCTCCGCGATGGCGTCCCTGATCTCCTCCGAGGAGATGACCAGGGTCTTGGGCAGACCGGTCACCAAGTCGCGGCCGCGGATCTCGGCCTGTTCTTCGGTCTCGAGGGGATAGGCGGAGCCGATCTCCAGTTTGAGCTCCTCGGCGGTCTGCGTGCCGATCATGAGCTTATATTCCTTCTTGATGTGAGCGATGATGGCCTCGTCGAGCTCGTCACCGCCGACACGCACCGATTGCGCCACCACGATGCCGGCGAGGGAGATGACCGCCACCTCGCTGGTGCCGCCGCCGATGTCCACGATCATGCTGCCCGTCGCTTCAGCCACAGGTAGACCGGCGCCGATGGCGGCGGCCATGGGCTCTTCGATGAGGTACGCGGAGCGCGCGCCCGCACTGATGGTGGCTTCCTCCACGGCACGTCGCTCCACACCCGTGACCCCTGAAGGTACGCAGACGACCACACGCGGATGTGCCCAACGGTTCTGGTGCACGCGCTGGATGAAATGACGGAGCATCTGCTCGGTGACGTCGAAGTCAGCGATCACGCCGTCTTTGAGCGGACGGATGGCGGTGATGGTGCCGGGCGTCCGGCCCAACATGCGTTTGGCGTCGGCGCCGACAGCGAGCACGTCGCCGCTGCGGGAATCGATGGCCACCACCGACGGCTCCGACAGCACGATCCCTCGACCTCTCACGTAGACCAGAGTCGTGGCCGTACCGAGGTCGACCGCCATGTCGCGTCCGGCGAAACCGGTGATGAATTCGGTGAAAGCTATGGTCTTGCCTCCGCTCTATCTTCCCGCGGTCCCCAGGGGCTGCCCCAGGGCGCGCCCGGTATTATACCTATTGCAGCGATGCCGGGCGTGACGAAAAGGCCGCTCACGCCCAACTTCTCCGCAGAAGGTCGAAACCCAGACGTCGGAAGAGCCGTGCCAGCAGGCACAGGGGCAGTCCCACGACGTTGCTGTACTCGCCGCGGATACCGGTCACGAACATCGCGGCGAGCCCTTGCACAGCGTAGGCGCCGGCCTTGCCCCGCCATTCACCTGAGGCCACATAGGCTGCGATGTCCTGGTCGTCGAGTGGACCGAACGTCACCTGGGTGACGGCATTGGCCACCTGTAGGCTGTCGCCGCCGGCATGCGCATCCAGCCCTTCGATGCCGCGTATAAGGGCCACTCCCGATACCACCTCATGATCACGCCCAGAGAGGAGACGCAGCATATCCGCAGCCTCCCCCGCCGAGGCCGCCTTGCCCAACGTGCGTCCGTCGAGCGTGACCACTGTGTCGGTACCCAGGATGAACGCCCCCTGAGAGACATCCTCCGGGAGCACGGCGGCGCGGACCTTGGCCAGGGCGTTCCGCTCCGCCAAGACCTGAGCCTCCGCTCCCTCCAACGCCTCCTCGGCGTTCGACACGACTACGCGGAAGGGCACGCCCATGTCGCGCAGCAGCGAATGCCGTCGCGGCGACTGCGAGGCGAGTATGAGCTCGAAATCAGCGGGATAGGGCGGACGAGGGTCCACGGTCCCTATCAGGCGATGATGTCGCTGGGGGCGAAGAAGAGTCCTATCTCGCGCTCGGCGCTCTCAGGCCCGTCCGAGCTGTGGACAAGATTCTTGCCCGTATCAAGGCCGAAGTCGCCCCTCACCGTGCCCGGAACGGCGTTCAGAGGGTTGGTGGCCCCCATCATCCCGCGTACCACGCTGATGGCCGAAGGACCGGCCACCACAAGAGCGCACACCGGCCCCGATGTGATGAAGTCCACCAGGCCGGGGTAGAAGTCCTTGCCCACGTGCTCGGCGTAATGTTGCGAGGCCAGTTGCTCACTTACCATCAGCATGCGCGCGGCCTTGATGCTCAGGCCCCGCCGCTCCAGGCGACCGATGACCTCACCGATGAGGCCTCGCTCGACACCATTGGGCTTGACCAGCACGAGAGTACGTTCCACTGTGTTCTCCTCTTTCTAGGATGCGGACCGGCCTGGGGCCGTCGGGATACACGGTCGGTACGCCCTGGCGGGCGTGACTGGCCTCAGGGTGAGAGCCGGCTCTCCGCGAACTCCTCGGTGACCTGCTCGACCGGCGGGGGGACCCTCTGCGCGCGCAGCTCCTGCCCGCAGTAAGGACAGAGCTTCCAGCTGGGCTCCAACACCTTCTCGCAATTGGGGCACGACGCCCGCAACTGCCGGCGGCAATTGGGACAGGCCACGAAGTCGGGCCGGATGAGCTCGCCGCATGACGGGCACGAGCGGAGGACCAGTAGTTCCTGCTCCATGGCCCTCATCTCGAGTTCGCGTTCCTGCACCTCGGCCAAGTACTCCGCCGGCCGCAATATGGCGTAGATGACGGTGCCCATATAGGGAAGGATGAGAGACGTGAGCACGGCCACGCCGACGATGATGGGGTCGTCGATGCGCTTGCGCGCGTCTTTGATGGTCCAAAAGACGAGCGCCAGCCACAGGACCACCAGGCAGAAGGCGAAGACGTAGACTGCCAGGATCCACAACGGGGAGCTGATGATCTCGTTGATAGTCTCGAAGACGTTCTCCACGCTGTCCTCCTAGAGCAACATCTGTGCCAGGACGTAGCCGGCGGTAAAGAATATCACGACGATGATGAGCAACACGAGGACGGTGATGACCACGGTCGAGCCCGTGCTTCGACGACGTGCGCCCGTCGCCATCTAACTCAAGCTCCGCTTGAGATCGGCGATGAGCGTCAGCGATCCCGTGACCAGCACCACCTGGTTGGAGGTGGCGAGACGATAGGCGCTCATGAGAGCCGAGCGAGGGTCGGGGTCGACGAAGACTTCCGGTCCCTTCTCTATCTCGGCAAGCATGGCCGCGATGTCGTCAGCCGGCATGACCCGGGGGCTCGAGGTCTCGGTGACGAAGACGATATCGCAGCGCGGCGCCAGGTGCTGCATCATCTCGCGGGCTTCCTTGTCACGCAGCACCGACACCACCGCGATGAGCCGGCGCCGCTCGAGCAGCTGGTCCAACGCGTGCATGGTCTCCTGCATGCCTTGCGGATTGTGGGAGCCGTCGAAGATACAGAGCGGTTGCTCGCTTATGACTTCAAGTCTGCCTGGGTTGGTGGTGTGGGCCAAAGCGGTCCGTACGCCCGCTGCGTCCAGCTCTCCACCAATGAACAGCTCCACGGCTGCGACGGCCACCGCTGCGTTGCCTCGCTGGTATGCGCCCAGCGCGTCCAGCGACACGTCGGTGTAGCAGCCGTACAGACCGAATATGTCGAACGTCTCCGCACGCGGGTCGGCAAGCACCACCACCTGGTCGCCCAGGAAGTAGCATTCCGCCTCGCGAGAGGCACAAATATCCTTGAGTTCAGCCTTCACGTCGGCGTCAAGGGCGCCGGCCACCAGGCGGCCGCCCTGAGGGATGACCGCGGCCTTCTCCTTCAAGATGGCCGACTGGGTGTCGCCCAGAAGCTCCGTATGCTCGAGTCCGATGCTGGTGAGCACTTGGACGTCGGAGCGGATGACCGAGGTGGCATCCAGCCGGCCACCCAGCCCCGCCTCGATGACAGCCACGTCGCAACCAGCTTCCTTGAAGTGAAGCAGCGCCGCCGCCGTGAGTACCTCGAACTGAGTGAGCTTCTCCCCCTCGGGCAGCGAACGCTCCACCTGGTCGGCGGCCGCCCTCACCCGCCGCACCAGCTCGCAGAACTCGGCCTCACTGGTAGGGACGGAGTCGACCATCTGCCTTTCGGCCAGACTGACCAGATGGGGCGAGACATAGGCGCCCACCCGCAGCCCCTGCTGCTGCAGAAGAACTGCGATGAAACGAGTGGTGGAGCTCTTCCCATTGGTGCCGACCACGTGGATGGTGCGATAGGCCGTCTGGGGGTCGCCCAAGGCATGGGCGAGAGCCGTCACCCGCTCCAAGCCAAGCCTCCACCCCAGGCGCTCGAGCCCGTCGATGTACCCCCACGTCTCTTCCCGCGCGGGGTCACCGGCAGCCTCAGGCGCAGACTGGTCCGCCCCACCATCCGTCGCGTCGAGTCGCTCGACGGGCTCAGAAGCATCCATGGTCAACGTCCACCCTTCTCGAAGGCAGGCATCTCCTCGCCTATGCGCTCACGGTACTGCCGCCTTACCTCGTCCAGCACCGCCTCGGCCGCGGCCAGACGTTCGCGCTCCTCGGCCACCACCGCCTCAGGCGCCTTGGCCAGGAAGCCCGCGTTCGCCAGCTTACCCCCGGCTTTGGCGACGTCCACCGAAGCTTTCTTGGCCTTGGCGACCAGACGCTCCTTCTCTCGATCGAGATCCACCAGGCCGGTCAGGTCGAGAAGCGCGCGGACTCCCGGTCCCGGGACCGAGGCGAACCGGCCAGCAGGTTCCGCGGACGGCTGCACCACTCCCTCCACATCGCATCCGGCCAGGTGACGCAACGCCGGCGCGAGACCGATGAGCCCGGAGGCCGCGCCCGGCTCGAGTTCCACCAGGGTGACTTTGCCCACCACGTCGCGGGCCAGGCCAAGCTCCTCACGGGCCGACCTAAGGCCAGCGCAGACCGCGATGAAGGTCTCCATGGCGGCTTCGGCCGCGGGATCGGCCCACTCGGCCTCGGCCTGGGGATACACCGCGTCGAACACGCTCGCCGGCCGGCCGCCGGTCGCGACCTGTGGCAGGTAGCCGTAGATCTCCTCCGTGAGAAAAGGCATGAGCGGATGCAGCATCACCATCACCTGCTCGAGCAGGACGAGGAGGTTGCCGCTCACCTGCAGGCGCTCGGCCTCGTCGTCGCTGTACAGGTGGGTCTTGGCGATCTCCAGGTACCAGTCGCACACCTCGTTCCACACGAAGCGATAGAGGAGCCGGGCCACGTCGTCGAACTCGTACGTCTCGTACAGACGTGCGACTTCCTGGGTGACCGCGGCCAAGCGGCTGAAGATCCAGCGGTCCGCCGGTGTGGCAAGGTCGGCGGTGGGTTTCGCCTGGGGATGCGCACCCTGCAGGATGAGGCGGGAGGCGTTCCAGATCTTGTTGGCGAAGTTGCGGCCCATCTCGATGCGCTCGGCACTGAAGCGTACGTCCTGCACCGAACTCATATAGGCCAAGCCGAAGCGGGTGGCGTCGGCGCCGTAGTCGGCGATGAGTTCCAAGGGATCCACACCCGTCCCCAAGCTCTTGCTCATGCGCCGTCCATCGGCCGCCAGCACGGTGGGATGGATGATGACGTGGCGGAAGGGCACATCGCCCATGAACTCCAGGCCCATCATGATCATTCGCGCCACCCACAGATAGATGATATCGCGGGCCGTGGAGAGCACGTCGGTGGGGTAGAAGGCCTTCAGACGCTCGGTCTCCTCGGGCCAGCCCAGGGTGGCGAACGGCCAGAGTTGCGAACTGAACCAGGTATCGAGCACATCTTCCTCGTGCCGGAGGGCTCCGCCGCACTTCTCGCACGAGGCCGGAGCCGTCTCGGCGACCATGATGTGTCCGCACTCATCACAGAAGTAGGCAGGGATTCGATGCCCCCACCACAACTGGCGGCTGACACACCAGGGGCGGATGTTGCGCATCCAGTTGAGATACACCTCGCCCCAGCGTTCGGGGACGAAGCGCACCCGACCGTCCTCCACGGCAGCGATCGCCGGCCTGACCAGACGCTCCATGTTCATGAACCACTGTAGGGAGAGGAGCGGCTCGATGGTGGTGCCGCAGCGATAGCAGGTGCCGACCGCATGGTTGTAGTCATCGGCCTTGACGAACAGGCCCTCCTCTTGGAGGCGCGCGACGACGGCGTCGCGCGCCGCCTCCGCAGTCAAGCCCGCGAACTCGCCGGCTTCCTCGTTCATGAGGCCGTCGGTGCCGATGACCGACACGCTGGGCAACTCGTGGCGCAGTCCGATCTCCCAGTCGTCGGGGTCATGCCCTGGGGTGATCTTCAACGCACCGGTGCCGAACTCGATGTCCACATGCTCGTCGGCGATGATGGGCACCTCACGCCCCACCAACGGCACCACGGCGTAGCTGCCCACGAAGCGCCCGTAGCGCGGGTCCTTGGGGTTCACGGCCACGGCTGTGTCGCCCAGGATGGTCTCCGGACGGGTGGTGGCAACCGTGAGCATCTCGTTCGAGTCGGCGATGGGGTAGCTGACGTAGTACAGCTTGGCCGCCCGGTCCTCGTGCTCCACCTCCAGGTCGGAGATGGCCGAGCCGCAACGCACGCACCAGTTGACCAGGTAGACGTCACGATAGAGGTCACCCTTCTCGTATAGAGACACAAAGACCTTGGCCACCGCCTTCTGGTAGGCCTCGTCCATGGTGAAGCGCTCGGACTCGTAGTCGCACGCGCAGCCCAGCTTCTTGAGCTGATGGATGATGGTGGAGCCATACTCCTCCCGCCACTTCCACACCCGTTGCTCGAAGGCCTCGCGTCCTATGTCCTCCTTGCGCAGACCCTCTCCGGCCAACTGCGCCTCCACCTTGTTCTGCGTGGCGATACCGGCGTGGTCGGTACCCACGATCCATAGCGTGTTGTAGCCGCGCAGATGGTGATAACGGATGAGGATGTCTTGGATTGTGTCGTTGAGGGCGTGCCCCATGTGCAAAGAGCCGGTGACGTTGGGCGGGGGGATGGGCACCACGTACGCAGGCCGGGGGTCACCAGGATCGGCATGGAAGGCGGAACGGTCGAGCCAGCGGCGCATGAGGCGCTCCTCCACCTCCTGAGGCGAGTAGCGGGCAGCCATGGACAGCTCGGTCACGTCCGTTCCCTCCCTTCTTGCTCCCCCTGCGCCAGGAAGGCATGCGGAAGCACGTCGGCGTAGTTCTCCACGTATACGATAGCCAAGCCGCGTTTGAGCTCGGCAGGCAACTCCTGCACCTCGGGTTTCACCGTGGCCGGCAACACCACCTTCTCCACTCCCTCGCGTAGAGCTGCGAGCAGTTTCTCCTTCAGCCCACCCACGGGCAGCACCTGCCCTGTGAGGGTTATCTCTCCCGATAGCGCCACCCGGGGCAGGACCGGCTGCTGCACCAGCGCCGACAGCAGAGCGGTGGCCACGGCGATGCCCGCCGACGGACCCTCCTTGGGCACACCGCCTTCCGGGAAGTGCATGCGCACCTCGAGGGCCGACAGGATCTCGTGATCGGAAGGCAGCGGCGGCGCGCACTCTCCGCCCGTTACCTCTTCGTCACCCTCTCCGGGGCGAAAGCCGGGATCACGCTGAGCCGCGCGCAGGTCGCGACCCTCCGGCCCCGTGGAACTGCGACGGCCTGGACCGGCAGGCGCCGGCTCGGCTCCTCCCGCCCAGGGCGGACCCGCGTCGTCCCCGCCCTCAGGGGGTTGATAGTTGTCGAGCAGATACGCCCGGCCAGGCGAATCGAGCCACAACGTCGACAGGACCGGATCACGGGAAAGCGAGGTCTTCAGATACCCCCAGGCTGCCGTGACACTCTCCTGCATCACCTCACCCAGCTGACCGGTCAGGTGGAAATCTCCCTTGCCTGGCGTCACCACGCACTCGATGCGCAGGACGTCACCCCCGGCCCCCGTGTAGGCCAGGCCCAGGCTGACACCCACCTGTGGCTCCACCGCAAGACGGGCGGCGAGGAACGGCGCCGGGCCGATGAGCCGGGCCAGCGATGCCGGCGTCACCCGGCGGGGCATGGACTTGCCCTCCACCTTCATGCGGGCCAGCCGGCGGTACACCTTTCCCACCAGCCGAGCCAGTTCGCGCACCCCCGCCTCGCGCGTGTAGTCGCGGATGAGTGAGCGTAACGCGGCGGGTGTGAAGACGTCGCCTAGGTCCTCCAGGCCGCTCTCGGCCGCGATCTTGGGCACCAGATGCCGGCGGGCGATCTCGGTCTTCTCTCGGTCGGTGTATCCGGGCAGACGAATGATCTCCAAGCGGTCGTGCAGGGTCTCGGGGATGTCTTCCTCGTAGTTCGCCGTGGCGATGAAGAACACCGGAGAGAGATCGTATTCCAGTTCCAGGTAATTGTCGCGGAAGGTGCGGTTCTGAACAGGGTCCAGCACCTCCATAAGGGCCGCGGCGGGGTCGCCGCGCCAGTCGGACTCCATCTTGTCGATCTCGTCCAGCACCACCACGGGGTCATCCACGCCCGCCCGTTTCAGCGCGTCGATGATTCGACCGGGCATGGCGCCCACGTAGGTCTTGCGGTGACCGCGGATCTCGCCCTCATCGCGCACACCCCCCAGGCTGATGCGCTGCAGCGGACGGTCGAGCCCCTTGGCCGTCGCCATGGCCACGGAGGTCTTGCCCACCCCGGGCGGCCCCACCAGACAAAGGATGGCGTTCGGCGGCGTCCCACCGCGCAGCGAAGCGACGGCCAGATACTCGATGATGCGGTCTTTGACGCTCTTCAGCCCGTAGTGGGTCTCGTCCAAGACACGGGCCACCGCCTTGACGTCGGGCACGCTGGAACCGGACTTCGTCCCCCAGGGGAGCCCCAAGGCGATGTCCAGGTAGGTCTTGGCCACGGCCACCTCCGCCGAGAGCGGAGGCAGATCGGCCAAGCGTTTGATCTCCTTCGTGAGCGCGGTCGCCGCGGCCTCGGGGAGCTTCTTCTCCTCGAGCATCTTCATGTAGATGCCGCGTTCACTGTCCTCTTCGCCCTCTTCGCCCAACTCTTCCTGCAGCACCTTCAGGCGCTCGTGCAGGAACACCCGGCGCTGCTGGCGCTCGAAGCTGTCGTGCACACGCTCGGCGATCTCGTTCTCCAGGGCGATGAACTCGTTCTCCTGGATGAGCGTCTCGAGCAGCAACAGAAGCCGCGCCTCGGGATCCTGTCCCTCCAACAGCTCCTGTTTGCGGTCGGGGCCGATCATCAGGTTGGCGGCCACGATGTCCACCATGCGGTGCGGGTCGGTGACCGTCTCGAGCGCGGTCTCGGCTTCCTCGGGCAATTGCGGGGTCTGCCCCACGTAGTTGCCGAACTCCCGGGCCACCGAGTCCATGAGGGCGCGAGGACGAGGCTTCTTGCCCAGCGAGCGGACCGGCAGCGGATGATAGCGGGCCGAGAAGTACGGCGTGACCGTCTCGAACCCATCGATGAACACGCGTTCCCGCCCTTCGATGAGGGCCTTTATGGTGCCGTCGGACAGGCGCGAGAACTGCACCACCTTCGCCAACGTGCCCACGGCATGCAGATCGTCGGGGCCGGGGTCGTCCACCACAGCCGATCGTTGGGCGGCCAGCACCAGCAGGCCGTCGGACTGACTGGTGTGCTCCAGAGCACGCACGCCCTTCTCGCGTTCGACGAAGATGGGAGCGAGCATCCCCGGGAAGAGGACGAGGTCGCGCGTAGCTAAGAGCGGAGCGATCCGCTGCGTTTCAACCATCCCTAAGTCTCAGTCCCCGCCTATGCGGTCTCTTGGTCCAGGTCCAGCTCTTCACGCGCGGTGGCCGTCACCAGGGTGGGGTCGATCTTCTTCTCTATGACGTCCCGGGTCACGACGCACTTCATGACGTCGCGGCGGCTGGGCAGTTCGAACATCACATTGGTGAGGGCCGCTTCGATGATGGAGCGGAGCCCACGAGCACCCGTCTCGAGCTTCAGAGCCTGCTCGGCGATGGCGTCCAGGGCCTCCCGGGCGAACACCAAGTCGACGCCGTCGTAAGCGAAGAACTTGTGATACTGCTTGGACAGCGCGTTCTTCGGCTGGGTGAGGATGGCCACCAGGTCGTCCTTGCTCAACTGGTGCACGTTGCAGATCACCGGCAGGCGGCCGATGAACTCGGGGATGAGCCCGAACTGCAGCAGGTCCTCGGGCAGCACGTGCGCGAAGAGCTCGCCCACGTCGCGATCCTTCTTGCTCTCTATGTCGGCGCCGAAGCCCACACCCTTCTTACCGATGCGATGCTCGATGATCTTCTCCAAGCCGGCGAAAGCCCCGCCGCAGATGAAGAGGATGTTCGTCGTGTCGATAGTGAGGAACTCCTGGTGCGGATGCTTGCGCCCGCCCTGAGGCGGCACGCTGGCCGTGGTCCCCTCCAGGATCTTGAGCAGGGCCTGCTGGACACCCTCGCCCGACACGTCGCGCGTGATGGAGGGGTTGTCGGCCTTGCGGGCGATCTTGTCGACCTCGTCGATGTAGATGATGCCGGTCTCGGCCTTCTTGATGTCGAAATCGGCCGCCTGGATGAGCTTCAGCAGGATGTTCTCCACGTCCTCGCCCACGTACCCCGCCTCGGTGAGCGCGGTGGCATCGGCGATGGCGAAGGGGACGTTGAGGATGCGGGCCAAAGTCTGCGCCAGCAGAGTCTTGCCGCAGCCGGTGGGGCCCAGCAGGAGGATGTTGGACTTCTGCAGTTCCACGTCGCCGTCATCGGCGGCGCTCATCCGCACGCGCTTGTAATGGTTGTAGACAGCGACCGAGAGCGCCCGCTTCGCTTCTTCCTGCCCGATGACGTAGTCGGCCAGGATGTCGTAGATCTCTTTGGGCTTGGGCAGGTTCTCCAGGTCCAGCGAGGCCGGAGCCGCCAACTCCTCGTCGATGATCTCGTTGCAGAGATCGATGCACTCGTCGCAGATATAGACTCCAGGTCCGGCGATGAGCTTCTTCACCTGACGCTGGCTCTTGCCACAAAAGCTGCACAGCAGCTGCTCGGAACCTCCCGGCGGCTTCGACACCAGTCGACCCCCTCTACCTGTGCTCGATGATCTTGTCTACGATCCCGTAGGCAAGGGATTCTTCCGCGGTCATGAAGTAGTCGCGGTCGGTATCCTTCTCCACCTTCTCGAGCTCCTGCCCCGTGTGCTTGGCCAGGATCTCGTCCAAGCGCTTGCGCAGGCTCAACGCCTCACGGGCATGGATCTCGATGTCGGTGGCCGGACCTTCGAACCCTCCCGATACCTGATGGATCAGTATCTTCGAATTCGGGAGAGCCAGGCGTTTACCTTTCGCTCCTCCGGCCAGCAGCAGAGCACCCATGGACATGGCGATGCCCACGCAGATGGTGGACACGTCAGGCTTGATGAATTGCATGGTGTCGTAGATGGCCAGGCCGGCGTACACGCTGCCGCCGGGGCTGTTGATGTACAGAGAGATGTCCTTGTCCGGGTCCTCAGACTCCAGATGAAGCAGCTGCGCCACCACCAGGTTGGCCACCTGGTCGTTGATGGCCGTGCCCAAGAACACGATGCGCTCGCTCAGCAGACGAGAGTAGATGTCGAACGCGCGCTCACCGCGGCTGGTCTGCTCCACCACCATCGGTACGAGTGGACTCATTAAGGTCCTCCTTCTCCGCTCACTCCGACCCCGAGGGTCGACAGGCGTATTCAGCTCTGCGTATCCTGCTCGTCGCCGGCGCCCTCAGCGTCGGCCGCTTCGGCATCGGCGACCTCGACAGCCTCGGCCGTCTCGGTGACCTGAGCCGCTTCGACGGCCTCCGCGGACGCCGCTTCTTTAACGGTCTCCGACTCCGCGGACTCATCCGCGGCGGGCTCAGGCTGCACAGGCGGCTCGACGGCCACCGCGTTGGCGGCGATGAAATCGGCCGCCTTCTCGCGCACCACCTGCCACTTGATGGGGTCCAGACGGTCGGTCTTCCGCAGGTTCTCTTCCAGTTTCTCCGCATCGGTGCGGGCCGAGGCCGCCATCTCGCGGATGGCGGCGCGTATGTCTTCGTCGGTAGCCTCGATGCCCTCGGCCTTGGCCACGGCATCGAGCACCAGGCCGGTCTT
This sequence comes from Thermoleophilia bacterium, assembly GCA_040772905.1. Taxonomy (GTDB): domain Bacteria; phylum Actinomycetota; class Thermoleophilia; order RBG-16-64-13; family RBG-16-64-13; genus JAXGXJ01. Next base: position 29,734 of record JAXGXJ010000008.1, on the reverse strand, counting down.
CACGTTGCGGGCGGCCTGAGGCTTCATCTCCTCGATCATCTGCTCGGCGTTGATGCCCGTGGCCTCCAGGTAGGCCCTGATGTCGCCACCCTGGGCGGCCAGCGATTTGGTGAAGTCGATAGCCATCTCCTGCGCCTGCTCGGTCACCACCACGTCAGGAAGGTCGAGGATGGCGTTGTCGGTGGCAGCCTGCACGGCAAGGGAGCGGAAGCGCTGCTCGGCCTGGTAGGTCTTGGCGCCCTGGAGTTTCTCGCGGATCTCCTGGCGCAACTCGAGCAGGGTCTGGAACTCGCTGACCTCGGAGGCCCATGCGTCGGTGACCGGAGGCAGGACCTTCTCCTTGATGTCCTTCACCTTGACGGTGAAATCCACCTCTTTGCCCGCGAGTTCCTCACCCACAGCCACCGCCGGCGGCTTGAACTTGAAGGTGCGCTCCTCGTCCACCTTCATGCCCCGCACCTGCAACTCGATCTCGGGGAAAAGCCGACCGGAGCCCACTTCAAAGACGAAGTCGGTGGCGCTCATAGCCTCCACCGGCTCGCCGTCGAGGGTGGCGCTGAAGTCCACGGCCACGAAGTCGCCCCGCTGTACTTCTCTGCCTTCCACCGGACGCAGTTCTGCGAACTCGTTACGAAGACGTTCGAACTGGAGGTCGACCTCGGCATCGAGTACCTCGGCGGATTCCTTGGGAGCTTCGACTCCCTTGTACCGCCCCAGTTCCACCTCGGGCATGACGGTGACGGTGGCTTTGAAGCTGAAGGGCTTGCCCAACTCGGGCAGCTCTTCGCCCACGTCGATGCTCGGGCGCTCGACAGGATCGATACCGGCTTCCAGGGCGGCCATGGTGAACCAGTCGTTCATGGCCTCTTCCACCGTGTCGGTGATGATGGCCTCGTCACCCAGGCGCTGGCGTAGCATCGAAGCGGGTACCTTGCCCGGGCGAAAGCCGGGGACCCTCACCTCTTTGGTGAGTTGCTTCAATCGCTTGTCGAACGCTTCCCGCAGTTCCTCACTGGAAACCTCGACCTCGAGCTTGACCGTGTTTCCTTCGCGCTCGGCAAGGGTGGTCTTCACATCTATCCTTTCGTCGCCTTACGATCTGGGACTTACGAGTGCGGGTGAGAGGACTCGAACCTCCACGTCAAAGACACATGATCCTAAATCATGCGCGTCTGCCATTCCGCCACACCCGCCCTTAGGGGTGAACGACGGGACTTGAACCCGCGACCGCTGGGGCCACAACCCAGTGCTCTACCAACTGAGCTACGTTCACCACGTCAATACTCGCCGGTCCGTTCCACCGGGCCTGAGAGCGCGCCTGGCAGGATTCGAACCTGCGGCCCACGGATTAGAAGTCCGTTGCTCTATCCAGCTGAGCTACAGGCGCACATCCTTCCGGCCGCTTGTGGCGGGCGGCCGGTGAAAGAGCGGGCGACGGGGTTCGAACCCGCGACATTCAGCTTGGAAGGCTGACGCTCTGCCAACTGAGCTACACCCGCCCGCGAGAGCCTGTTCCGCTCTCATCCTAACCAGTGGTCGGGACGAGAGGATTCGAACCTCCGACCCCCTGCTCCCAAAGCAGGTGCGCTACCAGGCTGCGCCACGTCCCGTGCGTCCGCACTCCTCTGGCTTCGGCCGCGAGAGTATAGCGTATAAGCCGGCCGCGGGGCCGGTTACGCGCCCGCGACGCTCGTGCATTACACTGGTCGAGCATGACCACAGGCGAGCGGAGGAGGCAGTATCTCATGAGAGTGCTCATCACAGGCGGAGCCGGGTTCATCGGTTCGCACGTGTGCGACCGTCTTCTGGCCGAGGGGCACGACGTGAGCGTGGTCGACAATCTGGTGACAGGCAAGCGCGAGAACCTCTCGGCGGGGGCTGCGTTCTTCGAGGTGGATCTGCGCGACGAAGCTCTGGACGACGTGTTCGCCCAGGTGAGGCCCGAGGCCGTCTTCCACCTCGCCGCTCACATCGACGTCCGTCGCTCGGTGAGCGACCCCGCATACGACGCCTCCATCAACATCCTCGGCTCGCTGAACCTGTTGGAGCGCTGCCGTGCCCACGGGACTCGCCGCCTGGTGTATTCGGGCACCGGTGGAGCCCTGTTCGGGGAGCCCAGCTACCTACCCGTAGACGAGGCCCATCCCATCGACCCCATCTCTCCGTACGGCGTCAGCAAGCACACTGTGGAACACTACCTCTTTGCCTATGGATACACTCACGGGCTGGAGTATGTGGTCCTGCGTTATCCCAACGTGTATGGGCCGCGCCAGGACCCCCACGGTGAAGCCGGGGTGGTGGCCATCTTCGCGCTGCAGATGCTCACAGGGCAGCAACCGGTGATCTTCGGCGACGGCAGCAAGACGCGCGACTACTGCTACGTGGGCGATATCGTCGAGGCCAACGTCCTCGCCCTTAACAGCCCTGCCGGGGGCGTCTACAATCTGGGACGAGGCATCGAGGTGAGCGACCTCGAGGTCTTCGAAGCGGTCCGAGCCGCCGTAGGCGCGGACGTGGCCCCGGTGTTCGCTCCTGTGAGACCGGGTGAAGTGGAACACATCGCCTTGGATGCGTCCAAGGCCGAGCGAGAACTGGGGTGGAGATGGAAGATGGGACTGAGCGAAGGCGTAGCAGCCGCCGTGGCACATCATCGCGAAGCAACCAAGAGGACGGAGCCGTGAGCGAGAAGAAGCGACGCGACTCCGAAAGACGCGACGGCGCGCGCGACAACGACCGTCGTGACAGCCAGCCCGACCAGGAGCAGAGGCCGCGCGGCGAGCAGGATCAGCAGGAAGGCGACTCGCTCACCGCACTCAAAGGCATCCTGGCCAAAGTGGCCCCCCTCCTCAAACCGCTGCAGCTCACGACTGAGGAGTCCATCGGTCTGGTGGAGCAGCTGTACGGCCGTGTGCTCGAGATGGACCTCCGTCTGGCGGGCGAGGCCGACGACACCCGCAAGTCCTCGGTGTTGTCGCACATCCAAGACACGATCATCCGCCGCGACGGTGACAAGCTGGTGGTGGAGTTCCCCGAAAGCTGAGGGCCGCCGCCCGGGGCCCGTCAGCTCCGAGCGTCATGCCCCGGGGCACCTCGGCCCCAGGGCGTCCTCTGCGGGAAGTCCCGCTCTCTGGTGCTATCCCTGGGCGCCTGCCAGAGCCTGCCCGCAGTCACAATCGGGGGCCTTGGCCAGCCGAGGTATGGCCGCGAACAGTAGCTCGCGCAGGCGTTCGTTGCTGGCGTTGAAGGCGCTCACCACCTCGTGGTGGCTGACCGGCGGGATGCTGGGGTCGTCGCTGAGGCCGGCGTCATAATCGGTGACCAGTGAGATGTTGGCGTAGCACATCTCGAGCTCACGAGCGAGGAATCCCTCGGGATACCCGGTCATGTTGATGACATCCCAACCCATGGCGCTGAACCATCTGCTCTCCGCGCGGGTGGAGAAACGAGGCCCCTGGATGACCACCACCGTCCCTCCGTCGTGGACGGTGATCCCCAGCTCACGCCCCACCTCCACCAACGACCTGCGCAGGTCGGGGCAGTACGGGTCGGCGGACGACACGTGCGTGGTGACGGGACCGTCGTAGAACGTGTCGCGTCTGCCCCACGTGCGGTCGACGAACTGGTCGCAGACCACGAAATGACCGATGCCCATCTCTTTGTTGAGGCTTCCCGACGCGCAGGGGCCGACGATGCGCGTGACGCCCAACTCCTTCATGCCCCACACGTTCGCTCGGTAGTTGATCATATGGGGGGGCAGCGAGTGACGCCGGCCGTGCCTGGGCAGGAAAGCCACCTTCACCCCGCCGACCTCACCGATGAAGTAGCTGTCGCTGGGATGCCCGTACGGCGTGTCGAGCGTGACCTCCTCCACGTCCTCCAGGAACGAGTAGAACCCTGAGCCGCCGAATACTCCCACTTCCGCCTTGGCCTGCATACCACGCCCTTCCTGTGATCTTGATCCGACTGTCTCGCACCTGCGCGGTGCCCGCCGCGCGCGGCGGGCACCAGGGTATCACGATGACGCCGTCTCCTCGGGCTGCTGCTCTGTGCGACCCTGGGCGACTTCTACGAAAGCGATCTGCAACTGCGAGAGCATCTGCCGATGAAGTGCGACTTCCTGTTGGGGTCGCGACGGCTCCGCCACCGGCAGGAGGGCCCTAAAGGCATCGATAGCCAGACGGGCTTGGTCCAGATCGCGATCAGCGGCGGCGTCGGGCACGAGACCCAGCTTGCGCGTGGCAAGCGCACTGAGCGACTCCAGCATGTAGACCAGATGGTCGCTCACGCTCATACGCCGTATCTGCTCGTGCAGTCGCGCGAGCGCTTCGGCCTCATCATCCTGAGCGAGAGGATGCTGTTCATCCACCATGGGCAAGACCTCCTTGGCTTCACCTATAGCATCAGGAAGGTATCACAGGACCGCTCGGCGAAGAGGCAGTGCGCGCGCTGTTAGAATGAGCACGCGGAGCAGTCTACAACCAGAGGAGTCGGCACCAGGCCTTGAGCGTCACCTTCAACGTGCGTGATCCCGACACCTTCATCGTCCGCCGCGCTCTGGATGGCGACACCGAAGCCCTCACGGAGCTCTACCGGCGACACGAACGGCGTGCGTACAACCTCGCGCTCCGCACGCTGGGCAACCCCTGGGATGCGGCCGACGTCACTCAGGAAGCGTTCATCAAAGCTTTCCGAAACCTCGAGAGTTTCAAAGGTGAGTCGCTCTTCAGCACCTGGCTGCACCGTATCGTGGTGAATGCAGCATATGACCATCTGCGCCGCCACCGCCCGGAGCCCATGGACACCGAGGTCATGGACGACATATCCGGCCCCGCGGGGACCGCCACCATCGTGGCTTCCAGCCGAGGCGGCGTCGACCCCGCCATAGACGGCCTGTCCGACCCACTGCGGGAGGCTCTCATGAGCCTGAACGAGGGCTTTCGCTTCGCGGTGGTGCTGTGTGACCTGCTGGGGTTCCCCTATGCGGAAGCCGCGGAGATCCTGGGCGTGCAGGAAGGCACCATCAAGTCGCGCATCTTCCGCGCTCGGGAAGCACTGGCGTCGGCATTGCGCGCCGCCGGATACGAATCACCCGCCGAGCGGAACCAGTCGGATGACGACGGCGTCACAGCACCGGGTGCGAATGGGGATGGTGAATGAAAGACCGGGGCGATAATCCGATCATGCCCGGCAGCGGGGCGGCTGCCGGAGCACACGGCCACATCGATGAATGGGCGGCTCTGGCCGTCGACATCGTCGATGGGACGTCGGGCGAAGACGACCTCGCGGTGATCGAAGCTCATCTTGCCCGGTGCCCCGACTGTGCCGCCCGCCTGGACTCCCAACGCAAGATGACCTCTTTCCTTCGCGACGTGGAGATGGCCACACCCCCGGCCGACTTGGAGGACCGGGTGCTGGGAGAACTCCTCTTCCCCTCCCGCGTAGTACAGGTGGAGACCCCCCAGCCCGTGGGTTCGCGCTGGACTTCCCTGTGGGAACGCAGGCTGCGCGCCTGGATGCCAGCCACTGTCGCCGTCGCGGCCGTGTTCATAGGGCTCATCGCCTGGGGCGTGTTCAACCCGACGGACAGCGAGCAGACCACCGCCAGGAACGGAGACGGCACCACGGTGGTAGCCGGTGTGACCGGCGCTGCCGAAGCAGCCGCCGATAGCGCAGCACCGTCCGCCATCCTGGCCGTACCCATGGAGACAGCTGCCGGACAAACTGAGACCACTGCGGCACCCGCAGGCGATGCGACCACGACCACTGTAGGAGCGACCACCACCATGGTCGCCGCCGGAGCCGGCCCCGGGACCGAACCGGTGCCCACCACCATCCAGGACCGCAGGGCCATGGTGACCGCCCTCAAGGAGACTGCGGGACCGGTCTACCTGTGTTTCGCCACCCAACCGGATGCGACCGAGGCGGACGACTCCGGTCCGGACGCCACACGCACCTCCGGCGGCTCCACGGAGGCGGCCTCGCCAAACCGTCCTGCAGACGGGACGGCGGCAGACTCTGCGGACGGGGTCGTTGCGGGAGAGACGGCATGGATGCAGGAGGTCGTCTCGCAGGTGACCACCTTCACCGAATTGAAGCCGCTCCCGGATTCGCTGTCGCCCAGCCGGCCGGTGTTCGCCGCCTTCTTGGATCACGACAACGTCTCGGCCTTCGTCGATCTGCTTCGCTCCATAGCCGCTTCTTTCGGTCTCGTGGTGAGTCTGCAACACGAACCCGATCTGGACTGCGTCCAGGTGGCCTCAGCCATTGCGCAGAACAAGAGAGAGTTGCCTGTTCTCGTGGGGCACGTGATCCCGCAGCCGGCTCCGTACCGCTACGGGTTCACCGCTTCCACTGTGGACGAGGAGACGGACGGGAAAGGGGCGGACGGCTCGTCTTCGGCATTGCCGGACGAAGCCGGCACTCACGTCCTAACCATCCTCTTCATGCGGCCGTGATGGCCTGACTCGACCGGACTGGGCCGACCGTGCGCCGGCATCCGCTGAAGACACGCAAGAAAAAGAGCCCTGGCCGCCAGAGCCCTTCAGCTCTTCTGTACTCGCGAGGTCGGGGTGCCGGGATTTGAACCCGGGACCTCATCGTCCCGAACGATGCGCGCTACCAGGCTGCGCTACACCCCGAATGTGTCGCCGCAGGCCACAGAGATCTCGACCCGCAACGGCCGCTTATTGTATACCATCGTGACGCCTGGAACCATGGCCGACGGCGCGACGGAGGATGCGGCGACTGCCTACTCCGCCGAGCCGCAGAGCGACCTCACCGGGCATCGCACGCACTGCTCCGCTCGACGGCACGAGTAGTCCCCGGCAAGAAGAGGTGCAAGAGCCGCATCCAGCCGTCCGGCGAGAGCGACCACGTGCTCAGGGCCATAGAAATGGGTGACGGGGGCGCCCGGACACTCCAGGAACAACAGATCCATACGGACGCTCTGGGCCCCCGCGCGAAGTGCCGCCAGGCAGTAGAGCTCAGCCTGCAGTCGATAGTGCGCGGCCAAATCGGCCATGTCGCGTCCCTGCAGGGCGTTCGTCTTGTAGTCGACGATGAACCAGTCGGCTCCCTGGCGCCACACGAGATCCATGACCCCCGAGATGAGCAGCCTGTCCTGCAGGAACGTGAAACGGACCTCTTTACCGGCCTCAGCCACGCCGGGAAGACCGGCGCACGGCGACGACCAGAAAGCCTGGACCAAGCGGATCGCCCGAGAGAGTCGTTCAGGCGAGAGATCCGCCACTCCAAGCCCCTCGACGCTCCCCGTCCTCGTGCCAATCCCCGATCCCGGTTCCGACGACCTGAGCATCTCCTGGGCAAGGGCGCGCAGCCCATCGGTTGAGGGTTTCTCTCCGGCGAGCGGGAGTCGTTCGAGAAGCGCATGCACCATCAAACCCACGTCGCGACCGGCGCCGGTCTCCTCCACGTGGTCCAGGGTGGAGTCGTCCACCTCGAGACCCTCAGCCACCGACAGCCCACGGGGACCGTCCTCCCCACGCTCAGGGCACTGGAAACCGTGAGATGGCAGTCCCAGCACGCGCTCCAGGTAGAAGCGGCACGGACACTCGTGGTACGAACTCAGCCCCGAGAAGCTGATTGCTCGAGGCACACGCGCCGACGACGGCGCCTCGTCGACTCGGGCGACGGCGGTGTGATACTCGGCCCGCGACTCTCTGTCCGACAGTATGGCAGCCCCGTCGCCATCGTGGGGCTCACGCACAGGCCCCGGCCGTCTCCCCTGCAGTGCGTCGGCGAAGGATAGGCACCGGACGAGCGCACCCCCCTCGGCGACGAACACCTCCGACCCGCCGGCAGGCAGGACGGACATCCCCAGTGCCTGCGCCACGCGACCCACTCGATTGGATGCCGGCTTGTCGTCCTTCGGCCTGGCCCCCACCAAGAGCAGGCGCTCCTCGGCCCGAGTCATCGCGACGTACAGCAGACGGACATCCTCTTCGCGCGCCTTTCTCTTCCCCTCCTCCACCATCTCGGCGCCGGGTCCCCAGCAGAGGTCGTGGTCTTCATAGGTGGTACGCCGCGACGACTTCAGGAACACCGCCACTCGCCCCCTCCGGTCGACCACGAAACTCCCATGCGTGTCGTGCGGCGCGTCGGAGCCTAGGCCACCCAGGATGACCACCGGGAACTCCAACCCTTTCGCCTGGTGGATGGTCATGATCCTGACTACGTCCTCGCCTTCGGCAAGCGTGGCGGCGCTGCCTTCTTTGTCGCTCAAGTCGCCCATGACCTCCAGCACTTGGACGAAACCGGGCAAGTCGGGGCCATGAAGCACCTCGTACTCGTCGGCCAGACGCATGAGCTTGCGCAGGTTGGCGAAACGGCGCCGCCCTTCCGGCGACTCGAGCAGACGCACGTCATAGCCGAAATAGGTGACTGCATCGTCGATGAGTCGCGCCAGACCCGGACGCCCTACGCGGCCGCGCAGGCTCATCAAGCCATCGCGCAGCAGCCGCATTCGCTCACGGTCTTCTTCCTGGATGAGCCCTTGCGATGTCGACAGATGTGCGGGCAACGGACCCGCCGCCGCCTCGTCGCACTGAGAGGACACCGCCTCCCACAGCGACCCCCTCACTTTCTCGCGGACCTGTCGCCCCAGCAGGTACAGCGCGTCGTCAGACAGGTCCACCAGCGGCGAGCGCAGCACCGTCACCAGGGCCAGGTCGTCGTAGGGATCGAAGAGAAGCTGCAGCAGCGAGCGGACATCCGCCACTTCCTCCCTGGAGTAATAGCCCTTACCCCGCACCAGGTAGCAGTCGAGCCCGCGTGCCCGCAGAGCGTCCTGATAGAGGTCGGCATGCGTGAGCGCGGGGAGCAGGATGACCACGTCGCCCTGCCGCCATCCTTCCTGGTGGACCAGCCGCCATGCCGCCTGGGCAGCAGCCTCCGCCTCAGCCTCCTGGATCGACCCGGTCTGGTCCTCAGCGCGCTCCTCGCCTGCCCGTTCGACGATCAAGACCTCCACCGGTCGCGGCCCGTGCGTGGAAGGGGTCGTCTCAGAACAACCCGAGCCGGCCCCAGACGCTTCCTCGGCCTGAGCCTCCTTGTCTCGGCCACATTCCAAGCGCACGAAGCGGGCCCCGAAGAAGCCCTCCTGCGCGAAGACGTGGTTGATGAAGAAGAGGATCTCGGCGCGGCTGCGATAGTTGACGTCAAGACGATGCACGGGGCCGACGCCGGAGAGACCAACGCTCCCGCAGTCATCCTCGCCGTCACCCTCGCGGGACTTCCGACGAAGAGCGTCCTCTCGACGCGAGAAGACCTCCACCTCCGCTCCTCGGAAGCGATAGATGCTCTGACGCTCGTCGCCGACCATGAGGACGGCCTCGGCACCCAGGCCTTCGAGGACGGCACACTGCAGTTCATTGGTGTCCTGGAACTCGTCGACCATGACTCGGGCTCCGGGCCCCAAGAGCGGGACGCCGTCACGCTCGCGGTTGCCTATGAGGGCACGCGCCTTCAACTCCAGGTCCAGGAAGTCGAGGACCCCACGCCGCGACTTCATCTCCCCGTAATGCTGGTGGAGTCGTTCCAGAAGGTCGTTCATCGCTTCCACAAGAGGGGCGAGCCGCGCCTGTGCCAGCTCGGAGCGACAGCAAGTCAGCGCCTGCCGCACCGGCTCCAGATAGCATTCCAGATCACGGACGCGGGTAGGAAAGAGGTCACGGCTCGTCTCCAGATCGGAGGCGCCACCCGCTGCGAAGTCGATCTCCTCCGACCAGCGCAGGCAATCATCCAACTTGCTGAGGACCTTCTCCATAGTGACGGTGCGCCGGGGTACGCTCTCCACCCCGTCGCGTGCCGCACGCAGGGCTGACTGCAGCTGCACTCGTGCCCGAGCGTCCGCGGCCCCGCCGGCTTCGACATCCACATGAGGAGCCTCCACCCCCGCCGCCCGAAGCGCGTCATACAACTCCACCAGCTCGTTCTGCAACGTCTTCTGGTGTTCTACAAGCACTGCGAGCCGCCCTTCGTCGGCCGTCAGCACCGCCTCCTCCCAGGCCATCGTCGCCGCCTCGCGCTTGAGTAGATCGGCGGCGTCGGCCTCCACCACCCCGAACGCGGGGTCCACTTGCGCCTCCAAGGCGTGTTCTCTCAGCAGGCGTCGGCAGAGACTGTGGATGGTACCCACGGTCGCTGAATCAAGTGACCGCGCCAGATCGACCCGCCCCAGCTTCTCCAGCGTGTCACGGATGCGCTCCACCAACTCACCCGCGGCCTTGCGCGTGAACGTGACCGCGACCAGTCGGTCGAGGGGCGACTCATCGTCGAGAAGGGCGCGAAGAAAATACGCCACCAGCAGGCTGGTCTTCCCGCTGCCCGCTCCGGCGGCCACAAGGACTTCGGGCGCTCCATCATCGACCGCGGCCCGCTGAGACTCTGACAAACGGATGTGGTCGAGGCAACTCATGGACGCCACGCTCCACGCCGGGAGCGGCATGCTGCCCCGAGTCCGCACCAATGAGGGCAAGCGCGGTCGGCACGGGGAGCGATGAGTCCTCTGCGCATGTCTTCGGCTGCCTGGACGGCCAGTTGCCGGGTGCCGTCATAAAGCGCGGCCGCCTCCGCCGCGGTCAACTCGCGGCACCCCGACGACACTGAGCCCACGTCGTCCACCGCCTCTTCCAAGACGACGCCGGACCGTCCTTCCTCAGCCGGACTGACGTACGCACCCCCCAAGACCGCGCTTCCGCCTTCAGCCTGCAGGGCGAGGAGGTAGAGAGGCAGTTGCAGCGCTTCACCGGTGCCGATACGGCTCTTGGACGGCACCGCACCCGTCTTGTAATCGACGACGAAACGCGACCCGTCGAGTGGATGGGCATCGATGCGGTCGACGCGCCCACGGATGCGCACGCCTCCGATGTCCACCCCATCGTCGCCGCCCACCTCCGACTCGAGTCGAGCCGGCACGAGCCGGCCATCGGACGCTGCCTCCATGAGCACCAGTCGACCGGTGAGGAGCTTCGCCCGGGCAGCGGCGAGACGTCGTGCAGCCGGCGTCCCGGGGATGCGTTCGCTCTCCGCCAGCAGGTCGATGGTCGCGCACGCCCGCTCGAGAGCCGCCGGCACACCATCGGCGCGAAGTCTCGTAGAACTTGCGACCAGCGGCTCATATGCGCTTTTCGCCGCCGCGTGCACCAGCGTGCCGACCGTGCGGGCGTCCACCCCTGATGCCAGTTCCTCCACCCCCACGACCTGCTCCAGGAACCACGCGAAGGGACAACTGAGGTAGCTCTCCAGGGTGGAGGGACTGAACGCGGACGTGGATGCCAGTTCAGCGAGCACGGCTGGATCGCTGAGGGACGTGGGAAACCGTCGGAAGGGGTCGTGGAAAGGATCGGGGCGCGCGTCCGCGAGCGCGCGGGCGCGGCGGAGATGGCGCCTGGCTGGAGCGGCCGCGACAGGATAGACCAGGTCTGCGAGCGCGCGCCTGCCCTCCTCCGGCACCTCGACCCCCAAGAGATCCTTCGCATGCCGCCAGAAGTGCGACGTCTGCACTTCGGCGCCACCCTCGTCGGCATCTCGAGCGCTCAGGTACAACACCTGCCAAGCGCGGGCCACGGCGCTCACGAAGAGAGCCTGCTCGTCCTCGTCCTCTTCCTGGATGAATTCGCCCCCTGCGGCACGCGCCAGTTGCGCCTTGTCGCTCTTGCTGAGGAGTGAAGGCGAGTCCGGCCGCCCTGGGAACTCGCCCTCTACCAGCCCGAGTATGAACACAGCGGGAAAGCGTCTGGCACGCGCCCGCCGAGGACTGAGGATGGTGACCGCATCCTCCGCTCCCGCGTGAGGAGCCGGGCATCGCAACCGGCTCAGGCAATCGAGGAACGCCTCGATGGACACCTCCATGTCGACCTCCACACGCTGAAGAGCCTGCACGAGGGCAGCGAAGGCACTCACATCGGCATCGGCATGCTCATCCAGGCACCCCGAAGCCTGTGTCCCCGCGGACAGCATGCGTCGGGCAAGGGCGGACATGACAGCGGGATCGAGCGGCCAGCCGTCATCGACAGTCTCGTTGTGGCCGGCGGGCCGCGGCCACAACGAAGCCAGCAGACCCGGCTGCAGCGCCTCGACCAACGCGGCGAGCGTACTCATGTCCTGCACCGCCGCGCGCTGGTAGCGGCGGCGAAGCTCGACCGCCTGGTCGCCGGCCAGCCCCCCATACGGTCCTGTGAGAAACGCGAGCAGGGATGCCGCATCGGCCGCGGCAAGTCCGCGTACGGCTTGCAGGAACGCATGCCCGAGACCGGTACACGCCAACTGCGGGCTGTCGTCCAGCCTGTGAGGTATGCCGCACGACGCCAGCACCTGCCCCACGAGCCGGCCCCGCCCGCTTACGTCACGGACGATCACACCCACGTCACCGGGACGGAAGCCGCGGCGGAGGAGCGCCGCGATATGCTGGACGGCCAACTCGGCTTCACTCCGCTCTCCCGCGGCAAGGAGGAGATGTACGCCCTCCTCCGCTACCGTCGCGCCGTAGTGCGCAGCGCTGGGGCCGGACGTACCCGACCGCGCTGGGACCTCCTCCCCCACGCCAGCTCCCCCTTCACTCTCCTGGTTGAAGAGCAGACGCTCGAGCCTAGCGATCTGAGAGGACGAGTATGCGCGCGATTGAGGAGGAAGCTCCTTCACACTCGAGGCCACCCGCTCCCAGCGAGCGACCTCGGCACCGTCGACCAGACTCGCGGTCCGGGAACGCTCGTAGTCGAACGTCATCAACACGGGTACGAGCTCCATGAGCCGGCAGATGAGCCGCCGCTGGCCAGGGGTGAAGGACGTGAAGCCGTAGAAGGCCACAGGTCTTCGCCAGTCTTCGACCAGGTCGGCGGCGCGCCGCACCGTGGCGGCGCGCTCGATCACTCCCCGCCGGAGACACGACTCCCGATAACGGCCTGTCAGCACGCGCAGGTCGGCCGCCAGGCCAGCCTTTTCGGGCGCGTCCATGCCCCACCGGGTTAGGGCCTGCTCGATCTGTTCGGGCGTCCTGTCGCTCTCCTCCAGACGCTGCAGAAGTCCGGCCACGACGCTCACCAGACCGGGGAAGCGTGCGGCCGGCCGGAGCGCAGTGAGCCCCGGCTCACGCAGCAGGCCCGCCACGAGGAGTTCTCGTTCGACGTCGGCGATCAGGGGTGGATGCTCGCCGAGCATTTCTCGTACCAGACCGTCGATAGTGACCGCCGGAGGAGGTCCGAACACCACGCCCTGACGCACAACCAACTCGCGCGTCACCTCATCGGCCACAGGGATGGTGGGGACGACGATCACCGGGCCAAGCGTCGACCATCTGCTGCGCCAGGAGACCACCTCACCCAGCTTGCCCGAGTTGGCCGCACCCAGCACCAGAGCCAGGCCAGGCACGGGGGGCATGGCGGTGGCGCCGCCCTCGGCGGAAGATGAGTGTAGGTCGTGCGTGGTCATCGTCCTGACATTGTAGAACGACCACCGGACAGATCCCGACCGTCACCCGTCATCTGGGTTAGTCTTACTGCATGAGTCGTGACGAGGATAAGCTCATACGCCAACTCTCCCTGCTCTCTTTCCTGCTGAGCAGACCCCGGCCTTTCTCTGTGCGCGAGATCCGCGATTCGGTGGAGGGCTATTGGGACATGAGTGACGACACCTTCGCACGTAGGTTCTACGGTGACCGAGCCGATCTGGAGAAGATAGGCATCGAGATCCGCGCTCTCGGCGAAGCCGAGAGCGCGGACACCCAAATGTACGGCCTGCTGGAGGAGGACTATCGCCTTCCCAGCCTGGACTTCACCCCCGACGAGCGCCACGCGCTCGCGCTGGTCTTGGCGACCCTCGAAGGCCGCTTCGCCTATGCCCGCCCCCTTCGGCTGGCCCTCACCGCCATCAGCCGAGGCGAACCAGATCCTTTGCGCGATGAGCTGGAGCAACTGCCGGTGGCCTTGGCACCCGACGAAGACGCGAGGCGGGCGGGACGCCAGTTGGCTCGACTGGAACAGGCGGCCGCTCGGGGCAAGACTGTGTGCTTCTCCTACCCCTCCTCGGACGGATCGACAGGAGAACGCACCTTCGACCCCTACAGCCTGTTCCTCATCCAAGGACGCTGGTACGCGGTGGGGTTCGACCATCGCCGCCAGGCGATCCGCACCTTCCGGGTGGCCCGCATCGAGGGCACGGTGCGCTACCTCACCGAGAAGACACGCGACTTCACCGTTCCCGCCGACTATGACCCGTCCCAATATCGAGCCCGACCACCCTGGCTCATCGGACCGGTGCGAGGGACAGCAACCATCAAGGTGGACGAAGACCTTTCTTGGTGGGTGGAACGGCTGCAGCCCCACGTGCACAGCCTGGGCGCGGACCAGGAAGGCTGTACGGTGTTCGAGGCCCCCTATGCCGACGAGGACGTGCTCCTTTCCTGGGTGGTGGGCCTGGGAGGGTGCGGCGAACTGTTGGGTCCCGCAGACCTGCGGCAGTCGCTGCGGCAACGTCTTGAGGAGGTGTGCAGGCTGCACAGCGGTCCAGGCCGGGAGGCGGCCACGCACCCGGCCGGGTCTGTGCTGCCGGACCGTAGCCGCCCGCCGGCGGAGGAGACCGGGAAAGCAGCCGAGCCCATCGCGCCCGAGCACTTGGCCCGCACGCTCGCGCTGCTGCGCTATCTGGTGGCAGCGCGCGAGACCTCGCTGGTGTCATGGGAGGCTCTGCAGAACGACCTGGGCCTCAGCCGTGCGGAGGTGGAGGCCGATCTCACCCTCCTCAACCTCATGAACTTCGGCGGAGGCACCTACACCCTGTGGGCTGAAGCAGACGACACGGGAGTGACCGTGACCCCCGACGTCATGGCCGATGCGTTCGTCCATCCTGCCCGGTTGTCGCCGCTCATGGCCCGAGCCCTGTTGCTGGCCATCGACATGGTGGGTGACGCCATCGCCCTGGAAGGAGCGGAGTCGTTGGCCTCGGTGAGAAGCAAGGTGCAGACCCTGGTGGGAACGGCCGGGCAGGATGCCCCAGTGCTGGTGGACGACGTCATACCCCCGGCCCATGACATCATGACCGTCATCAACAGTGGCATCCGCCATCACTACCTGGTGGAGATCGAGTACTTCAGCCCTAGCCCGGGGGAGCTCTCCACCCGGGTCATCGAACCGTACCTGCTGTTCCGCTCACGCGATGGATGGTACGTGGAAGCCTATTGCCGAAAAGCCGGTGGGCAAAGGACCTTCAAGATGGAACTCGTTCGAGCCGCACGGACCGATGGGGAGCCCTTCACGCCCCGCGCCGACGTCGATCTCAGTCAGCGACGCGCCGGGATGGCCTTCAGCCCCGGCACTGCCGACGCGCGGGCCTCCATGCGCTTCACACCCCGCTGGACCGCCTACCTGGAGGAGCGGGGTCTGTCGTTCGAAGTCCTCCCCGACGGCGACCTTGCCGCCCAAGTGCCCTACCTGGATGAGCGTTGGATGGCACGGGAGACGGTCCGCTTCCTCGGCGGAGCCGTACTGGACGCACCAGAGTCGGTGCGCACACAGGTGGCCGCGCTGGCGGCCGGTCTACTCGAGCGCTACGCCGGCGCGAAAGACACCGAGACGCGGAGACCGAGTCCGTGAAGGCGCTCTCACGCTTCGGTGCCGACGCGATAGCTGTCTTCCTGGCCCTCTACCTCCTGGATTCGGTGGCCGGCGGCCGCTTCGTGCTCAACGGTGTGTGGGCGGCCGTCATCTTCGCCGTGGTCCTAGGGTTTTTCAACAGCCTCATCCGTCCGCTGCATCGCGTGCGCAGCAAGCCCTTGTATGCCACGATGGTCACAGTGGGCACCGTCCTGGTCAACGCGCTCATCGTGCAGCTGCTCACCTGGGGCGGCGCGCTGCAGGTGACGAACACGGGCTGGGCGTTCCTGGCCGCGGTGTTCGTCACCGTGGTGACGGGCACCATCAACTGGCTCATCGGGTTCGGCGGCGGCGACAGAACGCGTCCGCGCGTGAGCACCACCAAGAAGATCAGAGCCGGTGACGACCGCCGAAAGCAGCTGCCCCGCAGCGGCCGCGAACGCCTTGGCTAGCCCTCGACCAACGAGACTTCGTGCCCGCGGGCTTGCGCCAGTAGCTTGAAGTCGTGAGGCACGCTGGCCACGGCCATCGCGTCCTCCATGGTGACGAGTCCGGCCTCGAAGAGCTTGATCAAGCTCTGGTCGAACGTCTGCATGCCGTAGAAGTCGCCCTCTTTCACCGCCGTGTAGATGTTGTGCGTCTGCGTAGGGTCCAGGATCATGTCGTGGATGCGCCCGGTCATGCGCATGACCTCGACCGCCGGGACTCTGCCCTCGCCGTCGGCCTTTGGTAGGAGACGCTGCGAGATGATGCCGCGCAGCGTACCCGCCAGCATGATGCGTACCTGCTTCTGCTGGTGGAGGGGGAAGAAGTCGATGATGCGGTTGACGGTCTCGGTCGTGTCGAGCGTGTGCAGCGTGCTCAGCACGAAATGACCGGTCTGGGCCGCGGTGAGCGCGCTACGCACGGTCTCCTGGTCGCGCATCTCACCGATGAGGATGATGTCAGGGTCCTGCCGCAGGACGTACTTGAGAGCGGAGGCGTAGCTCTCGGTGTCGAGCCCCACCTCACGCTGGTTGATGATGCTGCGGCGATCGCGGTGAAGGATCTCGATGGGGTCCTCCACGGTGACGATGTGCCTGCGCAGGCAATTGTTGATGTAGTCGATCATGGATGCGAGCGTCGTCGACTTGCCCGAGCCCGTGGTGCCTGTCACCAAGACCATGCCCCGCGGCTCGAGTGCAAGCTCTCTCACCACCGGGGGAAGGTTGAGTTCGGCGAACGCTGGTACCTTGTTGACCACCTGCCGCATGGCGATGGAGATGGTGCCGCGCTGCCGGTACACATTGACGCGGAAGCGGGCGCTCCCGGGAAGACTGTAGGCGAAATCGATCTCGTTGGTCTCGCTGAAGTGACGGATCTGTTTATCCGTCATGAGGGCGGCGGCGTAATCCTTGGTGTCCTCCGGGGAGAGCGCACACTCGTCGATCTCGGTGAGTTCCCCGTCCACTCGGACCATGGGCGGGCTCCCCACCTTGAGATGCAGGTCGGACGCACCTACCTTGACAGTCTCCAGCAGCAGATCATCGACGCATCGCATCGAGCAGCCTCCAGCCCTTCGGGCTCGCAGTGACATCTGCTCTATTCTTCGGCTGGAAAGGCCCACGACTTGACCGCGGCCTGAGAGGCGCATGGAACTACGCGAGCGCCTCGCTCCAGAAGGGCTTGGCGACGGCTATGGCCCGCTCGACGTCGCAGCGTTCGGCATCCGTGATGAAGCGGGTGAAATCGGGCATCTCGCCCAACATGCCTTTCAGTGTCGCCACCACCGACGCCGACATCATGCGCGGCTCATACCCGCCTTCCAGGAAGACCAGAGGCCCTCGCGCACCCGCCTCCTCGCAGAAGACCCGCAACCGAGCGGCCATCCACTGGAACGCACTCTCGCTGAAGCGCAGATCGCCCAAAGGATCACCCAGTTGCCCGTCGTAGCCGGCCGAGACCAGCACGAGTTGGGGCTTGTAGGCCCGGGCCACGGGCAGAAGCAACGATTCGAAGGCCGCCAGCAGCGCACCGTCGCCGTCACCCGCCCGCAGGGGCACGTTCAGGGTATATCCCGCCCCCTCCTTGGCCCCTGTCTCGTCCACCGCGCCGGTGCCGGGATAGTGGTCGTCCTCATGGATGCTGAAGAACAACACCCGGGGGTCTTCGTAAAAGGCGTCGTGCGTGCCGTTGCCGTGATGCACATCCCAGTCGACGATCAGCACCCGTTCAAAGCCGCACACGTCGAGTGCATGCGCCGCGGCGATGGCCACGTTGTTGAAGAGACAGAAGCCCATGCCCTTCGACGCGGTCGCATGATGGCCGGGCGGACGTATCAACATGAAAGCTGAGCGACCCGAAGCGAGACACTCGTCCACAGCCATGATGCCCGCTCCCGCCGCGAGGAGGGCGGCATCATAGGAGTCGGGCGACACCGCGGTGTCCCAGTCGAGCCACCCACCTCCGTCCTGGGCCGTCTTGCGCACCGTGTCTATGTACGAGGACGCGTGTACGCGAGCGATCTCCTCCACCGGAGCGGGAAGAGGTGTGACCCATTGCAGCGGAAGACCCGAGTCGAGCAGAGTCTGCACGGCCACAGCGAGACGTTCCTTACTCTCGGGATGCTCGCCGGTCTCGTGCTTCAGGAAGAGCTGATGGTAGTAGACATCCACCACTGCCGATTGCGCCCCAGCCGCTGTCAGTCGAGTATGCGGCGAGCGCAGTTGTAGGTGCCGGTCCAGACGGCGTTGATGCGCACATCCTTGCCGGTGCCTGCGGCGTGGATCATCTGACCCCCACCGATGTAGATGCCCACATGGTGGATGGGGCTGTAGAAGAACACCAAGTCGCCCGGTTGCAGGTTGGAACGCGAGACAGCCACGCCATACCCCGCCTGGATACGGCTGGAATGGGGTAGATACACGCCCACCTTCTTGAACACGTACGCCACGAAGCCTGAGCAGTCGAAGCCGCTGGGACTGGAGCCCGCCCAGACGTACGGCACCCCCAGATAGTTCATGGCGATGGAGACCACATCGCTTCCGATGGCGGAGGAAGGTGCGGGACCGCTGCTCGAACTCGAAGAACTGCTCGACTTCGCAGAACTGCTGCTGGAAGACCCCGAGGAAGAACTGCTGGTGCTCTGCTTGGCCTTGGCCGCGGCAAGGGCTGCCGCTTTCTTCTTGGCCGCTTCCTCAGCCGCCTTCTTGGCCGCCGCTTTCGCCGCGGCCGCAAGCCTGGCCTGACGGGCGGCCTCCTCCTTCTGCAGTTGGGCGATAAGCGCTTCTTTGCCCGCGAGTTCTTTCTCGTTGGCGGCCAAGCGCTCCTGCACCTTGACTTTGGCAGCCTCGGCCTGCGCCGTGAGGACCTTCTCTTCCTCCAACTGGGCGGCCAGTTCGGCCTTGCGCTGCGTCACCTGTTCGCGGAAGTCCAACACGTCGGAGATGACCTGGCTGTCCTGTTCGCTCAACCGTTCCAGAAGATCGAGCCGGTTGACGAGTTCAGAGAAGGAATCACACTCAGCCAGAGTGGCGATCATGCCCAACTGACCCTGCTTGTAGATCTCGACCAGGCGCTCCTCCAGCTTCGGCTGAAGCACCTTCAGGTCGGCCTCCGCCTTCCCCAATTTGGCTTGGGTGGCCTCCGCTGCGGCCTTGGTCTCAGCAAGCTTGGCCTTGGCGTAGTTGTAATCCTCCACCGCCGCATCGAGCTCAGACGCGAGTTCGTCGATGCGCTCCTGAAGTGCGGCCGCCTGACTCTTGGCCTTGGTGATGGCGGCAGGCTCAGCCGCCGCAACCTGGGCACCCAGGAGGACCAGCAGAGAGACTATGAGGACGATGGGGATGAGACGACGCCTGAAACCGCCTGGCCTACCGGTGCTGATCGGATCCTCCAGTGGTCGTTTGCAGGGTTCGGGCACACAAAGTACCCGTCTCGCAGTTCGCTGCACTTTACCATTCTCCTCGCGCCCGCGCCAACCCCCGACAGCGCGGACGGGAACCCCGGCAGCGTTCTCCCCCCGGCCGACCGGTCAGAGTCGGGCCAGATAACACTCGATGCCGTGGACGATGGCCCGGGCCTCTCGGGCAAGGACGGCCGGGTCGGCCAGCGTCGGCCCCTCCTCGGGATGCGTCAGATATCCGGGCTCAATCTGCACGGCAAGCGGCTTGACCTCGCGCAGACAGGCGTAGTTGCGACCGTGCTTGCGCAGGTCGCACCGACCCAGTCCCGCGCACAAGGCGTTGACGATGTACCCGGCCAGCCGGCGTCCGCCTCGGGACATGTACGCGCCGTTGGCGAAGTAGAAAGCCGCCGCCCCGTTCGGCTTGGGACTCCTGCTGCCCGCGTGATGCAGACACAGATGCACATCGGGACCCCACTCGTTGGCGCCCTCGATGCGCTCGTAGAGGCCCAGATCACTGTCGTCGTCGCGACTCAGTCGCACCTCGGCGCCCGCCTGCTGTAGAAGCTCGGCCAGCGCCAGCGCCAAGCGCAGGTTGACATCCTTCTCCACCAAGCCACGCGGGTCGGTCTCCCCGCGGTCCCTTCCCCCGTGCGCCGGGTCGATACTCACACGCAACCCCGGAAGCGCGCGCCGCCCCACATATCCGTTCATCCGGTCGGGGATACCCGCCGGCGAAGCATCGGGATGCACCTGACGCAGATGCTTCAGACGATCGTAGGTGGTCTCCCCCACGATCCCGTCCACGATGAGACCCGCATTGCGCTGGAACTCGGTGACCGCTTCCTCCACGGCAGGCGTGAAGATGCCGTCCACAGGCCCGGAGTCGAAACCCAGTTCGTCCAAACGGCCCTGCAGATAGAGCACGTCGTCGCCACGCATGGGAGGCACGCGAAGGTACAGCAGCCGCTCGCCCACCTCGTAACCGGCCTCCACCAACTCCGCCCAGGTGTTGTCCTCCACCACACCGTCGGCGTCCAGCAGACGCGTCTGTTGGAACGCGCGGATGGCCATCTCGGTGTGCGGACCGAAGAAGCCATCGGCTCCCTCGCGCCCCAGGAAATACCCCAACGCAGACAGGCGGGTCTGGATATCCACCACCTGTTTGCCACGGTGTCCTCTGCTTACCGGACGCATGATCCTCCATGGCCGCGGAGACTACTGACAATACCCGGCGCGACCACGGACCCACGTCCGGCCGCCGGAGAACCCGCGTGCAGCACCGAGCCTTCCGGCGCCCGCAGGACCCTCGGGGGGTCCGGTCATTATACTCATGTCATGACCACGCAGGAACAAGACCCGCGGGACGGCGCCATTGACCGCAGATGGGCCATGGGCGCCGCGTGCCTGTGGGCGATCGCCGCGGTACTTGCGGCCGTCTACCTGCTCACTCCCGCCTCGTCCGGCGGCCCTCCCGACCCCGGGCCGGCCGCCGTCGCCACAGCTGCCGCAGCGCCTTCTACCACCGGTGCGCCCACGAGGACGACCGCCGCCGCGCCGTCCACCAGCACGACGACCACGGCCACGGCTCCTTCGACCACCACCACCACGACCACCAGTCCGCCCCTGCTGTTCGCAGCCGGAGGTGATGTCATCGGCGACCGGAGGGTGGGCGCCTTCATCGACGCACACGGAGGCGAAGCCGTACTGGCCCCGGTCAAGACCTACCTGGAGGAAGCCCATCTCGCCTTCGTCAACCTGGAATCGCCCATCTCCGACAAGGGAGCGCGCAACACCGCCAAGGAGTACACCTTCCGCAGCCGCACCGCCCTGGCCGGCGGCCTGGCGGCCGCCGGCGTCGACGTGGTGAGCCTGGCCAACAACCACACGCTCGACTACGGCTCCAAGGCTCTGCTGGATACGCTGGAGCGGCTGGACGACGCCGGGGTGGCGTATGCCGGCGCCGGAGCCGACCGCAGGGCGGCGGAGGCGCCGGCGCTGCTCATCACACCCGCCGGCATCGTCAAAGTGCTGGCCTTCACCGAGATCATCCCGGGCGGCTTCGCCGCCACCGCTGAACACCCGGGCGTGAACGCCACCACCCCCGACCGAGAGCGGGTGCTGGCCTCCATCGCCGCTGCTGCGGAGACGGCGGATTTCGTAGTGGTGAGCTTCCATTGGGGGACGGAATACACCGGCCAGGCCACGCGCGAGCAACGACGCCTCGCCCACCGCGCCGTGGACGCCGGCGCCGATCTGGTGCTGGGCCATCATCCCCATGTCATCCAGGGTCTGGAACTCTATCGCAGCCATCTCATCGCCTACAGCCTGGGCGATTTCGTCTTCGACCACTACTCCCGCATCACGGGGGAAGCCTTCGTGCTGCAGGTCTCCCTGCCCAAAGAGGGCCCGCCCTCGTTCACGGCGATACCGGTCTATCTGGACGAAGACGGCGTGCCCGCGCCGGTCTCAGGCGAGGAGGCACACGTCATCCTCGACCGCCTGAGCAGCTTGAGCGCCGACCTGGGGCTCACCATCAGCCGCGAGGGCGACCGCGCTTTCTACACTCCCGATCCCTGACCAGGTTCAGCAGTTGAGGTCCCGACCATGCCTGCGCAGATAGGCTCCGTGCTCAGCCATCTTGCCCAGGATGCGCACCGCGCGTAGCGGGGACGGCAGCACAAAGGTGGAGTATCTCCCACCGAGCGAGAACACCGCCTGCGTCATGGGCTTGAGCGAGATGTTGGCTATGGGTTTGCAGTAACGGTCCATCAGACCGGCCACCTGCTGGATGAACTGCATCTCGCGCTCGCTCAGTTCCGGCTCCGCGACCTCCGCCTCGTCCCCACACTGCCCCTCGACCGCGGTATCCGCCGCTGCGCCGGCCGCGATCGCAGCCTCTTGAGCGGCCTTCAGCTGATCGATCTCACGCAAGGCCCGGCGGCTCTCGCTCATGGCCCCCACCACACCCATCACGATCACCGCGTCCACCTTGTCGCTGGCCACGAGGACCTCCAGGACCGCCTCCGGCACTCCGGGCGCGGTACTCGAGACCAGGTCGATGGGGTTGGAATGACTCCAATATGGAGGAAGTATGGCGTTGAGCTTCTCGATCACGTCCTCATCCAAGTCGGCCAGGGTCAGCCCGGCACGCGCTATCTCGTCCGACACCAGCACGCCCCAGCCGCCCCCGAGAGTGGCGACAGCCACCCGCTTGCCCGGTGGGAGCGGCATGTAGGAGAGGGCGAAGGTGAGATCCATGAACTCATCCGGATCGGTGGTGACCAGCAACCCGGACTGCCTGGCGGCGGCGTCGAACACCGCCGTGGAGGAGGCCAAGGCCCCCGTGTGCGAAGCGGCCGCCCTCTTGCCCAGCTCGCTGGTGCCGCCACGCAGGACGACCACCGGCTTCTCCAGAGAGGTCTGCCGCACCACCTCCAGCAGCCTTCGGCCGTCGTCAAAGCCCTCCATATACCCCACGATGGTGCTGGTCTCGGGATCGTCGCGCAGGTAGTTGATGAAGTCCACCGCGTCGATCATGGCCTCGTTGCCCACGCCCACGAACTTGCCCACACCGCCCTTGCGACGCTCAGCCGAGATGAGCAGCTGCACACCCAAGTTGCCCGACTGCGACACCATGCTGGCGCCGCCCGGTTGGGGCCGCAACAGTGTGAATCCGGTGCCGTACAAGTTGTAGTGAGACGAGATGACCCCCATGCAGTTGGGCCCCACCAGCACCATGCCGTAGCGCTCGGCGATGGCCACCAACTCGTCTTCGAGAGCCCGTCCCTCAGGTCCCATCTCGGAGAACCCCGCCGACACGACCACCACCGCCCCCACGCCCTTCCGCCCGCACTGCTCGAGAACCCCGGCCACCAAGGGTGCCGCCACGGCCACGATCACCAGATCGGGAGTCTCGGGCAGATCGGCCACGCTCGCGTAGACCGGGTAGCCGAAAATCGTCCCACCCTTGGGATTGATGGGATAGATGGACCCGGGGAACCCGCCCAGCTTCAGGTTGGCGATCAGCATGCCGCCCCACTTGCTGGTGTCGGCCGACGCACCCACCACAGCCACGTCGCCCGGAGCCAGCAGCGCCTCCAGCCGGGAGATGTCGGCAGGCGGTCTGGTGCTCACCTCCACCGGCTCGCCCACCGCGATGAGCGCATCTACAGCCACAGGCCGCGCCCCGTCCATGAGCAGGGGGTTGATGTCGATCTCGCGGATCTCGGGATGGTCCTCCGCCATCTGCGCCAGAGCTTCGATGACGTGGATGAGCGCCTCCCGGTCGACGGGCGGCTCGCCTCTGATGGATCCCAGCAACTCGACGGCCTTGATCTCGCCCAGCAACTCCTCGGCATCCCCCGCCTGGAGCGGAGCCACAGCGAAGGCGACATCGTGGAGCGCCTCGGTGAATATGCCTCCCAGTCCGAACATGACCACCGGTCCGAACAGACGATCGCGCAGCAGCCCGGCCACGAACTCGCGTTTGCCCTTGACCATGTGCTCCACGAGGACGCCTTCCAGAGTGGCGCCGGCTGCGGCCGCGCGCGCCTCCAGGGTACGGAACCCCTCGCGGACCTCCACCTCATCCTGAAGGCCGAGGAGCACCAGTCCTGCGTCGGTCTTGTGCTGGACCTCAGGTGCAGAACCTTTCATCACCACCGGGAAACCGATAGCGTTCGCCACCCTCACGGCCTCGTCGGCATCGGCCACGGTTGCGCCTTCGGGCACGGCGATGCCGTACGCGGCGAAGAACTGTTTGCCGGCCTGCTCGTCCAGCGCGGAGAGTCCCGCCCGCAGAGCCGCCTCCACCAGATCGCGTCCAGGGGGGGTCGAGGGTGAGTTGAACCGCTGCGTGTCGTTCGACATGTCGCCTCCAGTCTCATTCGGGCCGCGTGGGCCGACGATCATCCGGTCCTTTGCTGTGGTCCGTCAACAGCAAGCGTACAGCCTTCCGCGCAGGAAGGCCTGCATGTATGGTCGCACGGCTCGACATGTATGTTCACCCGAGACCTCGGCATCCTCTCCTTGATTGCCGTGACGATCTCGTCTCCCAGTGCATGCGCGTCGCCCACGGTCATCGTGTCGTCCACCGCCACATGGAAGTCGATGAAGCGATCGGGCCCGGCTTTGCGGGTGCGCAGGTGGTGGAAGCTGTGCACCTGCGGCCAGGTCTTGAGCACATGGTCTTTGATCCAACCCACGTCTTCTCCAGGCAGGCTGACGTCCAGAAGGTCGCGAGCTGCCTCACGAGTGAGATCCCAGGCCGCCTTCAGGATGAGCAACGCCACCAGGATAGCCACCACCGGGTCAAGCCAGTGTACATCCACGCCCGGGTCTATCACCCCCACCAGCCAGATGATCAGGAGTCCAGCCATGACCCCCGCGGAGGTGTAGACATCGGTGCGTAGATGCCATGCGTCGGCCTCCAGAGCAACCGAGTCGGTCGCCCTGCCCACGCTGAACAGACGGCCGGAGACGAAGAGGTTGGCGAGCGCGGACACGAGCATCACGCCGACACCCCACAGCGGCGTGTCCACCGGCTCTGGTGCGATGAGCTTCCGTACGGCTTCGTAGATGATCCAGGCGGCAGCTCCGAAGATGAGCAAGGCCTCGATGGTACCGGAGAGGTTCTCGAACTTGCCGTGCCCGAAAGGGTGGCGTTCGTCGGCGGCCTGCTCGGACGCTCGCACGGCGAAGAGGGCGATGAGCGCAGCGACCAGGTCCACGGCGGAATGGATGGCCTCGGACAAGACGGCAACAGAGCCGATCAGTAGTCCTACGACCACCTTGAGAGCGATCAGCACGGTGTTGGAACACACCGAGAGCAACGCCACACTGGTCTTCTGGTCGGCCAGTCTCACCTCTCACCCCCGGAACAGCAAAAAGCCCTGCAGGAACCCACGCGTCCCGCAGAGCTCATACCCGCTCCACTGCTCGTCAAGCCCGGCCACACCCGCATTCGTCACGATCTCGCGGGCTGCCTGATCGACCAGAAGTATAGGACTGTGGCCGGCACGCGACAAGCCGCTCACTGGGGTCGCGAAGGCACAGGATCGGGGGTAGGAGACTGAGCGTCGCCGGAGGAGGAGGTCGGCGACGCTCAGGTCCTCGAGGTGCCCCGTGTGAGGATAGTGGAGACCGCAAGCCCCACCGCCATGGTGGCGGCGAAGCCCAGCAGCAGCCACACTGCCGCGCCGGTGCCGGCGGTGCCGCCGCCCCCCGCATGGACGATCGCGGGAACGACCACAGTAGTGGTGCTGACAACGCTCACAGAGGTCGGAGTCACCGGGACCGTGATCTGCTCCGACACAGTGGTCTCGTTTGAAGCCAGGACTTCGGGGTCGGGTACAGTAGAAGTGCAGGAGATCGTGGTGGGCGTCCCTTCTGGGACCGTCACCGCCGTATCGTACGGTTCGACGAAGAGATCACCGGTACCCCCGCATCCTTCGGCCAGATCGATCTCGGCGCTCATGGCCGAACCGACGTTCTCCGGCCCACCCAGGTCAGGCCCCGCGTATATGGAGGAGAGAGCCTTGGGCGTGCCTTCGGGCACCATCACACCGGTGTCAGGAGAGACTGAGAGCTCGGACGTGCCGACGGCTGCCGACGCCACAGAAGGCAGCGCAAACACGAGGAAGAGAACGAGAAGAGAGAGGATCGAGACCCGCCTCGCATTCGGCGTGCGCCGTATCGCCTCCATCTTGACCGTCCTCCTCGAGAGCTTCGCCGACTTCGTGTCCGCCGTCAGCATGACGGACATCCGGGTCGGTCTCACCACTTGCTCTCTCAGAGGACTGGAGCGTTCACGCTCCCGGCGACCGATGCTGGTCCACTGAGGTCATCGCATCCCGTTGGCCTGTCCCCCCATTCCCCCGAGGAGGCAGGACGCAAACTATTGTCGTAATCATAGGATAATTTCGCTCAGGGTGCAACCATCATTCGTCGGCGAGGAAGGATCCAAGATCTCGCCATACGGCTCCGCTCTTTGCCCCTGACTCTATTCCTTCACCACCTCGAAGGCTTTCGCCACGGCTTCGGAGATCGCCTCGGGCTTGGCTTGGTCGCTCTCCACGACGAAGTAGTGAAAGCCGGGATAGTCCTTCTGCAACTGCTCAGCCAGTGCCTTCTGCCGCGCCAATTGATCCTTGGGAGCCGCATCCGCGTCCAGGATGATCATGACCAAGGCGACCTTCTTGCCCTTCGACATGAGATCGGTCTTGTGGAGAAGCCACCAGTACTTGCTCACGCACACCACCGGCATGCGGCTCTCGTACTCCACCGCCACCATCCCGCCGGGGAACTCGAAGGATTCCTCCGGCTCCGGTGGGCACGAGAGCGTATCGCCCGTGGGTGTGTGCCCACGCCGGAAAGACAAGGGCTTCTGGTTGAGCAGATACGAACGGACGATGTTTTCAGCCTCGATCAGTTCCACGCACGACCTCCGGCGGATTCCGTTGACAGCACTACCTCACAGCATATGGCACAGACATGCCGCGGCACAATGGGTGACCGCACGACGGCGCAGGCGGGGGCGCCAACATCGCTCGGACCCCGTGGCGCCGCGGAGGCGGCCGGCAAGTCCCGACTGCTTTGCCCCCGGCATCGTGAGCGGATATCCTGGATCGGCAGAGACGCCCCAGAGAGCGGGGCCACGGCTGATAAGGCCCGACCCCGATCGAACGAGGCTCCACTGGACCCGGCGCGGTCCACCATGGAGCGAAGAGGAGCCTGATCGCGAATGTATCAGTACGAGGAAGATGGATATCAAGTCCACGAGATGGGCCTGTGGTCGCCCGGACCCGGGTGTCACGGTGGCTGTGGAGCCAAGATCTACGTCAAGGACGGCAAGGTTCGAAGGGTCGAGGGCAACGAGAAGCATCCCTATCACCAGGGCCGGCTCTGCCCGCGCGCGCTGGCGCTGCCGCAGTACATCCACCATCCCGATCGCCTGCGCCATCCGCTGAAACGCGCGGGCGAGCGCGGCTCGGGCAAGTGGGAGCGCATCAGTTGGGATGAGGCGCTGGGCACCTGCGAAGCGAAGATGCGCGACCTGCGCGACAGGTACGGCGCCGAGTGCATGATCTTCGGTCAGGGCACGGGGCGCGACTCGGGCGGACCCATCATCTTCCTGGCCTACGCCTACGGCAGCCCCAACTGGACGCTCTTCGGCCTCTCGGGCATCGCCTGCTTCACGCCCCGCCTGGCCGCGTGCGCGCAGGTGATGGGTGACATGACCTTCCCCGACGCGGCCCAGTTCTTCCCGCTGCGCTACGACGATCCGGAGTGGAAGTGTCCGGAGCTCATCGTCAGCTGGGCCCGCAACCTGCAGGGCAGCCAGTGCGCCGACCACTATTTCAGCGGCCACTTCACGGTCGACATGATGAAGCGGGGCGCCAAGCTCATCGTGGTCGACCCCTACAACGGCTGGGAGGCGTCGCGCGCCGACCTGTGGCTGCGCGTCCGTCCGGGCGCCGACGGCGCCCTGGCCCTGGGCATGATCAAGGTCATGATCGAGGAGGATCTCTACGACAAGGAGTTCGTCGAGAAGTGGACCTTCGGCTTCGACAAACTGAAGGCCAAAGTGGCCACGCAGTCGCTGGATGAGATCTCGCACATCACCTGGGTCCCCACCGACAAGATCGTGAAAGCCGCGCGCATGTACGCGGCCGCCAAGCCGGCCCAGATGCGCTTCGGCCAGCCGCTCGACTCCAACGCTGAAGCGGTGGCCAGCGTGCATGCGCTGGCCAGCCTGTGGGCGCTCACCGGCAATATCGACAATCCCGGCGGCAACGTCATCTCGCGTCCGGCGCACGGCGTGACCATCTATCCCTACTCCACCGAGGAGGTCATCCAACTCTACGGTCGGGAGTTCGTCGACAAGATGAACCAGAAGCGCATCGGCGCCGACAAATACCCGCTGGTGAAGAATTTCCGCTCCTGGGCCATGTCCGACGACGTGCTCGAGCAGATGGAGACCGGCACCCCCTACCCCATCAAGGGCCTGTGGTGCCAGACCAACAACTTCCTGGCCGGCACGGCGCAGGACCCGCGGCGCCACTACGAGGCCGTGCGCAAGCTCGAGTTCAACGTGGTGGTCGACACCTTCATGACCCCCACCGCGCAGGCCATCGCCGACATCGTCCTGCCGGCCGCCGCCATCACCGAGAAGGACTCGGCCTTCACCACCGGCGTGCCCTGCAACCCCATCTACAAAGTGGCCGAGACCGACGAAGCCCGCATGGACTGGGAGATCAACTTCGAGCTCGCCAAGCGCCTCAACCCCGATGCCGTGCCCTGGCCCGACGTCCACGCGTTGCTCGACCAGCGTCTGTCGATAACCGGCCACACCTTCGAGTCGCTCAAGGAGGCCGGCTACTGCCTGGCGCCCAAGGGCGACGCCACCACTCCGTATTACCGTCACGAGAAGGGCCTGCTGCGACCCGACGGCCGGCCGGGCTTCCGCACCCCCTCGGGCAAGTTCGAGTTCTACAGCCAGAAGTTCGAGGAGTACGGCCTGAACCCGCTGCCGCACCACGTGGAGCCCATCGAGAGCGAGATCAGCACTCCCGACATCCACAAGGAGTACCCGCTCATCCTCAATACCGGACGCCGGGTGGGCGTGATGTTCCACTCCGAGCACCGCATGATCCCCTGGCTGCGCGAGATCAATCCCGACCCGCCGGTGGAGATCCATCCCGACACCGCCGCCAGGTACGGCATCAAGGACGGCGACTGGGTGCTCATCGAGGGCACCAGGGGCCAGGCCAAGCGCAAAGCCAAGCTCTCGCCGCTCACCCATCCCGAGGTGGTGGTCGCCCAGCACGGCTGGTGGATCCCCGAAGCCGAGTACACAGGCGACGGCAACCCCTACAAGGTATGGGACCTGAACGTCAACCAGCTGATCCCCATGGGCCACAACAGCAAGTCTGGTTTCGGCGGCGCCTTCACCAAGACGATGCTCTGCCGGATCTCCAAGGTGAAGGAAGGAGAGGAAGTCCGCTATGCCTAGGCAAGGACTGCTCATCGACTACGAGTACTGCACGGGCTGCCATTCGTGCGAGATCGCCTGCAAGCAGGAGCACGGCTACCCCGCCGGCCGGGGCGGCATCAATCTGTGCGAGATCCTGACCGAGAAGCCGGACAAGACCTATCGCATCGACTACCTGCCCTTCACCACCATGTACTGCGACCTGTGCTCTGCGCGCACCACGGCTGGCCACGAGCCCGCCTGCGTGAAGCA
>JAXGXJ010000007.1:0-285383 GCA_040772905.1 Thermoleophilia bacterium | reverse complement strand
CCGCCGGGGCGCGCCCTTCCGGGCGCGCCCCGGCGCAGCGTGCTAACATCTCGCCCGCAGGGGAGTAGTTCCCCCTTCCTGCTACACGTGGGGAGGGGCGGGGAGATCGTCACCACGGCCTGAGCAACGGCCCGGTCCCCCACCTCGCTTCGAGGCGAACGAGACCGGCGACCGGTACACACGTACCCGGTGCGGTCGTCCTTCGCCTGCAGAGGCGCCGGACTCGGCCGGGTCCGAGAGAAAGAAGACTTCGTTGGCCCGCAGCTCCTTGCTCAAGCTCGCGATCGCCGTGATCGTCGCGCTTCCCGCGCTCACTCTGCGCATCTCCGGCCTGGAGGTCCATCCTTATTACGCGGTGATCGTCTACGGCACCGCCGTGGTGGGGGCCGCCGTGCTCCTGGCTTGGGCGGCGGAGACGGCCCAGCTCGACATCTCGGGAAGCCTGGCCATCGCGGTCTTGGCGCTCATCGCCGTTCTGCCCGAGTACGCTGTGGACCTCTTCTTCGCCTACCGCGCCGGCAGCGATCCGGCATACGCCCACTACGCCGCCGCCAACATGACGGGCAGCAACAGATTGCTCCTGGGCTTCGGCTGGCCGCTGGTGGCGCTGGTGGCGGGCCTGAGCTTACGGCGGGCCAAGAAGAAGTGGGGCAAGAGGGGCCCGCGCGAGGTCGTGCCCGTGGCCGTGGCCGAGGCATTATCCTCGGCAGACGTGGTCCTTCCGGGCCGTGAGCAGCCGGCCGAACTCGACGCCACCCTCACCACAGGGAGTACGGTCACATCCACGCGTGGGGGTGGGCTGCGCCTGCAGGGGCGGCGGCGCATCGAGCTGCTCTTCCTGGGCATCGCCGCCGTCGTCTCGGTGAGCATCCCCGTGTTCGGCACTATCAGCATGATCTCAGGCGTCGCTCTGCTTCTGGTCTACTGCGTCTACTTGTGGCGGGTGGCCAAGGAGGAGCGCGAGGAGCCGGAACTCATCGGGGTCTGTTCATATATCGGCTGCCTGCCCAAGAGGAACCGGCGCGGGGTGGTCATCGGCATGTTCGTGGCCGCGGCTGCGTTCATCCTCGCCTCTGCCGAACCCTTCTCCGAGGCTCTGGTGGCCACCGGCAAGGGTTTGGGCATCGATGAGTTCCTGCTCGTGCAGTGGCTTGCACCCTTGGTCTCGGAGT
The DNA here is from genome assembly GCA_040772905.1 of Thermoleophilia bacterium. Lineage (GTDB taxonomy): Bacteria > Actinomycetota > Thermoleophilia > RBG-16-64-13 > RBG-16-64-13 > JAXGXJ01. The sequence continues at coordinate 284,211 of JAXGXJ010000007.1, read as the reverse complement.
CGCCCGAGCTGATCGTGGCCTGTCTGCTGGCCTATCGTCTCAAGGGGGACGACGCTATCGGCACATTGCTCTCGTCCAAGGTCAACCAGTGGACGCTGCTGGTGGGCACCATCCCCTTCGCCTATCTCGCCGGGGGCGGCAACGGTTTCCTGCCACTGGATGCCCGCCAGTTCGAAGAGTTCATCCTCACCGCCGCTCAGACCGTGCTCGGGTTCGCAGTGCTCCTCAATCTCCGTTTCAACTGGAAAGAGGCGGTCGCCCTCGCAGCTCTCTTCTTCCTGCAGTTCCCGTTCCCGCAGACCTCGGTGCGCCTGGGTTTCTCGGCGGCCTACGTACTGTTGGCCCTGTTCATCATCGTGCGGGACCGCCAGCAACTGGTGCAGATGTGGCGTTACGTGGTCAGAGGCCGCCGGCAGATGGTCGCCGATCCGCCGACGGTGGTCGCGCCCGCGGTCGTGAAGAAGGAAGAAGGGTAGCGGTCGGCCCCAGCAGAGGCTGGGTCAGCGGCTGGTACGCCCGGCCTGTTCGGAGCGGATGCGGGTGACCAAGTCGAGTTCCGCGGCGCTCTCGAGTTCGTGAAGCTCGTCCAGGGCTTCGAGAACCACGGCGAACCCGGTTTCGATGGCCAGAGAGAGGTACCCGGCTTGGCTCTTGTCGAGCAACGCATTGCGCTCGAACCCGCACTCCGGACACCACAGCCTCACCGACCAGCGCGCTTCCTCGTCTTGCTCCCACTCCGTGGCCTGCACGAGGGGTGAGGCGCACGAGCGGCAGAAGATCTGGGGAGCGATGTTCACGGCACCTCCGGGGAGCGCGAGTGTTCTGGGCCATCACCGGGCTACCTTCTTTCTATCGGCGAAAGGGAAAGACGTCTTTAGGCTCGGCGGGGTCCGTGGTTGCGATGCTGGGCATAGGGATGGTCTCGTCTCTGGGATACTACGACAGGCACGAGAGCGGCGAAGCCGCCCTGGAAAGGAGAGCTAGATGCGGGTTCTGGGCATCAACGGCAGTCCACGGCGTGACGGGAACACCGGTGTCATGGTGGGCTGGGTGCTGGACGAGTTGACCAAGCTGGGCGTCGAGACCGAGATGTTCCACCTGGCCGGCAAGCCGTTGCGCGGTTGCATCGACTGTCGCCGCTGCTTCGTCAACAAGGACCAGCGCTGCAACATGCGTGGCGATGCGCTCAACAGCATCATCGAGCGGATGATGGGGGCCGATGCCATGGTCATCGGTGCGCCGACCTACTTCGCCAACGTCAACGCCGAGGTGAAGGCTCTCATCGAGCGGGTGGGCATGGTGGCCGCGGCCAACGACCACATGTTCAAGCGCAAGGTGGGGGCTGCGGTCGTGTCCGCCCGCCGGGGTGGGGCCATCGACACCTTCAACGCCATCAACCATCTGTACCTTCATGCTGAGATGATCGTGCCCGGCTCCAGCTACTGGAACATGGGGTTCGCTCCCAAGGGCCGCGACATCGAGGACGACGCCGAAGCCGAGCGCACCATGCGTACGTTGGGCCAGAACATGTTCTGGGTGCTGGAGAAGATCGTGCCGGCGGCCACTGAGTGACCGCGGTGATCGTCACAATCGGAGATCATGGCCCCGGTCTGGTGGTAGTGATGGACCGGGGTCTTTGGATCTCTGCGATTTAACGGATTTGTCGCTTTCTCTTAACTCAGCCTTAACGCTGGTTTCTGACGGTCCCGTAGCCTGTTCATCGGCAGGACAGAGGTCCAGAAAGACAGGAAAGGACAAGAGAACATGCCTCTCACCAGCAATAGGAAGGGTCTTGCAGCCCTCGTCATGGTGGCACTCATGGCCATCGCGCTCCTGGGTCTGGTCGCCGTCGGCTGCGGCGATGACTCGAGCGCCGAGACGCTTCCCCCAGCCAGTTCCACCACGGCTGCTCCCACTGACACCACGGCCGCTCCCACCGAGACCACCGGCGCCCCCACCGATACCACCACCGCTCCGCTGAATGCCTCGCTGAACGGCGCCGGCGCCACCTTCCCCAAACCGCTCTACGTCGAATGGATCGGCGAGTTCCAGCTGGTCAACCCCGGTGTGAAGGTCAACTACCAGGGCATCGGCTCGGGCGGCGGGATCGAGCAGTTCACCAAGCTCACCGTTGACTTCGGCGCCTCCGACGCCCCCATGAAGGACGAAGAGATCACGGCCGCCGAGAGCTCATCAGGCGCCAAAGTGCTGCACATCCCCACCGTCTTCGGCGCCGTGGTGTGTGCCTACAACCTGGACGGCGTGGAGGAACTGCATCTCGACTCCGACACTCTCGCCGCCATCTTCATGGGCGAGATCTCCAAGTGGAACGATGCCAAGATCGCTGCGCTCAACGAGGGTGTGACCCTGCCCGACACGGCCATCCAAGTGGTCCATCGTTCGGATTCCTCCGGCACCACCAGCATCTTCACCGGCTACCTGGACGACGTCTCGGCCGCCTGGAGCGAGAAGGTCGGCAAGGGCAAGGAGGTCACGTGGCCGGTGGGTGTCGGTGGCCAGGGTAACGACGGCGTCGCCGCGGTCATCCAGCAGCAGGCCGGCAGCATCGGGTACGTGGAGCTCTCCTACGCCATAGAGTCCGGTCTGACCATGGCCTCGCTCAAGAACCAGGCCGGCACCTTCGTCGAGCCCAGCCTGGAATCGACCTCGGCTGCCGCCGCGGGCGCCGATTTCCCCGAGGACCTGCGCTTCTCGGTGGCCAACAGCCCGAACGCAGAGGCCTACCCCATCGTGGGTGCCACCTGGATCCTGGTCTACGACAAGATGGCTGATGCCGCCAAAGCCGAAGCGCTGAAAGCCTGGCTCACCTGGTCGCTGGAAGAAGGCACCATGATTGCTGAGGAACTCGGCTACGCGCCGCTCCCCGACGATCTGAAAGCCAAAGCGCTGGCCAAGATCGCGCAAATCAACGCCCAGTAGACCCCTCCCTGAGCTTCTCGCCCCGACCCCGGGGTGAGAAGCTTCCATAGAAGACCGAGCGGGGCCGCACCTTGGTGCGGCCCCGCTCCACATCCCTTACGGTGAGCTTAGACACTCCTGGGTAGCATCTTCATTGAGTTGGAGGTGACGCCATCATGAAACCCGCACCACGACAACGCTCCCGCACCGGACTGCCTGTGGGCTCGCCGGCTTCATCGGCAGCGGAGAACGCTGCGATGCCGCCCCAAGGTGATCCGCCCCGCCGGGGCCACTGCTCGTTCCGATCCGCCTTCGAGGAGGCGCTCCAGGTCACCGATCTCGGTCCCCGGCCCCAGGAGATACGCGTGCGCTGGAACCGCGCAGCGGGCGCATACATCTGGACGGTCAGATACTAGTAGAGCCAGGGGACGATGCGACGCGGCACTTTCCGCACGTACTCGTCCCACAGCGCTCCGTATTTCTCTGCGCAGCGGCGCTCGTCGGCCCGCTCTCTCATTGTCAGCAGGAACACGTAGTAGAGCGGATAGAGCCACGCATACCAGATACCGGGGCGCCCCAGGGTGAGGGTCAGCCCGACAGCCATGAGGACCTCACCCACATAGTTGACGTGGCGCGAGACTCCCCAGAAGCCACCGGCCAGCAGGGTGTTGATGCCGTCGCTCAGCACCTGGGGACGCATGAAGCCTAAGAACGCCTTCTCGGGTTGGATCTTGAAGGTGTACTTCTGCATGTTGGCGCCGCGTGCCAGGCTCCAGCCGGCGAAGAACACCACGGCGAAGAGCACCAGCGCCCAGGTGGGTGTGCCCGCATCGCCCAAGTGCGCGGTCGCCCAAAGCCCGATGGCGTAGAAGTAGGGATAGAAGGTCAGGCAACCGAACCCCAGCTTGAAGCCCACCCTCTCGGCGAAGATATCGTAGGTGTAGAGGTGCACACGCTCGAAGGTCAAGTAGTCGATCACGAACCAGAAGAAAAGGACGCAATAGAGGATGACCCCGGGCGAGTACGAGTCGGGGAAACTGAGCACGTGGTGGGCGGTGAACGACAGGAGGTTCAACGCCAACATGACCGCGCCCACCAGGTACAGGAACATCTTGGCATCCACGCGGCGACGCACGAACTGTAGATTCAGTGTGCGGCCGAAGTAGATATCGGCCAGGAGCGAGCGCCCCGTGGGCGGCGCCGACAGCACCACTGCGAAGCTGAAGATGAGACCCAGGACGACGGAGCCGATGAGTCCCGGCCAACGGTGCGTGTAGAGCCAATCCCAGGACAGTGCCCCGGTCGCGCCCAGTATGACCCATACGATCACCAACACTACCAGCACCAACAGGCCGTTCAGACGGTAGCGGAGAAGGGCGCCGGTCTTCTCGTCGCGGACGTAGCCGTCGACCGTGCGGGCCGGCAGCAGCAGATGCAGACCCAGCATGACGGCGTAGATGATCCAGGGGGCGAAAAAGCCTGCCACGATGTCTGCTGCGGAGAGACCGGTCATGTTGCTCCTTTGCTCTTGTTGGCGGGGACGAGGCTGGACGTGGAGCCGGCAATGATGGTGATGGCCTTGCGGCGGGGCAGGAGGCGGGTCATGAGGATGGCGGCCATGCGGTTGAAGGCGCCGGGGATGACCACCGGCCCGCGGCCGAGAGCATCCAGCGCCTGTTGAGCCACCTGCTCGGGATCGAGGGTGCCGGGGGCGTCCTTGCCTGCGGCGGCCGCAAAGCCGGGCGTGCGTATGGCGCCGGCGCAGCAGGCCACCAGGTCGACTCCCGTAGGCTTCAGTTCGCACCATAGGCCTTCGGCGAGTTCGCGTGTGAACGCCTTGCTGGCGGAATAGGCTGCCAGACGGGGCGACCCCTGGTTTCCGGCCATGGAGGTCATGAGTACCACGCCGCCCCGACCGCGCTCGATCATGGCGGGCAGCAGACCTCGCAGCAGCAGCACCGGGGCGCGCACATTGACGTCCACCACCCGCATGAGCTCACCGGTATCGGCGGCGGCCAGGTCGCCGACCGGGGCCTCGCACGCGTTGTAGACAACGAGCCCCAAGGACAACGTCGCGCACTCGGCGGGTAGTCGCTCCACGAACTCCCGGTCGGCCAGGTCACCGGCCAGAGAGCGCACCTCTACGCCGTATTCCTCCCTCACCCGTTGGGCGACGGCGTCCAGGAGCCCGGCCCGGCGGGCGACCATCACCACGTTCAGCCCGCGGGCGGCCAGAGCCCGGGCGAATGCCGCACCCAGCCCCTCGGAAGCTCCTGCGACCAGAGCCCAGGGCCCGTAGCGTCCCGCGAAGGCTTCGTTCGACGTGTCCATGTCGTGCCGTCCCTTTGTCATCCTCCACCTTCCTCTACGACCGCGGCGATCCTGGGCAGCCGCAGAAAGACCAGTCCCGCGCATGTGACTACGGCTATGCCCGCCAGCATGAGATAACCGGCCAGATAGCCGGTCTGCTGACCGGTGGCGTCCAGCAGCAGGCCGAAAAGCCACGGAGCCGCCAGCGCTCCCACGAACCCGAAGACCTCCAGGAGACCGGTCGCCGCTCCGACTTGGGCGGGGTCCCGTGTCACCTCGGCTATCCCGGCGAAGAGCGGGGAGAAGTAGGTCATGGTCAAGAGGCCCGCCAGGGTGACAAACAAGAACACCAGTCCCAACGTGGGTAGGAAGGGCACCAGGGCGGTGCACCCCACCATGAGGAGCATGGAGACGACGATCACCGGCTTCTTGCCCCAACGGGCCATGGCTAGTGCACCGAGGGGGTTGCCGACGAGTTGGGCTACACCCAGACCCGCGGTGAGATAGGCCGAGGTGCCCACGCTCGCGCCGAACTCGGCCTGCAGGTAGGGCGGGGTCCACACCAGTGCCCCCACCCCCACGGCCAAGGCGGCCAGGTTGAACATGCACAGCAGCAGCACCTGCCGGTTGGCGAGCGTGGTCCCGAGCGCGCGCGCCCGCGCGCGCGCCCCCACCCCGTCCCCGCAATGCCCCGGCTTCTGTCGCACCGCCGGCTGTGCCAACGCGACCAGGCCGAAAAGAGCGATGAGTCCGGCACTGGTGAAGAAGACCCCCCGATACCCTCCCCATGCCGCCACGCTGGGCAGTATCAGCAACGCCAATACCACTCCCAGCCCGTGTCCTATGCCGAACACCCCCCACACCCGGCCGCGGAACCGCGCGACGGTCGCGGCGGGTATGACGCTGCCCACCGTGGGGACGATCACGCCCAGGCCCACGCCCTGCAGCAGCCGTCCGGCCACCAGGACCCCGTAGGAAGCCGCGAAGGTGCACACAAGAGAGCCGGCAACGCCAAGGCCCAGCCCGAACACGAGGGTACGTCCGCCCCAGCGCGCGCCGGCCAGCCCCCAGGGGATGGCGACCACGCCCAAAGCCAGCATGAACGCCGAGGTCAGGAAGCCCAGTTGCGAGTCGGAGAAGCCGAAGTCGGCGACAAGCTGGTCGGCCACCACCGGCACCAACGACAGGCCGATGCCCGTGAGCGCCATCAACAGCATCAAGGTGATGCCCAACACGGTGGCGCCCGCCCTGGTGTGGACGGGGCAGGCGGCGGCAGGCTGAGGAAAACTTCGGCCAGTTCTCACGGTCCGGGCGTGGATCAGTCGGAGTGTCGGCCTATCCCAGTGCCTCGATCATGGCCACGATGTGCTCCGGTGAGGTGCCGCAGCAGCCGCCGACCAACCGGGCTCCGGCCGCTACGCATTCCTTCACGCCCTCCACAAACGCGGCAGGGGTCATGTCGAACACAAGCTCCTTGTCCACCAGCCTGCCCTTGCCCGCGTTGGGCTGGGCGATGAGAGGAAGGGTGGTGGCATCTCGCATCAGTGCCACCACTTGCGCCATCTCGAAAGGGTCTACGCTGCCGCAGTTGGCTCCCACGACCGTGGCCCCGGCTTCGGCCAGAGCTTGGGCGCAGTCAGCGGCTGTGTTCCCCATGATCGTCCGGCCCCCGTTGTCGGCGGTGTTGAACGACATGGACGCGATGATGGGCAGCGTGCTGGTCTCTCTGACCGCGCGGACTGCGCACACAGCCTCGCGCAGGTCGAACATGGTCTCGATGATGAAGCCGTCCACGCCTCCTTCTGCCAGGATGGCGGCGTGCTCCTGGAAGGTAGCGAAGGCCTCCTCCTCGGGCAAGGGTCCGTAGGGCTTGAGCATGCGGCCGGTGGTGCTCATGTCGCCCAACACGTATTGGCCCGGTCGCGCAGCTTCCTTGGCCAGCCTCACGCCAGTGAGATTGACGTCGCGCACATCCACATCCACCTTGTGCGACTCGATGCTCACGCGGTTCATCGTGAGGGTGTTGGTGATGAGCAGGTCGACGCCGGCGGCGACGTACTTCTGGTGGACGGTGAGCACGGCCTCGGGATCGGAGATGTTGGCGGTACCACCCATCTGCACGCCCATCTGCCCGAGCTGAGTCCCCATGGCGCCATCGAGGAAGATGACACTTCTATCGCCGGCAAGGAGTTCGAGGATGCTCATCACGGCCACCTTCTGTCGCACGGCCGCCTATCGACACTCCCGCGGGGGATCCGGACACAGCGGCGACCTCGGTTGGAGCTTGTCCGGCTCAGCTAGTGTAGCGGAATGCCGGGCCTCGGCGTAGCAGGCCGTAGGGCCGCGCCGAGACCCGACCGTTTCGATCCTCTTGTGAGCAGGAGGCTCCTAGTACGTGATCACCCGGGGCATGGCCTTGGCCTGCTCGATCCAATCCGCCACCTGGTTCTCGGTGGGCAGATTGCGCACCAGCTTCTTCTGCTCGTTGATTTCGGCCATCTTCGCCACCAGGTTGTCGGCGCGGCGCCGGGCGAGTTCGGGCACCGTGTCCACGCCGGCTGCTTCGAGCAGGTCGGAGTACTGAGTCCCCACTCCCTTGATGCGGAACAGGTCGGCCTTGTTGACCCAACCCAGTAGAAGGCTGCCGCTCACACCGGCAGCGGACTCCATCTCCTTGCGACCCTGCGGGGTGGCGCAGGCCTTCAGCAGACCGTCGGTTGTGGTGACCCCCTGTGCCTTCAGCTTTTCTGCGTACGCGGGGCCGATCCCTTCGATATCAACGAGGTTCGTCATCGCTCCTCCCCGATCCGCGTTTCCGGTGGTATCCCCATCATAACGCCGCGCGAGCCCGGAAGGGCAAGAGTGCTCGCACTCCGCTCCCCGGTGGTTCGCCCGGATTGCATCCCGTTCCCGATTGATGGAACCTGTATGCGTCGAGACAAGGAGGCGTGATCATGGGATGCGAGAGGCTCAAGGGCAAGGTTGCTTTCATCACCGGAGGCGGCTCGGGGATCGGAAAGGCCATCGCCGCGGGTCTCGTTGACGAGGGCGCGGCCGTCTGTGTGGCCGGTCGCAACCGCCAGAACCTCGATGCGGCAGTGGCCGAGTTCGAGGCCTCGGGTGGCAGGGCGCTGGCCATACCCATGGACATACGCTGGGAAGAAGAGGTCGTCGCAGCGGTCCAGAAGGCACTCGAGGCCTTCGGCCACATCGACATCCTGGTGAACAACTCCGGCATCGGCGGGCCCACCAAGTACCTGTGGGATCTGGAACTGGAGGAGTGGGAGGAGGTCTTTCGCGTCGATCTCACCGGCGCCATGCTGGTATCGCGCGAGGTGCTCAAGCACATGGTGCCGGCCGGCAAGGGTGGGACGATCATCAACATCGGTTCCGAAGGCGGCCGATCCGGCGACGGTCGCTCGGGCTATCCAATGCGGGCGCCCTACTGTTGCGCCAAGATGGCCATCATCGCTCTGACCGAGACCATGGCCCGCGAGTGCGGCCCCCACGGTATCCGCGTGAACTGCATGACGCCTGCTGCCGTCAACGGTCCGCGTTTCGTGGGGATGATCCAGGGACGTGCCGATGCGGCTGGGATCTCTTTCGAAGAAGCGCTCAAGGCCGAGATGAGGCTGTACTCGCTGGGCCGTCCAGCCGAGGGCCGGGAACTCGCCGCAACAGCGGTCTTCCTCGCCTCCGACGAGTCGAGCGCCATCACCGGTCAGACCATCCCCGTGAACTGTGGCATGAATATGTGGGGATAGGGGAAATAGAGCGGAAAGAACTCAGTCCAGGCGCCGGCCGGCAGTCCCTGGAGCCGGCGTCGTCCCGGGGGGGTGGAACATGAAGGGCACCGGCGCTGAGATCCTAGTCCGTTATCTGGAGAACGAGGGCGTCACTCACGTGTTCGGTCTCCCCGGAGGACACCTCCTCACCTTCTACGATGCGCTCGCGCGCTCGAGCATCACACCCATCCTGGCCAAGCACGAAGGTGGGGCCGGCTACATGGCCGCAGGTTATGCACTGGCAGGAGGGGGCTTGGGAGTATGCTGCGGCACAGTCGGTCCGGGCGCGACGAACCTGGTGTCGGGAGCGGCAGCGGCGTACATGGGCTCGCTGCCGTTGCTGGTCCTCACCGCACAAGTGGGGACCTCCACCATCGGCAAAGGTGGGCTGCAGGAGGCTGCCGGTGAGGGGCGCACCTTCTCCCAGACCAGACTCTTGTCTGCCGTCACCAAGTACTCCACTATGGTCACCCACGCCGACAAACTCCCCGAGACCCTCCGCCGGGCCCTTCGCATCGCCATGAGCGGTCGGCCCGGACCCGTCCATCTCGATCTCCCTGCAGATGCGCAGCGCGGCCAGACGGAAGACGACATCATCGCGCCGGCACATTACCGTCCCTTGTTGCCTACGCGTCCCTTGGAGGCCGATATCCGGCGCGCCGCCGAGATGCTGCTTGCGGCGGAGAAGCTCGGCATCCTGGTTGGCGGGGGCGGGCGTAAGGGTGGCGCGCCGAGTCTGGTCCTGCAGTTGGCCGAGTCGCTGGCCGCGCCGGTGGCGACTTCGCTACCGGGGAAAGGTGTCATCCCCGAGGACCATCCTCTGGCGTTGGGATGCATTGGACTCTACGGCACCCGCGCCGCCAACAGCTACCTGCGTTCGGGTCTGGACGTCCTTCTGGTGGTCGGCTCCAGCCTGCACGAGTTCACCACGCATGTATGGGATCCGGCACTGCGGCCCAGCCGTGGGCTCATCCAGGTGGATATCGACCCCACCGAGATCGGCAAGAACTACCCCGTAGACATCGGGCTGCTGGGAGATGCTGGAATCGTGCTGACAGAGTTGTTGGACGCGGTGCGCCGCCTCGAGCCGCGGAAGCGGAAGCCTGCGGAGGACTTCCCCCGGCTCAAGGAGCAGACCGAGTACTTCTCCGAGCCACCCATGTCATCCACTGAATTGCCGCTGAAGCCCCAGAGGGTCATGGCCGAACTGGGTGAGGCTCTTCCCGAAGATGCGTTGGTCTTCACCGATATCGGCAACACGGTCACCTGGGTGGAGCGCTGCCTGCCGGTGAAGCGCCCGGATACGGTCATGTCACTGTGCGGCCTCGCAGCCATGGGCTCGGGTGTGGCAGCCTGCATCGGGGGCAAGGTGGCGTGTCCCGACCGGCCCACCATGGTGGTCTGCGGCGACGGTGATTTCCAGATGCATGGCATGGAGGTGATGACGGCCGTCAGCCACCGCATCCCTGTGGTGTGGCTGGTCTTGCAGAACGACATGCTCGCCATGATCCACGACATCCAGACCATGACCTATAAGGGCCGCTATGTCGCCAGTGAGTTCACCGTGCCCGACCTTGTCAAGCTGGCGGAGTCGTTCGGTGCGCTGGGCCTGAGGGCGGAGCAGCCGGGCGAGGTGGCAGCGGCGGTGCGAACGGCGTTCGCCTCCGACCGACCGACCATCATCTCGGTGCCTATCGATCCCCATGAGATGCCGCCGGTAAAGGCACGCATGATGGCGATGGACCGGTCCCTCGGCAACCCGCCCCTCATGCAGTCATTGAGCTTGGGCGCGCTGAAGACGGTGTGGGCCATGCTCAAGGAGCGCTAGAGAGCTGCGTGCAACCGACGTGGGCGGGGACGCGAAGGGGGAGCGATCGCTCCCCCTTCGCGTGGTCAGTCGCGGGATGTCGGCGCCTGCCGAGTGGCGCCTACCAGCCACCTTTCCGGCTCAGCCTACGGCGTCGCCTCCTCGTTCACCGGTGCGTATGCGGATGACGTCGGCGAGTTCCATCACGAAGATCTTGCCGTCCCCTATCTCCCCGGTGCGGGCGCCTGCGATGATCGCTTCGATGGTGGGCTCGAGGAACTCGTCGTTCACAGCGATCTCCAGCCGGGCTTTCTTGAGTAGGTTCACCTCCATCCTCACGCCGCGGTAGGTCTCCAGATAGCCCATCTGCTGCCCGCAGCCCAGCGAGTTGGTGACCGACATCTTGGTGATGTCACTCTCGACCAGGGATTGCTTCACGTCGTCGAGCTTCTCCGGTTGTATATAGGCGATCACGAGCTTCATGTCGTCGCTCCTTCTCGGGTCTTCAGGTTGTCAGGTCGAGTATGTCGCTCTCTGCAGGGCTCAGTGGGTGGTGAAGATCTGGAAGCCGCTGTAGGCCTCCATGCCGTGCTCACCCACGTCGAGACCGCGCAGCTCTTCCTGCCGGGAGACGCGCAGACCGACGGTGTACTTGATGGCGAGGAATACGATGAGGCCCAGACCGAAGGCCCACGCGAACGCGGTCACCACGCCGAGTGCCTGGATGCCCAACTGTGACACCCCGCCGCCGTAGAAGAGACCGCCGTCTATGGCGAACAGCCCCACCGCCAACGTTCCCCAGGCCCCGCACACGCCGTGCACGCTCACGGCACCCACCGGGTCGTCCACTTTCACCACTGAGTCGAAGAAGCGCACGCTCAGTACCACCAGCACGCCGGCCACCGCACCGATGATCACGGCTCCGATGCCCGACACCGAGAAGCAGCCCGCCGTGATGCCCACCAGACCGGCCAAGGCGCCGTTCAGGGCCATGGTGCCGTCGGGCTTCTTGGAGAGGATCCAGGAGGTGAACATGGCGAACACGGCGCCGGCGACCGCAGAGAGGTTGGTGGTGACGGCGATGCGCCCGATCTCACCGCTCCCGACCGTGGTACTGCCCGGGTTGAACCCGAACCATCCGAACCAGAGGATGAACACGCCCAACGCGGCGAGTGCGATGTTGTGACCGGGGATGGCCTTGGGCTTTCCGTCTGGTCCGTACTTGCCGATGCGCGGCCCGAGCACTAATGCTCCCGCCAGAGCCAGCCAGCCGCCGATGGAATGGACCACAGTGGAGCCGGCGAAGTCGATGAAGCCCAGGTTCTCCAGCCAGCCTCCGCCGTCGCCCAAGCCGCCCCACGCCCACGAGCCGAACACGGGGTAGATGAACGCGCAGATGACCAGGCTGTAGATGAGGTAGCCCACGAACTTGGTCCGCTCGGCCATGGCTCCCGACACGATGGTGGCAGCTGTGGCCGCGAACACCGTCTGGAAGATGAGGAAGGTGAAGTTCCAGTCTGCTCCGGCCCAGTCGGCGCCCGCGAAGCCGAAGCCCGTGGTGCCGAACACACCGTTGGTGACTCCGAACATCAGCCCGAAGCCGACGAAGAAGAATGCAAGACTTCCGATGGAGAAGTCCATGAGGTTCTTCATCATGATGTTGACGACGTTCTTGGCACGAGTGAAGCCGGTCTCCACCAAGGCGAAGCCGGCCTGCATGAAGAAGACAAGGAAGGCGGCCACGCAGGTCCAGACGATGTCCAGATTCGTCTGTAATTGCGCGGCGGCGTCGATGAGTGCCTGGGTATCCATGTGCGGCGCGCTCCTTTCGGCACGGTGTTGGACAGTGCGAAAACGTTTCCGTGCCTACTCTAGAGTTGTGCACTACGCGCGCCTATGGACAAAAGTCCAAGATATATAGAGCAATTCTTGTACCTGGTCGCGAGCATCCACACCCGTGAGCTCATCGAGCCATATCCGAAAGTACAAACGACGGTTCGGACGGATGATGATCCGTCCGGCCGGCGCGGATCTCTACGCCTCAGGTGCGAGAGAACAGGTAGTGGCCCACGAAATAAGAGCGGCCGCCGTCCAGGGCGAAGGTCTCCTCGCAGGCCATGAAGAAGATGCGCCAGTAGGCGAGCCACAGACGCGCCCGATCGCTGCCATAGGTGGCTTCCAGCAGCGGCATGGCTCCTGCGCGGGCGCGATCGAGGTTGTCCAGCCAGGCCCGCAACGTCTTTGCGTAGTGACGTCCGTCGACCTCCCAGCGCTCAACCAGATCAAGGTGATCCGTGCGGTCCGTGAGATAGTCCCACGAAGGCATGATGCCCCCGGAGAAGAAGTGCTCCGCCATCCAACCTCCCGCCCCATGGGGCTCGAAGGCGTACAGATGGCGGCGATGGCAGAAGACGTGCACGAACAGCCGTCCCTGCGGCGTCAGCCAGCCCGCCATGCGCTCCATCAGCGGCCCGTGGTTGCGCACGTGCTCGAGCATCTCCACCGATACGATGCGATCGAAGCGTCGACCGGGCTCGAAGCTGCTCACCTCGGCGGTGCGAACCTCCAGATTGGCCAAGCCTTGCTCGTCACGCCGCTTCTCGATGAAGCGGCGCTGGTTGTGCGAGTTGCTCATGGCCAGCACTCGGCTGTGGGGATAGTGCTCCGCGGTCCACAGAGCCAGAGAACCCCAGCCGCACCCGAGGTCGAGGACGTCCTGACCGTCCTCCAGGCCGGCGCGCTCGGCGGTGAGCGCCAACATGGCCTCCTCGGCGTCGGCCAGATTCGCCACTTCAGGGGGCCAATAGCAGCTGCTGTACTTGCGCCGTGGCCCCAGCACCAGTCCGAAGAACTCCGGGGGCAGTTCGTAGTGCTGCCGGTTGGCATCGTCGGTGTTGACGGTCACGGGCCCGGCCTGGAGGCGGGCCAGCAGGGTCGCGGTCCGCTCGGCCTCCTCGGCAGCGTCAAGGTGGGCGAAGCTGTCCTGCAGACCCCTCACCCGTGCCCGTATGACTCGGCGCAGGAGCGTGTCGGGCACCAGTCCGGCGGCCAGGAGTCTGTCCTGGAGTGTCGTCACGCGCCGGGCTGCAGGCGCCGCACCGCGATGGCTATCGTCCCGAGACCCACATGGGTGGTGATGACAGCTCCCACCTCCACGATAGGGATGGTGGTGTCACTGAAGTGCTGAGCCAGGCGCCGGTGTACGTACTCGGCTGCGGCCGGTCCGTCGGCGTGCGAGACGGCAAGGTCGACAGGTCCGCCATCGGCGAACTTCGCCACCCTATCCACAGTGGCCCGGAGAGCGCGCGAGAAGCCCAGCCGCGCTCCTCCGGTATGCACGCCGCCGTCCTCGTCGAACACGATGAGGGGTTTGAACGCGATGGACTCCAGCACGCGGGCCACCCCTGCGCTCAGGCGTCCCCCCCGCACGGCTGCGTCAAGGGACTCCACTGCGCTGTAGACCCGGGTATCTCGCGTGGCCTTCTCCGCTGTGGCCACCACCTCGTCCAGGGTCTGACCGGCAAGGATGGCCTCTCCGGCCGCCTTCACCACCAGGCCCAGCCCTACCGACACGTGGCGGGCGTCCACCACCCGCACTCGCTGCGGATCGACCTTTCGCGCGGCCGTCGATGCGCTCTGAACAGTGCCTGAGACCTTGCCTGCGATATGCACCGACACCACTGCGTCATGGGTCTCGAGCAGCCGCTCATAGACGTCCTGGAACTCACCCGCGCTGGGCTGCGACGAACGCGCCACCTGGCCGCTCTCGCGGAAGAGCCGAAAGAACGTGGCGGAATCGAGGTCCACCCGGTCCAGGTAGTCGGTGTTGTTGACGGTCACATGGAGCGGCACCACCACTGTCCTGAGCGTGCGATGTGTCTCCCCGGGCAGATCACAGGTGGAATCGGTGACGAGGGCGATCGTGTTGGGACGGGTCGACTCGTGCGTCCTGGTCGTCTCGCTCATGGTCCCCCCTTGCTGAAGGTGGAGTCGGTCTTGCGCCGGTCGACATCAGTCTATCCTGATTCGGGGCCGCGCGGGCGTAGTCGCGGCGGTCAGGACTTGGGTGGGGCGACTATCCCTTGGGCCCGCCCAAGAGCCCGTCGGGGACGAGGCGGCGATACAGCCGGCACCCCGTGTAGAAGAACCAAGCCGGGCCCCCGGCGCGCAGGACCAGGCGACGGACGACCCGGCGCACGGCTCGCTGTCCAGGCACTTTGGGGTCGGAGCCGTAGATGGCCAGGAGACCGCGGTTGATGAAACGGTGGAAACGCCGGTCGGGCAGGCCGGAGACGCTCAGGTCGGCCTCGTGGTAGAAGTGCGAGAGCCGAGCCAGCAGCGTGGCGTCGTCCGGGTAGAAGGCACAGAAGTTGAGGTCGCCTCCCTCGCGGTCCTCCCCCTGGTCGATAAGATAGTCCATCAAGATGTGCAGGCCCTGCACCCACGGGAAGTAAGCGTCGCGCACGGCTCGGGCGCGCGCGGCGTCGCAGCCTCCGCGGCAGGCATAGGCCACGAGCGCGAAGATGCCCAGAGTCGATCCGGAGCAGGCGGCGAACTCGTACCAAGTCATGGGTGGCACCGCGTCCCGATGTTCCGCGAACCAGGCCTCCATCACCGCGACGCGTTCAAGCGGGTGGATGTGCTTGTGTACCTGCAGATCGCAGTAGTAGCCCGCCAGCTCATGCAGATGCGGCGCGATCACCGCGTAGTCCGGCAGGCTCGCCAGCACCTCCTGGCACGTCGCTACCAACCCCGCCAGATAGCCGCCGTCGGCTTGATCCTCGCGCAAACAGTAGTAGTCAGGCGCCGCCGCACCGGTCGCCGTGCCCGTGGCGACGCCCGGCGTGAGGGCCTGCAGCATGGAGGTGTGGAGCAGGCGGAAATCGTCCGGGTCGAGCGAGGTGCTGCGATCGCACAGGTTGTCAAGGTAATCGCTGATGGTCTGATACGCCACGATGAAGCGGACGGCCTCGGAGTGGCCCTCGCCTGCCAGCAGAGCGTACATGCCTCCGCCGGCGCAGTGGAAGGCCTTGCTCTCGATGCTGGCCAGAGCCTGCTTGCGGAGTTCGTCGCTGGGGATGGTCTGTGCCTGGGCACGCCAGTGGTGCACGTGTGCCTCCACCCGCGGCAGCACGCGTCGCAGGGCTCCGCTGGCCATCGTGATCAGGCCCGAGGGAGGTGGGTCGGCTCCCGCCTGGTTCACCGCAGGCGCTCTCTGCTGCTCGTGCCCCGAGCCTTGCTCCTCAGGCCCGAGGTCCCAAGGTTCACAGGCTTCATGATGTCGTTCGTCCGCATGTCCCTGCCGCATGACCCCTGCGTGATGATAGGAGGGCATGCCGAGGTTGTCCAACCGATGGGCATCGGTTGGAGAACGCCCCGCGCTTGGCGCCGAGAAGGCGACTCGTAGGCCGCGTCGCTGTGGCATCAGGCCAGTATGGAGAGTGCAGCGGCAGCGGCGAAACCGAGTACGGTGAAGAGACCCACCAGTCGTCCGCCGTGTTCGAAGGCTTCAGGCATCATGGCGTCGGCCAACATCGTCAGTACGGCTCCGGCCGCGAACGCCTGAACCGCGCTGCCATCAACAGCGGGGATGCGCTGGATGGCGACATACCCCAGCAGCGTGAAGGCCGCCGAGAGCGCGACCACGACGATCCACATCCCGAGGATGCTGCGCCGAGAGTGGCCGGCGGCGCTGAGGTTCACTGTGCCCGCCAAGCCCTCGGGCAGGTTCGAGACGAACACGGCCGCGAGAAAAGCCACACTTACTGAACCACCCATCGCCAAGCCGATGCCCAGCACCAGCGATTCGGGGATGGCGTCGAGCAGCGTGCCGATGAAGATCGCCGCCCCCGAACCCTCGACCTTCTTACCGACGAGTCTTTTGCGATGCGCTCCGCCCCACCGATCCACGAGATAGTCGATGGAGAAGAAGACCACTGCGCCCAACAAGAACGCCACAGCCGTCTCCCAGGCGCCGATGGCCGATTCAGGCACCAACTCGTAGGCGATCGCGCTGATGAGCGCGCCGGCGCCGAACCCCATGGTCAGACCGAGAGCCCGATTGGAGAGTCCCCGCTCGGCCAGTACGTACCCCACCAGCAGCGAACTCGCCGCCACGCCTCCCCACAGCAGTGCGGACAGCACGAGCACTCACCCCGAGGTCGTCGTGTGCTGGACGAACGTCTCCTCGTCAAGCTCCCGCCACGCCGTAGCCAGCTCCTCCCGACCTCGCATCAGGAGGGGCTCGAAGGTCTCGGCGTCGGTGCCGAAGCCGAAGGCGCGTCGTAGATGCACCCCCGCCCCCTCCAGGGTGGGACGGGCTGCTCGGACCAGCTTCAGATCTCGTTCTGACATGCGACACCTCGCTGACATGTCATGAACACGGCCTCGGCCATCGGGCTGATGGCCGAGGCCGCGCACGGGCGAGTCAGTAACGCCCGACGAAGGTCGTGAACACGGCGACCACCACGGCGATGATCACGAAGGCCACAGCGATGTTGAACGAGAGCTGGCTCCACCACTTGGCTTTCCTCGATGATTCCTGGGCGCCTGCAAGATCCCCCGCCGCTAATCTGTTCCCGACTCTGGTGGCGTGCACCACCGCCACGATGCCTGTGGGCCAGAAGCAGAGGATGAGCGTGGCTATGGCCCATCCCAAGTAGCTCTTCACTCGCACCGGTGCGAAGCCGCTGACGGGCATGGCGCCCGCATAGGGGGTTGGAGGGTGAGGTCGCGGATCTTGGTAAGGAGTCGATGGAGCCTGCACCGCGTTCTGGTGGGGTCGCGCTGGAGGTGGTGGCGCCCCCTGGCGATACGGCGTCACGTCGATGCCGCACGCCATACAGAATCTTGCCGAGTCGTCGTTCGGGCTGCCGCACTGTGGACAGTACATGATGCCCTCCGTCGCGGTGACAGATCGCCGGACCCGTTGACTGTGGACCTTAGCTCAAGTCTACAGTAACCTCAGAGTATCTAGGACCCGTGTGATGCGCTCCACACCGGTGATCCGCCCCGGTGGGAAGGGGGAAGGATGCACACCATCTCCAAAGGTCTGCTCTCGGTCGTACTGCTCATCGGGCTCAGCGGTATGGTCATGACCGGCTGCTCCGGGGGGAGCTCTGACGGGCGTTCGAGCGCCACCACTCTGGATGAACGCTATCTTCGTTAGTTCAGCCAGGAGGCCAAGGTGCCACTGCCCCAATGGCGCAACTGGGAGCTCAAGGCCACGAAGTTCACCTACCCCGACCCCGACCATCCCGGGGACGACATCACTTACTTCATGGTCGTGGGCAACCCCGGCGGTGACGAGGCCTGGAGGTCGCAGTTGGTGGTGACGGTATACACGCCGGATACGAACCGCTACGGTCTTCGGCAGATCAGCATGGGCAGTCCCTACCCGGCATCCCTCACGGAGCAGGATCTGGACGCCCTAGGCATCATAGAGCGATAGACGAAAGGGTGGCTTATTCGTCGCCCAGGCTGCCCCAGGCGGTCTCACCGCCGGGCAGGTTGGAGAAGGTCATTACGTCAAAGCCGTTGGCCTCCGCCCACTTCTTGGCCGCCCCGCTGAGCGCAGCATTGCCGGAGTTCAGGTAGTGCTCGGCCATCACCTTGTCCGCATGTCGATCGAACGCCTCTAGGAGCGCAGCCTCGGTCTCGGGCATCCCCAGATGGATGAGGCCGTAGTAGATGAGCACCGTCTCTCTTGCGCCCAGCCAGTCCAGCAGTCGGGCCGGGTCGTCCTTGTTGATGAGGGCGAGGGCGTCGGAGGCCGCCAGCCGGGCGTTCCTGGCATCTGCCTTGTCGGCGTTGGAAGTCATGAGGGTGAGCAGGTCCGCTTCGGCTCTCTTGTCGCCGATCTGCCCCAGCGCCTTCGCCGAGTAGCTGACGACCACCCAATCATCGCTCTTGAGACCTGCCAGCAGAGCGTCCACTGCACCGGTACCCAGCTTGGCGAGCGCCGCCAGCACCGAGTCCTGGATGACTCTGGCTCCGGAGAGCAGCTCTATCAGCGGCGGAGCAGCGGCCGGTTCGCCGATGTCTCCCAGCAGCCTCACCGCCCAGTTGCGCGCGGAGCTGGGGGCTTTGTCATCGGCAGCCAACTCGATCAAGGGTTCGACAGAACCCGAGCCGATGGCAAGCAGGGCATCGTCGACCACGGCCTTCTCATCATCCGCCACCCCAAGGGGGGCGCCGTTCTCTCTCACCCAGGCGACGATGGGTTCGGCGGCTCGGGGGTCGGCGAACTCGGCGAGAGCGGCGATCGCGGCAGGCTGTTCGTACCGCTCCACCCGGCTTCTTGCCGACGCCGGGGGCGTGGTCTCGAGGACGCTGATGATGGCTGGGACCGCTCGTTCGTCACCGATGGCGGTGAGGATCTCCACCGCGTGACCGGCCGCCGACGAGAAGGGGTCGGCCTCGATGATGGCTATCAACGGCTCCACCGACGCAGGGTCGGCCAGTTCCAGAAGGGAGGTGGCGGCATCGCCGGCTCTCGTTGGGTCATCCCCTTCGAGCACGGCGATCAGCCCGGCTACATCCCTCTTCTCCTCCAGGCTGGTGATGCTTTGTCCGCAGCCGCCCGAGCCCAGCACAAAGTAGAGGGCCACCACGACGAGCACCAACACGGCGATCCCTGTGACGACGTTTCTGCGTACCGATGAATCCCGCGCCATCGCCCCACCTCCTCGCAGATGCCATCAATCTGAGTATAGGCCCCTGCGACCATCGAACACAGAGAGTCGCACAGCCTGTATCCTCTCAGCGCTATGATGGCCTCCTCCTCCCCCGGTCCACGCTACCGCTGGGCGATCCTCGGGATGGCGCTGCTGGCGGTGTTCGGCGCCCTCGGGTTGGCTCGCTTCAGCTATGCCTCCATCCTGCCTTCCATGCAGGCGGCGTTGGGGTTGTCGAACGCCCAGGCCGGCAGCCTCGCCACGGCCGACCTCACCGGCTACCTGCTCATGAGTGTCCTCGGCGGCGTGCTCGCGGCACGCATGGGGCCCCGCCGGGTGATCTCGGCTGGGCTTCTCCTCTGCACCCTGGGACTGGTGCTCACCGGCGTGTCCTGGGCCTACGCACCCGCCTTGCTCGGGCGGCTGCTCGCCGGCTTCGGTACCGCCATGGCCAACATCCCCGCGCAGGCCATGATCGGACAGTGGTTCTCCCGCCGCCGCCGCGGGCTTGCCACCGGGACAGTCGGATCGGGTGCGTCCATCGGACTGATCGTGGCCGGGCCGCTCGTTCCCTGGATGGTCGCCAGTTTCGGCGACTCGGGATGGCGCATGTCCTGGTACGTGCTGGCGGCCGGCACCTTCATCCTGGCCGTGGCTGGGTTCGCCATCCTCCGAGACCGCCCGGGATACACACCGGAGGGGCTTGAGTCGACGGGATCCCACGGGCACCTCAGCAGGCGCAAGCTCTACCTGTCGGGCGCGATCTGGCAGCTCGGCGCCGTCTACTTCCTCTTCGGCTTCGCCTTCATGATTTACCTCACCTTCTTCACCAAACGGCTCATCGCGGACATCGGCTACACCCCTGAAGCCGCCGGCACGCTGTTCATGATCATGGGCTGGGCCGGCCTTCCCGCTGCCGTGTTGTGGGGCTGGATAGCCGACAAGATCGGGCGGAACAGGGCCGTCATGGCCATCCTCGTGCTGCAGGCGGTGTCCTTCGCTCTCTTCGCCCTCTGGACCGGCACCGCCGGGCTCGTGACCTCCGCGGTGCTGTTCGGGCTCACCATCTGGGGTGGCCCGCCCATTGTGGCGGTCATGTGCGGCGACATGGTGGGACCGGTGGCGGCGCCGGCCGCCTACGGCTTCTTGACTGCCTTCCACGCCCTGGGACAGGCCGCGGGCCCGTACGTGGCCGGGCGGATGGCCGACGCATTCGGCTCGTTCACATCGGCGTATCTACTCGCCGCGGGCGTGGCCATCGTGGGGGCCGCGGGGATGGTGCTGCTCCGCGCCCGGGAGGCACGGCCGGCGGTAGCGCAACCCGGTTAGTGTTCCGCGCCCGTATCGTTGCGGGCCATGTCTCTCAGCAGTACGTCCAGGATCTCCTCCGAGATACCTTCACCGATGAACTCGCGCAGACCCATCATCTCCGCCACGTCTTCCGCCCACATGACCACTATCACTCGCCAGGCCGCGCGAAGAGAATCCAAGTCCTCACGGATTGATCCCTGCTTCTTGCCCTCGTCGATGATCCGAGCGAGTTTCTCCAACTGTTCCGCCTGACGCCTGCCAAAAGCCTCTGGCAGGCCCGTATCTCGCGGGGCGGTGAGAAACTCATACGAGGGGATGACGAATCCCTCGAGTTGACCCGACAAGAACGGCATATGAGTACGCCCGAGCGCTCGCAACCTCTCCGGGATGTCTGCTTCGTTCGAGGATTCGATCCATCGGTCGGTCATATCGATCAAGGGGTCTATCGCGGCGAACAGCATCTCATCGCGGTTCTTGAAATGAGCGTACAAGGACTGGGGCGCCACTCCCAACTCCTCTGCGATGCGGGTGACAGTCGCACCCTGCAAACCATGCCTCGCCATGAGGCGAAGGGTCGCCTCCGCTATCTCCGCCCGTCGTTCGGCTCGCCGACGGCGCCGCCGAGGGCGAGCGGCGTCTGATGTCGACTCCTCCGCGCGGATGTTTTGCCCGCCTTGGGCTTCCTTGCCGATCTCATCGCTCCCCAAGTGACCTCCTTCTTCAACGGGTGCGTCCAGGTCAACAGTCTGCCAGTCCAGTGCCATGCGTATGTGCCATCCACGCGCGATCCTTGACTTGACAGTAGTTCGGCATCCACCTAAACTGAAGGATGTCCGTAAGGTTATCGGTATGCGCGCGTTTGCGCAAGTCGACCACATGCATGGGGCGGGTTGCCGTGCCTCGGCCCCTCTGGCTCTGTCTCTTGGCCTGTATCGGCCCCCCACACCGAATCGAGGAACGTGATGAGCAACGAGAAGATCCGCATCAAGCAGAAGTTCGGCGACGAGGAGCTTGACGTCATCTACTTCAAGTCTCCGGACCCGACCTCGCCCAAGGACTGGCCCTTGGATGGCTGTGGCTACTTCCCCCCACTCGATCCCCGCACCTACGAGGTGGGCGGTATCCGTGTGGACCAGGACGTGCCCGTGAAGCTCCGCGATGGCGTGACCATGTACGTGGACGTGTACCGCCCCGTCGGGCCCGAGGGAGAGAAAGACCTTCCCGCCATCCTCTCCTGGTCGTGGTACGGGAAGCGCGCCAACGAGCTCGAGCACGCCTCTGTGCCTGGGGTGCCCGAAGGGGCGGTGTCGAACATGACCAAGTTCGAGGGCCCCGACCCGGCCTACTGGTGCAAGCAGGGCTACTGCATCATCAACACCGACGGTCGCGGCGCCGGCAACTCCGAGGGCAACCTGAGCCTGTGGGGTCTGGAAGACGGCCGCGATGGCTACGACGTCATCGAATGGGCGGCGGAGCAGCCCTGGTCGAACGGCAAGGTGACCATGTTCGGCAACTCCTCCCTGGCCATGTCGCAGTGGTTCGTGGCCGCCGAGCAGCCGCCGCACCTCACCTGTATCGCGCCCTGGGAGGGTACGTCCGACCTCTACCGCGAGTTCTACACCGAGAACGGCATCCCCCAGACCAGCTTCATCGAGTTCGTGAGTACCTGCTTCCGGGGGCCCAACTACATCGTCGACAACCTGGCCATGCTGGAAGAGTATCCGCTCATGAACGCATACTGGGAGTCGAAGATCCCCGCGTTCGAGAAGATCACCGTTCCCGCCTACGTGTGCGTGGGCATGAGCCACATCCACGCCCGCGGCACCATGAACGGTTTCATGAAGCTGGGGTCGGAGAAGAAGTGGCTGCGCATGCACCGGGAGTTCGAGTGGCCCGACCAGTATGACTGGCGGCAGATGGAGGACCTCAAGCGCTTCTTCGACCGCTATCTCAAGGGCATCCGTAACGGGTGGGAAGCCACGCCGCCGGTACGGATCGAGGTCATGGATGCCTACGACTACTCCTATCAGGTGAACCGGCCCGAGCGGGAGTTCCCGCTGGCCCGCACCGAGTACAAGAAGCTGTACCTCGACGCGGCCGGCGCCGCACTCTCGCCAGAGCCTGTCGCGACCGCATCCAAGGTCGCCTACGATGCGGCTGAAGGCAGGACCACCTTCGACATCACCTTCCAGGAGGACGTCGAACTCACCGGCTACATGAAGACCCGGCTGTGGGTTGAGGCCGACGGGCACGACGAGATGGACCTGTTCCTCACCGTGCTCAAGCTGGACGAGAACGGGGAATGGCTGCCCACCTCGGTGATGGGCCAGCCCCACCCGGGCGCCTGGGGGCGCCTGCGGGTGTCGCAGCGCGAGCTCGACCCCGAGCTATCGACCGACTTCCAGCCGGTTCAGTCGCACCGCACGCGGGAGAAGCTCCAGGCCGGACAGATCGTGCCGGTGGATATCGCCTTCTACCCCTTCAGCCGCATCTGGCACAAGGGACAGAAGCTCCGACTGCAGATCGCCGGCCGCTACTTCCGCGAGGGATGGTTCGAGCCCTTCGGCTGGCAGACCGACAACAAGGGGCAGCATGTCATCCACACCGGGGGAGAGTACGAGTCGTACCTGCAGATCCCGGTCATCCCGCCCAAGTACGTGGCGGGCGATTACGTGTACCGGTAGACAGTCCGATAGGCAATGCCCCGGCGGCGCGGGAGCGTCCGTCGGGTTTCTGACAGCGGCACCGGGCAGTGCCGAGGGAAAAGGCAAAGGAGACAAATAGTGGACAAGGACATGAATGAAGCTCCCGAAACCACCGCAACGGGCTCCGTCAGCCGTCGCCAGTTCCTCAAGCTGGCCGGCATCGCCGGCGCGGCTGTGGGCATGGGCGCCGGCCTGGGCGGCCTGGTAGCAGCCTGCGGCGGCGAGGAGGAGACCACCACCAGCACCGCGACCGCGCCCTCGGAGTCGACCACCACCACCGCTGCACCCTCCACCGAGACCACCGCCGGCCCCACCACCACCGCCGGTGCCGAGGGTGGCCGCGACCTCAAGGTGGGCGTCGTCGCTCCGCTCACCGGCGCCCTTGCATCCTTCGCTGCTGCCGCCAACTGGCAGATCGAGCGCTGGAACGAAGCCCTGGCCGACGGCGTTGCCTGCGGCGACGGCAAGGTGCACAAGTTAAAGATCATCCAGTCAGACAGCCAGTCCGACACCAACCGGGCCTCGCAGGTGGCCGGAGACCTGGTGCAGAACGACGGCGTGGACGTCATCCTCGTGAGCTCGAGCCCGGACACGGTGAACCCGGTGGCCGACCAGTGCGAAGCTCTCGCCTGCCCCATGATCGCAAGCTTCGTGCCCTGGCAGCCCTTCTTCTTCGGCCGCGGCGGCGCTCCCGACAAGCCTTTCAAGTGGACCTACGCCCACGGCATCGGCGTGGACAAGATCATGGACGTGTTCCTCGACATGTGGGCGAAGATCCCCACCAACAAGAAGGTGGGCCTCTTCTTCGCCAACGATGACGACGGCAACGCCTGGGTGAACGAGGAGACCGGCATCATCCCGGGCCTCAAAGCCGGCGGCTACACCTATGTCCTTCCCGGCCAGCACACCGTGCCCACCGAGGACTTCACCAAGCAGATCTCCGAGTTTAAGAAGTTCGGGGCCGAGATCGTGGCCGGTAGCGTCATCTCCCCCGACTTCACCAACTTCTGGAAGCAGGCCATCCAGCAGGGTTTCCAGCCCAAGATCCTCACCATCGGAAAAGCGCTCCTGTTCCCGCAGTCGCTCGAAGCCACCGGCGAGATCGCGGCCAACACCACGGTGGAGCTGGTGTGGCATCCCAGCTGGCCGTTTAAGTCCTCGCTCACCGGTGAGACCTGCCAAGAGATGGCCGACGACTACGAGAAGCGCACCGGCCAGCAGTGGACGGCTCCCATCGGCCAGTACGGCCGCATGGAATGGCTGGTCGACTCGCTCAAGCGTTGCCCGAACGTGGATGACAAGGAAGAGATCATCAAAGCCATCGGCACGGCCAAACTCGAGACCCTGCTCGGTCCCATCGACTTGACGCAGGCGCCCGACATGGCTCCCGGATCGATGCGTCCCGTGCAGAACGTCTACTGCGTGCCCCTGGGCGGCGGCCAGTGGATCAAGGGGACCAAGTACCAGTTCGACATCGTGGAAGTGTCGAACAAGTGGGTGCCCTCTTCGCAAGTCACCGCCGAGATGCTGCCCATGCAGTATTCCTAAGAACAAGGTGGGCGCCTGGAGCCGTCTGGCTCCAGGCGCCCCGCAGAGGCATCCGGCGGTTTCGCGGGCGAACGCTCTTCTCTCTCGCGTCTCGCGGGCGAAGGATGCCTGGCAGTCGCGCCCGGCTCGTTATTTGGCCGGCGCCTTGGCCGCGGCCTGCTCGAACGCCGCCGGATCGGTGTAAACGGTCGCGCCAGGGTAGGCCGCTTTCAGGTCCAGAAGGCTCAGATTCTCTGGCGTGCCGGGTAGCTTCTCGTAGATGTCGAAGCGAAGGATGCGATTCTCGCCTTCGTTCATGATCCGCCACTCGAGCGGCCGGCCGGTATCGGCGTCCACCAGATAGACGTTCTCACTTCCCTCGCCGTCTTCGACCGGGCGTTTCTCGACGATCCGCACCGCATCCCGGCCGTCGACCTGCTCGTGCCCGTCCTCTTGCGCCAAGCCGGAAGTGAGCAGTTCGCGGATCATCTGCTCATACGACTCGCCCGGTACCTTCGGCTCGGCCAGTGCAGCGATGGTCTCGTCCTGCATCTCCAAGATGCTGTCGGTCTGAGCGTCGTACACCTGGTGCAGGCCGGAGCCGGCCATGGCCACCTCTTGCCGCCCGCCAGTACTGGTCTCGGTCATGCCCCGATATCTCCAGGGCTCGTCGCTGCAGGACCAGTTCTCCTGCACGAACGTGCTCTTATCGGAGTCGACGCCGGTGATCTTGATATGCACGATCTCGCCCTGCGCCACCGTCATGGCCGCCAGCGCCTTGTCGATGGTCAGTGGGCCGGGACTGCTGTCGCCGCCGAAGACTCCGCCCAGGCTCAGCGCGGCCAAGACGATCACTGCCAACGCACCGACGGTGCCGATGCGCAGCACGAGTGCTCGCGATCGCCGTGACCTCGTCCGCCCATCTCTTGCGATCTCGCTCATCAGATACTCCTTCTGCTGGCGCAGGAGGGCAGCTGGGAATGCCCGTTGCTCCGGAGGCTGATGGTCGTTCATGAATGACCTCCTGCTCATTTACGGTTCCAGGACACCGGGCGCCGGCTGCCCGGACGGGTCGAGAAGTCCGCGTAGCCGCCTCTTTGCGCGCGAGAGACGGGATGCGACCGTGCCTACCGGTAGACACAGCGCGTCTGCGGCTTCTTCATAGGTGAGCTCCATCCAGACACAGAGGACCACAAGGTCCTGCTCTCGCTTGGGAAGACCGCCGAGGATGTGGAGCAACTCCCGCATCCTCTCCTCCTCGGCCAGCTTCTCCACTACATCCTCGTGCGGGCTCCACGACTCCGGGGGCGCGGGCATGCGCTCGAGCGCCGCCCTGTGCCTGCGCTCTGCGCGCCTGCGATTGCGCAGCACGTTGGTGGCGACGCCAAGCAACAACGGGAGGGCGGATTCGCGCTCCAGCGAGATGTCACTCCGCTTGCGCCACAACTCCAGGAAGACGATGGAGGTGAGATCCTGGGCGGTGGCCCAGTCGCCGCAACGTCGGAAGAGGTAGTTGTACACCGAGGTGGCGTGCCGTTCGAAGAGTTCGCCGAACGCGGCCGTGTGTCCCTCGAGGGCTCGTTCCCATAGTCTGCGGTCTGAGTAGGTGCTCACGTAGAGATAGTGTCCGCTCCTCGGAGATTACTTCCCAGCACGACGGCGCGAGCGAGACCTCGCGGCGGAAATCGACGTGGTTATCACCGCGGAGCGGGCAGATCTCAGCGAGATGGAGCTTTGTGCGTCTTGTAGGTGATGGTGCCCACTTCGATTCTGTAGATACCGGTGTCGGCCAAGGAGTTGGCGATCGCCTCGGCAAACATGGCCATGTTGCCCGGAGCGTACTTCCGGCAGATCGCGTGAAGCACCCTCACCTTCTCCTTCTCGTCCTCAACCACAGTGGCCGTGCCATTGACGATTGTTGAAGCGAAGTCGAGCGTGTAGTCCTTCGGCCGCAGTTCACTTTGCCCCGGCGCTGTCAGGCAGACACGATGGTCTCGCAGCATGTTGGTGACTTTCTGGCCGGTCTTCGTGCCGTGGAAATAGACATGGCCGTCCAGTACCACGGGGCACACGAAGATGCAGTAGGGCGTGCCGTCGGGATTGATCGAAGCGAACGCCGCGTACAAGCACTTGTCGACGATCTCCAGCGCCAGCGACCTATCCTTTCCATCCACGGCAACGGTGCTGACGGTCGTGCCGCAGATGGTCTCGGTGATGGTGTGGCTGCTTGACTCCGAAGCTTCCACGCGGCGAGCCTCCTAACGAGTGTTGTCCTGTGAGCGACATCATAGGGGACGAGGGGCTCGAAGCCGCGGAGACCGGCTGTAGTATCCCGGTCCCCCGGGGAGAGACGAAGCACACCTTCTCGCTAAAGCCTCTTCCCACATCCTTGGCAGAAGGTCGACCCAGGCGTGACGGCAGACCCGCAGTGTCCGCAGAAGCTGGGATCTGACGCACCGGTGTCGGCTGCTACAGGTACACGCGCAGGCGAAGCCGCTTCCCCACCGGTACGCCGCTCCCGCCGCCTCAAAAGGTAGACGCCGACGCCCACGGCCGTGATCAATGCGGCCGCGGCTCCTCCTACGATCCCCCACGTCTTCGCCGCGCTACCAGCTTCGCCCAGGTCCTTCAGTTGCTGCAGCGTCAGCGGCGCCATGCTGGTCAGCCCATGTGCCTTCACCACGGCGATCCATCGCTCATTGCTCCAGGGTTCCACCTCACCGTAGCTGCCATTCCGGATCACGAGCCTTTGACCGTCTTTCAACGACACTGGCCGTGCTGAGGCCGAGGAGCTGACGTCCAGGCGACCTTCGCCCACGTAGGCCTCCGCTCGCTTGACGTCGGGATCGTACAACAGCAGGACGTCGGAGCCCCCTACCCCGAAGAGGGCCCCGCCTGCGCCCACGTTGAAACTGGAGTCACTGCTAAGGCCTTTGAAGCCGACCCGCACGCCGCCACGCAGGAGGGATAGCCATGTGCGTTCTTTTGACGTGCTGTCGAACTCGTTGAGGACCAGCGTGGTATCGCGACCCACGTTGATGACGGAAGGCGCACCGGCTGATTCACCGTCCCAGTCGAAGAGGTCGATCCGCACGGTCCCGTCGGCGGCTGTCTGGACTGTGTCGCCTATGCGGACAGCCATGTAAGTGTGGTTGGGAGCGTAAACCGTGCGTTGAGTGTGGCCGCCCATCGGCTCGCCATTGTAGTCATAGACCTCCCAGTCTCCGGTGAGAGTGGTGAGCACACCGATGTAGCCGTGAACCATCATGAATCGTCGGATGAAGTCAGTGGGGGCGCTCTCGACCTGGTTCGCCACCTTGGCCTGCATATCGATGAACTCGTCATGGGTGAAGGTCGGCGGGCGGGGCGCGACCGTACTGCCCTGGCCGGCCGGGGGCACGGTGGTGGGAGTTGCAGTCGTGCGTGTCGCGGTGGTGGGAGTCGCGGTCGTGGGAGTCACCTGCGCCCACGCCGCCGCGCGCTCCTCCGGGCTCAGCGGCCGCATGTCCTCGAGGCCTTGGGCCTTCACCATGATGGACCACTGTTCCTCGCTGAATGAGTGGACCTCGCCGATCTCACCATCGCGTACCACGGCACTCTGAAGAGCAGTCAGATTCTCGGTCTTGCCCGTCAGTGAGCTGGTGACGTCCATGTGCCCATCGAGGACCGATGCCGATACCTTCTCGGCCTTCGGGTCGTAGGCGATGAAGACGTCCGAGCCCCTGATGCCGCAGACGACTCCCCCCGCCCGGACGCTGAAGCCTGAGTCCCTACCCCATGGGTTAAAGAAGGTCCTAATCGAGCCACGGATGAGGGACGTCCACGATCCGCGCTCCCACTCGAACGAGTCGAATACGAATTCGCTATTGCGGGAGATGTTGATGACGCTGGGCCCAAGGTTGCGGGCATCATCCCTGTCGCACAGCTCGACCCGCACCCTTCCGTTCGGGCCGGTCACGATCGTATCTCCGAGACGGATCCACCTGCCCGACGCAGGACCGGGCACGCGTCGGCCGGAATAGTCGTATATTCGGCAATCATCCCCACCCGTCGCCCCGATGACCACCCCGATGAACCCTTGGTCTACGGGAGTGCCCTGCCACGTGGCGGGGGCCCGAGTCAGCATCTCATCCACCCGTTTTTCGAACTCCGCGTCACTCCATCTCCGCGGGATGGTGTCGGCGGTCGTGGTCCTGCTGGTGGTGGTCGAGGATTCGGTGGTCGACGAGGAGCTGGTGGTGGTCGACGGCTTGGTGGTCGTGCTCGTGGTCGACGGTCCCACCGCCCGCGCTTCGTACTTCCAGATGACCGTGCAGGCCGGGGCGTTCGACATACCGGCCTGGATTTGCATGGTGGCGCCGGGGGAGGCCGAAGGGGCGGTGAACTTCCAGGTCATGGAGGAGGCGGTCTTGGGGTCCGAGGGGTAGTAACGGAGGGAATCATCGGGATCGAAGTAGAACTCGGGACTGTAGTAGAAGAAGGCCTCTCCGGGGTGGATGTCTTTCAGCGTGCCGCTGTGGGAGAAGTTGGCCGTGAGCTTATAGGGCTTGCCGGGGACCAGGGTGCTCTCGGGGGCGCTGAACTTGCAGGTGATGGTGACATCCCAGGCGATGTAGTCCCGGTCCTGCCAGCGGTCCTTGATGGAGAAGCTGGTGGCGCTCGGCTTGTAGATCATGACCATGCCTTCGAAGCGCTCCTCCCCGAAGAACTCCGGGTCGGAACCGCCGCCGCGGAACTCGAGTTTCGCCTTCTCGGGGTTGACGAGCGTCTGGGTGAGCACCCACTGGGTCTCGGGGGCGGCCTGTGCCGGGGATGGTGGGAGAGTCAGAAGAAGCGTGAGGGCTGCGAGCACGAGGAGGCTGAGCAGGAGCACGGGGTGGCGGACCATGGCGCGGCGTTGCGCGCGCCTCACAACTGGGCTGGGACGGTCGCCTCCTGCCATCGGGGCACCTCCTTGCTCGTCTCTCACCCAATGTACTACTGGTGCGGCTCCAACGCCACGGCGAGTCAGTGGGTCCTTGAAAACGGCCTGGGCAACCTCGGGGCAAGACTGTGATTTCCCGACCATCGAGCGACCGTGTGTCGCTCGCGCGAAACGGGAAACGAGGAACCGCCGAGCAACGAGGAGGACATCATGAACAGCATGCATCTGATCGGCCGTCCGGCCACCGACGTGGAGGTCAAGGAGGTGAACGGAGGCTCGAAGGTCTCGAACTTCATCCTGGCCGTGGATCGGACGCAGAAGAGGCGGACTTCTTCGGGATCAAGGCTTGGAATTCGCAGGCTGAGGCCAATAGGGCAAATAACCACCTACCGCCAGCGGACGCGTGCGCGCTCGCCTGCAGGCATTCGTGACCGCTTGGCCGGGAAGCGCACCGTAGTTACCGGCAGGCCCTTTCACAGGGTTCCGCTAGAGCTTTCTGCCACACCCGGGGCAGTACTGCGAACCTGAGGTCAGGCTCGAGCCGCACTGGGAACAGAAGCTGGGCGCGGATGGTGAAGTCACGACGGACGCCGTTCCGTCGTCACGGCCTCCGGCGCGGGACCTCCCCCAGAGATATGTGGTCACTCCGATGGCCGCAGCAGCCACTACTGCCAGCGCGATGATGAGAGCCAGGATTCCACCGGACAACCCCCCATTGGCCGCGGCCTCTTCATCCTTCTCATCCGCGCCGGGCTTTTCGTCACCTGAGGCGCCTGCTTCATCATCGGCGCCCGTCTGCCCGCCCGCTGCGACCGTGGTCTCAGTGCCGCTCAGGACGGTGCTGGTGCTGCTTTCGTCTGGTGTGAGTGTGGTCGGCCCCTCGGCTACGATGACCTCGTCGCTGCGCCAGATGTCGACGCCTCTCTCCAGGTCGTTGCTCATGAACAAGTAATGGCCCTGAAATGCGTAATTGCCCATCCCATAGTTGAAGAAGCTCCTGGGCGGCTCGTGAAAGATCATCTCCCATTCCTGCCCGTCCGCGGACCTCCACACCTGGTTGCCCATCTTGTAGTCGATGGCCTCCAGATAGAGAGCCTCCCCGTGGACGGCGATGTCCGAGATCAAGCTGGTCTCCCGGCCGAAACCGTCCTCGCCCGCTTGGCTCCAGTCGCTGCCGTCGCTCGACACCCAAAGCTGGAAGCCCTCCGGCGCGAACCGCTCCATGGTATTGCCCGGCACGAGAACCCGCGGGTCCTCGTTCAGGGTGGCCAGATAGAGACGACCGTTGAACTCAACCAGATCCGCCCCCCGGTTCCTGTGGTTGCCAACACCGAATCCACCCTCGACCACCTGCTCCCAATTGGCGCCGTCACCTGAACGCAAGAGATCGAAACCCGCCGCGTAGTCGACGTAACCGGCCACCACGTAGAGCTGACCTTCGTAGACGAGGTAGGGGTGCAGAGAGTGGCGCTGGGAAACGCCCAGGCCTTGGTCGGCCACCCGTTCCCATGTCAGGCCGTCGGCGGTCCTCCAGATCTCGCCGCCCGATGTCGCATTCGTGACCCCTACGTAGAGCTTGCTGTCTAGGACAGGCCCCGGGTCTTCGGGGTGGGGACATCTGATCGCCCCGATGTTCTCGGGGACGTTCAGCCCCTCAACAGGCACCTGTCGGAAAGAGCGACCGTCTTCCGTGACCCAGATCTGGATTCCGGTCTCGGAGTTCGCCACGGCCAAGACGAGCCGCCCTTGGAGAACCATGGGGACCGCGTGCGTGTTCTTGGGATCGCCCAAGCCGCTCTCGCCCAACTGAGCGAATTCCCTGCCGTCGGAGGTCACCCAGATCTCGAACCCGTCACCGCCAGCGGTGAGAGAGAGTGCGTAAAGTTGGCCTTGGTAGACCACCAGGTCGAACATGATGTTCGTGGGATCGCCCAGCCCGGGGGTGCCGACCTGCTCCCAGGCGACGCCATCGGCAGTCCGCCAGATGTCGCTCCCCAGTTTTTGGCTCCCGGAGATGAGCGTGCTCGCCTGGCTGGCCATGGTGCCGACATACAGATATCCCTGGAATTCGGTGCTGAACGCGACATGTGAGTTGCCTGAATCGGTGAAGCCGCCGGCAACGACTCGAGTCCAGCCTTCGGTCATCGATGGACGGGGTGCGATCGGATTCGTCTCCGCGGAGGCCGAAGCCGAGAAGGCCAAGAGGAGAGCCACTGCCGCGGCAATGACCATGGTAGTCCGGCGGAAGAGAGGACGATCACCGCCTGTGCGCATCTGCTCGCGTGCATCAAAGGCCAAGCTCATGGCGTCCCCCTGATATCCGAATGCGGCCGCGCACACACATAGTAGGCCATGTGAACGGCGCATACCATTTGCCAGAGCCTCCCGACAGAGACTCCACAGCGCTGGACCATCCACCGCGCAGTTCCACCCTTAGTTGTATTCCTCCCCGTCTCTCGCCTCGCTACTCTGCGATTCACGGTCACCGTGGGACGGGGACCAGGGTTTCGGAACGCAATGGCACGAAGCGTCACAAGTGAGGAGGAGGACCTTATGAACAGCGTGCACCTGATCGGCCGCTTGGCCACCGACGTGGAAGTGAAGGAGGTGAACGGCGGCTCCAAGGTGTCGAGCTTCATCCTGGCTGTGGACAGGAACGCAGAAGAGGCGGACTTCTTCCGGATCAAAGCTTGGAATTCGCAGGCTGAGGCCGCCGGCGACCACCTCGGCAAGGGGCGCCGCATCGCGGTGGAGGGCTCGCTACGCCAGGACGTCTACGAGAAGGACGGCGAAGAGCGCAAAGCCGTCAGCGTGGTGGCCAAGCGACTGGAATACCTGTAGCGAGCGACCACCTGACTGGACACGGTGCGGCGCCGGCTTCGGCCGCCGGCGCCGCACCGCCCAGGTCGGCAAGGAAGCGGCAGGATGCACATTGACACCCTCATCTGCGAGTCGGACACTGTTCCCACCGTCATGTCAACGCCAGCCATCACACAAGCACAACAGCGGGCCCTCACGGCCAAGCTCAGCCTTCCCCACCAGGGCTTCGTGCTTTCGCGCCCTCGTCTGCTCAAACGGGTAGGACGACTGCGCGAAGGCGGAGTGGTCTGTCTCACCGCCGGTCCCGGCTATGGCAAGACGGCCTTCATCGTGGACCTTCTCTCATCGTCGGAGGTGCGCACCGTCTACTACGCGGTCGACGAGAGCGACCGAGACCCTGCCCGCTTTCTCAGGTACATGCTGGCTGGACTGACGTTGAAGGAGAACACCGCCCAGGAAACGCGTGCCGCCGGCTCTGCGATCTCGATTATCGAGTGCGAGGATTTGTCCGTGCCGGAACTCAGCATCCTGCTGGTGGAGACCGCGCGGCTGCAGGCGGACACCCCCACGATGCTGGCCGTGGACGATCTGCACCTAGTGGAATCGTCGCCGGATGTGGCCGAGTCCCTGGGGCTGTTCGTCCGCTCTCTGCCCCCAGGGTGGACCATGCTGCTGTCCTCTCGTCGTCGGTCGCCCGTGGAGTCGGACGACGTCAGTCTGGGGGGACGGATCGTGCGCCTGCATGGCCGCGATCTGAGGCTGACGCCTCGCGAAGTCCTTCTGTGGGCTGAGCAGAACTGGGGAGTCACGCTTCGGCCCTCCGAAGCCAGGGCGCTCTGGCGTCTGAGTGAGGGTTGGCCGGCCGCTCTCGTGCTCTTGGGCCAGCATCTTCTCTCCCAACGGTCCCGCGTCCAGCATAAGGACGTCATCGAGATCATGACCCGCGGACCGGAGCTGAGGGGGTATCTGGAACGCCAAGTGATCTCCGACCTCGATCCGGAGGCGGCTCAGATCGTACTCATGGGATCCCTGCTGCCCAGGGTGGTCTTCCCACGCGACGAGTCTTACCTTCCTGGAGCCCCGGGGGAGGCCGAGGCCCTCCTGGAGGAGTTCGTGTCTCGCGGATTCCTGGTGACGCGCAGCGGTCGCCGCCACTTCACCATCCATCCCCTGTTGCGTGGCTTCGCGGAGCGCGAACTCTGGCCCCGGGAGGGTGAGACCGGGGCCATCCGGAGTGCGGCTGAGCATCTGGAGAGATGCGGCGAGACGAGGCATGCCGCCTATCTCTACCTGCGAGCGGGATACTTCGCGGATGCGGTGCGACCCCTGCGTGCGCTGGCGCTGTCTTCACTCAACGCGGTGGTGGATTTCGCTCGACACGAGTGGCTCGATCTCATACCGGAGAGACTCCTGGATGACCAACCCTGGTTGTTGTCGGCCAAGGGGAGGGCCCTCCAGCAGCGTACCGAGTACGCCGCCGCTGCCGACCTGTACGGCCGCGCCGCCCGTCTGTTGTCCTCCGCGAACGACAGAGAGGGCCTGTTGTCGGTGCTGCTCTCCTCGGCGTACTGCTTGTTCTCACTCGGTCGTTGGGAAGAGAGCCTGGACGTTCTCACCCGCTGCCGCTCCCTTGCCGCTTCGGCTGCTGAGAAGACGGAGGTACTGGTGGCGCAGGGAAGTGTGCTGGCCAGTCTGTGCCGCTGGGATGAGGCAGTCGAGAACTACGAGAAGGCCCTGCTGCTCGCTCCCGCCGCCATGCGACCCGAGCTCGCTCCGCGGGTACACATGCTCCGCGCCCGGCTGTTCTACTCGTTGGGGCACTATCGTGTGGGCAAGCAGTGGGTGTACAGGTCTCTGGCTGTGTGCTCGGAACGGAGCACTCCCGCGGAGGCGCAGGCGCGTAACGGCGCCGCTCTTCTGGAGTACGTCACCGGCGACTATGAGGCGGCCCAGCAGCACGTGGACAAGTGCCTGCGCCTGGCAGGCACGCGCGGGTACAGCTTCCTGGAGACGTCGGCGCTTCTCACGCAGGCAGGCATCGCCTTCGCCTCGGGGGACTACCACAAGGGTCTGAGCGACGTCCGTGCCGCGCAGAGGATGGCCGAGAGGGCCGGCGATGCCGAAGAACTCTTCTGGGTGGAAGACATGTTGGGTGATTTCTGTCGTCGGCGGGGCGGTGCCAGGAAGGCTCTCGAGCATCATCGTCGGGCATTGGCCATCGCGGGCGAGAGCCACCTGTCGCTCTTCGAACGGGTGCGGGCCTCTGCCGCCATCGCCATCGACCAGGTCGCCTCCGGTAAGGAGTCTGAGGCCCGCGCTGCGCTGGAGGAAGCTGTAGCGGTGAGTCGCCGCTGGGGTCTCGATAGTTCTCTTGTGCCCGCCCTCTTCTATCTGGGCTGGCTGAACGCGCGCTCCGGACGCGAACACGAAGCGGCGCGCTCCCTCGCTGAGGCATTCAGATTGGCGACAGAACACGAGCAGGTCCACTTCTTCCTACAGGAGGCGCGCATCGCGGTGCCCATCTTGGCCTTGGCCGATCGTTTCGACGCCGGCAGAACGTTCATCCGCGAGTATGTGCTGCCTCGACTCAGCGGTCGATTGCAGGCCCATTTCCACCTGCTGGCGGAAGGGGGCACCTATCCTACCGACGTGCCTCTCGGCCCACCTAAGTCCGCCGGCGCTGCCACAGCAGCCCTGCCTCTCGCTCAGAACGAACACCTGAGCTCTGAGGAGGTGAGAGGCATGGAATCGCTCACCGAGAGAGAACGGGAAGTACTCAAGCTCATCGCGCTGGGCATGCCAAACAAGGTCATCGCCGGCAAGATGTTCATCACCGAGAAGACGGTCAAGACCCACGCCAACCACGTCTTCCGCAAGCTGGGAGTCTCGAGCCGGGTGCAGGCAATACTGGTGTTCCAGAGCTATCAGAAGGCGCGTCGGCGTCGGCCGGTCAGGTGACTGCAGGAATCGCCCTGTGCGCCGTCTCCGGCATGGAACGAACGAGCCGCCCGCGAGGTCGGCCGGGGCGGGCCATGCTCACGGGCGGCTCAGGGGCGATGGGCCCCGAACGGGGGTCACTTCACGACGCTTACCGGGATCTCGATGATGTTCTCTGGCTGGCCGTCTTTGGCCGAGTAGACGAAGACGATGATGGAGCCCAGACCGGACTGGGACACCTGGAAGGGCACCGTCACGTCGAAAGTGCCTCGGGTCCCGGTGCCGGAAGTGGCTGTCACCACCTTGTCGGCTACGATGAGGCCGTCCCAATCGGTGATCTGCAGCTGGAAGGTGGCCTCGAACACGTTCGCCGTGCCGGTCACGCGCACGGGGCTCTTGACAGTCTCGCCCAGAGTAGGCGATTCCACCAAGATGGCAGGGGACAGCTCCTCGTAGTCGGTCCGGTCGACGGGATGATCGAGGATGATGCCCTCGCCACCGAAGACCTCCACCGGCTGACCGTCGAGCTTGAAGTTGACTCCTTCGACCGTGGGGAACTGAGTGAGCGTGAACACGACCTCGGCCAGACGCATGGCCATGGAGAGGCTGCCGCCCCCGGAGGCGTATTCCTGGGAGAGGTCGACGGTGGCCACACCGTTATTGATGTCCAGCCCCAGGAAGGTCGTACCGTCGGGGATGTTGCTGAACACGCCGAATTCCTTCTCTTCAGCGGTGGGACCCTGTAAGAGGGCCTTCATGGCAGCCGCGCCGACCGCGTCGGTCTTGGGCAGTTCTCTGGTGAGCGCGCAGATCTTCTCGTTGCGGGAGAAGTAGACCTTCAACCTCATGGTCTCTTCCGCCGGCTTCGCCGTAGTGGTGGTGCTCGAAGGCTCGGGCGATACGGTGGTAGTGGTGGTGTCTTCGGGCGGTACGGTCACGGTGGTCTGTGTTCCGCCGGTAGTGCTCACCGTCCCGCCGTCGCCGACTGCGCCGTTGCCACCGCAGCCGGTCGCCAAGGCCGCGATCGCCACGGTCAACACGACCAGCAACGCGGGAAGCCACAGGCGGGATCCTCGCATGTTCCTCCTGATGTGCATCGTTCCTCCCTCCCGATGGCGATATGCCGATCTTTCCGTTTGTGCTGGTGCCCTGGTTGCAGGTCATCATTCCCATTGGGCCACGCTTCCATGTTTGACCCCGCCCTTCTCAGACCTGCGGCGATCGAGTAACGATCGTGTTACAGCAACAGGCCGGGGAGTGTGAGGAGGAAGCGGGCCCCTCCTCCGGAAAGGTTGGCCGCCGTGAGGTCTCCTCTCAACAGACGGGCGTTCTGACGAGCGATGGCAAGGCCCAGCCCGCTTCCTCGGCTGGAGGCGCGGCTGGGGTCGGCCTTGTAGAAGCGGTCGAATATGTGAGGGAGATGCTCAGGCGCGATGCCCGGGCCGCGATCGTCGACGGCGATAGCCAGTAGGTTGTCCTCCCCCGGGCCCTGAGGGTACGCGCCGAGGTGGATGGACACCGGGGCCGCGCCGTGGCGCAGTGCGTTCTCAACGAGGTTCACCACGATGCGTTCGAGGCGCCTCTTGTCGGTGTTCAACACGTGCCCCTGCCGCTCATCGCTCTCGACGCGCACTGAATCGGACCAACCGTAGGCGGAGATGACTCGGGCCAGGAGGTCCTCCACGTGTACGGGCTCCAGGAAGATGTCCGCGGACTGCGCGTCCAAGCGGCTGATCTCGAGGAGGTCATCCACCAGCTGTCTCAGCCGTCCGATGTCGTTGCCGACCATCCGGGCGAGGCGGTCCACCTCGGGAGGGCACCCGGATCCTTCGCCGGCGGTGCGCGCCTTGAGGAGCGACGCCTCTCCCACCAGCGCGGACACCGGTGTGCGCAGTTCATGGGCCACATCAGCCACGAAACGCCGCTCGCGGGCCTGCCCTGCCTCCAGATCGAGCATCTTGGCCTGGAGGTTCTCGGCCATGCGATTGAACGAGGCTGAGAGTACCCCGGATTCGTCGCGGCCCGCAGGCAGGCGGATATCGAGGTCGCCTTCGGCCATGCGGGCTGCGGCTTTGGTGGCACGCTGCAGAGGGCCGACGATACGTCGAGCCAGACCGTATCCAGCCAGGGCTCCGATGACTGCGAGGATCACGCCCGCAATCAGCAGGATGTTGCGCAGTAGGGCGAGGTCGGCCAGACGCTCCGCCTGTGGGAAGAAGAAGTACAGACTGAGGTCTGCGGACCGTACTTGCCCTCCCACCGCGATGGCGGGTCCGCTGCTTGTCACGATGGTCTGGTAGCCGATGCGGCCTTCGGCGACCTTTGCCGCCAACTCAGGGGTGACGAGATCGGAGGTCACCTGAGGACCTGAGAGATACGTTTCGGACCCGGCTCGTATGAGCGTTGCGAAGTCGCCGCGCAGACGAAGAGCTTCCAGGAGCCGGTCGTAGTCGGTAGGGCGGGGATCGGCAGGAAGCACTGAGTCGGCCAGGAATAAGTTGAATCCCGCCTGCGTGAGAGCCTTGTCCAACGCTTCGTCGTCCTGGGCGGCCTTGGTGATGAAATACGCAGAGAGGGCTAGGGCGAGCGCTGTGACGATCACCGCGGCGCCGAAGATGAGGGCGATGCGTCGCCGGAGCGAGTGCCGCGGCCGCAGGAGGGACTCGGCGTGGTCGGACATCAGCGCTGTGCTCGGTAGCCGACGCCTCGGACGGTCAGTATGAGAGCGGGATGAGCCGGGTCCTCCTCGATCTTCGCCCGCAGTCTCTGCACATGGACGTCGACCAGGCGGCTGTCACCGAGATAGGTGTAGCCCCAGACCAGCTCCAAGAGTTGGTCTCGGGAGAGCACCTGGCCTCCGTGGCGCACCAGTTCGTAAAGCAGACGGAACTCCGTGACGGTGAGGGGTATCTCGTCCGCACCACGTGTGACCACGAAGGCTCCGGGATCGATGGTGAGGGGACCCAGGCTGAGGAGCGGGTCCGGTGGGGGCGCGACAGGCGATGCGCCTGTCGCGCCCCCACCGTCCGTCCGTCCGCCTGTCGGCAGTCGCGAGCCGTCCATGCTCTCCCGCACGGACACCCTGCGCATCACTGAGCGCACGCGGGCGATCAGTTCCGGGAACTCGAAAGGCTTTGTGACGTAGTCGTCGGCTCCCGACTCCAAGCCGGCCACCACGTCGTCGGTGGATGAGCGCGCCGTGAGCATGATGATGGGCACGAGCGATATCTTGCGCAACTCACGACAGACGGCGAAACCGTCGAGACCGGGCAGCATCACATCGAGTAGCACCAGATCGGGCTTGTGTGTAGCGAACGCGATGAGTGCGCCGGGTCCGTCCTCGGCCATGACCGTCCGGAATCCCTCGCTTTCCAAGCCGAGTCGGATGACCTCTCGGAGCGAGCCGTCGTCTTCGACGATGAGCAACAGGGGATTCACAACCTGCATTATCCTCGTTGGTCCCGCGGGAGTCCAGGATACAATCTCAGCTGGACGCCTATGGCGTACTGAGCCGCTCGTGTGTGACTATCTCCGATTCACGGAAAATGGACGCTTTTTCGTCTTGACTCTCCATATGTAGGGCGCTAGGATTGCCCGTCATACAAGATATTGTGTCGAGGGATGCCGCAGCGCGCAACAAGGCACGTGCGCCGCGTGTCCGCCGTCAGTAGTTGTCCGTGACTGAGCGCAAATGGGGGGAACGTGAACTGTCCGTACTGCGGGCGGGACGAAAGCCGGGTCATCGATTCCCGTGATACAGACAGCCGGGATGCCATCCGTCGCAGACGGGAATGCGTGGTCTGCGGTCAGCGCTTCACTACCTACGAGAAGATCGAGGAGATCCCTATCACGGTGGAGAAGCGCGACGGCGGCAGCGAACTCTTCCATCCGGACAAGCTCCTGCGCGGCCTCCTGCGGGCGTGTACCAAACGCGACGTGCCGGTGGAACGGTTGGAGCAGATGGTGGTCGACATAGAGCGGGAGCTACGGGAGGAGCTCACCTATCGGGTGTCGTCCGAGCGGGTGGGTAAGATGGCGCTCGAGCGTCTGCTGGAGGTGGACCTGGTGGCATATGTGCGCTTCGCCTCTGTCTACCGCCAGTACGAGAGCGTCGAGGAGTTCAAGAACGAATTGGAACAGCTTGCGAAAGAGGGGATCCGATGACCATCGCCGAGGTACGAGCGCTATCCGCCGAGCTGGAACAGAAGCTCTCCCCCAGCGCCAAGAAGGTGCTGGACAAGCGGTACCTCAAGCGCACCGAGGACGGCACCCCTCTCGAGTCCCCTGCCGACATGTTCGCCCGCGTGGCTGAGAACATCGCCCAGGCCGACCTGCAGTACCGGCCGGACGTCCCTCTGGACGACACCATCAACGAGTTCTTCGCCGTCATGGCGCGGCTGGAGTTCCTGCCCAACACGCCCACCCTCATGAACGCCGGCCGAGAGTTGCAGCAGCTCGCCGCCTGCTTCGTGCTGCCCGTGGAAGACAGCATGGAATCCATCTTCGGCGCCATCCGCGATGCGGCTCTCGTGCATCAATCGGGCGGCGGCACCGGGTTCAGCTTCAGCCGTCTGCGGCCCAAGAACGACCTGGTGAAGTCCACCATGGGCGTGGCCAGCGGCCCAGTGTCGTTCATGCGCGTGTTCGATATGGCGACCGAGACCATCAAGCAGGGCGGCACCCGGCGGGGCGCCAACATGGGCATCCTGCGCGTCGACCACCCTGACATCGTGGAGTTCATCCGGGCCAAAGAGGACGAGCACATCCTCAACAACTTCAATATCTCGGTGGGCGTCACCGAGGAGTTCATGGGAGCCGTGCTCAGCGGTCAGGACTATGCCCTGCGCAACCCGCGCGACCACACTG
Organism: Thermoleophilia bacterium; assembly: GCA_040772905.1. Lineage (GTDB taxonomy): Bacteria > Actinomycetota > Thermoleophilia > RBG-16-64-13 > RBG-16-64-13 > JAXGXJ01. The sequence goes on along the minus strand of JAXGXJ010000007.1, from coordinate 243,625 downwards.
AGGTGGGCCGTCTGAACGCTCGCGAGGTGTTCAATCTCATCGTCGACTTGGCTTGGAAGAACGGCGAGCCCGGCATAGTCTTTCTCGACCGCCTCAACCGCGACAACCCCACGCCTCACATCGGCGACATCGAGTCGACAAATCCGTGCGTCACGGGCGACACCCTGGTCCACACCGACGGGGGGCTGCGGCGGGCGATGGACCTGTTCCTGGAGGGTGGGTCGCAGCGGGTCGCAGTCGACGGTCGTCGCGCGGCTGAGGCCGGCGCGACACATGAGGGTTCGCTGTTTCCCTCGTCGCCCGTGTTCTACAGCGGCGACCGGCAGGTGGTGCGGGTCACCACCGTCGAGGGCTACGAGATCCGGGTCACCCCCGACCACAGGATCATGACCGAACGTGGTTGGGTCCCCGCAGGCGAGCTGGAGCCCGGCGACGAGGTGCATGTGCTCAATCGTAAGGGGGGCTTCGGCACTGAAGGTTCGCTTGATCTGGGGCGGGTCCTGGGGTGGCTGGTGGGCGACGGCACCATCAAGTCCGACCGGGCGGTCCTGTCCTTCTGGGGCGAAGAGCCTGAGCTGGCCGCGACCTTCCGGAGCGCGGTCGACGCGGTGGTGCGGCTTGCGGCCGTGAATCGGGAGTATGAGACCGGTGTGGTGGCTGTGGCCGAGCGCGGCGAGGCCAGGGTCCAGTCTGCCCGTCTGCGCGAGATCGCAGAAGAGTATGGCCTCGTCGACGAGAAGCTCATGGTTCCCGAACCGGTGCTGCGCGGCAGCGAGCAGATGCAGCGCGGCTTCCTGCAGGCCCTCTTCACCGCCGACGGGACTGTGATCGATGACGCTCGCAAGGGTCGCTCAGTGCGTCTCACCTCGGTGTCGCTCGACCTTCTGCAGGACGTACAGCGGATGCTCGTCAATTTCGGCGTTTTCAGCTGTATCTACCGCGATCGCAAGCGTGGACGGCGGACGGCTCTGCTGCCTGACGGCAAGGGCGGTATGAAGGAGTACGTCGTTCAGACCGTGCACGAACTGCATGTCGGCGGCGGCAGTCTGGTGCGGTTCGCATCTGAGGTCGGCTTGCTGTCCGCGGCCAAGAGCGTGAAGCTGCGCGAGGCCTTGTCCGGTCTCCTTCGCGGTCCGTATCGCGAACGGTTCGTGGCAAGGGTGAGGTCGGTCGACGCAGAAGGGATCGAACCGGTATTCGATCTCACGGAGCCTGTCACCCATTCGTTCATCGCCAACGGCGTCTGCGTTTCGAACTGTGGCGAGCAACCCCTGCTGCCCTACGAGAGCTGCAACTTGGGTTCCATCAACCTGGCGCTCATGGTCAAAGACGGCGCCGTCGATTGGGACCGCCTGGCCCGGGTGACGCGGACTGCGGTGCATTTTCTCGACAACGTCATCGACATGAACCGCTACCCGCTGCGCGAGATCGGCGAGATGACCAAGAGCAACCGCAAGATCGGCCTGGGCGTCATGGGTTGGGCCGACATGCTGGTGGAGTTGGGGATAGGCTACGACTCGGACGAGGCCATCCAACTGGCGCATCAGGTCATGGGTTTCATACGCGAGAAGGCCATCTCTGTCTCGGAGGAACTGGCAGTGGAGCGGGGCGTGTTCCCCAACTGGCAGGGGAGCACCTGGGAAGCCAAGGGTCGTCGGGTGCGCAACGCGACACTCACCACCATCGCTCCCACTGGGACCATCTCCATCATCGGCAACTGCTCCAGCGGGGTGGAGCCCATCTTCGCGCTTGCCTTCATCCGCAACGTCATGGACAACACCGAACTGCCCGAGGCGCACCCTGCGTTCGAGCAGGTGCTGCGAGAGCGCGGCCTGTACTCGGAGAGCCTGATGAAGAGCGTAGCGGCGGTTGGCGGGCTTCACGAACTCGATGTGCCCGATGATCTCAAGCGGGTGTTCGTCACCGCGCACGACGTCACCCCGGAGTGGCACATCCGTATGCAGGCGGCGTTCCAGGAGCATGTCGACAACGCCGTGTCGAAGACGGTCAACTTCCCCAACCAGGCTCTCCCTGAGGACGTCGAGCACGTCTATCTGCTCGCGTACGAGCTGGGAGTTAAGGGTGTGACCATCTACCGTGACGGCTCGCGCCAGGAGCAGGTGCTCAACATCGGCGAGGTCAAGCGCAAAGATGGCTCTGCCGGCACCGGGACTCAGCTCGAGCTGGGCCAGCAGGCCGGCACTCTGCCCGTGCGGCCGAGCCGTTCCCCGGTGCTCCGCGGCGAGACCCGGGAGAAAGTCACGGGGTGCGGCAGTCTGTACGTCACCGTGAACGAGGACGATTTCGGCCCTCGCGAAGTCTTCGCAAACATGGGCAAGGCAGGCGGTTGCGCGTCGGCATCCACCGAGGCTATAGGCAGGTTGATCTCTCTCGCCTTCCGCTACGGTGTGCCGCCGGACAAGATCGTCAAGCAGTTGCGGGGCATCCGCTGCCACGTGCCTCTGGGGTTCGGTCCCAACCAGATACTGTCGTGCCCTGACGCCATAGGGAAGGCTCTTGCCGACAAATATCACCTCATGAACGGCAACGGCAGCAAGGCCGTCGGTCAACTGGAGATGCCCATTGCGTACGCGCAAGGGGCTTGTCCGGATTGCGGCGGCGCCATCGAGCATGAGGGCGGTTGCATGGTCTGCAGGGCCTGCGGTTATTCCAAGTGCTCGTAGGGCCCGCGCACTCATCACGGTGACATCGTGTTGACCGATTTCATGGACATCGAGTTGGTGTCGGTGGATCCTGCTTCGTTCCCGGACGCCTTCACGGTGGCCTTCGATGTGATCTACCCGGGCGAGACATGGTGCCGGTCGGTGGTCGACGTCGCTCACGATGTGGCCGGTAGTATGGCCTTTGAAGAGCGGGCGGCTATCACGGCCGCCCGCGACGCCTTGTTGGATCTGCTGGTGGTGGAAGCAGGTCCCGTTTCCTTCCACCTGCGGATCGGACTCGATGGGACGGCCATACTGGCCAAAGGTCGTCCCGGGCCGCGCGCGGTCAGCTAGCAGGAGGTGCTGGGGAGGCGCAGACGAGGCGCTCCGACCTTGCCTCCCGTGGCGCTCACCTACCGTTCGACGATCCAGGCATCCGTCCATCCCGGCCGGGCCGGGGCTTGGCCCCCATCCAGCATCTCGACCCAGTCCTCGTCCGTGAGGCGCTCGGCGAGTGGGACGCTGAACTCGTAGTACGAATACGAGGCTCCGACCAGCAACTGTAGTCGACCGTCCACCTCCAAGACCACATAGAGAGTGAGGGGGTAGCCGGTCGCCTCCTCGAGAGCCGTCATGGAATTGGCGCTGGTGTGCACGTCAGCGACGAGCGCGCTCTTCTCGGCAGCTGGCAGCAGCGTGCGCCCCTCTTCATCGTCGGTGAACTGCTCGAGTTGCTCCAGATAGTGACCGTAGGCCTCGATGGTGGCGGCTTCCTCCAACGTGAGCTCCTCAGCGGCCAGCTGTTTCTCTGCTATGACGGCCAACGTCTGCGCCAGCCCGATCATGGTCTGGAGCTTGTTGGCGATCTCTGGGTCTCCCAGTCCATACTGGGTCAGACCTTCTCGCAGAGAGGTGGCCAGTTCGGCGATCCTTGTGTAGAAAGCCGGGTAGGGTTCCACGTAGCCCGGCGACTGGGGTTCCTCGCCTCCGTCGCCTTCCGCCGTCACAGATTGCTTCGCATAGAGGATGGTGTCGTGCCGCAATTCGGTCCACGAGCCAAGAGCAGTGTTGAGGCTCTTGCGCGCCCATTCCCGGGTGCGCAAGACAGCGGGGGCGCGGTCATCGGGCATGCGCATGACCTGCTGCAGTGACTCGAGCCAACCGGTGTAGAGATTGCTGGGCCACAGGTCGTCCGTCCGCTCGGCGAGCTCGCGGTTCACCTTGGCGATCTGCGCATCCCAGTTCACGAAACCGTCTTGAGCGTAATCATCCTTCGCTATGACATAGGCCTGGTCGGATCCCAATACCGTCATCACATCCAAGCCCATGGGCAGGTCGCGCTTGTCGACTTCCGTGCCCACATAAGGCCAGACGAGCTGCTGAAAGGCATAGGAATCGGGGATGTAGCGCTGTCCCATGACCCGGAAGCTGCGCTCGTTCTCCTCACGATCCACGGTGTCGCCCTCTTCGCGCGCATAGGCTGACAGGATCCTTGGTGCGGGCAGCCTGTTGAGAGCTTCTCGCGTGGCTGCGATCTTGGCGGTGTCGGCAAGATCGTCGGGTTCGGGCGCGGCAGTCCCGAAGACGTCGGTGAGGATGAGTTGCAGGTCGTCCACCGTGATATCGTCGGCCCGGCCGACCAGGAAGCTGGTGGGTTCATAGAGTGCCAGCCAGGCCTCCTTGGCGCTACCCGTGAGTGAGGCGCCTATTAGGACGGCGCGCCGGGTGAGACCCGCTGCCTCTTCCGCTGTCAGATCGGGCTCGCGGGGATTGATGAAGAAGCCTGTGTGGCCGTACCACATCAGGGCCTTGAAGTAACGCCGGAGCGTCTCGCTGCGTGAGTAGTGACCTCGAGGCTTGTACTGACTGTAATCTTCGGTGTAGCCAAGCAGAGGCGATTCGTGCAGGCCGTCGGCTGCCTCGATAAGCGCAAGTTCGGCCTCCACCTCCTCGAACACCACGTCGGGGGCCGCGACTGCCCCCTTGAGCAGCGAAGCAGCCACGGCGAAGTACGCCATGTTGAGCCGGGCATCTTCTTTGATGACAGGGTCGGTGGCGGTGTTCCACTGTTCGGAGGCCGCGTTGTACAGCGATTCGGACATCGTCTCAGCCTGTGCGAAGAGCGACCTCTCCTCAAGGCGCTGGAGCAAGGTGTCGAACAGGCCGTGGTACGCGTTGAGAAGGGAGTCGGTGGTGACCAACAGTGGCAAACCCTGATAGCGGGCGCTCTCGTAGACCTGCCAGAACCGCCACGGTCGTTCGTCGGCTGAACCGTCGACCGCTACGAAGCTCTGGCGTGCCAGTACCTCCTGCTCGGTGGGGGAGAGGCCCGCTCTTGCCAGGTTGGCGACGGCCGAGAGATCGATGGCCTGGGCTTCCAGATAGTCTGGTTCCTGGGCGTAGGAACCGGCCGGCGCGCCCGGCGTGGCAGGGGACTCGGTGGAACTGGGGCCGTTCCCCGGCGAGGCGGGCTCGCCGGGCGCTGTGGTTGACGAACCAGGAGCTGACGTATCCGGACTGACCGTGGTGGTGTCCTTTCCGCCGCAACCCCCGAGCAAGAGGGTGCCGGCGAGAAGGGCCGCGACCAGCATCAGCAGCCGCGCGCATCTGTGCCGTCGTACGGAGAAGCGTGCAAGTGGATCGGATTGCGTCCGTGTGTTCGCATTCATGGCTGCCCCCCTCGTCAGTCCGCCGCCATCCGTCAACATATCGTTCGCATTCAGGCCACTGGGCGACGCAATACGATTATCATGCGCCGTCTATCTCACGTATCGACCACACCCACGTAACGATTGTGTCACAGTCGTCAGATCCGACGCCCTGCCTCGGTTGTATTCAGGGTATTACTTCGCCCACGGCGGTGAAGCCAAAACCGTTCCAGCGATACGTGGTTCGGACGACCCCGCCGGGGGCGGATGGACGCTCCTCGTCGAGGATGACCAGACTGGGCGTCGCGGGTACGACTTGGAGTGACAACGGCCGGGGCGTCAGCACACTGGTCACGATACGTTCCCGAAAGCGGTCGCCCATCCAGGCGAAGAGACCGAGATGCCGGCCCCGAGAATCGTCGAGTAGAGCCACCACCTCCAAGAGGCCGTTCCCGTCGGTGTCGCCGAGAAAGGCTTGGGCGACCTGCCACTGCTCCCGGCTGCGATAGATGGACGAGTCGCCCTCGATATGAAGACTTCCATGTTCGTCCAGGAGGATGGTCTCCGCCGTTCCATCGCTGTCTAGGTCGGCGGACACCGGCCGGCCCGGAAGGAGCTCGTCTCCGGCAGCGGCTGGTACGGATGCGGTGGCTGAGCACGCCGAGATCGACAGCAGCAGGCAGACGCCGAGGATCGTTGCCGCTGCATGAGTGACACAGATCGGGCGCACGCAGCCGCACGCGGGGTGCGCGCGGCGCAGCCCGCGTGCGGGGCTAGGATGCCGGGTGGCGCGTGCGGTAGTCCTCGATGGCGGCCTGCAGACCATCGGCGGCCAGGTTGGAGCAGTGCATCTTGGCGGGAGGTAGGCCACCCAGTGCCTCGGCGACAGCCTTGTTGGTGATCTCCATGGCTTCATCGAGCCTCTTGCCCTTGGCCATCTCGGTGACCATGCTGGAGGTGGCCACGGCCGCCCCGCAGCCCAACGTCTGGAACTTCACGTCTTCCAGGATCTCGTCCTTCACCTTGATGGTGATGCGCATCATATCTCCGCACTGAGGGTTGCCCACCTCTCCCACTCCATCGGCGTCCTCGATGACACCCATATTGCGCGGATTCCGGAAATGTTCCATCACGAGTTCGGAATACATGCTCAGTTCCTTTGCTTACAGACACAGTTGGCGCACCATATCGGCGACATCTGTCGCAGTCGCTCGACGATGGGCGGGAAGACCTTGATGAAGTGGTCGATGTCCTCCTCGGTGGTGCCGCGGCCCAGAGTCACTCGCAGCGAGCCGTGGGCATGCTCCGCGGGGATGCCCAGCGCCAGCAGCACGTGGCTGGGATCGAGTGAACCGGTGGTGCACGCCGAGCCCGATGAGACACAGATGCCTTCCATGTCGAGCATGAGGATCATAGCTTCGCCCTCGATGCCCTCGACCCGGATATTTAGGTTGTTGGCCAGGCGCTGTGTGGGGTGTCCGTTCAGTTCGACACCGACCATACTATGCGAGAGACTTCGCCAGAGCCGGTCGCGCAACGCGGCTTCGCGGAGGGCATCGTCGCTCATGCGCTCTTGCGCGATCTCCATGGCCTTGGCCATCCCTATGATGCCGGGCACGTTGAGGGTGCCCGCGCGCCGGTTGCGTTCCTGCCCGCCCCCGTGTAGGAACGGCGTGATGCGGGTGCGTTTGCGCAGATACATGAGCCCCACACCCTTGGGACCGTAGAACTTGTGTCCGCTGATCGACAGCATGTCGACGTTCAACTCGTTCACGTCCAGCGGGAGCTTGCCGGCCGTCTGCACGGCGTCGGTGTGGAACAGGACCCCCGCCTCGCGGGTGACGGCGCCGATCTCGGCCAGTGGTTGGATGGTGCCGACCTCGTTGTTGGCGTGCATGATCGACACCATGATGGTGCCGGGGCGTATGGCCTTCTTCACGTCGGCGGGATCGACCAAGCCACCACCATCGACGGGGACACGCGTGACTTCGTACCCTCGCCTCTCCAGGTACTCCATGGTCTCAAGCACGGCATGATGCTCGACGGTGGACGTGATGAGGTGACGGCCCTTCTTCTGATGCGCGTCGGCCGTGCCGAGGATGGCCCAGTTGTCCGATTCGGTGCCGCCGCTGGTGAAGTAGATTTCGTCAGGCTCGGCGCCGATGGCCGCTGCCAGCGATCCGCGGGCGTGCTGCACGGCGCTCGCCGCAGTGAGGCCGAGGCTGTAGACCGTCGACGGGTTGCCGAACTGCTCGTCGAACCAGGGACGCATCGCTTCCACCACCTTGGGGTCGGTGGGGGTCGTGGACGCGTGGTCCAGGTAGACCGCTCTCTCCATCACTTGTCTTCGGCTGCCGTCTCGGCTTCCTCCACGCTCTCCACCTCGGTGGGCTCAAGGGATACGGCCCAGTCGGGGCACATATCGCGACACAGACCGCATGAGGTGCAGGTTTCGGGCGCAGCCAGATAGGGCATGCCGCCATCGCGGGTGGCGATGGCGTTCACGGCGCAGAAATGCGAGCAGATGCCGCATCGCTTGCAGCGCGCCGCTGAGAATTGGGGCAACTTCTTGATGGTTATGTTCGTAGTTGCATTCATGGGGGTCATTGTATATCAGGCGACGGCAAGCCGCGGTGAAAACGTGCCGTTCTCAGCACGCCGTACCAACTGAGCACGGTCCGTACCCGGCCGTGGTGCCTGCGCAGCGCCTTGCCCACTTCGGCGCGGAACCGTTCGGCCTGCGCCAGGTCGGTGGGACGCGCCGGCCGGTCGCCGAACAGCACCGCCTGCATGCGGTCCACGAAGTCGTCCTCGGCCTCAATCCTCAGATGCGCATCGATCAGGCGCACCGTCTCATCGAGGGTCGTGGCAGGAGATGCGGGCACGCCGTAGGCCGCCAACTCGTCCCTGAGGAGTGCCAGCGACGTCGATATCCGCGACGGCAGCGACCCCCGAAGCAGGTTCCTGCGCCGCCAGAGCGAGCGTCCCAGCGGCCACGCGACCAGAAGGGCCACCAGCGCCGCCAGCCAGGGCACCCAGCCTGTCCCTCGTCCGGCGCTGGACGCACCCGATCGCTCCTCGTCCTCGGGGAGCAGTCCTCTGGGGTCTCGGGCCTCGCGTGGCTCGGTGGTGACCGTGCTGCCCTCGGTATCGCCACTCTCGTTGAACGGGTTGATGAATCCGGGGCTGGAGGAGGACGGCCCAGACACCGGGATGCTCCTCCCGGGGGTCGGATCGAAGGCCACCCAGCCTACCGTGGAGAAATACACCTCCACCCAGGCGTGGGCGTTGCCGGTGCTCACCAGGTAGGTGCCGGCTCCCTGCATATCGCCCGACGTGAAACCCACCGCCACCCGGGCAGGTATGCCGTTGTACCGGAGTAGGAAGGCCATGGTGCCCGCGAAGTGCTGGCAGTAACCCGACTGGGTGTCGAACAAGAAGGCGGCATAGGGTGAGGAATAGTCGCTCTGCGGTGGAGTGAGAGAGTAGTCGAACTGTGAGCGCAGGGTCTTCTCGATGCGCAGCGTCACGTCGTAAGGGTCAATGGCATCGCCCACGATCTGTTCGTTGACGGCATAGAGATCGGCCCATTCCCAGCCGTTCGGCCCAACAGCCTCCGGGGCAAGGCTGCGCCATTGCGCATCCTTGTCGGCTGCAGTGAGCACGCTTACCTGCGGGAAAGGCAGGGAAAGGTACGAGACGACGTCTCCCGGATACTCCCTGCCGGTGTCGACCAGAGCTTTGGGATCGAGTTCGGGGATCAAGGCCACCAGGCTGTAGTCGAGGGCGGGCCCTAATGCCTTGCTCACATGCAAGGAGCGCATGTCGTTCAAGCGCAGCGCGACCCTATCGGCCATTCGCACCTCAAGAGGGTCTCCGCCGGTGAAAAGGTAGTTGGTGTATGCGGCCTCGACGTGGAAGACCTCGGTAACCGTGTGACCGGGTGGACCGATGGCAGCCGGAGGCACGGTGTAGATCCAACCTTGAGGAGTCTGTTCGGCAGGAGAACGTTCCAGGAACGCCTGGGAGGTGACCCACGCCGTTCCGGTGAAGACGTCCAGCGCGTTGGCCCGCCAGTAGGAGGGTTTGGGTGACTCGACCCGCATGATGTCTTGGTCGTTCGCCGGGTCGAGCAGCTTCGGATAGTTCTGCATCCAGTTGAACGTGTAGACCGTGCCCCCCTCTTCGAAAGGATCCCAGGAGCGCCAGTCCTGCCATGGAGTGGCTACCGCCGACGGTGCAGCTCCCAGAAGCACGATGGCCAGGAGGGCGGCGACCCCTCCGACTACTCCCCCCGCCAGGGCATCGCGCAGTCGCCAGCCCGACCGTTGCAGGCCTCGGGAGAGCACCAGCAGGCATGCGGCCAGTACCAGGAAGAGCACGGCCAGCCAGAGCACTCGGGCGGCTGCGTCCACTGTGAGGCTGAAACCCAACAGCACGACGAGCACCACGATGCCTGGGATGGCTTTTCGCAGACTCAGGGCGAGGAAAGCGGCCGCTCCTACGGCCGTGTAGACCGCGAAGCCGATGAGCAGTCGCAGACCGGGGACGTCGCCGATCTTGAGCGGGAAGATGTCCTCCAAGTAGGCGGCACCTCCTTCGCGGAGTTGCTCGCTGTAGAAGGCGTACTGACCTCGCAGCCCCTCGGCCAGTTCAGGAGGAGGCAGAGTGGTGCGTAGCAGTAGATAGGCACCCAGAGGCAGGAGCAGGAGCGCTACCGGCCAGGCTTTGCGGTGTACGAGTCCAGCGGCGCCGGCGAAGGAAGCCGCCACCACGGCGCGCAGGAGGATGTCCGACATAGAGGGTTGCACTGCTCGGTTGAGCGCCAGCGCAGCCGCCGCCGCCAGTCCCAGGAAGCACAGCAGGTAGAGGATCTTGGGGATGGGTCTCACGCTGTCACGCCCTTCTCCGCGCCTCGCGCGCGCTGGAGACGCGGTCGAGGGAGAGTGCGCGCATCAAGTCGTCCCCCCGGGTGAGCGTGATGCATATGACGCCTGCGGCCGCCAAGGCCAGCATGCTGCTACGGTCCTCTGCCGGCAGGAGCGGATGTGACCGGTGAGGGTGCGGGGGGAGAAAGGGCAGGAGCGGGGCGGCGGCCTCGGCCGCCGCCCCGGCGAAGTCTCCGCCGACCACATAGACGAGGGCCAGTCGCACCCCCTCTTCGCTCAGCGCGGTGAGGGTGCGCACCAGTTGCCGGTCGAGAGACAGGCTGACCACAGTGACACTCTGAGTCCGCAATAGGCGTGCCTGCTCGGACCGCAGCCGGCCTAGGCTGTGACTGAGCGGTGCGGCGGACTCGGGTCTCGCCTCAGCGAGTGCGTCGAGCAGGTCGAGCCTGCCCCCCGCGTCGGCGCTGAGCTTCACGCGCCGCAGTTCGCGCTCGTGGCTGAGGAGGTTCACTCCGCGCCCCGCTCGCAGGGCGAAGTCCGCGACGCTTCCGGCCGCCCGAAGGGCGAACTCGTAGTTGGAGTGTGGGGGCTCTCCGACCACGTAGTCAGCGGTGCCGTCAAGCAGCAACGTCACCTCGGCTCCGGCCGGCTCTTCAGTCTCGCGCAGCATGAGGACGCCGGTCTTGGCCGTACTCTTCCAATCGATGTGGCTGAGCGGCTCTCCCGGCTGGTGCGGGCGTATGCCTCTGAATTCGGAGGCTCCCGGTGAGGGCAACGCCTGTTGTCCGCTCCAGTCGTGGCGCAGGCCCATCTTCGGGTAGAGAGCGCATGAGTCAAGACGGGCTATGCGAGGGTGGACCGTCACCCGCATGGCGTCGCTTACCCGATGGGTGGCCGTGGCCAGACCCAAGGGATCCTCCGCCACGGCGCGGACGGCCGAAAGATGATGCACCCCGCGGTTCACCGGCTCCATTCGGACGATACGCAGCTGTCGGGCGCGGGGGGGAAGACTCTCCATCTCCTCCTCGAGGTCATCGGACCCCAAGCCTCCCAGTGCGGTCCGCAAGGTGAGTTCGGGCCCCGGCAACCACGACTTGTTGCGCACCACCATGCGCAACTCGGGTTCATCGCCGGCTACGGGACGCTCCGGCCGCAGGGCACGCGTGACCTCGATACGGCGTCCGGTGAGGATCACCAACAACCAGGAGATGAGCACTACCGCCGCGAAGGCGAAGGCGAACAGGTAGAGCTCCCAGGTGCCTACCACCCGCCCAGCCAGATAAGTCCCGGCGGCGAGTGCCAACAACGCCAGTCCTCGCGCGGTCGGCCGCGGCACGTCAGTTCCCGCTTTGGGGCACCGGGACCGACTCCAGGAGTCTCGTCACCACATCCTCCGCCCCCTGCCCCCGCACCTTGGCGTCGGGAGAGAGCACCAGCCGGTGGGCCAACACGCGCACGGCCAAGTCCTTGATGTCTTTTGGCACGACGAAATCGCGCCCGCGCAACAGCGCCAGCGCCTTGGCCGCCCGCACCAGCGCGATCCCCGCCCGCGGGCTGGCCCCCAAGTAGATATCGCGCTCTTCGCGGGTGGCTGTGACCAGCGCGACCACGTAACGTCTGAGGGCCGGGGCCACCCGCACTCGACTCACGGCATGGTTCATGGCGACGATCTCGCTGCCGTGTAGCACCGGACGCAGTTCGGCCAACGGGTCGTGGCTGGTCTGTTCGTGGATGATGGAGGCCTCGGCCTCGGCCGACGGATAGCCCAAACTGAGCCGCATCATGAATCGGTCGAGTTGCGCCTCGGGCAGAGGGTACGTGCCTTCGTACTCTATGGGGTTCTGCGTAGCGATGACCATGAACGGCAGTTGGAGGGCGTGAGTGACGTTGTCCACCGTCACCTGATGCTCCTCCATGCACTCCAACAGGCTGGACTGGGTCTTTGGTGACGAGCGGTTGATCTCGTCGGCCAGGATCACATTCGCGAAGATGGGCCCGGGTCTGAACTCGAACTCCCCGCTTTTCTGGTTGAAGACGCTCACTCCTGTGACGTCGCTGGGGAGCAGGTCCGGGGTGAACTGGATGCGCGAGAAACGGCAGTCGATCGATCGGGCCAACGACTTGGCCAGCAAGGTCTTGCCGACTCCCGGGAAGTCTTCGACGATCACGTGTCCACCCGCCAAGAGGGCTACCACGCACGCTCGGATGACGTCTTCCTTCCCCAGGATGACAGAGCCGATGTTGGAAGCGATGCGCGCAGCGCGGTGGGTGACCTCCCGCATCTCTTCCTCTCGCAAGAGCGTGCTGCCGGCGCCGGAAGCGGCACCTGAGAAGGCCGCCTCGGTGGATTCTCTGGTTCTATCGGGCATGGTGCCCCTTCCGTAGAGTGAGTCGATCGTGTGTGGGTCGACCTGAGCGACAGGGCTGCAAACGGGAGTAGCAGGCCGGTCGGTGTAGCGAGTGGGTGTGCTCCGCGCCCGGCATGGGCGCCGATGGGTCGGGGGCCTGCGTGACGACCACGGCTGTTCTTGGAGGCTCGGGACATGAAGTGGCGGCGCTGTCGAAGCTGCTCATGCTCGCTCCACTCGGGGATGTCCCTGCATATTGTACCGTTCTAGTGCTGACTCGACACTTCTGGGCTATGACGTTGCCTGGAGCGGTGGAGTTCCTTCGTCAGCGACAGGGCTCGGTCGAGTCGCCCACCTCGGTCGTCTCGCCCGGCGCGCGTGTCTCAGCAGAGCGAGGGCCGCCGAACTCGTAACGGATGCAGCCCACGTCACAGGCGCGGACGCATTTGAGACAGCGGATGCAGTCGGGTGTGTTGGGGCGGGTACGCACGTCGATGTCCACAGGGCAGGCCGACACGCACCTGCCGCAGGAGGTGCACCCGGTCGTATCCACGCGGAGGCGTAGGAGGCTCACCTTGTTGAAGAGACCAAGGAATGCACCCAGCGGACAGATGGTGCGGCAAAAGGGACGCATGCTGACGATCATCCAGAGCACGAACAGTACGAGCAAAGCCACCTTCCACGCGAACAACAGACCCACCTGGGCACGGATGCCGGCGTTGGCGGCCACCAGGGGCAGGCCCGCCTCGAGAGTGCCTGCGGGGCATATCCACTTGCAGAACCAGGTGTCGCCATAGCCGAAGGCGTCGAGGACGAGGAAGGGGAGGATGAACACGGTGAGGGCCAGTACGGCGTATTTGAGGTAGTCCAAGATACGGGGGATGCGGACCTTGGGCGCGGGGATCTTGTGGAGAAGTTCCTGGATCAACCCGAAGGGGCAGAGCCAGCCGCATGGGAAACGCCCGCCCACTGCCCCCACCACGCCCAGCGAACCCAGGGCATACAGCCCGAGGCGCATCTCGCCCAGCGACCATCTGGCTCGGACCGCGGCCATCATGTGCTGCAGCGAGCCTATGGGGCAGGCCGCCGTCGCGGCCGGGCAGGAGTAGCAGTTGAGCACAGGCACACAGATGCCCTTGGAGCGGGCTTGGACTATGGTGCCCGAGAAGAAGGCGGGCACGTAGAGATTGAGGAGGATGGTACTGGCGATCTGGATCCAGCGCCGCCTTGTGAGGCGTGGTCTAGGCATGCGCCCCGGTAATCGCCCATCACGGGCCCATAGACCGCGGCGACGCTGTGACTCGAGAGGCGCCTGGTCGTGAGGCGCGCCGGGACTCGCGCAGTCAGTCGTGCCCACAGTAGATGACCCGAGCGTCACGATCAGTCGATCCCGATGCAACTGAGGCAGATGTTGGCGGCGTTGGCCAGCACATCGCGGAATTCCCCGAAGAGCAGCCCCGCGACCAAGAGCGCGGCAAAGACGATCAACACCAGGTAAGGTGCGGCCGACCCGAGCCTGGATGCGAGTGGGAGAGATGCCGGTGGTACCCGTGCCGGTGCACGTCTCGGATGCTTGGCCTTCTGTCGTGAGCCATCGTCCATGCTGCCATCGTACCCGGTCTTGGGCTCGGCTTGAAGTTCTCCCTGCATACCACTACACTACGCGAACGTGCGAGCGTGCTCCGGCAGACTCGCAGAAAGGCGATGACGGGAACGAGTAGGCGCTGCTCTTCTCTCGAGCGAGCCGGGGACGGTGCGAGCCCGGTGAGAACCAGCGTACGAAGATCATCCCCGAGCTGCCAGCCGAACGGTCGGACAGGCCGGGCGGCGCCGCCCGAGGGGCGGCGCGCCGGGTGCCGGTCCGCATTCAAGTAGACCTGGCCGGGTCCTTCCCGTGATAGAAGGGGGGCGTGAACGTCCGTCGTGAAGGTTGCACTCATGGTGCGGTGGAGCGACAGGCCGGGAGCGCCCGCAGAGTGGGCCGCGCGTCGGCGCCCGGAGGGCGTGGCGGCGGCCAAGTAGGGTGGTACCGCGGGTTCTCCCCGTCCCTACGCGCTCCGGTTCTGCGAAGGCCCCGACAGGGGCGACTGAGTCGACAGGGTCGACCGGTTCTCGCGGAACGGGCAGGCGCCCGGCGAAGTCTCGTCGCGGCGTGAGCGCGGGGCGGGGTTTTGTCGTTCTTGGACCGTGATCGGCCACGACGGCCGGAGGAGGACCGATGGCAGGGAAGTATCGAGCGGTAGACACGAGTCAGAGTTTTCCGGCTCTCGAGGAACGCATCCTCGCCTGGTGGAAGAAGAACTCCATCTTCGAGAAGAGCCTGGAACTGCGCGCCGGCCAGCCGGAATGGGTGTTCTACGAAGGTCCGCCCACGGCCAACGGCAAGCCCGGTGTCCACCATGTCCTTGCGCGCGTGTTCAAGGACATCTATCCCCGCTACAAGACCATGCGTGGCTACTTCGTGGGTCGCAAAGCGGGTTGGGACTGCCACGGCCTGCCGGTGGAACTCGAGATCGAGAAGCGACTGGGCTTCGATCACAAGGAGCAGATCGAGGCCTACGGCGTGGCCCAGTTCAACAAGCTGTGCCGCGAGTCGGTGACCGCGTACGTGGACGACTGGAACCGTATGACCGAGCGCATCGGCATGTGGCTGGACCTCGACGACCCCTACATGACCATGACCGATGGTTATATCGAGTCGGTGTGGTGGATCCTGAGCGAGTTCGCCAAGGAAGGCCTGCTCTACGAGGGCCACAAGGTGGTGCCGTACTGCCCGCGCTGCGGCACGGCGCTGTCGTCGCACGAGGTGGCGTCCGGCTACCAACTGGTCACCGATCCCTCCATCTACGTACGCTTCCCGCTCTTGGATGCCCCGGCCTCCACGGGGGCGGCCCCGCAGGGCGCCGCCCGGAAACTGGCCGACGACGGCCGCCCGGTGAGCCTGCTGGTGTGGACGACCACGCCCTGGACGCTCATCTCCAACGTGGCCGCCGCTGTCGGTCCCGATATCACCTACGCTCGGGCCCGCTTCGGCGAGGAGCATCTCATCCTGGCCGCCGATCTGGTCGCGGCTGTGCTGGGTCCCGAAGCGGTCGTGGAAGAGACATTCCTCGGCAGCGAGTTGGTGGGCCTGCACTACGACGCGCCCTACCATTTCGTCTCGCCCGAGAAGCCGGCTTGGCGGGTGATCGAGGCTGATTTTGTCGCCACCGACGAGGGTACCGGCATCGTCCACATCGCCCCGGCGTTCGGCGCCGACGACATGCTCGTCGGCCAGGCCAACGATCTGCCTGTGGTCATGCCGGTGGACGAGGAAGCCCGCTTCACCTCTGAAGTCACGCCGTGGGTCGGCACCTTCGTCAAGGACGCCGACGCCGGCATCATGGACGAGCTCGACGCCCGCGGCCTGCTCCACGCGCGCCAGCCCTACGAGCACAACTACCCCTTCTGTTGGCGTTGCGACACCCCCCTCATCTACTACGCCAAGACCTCGTGGTACGTGCGCACCACCGCGCGCAAGGACGAAGTGCTGTCCGCCAACGAAGAGGTCACCTGGTATCCGGATCATCTGAAACACGGCCGTTTCGGCAAATGGCTGGAGAACAACATCGACTGGTCGCTTTCTCGAGATCGCTATTGGGGCACGCCGCTGCCCGCCTGGCGTTGTCCGAAGGGCCACGACACCATCGTCGGCTCCCGAGCCCAGCTGAGCGAGCTGGCGGGCCGGGACCTTTCGGAGCTGGAACTGCACCGTCCCTACGTGGACGAGGTCGTCTTTCCCTGTCCGCAATGCGGCGAGGAAACCCGCCGTGTGGATGCGGTCATCGACGCCTGGTTCGATTCCGGCTCCATGCCGGTCGCGCAATGGCACTATCCCTTCGAGAACCAGGAGATGTTCGAGCGCCGCTTCCCGGCCGATTTCATCTGCGAGGCCATCGATCAGACGCGGGGCTGGTTCTACAGCCTGCTGGCCATCAGCGCCCTTCTCACCCGACACACCTGCTACCGCAACGTCCTCTGTCTGGGCCACATCTTGGACAACGAGGGACGCAAGATGTCCAAGCGCCTGGGCAACGTGGTCGACCCCTGGACCATCCTGGACAAGCAGGGAGCTGATGCACTCCGCTGGTATCTGTTCACGGTCAGCTCGCCCTGGTTCGCCCGTCGCTTCGGGCCCGAGAACGTGGACGAGGTCATCCGCAAGTTCATACTCACTTTGTGGAACACCTACTCCTTCTATACGCTGTATGCCAATATCGACGGCTTCGATCCCGCGGAGCATCATCTGCCCGTGGCGGAGCGTAGCCTGATGGATCGCTGGATACTGGGCGATCTCCACATCCTTATCAAGAAGGTCACGAGCGAGCTCGAGGGCTACGACGCTTTCGCCGCCGGACGCGCCATCGCCGAGTTCGTCGACGAACTCTCCAACTGGTACGTGCGTCGCAGCCGCCGCCGTTTCTGGAAGAGCGAGGCCGACGCCGACAAGATCGCCGCCTACCTCACTCTCAACGAATGCTTGGTGACGCTCAGCCAGCTGTTGGCGCCCTTCACTCCCTTCCTGGCGGAGGAGATGTATCAGAACCTGGTGGCCGAACGGTCCGCGGAGGCTCCGGAATCGGTGCATCTGGTGGACTGGCCGATCGCCGACGAGGACCTCATCGACGAAGACCTTAGCTTCCGCATGGCCACGGCGCGCCAGGTGGTCAATCTGGGCCGGGCCGCCCGCAACTCGGCCCAGATCAAGACCCGTCAGCCGATCGAGGTGGCGGTGGTCGCCGCAGGGCCTACGCAGCAGGCGGCGGTGGAGAGCCTGGCCGCTGTGGTGGCTGAAGAATTGAACGTGAAAGAGATCGAGCACGTGGAATCGGCCGGCGAGCTGGTGAGCTACGTCATCAAACCCAACTACCGTACCCTGGGACCCAAGTTCGGCAAGAACATGCCAGCGGTCGCGGCGGCGGTGGCCGCGCTCCCGGCCGACGAGACCGGCGACCGGGTAAGCGGCGGGCGCTCGGTCATGGTGAAGGTGGAAGGTCACGAATATGAGTTCGCGCCCGAGGACTTCGTGGTCGAGGCCCACGAGCGTGAGGGTTTCCGCGTGGAGCGTGAAGGCGGCATCGCCGTGGCCATCTCCACCCGCTTATCCGCGGAACTACTGCGGGAAGGTCTGGCTCGCGAGCTGGTGCACCACGTGCAGAACACCCGCAAGGCAGCCGATTTCCAGATCGACGACCGCATCCATCTGCGCATCAGCGGACCGGCCGAGCTGGCCGAGATGCTGAGCGTGCACGGCGAGTGGGTGCAGAGGGAGACGCTGGCGGTCACCCTGGAGGTGGAGGGCGGCGACCCCTGTGCGCCGCCGCTGACGGGCGGTGACGGTGAAGGCAATGCGACTCTCGCCGGTGGCTTCCTGGAGCACGTGAAGGTCAACGGCCTGCCTGTGACGATCGAGGTCGCCAAAGCCTGAGCCGGTCCGCGTGCCGGCGGATCCATGTACCCCCGAGTCTGTTGATCCAGGATACAGAAGGGCCCCCTCCGCGAGGAGAGGGCCCTTCATCTCTATCGGCTTCAAGGTCCCGTTGTGGTCCAGGTCAGCCGGCATGGAGCGGCGCCGGTGGCCGGGTATGACTCAGCGCTCTTCCCAGGGCTTGAACCATTCCATCTTGACGCCGGAATCGGGGTAGATGATCTTGCGTTCACCGCCTATCCACTGCAGGCCCAGCGGCTGGATGTCGGCGACGCCACCCTCGTCGTACGTGATGTCACCCATCACGGTTCCCGTGAAGGTGCCACCGAAGACCTGGTCACGGACCGCGGCCGGATCGGTTGAGCCGGCGGCCTCGATGGCGGCCTTGAGGATCTGCACGTTGGCGTAGAACAGACCCATGCTCACCGAGTCGAGCCCATCGTGCTCAGCCTTGTAGGCCTCGCCCAGCTCCTTGGCGCCCGGATAGCCCAAGTCCTCGGACCAGAAACCGTCGTAGCACACGTAGTCGGACATGTTGCCCAAGCCCGACATGTACTCAGTCGGCCAGAAGCCTTTCCAGCCCATCATGTACTTGGGCGAGAAGTTCTGTTCCTTCATCTGCTTGGTGAAGGTGATACCGTCGGCCGCCGAGATGAGGACTACGATGGCGTCGACGTTGTTCTGTTTCATCTTCAGGATGATCGAGGAGTAGTCCTTGGTGCCTGGGGTGTAGGTCTGGTAGACGGCGACGTTGATCTTGTGCAGTTCTGCCATAGCCTTGACACCGTCGCCGAGAGCCTGGCCGTCGGCGTTGTCCTCGGTAAGGATGCACCAGTTCTTGGGCCGTTCGGCCTCGGGCATGGTCTCGACCATGAGGAACGGCACCTCACCTACCTTGTCAGGGCCGAAGAACAGGTCGGTATTCCATTGCCACTTCTGCTCGCGCGCCATATTGGTCCAGGTGATGACCTGCTGGTGATACGCCTGATACTTCTCGGCCACGATAGCGGCCGCCATGTTGATAGGTGTGGTCTGGCTGCCGAGGATGATCTTGGTGCCTTCGACCTTGATGAGCTTCTCGACGGCTGCGGCCGCTTCAGTCTCGCTGCTCTTGTCGTCGATCCACTTGAGCTTCATCTCCAGCCTCTTGCCACCGACGTTGACGCCACCCGCGGCGTTGATGTCGGCGACTGCCTTGTTGTAGGTCCAGTAGTGTTCGGCGCCGTTCATGGCGCCCATACCGGTAAGCGTGCCCATGGCGCCGATGACGAGCTCGCCGTCGAAGGAGCCGGCGGCGGGAGCCGTGGTCTCGGTCGGAGCTGCGGTGGTCTCGGTCGGAGCGGCCGTGGTTTCGGTAGGTGCCGCCGTGGTCGCGGCAGGTTCTTCGTCACCACAAGCCGTGAACACCACGGCGGACATGAGACCCACGATGAGGATCACGAGACCCAGTAGGAAGAGCCTCTTGCTTCGCATGGTTACCCCCTAGACTCTGTCGGAAGCGGATGTGGGCTTGTGAGAAAAGCCCAGCGCTGATGATCACCCTGCCAATGTCACGCCATAGACCCCCCCGTCATGCGGT
Organism: Thermoleophilia bacterium; assembly: GCA_040772905.1. Taxonomy (GTDB): domain Bacteria; phylum Actinomycetota; class Thermoleophilia; order RBG-16-64-13; family RBG-16-64-13; genus JAXGXJ01. The sequence goes on along the minus strand of JAXGXJ010000007.1, from coordinate 224,031 downwards.
TCATGTGCCGCGATGCCCCGACATTGAGGCATCGGCTCGACAGTCGAAAGCGACACTCGCGGAGGCCGCCCAGGCACAACTTAACAGCTAATAAGATAAAGGGCAAGACGGTAGTGGGCGCGTACTCAACAACGAGCGAAGGCTCTTGGGGGGGATGTGGTTTGGTAGGAAGAAACAGCCCCCTCCTCAAGCGAGGAGGGGGCTGTCAGTCGATCAGCTTGGTTGCTCCTGTCTTACACAGGCTGCCTCTTGGCCGTCGATCATCTCTCCTTCCAGGGCTTGAACCACTCCATCTCGCCGGTGGCCACCTCTTTCGGGTAGATGATCACCCGCTTGCCGCCCATCCATTGGTTGCCCAGCGGTATGACCTTGGCCGTGCCCTTCTCGTTGTACTGCACGTCGCCCATGACGGTGCCGGGGAAGGTGTGGTTGAACACAGCATCCCGCACCGCGGCTGGGTCGGTCGAGCCTGCGTTTTCAAAAGCCTTGGCGAGGATCTGTACGTTGGCGTAGAAGAGGCCGATGCTAACAGAATCCAGGCCATTGTTGTCGGCTTTGTAGGCCTCACCGAGCTCTTTGGAGCCAGGGGCTCCGTTGTCCTCACTCCAGAACGCGTCGTAGCATACGTAGTCAGAGTCGGCACCCAGGCCTTCCATGTACTCGGTCGGCCAGAACCCCTTCCAACCCATCATGTACTTGGGAGCGAAGTCCTGCTCCTTCATCTGCTTGGTGAAGGTGATGCCGTCTGCCGGCGAGATGAGCGTCACTACAGCATCGATGTTGGCCTGCTTCATCTTGAGGATGGAAGAAGAGTAGTCCTTGCTGCCGGGTGTGTAGGTCTCATATAGTGCCGGAGTAATGTTGAACTTCTCCATGGTAGCCTTCACGCCACCGCCCAGGGCCTGGCCGTCGGCGTTGTCCTCGGTGAAGATGGCCCACCTGGCCGGCCGGTCGGCTTCAGGCTGGAGCGAGACCATGTTGAACGGCACCTCGGCCACTTCAGCAGGGGTGAAGAAGAAGTCCGACACCCATTTGAGGTTCTGCTGCTCGACCACGTCTCTCCAGGCGACCACCATCTGGTAGAAGGCCTGGTACTTCTCGGCTACGGTGCAGGCGGCCAAGTTGATGGGGGTCACCTGCGTGCTCAGAATGATCTTGATGCCTTCGGCCTTGATGAGCTTCTCAAGCGCCGCGGCGCCCTCAGTGGCGTCGCTCTTGTCGTCGACCCACTTGAGCTTCAACTCCATCTTCTTGCCGGCAATATCCACACCGCCGCCGGCATTTATATCGGCGACAGCCTTGTTGTAGGCCCACACAGCTTCGGCGCCGCCCATGGCGCCCGCACCGGTGAGCGTCCCGACCGCTCCCACGACCAGTTCGCCGTCGAACGAGCCGGTGGGCGCAGCGGTGGTCTCGGTGGGCGCAGCGGTGGTCTCGGTCGGAGCTGCGGTGGTCTCAGTTGGTGATGCGGTGGTCTCGGTGGGAGCAGCGGTGGTGGCCGTCTCCTCCTCGCCGCACGCGGAGACGAGGCCCAGAGCGAGGATGACCACGATGACCAGAGTGAATAGGAAGAGAGTCCTTCTTGCCATAGCATTTCCCCCCAACGTTCGTGCGTATTGAAGCTCACAGAAGGCTCGATGAAAAAGACGCAGCGGTGGCTACGATCGCGCGGTCATCCCGTCCCCCCCCCTGTCTAGGTGAATAGTCGCCAGGACCGGACACTGGCGTCCACAGCGCCTTGCACGTCCATCTTCAGCGTAGGTCCCCAGTCTGCTTGAAGCAAGTCGGCACGCGCTAAACGGGATGTGATTTCACGCAGTGGGATGGCACACGGGCCTTCCCTTCTGGCGTAGGGACGGTACAGGGGCTTGCGAGGCCGATGCCCCCGCGTTGCGCATGGCTGCGGTACGGTGCTTGTAGCGACAGAGCTACGATTTGATCGGTTAGACGGAGCCATGTGGGGTTCTCCGCGAGGTTTCTAGGCAGCCTGCCGTTTGAAAACACGGGTCAGCGGCCGTCCCAAGTGACCAAGACTGAATCCGAGTGTGGTCGGGCGGCCCGATTCATCTCCAACAAGCTGCCCTGAAGTTGAACCACTCGCTCAATGTGGCGCAAGCGTGTCCAGCGATACCTAGAAAAGGAGGTTGCCCGGCCGGATAGGCCGTCACATCCGGGTTATCCGGAGGCGGCTGCACCCAGCCGGTTTCTCAACACGACCAGAACGCGGGCCCGGACAGCCAGGGTCTCAGTCGGGAGGAGGTCTGTGGGTTGCATCGTCAGACTCAATCCGCATCCCCTGTGGCACCAGGTGGGACAGACGGAGACGTAGGCGAACGCGTTCTCGAAGCAGATACTCCTCCGTCCACGACAAGACCCCCTCCTCGCTTGGCGAGGAGGGGGTCAGAATCGTCGCTTTGCGACAAGTGGCCGCCCTTCATGTGAAGGGCATGCTCACCGGCGAGCGCTCGCTACCTCTGATCCCAGGGCACGAACCACTCGATGGTATTGCCGGCATCGGGCCAGTACTGGATGCGCTTGCCGTCTTTCCACCACAGGCCGTAGGGCACTGTATTGGCGATACCCTTCTCGCTGTAGGTGACGTCGCCCATAGTGGTGCCGGCGAAGGTGCCGCCGAAGACCTCGTCACGGACCTTGGCCGGATCGGTGGAGCCGGCCTTCTCGATGGCCATCACCATGATCTGGACGTTGGCGTAGGAGAGACCGATGCTCACGGAGTCGAGGCCGTTGTGCTCGTCTTTGAAGGCCTGGCCCAACTCAGCGGAACCGGGAGCGCCGTTACCTTCCGACCAGAAGCCGTCGTGGCCGGCGCCGTTGGCGTCAGGACCAAGCGAGGTGCTGAACTCGGTGGGCCAGAAGCCCTTCCAACCGAACAGCAGTTTCGGCGAGTAGTTCTGCTCCTTCATCTGCTTCATGAAGGTGATGGCGTCGGCCGAACCGATGAGGGTGATAAGCGCATCGATGTTGTTCTGCTTGAGTTTCAGGATGATGGAGGAGAAGTCCTTGGTACCGGGCGTGTAACGCTCGACCATGGCTTCTTTGTAGCCGAAGGCTTTGGAGACGGCCACAGCACCCTGGGCCATACCCTCGCCGTCGGTGTTGTCCTCGGTCAGCATGCACCAGTTCTGCGGGCGGTCGGCCTCGGGCATGAGGTTGGCCACGTTGAACGGGATCTCGGTGGCCGCCTGCGGGGTGAAGAAGATATCCGACACCCACTTGAAGTTCTGGGCCTCGATGTAATCGGTCCAGCTGGTGGCTATCTGGTAGTAGGCCTGGTACTTCTCGGCCACGATGCCGGCCGCCAGGTTGATGGGGGTGATGTTGGTGCTGAGGATCAGGCTGATGCCCTGCTGCTTGATGAGCTTCTCAGCGCCCGCCGCACCTTCGGTGGCGTCGGTCTTGTCGTCCACGAACTGGATCTTCAGCTCGTAGTTGCCGTCGGGCATCTTGACGCCGCCCTTGGCGTTGATGTCCTTGACGGCCCGCTCATAGGCCCACTTCATCTCGGCGCCGGTCATGGCGTTCTGACCGGTCATGGACGCCAGGGCGCCCAGGGTGATCTCGCCCTTGAAGCCGCCGGGAGCCGCGGTGGTATCGGTCGGTGCCGCGGTGGTATCGGTCGGCGCCGCAGTGGTCTCGGTAGGAGCAGCGGTGGTCGCCGCGGGTTCCTCGTCGCCGCAGGCCGAAAGGCCCAGCACCGACACGAGAGCTACGATGAGCAGCGCGAGGAATAGAGCATAAGTCTTCTTGTTTCGCATGTTGTTCCCCCTCACGGATGGATGTTGCAGACGGATCTGTCACACGATTCAGTCGAGTCGTACAAGCTCACCCCCATAGAACCCCCTCAGACGGCCTGACTCTGTCGCGAAGGGGAGAGACTGCCAGCTGAAGCTGAGCTCGTGACGCCCCCCGTGACATGTACAGTATGTACCTCACGGGGCGCAGCGGCAAACGAGAATCGAAATATGCATTCCGGGCCACTGTCTATGCGCATCTATGTTGCACGTGAAGAGCGACGCCCTCCCCCTCGTGGGAGAGGGGGAGGGCGTCGGATGCGTCCCGGTTCACGGGGTCTGAAGACTACACGCAGACCCGCGGCTGACTAGAGGGTCGTCACCTCTGATCCCAGGGCACGAACCACTCGATGGTGTTGCCGGCATCGGGCCAGTACTGGATGCGCTTGCCGTCTTTCCACCACAGACCGTAGGGGACGGTATTGCAGATGCCCTTCTCGCTGAAGGTGACGTCGCCCATGGTGGTGCCGGTGAAGGTACCGCCGAAGACCTCGTCACGGACAGCCGTGGGATCGGTGGAGCCGGCCTTCTCGATGGCCTGCACCATGACCTGCACGTTGGCGTAGGAGAGACCGATGCTCACGGAGTCGAGGCCGTTGTGCTCGTCTTTGAAGGCCTGGCCCAACTCAGCGGAACCCGGGGCGCCGTTGTTCTCGGACCAGAAGCCGTCGTGACCGGCGCCGTTGGCATCCGCGCCCAGGGAGGTGCTGAACTCGGTGGGCCAGAAGCCCTTCCACCCGAACAGCAGTTTGGGCGAGTAGTTCTGCTCCTTCATCTGCTTCATGAAGGTGATGGCGTCGGCCGAACCGATGAGGGTGATAAGCGCATCGATGTTGTTCTGCTTGAGTTTCAGGATGATGGAGGAGAAGTCCTTGGTGCCCGGCGTGTAACGCTCGACCATGGCTTCTTTGTAGCCGAAGGCTTTGGAGACCGCGACAGCGCCCGTCGCCATACCCTCACCGTCGGTGTTGTCCTCGGTCAGCATGCACCAGTTCTGCGGGCGGTCGGCCTCGGGCATGAGGTTGGCCACGTTGAACGGGATCTCGGTGGCCGCCTGCGGGGTGAAGAACATGTCCGACACCCACTTGAAGTTTTGGGCCTCGATGTAATCGGTCCAGCTGGTGGCTATCTGGTAGTAGGCCTGGTACTTCTCGGCCACGATGCCGGCCGCCAGGTTGATGGGGGTGATGTTGGTGCTGAGGATGAGCTTGATGTTCTGCTGCTTGATGAGCTTCTCGGCGCCCGCCGCACCTTCGGTGGCGTCGGTCTTGTCGTCCACGAACTGGATCTTCAGCTCGTAGTTGCCGTCGGGCATCTTGACGCCGCCCTTGGCGTTGATGTCCTTGACGGCCCGCTCATAGGCCCACTTCATCTCGGCGCCGGTCATGGCGTTCTGACCGGTCATGGACGCCAGGGCGCCCAGGACGACCTCGCCTTTGAAGTCGCCGGCAGGTGCCGCCGTAGTGTCGCTGCCGCCCCCGGTGGTGTCGGTAGGAGCCGCGGTCGTCTCGGTGGCTTCATCGCCGCCGCACGCCGAGAGGGCCACCATCGACAGTAGCGCGATGACAAGCAGCATAAGGACGACGGCAAAAGATCTCTTGCCTCTCACATGAACCTCCCAAGAGATTGAGAAATGGAAATCTGAGTCGATGCGACTCGGGTCCAACAGAGTGTGGTCACGCCATACACTTCCCCTCCTGTCCGCTGACCCCCCCTGTCTGGCTCCATGATACCGCACGAGGAGCCCCGGCTTCTCGGTTGGCGAACCGTGGTTATGTTTCCCCACGTGCATGCCTAGACAAAGGCCCATACGCTTGATACTTTGAGCCGGGCGTTCGTAACGGAGCGGCGGTCCGTCGCGACCGTTGCTGCAAGGGAAGGGGGCTAATTGCTTACACTGGTTCACCGGTGCGAGGGCGGACCGCTCGGGCCGGCATCGGTCGTCGGCCAGCCTCGTCCGGTCTCATTGGCTCAAGGAGGTTAGGATCATGGCAGCTGGGGATCCCCTCCTCGTTCTGGACAAGGTCAACAAGCGCTTCGGCGGCCTGAAGGTCATCGTGGACCTCGATTTCGTGGTGCACGAAGAAGAGATCGTCGGGCTGATCGGACCCAACGGCGCGGGCAAGACCACCGTGTTCAATCTCATCACGTCCATCTACAAAGTGGACAGCGGTAGCATCAAGTACCGTGAAAAAGAGATCGCCGGTCTTGCTCCGCACAAGATCTGTCATCTGGGCATCGCCCGCACCTATCAGCTCGTGCGCGCGTTCCTCAAGATGTCGGTGTACGACAACGTCATGACCGCGGCCGTGTACGGCGGGAGCCATGAGAGGAGTGCCAAGGAGCGTACCCTCGAGGCGCTCGAACTGGTGGAGTTGACCCACAAGCGCGATGTGATGGCTGCTCACCTGACTCTGTCCGACCGTCGTCTGCTGGAGATCGCCATGGGTCTGGCGTCCATGCCGGGCCTCATCCTCCTCGACGAACCCATGGCCGGTCTGACCGCCACCGAGATCGACAATCTCTTCACGGTCATCAGGGCGACCAAAGAAGAGCGAAAATTCTCGATCCTCTGGATCGAGCACAAGGTAGATGCCGTGCTGGACTTCTGCGATCGTGTAGGCGTGCTCGACTACGGCGCCAAGATCGCGGACGCCTGTCCGGACGAAGTAGCGTGTAACCCCCTAGTGATCGAGGCGTACCTTGGCGAACCCATTACTTGAGGTCAAGGATCTGGGCGTCTCGTACGGAGACGTTCACGCCCTCTGGGACGTGTCACTCACTGTCGAAGAGGGCACCATCGTCGCCCTGGTGGGCATCAACGGCGCCGGCAAGAGCACCCTCCTCAAGGCCATCTCTGGACTCCTGCATCCCAACCACGGGGAGATCATCTTCGAGGGGAAGAGCTTGGGTCGGATGAGCACCAAAGCTCGTGTGGACCTGGGCATCGTCCAGGTGCCCGAGGGCCGGCGACTGTTTCAGCAACTGACCATCTACGACAACTTGCGCCTGGGGGCCTATCTTCCCAAGGCCAGGGCCAACTTCAAGGACTCTCTGGAGCGGGTGTACGGCTTGTTTCCTGTGCTCAAGGAAAGAGCAAACGGCAAAGCCGGCCTGCTGAGCGGTGGTGAGCAGCAGATGCTGGCCATCGGGCGCGCTGTCATGGCGCAGCCCAAACTGGTCATGATCGATGAAGCCTCGCTGGGGCTCAGCCCCATCCTCACCCGCACGATCTTCGATCTGATCGTGGCTCTGCATCAGCAGGGCACCACGGTCCTCCTGGTGGAGCAGAACATCAACATGGCGCTCAAGGTCTGTAGCAAGGCCTACGTCATGAAGACAGGCCACATCATCATGGAGGGCACGGGCGCAGAACTGCTTGCCAACGAAGACGTGCGCAAGGCGTACCTGGGCGCACGGGCAATCCGGGCGATGGAGAGTGGTGAGCTATGAGCATCCTCCTGCAGGTGATCATCAACGGGATCCTCTTCGGGACGATGTACGGTATCGCCGCCATCGGCCTCAGCCTCATCTTCGGGACCATGCGGGTGCTGTTCCTGGCCCAGGGTTCGATGATCGTCCTCTTCGCATATCTCACCTATTGGCTGTTCACACTTGCCGGTATCGACCCCTATCTGGCCATCATCATCACAGTGCCGGTGGCGTTCTTGGTGGGTCTGGGGATGTTCTACACCCTCTTCAAGGAAGCCGCGGCCATCGAGGACAAGAACGTCTCCCTGCTGCTTGCGGTGGGTCTCATGTACATGGTGGACAACGCCATGCTCCAGGTATGGACCGCGAACCCGCGCTTCGTAGCCACGTCATACGCGAGCTTCACCATCAGGATCGGCGAGATCAACATCTCCTTCGTCCGCCTCATGGCACTCGTGATCGCTCTCGCGGCTGCCTTCGTCGTCTACTACTTCTTGAAGAACACGAGAGTCGGGACCGCCGTGAGGGCGGCATCTGAAGACATGCAGGCCGTCACACTGCTCGGCATCAGCTCGAACTTCGTCATGGCGGTGGCGTTCGCCATCGGTATCGGCTTGGCGGGCACGGCCGGCGTGGTCATGGCCTCCGTGTACTCCTTCGACCCGAACTACGGGTTCCAGTTCGCGCTCAAAGCGCTTGTCGCCCTCGCCCTTGGTGGTATCGGGAACGTGTGGGGAGGGTTGTCCGCAGGCCTGCTCCTGGGCCTTATCGAAAGCTTGGGGGCCTACTACATCGGTGCGGGATGGGCAGACGCCATCTCGTACGCTGTGTTCGTCCTCGTGCTCATCTTCCTGCCCAACGGTCTGTTCGGCAGACGGGCAGGGGTCAAAAAAGTTTGACCTGATAAAGACTCAGGGAAGAGATGGCACTCAATATGAACCTGAAACAGTTGTCTGAGCGGATGGGAACGAAGGGTCTTGTCCAGTTGGCCGTGATCATCGTGATCTTGGTGATTTTCGGCACGCTGCCGTACTGGCTCGACGTGGACGTGTCCTATCTTGGCTACTACATCTTCATCACCTGTGTATACCTCACCATGGCGCAGGGCTGGAACCTGGTAGCGGGCTACACAGGCCAGATCAGTCTGGGCCAGCACGCCTTCTTCGGCCTCGGTTCCTACACCATGGCTGGATTGTGGCTGAACGGCATCGGTCTGTACTTCTTCTTCGACTTCACGTTGATGATCGTGGCGGGGGTCGCGCCCGCTCTGCTGGCGCTACTCATCGGTATCCCGTTGCTGGCTCGGTTGCGCGGCGACTACTTCGCCTTCGGTACCTTGGGGCTGGCGTCCATCGTGAACGTGCTGTTCGTGAAGGGCGGCGACATCACCGGCGGCGCGAACGGCATCTACCTGGATGCCAGCAAGTTCAGCAGCATGCGCATCTACTACTGGGTGGCGCTTCTGTGCGCCGTCTTGGCCACGCTCGCGGTGTTCCTCATTACGCGGTCGCGTTTCGGTCTGGCCTTGAAGGCCATCCGTGAGGACGACATCTCCGCGGCTTCGCACGGCATCAACGTGCTGAAGTACAAGATCATCTCCTTCATGATCGGCGCCGGCCTGGCCGGCATCGCGGGCAGCATCTACGGCTACTACCTGTTCCACCTGGAGCCGGCCAGCGTGTTCAACACCAACTGGCTGTTCTATCCCATCCTCATGGTGGTGCTCGGTGGTACCGGTACCATCCTTGGGCCGGCAATTGGAGCGGTCATCTGTAGCGCTCTGTTCGCGTACGGCGACATCTACTTCGGTGGATACCATCCCATCGTGTCCGGTCTGCTGATCATCCTGGTCATGCGCTTCATGCCCGGTGGGATCATGGGCCTGGTGACCAAGGTGCCCGGTCTGTTCCGGAGCAAGCCGCCGCGTTCGCCTGAGGCGGTGACGACGCAGACCGAGATGCCGGTCAGCTAGGTCCCGGATGGGCGACCGGCCGGGCCGGTCGTGTGGATACGCTCATGAAAGAAGCCCCGCTGCGGCGGGGCTTCTTTCATGCTGCAGGACCTCCTCGGTCTCGCTGCCCGCGCGGTGGACAGATCAGCGGCTGTCAGAAAGGAGGGCGCGCCGCCTCCGCCGGGCGGCGCGCTGCTCTTCAGGCACGGCCGCGATTCCGCGGTCGATGATGGCGAGGGCCTCACCGGTCCGGTCTTGCCGCCATAGGAGTTCGGCCAAGTTGAGGTAAGGGGGCGCGAGGGCGGGGTCCTCGGCGATGGCCTGGCGGTACGCGTCTTCGGCGCCTCCGGTGTCGCCCATGTCGCGCAACGTGTTGCCGAGACGGTTTCGCAGTACGGGGTCCTCCTCCGCCTCCAACAGTGCCTCGTAGATGGCCAGCGCCTCGCTAAGGCGACCTAGGTTGTAGTAGGCGAGGGCCAGTTTGCGCTGCGCGTTGCGGTCGGTGGGGTCGGCTCGCGCCGCCTGCTGCAGACGGGGCAGGAGTTCTTGCCAGTCTGCGCTGTCGGGTGCGATGCGCTCCTCCGCAGGCATGACCGCCGGTGAGATCGGTGCATCTTGGTCTCCGGAGTCTCCGGACGGATCGAGGTCCGGGCCGGCCTTGGTGTCGGCGCCGGGAAGGACCCGGATGCCGTCCGCTCCGCCGTCTTCAGCGTCGTCAGCCATCCAGTGCGCCATAAGACTTCCCGCCACCACCAGCACGGCGGCCACGACGATCACTGCCAGCATCTGCGGGACTCTCCCGCGGCGTGCGGTGTGGCGTGCCTGGCGGTCGTTCTGTGGCATCCCGAGTGGATCTCTACTTCTTGGCCAAGTCATCGAGTTGGGTCAAGAGTCCCTCCAACTTGGTCTTGTCCTCTCCCTGGGTTGCCGCCACGCCCCGCTCGACCGCGGCCTTTGCGGTGGCGATGTCGCCATCTTTGACACAGAGGCTGACGAGGTTGAGGTAAGGGGTGATGAGCCTCTCATCGGTGGCGATTGCCTGAAGGTAGGCGGCCTTGGCTTCTTCGGTCTTGCCCCAGTCGCGCAGTACGTTGCCGTAGTTGTTGCGGGTGAAGGCGTCATCAGCGAGGGCCAGAAGCTTCTCGTAGGTGGCCGCAGCCTCTTCGAAACGGTTGAGATTGTAGTAGGCGACCGCGAGATCGAGCAGCAGGTCGGTGTTCTGGGGGTCGGCCGCTACCTGTTCTTCCAACGAGGGGACGGCGCTCTCATAGTCTTCCGCGCTCTGTCCCCCGACCACGAAGCGCTGTTCGCCGGAAGCGCCCTCCAGCAGGGCGCCATCGCCCGCCGCCAGGGCGTCATCAGTCTCGGCCGAGGTGGATGCGCCGTCGCTGCCGGGCGAGGCACTGATGCTGGACGATGTCACGCTGGTGGTGGTCGCATCGTCGTCCGCGCATCCACCGGCCCACAGCATCGCCAGGACCAACAGGACGACCGTGCTCGCCATCAGGGTGAGGCTCGAGCGGCCTCTTGCTCTCGTCGCTTCAACTGCACGCACACTCGGTACTCGCATGGGCTTGACTCCTCGTCTATCGATCACTTGCCGAAGTAGACGCGCTTCCGTACCACGATCGTCTTCCGCGTCCGCGGGCTGGGACGAGTACATCGAGCGCGTGAGGCTCTATCTCCACGGTGGCAGGCAGATGTCCCGCCAACTCGCCGTCGGTCTGGAACCACACCGCCTGGTTCTCTGACAGCGGCAGCAACTCGGCCCTCTGCGTGCGCAGAAACACAGCGTTGTGGTTCTGCAGGTGCAGTGCCGTGGGCACTTCCAGCCAGAAGACGGCCAAGCTGGAGCGCGTGGTTCCTTGGAAGATCATCAGATCGAGCATGCCATCGGTGGGATCGGCTTTCGGGGTCACTCCGAAGCGGCCTCCGTAGTAATGCGTGTTGCTGGCGACGAAGAAGGTAGTGCGGTATTCGGTGCCGTCCGCCCGCACCAAGAACTGGGCGGGTGACGCGGCGAAGCCGGTCTTCAGGCCGGTGCTGACGAACGCCCACTCGCGGAACCGCCGCTTGGCCTCGAGATCGAGGTTGCGTATGGTGAGGGCGTCGATGCCCACCCCCATCATCAGCGTGAAGCGCCGGTCGTTCACCTTGCCCAAGTCGAGCGACAGCGTGTGTCCGGCGGCGATGACCCGGCAGGCTTTTTCCACTTGAAAAGGGATGCCCAACTCCAGCGCCAGGACGTTCACCGTGCCCGCCGGCACGATGCCGAGCAGCGGTCGCCACGGTCGCCCGGTCGCGCGCTCGCGCGCGGCCCGCTGGGCGAGTCCGTTCGCTATCTCGTTTATGGTGCCGTCGCCTCCCACAGCGACGACCACATCGGTCTGAGGTCCCGTCTCCTCGGCCAGGCGCCCGGCGTCTCGGGGGCCTGTGGTGGCCAGCATCTCCACCTGCAATCCATGGCGCAGCAACGCCCGCTCGACCGCGTGGGCCGTGCCTCCTCCGCGGCTGCGCCCCGATGCAGGGTTGAAGATGACCGTGGCCTGCATGCTATCGAGGGTCCGTGAAAGGCAGCAGGCGCACAGAAGCACGCTCTCTCCGCTCGGACGGTTCAAGCACGGCGAAGTGGGTGTGGCCCGCTGAGCGGGCCAGCTCTTCCGCTCGGACGAAGTCCGCCCCCACCTCGCTGGGTCTGTGAGCGTCTGAGCCGAAGGTCACGTGCACGCCCGCCTCGCGCAGCATGCGCACGATGCGAAGGGAGGGGTACATCTCCCCCACCGGCTTGCGCAACCCGGCTGTGTTGATCTCCACCACCGTCCCGCTGCCTCTGATGCGTTCCACCAGACGCTCAATCTCGCGATCGAGCGAGCGCGTAGGCCGGTAGCCGAACTTCTTCAGAAGGTCTACATGCCCAAGGATGGTGAAGAGCCCCGACTCGGCAGCGTCTCCCACCAACTCGAGATACTCGACCCAGGCGTCATCGATGTCGCGGTCGCTGTACTCGTCTACCTGGCGAGGATCGTCGAAGCCCCACTCTCCCAAGAAGTGCACCGAGCCGATGACGAAGTCGAAGGGATGTGCTGCCAGCATGGCCGCCACCTGGTCCACGGTCCCGGGTCGATAGTCCGCCTCGATGCCCAGCAGCACGAAGCCGGGGTACGCCGCCTTCAGGGCCTCGACCTCGTCGACGTACGCGCCCAGGTCGCTCGCGGGCATGGAGAGCTCGGCATCGGGCACAGGCAGCAGGGGTATGTGGTCGGCGACGCCGAGTGCGAGCAGCCCGGTCTCACGTGCGGCCTTCACGTAGGCGGCGGCCGCGCCCTGGGCGTGGCCGCAACGCTCGGTGTGTGTGTGGTAGTCGGGTAGGCGGGTCATGTCAGGTCTCCTCGTGTCCCGAGGCGCCCCGGTCACGATCGCGGCGCGGGCGGGCCAGCACTTCGCTGTCGAGCATGATGGTGAAAGGGCCTTCGTTGTCAAGCGACACGTGCATGTCGGCGGCGAAACGCCCCGTAGCGGTGCGCACGCCCAAGCTCTCCAGGGTGGCGCGGAACTGCTCTACCAGTGCTTCGGCCGGTCCGGGGTCGGCGGCATCGCTGAAGGACGGTCGACGGCCCCGCCGGCAGTCCGCGTACAGAGTGAACTGGCTGATGACCAGAGCGCTTCCACCAGTTTCGAGGAGAGACAGGTTGGTCTTGCCTTGTTCGTCGGGGAAGATGCGCAGGTCGGCGGCTTTCTTGGCCAGCGAGACTGCCGTCTGGTCGTCGTCGCTCTTGCCCGCTGCGACGAAGATGAGCAGGCCGGGACCGATCGCGCCCACCTGCTCGCTCTCAACGGACACGGTCGCTCGACTGACGCGCTGCAACAGAGCCCGCATCATGCGCCCCTGCGAAAGAGTGGGGAAGCCCGGCCGCCATCCCGCGGGGCTTCGGCGGGAGCAGGCTGGAACTCGTGCCGACCCCCGTCAGACGGAGCGGTCACCGTTCCCGGCAGGAGTCGGTTCATGAGCTCGTCGCCTCCATCGAGGACCACCTCCACGTAATTGCCGGTGATTCCCTGCAGGCGGCCCTCGGGTGTCCGTTCGCGGAGTATGAGGGCGACCTGCCGCGAGTATCGTACCCGCTCGTGGAAGCGGGTGGAAAGACGGCTGCCGATGGCGCGCAGCCGCAGGCTGCGCGCGTGGATGATTTCCGGGCGCACTTTGTCGCTCATGGAGGAGGCTGCGGTCCCAGGCCGGTCGCTATAGGCGAAGACGTGCAGGTAGGTGAGCGGTGAGGCCTCCACGAAGCGGCAGGTCTCGGTGAAATGCTCCTCGGTCTCGCCGGGGAAGCCCACTATGACATCGGCGCCGATGGCTGCGTCGGGCAAGCGCCGAGCGACCTCTCGAGCCACGTCGAGATACTCGCCAGTGCTGTAGGGACGTCTCATGCGTCTCAGCACATCATCGCTGCCGCTCTGCAGCGGCAGATGCAGATGATGGGCCACCCGACCCTGAGCGCTCTCCATCACGTCCAGAAGGCGTCCACTCACCTCAAGAGGCTCTATGGAGCTCAACCGGAAACGACCCATGGAAGTCTCGGCCAGCAGCGCACCCAGGAGATCGGCCAGTTCTCCCTGTCCGGTCCCGTGTCCCCAGCTGCCCAGATTGATGCCGGTCAACACCACCTCTTGGTACTCCCGAGCCGCCAGCATCTGAACCTGTTCCACCACTCGCTCAAGGGGCATGCTGCGCCCCGGTCCTCGGGCGATAGGGATGATGCAGTACGCGCAACGGGAATCACAGCCGTTCTGCACTTTGAGGAAGGCTCGCGTGTAGCCGTAGAAGTGAGAGATGAACTCACCGTCGGCCCCATCACCGCCATGGTCGCCGTCACCGCCATGGTCACCGTTCTCGCTGCCGTAGGTCTCATCGACCAGTGGTCCCCCCGAGGAGTGTTCTGAGGGCCCCCGCAGCCGCGCCACGTGTTCGGCCAGATGAGGCTTCTGTGCGTTGCCCAGCACAAGATCCACGCCCGGGATGGCCCCAACGGCCTCGGGATCGACCTCGGCGTAGCAGCCGGTGACGGCCAGGAGGCAATCCGGGTCCAAGCGCTTCGCGGTCCTGATCTCGTGCCTGCAGGTGCGGTCGCTCTTGGAGGTGACCGTGCACGTGTTCACCACGCGTACGTCAGCGGCCTCATGCCAATCGACCAGTCGGCAACCCTGGGCCAGGAACGATTGCTGCATCTGAGCGGTCTCACACTGATTGAGCTTGCAGCCGATAGTACGGAAGGCCACTCTCAGCGGGGCCGGGGTCTGGATATCGCGAGGAGGCATGGTACGGGCCGCCATCTGGATGATTGGTCTTCTGCAAGGGGCACCGACGGGCCCTCGGATGTTAGCATATACACCGCTCAGCACCGGCAGGGCCGGGGTCATGGTAGGGGGATCGTGAGCTCTATTTCCATGCTCGTTCCACAGGTATTGCGGCGTGACCGCATCACGGGCCAAGCGGTCCGATTCATCGTCGTCGGGGTGATCAACACCGTCGTGGACCTGGCTGCGTTCTACCTGTTGAGCCTCATCCCCGGCATGCCCGAAGTGGCCGCGAAGGCCATCTCGTACGTCTTGGGCATCTGCAACAGCTTCGTCTGGAACAAGTACTGGACCTTCAGCGCGGGTGCCTCCGAGCGGGGCAGACGCGAGTTCGCGGTGTTCTTCGCCGTCAACACGCCGCCGCTGGTGGTCAACGTGGTGGTCTTCACGTTGCTGGGCCTGTGGATGGATTCGGGGTCCTTCTGGATGCGCATGAGCAAAGCGTTCGGCGCGGCCGTGATCTCGGTGGCCTGGAACTTCCTGGGCAGCCGCTATCTCGCGTTCCGTCACAGCGCCCTCAAGGATGGACGTTCGTGATGCCGGAGCGATCCGTCGCACTGTCTGCGGCACCCCGGTTCTCCATCGTCATACCCATCCACAACGAAGCCGATGTGCTGGCCGACGAGGTAGGGGAACTGACGGCTGAGCTGGAGAGATGCGCGGTGGACTATGAGATGCTGCTGGCCGAGAACGGCAGCAGCGACGACACCCTGTCCATCGGGCAGCGTCTGGCAGCCGCGGACCCGCGCATCCAGGCCTTTCACGTGGACGTGCCCGACTACGGCGCGGCCATGAAGGAGGGGATGCTGAGGGCTCGCGGGCGCTTCGTGGCGAACTTCGACATCGACTATCACGATGTGGGCTTCATGCTTGCCGCCGGGGACCTCCTGGAGCAGCGCGGTGCGGCGATCGTGGTGGGCAGCAAGCTGATGCAGGGCGCTGAAGACAAGCGTTCCCCCGCGCGACACGTCATCTCTCTAGGCTTCACCACCATCCTTAGGGTACTCTTCGACAGGCGCATGGATGACACTCATGGCATCAAGGTGCTGCGGAAGGAGACCGTCGAGCGCTTCGCGCCACGTACGGTCATGACCAAGGACATCTTCGACACCGAACTCATCATCCGGGCGCGGCGGGCGAGAGAGGTGGTCCTGGCGCTGCCCGTGACCTGCGAGGAGAAGCGGAAAGCGCGTTCGTCCATCGCGCGGCGCATCCCGCGCACCATGAAGGGGCTGTTGCGATTGAGGCTCATCCTGTGGAAGGAGGGCAATGCTGGGGCGTGACAAAGAAGACCTGGTAGAGAGCGGCAGCCTCTGGGACTGGGTGCCCACGCTTCTGGCCTTCTTGGCCATCTACACCACGCTCTTCATCTTCTATCGGCCCGACCTCCTCTTCAGCGCCACGACCACCGCGGGCGGCGACACCGGGGCGCATCACTATCCGGCGCAGTACCTCATCCAAGAACTGCTGCCCAACTTCCGCCTGACCGGATGGGCGCCGGGTTGGTACGCGGGCATGCCCATGCTCACGTTCTATTTCCCGTTCCCCTTCCTGCTCATCGCCATCCTCGACTGGTTCATCCCCTACTTGGTGGCGTTCAAGATCGTCACGGTGCTGGGCGTGTTCGCCCTGCCGGCTACCGCGTATGCCATGGGTCGGCTATGGAGGGTGCGGAAACCCTTCCCCATCATGGCCGCCGTCTTCGCGCTGGTGTTCCTGCTCATGGAGAGCTACTCCATCTACGGCGCCAACATCCTCAGCACTCTGGCGGGCGAGTTCGGTTACATGTTCAGCTTCGCCCTGGTATTCCTGTTCTTGGGAACGGTGTATCGCGGCATGGAGAAGCCTCGCTTCAACATGCTGTTCGTGCTCAACTGTCTCATCCTCATGGCCTTGGTGCTGTCGCACATCGTCACCACGTTCACACTGGTGTTCATCGTACCGGGGCTGTTGCTGGTGACGCCGCGCTGGCGGTCGCTGGGATATCTCGCCGCTGTGGCGGCGGTGGGTTTCGCCCTCAGCGCCTTCTGGTCGCTGCCGTTCGCCGGCAACCTAGAGTGGACCGCCCACATGGCGTGGAATCAGCTCGATTCCATCAAGGACCTTCTCCCCGTGCAACTGCTTCCGGCCGCCACGTTGGGGCTCGTCGGTATGGCCTACGCCGTCGCACGCAAGGAGAGGAAGCTGCTGCCGTTGGCCTGGATCACCTTCATCACTCTGGTGTTGTTCTGGGTGTTGCCCGACGGCCGCCTGTGGAACGCGCGTGTGCTGCCCTTCTTCTACGTGTCCATACATCTTTGGGCGGCCTATGGAGCCACGTGGATGGTGCGGCCGTTCACAGTGGTCATGCGCGATCTCTTCCGCATGCGCGGTATCACGGCGCGTCGCATCTACCGTCCGGTGGTGGCCATCGTCCTGGGTGCGGTGATCATCATCACCAGCACGACGGCCGCCGGGTGGATCAAGTGGAACTACTCCGGCTATGAGGGGAAGACCAACTGGACGCAGTACCACCAGATCAACGAGTTCCTGTCCACGCTGACGCCCGGGCGGGTGATGGTGGAGCACGGCCAGAAGCTCGACGAGTTCGGCACGCCGAGGGCGTTCGAGATCATCCCCTACTGGACCGATCTGGACACCATGGAAGGCACGCTCATGGAGGCTTCCTTCACGGCGCCCTTCCACTTCATCAACCAGGCCTATCTCTCCAAGGAACCCAGCAACGCCATCATCGGCGTGGAATATCCCAGCGGATACGACGTGGGCCAGGGCATCACCCGGCTGCAATTGATGAACATCCCCTACTTCCTCACCAATTCCACTGAGGTGACCGACGCCACGCTCGCCGACCCACGGGCTGAGCTCCTGGCGGAGTTCGGCGATTACCACATCTTCCGCATCGCCGGCACCACCGGCTATGTGGAGATCGCGAAGAACGAGCCCGTGCGCGTGGACGTCGAGGTGGACCGGTGGCGCGACATGGCCGTGGACTGGTATCTGAGCGAGATGGCTCTCGACACCCCCATCGTGCTGGACAAGGGCGAGGAGGCGCTGCAGCAGTTCGCCGCCATCACTCCTTCGGAAGCGCCCGATCCCCCGATGGTGTCCAATAGCGTCGAGGGGATGGTGACCAGCGAGACGCTCGAGAACGAGAGCCTGTCGTTCGATACCACCGCCATCGGTGAGCCGCACTGGATCAAGATCTCGTACTTCCCCAACTGGAAGGTGGAGGGCGCTGAGGGACCCTTCCTCGTCTCACCCTCGTTCATGATGGTCATCCCCACGCAGAGCCACGTGACCCTCACCTATGGCCGGACGGTGTACAACACCGTGGGACAAGTGCTCGAGGTGCTGGGCTGGGTGCTCTTGCTGGGCTTGTCGATCTGGAGGGCCCTCGTGTGGCTCCGGCGGAGACGGATGGACTTGGCTGTGCACAACGCCGTCACCGCCCCGGTCTTTCCGCCGGTGGACAAGCCTTGGTCTGAGTCAGGGCACGAAGGGCCAGAGTCCGGCGCCGAATCGCCTGCTCGCGACGATGTCTCCGAGGGCGACTTGCCAGTGGAGCCGGAAGAGCGGGTCTGAGGGACCGTGCCCTAGGGTCGCGGCGGGTCTACTACGGGCGCGGTATCTCTGACTCGCAGGGCACGCCCGTCTGGCAGAGACCGCAGGCGTATCCCTCGAACCCGTATTCGGTCTCGATGTATCGGCGAAGGGTCGGGCCCAGATGGCGGGCGCAGGCCTCCTTGTCTCGGCGGGCCTCGTTCACCGATCCCACCGGGCAACGAGCCACGCAGCGTCCGCAGATGCCCCGCGACAGGAACAGGCAGTAGTCGAACGGACCTCGGTACGCATGCGGCGTGGAGGGAATGGCGGCCCGCACGATAATCGAGCCCAAGCGATGGGCCTGCCCGTGGGCCGTGATGAGGCCGCCGCTCAGCCCGAACGTCCCCAGCCCGGACGCGTAGGCCACGTGGCGCTCAGACCATGACGAGGCCAGACCATAGTCAGGTGACTCCCGCTGCACCCACGCGGGGAGTAGGGCCGGGGCGACGGCCTGGTAGCCGGCGGCGTGCAGGGCATCGAGGAGCGCCTGATGCAGCCTGACGTTGCACTCCTGCCCGAACCTGCGGGCGCGGGCCCACGCCTCTCCCGGGTACTTGCGTTGGTCTTGGTTGCTCAGGCGGGCGGCTTCGCTCTGGCGAAGCGACCAGCTGACGACGGTGAGTCCGGACGCGTCAGGCGGGTCCTGTCCGGCCCGGGCACGCGAGGCATGCTCGGACGTCGGCGCGCCACCGGCGGTGTCGGCGCCGAGCGTGAAGGCCTGCGCCGGCGTCCAGTGGAAGGGAGCGACGTGTCTCTTGAAGTCC
Organism: Thermoleophilia bacterium; assembly: GCA_040772905.1. Classification (GTDB taxonomy): domain Bacteria; phylum Actinomycetota; class Thermoleophilia; order RBG-16-64-13; family RBG-16-64-13; genus JAXGXJ01. The sequence continues at coordinate 205,114 of JAXGXJ010000007.1, read as the reverse complement.
TGCCATATGGGATCGGCGCCATCCGAGAACCCCACCAAGGCGCCCTCCCAAGCTCTGCCGGCGACGCCGGGCCCAAGGTTGTTGTTCTCAGCCGGCTCCAGCCAGTCACGGATGAAGTCGACCAACGCCTGCCCCAGCGCAGCGCCGCCACCGATCGCATCTTCTGTACCGTCCAGCGCCTTCTGAGGGGCAGGAGGGATGACGGTCACGGTCGGTCTCCGAATGGGGGGGACTGGGGGGCTCACTCCTTGGCGCCGTCTGGGACGATCACCCACACCTTGCGGGTGCGGGGACCGTCGAACTCAGCCAAGTAGATGCTCTGCCAGGTGCCCAGTTGCAGCCGGCCGTCGATGACCGGTACCGCCAGTTGACTGCCGAGGAGACTGGTCTTGATATGAGCGTCGGAATTGCCCTCGGCGTGCTGGTAGCCGGCTTCGCGCGGGACCAGGCGGGCGAGCCCGGCGATGATGTCGCGCGCGACCGATGGGTCTGCGCCCTCGTTGATGGTGATGCCCGCGGTGGTGTGAGGTACGGAGAGGTGGACCATGCCTCGTAGTCGCGGCGCCGTCTGAGTGACGGCGGCCTGCACTTGGGCGGTGATATCGACCAGGATCTCGCGGGTGCTGGTGGAGACACGCAACTCGACCAGAGGCATGGGCACGGTCCTTTCCCGCCGGTGCGACGGGCGCCGAAGCGCCCGGTGAAGTGGAGGTAAGGGGATTCGAACCCCTGGCCTGCGCGATGCGAACGCGCCGCTCTCCCAACTGAGCTATACCCCCAAGGTGCCGGGTATTTATAGCACAGAGGGGCCCCGCTATCACCCCTCGCTCCGGCTGCGCAGTGCGATTTCCTCCCGCGAGGGGTGAGAGCGGGGCAGGTGTGAGGGCTGCAGCGCCGGCGGCCGGCGTCTTGTGCTTGAGGCCCCTCAGTCCTCCGCGAACAGGCCGTCGTCGGAGCCCGAGGTCTCCGGTGGGGTCCTGAGCGACGGCTGGGCGCTCGGCTCCTCGGTCCACTGCAGCGGCATCGCCTGCGCCGTCGGCGGGGTCGGGGCGGGCTGATAGGGCTGCTGCGTCGCGGGCATCTGCGGCTGGGACGGCTGGCCGCCTCCCAAATGTTGCTTCATGAAGGGAGTGATGAGGTCGATGGGGATGGGGAACAGTGTGGTCGAGTTCTTCTCCGTCGCGATCTCGCTGAGAGTCTGCAGGTAACGCAGCTGGATGGCAGCGGGGTTCTGCGACAGGACTAGAGCGGCCTGCGAGAGCTTCTCCGAAGCCTGGAACTCACCCTCGGCGGCGATGACCTTGGCCCGACGCTCGCGCTCGGCCTCGGCCTGGCGGGCCATGGCGCGCTGCATGCCCTGTGGGATCTCGACGTCCTTGATTTCCACGATGCTCACCTTCACGCCCCAGGGATCGGTCTGCTCGTCGATGATCTCCTGCAGACGAGTGTTGAGCTTGTCACGCTCGGTGAGCAGATGGTCGAGGTCCGACTGGCCCACGACGCTCCGGAGCGTGGTCTGCGCGATCTGCGAGGTGCCGGCCACGTAGTTCTGGATCTGCACCACCGACTTGGAGGGATCGACCACGCGGAAGTAGACCACCGCGTTCACGCGCACCGGCACGTTGTCCTTGGTGATGACCTCCTGTGCAGGGACGTCCATGGTGATGGTGCGCAGATCGACACGGACCACTCGGTCGATGATGGGGATGATGGCGAAGATGCCCGGGCCTTTGGGCGGCGAGAGTCTCCCCAGGCGGAAGATCACGCCCCGCTGATACTCGGGAAAGACTTTGATCGCCGATGAAAGGATGATGATCACCAGGACCACCACGATGATGATGGCGGCTAGCGTCCCTGTATCCATCGCTTCTCCTTAGTTCGCCGTGGGACTCTCTGTGGTTTCCAACGTCGTGCGTGCTCTTGCTGGGATGGCCGGCCTGTCTCGTCCGGGCGCCGGACGATGAGAGTCAAGCCCTCATATCTGTGTACCTCGATCTGTTCGTCTCTAAGCAGGTGTGTTCCTTCAACACGAGCCCGCCAGGTCTCGCCCGCCACCTTCACCTTGCCCTCGGGGGTGAGAGGGGTGAGCGTGACACCGGTGGCTCCCATGAGTCCGTCCATCCCGCTCACCGAAGGGCGATGCATGGCCCGGGTGACGGCGCGGATGACGAACGCGAAGAACGCGAACACGATCACCGCCACGACGACCAGCACCGGCCAACTCACCCGAAGGTAGGCTTCGGAAGTGTTGAACAGCAGCAAGCCTCCCAAGATGAGCGCGGCCGTGCCGCCGATCCCCAGGATGCCGCTGCTCTGGACCTTGATCTCGGCCACGAAGAGGATGAAAGCCACCACCACCAACGCGATCCCCACGAGGCTCACGGGCAGTATCTGGAACGCGTAGAACGCCAGGAACAGTGAGATGACACCGGTGATGCCGGCCAAGCCCAAGCCCGGGGTGGTGAACTCGAGGATGATCCCCAGGACTCCCAGGGTGAGCAGCACGTAGGCGATGTCGGGACTGGCGATGGCGTGGAGGAAGCGTTGGATCCACCCCATCTTCACCTCTTTGATGGGGGCGCCGGTGGTCCAGATGACGAGGCCCTTGGGGGTGGTGAAGTGTCCGTCGAGGGCCTGCAGCAGGCTGGGGACATCCGGAGCCACGAACTCGATGACGCCTTGTTGCAGGGCCTCCTCCGCGGGAAGGGACACGGCTTCGCGCACAGCTTTCTCGGCCCAGTCGGCGTTTCGTCCGCGTGCGGTGGCCAGGCCGCGGATGTAGGCCGCAGCGTCGTTGGTGACCTTGGCCTGCATGGTCTCGTCCATCTCCTGCCCCAGCGAGACGGGTGTAGCTGCGCCGAGGTTGGTGGAGGGGGCCATGGCGGCGACGTCGGCACCCATGAGGATGTAGAGGCCGGCCGAGGCGGCGCGAGCGCCCTGGGGAGAGACGTAGAAGACCACGGGGATGGGACAGTCGAGTTCGGCTTGGACGATGTCGCGCATGGCGCTGTCGAGTCCACCGGGAGTGTCAAGCTGCACCACCAGCGCGCCCGCCCCGGCGGCGGCCGCGTCCCCCATGGTCTTCACCAGGAAGCTTGCCAGCGCGGGATCGACGATGCCACGGGCCTCCGCCACCCAGATCTCGGGTGGAGGACCCGCCCCAAGAGCTGAGGGCGGGATGAGACAGGCCGCGTCGGCTTGGGGGGCAGCGGCAGGTGACAACAGAAGCGGCCCCGCGAGGAAGATCAAGAGGGCCAGGACGGCGACACCCACCAGCGCTCGCAGAGCCCGCACAATGCGGCCCGTGGCGGACGCCCGCCTCGGCGAGGGCGCATGCATCGGCACGGGCGAGCGCCTCATGATGGGCCGCGTGAGGTCCACGCAGCCGGGCTGGGGGTGGGCTCCTCGTGCAGCAGCCGCCGCAGAGCGGTCTCCAGAGGCGCCAGCAGCGCCAGGAGACCGCGCAGGTCGGCGCGCATGAGAGAGAGGTCGTGGTCGCTGCGCACCTCCTCGAACCCATTGGCTGCCATGAAGGCGTGAGAGAAGAACTCGCAGTGCTCCTCCTGCGGTGTTCCGCCTTCGAGGACTGCCACGGCGTAGACCTCGCGTATGCGGCGCGACTTCAATTGCCGCAACATCTCCTGCAGGAGGCGCCGAGCCTGCCGGGGGTTGGGCGCTCCCTCCACGCGCAGGCAGAACAGCACCACAGCCTCGGTGGGGATCTGAGCGAAGAGCAGGTCCCTGAGGCGAGGCACGAGCGCCGCCGGGGCACAGTGGATGGCGGCCGGGACGGTCTCAGACGCATGCCGGGTCTCGTCGGGACCGGCCACCTGGATGAGTCCGGGTTCGCCCCAATCGACCTCGACCGATGTGGTCCAGCGCTCGCGGATCGTCGCCGCGGTGCTGGGGCTCACTCGGGCGATGCCGGCTGTCTGCCACCAGGCACAGTCCCGACAGGGGCTGGGCAGCAGATCCAGCCGTGACGCGCAGAGGGGAAGGTACTCGGGCATCAGCCCTCCCGCGCTGTTTCGACCTCCAAAGGACCGGCGATCTCGTCTACGAACAGAGTGACCGTGCCCAGATCGATGCTCAGCAGAGCCGTGACCCTTTCCCGCACCGCGCTCTCGACCTGCGCGGCCAGGTCGGGGATGTAGGTGCCCCAGGTCACCCGGGCGTGTATCTCCACGTCAACTGGGGCTGCCTCGTTCTCGCGGATGACCACTCCGTTGGAATGGGTCTCGCGCATACGGGAGGAGAAGCCTTTCCAGGCCGAGGCGTGCAGGTCCGCGATGCCCTGCACTGAGCGGGCCGCGTCGGCAACGTAGGTGGCGATCACCTCGTGCGAGAGACTGGGTCTGTCCTCATCGCGATACGAGGCCGGCGAGACCGGGAGGCCGCCGGTGGTGCGTTCATCGTGAGCTCGGGTCATGCACGCCCCCTGTCGAGGTTCCTGAGGGGTGGGTCCACTTGGAACAAGTTTATACCAATCGCCAGAGCGTGGTCTGCGGACGCGTGAGCAGGCGGAAGGGCAGGAAGCTGGTGCCTAAGCCTGGCGAGATGACCAACCGTCCTCTTCCCCAGGGGTGCACTCCGGCGAGTCGTGGGTCGTCCTCCTCGTGCAGCGGACGTATTCCCCCTCTGCGCGGCACCCGTATCTGGCCTCCGTGGGTATGTCCGGCGAAGGCGAGGTCGAAACCGGCCGCGAGAGGCGAATCGGCCGCAGGTGGCTCGTGGATGAGGAGGATGGCGAGCATGTCCCGCAGGGCACTGTCGGCGAGTCCGCCGACCCCAGCGACACCGCGGTCGCGGCCTTGGCTGTCGGCGAAGGCGTGAACGTCGGTGAGACCGTGGCCGCCGGTCAGATAGTCCGCGCCGCAGATGACCAGAGTCGTCGGCGTCGTGCCGTCCAGTGCCGATCTCACGCAGCGGTCTTGGAGTAAGGTGACGCCGGGGATCTCTCGCAGGACCGCAGCATCTCGGGCGCGTGCCAGGGGCCCCTTGCCGAGGCCGTACTCATGGTTGCCTGTGACGGCGTACATCCCCAGGGGGGGCTGCAGACGGGCCAGGAGATCGAGGCAGCGCCGGCTGCGCCGTCGCTGTCCCACCATGTCGCCGGTGAGGAACACCAGGTCGGGATCGAGAGGCCCGCCCCATTCGACCGCCTTCCGCAGAGCCCGCTCGTTCACGGGGAAGAGCCCGGCGTGTACATCGGAGAGGTGGAGTATGGTGAGTCCGCGACACGCGGAGGGGAGGCCGGGGACCGGCAGGTCGGCCTTGCGGCATCGCACCCACTGCGCCTCGAAGACCATGTACGCCGCGGCGGCCGCGCATGCGGCCGCCGCGGCCCAGAACAGCCGAGCCGGCCGCAGTCCAGCGGTGGTCCTCTTCATGTTCTCTGTTCGCTTTCCACGCGTCATGGGACGTATGGTATCTCCGGTCCGGTATCATGGGGTATCGGCCGGTGTCGATCGGCTTCTCCCGAGCCCATCCAGAGGACCAAAGGATCACTGTGAGTCACGCCGACGCAGAGGATCGTAGCGACCGCATCCCCGGAGGGGTCCCGGGGGCGGAAGACCCGGGATCCGAGGCCCCCGCGCATGCGGACGTCGCCGAGCGCTGGCTGGCATGTGCGACGAGGATGGCCGCCGCGGGCAAGGCGGCTGCGCAGCCCTTGCAGGGTACGGCAGCCGGTCGCGTCATGTTGGGCAAGGGCGCGGGCGGCGATCGCACCATGGAGATAGACCGCGCGTGCGAAGCGGCGATGCACGAGGTGCTTGAGGCCGAGGCGCCTGCGGCCTACCGGCTGGTTTCGGAGGAATCGGGCGTCAGCGGCGATGCGGGGGCTCCGTGGTGCGTGGTGGTCGACCCACTCGACGGCAGTCTCAACGCGAAGCGCGGTTTGGAGCCTTACTGTGCCTCCATCGCCATCGCCGACCAGGCGGGACTTGGCGGCGTGGCCGTGGCCTATATCGAGGACTATGCGCGCTCTCGAGCGTTCGCCGCGCTCAGAGGGAGAGGACTGGTGGATGTCGGTCCTGCCCCAGAGGCCTGGCTGCCCGAGGATCTGCGCCCGATGGCGCTCGATGTGTCTCGTTTTACCGCCGATCCCATCGAAGTGGTGCTGTTGGAGGCCGGCCGTCCCGATCGTCACCGTTTCGCATACCAGGACCTCGCCGCCATGGGTGCTCTCGGAGAGAGCCGCGACATGCGCATCCGCCAGATAGGGTCCTTGGCGTTGTCGTTGTGCTATGTGGCCGTGGGTGTGGCCGATATCCTGGTGGCGGCTGTGCGCTCACGTTCGGTGGATATCGCGGCGGGTCTGCTTATCTTGCGCGAGGCTGGCGGTGACGCGGCCGCGCTGGGGGGCTGGGACATCTTCCAGCAACCGCTGGACCTCGAGAAACGCTGTGCGTTCGTAGCCTGGCGCGCAGGTCTGCAGAGGGACGAGGTCATCGAGCGTTCGCACCGTCTGGAGACGCTGCTGGTCGCCCCGGAGTGACGCGTCCCGGGACGCGTCACTCCGGGGCTGGTGAGCGGTCCCGCTCACCACTACCGATACGGCCTACATCACCTGGAACCCAGGATCCTGTCGGCTGCTTGCAGCGCGTACATCTGGACTTCTGGGTCGGTGTCGTCCAGACATTGCCTCAAGACCTCCAGAGCTGCCGGGCTGTTCACGTGCTCCAAGGTGTCGATGACGGCCTTCTTGAGAGCCGGGTCGTCCGTGCGCTTGAGCACGCCGGCAAGCTCCCCGGGCTCGAGGAAGGCCACCATGTCGGCCTGCTCGTCGGCCGGCAGGGTCAGAAGATCATCCGCTGTGCGCACGACGCCGCCCAGCAGGGGGCGGGGCTTGGGCGGAGTCTCCAGAGTGTCGTCGAGGGGCGACCACTCGCCGAAAGTCGAGACCTCCTCCAGCGCGGGTGGTGCTGCCTCCTCCCATTGCCCGAAGGCGAGGTCCAGCGAGGAGGACTCGGGTGCGGCATCGGCGGTCTGCGGCACTTGCGGCATGTCCGCCTTGCCCAGCTCGGGTGCGACCCTCCCTGCTCGGGAATCGACGAAGGCGTCGAGACCCTCCCCTTCGCCGGCGGTCTGTTCTGTAGACGAGGTCTTTTGGCGAGTGCCCGTCATGGAGATGAGACCGCCAGCGCCGGCTGCTGCGGCACCGACGATCTGAGTGGTTTCCAGGTCGCCGGCCGCTCCCCCTGTGTCGACATCGACAGATGCGACGGCTTCGTCGGCACCGTCGGTGGACACATCGCCACCGGGGGGCGGGACGAGCCTCACCTCCTGCGTGGTCTCGGCGAGGGCGGCCGCGAGAGCAGCAGCCCCGGCCGGTGCGGCACCGGCGATGATGGCGCCATCGTCGTCTGAACTCTCGGGCGCGGATCCAAGCGGCTCGGGAACAGCCGGGACCGCGTGACCGGCCGCCATGTCGTCGGCGTAACGGACCAGTTGGTCCAGACGGACTCGGGCATCCTGGTCGTTCTTGAGTCCCTTGGGCATCTGAAGCCCTCGCGCGGCCGCCTGGACCACTTCGGGCTTGAAGACGTCCAGCCGGTTCTTGTCTTCCCGGGAGAGGTCGCCCCAGCCATGCAGGAGCTCCATCAGCACAGGGGTCACCGGGTCGGCCGCCGTCGCGGCAGCCGCAGAGGGCATCGCTGCCTCCCATCTCTGTGCGTGCTGACCGAAACGAGGCGCGTTTTGCCGGGCTCTCGTGCCCGCATGTGTCGCCGCGGCGAGGCCCGGCTCCGCCTCAGTGACCACCTCAGAAGTGCTTCCCACCTCCGCCGGCTCGCCGGCAACGGCATCCGGCCGCGCCGGATCCCTGCCCGACGCCAGACGCTCCGACTTGGAGGCTCTCGTACGTCTGCTCCGCATGAGCGCCAAGAATAGGATGAGCAACAAGACGACCACGATGATCGCCGGCAGGATATAGGCGCTTCCGAACAATTCGGGCATCCTGGCCACCTTCCACAGTCTTTCCGGGGCTATGCACATATATACTATCGGCTCCCGGTCGCGGTAGTGGAGCCTTTGTGCTTCGACCGGCGCGGAACGAGAGACGCGGAGAACGCGGGGCCAAGGATGATCGATACCCATTCGCATCTGCTTCCCGGAGTGGACCACGGTTGTCCCGACCTGACCACCAGCGTGGCCATGGCGCGGGCGGCGTGGGAGGCGGGCACCACGACCGTAGTCTGCACACCGCATCTGTTGGACTGGGACCCCGGTCTGCTGGCGGAGGCGCGCCGAGCTTTCACTCAGGTGAGGGCTGCACTGGAAGCGGAGGGGATCGGTCTGGGACTGTTATTGGGGTTCGAGGTGGACGCCGCCGTGATAACCGACGCCGACGACGCCATGCTGGCTGCGCTCGCAATCGGGGATCCGGAGGCCGGCGCCTCGGAGGGCGTCGCTGCCCCCCGCGATGCCTCCGACGGCGCTGCTGCCGCCCGCTCGGCCGGGCGCACGTCACGTGGGGTCATTCTGGTGGAGACGCCCTTTCACGGTTGGCCGCCGTTCCTGGAGGAGAGCCTCTTCCGCATCAGCCTGGCGGGCTACACGCCCGTATTGGCTCATCCCGAACGGAACGAACGCATCCAGCGCTCGCCTGAGTTGCTGGAGAACTGCATCCGGGCTGGAGCCGTGGCCCAAGGGACTGCGGGCAGCCTGTCCGGTCCCTTCCGGCACGGGAGCCTACGCACATTCATGGATCTTCTCGCCCGCGGCTACCTGCACCTGCTGGCCTCCGACGGGCATTCCCATGTGCCCTACACGTGGAGTTTGACGCCCCTCAGGGAGGAATTGAGCAAGCGCATGACGTCGGAACGACTCGATGTACTCATGCGGGTGAATCCCGAGAGAGTGCTCAGAGGCGAACGGCCCCTTATCACGTCGGGGGCGGAGGACAAGGGCGGTGCGAGATCCTGGTGGCGGAGGTGAATTCTTCTACAGCCTCCCGTACCGGTCTTCAAGCCGTACGATGTCGTCTTCTCCCAGATAGTCTCCCGACTGCACCTCGATGATCTCCAAGGGCTCCGTACCGGGATTGGCAAGCCGGTGGGGAGTGCCCAAGGGGACATAGGCCGACTCGTCCTCGCGTAACTGGAAGATCCTGTCCCCGCATGTGACCTCGGCCACACCCCGTACCACCACCCAATGCTCAGCCCGGTGATGGTGCACCTGCAGACTCAAGCTCGCGCCCGGGGCCACGACGATGTGCTTCACCTGGAAGCGCTCTCCGCTGTCGATGAGGTCGAAGCGCCCCCATGGTCGATACTGCCGGCGATGGCGGTCGGTGAGGCTTGGGTCTTTCCCCTCCACGCGCGCGACGAGCGTCCGGAGTCGATCGGTGTGCTCTCTGCCCGCCACGAGCAGCGCGTCGGAGGTGTCGACGACCACCAGGTCTTCCACGCCCAGGGTGGCGACCAATCGAGAGTCGGAGTAGACCAGGGTGCCTTTGGTGTCCTCCAAGATGACGTCACCCCTGGTGACGTTGCCGGCCTCGTCCGGGGGCGACGCCTCGGCGAGTGCCCGCCAGCCTCCCACGTCCGACCATCCGCAGTCCAAAGGTATGACCGCGGCCCCCAAGTCGGCGCGGTCCTCTCTTGGTATGACCATCCGCTCAAGGACGGCGCAGTCGATCGACTCGGCGGGGCACGAGATGAAGAGCTGTGCGTCGGGCCGGAGCGTACGACCGCCTTGGGCCGTCTTCGCCATAGCGCTCCGGCATACGGACGAGATGGCGGGGCGGTGACGCTCGATGGCCCGGAGCCAGACTGAGCGCCTCATCATGAACATGCCGCTGTTCCAAAGGTGCGCACCGTCCAACACATAGCCGTGGGCGGTGGCGATGTCGGGCTTCTCTGCGAAGCCAAGGAGAGCCTTTGCCGTCGGCGTGTCTCCCAACGGGGACCCCACATGGATGTAGCCATAGCCTGTTTCCGGCCTCTGGGGCACGACGCCGAAGAGCACGGTCCGCCCCGCCGCCGCCTGTCGGGCCCCCTCGACCACGGCTCGGTGGAACGCGTCCGTGTCGCGGATGAGGTGGTCGGCCGCCATGACCAGCAGCACCGGATCGGCGTCGCGCTCGAGTGGCACATAGCAGGCCAGAGTGAGCGCGGGCGCCGTGTTGCGCCCCGCAGGTTCCACGATCAGGCACGGGCTCTCGAAGCCGACCTCGTGCAGTTGCTCTGCTACCGCCAGACGGTAGTCCTCGTTCGTGACCACGATCGGGTCGTGGGCGATGGGCATGTCCGCGGAGCCTCGCAGTCTGAGCGCGGTCTGCTGCAGCAGCGAACCATCGCCGACGAGTTCCAGCAACTGCTTGGGCCGGTCGCGCCGGGAGGCCGGCCACAGCCTGACGCCGGCGCCGCCGGCCAGGATGACCGGCTGTATGGGCAGCATCTCCTCAGCCATTACGCCAATCTACCACGGGTAACGCACCTGCGCATGCGGCGCCCACGGTCACAGGTATACTCGGCACATGGAGACGGAGACGCACGATACGATGTCTTCGACGCTTACCGGGCCGGCGGTCCTCGGACCGGACAAGGTGAAGCGCCGCCGGCGAAGTTGGAAATGGTGGCTGGCCAACTGCATGATCATCGCCGGAGTGCTGGTGCTGTTGTATCCCATCGGCACCTGGGGCTACACGTGGTGGGAGCAACGGCAGTTGCGCGAGGAACTCGAAGAGAGCAACCCCGCCATGGTCTTCACTGCGGCCACCATCGACTCGGGTGACTTCATCACCCTTGAGCAGAGGGCCGCGAATGCTGAGGCCACTTCCAACAGCGTGGCTGTGGACGCCTCTGAGTTGGCGGCGGCCCAGGCGGCCCAGAAGGCGCTCGAACAGCAGCGCCAAGCCCAGCTGGCGGCCTTTCGCGCAGCCGCGGACACCTTCGAGGCCCAAGTGGGCGGCAAGACCGGAGAACCCATAGGCAAGATCCTGATCCCGTCCATCGGGGTGGACGTGGTCATGCTGGAAGGGACCAGTACGGGCGATCTGCGCGAGGGGCCGGGGCACTGGGAGGAGACGCCTTTTCCAGGCCAGGGAGGCAACTTCGTGATCTCGGGCCACCGTACCACCTACGGCGCACCCTTCCGTAAGCTGAACGACCTTGAGGTGGGCGACATCATCGACCTTGTGCTCCCATACGCCGTGGCTCGTTACGCAATTACCAGGGTCATCATCGTCTATCCGGACGAAGTGGAAGAGGTGGCGCAGCGTGGCCGGGAGCAGGTATCTCTGGCTGCCTGCCATCCGCTCTACAGCGCGCGGCAGCGGATCGTGGCTCAGGGCGATCTCATCAGCTTCAAGCTGACCGAGACGGCGGCCGCGGCTCCTTGACCGGCTCGGTGCCTCGGCTGAGGCGCCCGCGTGCCGTTGCAGCCTGGGCGTGTCTTCGGCTGCTGGTGGTCGTCGATCCGTTCCGCGACTGACGGCGCCGTGCTATCGTCGTTTCGATGACCCCGGTGATCGTCGGGCGCCGGGCATAACCGCGCCGGAATGGAGCCTGTCATGAGCGTTGATCTCTTTGTCGACTACCTCAGTGAGGTGAGCCGCGGGATCGACGCGCGGCTGCACGAGTATCTGGATGTCGTTCCGAAGGGCAGTGCGCTCGACCGTTATCTCTACGAGATCCTTGACGAGTTCGTGGGGCGTGGGGGCAAGCGGGTACGGCCGGCTATGGCCATGCTGGCGTGTGAGGCGGTGGGCGGTGACCCGCGGTTGGCGCTTTCCAGCGGTTGCGCCATCGAGTTCTTCCATGCAGCGGCGCTCATCCACGACGACATCATGGATGCCAGTGTCATGCGCCGCGATCAGAAGTGCGCCCACATACTGCACGGCGCACCCCTGGCCATCAACGCCGGCGACTATGCGCTGGGACTGGTCTGCACGATCGTGGTGCGCGACCCGGAACTCAGCGATGCCACCAAGTTGCGTGTGCTCGACACCATCGGCGAGATGAGCGCCCGCACCGTCGAGGGCCAGGCGCTGGATGTGGGTTGGGTCCGGGACGACGTCTACGACCTCACCCCCGACGATTATCTCGAGATGGCTCTGGGCAAGACCGGGTACTACAGCGGCATCGCGCCTCTGACCGTTGGGGCCATAGTGGGCGGTGCATCGGAGGAGCAGATCGCGGCTCTCGCGAAGTTCGGCAAGAACTCCTCCATCGCCTTCCAGATCCAGGACGACCTCCTGAACATCCTCGGCGACGAACGCACCATGGGCAAGGATTACCTGAGTGACGTGCTCGAGAGCAAACGTACGCTCATGGTGATCCACTGCCTGAGCGCGGCCTCCGCGGAGGACCGGGCGGAGATGGTGGCCTTGCTCCGGCGCGGCCGGGAGAAGAGCCTCGATGAGGCCGCGCGGGTGGTCGAACTCATGCAACATCACGGTTCGGTGGAATATGCACGGGCGAAAGCCCGCGGGCTGATATTGGAAGCACGCGGACATCTGGACGCACTCCCAACCTCGCGGGCGCGCGACGTGCTGGCCTCCATGGCCGATTTCTTCCTGGAACGCGAACGCTGAGCGACGGTCCGTCCGCGCCGGCGCCCGCACACGCAAAGGAGGGGACGATGGACGAACCCACCAGGAACGCTCTGCGCCGCCTGCCTGCCGTGGACGAGGTACTCCAGCACTCACGGCTGACCCCTCTCCTGCAGCGTCACGGCCGGGCTCAGGTAGTGGAAGCCGTGCGTGCCGCGGTGGATGAACTGCGGCGCAACATCGTGGCGACCGCCGGCACCGTGGAAGTCTCACCCGACGCAGTGGCGGCGGGGGCCGAGGAACTCCTCGGCTCGTGGAGCAGGCCCGGTCTGCGACGGGTGCTCAACCTCACCGGCGTGGTCGTGCACACCAATCTGGGGCGCTCCTGCCTCGCCGAGAGCGTGGTGCAACGGGTGGCCGAGGTTGCCCGCCACTACAACAACCTGGAATACGATCTGGAGGCCGGTGACCGCGGCCGCCGCGAGGCGCACGTCGAGAGTCTTCTGAAGCGGTTGACCGGCGCCGAGGACGCCTTCGCCGTCAACAACAACGCTGGTGCCGTGCTGCTTCTACTCATGGCGTTGGCCGGCGGCCGCGAGGTGTTGGTTTCGCGCGGGCAACTGGTGGAGATCGGCGGCTCGTTTCGCATGCCCGACATCATGCGGGCCGGCGGCGTGAAACTGGTGGAGGTCGGTACCACCAACCGGACCCGGGTGGAAGACTACGAAGCCGCCATCACCGGCGATACCGCCCTCTTGTTGCGGGTGCACACCTCCAACTATCGCATCATGGGCTTCACCGAAGAGGTCGACCTGCCCGATCTCGTTGAACTGGGGCGGCGGAAAGACCTCCTGGTGGCCGACGACCTCGGCAGCGGCGCTCTGCTGGAGTCGAGCGCGTTTCGAGGCGAGCCCACGGTGGCGTCGTCGTTGCGTGCGGGGGTCGACTTGGTCTGCTTCAGCGGGGACAAGTTGTTGGGCGGTCCGCAGGCCGGCATCCTGCTGGGCAGGGGCGAGGTCATCCAGAAGCTGCGTCGGCATCCTGTGGCGCGGGCTCTGCGTCTCGACAAGATGACGTTGGCGGCGCTGGAGGGCACGCTGCTGCTGTACCAGGATCCCGAGCGCGCCCGGAGCCTCATACCCACGCTGCGCTTCGTCAGCCGGACTCCCGAGGAGACTGCGGCTGTCGCGACGGCACTGGAGGCGGCCATCGAGGAGCGCTGTCCCGACGGCTTCATCCTGGAGGTGGAAGAGTCCCGGGGGCGGGCCGGCGGCGGGTCGATGCCGCTGGAGGAATTGTCTTCGCATGCGGTGCGCGTGCGCTTCCCCGAGGAGCGTCTTGAGAGCGGGGCGTTCGGCGGCTCGGCGCGACCGGCGGGTGTGGCTGGGGGACCCGGCGGCTGGTCTGCCCCGGAGGCGGCCGGTGTCAGCAACCGGGTGGTGGGTGTAGCTGCGCTGGAGGCCGAGCTGCGCCGTGCCCCGATCCCGGTGGTCACGCGCGTGGCTCAAGACAGTCTGCATCTGGACGTGCTGGCTTTGGATCCTGCCGACGTGCAGGCGGTGGCGGAGAGCATGGCGTGGGCCGTCGCGCGCTTGACCGGCACCACGGTCGGCGGCGCCGCCCCGGATGATGCCGCGACTGCCCCGGAGACGCCGGGTGCGTCTCGCGCGGCGGGCGCGGCGCCGGAAGAGGCTCCCCGCTCGGAGTAGCAGCATGGCCGTGAGTGACCACTCCCACGCTCCCGATGCCGGCAGCACCCCGAGGCCGCTGACTCTGGGTACCGCCGGACACATCGATCACGGCAAGACCACGCTCGTCAAAGCCCTCACCGGTCGGGACACCGATCGGCTGAAGGAGGAGAAGGAGCGTGGCATCAGTATCGAACTCGGCTTTGCGCAGCTCACCCTCCCCAGTGGACGGCACCTCTCGGTGGTCGATGTCCCCGGCCACGAGCGGTTCGTCAAGACCATGGTGGCCGGTGCCACCGGCATTGACCTCTTCCTGCTGGTGGTGGCCGCCGATGACGGGGTCATGCCTCAGACGCGCGAGCATCTGCGCGTGATAGAGCTGCTGGACATCCCCGCGGGAGCGGTGGCGCTCACCAAGACGGACATGGTGGATCCCGAGATGGTGGAGTTGGCGCGCGCGGATGTGGAGGAGTTCCTCCTCTCCACACGCTACGCGGATGCGCCCATCGTGGCCGTGAGCGGCGTGACCGGCGAGGGGCTGCCCGAGCTCCTCGCCGGGCTCGACCGTCTAGGGGAAGGGGTGCCACCGCGCCCGGCCTATCCCGCGACTCGCATGCCCGTGGACCGCGTGTTCTCGCTGAAGGGCATCGGTACCGTCATCACCGGCACTCTTTGGTCGGGATCGCTGAGCGCCGAGGACAGCGTGGCCGTGCTTCCTCCGCGCTCAGGACACAGTGGCGTCGTGGCGGGCGCACGTGACGTACGGGTGCGCAGCGTGCAGGTGCACGACCGCGAGGTACCCAGAGCCGAAGGCGGGCAACGAGTGGCGCTGAACCTCACCGGCATCGACCGTGACGAGGTCATGCGCGGCCAGTGGGTGGTCAAAGACCCCAGCATCGAACCCACCTATCTGGCCGATGTGCGCCTGACCTTGCTCTCCGATGCCGGTGCTCCGCTGCCTCGTGTCCAGCGGGCACGCGTCGATCATGGTACTGCCGAGATCCTGGCCAAAGTGGTGTTGGCCGACCGGGATCGGCTGGAGCCGGGGGGATCGTGCTACGCACAGGTGCGTTTCGAGGAGAAGGCTCTGGTGTACCCGGGAGACCACTTCATCCTCCGCTCGGTGACGCCTGTGACCACGCTGGGTGGAGGCCGGATTGTGGACCCTTCGGCGCGCAAGCACGGCACGGGCCTGCGTTGGCATGAGCGCCTGACGCTGCTGGAGGAAGGCCGGCCCGAGGCGGTGGCGGAGCTCTTGTTGGAGGAGGCGTTCCCTCAGGGGGTGCAGAGGGCCCGGCTGGAGGGCAGCCCGTTCCTGTGGCGCTCCGCGCGTGGCCGGATCAGCGCCGCCGTGGACGCGCTTGTGAACGCCGGGCGTGCTCTCGAGGCAGGAGGCCTGTTGTTCCACGGTCCGTCACTCTCGGCCCTTGCGGACAAGGTGTTCGAACGTCTTCGCCGGCAGGCCCAGGACGACAAGCTCGATCCCTACCTGACGCTGGGCGAGCTGCGGCGTGAGATGACAGGTGGCAAGGAATGGCCGGCATTGGACGCCGCGCTGGGTCGTCTGACGGTGGGTTCCGACATCGAGCGCACGGAGCACGGCTACCGTTGGGTGGACGGAGCGGCTGCGACGGAGATCGATCTCGACGAGAGCGCACAGAGCCTGCTCGTGCAGTTCGAGAGTGTGGAGCCCGCCGGGGGGGCTGCAGGATCCGCCGAGACCCCGAGCGTGGCCGCGGCCGCGCAGGCAGCCGGGCTGGACGCGCGGACGTCACAGAAGATCGTAGAGGCGCTGGTGCGGCAAGGCCGGCTGGTGCGGGTGGGCGAAGACCTCTATTACCCGACTGAACGGCTGGAATCGTTGCTCTCGGCGCTGGCGTCGGCCATGGAGGCGGCTCCACTCACTCTGGCCGAGGCCCGTGATCTGCTGGGCACCTCTCGCCGCTATGCCCAGGCTCTCTTGGAACACATGGATTCCGAAGGCCTGACCTTGCGGGTGGGGGAGGCGCGGCGCCTGCGCCGCCGCCGCCATCGTCCGAAGACTTGAGCTAGACTGGTGGCGGAGCGGCCTTCGGCCTGGTGGCCGGCCTGGTCTTCAAAACCAGTGTGGGGCGGTAGGCCCGTCCCGGGTGGGTTCGATCCCCATGCCGCTCCGCCATCTTGTCCACGTAGTTCGCGGTCCATCCTGTGACGGGAGGTCTCGAGATGAGCGATACGATGCAGGCTGAGCAACCTGCTCCTCTGCCTACCCGCATCGGCAACTTCCCCATCTCGTTCTTCGCCATCGTCATGGGGTTCACGGGGTTCGTGATCGCCACGCAGAAGGTCGAGGAGTCGCTCGAGATCACCGACGTACCGAGCACCGTCCTCTTGGCCATCGACCTGCTCATCTTCCTGGTCCTGACCGCGGTGTATGCCATCAAGCTCATCGGCCACCGGCCCGATTGCGCCCGTGAGTTCAACGACCCCGTGCGTATCAGCTTCTTCCCGGCCTTCTCCATCAGCCTTCTGTTGGTGAGCATCGCCTTCTTGCCTCTGAGCACGGTGACTTCCTTCGTGTTCTGGATCATCGGCACCGTGTTGCACCTCGTGCTCACGCTCATCATCCTCAGCATCTGGGTGCAGCAACCCAAGTTCGAGATCAAGCACATGAGCCCGGTGTGGTTCATCCCCGTGGTGGGCAACATCCTCGTGCCTATCGCCGGCGTGGTGCATGCCCCCCATGAGATCTCCTGGTTCTTCTTCAGCGTGGGGGTGGTGTTCTGGCTGGTGTTGCAGACGCTGTTCTTCTACCGGATCTTCTTCCATCACCCTCTGCCCGAGAAGCTGCTCCCCACCTTCTTCATACTGCTGGCTCCTCCGGCGGTGGGCTTCATCGCCTACGTGAAGCTCATCGGAGGCCTGGACAGCTTCGCGAACGTGCTGTACTTCTTCGCTGCCTTCGTGTTCCTGTTCCTGCTGGTGCAGATGGGCATGCTGCGTCGCGTGCATTTCTTCTTGTCCTGGTGGGCCTACTCCTTTCCGATCGCGGCCCTCACCATCGCCAGTGTGCTCATGTACAACCAAACCGAGAAGCTCTTCTTCCACGTGCTCTCTCTGGTGGTCTTCGCCGTCCTCATCGTCGTGATCTGCACCCTTGCCTTCCTGACTGTGCGGAACGTACTGCGGGCGCGGATCTGCGTGGAGGAGTGAGACTGCCGGATTCGGGACCGTGAGGGGAGAGAGACGCGTGCCGGCGCGGGGCGCCGACGCATAGAGGAGGCGAGTGAGGTCGTGGAGTTGCAGGAAGTAGTGCTGGCGAGCGCGTGCAGGACGCCCATCGGGACGCTGTGGGGCAGTCTGAAGAAGGTACAGGCCAAGGAGTTGGCGGTCGCCGCAGGACGGGAGGCCATCAGGCGCTCCGGGGTCGCCGCGGCAGACATCGACGAGATCTGTATGGGCCAGATCCTCACAGCGTTGCAGGGATCGTTACCGGCCCGCCAGGTGGGTGTGGCCCTGGGCTTGGCTCCGCGCAGCGGGGCGGTGTCCATAAACCAGAACTGCGCATCGGGCATGCGGGCCGTGGAGATCGCCGCCCACAACATCATGTTGGGCAAGACCGAGATCGCCCTGGTGGTCGCCGTGGAGAGCATGACCAACGCTCCCTATCTCATCCCCAAGATAAAAGGCAAGAAAGAGATCGATCAGGACGCCATGGAAGACCACTTGTTCCACGACGCGCTCATCGACGCTCTCATACCCGGCCATATGGGCATCTCGGCTGAGAACATCGGCGCGCGTTACGGGATCGCTCGCGATGCGTGCGACCGCTTGGCCCTCATGAGCCACCAGCGCGCCGCCCGAGCCATCGACGAAGGCCGGTTCACGCGCGAGGTCGTCCCCTTGGAGTTGGAGGGGAGGAAGGCGCCGGTGATCTTCGATACCGATGAGCACGTCGACCGCGATCTCACCCTCGAGAGCCTGGCCGAGATGGCCACGCCATTCAAAGACGACGGGGTCGTGACCATCGGGAACGCCTCGGGCATCTGCGACGGCGCCGCGGCCGCGGTGCTCATGTCGCGCAACAAGGCGGCGGAACTGGGCATCCAGCCTCTCATGAAGCTCATCAACATCTGTACAGAGGGCATGCCGCCGCACCTCATGGGGTTGGGTCCGGCGGTGTCCATCCCCAAGTGCCTGCGGCAGGCCGGCATGGCGTTCGCCGACGTGGAGTACTGGGAGATCAACGAGGCTTTCGCCGTGCAGTTCCTTGGCGTGCAGCGCATGCTCAAGGAGGAGCAGGGCATCGACCTGGACCTGGAGAACGTCAATCACAACGGCTCCGGCATCTCTCTCGGGCATCCCGTCGGCTGCACGGGCCTTCGGCTGATCGTCACCCTGTATCACGAGATGGAACGTCTCGGGCTGACCGTCGGCGGCGCCTCGCTGTGCGTGGGCGGCGGCCCATCCATGGCTTCGCTCTGGACGCGGGAGGTGGCCTAGCCGAAATCGGTCGGGGGGACGTCGCGGGTGTTGCAGGCTGGTTTTGCCCGGGCCTGCGGGCGGTATTCAGTGAATGGGTCTGTGGCTCTGGATCCTTGTCGTCGTTCAGGAGGTCATGGTGGCGGTCGATGTGGAGAAGGCGCGAGAAGAGCTTCTGTTGATGCGCGCGCAACTCGGAGGCGAGGGCGAGCGCTTGGCGAGGTCGCTGGCTACGTCACTGGAAGACGAATCGGGGGAGGAATCGTCCGATCAGCATATGGCTGACGTGGGGACCGTCACCCACGATCGTGAGATGACCGAGACCGTGCAGGCCAACACCGAGCGACTGCTGGTGCAGGTGGAGCGAGCGCTCGAGAAGATCGAACAGGGCACCTACGGTGTGTGCGACCGCTGTGGCAAGAACATCGACGACGACCGGCTGCGCGCTATCCCCTACGCCACGTTGTGCATCGACGATCAGCGGCGGCTCGAACGTTCGGAGTAGGCCGACTGTCGCGAAGCTGCCCGCCCGCCTGCTGCGGGCTGTGACCGCCTTAGCGCCTACGAGGCAAAAGGATGACCTCCCGGCCTGGGCGCCGGGAGGTCATCTGTCTGCGGTGGCCGACAGAGGATCCGATCGCCACCGCTGCGGGTGATCTGGGCCTCGACCCGCTCAGCCATGCAGAACGCACCCTGTGGGAAGTGCGTCGCTTCTTCTGACGGTCCACTCTGACCAGAAGTTCCTGCAATACCAGCACATCTACGGTAGAGCCGGACTCCATTCCACCCGCACGTGGGCACCCGCTCCCGGCGCCGAATTCACATGCAGCCGCGCCCCGATACTGTTCGCGCGCTCGCGCATGATGCCCATGCCCAGTTGGCCGGCGCTCCTCGCGGTGGAGTCGAAGCCCACGCCGTCATCCTCCACGGTGAGCGACACCACATCTGCGCATTCGAGCCGCACCGACGCAGCGGTAGCTGAGGAATGCTTGGCGATGTTGTTCAGGGCCTCCTGGGCGATGCGGTAGAAGGCTATGCGGACGTCGGTGGGCAGGTCGAGGCAGGGGCCCGCGTCGACCGTCACAGGGATGCGGCTTCTGCCGGCCACGGCCTCGGAGAGCTGCCTGAGCAGGTCGGGAAGGCTCGCCTCCGCCAGAGCCGCCGGCCGCAGTTCGAGCAGCAGCGTGCGCATCTCCGCCAAGGCTCCCCGGGTGAGCAGCCGCAGTTCTTCCAGTCGCTGGGAGGCCTGTGCAGGGTCTTTGGCATGGATGCGCGGCAGCACCTCGGCGATCAGACTCACCGAGAACAGGGTCTGGCTCACCGCATCATGCAGGTCGCGAGCGAGTCGTTGACGCTCCTGACTGGCTGCGACCTCGCGCGCGTGTTCGTACAGGCGTGAGTTCTGGATGGCGACGGCCAACTGGTCGGCCAAGGTCTGGACGATGAAGAGGTCGTGCTCGTCCAGGCTCTCACCCTCTCGGGCAGCGATGGCGAGTACGCCCGCGAAGTCCGCGCCCACGCGGATGGGTACCGCCAGCTCCGTCGAGGAGTCCGCGGAGACGATGTCGGATCCCCCGGCGCCGGGCCCCCTGTCTGCCGTGGAGCTGGTCGCCGGTTCGCACGCTCGTTCTGTGCCGCTGGCCGCGCGGGCGATGGCGGGATGTCTGCGCGCGGCTGTCTCGTCAAAGCACGTGCGCAAAGGTCCGTCAGTACGTCCCGCCTCGTAGGTGAGAAGGACGCTCTGTGCCCGGTCGTCACTCTCACCGTCCAGGAGCAGGATACGCACAGTCTCGTAGGAGAAGGTCTGCAGCAGCGAACTCGCGACCTGGGCCAGGAGTCGGTCCAAGTCGAGGATGGAGCTCATCTGCCGGCCCACCTCGTTGACGGAGCGCAGGTGATCGGTGCGGCGCTGCAGGTCGTGAACGAGCTCCGCCAACTGCGTGGTCATGCGGTTGAAGCTGTGCGCCAGATGCCCGATCTCATCTCCACGCACGACGCGGGCCCGCAGCTCGAGCTCACCTCCGGCGATGCGCCCTGCGGTGTCGCCCAGTTCCTGCAGGGGCCCTACGATGGTGCGGGTCAGACCGAAACCGGCCACGATCGCAAGTGCCACGGCCAGGATGGCGACGCCTCCCATGATGATGATCGCCAAGCGGGTGGCATGGAGTGCCTCTCCCTCCTCCTGTTCAGCGATCAATCCCACTGAGAGTTCCGGTATCCATGTGTAGACACCGATGACGTCCTTGCCCGCGTATCCCTGGTAGGTGTCGCTGCCGGAGACGCGCCTGTCCACGGCGGCTTCCGTGCCGGCCGTGCGCACGTATGTGTCAGGGATGGTGTAATCGGGGCGGCGCAGGTAGGTCAGCAGCCGATGATTCGAGCCCACCAAGTAGGTCTCGCCGGTCTCGCCCAAGCCGGCCCTCTCGATCATGATCTGGTTGAGCCCGGTGAGATCGGCCCGCCCAGCCAGGACCCCGATGACCTTGTCGCGCTGTACGACCGCTGTGCTGGCCACCACGGTCATCTTGCCCAGCGACAGTGAGTACGACGGCTGCTCGATGTAGCTGCCCTCGAGCCCTCGCGTGAAGAAATCGTTGAGCCCCAGACGCTGGCCCTCGTGGCCGGTGTTCGTCGAGATGAGCACAGTCCCCTTCTCATCCATGAAGAAGACCTCCTCGAACAGGCTCATCCTGTCCGCGGCCCAGAGGAACTGCGCGCGCAGGCGTTCGTAGGCGGCGGCTTGGGCCGTCGGCGCGGCCATGCTGCTGAGCGCGGCCAAGTCGCTCTCCACGGCCGCACCCGAGAGGACCAGGTCGAGGTTGAGCAGGAGGCCGGAGGTCCAGGTGGAGATCTCCTGCTGCTTGAGCGCCACCACGGAGTTGAGCTGGCCTTCCACTCGGTCGCGTGCGTCGCGGAACCCCAGGAACACCGTCACCAGGCTGATGGCCAGGGCGGTGAGGAAGACGCTGAGGATGAGGAACAGGAGCAGCCGGTTGCGTATGGGTATGAAGCTGGGCAAGAAGATGTTCTTCATGGCAGGACGACCAGTGTGCGCCGGGGTGCGAGGCGGGCCATGAGCGCCCCGGCTAAGGTGTCTCCGGGCTGAACCGCATGGTGAATCCCGGGTTCTCGGGGTCGAAACCGGCTCCAACCAGCTGTTGCCAACGCGCGCCGTCTATCCAGCCCACCGGCACCTGCGGGGTGTCCACCAGCGGAGCCACCGCTCTGACGGCCTTCTTCTGGAACTCGAGCCCGTTCGTCGGCGCCCAGGAGTCGAGCACTTCGGCGGCTTCGTCGGGATGCTCGAGCGCATAGCGCCAGCCCTCGTAGGTGGCTTTCACGAAACGCGCGACCAGGTCGGGTGAGCGCGAGACCGTAGCCTGATGGGTGATGAGCAGGCCCTCGTAGCCACCGATGCCGAAGTCGGCCGGGAAGATGCTGCTGACGTCGTAGCCTGCGGTCTGCGCCTTCACGGGTTCGTCCTGGGCGTAGCCCAGCCACGCGTCCACCTGGCCGTCGTAGAGCATGCGTAGATCGTCGGGCTCTGCCGTCACCCGTTCCACTCCGGCCGGGTCGATCCCCGCCGCAGCAAGCGTGTCGTCCAGGATACCTGCCCAATACTCGGTGGTGATGCCCACGCGGCGCCCGACCAGGTCGGCAGGTTCGCGGATGTCCGACGCTGCGAGCGAGAAGATGACCAGAGGGGGGATCTGGAAAGCGGCCATCACCGCTATGGTCGGCTGGCCCGCCGTCATCATGTCCACCTGCTCTCCGAATGAGGTGACGGCGAAGGTCGCCTCTCCGTCCAGTACTGTCTCCCGTGCGGGCGTGCCCGGACCGCCCTCCAGGATGGTCACGTCGAGGCCCTCGTCTTCGTAGAGACCCTGCGCCTCAGCCATGTAGTAGCCGGCGAACTCGGCCTCGTGGAACCAGTTGAGCTGCAAGGTCACCGCTTCACCGCGCTCATCTCCGCCGCACCCCGCGACGAGACCGATGACCAGCCCGAACACCAGTGCCAGGACGGCGGCCTTCATTCCACGAGTCTCTCGTGGATGGCCATGGAGACCGCCTCGGTACGGCTGGCTGCGCCCAACTTCATGAGGATGTTGCTCACGTGGAACTTCACCGTGGAGCGACTGACGAAGAGTCTCTTGGCGATATCGGGGTTGCTGAGTCCCGCCACCATCAAGCGAAGGATCTCGAGTTCCCGCGATGTCAGACCTGGGTCGGGGTCGTCCTCGTGGGTGGTGGCATGGATGAGGACTTGGGCGGCCTCGGGAGCCAGAGTGGGCCGACCCGCGTATGCCGCTCGGATGGCGTGAGCCAGCTCGTCTGCGGTGACGTTCTTGAGCAGGTAGCTGATGGCGCCGGCGCGCAGTGCGCCCTGCACCAAGTCCTCCTCCTTGTAGCTGGTGAGGGCGATCACCTGCACGTGTGGGCACTCCGCGCGGATGAGTCTGGTCGCCTCGGCTCCATCCACATCGGGCATGACCAGGTCCATGAGCACCACGTCGGGGGCGAAGTCGCGACAGCGCCGCACAGCCTCGGCGCCTCCGCCTGCCTCGCCCACGAACTCGAGGTCGTCGTAGACCATGAGAAACGCCGACAGGCCGCTGCGGACGACTGCGTGATCATCCACGATCATCACCCTGATGGGTCCGTCTGACATCAGCACCTCCTCCCTTGGCGCCGCCTCGCATCGGCCCCCCGGCCCCGAGTACGCCGAAGGGTAGATTATCAGAAGTGAGTGTCCACTCACCCCTCCATGTGGCCAGTCTTAAGACCCGTCAAGCGGACACGGCAAGACTGTTCCCTCGCCGGATTCGCATCGACGATCGAGGAGGGAGACTGACGCCAAGACAGCGAAACGACCGAGGAGGGAATCGACCATGCGTATGCTCAGGAACATCTTCCGCAGAAGGCTGCGCGCCTTCTTGACCATATTCGGGATCACCATCGGGGTCTTCGCGCTGGTGGTGATGGGCAGCATGGCCGAGAAGATCAACCTGCTGGTGGACGGCGGGGTGCGTTACTACAGCGACAAAGTGCTCATCTCCGACGCCTCCACGAGTTCCGGCAGCCTCACCACCACACCACTCAGTGTGGGGCGGGTGGGCGAGATCGAGGCTGTCGACGGCGTCGCGGTCGCCTCCGCGAGCGTCTACCTGCTGGCCGATCCCGAGGGTGGCATGGCCATGGGCGTGCCCCAGGGGATCACCGGCAACGACATGCGCGGGCTGCAATACGAGGAGTTCGAGCTCAACGTGGCCGAAGGTCGCGACATCACCGCGGACGACCGGGGCAAAGCCGTGATGGGGTGTGATGTGGCCAAAGCCTTCGATGCCCAGGTGGGCGGCACCGTGATCCTGCGCGACCAGCCGTTCGAGGTCGTGGGCATCTACGACAAGACCCTCACCGCTCCCGACAACACCATCGTCGTCAGTCTGGCCGACGCGCAGCAGCTGCTCTATGCCTCACTTCCGGCGATGATCCAAGGCCAGATCGCGGTGGAGGAGTTGGCGACGGGCATCACCGCGTATCCCGAGGCTGGAGTCGATCCGGATGCCCTTGCCTCCACTTTGGAGAGCAGCGTGGCCGGCATCAACGCCGACGGGCCGGCGGTCTTCACCGAGCAGTTCAGGAACGCCACCAGGATATTCAACAGCATCATCTTCGGCGTGGCCATCATCTCACTGCTGGTGGGCGGCCTCTCAGTGGTCAACACGATGACGATGTCGGTGTACGAGCGGACGCGCGAGATAGGCATCCGCAAGGCGATCGGTGCCTCTCATCGCCAGATCGTGGGGCAGTTCCTGGTCGAGTCCGGTCTCATCGGGTTCCTGGGAGGTGCCACGGGGCTCGCCCTGGGTTACATCACCGCGCTGGCGGTGAACGCGGCCACCAGCGGGGGAGGCACCGTCCTCTTCTTCACCACGCCTCGGCTGGCTATCGGTTCGCTGGCCTTCGCCGTGGTCCTGGGCATCGCCAGCGGTTTCTACCCCTCACTGCACGCCGCCCGCCTGAAGCCGGTGCTGGCCCTCAGGTACGAGTGATGAGACCGGCCCCCGCAGCGACCCCAAAGACGATGACGACCATCACGAGAACACGAGGAGACGACACGATGAGAAGCATGATCAGCGCCCGCGGCCTGCAGAAGCGGTACCAGCTCAGTAAAGAGAACTACGTGGACGCCCTGCGCGGGGCTTCACTGGAAGTCAGGCAGGGCGAGATGGTGGCCATCATGGGCCCCTCCGGATGTGGCAAGTCGACCATGTTGCACATGCTGGGCTGTCTCGACAGCCCTGACCAGGGCGAGATCTGGCTGAACGGGCGCCGAGTGGACGACCTGACCTCGGGAGCCACCACCAGCCTTCTGCGCGAGGAGATCGGCTTCATCTTCCAGGGGTTCAACCTTGTGCCCAGTCTCTCGGCGGTGGACAACGTGGCCCTGGCCGCTCAATACGCGGGCAAGAAGCGGAAAGAAGCTCATGCGGCAGCCCTGGCCGCCCTGCAGAGAGTGGGGCTGGAAGACCGTGCGTCGCACCGGCCCAACGAGCTGTCGGGTGGACAGCAGCAGAGGGTGGCCATCGCTCGGGCGCTCGTGAACGAGCCCTCGGTCATCTTCGGCGATGAGCCTACAGGAAACCTCGATTCGGCGAGTTCGGCCGAGGTGATCGACATGCTGCGTGAGATCAACCTGCTCACGGGGACCACGTTCATCCTGGTGACACACGATCCCGACGTGGCCGAGGCCTGCGATCGAGTGATCCATATGCGCGACGGGCTGGTGGTGGACGACGACATGCCGGTGAGTGTGTGCGGGGAGCGTTCACAAGAGATGCTCGCGTGCTGCGCCGGAGGAAGGTAGTCCATGCCATGAGCACCACTGTCGAGACCGGAGACTGCAAGGCCGCGGATGAACCTGTGCGCTTCGGCCTGTCTATGGGGGGCTTCTTCCGGGCCGCCGCCGCCATCATGTGGCGTGACCCGGGGTCGGCGTTGGTCTTGGCCCGCATGGCCTTACGGCAGCGCAAGGCGGCCGCACGCCGGCGGAGTTGGCGCGAGCGCGGGGTCCAGGTTCCGCCGGTGCTCGTCGTGAGCGTGACCAGGAGGTGCAACCTTCGTTGTGCCGGGTGCTTCGTCCATGCCCAGGGGCTTCCACGCTCTGCGGGCGGCGAAGGGTCGGGCGAGATGAGGGCCGACGAGTTCCGCGCTCTGTTCGCGCAGGCAGCGCGACTGGGGGTGTCCGTGGTCGCGCTGGCCGGGGGCGATCCGCTCACCAGGCCTGAAGTCCTGGACGTGGCCGGGGAGTTCCCGCAACTGACGTTCGTGGTCGTCACCAACGGGTCTCTGTTCGACCCGCACGTGCTCGATACGTTCACGCGGCACCGCCACATCATCCCCGTGCTGAGCCTGGAAGGTATGGAGGCGGCCACGGATGAGCGCCGAGGCTGCGGGGTGTTCGCCCGTGCGCATGCGGCGATGGAGGCGCTGAGATCGCGCGGGCTCTTCTATGGTGCCTCCATCACGGTCACGCGGGTCAACTTCGCTCAGGTGACGAGCCGGATGTTCGTGCGCGACCTGGTGTCCCGCGGCTGCCGGCTGTTCTTCTACGTCGACTACGTGCCCATCGAAGCGGGCGCGGAGCGGCTCGCGCCTTCGCCGGCCCAGCGCAGCGCCGAGACGCTGACCTTGCTGCTGATGCGCCGGGAATTCCCGGCTCTGTTCCTGTCGGCTTCGGCCGGGGAGCACGCCTACGGGGGATGTCCGGCCGCGGGTCGCGGATTCGTGCACGAAGTCGGACGAAGGGCCGCCTGAGGCAGGGCCGATCGCGCCGCATGCATGGGCACGGAGTGCGTGAGGGTATGGATATCGGTGGCGCGGAAGATTAGTCTAGTCGTATGGACGCGGAGGGGGCGTCCCCGGTAAGAGCCGCGAGTGAGGAGGTATCGGATGGCTGGCAGCGTGTACAAGGTGATCGAGCTGGTCGGGACGAGCCCTGATTCTTGGGAGGCGGCCGCTCGTACGGCCATCGAGACAGCGGCGGCCACACTCGAGGACATCCGCGTCGCTGAAGTGGTGAAGATGGATGTGCGGCTGGACCAGAACAAGATCGTGGAGTTCCGCGTGAAGGTCATGGTCTCGTTCAAGTATCACAAGGAACTGAGCGACTGAAGCGCGGCTCGCGCCACGCGTGGAAGGACGAGCGGCCGGGACGCGAATGCGTCCCGGCCGCTCGCACGTCCGGACGAGGTCTACGATCCAGACAGGTCAGATGAACAGGTTCACATTGGCTTCATCGGCCTCGGCCAGATAGGCCGCCACGCCCATGTATTCCATCCCGTCGAGCAGCTCTTCCTTCTTGAAGCCCAAGATATCCATGGAGAGGGTGCAGACCACGAACTTCACGCCCTGCTCACGGGCGCTGTCGATGAGCTCCTCAAGCGACATGGCGTTTTGAGACCGCATGACCTTCTTCATGAGCGGCGCTCCCATGCCCGCGAAGTTCATCTTGGAGAGGCCCAGCTTACCCGGGCCCTTGGGCATCATCTTGCCGAACATGCCTTGCAGGAAGGTCTTGCCGCCCACTTTGGGCGCCTTCTTCTTGCGCAACAGGTTCAAGCCCCAGAAGGTGAAGAAGATGGTGACGTCGTCGCCCATCGCCGCCGCTCCGTTGGCGATGATGAAGGCCGCCATAGCTTTGTCGAAATCGCCGCTGAACAGGATTATGGTCTTCTTGCCGGTGGTATCCATGCTGTCTCCTGACTACGATGCGAACGCGCGTTTGAGGTAGTGCGAAAGGTCGTCGAAGGTGGCGCCCGAAGGTGCAGCCCCACGGAGATTCACCAGGCACAGCGGGCACATGGTGACGATCTGCGGCGAAGCCTCAGCGAGCTGCGCGGCACGCTTGACCGCGTTGGCATGGGCCTTCTCGGGGTAGAGCGACTCCACCGGTCCGCCGCAGCACCAGGTCATGCGTCCTGACTTCTCGGGTTCAGCCAAGGTGGCGCCGGCTGCGGTCAGCAGGCGGCGCGGCTCCTCCACGATTCCCTCATAGCGCGCGAACACGCAGGGGTCGTGCAGGGCCAACTCGCCGAGCGGACCGGGGACCGACTTCGTCCCGTCACTCGGAGCGGCGGCGCCGGCCGACTCGGCCGGCGTGAGTCGGCCGGCGCTGACCGCCTCGTCCAGCACCTCTATGTAGGTCTTCACTTCGATGTCGAAATCGGGCAGCAGCTTGGGGAAGACCGAGCGCAGCATGTTGGTGGTGTGCGGGTCGATGGTGATGAGCTTCTTCACGCCGTTCTTGCGTAGCACCGCCTGCACGCGTCCGGCATGCTCGACCACGGCGTCGTCACTGCCCAGGTCGTAGGTGAGGGCGCCGGTGTAGAGGTCGTCCTCGTAGAGGCAGCCGAAATCGACGCCGGCCCGCTTGAGCAGCCGCGCGACGTCGGCGGGTACTTGGTCGTAGGCGGCGCGCAGCTGGGCTGACGGCCGGGCCATGAACCTGCTGATGTTGAGCAGCCGGTTCACTCTGCGTCCCAGCGCCGTCATGCTCGCCAGACGGGAGTCGACCAGCCTCTTCTCGGTCTCCACCAATCCCTCGATATAGGGGATGAGTTGGTACATGAGTCCCGTATAGAGCACGGTATCGCCGCCGCGGCGCAGGTCGAGACCACGGGTCCAACTCACAGCGTGGCGGCGGGGGATGGGCAGCACCGACCCGCGTAGACGCAGATTGTCGGTGAGGATGCCTATGACGTCCTGTGTTGCGAATGGCATCTCTACCCCCTAGAGACCGAAGGCCGTACGATTGATGTGGTTCCGCAAGGCTCGTACGTTCTCGGCTATGCGGACCCCGGCCGGGCAGTTGACCTCGCACATCTTGCAGAGGAGGCAGGAGTAGATGCTCTCTGTCTCCTCCAGCACTTGCTCCTCCATCCCCAGCAGGACCAGGCGGAACAAGCGGCGCGGCAACACCTCGATGCCCATGGGGCAGACAGCAGTGCACACACCGCAGTTCATGCAGGCAGCTGCGTCGAACTCATGGCGCCCCGCTATCTGAGCAGCGAGATGGGGCTTGACGAGGGTGCTCATGCGCCCTCCTTCTCTACGATGCGATAGGTATAGAAGACGTCATCGTCGGCCTCCTTGATCTCGGTGATGTGCCCGTACTTGCGCAGGCCCATCACCCAGTACACCACCTCGTGCCGGGGCTTGCCGATGGCCTCGGCGATCTGGGGGATGGTGAGGGGACCGTCGGCCAATGCCTCCAGGATGGGACGGCGCATCAGATGTTCATCGCGGACGATCTCGCGCACGTCGCGGTTCAGGCCGGGCATGGCTCACCCTCCTCCAGCTGCACGTCTTGTAGCATCCCGTCGATCATGGCCCTGATCTGGGCGTCGGTGTAACCCTGCAGGTCGATGGCGTCGTACGGACACACGGGCACACAGCCCCCGCAGCCCTTGCAGGCGGCGCGATCGATGAAGGACACCTCTTTGCCGTCCTCTGCGGTGGTCCGGCGCGGGGCCTCGTAGGGGCAGGCCTCCAGGCATTTGCCGCACCAGGTACAGGCGTCCTGGTCGACGACGGCGACCAGCGGGTCGAGCTCCGCGTAGCCTCGCTTGAGGATGGCTGCGCTCTGTGTGACCGTGGCCAGTCCGGATGCGGCGCTCTCGGCCGAGTTCTTGGGACTCTGGCAGGCCCCGCCCAGGAACACTCCGTCTACCACCGTCTCCACCGGGCGCAACTTGGGATGGATCTCGTTGTAGAAGCCGTCGTTCCCGACAGGCAGCTTGAGCGTGCGAACCAGGTCCTCGTTCTCGCGCGGCACCATGCCCGTGGCGAGCACCACCAGATCGGCCGGGATGGTGAGTTCGGCACCGCCGGTGAGCAAATCGCGCACCGTCACCAAGAGCCCTTGGCCCGCAGGATCCTGTTCCACAGTGGGGGGCTCGTCGTCTGGGAAGCGCAGGAACAGCGAGCCTTCTTCGCGTGCCTGGTTGTAGAGCAGTTCGTACTTCCCATATGAGCGGATGTCGCGGTAGAGGTGGTATTGGTTGAACGTGCCGGCGCTCCCGGCACCCGCGGCTGTGGAGCGGTTCAGCTGGGCGGCCTGCAGGGAGACATGTATGGTCGCGGTGCAGCAGTAGCGCGAGCAGTACGTATTGCCCTCCGGCTGGCGGCTACCCACACAGTAGATGTAGGCTACGGTGCGGACCGGTCGTCCGTTGTATTCGAGAGGTCCGGCCGATCCCTCGACCAGACGCTTGAACTCAGGCAGCGTGAGCACGCCGGGGAGACCGTGGCCGAACTCGCCCTCCGGGAGCGCATAGCTGTCGAAACCGGTGGCCACCACGATGGAGCCCGCATCGACCTCGACGAGGGAGTCGGCGCTGCCCTCTTCGCCGGCGGCGGCCGCGGCAGCGGGGGGGACCCGGATGCCGACCTTGTAGTTGCCGAAGCTGCCGTTCTTGCTGACCACCTCGGCCCCCGTGTAGACGGTCACGTTGGGGTGGGCGTCGATCTGTTCGACCAGGCGCGAGATGAGCTCGCGTCCGTCCTTGCCATGTGGGTACATCTCGGCAAGACCGCTCACCCAACCACCGAGCTGCGGCTCGCGCTCCACCAGATGGACGGTGAGCCCGATCTCCGCCAGTCCTAGTGCAGCCCGCAGACCGGTGATGCCGCCACCGATGACCACCGCGGCAGGCACGGTGTCGACCACGATGGGGTCGAGGGGATCGGTGAGTCGCGTGCGCGCGATACCGGCGCGCACCAGCCGCGCCGCTTTCTCTGTGGCACCGGCGTGGTCGTCGGTGTGAGTCCAAGAGCACTGCTCGCGGATGTTCACCTGTGTGTACTGGTAGGGGTTGAGTCCTGCCCTCTTGGCCACCTCGCGGAAAGTGAAGGTGTGCAGCTTGGGCGAGCACGAGGCCACCACGATGCCGTCGAGCTCCTGCTCTTTGATGTCGTCGACGATCTCCTGCTGGGTGGCGTCGGAGCAGGTGAACATGGCTGTACGGGCCACCACCACTCCGGGCTCGTCCTTCACCGCGGCTACGACGTCGTCCACGGTGACGTGGTCGGAGATGTTGCCCCCGCATTGGCAGACGTAGACGCCGATCCTGCGCTGGCTCATGCCCGCACCTTGCCTTTCTCCAGATAGGCGGCCGCTTGGGCCACCGCGGCGCCCGCGTGCAGGATGGAATCGGGGATGTCCTTGGCTCCTGCCGCCGAGCCGGCCACGAACACGCCGGGCACATCGGTCCGGCCCGGGTCGAGATCCTCCTCGGCTTCTCCCACGTAGCAGTACTCGTCGAGTGACGGCGGACCGTCGGGGAAGAGCGTGCGCGCGTCGGTGCCCGGCTGCACGCCCACGGCGAGCACCACCAGGTCGTGTTCGGCCTCCGCCATACCGCCGCCGCCCTCGATGTCCTCGTACTGCAGCACCAGGTTGCCGTCCTCCGTCTCGCGTATCTCGGAGATGCGGCCGCGCACGAAGTTGGCCCCCATGGCCTTGGCCTGCTCGTAGAACTCGTCGTAGCCCTTGCCCACCGCGCGGACGTCCATGTAGTAGACGGTCAGGTCGGCCAGGGGCAGGGCGCCCATGATGAGCTGGTTCTGTTTGATGCTGTACATGCAGCAGATCTTGGAGCACAGCGGGTTATCCACGGTCTCATCGCGCGAGCCCGTACACAGGATGTAGGCGATGTTGTCGGGTATTTTGCCGTCGCCGGGCCGGACCACCGCGTTGTAGGGACGGGTGGGAGCCAGCAGACGGTCCATCTGCATGCCTGTGATGACGTTCTTGTACTTGCCGTAGCCGTACTGCGGCTTGAGGTCTGCCGGGAAGAGGTCGAATCCTGTGGCCAGGACGACCGCACCCACCTGGGCTTCCACCCGCGAACCACGCATCTCCAGGTCGATGCAGTCGGCCGGGCAGATGGCCACGCACTGGCGGCATTCCGAGCAGACCCCGCAGTCGAGGCAGCGGCTCGCGCTGCGCAGCGCCTGCCATTCTTCCAGGGTCTCCTCTTCGGGATAGAACTCGCCGGGGCCGGGCCGCTCGCGCGATTCGACGCTGCAGCACTCGATCTGCTGATATGTCTTCTGTCGGGCAAGGACCGCGTCTTTGTCCACCATGGGGAGCGGACCCTCGAACGCGTCGGGATCGAGGGGCAGGCCCTGGATCCAGCGGTCGACCATGAACGCCGCTCGACGTCCCTGGCCCACGGCTGTGGTGATCATGGTGGGGCCCATCACCGCGTCGCCGGCGGCGAACACGTGGGGCACGCTGGTCTGCAGAGTGCCCGGATCGGCCTGGATGGTGCCGCTGCTGTTGGTAGGCAGGCCGAACATGCCGGCGTCGGGTCTCATGCCTGCGGCTACGATGACCACATCGCACTCGATGCTGCCGATGCTGTTCTCGTCGTACACGGGGTTGAAGCGGCCGTTCTCGTCCAGCACCGAGACGCAGCGCATGAGGTCCACGCCCTCCAGTCTGTCGGTGCCTCGGAAGTTGCGGACGCCGCAGGAGTTGCGGAAGACCACACCCTCGCCCTCGGCCTCTTCGACCTCCTGGGGATGGGCGGGCATCTCTTGCAGTGATTCCAGACTGACCGCCTCCACTGAGGCCGCGCGCAGCCGCAAGGCGGTGCGCGCCGCATCCATGGCCACGTTGCCACCACCGATGACCACCACCCGTTTGCCGGCGACATCCACTTCCTCGCCCAGCTTCGCGGCTTTGAGGAACTCGGTGGCCCGCATGACGCCGGGCAGGTCCTCCCCGGGCACGCGCAGCCTGGTGGGTTCGTGCGTGCCCACAGCCACGATGACGGCGTCCCATCCTTCGGCCCGCAGAGCTTCCAGATCCTCCACGCGGGAGTCGGTGGCGATCTCGACACCGGCCGCCAGCACGTTGGACACGTCCTGGTCGACCACCTCGTTGCGCAGGCGGTACGGAGGGAGGGCGAAGCGCAGCATGCCCCCAGGCTGGGAGCCGGCTTCGTATATCTTCACCCGGTAGCCTTGGCGGGCCAGATGCCAGGCCGCCGTCAGGCCGGCGGGACCGGAGCCGACCACGGCGACTTTCTTGCCGTTGGGCGGAGGTACCTCCACCTGTGTGGGGCCATCAGCGTAGTGCCGGTCGGCGATGAAACGCTTCATACGTCGGATGGCCAGGGGTCCCTCCAGGCTCCCCCGCGTGCACTCGCCCTCGCAGGGGGCGTAGCAGGCGCGTCCTAGAGTGCCCACGAGCGGGGTGACGTTCAGCACCTGCTGGAAGGCCTCTTCGTACTGGCCGCTGCGGATGAGCGCGATGTAGCCGTGCGGCTTGATGCCCGCGGGGCAGTTGTAGGTGCAGGGCGAGACCCCCGCCCGCTCGATGACCGCCTTCTTCGGCACGGCCTGCGGAAAGGGGATGTAGGCTGCGCGTCGCGACACCAGGCCGGCGTTGAACTCGTCGGGCACAGCCACATTGCACACCAGCTCGCACTGGCGGCAGCCGGTACACGCCGCCTCGTCCACATAGCGGGGTTTGCGGTCGATGCTGGCAAGGAAGCCGCCGGCCCCGTCTTGGCGGATGGACTCCACCTGGGAATACGTGTACACGGTGACGTTGGGATGATGGATGGTAGCCCCCATCTTGGGCGTCGAGATGCAACTGGCGCAGTCGAGCGTGGGGAAGACCTTGCTCAGCAGGATCATCTTGCCGCCCACGCTGGACTCTTTCTCTACCAGGAGCACTTTGTAGCCCATGTCGCCCAGCTTAAGGGCCGACTCCATGCCCCCGATGCCGCCTCCGACCACCAGAGCATCGTAGGTCTCGGTACTCATGACATCACCGGACATCACCGCCCTCATGGCGTCACCGCCACAGCCGGTCCCATGTCGCCCAAGGTGCGGGCGAACTCGTGCATATAGTTGGTGAACGGCTCGGCGCACACCGAACAGATGGCCGCCATGCGCACACGCTTGGCTTCATAGCCACGCTCTGTCAGCAGCGCCTGGGCGTCGGCCACGATCTGCGAGGTGCGTTCCGCGCAGTCGGGCAGGTAGGCGCACTCCTCGCCGTCGGCGGCGATGAACACGCCGTCGAAGCCCTGCTGGATAGCGTAGAGCACCCACGAGGGCTTGATGCCGCTGGTGCAGGGCACGCTGATGACCATCACCTTGGGCGAGTAGTGCATGTGAGAACTTCCGGCCAGGTCGATGCCTGGGTCGGAGATGTTGTTGGTGGAGAAGACCAGTATCCTAGGCGCGAAGACGGCCTCCTCCGTGGTGTCGAGCGCGAGAGCGCCCCCCTCGTTCACGCTGTCTGCCTCCCGCTACTTCATCTTCTTGACATAGAGCTTCATGAAGCCGGGCTCTTCGATCATGCCCAGGTACTCGTGACCCATCTTCTTGGACCACGCGGGCAGGTCCTTCTGCGTGCCGGTGTCGGTGGCGAGCACCTCCATGATCTCTCCCACCTTCACCTCGGCCATGCCCTTCTTGGCGGCCAGGATAGGGCCGGGGCAGGATGTACCCCGCGCGTCGACGGTCTTCTGGGCTTGGATGGAAGCGAGGTCCTCTGACATGGCGTTCTCCCCCTTTTGGGATGTTCTGGGCGTTCTATACGGTCTCGGACGTAGCCGTGAGCTCAGCGGCGATGCCAGCGGCCAGCAGCGACTGGCCCTCCGCACGATGTTGCTCGAGCAGTGCCTGGCGGATGAGGGCGCAGGCCTGGATGAACTTGGGATTGGTGATGGAGTAGTAGACGGTCTGCCCCTCTTTGCGGGCGCGCACCAGCAGGCGCTGCTTGAGTACGCGCAGGTGCTGGGACACGTTGGGGACGGCGATCTCGAGTTCGGTGGCGAGATCGGTGACGCACTTCTCCCCATCCTTCAGCGAGTAGAGGATGGCCAGCCGGTGCTCGTTGGCGAGGGCCTGACAGAGCTGCGCGTGGAGCGCGAACATGGGTCGCATATCTTCGCTTATTTGCATATTTACTAATATACATATCTTGGCAGCAGATGCAAGGCCTTGCGCGAACGCACAGGCCTGCGCGCACACACAGCAGATGTCCCGCGCGCCCATCCGGTTTGTCCGGCACACGCCGACGCTGTACCTTCGTCTGATGGCACAGAAGATCACTCCTCGTCCTGTCACCAGGCGCGACTCGCGCATCGCCGTGCTGTTGGTGGTGACCGTCGGCCTGCTCATGCAGGCCGGGTCGGCTGTGGCTGTGCTGGTGATCGAAGACGTGGGCGTGGTGCAGACCCTGTGGCTTCGCACGGCTCTTGCCGCCATCATCTTGGCGCTCGTACGGCCGCGTTGGCTGCGGCTTCCACCCAAGGGGCAACGTCTGGCCCTTCTTGGTCTGACCATCAGCCTTATGGCCATGAACTTCAGCTTCTACGAGGCCATCAGCCGGGCTCCGGTGGGCATCGTGGTGGCGGTGGAGTTCCTGGGCCCGCTCGCGGTGGCCATCGCGGGATCGAGGCGGCTGCTGGACGTGGTGTGGGCTCTGGCGGCCGGGGCGGGCGTGGCTCTGCTGGCTAGGCCCAGCGGGTCGGTGGGGGTGGTGGGCCTGGCTTTCGCTCTTCTGGCCGCCGCCTGCTGGGCCTCGTTCATCCTCTTTGCCAAGCGTGCTGTGAGCAACACCGAACCCATGCGGGCCACCCTTCTCATGCTGGTGGGCGCGTCGGTGGTACTGACCCCCGTGTGGCTCGTCACCGGGGTGCACATCAGCGGACATGGACGGGCCCTGCTGCTCGGGGTCGCGGTGGCCGTGCTCTCATCGGCGTTGCCCTATTTTCTGGAACTGCTGGCCATCAGCCATGTACGGGCCGCCACGTACGGGGTGCTGCTCAGCATAGAGCCGGCCATCGCGGCGTTCATGGGCTTCGTCATCCTCTCGCAGCGGCTGGCTTGGTGGGAGATGGTGGGCATCTTCGCCGTGGTCGTGGCCGCGGGCGGAGCCAGTTGGTACGGTAGTAGCACAGGTCCGCGTCGCCGGGAGCAGCGGGCGGGTGCGGCTCTCCCCGCCGCAGGCCCGGACCAGTCGGAGACCAGCGAAAGGAGTGGGTCGTGCAAGTAGACGTGGCGTTCCCAGACCAGGAGAGCATCACCGCCCGGAGCGGGGAGTTGAGCTTCAAGATCGGCCTGCCGCCGGACCAGGGGGGAGATCCCGAGGCATACGGCCCCTTTGACCTGCTGCTCTCGGCATTGGCTCTGTGCACCGGCCACCACGTGCGGGCCTTCCTGCAACAGCGGGGGTTCCCCGTCTCCGATGCCGGTCTGACTGTGCGGGCTGAGCGCGGCGCCCAGTCGCACCTGCTGGAGACGGTGACCCTGGAGGTGCGGGTACCGGCGGAGTTCCCTCAGAAGTACGAGGAGGCTCTCGTTCGGGCCATGGGCCAGTGCCTCGTCAAGACGCAGTTGGGCCGGCAGCCGGATATGCAGGCGGTGGTCGTCCGCGGCTGACCCACAGGTCCCCTGCGCAGGCCCCACACCTGAGTGACCGCGCGGGTCGCCGCGCGCATCACGCAGGTCGTCGCGCAGGCGGCCGCTCAAGAGCGTGCGCCGGTCACGTTCCGGCACGTATACTTGACCATCCAGGGTTTGCCAGGGTCCCGCTGCGTTTTCACGGAGGTCATCGGAGTGCCAGTGAGTAAGACCGGACTGTTGGACATGTATCGCACCATGGTGCGCATCCGCATCTTCGAAGAGGATGTGTACAGCGAATGGAAAGCCGGGGGTGTGCCCGGACAGGTGCATCTCTACAGCGGCGAAGAGGCCGTGGCTGCCGGGGTGATCGCGCACCTGAACGTGGATGATTATGTGGTGAGCACGCACCGCGGTCATGGCCACGTTCTCGCCAAAGGCGCCGACACCAAGAAGATGATGGCCGAGGTCTTCGGTCGCGTGGACGGCTATTGCCAGGGTAAGGGCGGCACCATGCACATGGCCGACAGCGAACGCGGCATCCTGGGCACCAATGGCATCGTGGGAGCGAGTCTCCCCATCGCCACGGGAGTGGGCGTGAAGTGCCAGTTGGCCGGCAGGGGGCAGGTGTGCGTCTGTTTCTTCGGTGACGGCGCGTCCAACCGGGGTACCTTCCACGAATCGCTCGACCTGGCGTCGGTGTGGAACCTGCCCGTCATCTACGTGTGCGAGAACAACTCGTACGCTATGTCCACCCACGTCAACGAGCACACCTGCTGTGAGCAGATCGCCGACCGCGCAGTCGGCTACGGCATGCCCGGTGTGGCGGTGGACGGCAACGACATCCAAGCGGTCTACGAGGCCGCCGGAGTCGCCATAGAGCGGGCGCGGAACGGCGGCGGTCCCTACTTGCTGGAATGCATGACCTGGCGCCATCACGGTCACTTCACCGCCGACCCCGCGTACTATCGCGATCCTGAGGAGCACGCCGAGCGTCTCAAGACCGACCCCATCGCCCGCTGTCAGAACTTCCTGCTGGTGGAAGGTCTGGCGACGGCTGCGGAGTTGGACCGCATCCAGACTGAGGTGGTGGCCGAGATGGACGAGGCCCTTGACTTCGCACGTAACAGCCCTTGGCCCGACGAAGACCAGGTGGCCACCGGCGTGTACTCCGAATAGCGCGACTGCGAGGGATACCGACATGACGACCAGATTGATGAGCTATCGCGCTGCTGTCGCCGACGGCATCGCGCACGAGATGCGCCGCGACCCGGGGGTCTACGTGGCAGGCGAGGAAGTGACCACGCACGGTGTGGCCTACGGGGTGAGCGGCGAGGGGCTGCTGGAGGAGTTCGGGCCGCAGCGCATACGCAACACGCCCATCATAGAGACCGCCATCGTGGGGCACGCGGTGGGGGCGGCGGCGGTGGGCCTGCGCCCCGTGGTGGAGCTGATGTTCATGGACTTCTTGGGCATCTGCATGGACGAGTTGGCCAACCAGGCCGCCAAGATGCACTACATGTTCGCCGGACAGTATCGTTGCCCCATGGTGCTCCGCGTCTCGAGCGGGGCGGTGCGGGCGGCCGGCTCGCACCACGCTCAGTCGCTCGAAGCCTGGGCCACGCACGTCCCGGGCCTCAAGACCGTGGCCCCGGTGACGCCCAGCGACGCCAAG
Organism: Thermoleophilia bacterium; assembly: GCA_040772905.1. Lineage (GTDB taxonomy): Bacteria > Actinomycetota > Thermoleophilia > RBG-16-64-13 > RBG-16-64-13 > JAXGXJ01. The sequence continues at coordinate 167,358 of JAXGXJ010000007.1, read as the reverse complement.
GGCATGATCATCTCTGCCATCCGCGACGACGATCCCGTGCTGTTCGTGGAGCACAAGGCGCTGCTGCAGATGAAGGCCGAGGTCCCCGAAGGTGAATACACGGTGCCCATCGGCAAGGCCGCGGTGCGCCGTGAAGGCGGCGACGTGACCCTGCTGGCCTGGTCGGCCATGGTGAACACCTGCCTGGAGGCGGCGGATTCGCTGGCGGCACAGGGCATCGCCGCGGAGGTCATCGATCTGCGCACGCTCATCCCGCTGGACAAAGAAGCCGTGTTGCAGTCGGTGGCGAAGACGGGCCGGCTTGTCGTGGCCCACGAGGCCGTGAAGACGGGCGGGTTCGGAGCCGAGATCGCCGCCATGGTGGCTGAAGAGGGCTTCGACCTGCTCAAGGCGCCCGTGCGCCGGGTGGCCGCGCCCGACTGCCCCGTCCCTTATAGTCCTCCGTTGCTCAATCGCTTCGTGCCTCGCGCGTTCGATATCGCTGCCGTCGCCGTGGAGGTCTGCGGCTAGGCCTGGTCGTCCTCCGGCGGCGGACCGCTGCCTCTCGACAGCGAGGCGAGGATGGCGAACACGCAGATGGCCGTGAGGATCGCGAAGCTCGTGCGTATGGACGTGAGCAGGTTGGGGTAGTCGGCGGGCATGATGTCGTGGCGCCCGATGATGACGGCCATCACCAAAGTGGCCACGGCGACGCTGAGGGCTTGGCCCACCTGACGGGCGGTGCCCAGCACCGCTGATGCTGTGCCCACGTTGCGACGACGCACGCTGCACATGATGGAGTTCTGGTTGGGACTGCTGAAGAACGCGTAGCCCAGTCCCAGCACGATGAGGGTCACGATGATCAGCCAGTAGGGCGTATGGTCGGTCAAGAGGCTGAACGACAGCAGTCCGATGGCGCAGAGGGCCATGCCGCCCGACGCCACCCAACGCGGGTCGACGCGATCGGACAGCCGCCCGGCCAGGGGTGAGAACGCGGCTTGGAAGATGACGCCCGAGACGAGCAAGAACCCGGCTGTCTGTGCGTCGAGTCCCTTTATGTACTGCAGGTAGAGGCTCATGAGCAGGGTCATGGCCGCGATGGCGGCGTAGCTGGCCATGCCGGCCAGGTTGGAGAGGGCAAAAGCGCGGTTGCGCGCGAAGAGCGACACCTCCAGCACAGGTACGCGGGCGTGGGTCTCCCACCAGGCGAAAGCCGCCAGCCCCACCACTCCCACAGTCAGCAGCACCACTCCGGGTATCTGCGGCAGCCACGAGAGCCCTGCCAGCAGGCACGAGATGGCGACCATGTACACCAGCGAACCCGGCCAATCGAAGTGTGTGCGTTTCTCCCGCCACTCGGCGCGGCGCAAGAGGGATACGTCGAGCACCAGGTTGAGCGCTCCATAGGCGGCTGCGAAGACGAAGATGGAGCGCCAGCCCAGGTTGTAGGTGAGGATGCCTCCCAGCACCGGCCCCATGGTCTGGCCGATGTAGACCGTGCCCACCAGTATGCCCATGGCTCTTCCCCGGCTGCCCGGGGGATAGGCCAGGGCCACCATGGCGTTGGAGGACGCGAACATCATGGAGGCCCCCACTCCCTGCACCAGCCGCAGCGCGATGAGCGGCACGCAAGAGCCCACGAAGGCCAGTGCCAGCGAGGTGATGACGAAGAGGCTCATACCCGCCAGGTAGACGAAGCGCCGCCCGTAGATGTCGGCGACCTTGCCGAAGGGTATGAGCAGCGCGGCCGAGGAGAGCATGTAGGAGAGGCTGATCCATCCCAGGGAAGCGGCGCCCAGGCGGAGTTCGGCCTGCATTGAGGGCAGGGCCACGTTGATGCAGGCCGCCATGAAGGCGCACATGAACATGGACATGCTGTTGACCAGCAGCACATGCGCCGGGTTGACGGAACCGGCGGTGGTCGGATCGAGCAGATGTCGTGTGCGAGCGCTCAGAGCGTGGTGGCAGGCGCCGGCCGGCGGGCGGATCTCATGGAGAGACTTTAGCGCGCCCGGCTCCGCTCGGGGAAGACCTTGTGTGGAGACTTCGCGCGGAAGATCGCCCACGGGGAACCTCGCGGGAGGTTCGTCACTCCGGAGCCCTTGTCAGTCACCGATGGGCACTGTAGCATGGAGTCAACGAACGTTGTTCGTTGTGGCGGTGAGTGTTTCTACTAACGCACTGTGTTCATGAAGAGGCGGACGGATGGAGAGCGTGCCCACCCTCAGCAGGAGGGACCGAAGGCGTCGGGAGACCCGTGCCGAGATACTGGCGGCGGCGCGAGAGCTGCTGCTGGAGGTCGGCCCGGAAGAAGTGAGCCTGCGTCAGGTGGCGCGGCGCGCGGATTTCAGTCCCGCCGCCCTCTACAACTACTTCTCGAGCCGCGACGAACTGCTGGCCAGTCTCTTCGCGGAGGCCTTCGAGCGCCTGGACGCGTATCTGCGGCGGGTGCCCTCCAGCCTCAGCCCGGACACTCGCGTGATCGAGCTCGGACTCGCCTACATGGACTTCGGTCGCGAGAATCCCATGGATCTGCGCTGCATGCTGCTGTCCACTTCGCTGGAACTGCCGCCGTCGGCGCAGACGGCCCTGGGCCTCGGCGCGGCTCGGCTCATCGGTGAGGTGTTCCGTGAGGGGATGGAAAAGGGAGTGTTCGTTGCCGATGGGCCGTTGTCCGCCGCCGAGATGGCCTACGGACTGTGGGCTCTGGTGCATGGGATGGTGTCCGTCGCGGGTATCGATCTGTCGGAGGTGAGTGATGAGATCTCCGCTGAGCCTCGACGTGTCATCGAATCGTTCGTGGGGCTTCTGACGGCAAGGTAGGTGCACGATGTTCGAGGCTCTCGGTAGGTTCTCCTATCGTTTCCGTTGGCTGGTCATCGGTCTGTGGGTGGTGCTTTTCGGAGTGAGTGTAGTGGCCACCCCATGGCTGGCCAACGTCCTGCAAGGCAGCTTCAGCAACCCCGACTCGCCCTCACAGCAGGCTGCGGCCGTCATCGAGCGCGAGTTCTCGCAAGGGCAGACCAACCTGCTGGTGCTTTTCGAGAGCGACACTCTGCAGGCTACCGATCCAGCCTTCCAGCAGGCGCAAGACGCCGCCTTGGCCGGTCTCACCGCGGCCGGCATCAGCGACCTGGAGAGTATCCAGACCTACAGCTCTACCGGCAACGAACTCTTCCTGGCCAAGGACGGCAAGGGATCGGTGGCTGTACTCAGTTTCGGCGTCCCAATGCAGAGCGTGCAGCAGCAGGTGGACCGGATCCGTGATGCTCTGCGCGACACGGGGTTGCGGACCTTCGTCACCGGGGAACCGGCGGTGAACGCCGATCTCACCTCTTTCTCGTTCGAGGATCTGCGCAGAGTGGAGTTGTATGCCCTGCCCGTGGCTCTCGTGGCGCTCATCTTCGTGTTCGGCAGCCTGGTGTCGGCGGCGTTGCCCGTGGTCACGGGCGGCCTGGCCGTCACTGTGACGTTAGGCGGCATGTACCTCATCGCTCACCTCACCACCATGAACATCTTCGCCATGAACACGGCCACCCTGTTGGGGCTGGCTGTGGCTATCGACTATGCGCTCTTCATCGTCTCGCGCTTCAGGGAGGAGCTACACCGGGGGGCCTCGGTGCGCGAGGCGGTGGTGGTGACGTCGGCGCGCGCCGGCCGCTCCATCTTCTACAGCGGCCTGGCGGTGATCGTGGGGGTGGTGGGGTTGGTGTTCTTCCCGTCGCCGGGCCTGCGCTCGCTGGCCATCGGTGGCGTGCTGGTGGTGTTCTTCTCGGTTGCGGCGTCGCTCACCTTCATGCCGGCGCTCATGGGTGTGCTGGGGCATCGGGTGAACTCGGTGAGCGTCATCAAGCTGCACGCGGCTCACGATTCCCGGTTGTGGCGCCGGTGGGCGGCGCTGCTTCTCAAGCGGCCCTGGGCGTCGATCGTGGTGGCGCTGGTGCTGATCGGCGTGGTGGCCGGCCCGGCCGTAGGCCTGAAGATGCAGATGACCTCGGCCAGCACTCTTCCCGGCGCCGCCGAGTCGAGGCAGGGCCTGGCCGTGCTGGAGCAGAACTACGACCTGAATGCGTTGTCGCCCGTGTCGGTGCTGCTCACCTGGGAAGGCGATGGCGATATCGACGTCCTGCGGGCTGCGGGACTGTTCACCTATGGCCAGCAGCTGACCGGACTGCCCGGGGTCGCATCGGTGCAGAACCCCTTCACGCTCATGACCGGCATGGGCGACATGGCGGCTATGGCCGAACTATGGCCTCAGTTCGAGGGGCTGCTGAACGACCCCGACGGCTTCCAGGTGCCCGCTGGAGGCATCAGCATAGGTGGTCAGACCATCAGCGCAGCCCAGCTGGAGCAGTTCAAGCAGCTGGTGAAAGCCACTATCGCCGACGGCGCCGTGGTCTATCGTGTGGTGCCGGAGACCGCCTCCACCTCGACGGAGACGCGCGAGCTGGTCGATACCATCCAAGAGAACGGCCCTCCGGCCGGCTACGAGCTGGGCATTGCCGGGGAAGCAGCCTCGAGCAACGACTTCTTCGAGGAGTTGAACACGTACTTCCCCTGGGTCATCGCCTGGGTGGTGGTGACGAGCTTCTTGGTGTTTGTGGTGCTGCTCCGCAGTCTGCTGCTGCCCTTCGTGGCCGTGGTGGTGAACCTGCTGACCATCGCCATGAGCTACGGTTGGCTGGTGATGATCTTCCAGAGCGACCTCTTCGAGGGACTGCTGCGCTTCACCTCTACAGGAGCCATCGACAGTGTCATCCCCGTGGTGCTCCTGTGCATCCTCTTCGGCATCACCATGGATTATGCCGTGTTCATGCTCACACGCATGCACGAGCGCTGGGTGCGGAGTGGCGACAACCGCGAGGCGGTGACGGTGGGCCTGGTGCGGACAGGGCGCATCATCCTGAGCGCTGCGCTCTTGGTGGTGATCGTCACTGGAGCCTTCATGTTCACCAGCATCGCCCAGACCAAGATGCTCGGGCTGGGTATCGCGCTCGCCATCATAGTGGACGTGCTCTTCATCCGAATCACGCTGTTGCCGGCGGTGATGACCTATTTCGGTCGAGCGAACTGGTGGTGGCCGCTGCGTGCCACCGGTCGACCGGGCGGGCCGGATGCCGCCGCCGGCGAGGCGGATCCGAAGTCGAAAAGACCGTCAGAAGGTCGGGTCGCAGGCAGACCGGCGCCGCATGTGGCACGGCTACGACCGCACGGTTCCCGCGGCGACTAGCAAGACAGAGGGGGCCCCGGCGCGCGTGCGCCGGGGCCCCGAACGGGCGTCGCTTGTCGAGGCGAAGCCCCTATCAGCTACTCACTGCGCTGGCGAGTCGTCAGAGGATGCGCGTGTAGAGGTCGACGGCCTCCTGAAGGCTTAGCTCGCGGCAGCCTGAGAACTGGATGACCGGCCCCCGAGTCTCGACCAGTTCCCTTGCCAGTTCGGGGATCTTGTCCTCACCCACGTTGACGGCCGTGAGGGTCTGCGGCATACCCAGGTCGCTCATCAGGCGGCGCACGGCGTCGACGGCCAACTCGCCGGCCTCGATGTCGGAGAGACCATAGGTCTGCTCGCCCATGAACTCCGCGATGTCGGCGAAGCGCCGCGGATTGCTCATGAGGTTGAACTCCATCACCCAGGGCAGCAGGAGCCCCGTCGCTCGGCCGTGAGACAGTCCCGCCATCTCGCCCAGCGTCTCGTTCATGAGGTGAGCGATGCCCGGGCCCGTGGACGACATGGCGAACATCGCTGTCGAGGCTGCGATGGAGAGGTTGTAGCGGTCTTGGATGTTGAAGCCCCCTTTGGCGCATGCCGGCCTGAGGCTCTTGGCTATGTTCTTGATCGCGAAGCTTGCGAACATGTCGGATACGATGCTCGCGTTGGGGCTGGTGTAGGCCTCGATGGCGTGGGCCAGCGCGTCCATGCCGGTGTCAGCCGTCACTTTGGGCGGCACCTTGCTGGTCATGGCTGGGTCGAGGATGACCAAGTCGGGGTAGTTGGAGGTGGTGTCGTAGGGGTAATGGACGTTGTCGGCCACGTCGTTGTGGATGACGGCCCAAGCGCTCCACTCCGAACCGGTCCCTGCGGTAGTGGGCACGGCGATGATGGGCAGGGTGCGCTTGAAGGGTGCGCGTTTGATGAGGTCATCCACGCTGAGGCCGGGATTGCTCGCCAGATGTGCAGCGGTCTTGGTGGTATCCATGGAGCTGCCCCCGCCGACCGCCACCAAGAGGCCGTAGCCCTCCTTATTGATGAGGTCCGCGAGTTCTTGGATGATGCTGACCGGTGCCTCCGCACCTGTTCGGTCGAAGACGTCCACCTCAAGGTCGCCCGCTTTGATCGCATTCAGGGCCTGCTCGGCCACCCCGGCGTTCACCAGGCCCTTGTCGGTGACCACAAGCACCTTCTGCGCTCCGAACTCCTTGATGGCGTCGGAGATGCGGTTGATCGCGCCCACGCCGAACAGCGTGCGCGGGATGCTTATTTGTATGACATCGTTCATCTGGAGCATTCTGCCTGCCTTTCTGGTCTAGGTCGCGGAGGGCACCGACTTGAGTGAAGAGCGTGGCGGCGCGATGACCCGCCACGCTCCACGTCACTCAGTCATTCCGATGATCAACGCTCCGTCCAGGGTTTGAACCATTCCAGCGTGTTGCCCATGTCGGGCCAGATGATGATGCGCTTGCCGTCCATCCATTGAAGGCCCATATGGGGGACTGAAGCCACGCCCTTCTCATTGAACTGCAGGTCACCCATGACAGTACCGGGGAAGGAGCCGTTGAAGACTTGGTCCCGAACTGCTGCCGGGTCGACAGAGCCGGCCCTATTGATGGCTTCGAACATGACCTGAGCCGCCGCGTAAGGCTCCCCGATGCTGACCGAGTCAAGATCGTTGTGGGCAGCGCGATACGCTTGGCCTAGCTCTTTTGCGCCAGGATTGGGGAGGTCCTCAGACCAGAAGCCATCGTGGAGGATGTAGTTCGAAGCCGCTCCGAGACCCTCCATGAACTCCTGGGGCCAGAAGCCTTTCCAACCGAACATGAACTTGGGCGAGAAATCCATGTCTCTCATCTGCTTGACGAAGGTGATGCCGTCAGCAGGTGAGCAGAAGCCGAGGAGGGCATCCACGCCGGCCGACTTCAGCTTGAGCAAGGCCGAAGAGAAATCCTTGGCACCCGGCGTGAAGGTCTGGAACTCGATGATCTGCTGACCGTGCTTCTCAGCCATGGCCTTCATGCCCCCGCCTATGGCCTGGCCGTCCTGGTTGTCCTCGGTAAGGACTCCCCACTTGGTGGCACGTTCGGACTCCGGCTGCAGCTCCATGATCTGGAACGGCACCTCTGCCTGGTCATCGGGGGTGTTGAACACACATGCCGACCACTTGTAGTTCTGGTCGGCCACCCAGTTGATGAACGAAGTGTTCATCATGTAGAACTTCTGATATTTCTCGGCGATGGAAGCTGCCGCGAGGTTTATGGGCGTGACCTGCGTGCTCAATACGAGCTCGCAACCCTCCACCTTGATCAACTTCTCCATCGCAGCGGCAGCCTCGGTGGCCTCACTCTTGTCATCCACCACCTTGAGTTTGATCTCAAGGTTCTTGCCGTCCACCAGCAGGCCACCCTTGGCGTTCTGATCCGCTACGGCTTTCTCTTGCGCCCACAATTGTTCGGCGCCGCCCATCGCGCCCCCGCCGGTGAGCGAGTCGATCGCCCCGATGACGTACTCACCGTCGAAGGTGCCGTCCCATTCGCCTGTCGCGCCCGTGGTCCCCGTGGCCGGCGCTGCGGTCGTCTCGGTGGGTGCAGCGGTGGTAGCGGGCGCTGCGGTCGTCTCGGTGGGTGCAGCGGTGGTCTCAGTGCCCTCGTCACCGCAGGCGCTGAGCATGCCCGTCAGGAACAGCGCAGCCAGCGCGATGAGCACGAGCCAGAGCATCTTCTTGTTCTTCACGAAACCCCTCCCTTTGGTACCTGTCCCGTCTGCCTGGCCGGCTGATCCTGCAGCCGGATCACACAAACATCATGCTAGGACTCTCGAAGGAGAATAGATAGGTAGTTTCCACTTAACGATATGCATTTCCGCAAGATGAGAAGGGTCTTGACGCGCTTCTGCCGCGCGTGTTAGACAGATATATTCTCCGGCGACCGTCGGCCGGCCTCGGTGCGATTCCAGATGTCTGATGTGTGGACGAAGTGGTGGATGATGACCATGAGCGAAGACCGGTCACCAACAGTCGATCCTCCAGCCGGGACTCGCCATCTCGACAATCTCGCGAGTGCATACGCCGTACCCCAGGGGGAGCTGGCGATCCTCATCTCCGCCGATTTCGAGATCCTCATGATGCACCCCGGGCTCGAGGCGCTCTGGAAGAAACCACCATCGGCCTTCTTCGGTAAGAAGTGCTACAAGGAGATGGAGAAGCGCGATCGACCTTGTCCCCACTGCCCGGGTGTCGTCGCGATGCGCACGGGCATGGTCGCGGAAGGCGAGGGCACCGCGCTGTTGGACGACGGCACCAAGGTCCCGTTCCTGCTGCGTGCCTATCCGGTGGTGGGGACCGATGGCGAGCCGGTGGGCTGGGTGGAGGTGGTGGAGAGCCTCGCCGCCCGGCGTCAGGAAGAGGAGCACGCTCGTTTCCAGATCGAGCTGGTCAACGCCCTGCTCGAGACGAGCAGCATGTCCACGGTGTTGCGTCTTGGCTTGGATGCCGCGCTTAGGCTGCAGGGGGGCGAGTCCGGCTGCGCGTACGAGGTGGACCCGGTCACGGGGGCGGCGGAACTTGTGATCCAGCGAGGAGTGGCGCAGGCTGATATTGGAGACTTGAGCCCGGGAGCGGTGGGACCCGCAGTCAGTTCCGTGGTCCACGGAGACCACAGGAATGTCACCGTGCCCATCGTGTATCGCGGCAGACCTCTTGCCGCGCTCGTCCTGCGGTTGCCCGCACACGCTCAAGGGCGGCCGAGCGAATGGGTGCGGCTGGAGGCGCTCGCCTGCATCCTGGCGGCTGCTGTGGCTCGCTTGCGCGCAGATCGTCTTAGAGGTGACTCTGGAGCGAACAACAGAGTCGTGCTCCAGCAGATGCGCGACCCCGTGATCTATATGGACGGCCAGGGGCGGGTCACTGCCTGGAACAAAGCATGCGAACGCGTCTTCGGCTGGTCCGAACTGGAGGCGGTGGGACGGACGCTGCCGTTCGCGGCTCCTCCTGATGGCGGGGTTGCCTCCTTCCTCTCGTCGGCCCGGGCGAGCGCACAGTCGGATGCAGGCCCGTTCTGGTTCAGGTGCCGGCTCAAGGGGGGATCGTGCGTTGACGTGAGGTTCCGGGCTGCTTCTCTGCGCGATGTGATCGGGGACGGGACCGCGTATGCCGTCATGGGTGAGTCGGATCGCGGGGAGGAGAGCGGGGCGCGTGAGAGGTCATCACGGCCGGCGGAAGTGCCGGATCAAGTGGAACTGCATATAGTCCGAAGGATCCTTGACTGGGTCGATCGCTGCAATGTGTCCACGTTCAGTCGTTCGGAGTGCTATCAGGCCGTGAGGCGGACCCGTGGCGTCAGCGGCCCGGCCGACATCATCCCGGCGCTGGGACTCCTTGTGTCACAAGGGCTTCTGAGTGAACATGACCCTGCGACCCACCCGCGTGCGGGCCGGCCGCCGAGCCCGAGGTTCACCGTCGTGTGCAGTCGATCTGAGTGCGAATAGAGGGCCGAGGTGATGGTGGATTTTTTAGGCGGCAGCGCAGGGTTTCTCAGTCTGCCTGCCTTTAAATAGGAGCGCGTCGACGCTGCCGAGGGGCAAGGCGAAGACCCCCTGGCTGCAGAACCGGGATTCGCTGGCAGCGCTTACACGCTTGCCCCCAGAGCGGTGAGCACGGGGTCTCCTAAAAACCTAAAAATGGCGATGAAGAGGATAGACCCTATGCAGGGAGCAGCAGCGAGAAGGTGGAACCCTCCCCCAGGGTGCTGGCCGCCTCCAAGCGGCCGCCGGCACGTTCCGCCAGGCGCTTGACGATGGCCAGCCCCAGGCCGCTTCCCTCGAGCTCGCGGGTCTCGGGTCGTTTCTCTCGGTAGAACTCGGTCATCACCTGGTCCAGGTTCTCCTCGGCTATGCCTATGCCCGTGTCGATGACGTCCACGCGCAGCCAGTGGCCCTCGTGCCGGCCCCTGACTGTGATGCTGCCACCGTCCCGGTTGTACTTGACTGCGTTGCTGATGAGATTGGAAAAGATGAGGTCCAGGTCGTCGGCGGCGATGAGCACAGGCGGCAGGTCGCGTGGGAGGTCGGTGCGGGCTACGATGCGACGAGCGGTGAGTCGCTCCGCCTGCTGCGCGATGGCACCATCAACTGCCGGACCCACCTCCATGAGCGCGGGCTCAGCGGCGGCACGGGCCTGCTCGCTGCGCGACAGCGAGAGCAGGTCGCTGATGAGTTGCACCATGCCGTCGATGCGCTCTTGCGCGCGCAGCAGCATGGGGAGGTAGGGGTCGAGGTCCTCTCCCAGGCTCTTGTCGGTCACGACTTCCACGAGGCTGCGGACAGCCCCCAGCGGGGACTTGAGTTCGTGCACCATGGTGCGGATGAAGCGCTCTTTCTCCATGGCTAAGCGCCGTATCTGCGAGATGTCGGAGAGGGTGAGGATGCGCCCCAGGGCTGCGCCGTCCTCGCCCCGGAAGGTGACGATGCTGGTCATGAACGTGCGGTCGCCCAGCGAGAGTTGGCCGATGGTGCGGTCTTTCAGGGGCGCCGCCAATTGGTCCACGAGCGGCGCGAGGGGACCTGCGGCCAGCAGGTCGGTGGCCTTCCGCCACAAGATGTCGGACGTCCCCAGCAGATCGCTCATCACCTCGTTGGCAAGCACCACGTCGTCGTCACGGTTCACCACCAACACGGCGTCGCGCAGCGACGACACCAGGGAAGCCGTCTGAGTTTTCTCCTCGGTGAGGGCGAGCAGGTTGGCCTCGTGCTCTCGACGCAGCCTCTCCGCGTCGGCCCGGTCGCGCTTGTGCCGCAGCAGCGACTCCACCACTCCCAGAAGGTCGTCGGGCAGGAAGGGTTTGGGTAGGAAGAAATCGACTCCTTGCCGGGTGGCCGTGATGGCCGTGTCGATGTTCGCATAGGCGGTGATCATGCAGGTGCTCACATCCATCCCACTGGCCTTGATGGTCTGCAGGATCGTAAGCCCGTCGATATCGGGCAGGCGGTAGTCGAGCAGGGCTACGTCGTAGGCGTTGGAATCGAGCAGGGCGAGCGCCTCGCGGCCCGTCCCGGCGTCATCCACCAGGTAGCCCTCCATCTCCAGGATCTGCTTGATGCCCGAGCGGACCCCGAACTCGTCGTCCACTACGAGCACGCGGATGCCTGCCTCCGGGTTCATTTCTCGGCCAACAGTTCCTCAGCCACAGCCAGCAACTGCTTGCCCGTGGCCGGCTTGTCCACGAAACGCTCCAGGTGTGTCCACGCCCGCAGGCTGTCTTGCTCCTGGTCGAAGCGCTCGCCTGTATGCGATGCCACAGCGCTCAGCATGACGAGAGGCGTGTCCTTGAGGTGCTCGAACTTGCGGATGCGATGAGCCAGGCGGAAGCCGCTGTCGTAGCGCTCCATCATCAGGTCCAGGAAGATGATGTCGGGGGCCTGCTGTTCCAGATACTCGATGGCTTCCTCGGTGCTGCCGGCCGTGTGCACGCTGTGCCCCCGGCTTCCGAAGTAGACTGACTGCGCAGTCAAGAAATCCTGGTCATCGTCCACGAAGAGGATCTCCCAAGGCCCGTTCATCCGAGGCTCCTTTCGGCGCTGGCATGCGTCTTTGGTATCTCAACGAAGAAGGTCGTGCCCTCCCCGGGCTTCGACTCGAACCATATGTTGCCGTTGTGCATCTTCACGATGCCGTAGGAGATGGGCAGACCCAGCCCCGTGCCCTTGCCGAAGCTCTTGGTGGTGAAGAAGGGCTGGAAGACCTTGTCCTCGGCGCCGGCCGGGATGCCCGTGCCCTGGTCGGAGACGCTGAAGCGCACGCGGTTCGTCTCGGGCATCTCGCGCGCGGTCACCCGCAGTTCGCCGCCCGCCGGACATCCCTCCATGGCCTCAGCAGCGTTTTTCACCAGGTTGTGAAGCACTTGCGACATCTGGTCGGTGTCCATGTCGGCGTACAGCCCGGGGGTCACGTCAACCACCAGCTTCACGTCGGGGTCGAGTGCGTCGATGTGGCTGCCGGCCGCAGCGGTGACGCCTCTCACCATCTCCTCCACCGACGCCGATTCTATGCGCACGCGGCTCTGCCGCGCGAAGTCGAGCAGGTTGGAGATGATGCCCTTGCAGCGCTCCGACTCCTCGGCCATGAGTTTGAGGTCGTGACCCAGGTCTTCCCGGTCCTTGAGCTTCCTCTGCAGGATGTGGGCGTAGAGGAGGATGGTGCTGAGCGGGTTGTTGAGTTCGTGCGCCACGCCGGCCGCCATCTGTCCCATGGAGGCCAGTTTCTCGCTGTTGATGAGATGCCGGTGGATGTCGCGCAGGTTGTTCCAGGGGACGTTCAACTCGGCGCAGACCCGCTCCGACTGCTCGATGATGAACGGCAGGCACATGTTCTCCTCGGCCATCCCCGCCCAGACCGCCGCCGCCTTCGCCCGGCAGGTGGGATAGCCACAGGCCCCGCAGTTCAACTCGTCCTCGGGGAAGAACTTGTTGGTGTGGGCTAGTATCTCCCTGATCTCCTGCTCGGTGGGCTCGGGAGCACGCTGGTCGTCGGGGGTGAAGCTGCGGCGCAGGGCCAGGTGGGTGGGCGCGTCGTCGTGTGGCGGTAAAGAGCCCTCTCTCTGGCGCTGCAGGCTCTCGGAGGCGAACTGGGCCACCCGCCGCCGCCGCAGCACCCCGTGCTCTTCGCTCTTGACCCCGGGGCCGTCGTAGCAGCCTTTGCACATGAGCGCCTCCACCAGCAGGGGGACGCCGTCGTCTCCGTCCTCGGGCAGGCGGCTGAGCGTCTCCAACGTCTCGCTGTGGCCGCTCACGACTACCAGCCGGGGGTCGAGGATGCCCTCGCCGATGCCGGCGCTCTTGAAGAGGCCGCCCGGGATGGGGTAGACGCGGGCAGTGCCTGCGTGGGGCGGGTCGAAGTCGCTCTCCGGGCTGGTGGAGAGGTCGATCCGGCGTGAGGCGAAGATGGAGCGCAGCTCCTCGAACGTGAGCACCTCGTCGACGAGCCCGGCCACCTCCTCGTCGAGTATCTCGGCCTTCTTGGCTACACAGGGACCGATGAACACGCAGCGCACGTCGGGCCCGTACCACTCCTTCACCGCCAGGGCCGTGGCGATCATGGGCGACACGATGGGCATGATGCGTTCGGTCAACTCGGGATGGTACTTGCGTACGTACTCCACCACGGCTGGGCAGGCGCTGGCTATGTGCACGCCGCTGGGATGCTCCTCCAAGAAGTCGTGGCAGGCCTGGTTCACTAGGTCTGCGCCATACGCGACCTCGATGACAGGGCTGAAACGGAGCCCACGCAGCGCGCCGATGATGCGGGCGGGCGGGGCGTCGAAGCTGGCCGGGAAGGACGGGGCGACCAGCGCGGCCACGCTTCTGCCCTGGCCGAGCAGTTTGAGTGTCTTCTCGATGCCGCTGGCGTACGCCTTCGCGTTCTGGGAGCAGACCACCGTGCAGTTGCCGCACCCTATGCAGCGCTCCGGCACCACCGAGGCCTGCCCGTCCTCGATGCGGATGGCTTTGGCAGGGCAGTCGCGCACACAGGTGTAGCAGCGGCGGCAGTTCTGCTTGATGGTCGTGATCACGTTCGTCATGTCGTTGCTCCGCTTTGTTGCCTCGGCCGCTGTCCTGCTCCGCTGAAGGGCCGGTGATCGGCCACTAGTCGGTCACCAGTGCCATCCCCGTCTCGCCCTCCTCGCCGGCTATGTCGGGCAGCCACGCACGCTCTCCCCGCTCGTGGCTGCGGTCTACGTAATGCCGGTGCAGCAGATGGTGCGACACTTCGCCCAACGGGTGCCCCAGGAACTCCTCGTAGAGCTTGACTATGGCCATGTTCTCATGCGAGAGACGCACTTCGGCCTTCTCGTCGGCATCGTAGACGCGATCCATGCGCTTGCGCACGTCGGTGAGCTCGCTCTGGTAGGGTTGGCCGCCGCCGCCGACGCAGCCGCCGGGACACGACATCACCTCTACGAAGTCCACGTCGTCGAAGGATTCATCCAACACCGAGCTGAGGCGGCCCAGTCCGTTCACCACGGCCAAATTGAGTGTCAGTCCTCCGGCATCCACTGTGAAGCGCTTCACGCCTTCGAGGCCCCGCGCCTCCGTGAGTGGGCCCTTGGGCGGCTCGGCTCCCACCAGTGTGAGGGCGGTGCGCACCGCTGCTTCCATCACTCCGCCTGTGTTCCCGAACAGACGCCCGGCACCGGTGGCCTCGGAGAACGGCGGGTCGAGCGGCGCCCGCTCGGTGAACGACTCGAAGTCGAGGCCGAAGCGCTTCCACAGGGTGCCGAGCTCACGGGTGGTGAGGACGTAGTCGATGTCGCCCAGGTCGTCGGCCTCGAACTTCTTAGCCGTGCAGGGCATGAGCGATACGATGACCAGGCGCTTGCCCTCGAGGTCCTTGTAGCGTGGATAGATCTCCTTAATGAGGGCTCCCGCCATCTGCTGCGGCGACTTGCAGGTGGAGAGGTTGGGGATGAGGTCGGGACGATGGGTCTCCACATAGTTCGTCCACGCGGGCGAGCAGCTGGTGAACATGGGCAGGGCCCCACCGGTCTGCAGCCGGGTCACCAGCTCGGTGGCTTCCTCCATGATGGTGAGGTCGGCGGTGAAGGCAGTGTCGAACACCGCGTCGACGCCGATGGTCTTGAGCGCCGCCGACAGCCGGGCCAGCACATCGGGCACGTGCTGGTCCTTACCTCGTCCTTTGGCCAGCGTGGCAGGCACAGCGGGGGCTATCTGCGCCACCACCACTGTGTTCGGATCGCCGAGAGCGGCAACCACCTGTTCCACGTGCGAGCGCTCCATCAACGCACCTGTGGGGCAGACACGCACGCATTGGCCGCAGAAGACGCAGCCCGAGACGTTGAGGCCGGCAGCGAAGCCGGGCCCTACCTGGGTGCGGAACCCCCGCCCTATGAAATCGATCGCCCCCACACCCTGCACGTGATGGCACATTGTGACGCAGCGGCCGCACAGAACGCACTTGTTGGGGTCGCGCCAGATGGCAGGGGACGAGATGTCGAGCGCGTGATCCTTCTTCATGCCTGCGTAGCGCCGGGTGCGCACTCCCAGCTCGTGTGCCAGATCGGCGAGTTCACAGTCGCCCGCGCGTTCGCATCCCAGGCAGTCCTGGGGATGGTTGGCCACCAGCAACTCCACGATGGCTCGGCGCGCTCGAAGCACGCGGGGAGTGTGGGTGCTGACGGACAAGCCGTCGGCCGCGAGGAGGGTACAGCTGGTGTGCAGCTTGGGCGATCCTTCCACCTCCACCACGCACAACCGGCATGAAGCCGAGGGAGATGGTGCCCAATCGAGGGAGCAGAGATGCGGGATATTGATGCCGGCTCGGCGGGCCACCTGCAGGACGGTCTCCCCCTGCTCGAACGCATACTCTTTGCCATTGATGGTGACAGCCATGATGACCTCTCAGACCACGGTGGTGATGGCGTTCTTGGGACAGACCTCCGCACAGGCGCCGCAGCCGATACAGCGATCGACGATGATGTAGTGCAGCTTGCGTCGCTTGCCCACGATTGCCAGGTTGGGGCAGGTGTCCAGACAGAAGCCGCAGCCGATACACAGGGCTGGGTCGATGGCGTATTCGCGCAGGCCCTGGCACACTCCGGTGGGGCACGTGTCCTCCATGACGTGGGCCTCGTACTCCTCGCGGAAGAAGCGCAACGTGGAGAGGACCGGGTTCGCGGCCGTCTGGCCCAGGCCGCAGAGCGATGTGTCCTTGATCGTCTGGGCCAACTCCTCCAGGTGCAGCAGGCCGCGGAAGCGCTCGAGCCGCTTGGTCTCGTCTCCCACCGGCCGCTCGGTGATGGAGGTGAGGATCTCGTACATGCGCGTGGTGCCTTCGCGGCAGGGGGTGCATTTGCCGCAGGACTCGTTGCGGATGAACTCCATGAAGTACTTGGCCACATCCACCATGCAGCTGCGCTCGTCCATGACCACCAGGCCGCCGGAGCCCATCATGGCCCCGATCTCTTGCAGCTTGCCGTAATCCGCGGGCACATCGAGCAGGTGGTCGGGGATGCAGCCCCCGCTGGGGCCTCCGATCTGGATGGCCTTGATGTGGTGTCCCTCCTGGGCTCCCCCGCCGATGCCGTACACCACCTCGCGGAGTGGGGTCCCCACGGGTACCTCCACCAGGCCGGTGTTCTGCACGCGGCCGCTGAGCGCGAAGACCTTGGTGCCCGCGCCGCCATCGATGCCTATGCTCTTGAACCAGTCGGCGCCCTTGGCGATGATGCCGGATACGTTGGCCAGGGTCTCCACGTTGTTGAGCACAGTGGGCATGCCGTTGAGGCCGGCCACCGCAGGGAACGGCGGTCGGGGCCGGGGCATCCCTCGGCCCCCCTCGATGCTGGCCAGGATGGCGGTCTCCTCGCCGCAAACGAAGGCGCCTGCGCCCTGCTTGATGGTGATGTCGAAATCCACCAAGCTGCCCAGGATGTTGCGCCCCAGCAGCCCGGCTTGGCGGCACTGGCTGATGGCATCCTGGAGCCGCTCTATGGCAAGCGGGTACTCAGCCCGGCAGTAGACGTATCCTTTGGTGGCGCCGATGGCGTAGGCGGCGATGAGCATGCCTTCGATCACCCTGAAGGGGTCGCCTTCCAGCACGGCACGGTCCATGAACGCGCCGGGATCGCCTTCGTCGGCATTGCAGATGAGGTACTTCTGGTTGGCCGGAGTACTGAGGGCCACCTTCCATTTCTGCCCGGTGGGGAAGCCCGCTCCGCCGCGTCCACGCAGGCCCGAGTCCAGCACCAGGTCGCACACCTCTTCGCGTGTCATACCGGTGAGCGCCTTGGCCGCGGCGGCGAAGCCGCCGGCGGCCAGCGCCGAGTCGAGCGAGTCGGGATCGATGAGACCGCAGTTCTCCAGCACCACTCGCGTCTGCCGCTGGAAGAAGGGAGTATCCATGACCAGGGGCACGTCCTCGTAGCCCGGCGCCTCCCCGTACCGGCCGTAGAGGAAGCGGTTGCGCAACTCCCTTCGGCCGAACACCAGGTCGAGGAACTCGTCCGTGTTGTCTGGGGCGAGGTCGCAGTAGGAGAGACGCAGGCCGTCACTCTCCGCCAGGTCGACGAACACCTCGCGCTGGCAGTAGCCCACGCAGCCGACCTCCACCATGCTCACCGGCAAGGAATGGGTGCCCACATATGCTTCGATCTTGTCCATGACGCGCAGGGCGCCGTTCGCCCGGCCGCACGTCCCGGCGCCCACGAACAGGATGGTGCCCTTGCCGCCCCTCCGCACCGACTGGAGCCGCTCGGCGCGGGTCTTCTTGCAGGACTCGTCGTCGTGGCACAGCGGGCCGTCCTCAAGGCAGGCCACCAGGTCCCGGCAGGGCGTGCCGGGGGAGTGAGTGCACCGATCGCAACAGGGTTCGACCAACACGGAGTGCCTCATGACACCCTCGCTTCCGCGTCGCTCTTCTCAACCCCGCCGTCGTCCTCGGCCTTCGGCTGGGCCTTCGCCGGTGCCGGCAGGAGGCCATCCAGGAGCGCGTTGACCTTCTCGACGGTCAGGTGACCGTGGAATTCTCCGTCGAGCTTCATCACGGGTGCGATGGAGCAGGCGCCCAGGCAGGCCACACTGATCACACTGAAGCGCCCATCGGGCGAGTTGCCGTCGGGGCGCAGCTTCAGGCGCCTTTGCAGATGCTGATACAAAGTGAGGCTCTGTTTCACGTGACAGGCAGTGCCCCGGCAGATCTCGATCACGTGCTCACCCAGCGGCGCGAACCGGAACTGGTTGTAGAAGGTGGCCACGCCGTATACGCGGCTTACCGGGGTGTCGAGGGCGGATGCCAGCCGGGTCATCGCCGCCTGGGAGAGATAGCCGTCGCGGGACTGTATCTCCTGTAGCACCGGTATGAGCTGGTCGCGGGTCAGACGGCCTTGTTCGGCCAGGATCGACTCGACACAGCTGGCGGTCGCACTCATGCGTCCTCCTTCTCCGGGCGCGGCTTGCGACCGGCATCGTGCTCTTGCAGCAGTGCCTCGATGCGCTCAGCCAGTTCCCCCAGGCGCACAGGCTTCTCCATGAAGACATCGCTGGGCCAGTCCTGGCCCATGAGCGAAGCGATCACCTTCTCGCGCACGTCTTTCTGCACGTTGAAGCCGGAGAGCATGATGATGGGGATGTCCCGGGTCGGGCCGTCGGTCTTGAGCGCACTGGCGAAGACCATGCCCTCTTCGTCATAGTCCATCATCACATCGAGCACGATGAGATCCGGCCGCTTCTCAATGATGCGGGCATACGCTTCCTTGCCGTTGTGTGCTTTGACCACGACGTACCCGCGGGCGCTGAGGAATGCCTCCATCGACATCACCAGGTCACGGTCGTCGTCTACCAGAAGTATCGTTCTTGCCTCCATGGGCCCTCCTCAGGCTGTGAACTCCGCTGGAACGTGGGGCGCACGTCAGTCCAGACGCCGACTCAGGAACGAGAGTTTTTCCAACTTGGCCGATATGTCGATGTTCTCGACAAAACCGTCGGCGGGTGCGTTGACCCGCTTGGGGACGAAGTTGAGGAAGGCTCTCACGCCCACGGCCGCCACTCGGTCGACGAGTTCCTGCAGACCTTCGGCGCGCGATGCCAGTATGGCGATGCGGATGTCGTGGTGGCGGATGACTGTCTCGAGGTCATCAAGACCGTAGCAGCGTCTGCCGTTGAAGACGTGGCCCACCTTGTCGGGATCGGTCTCGAAGATGGCAGCCACGTTGAAGCCGCGCTCCTCGAAGCCTCGGTAGGAGAGGAGGGCGCGGCCCAGATCGCCCAGCCCGAACAGCGCCACCGCCTGGGTGACGTCGGTCCCCACGATGCGTCCGATGGTGCGGTCCATCTCGCGCACGTTGTAACCCCGGGCGATGCTGCCGAAACTGCCGAAGGTGGCGAGATCGCGACGGAGCTGGGCCGCGGTGACACCCACGAGGGACGCCAGTTGATGGGAGTGTACGTACTCCACACCTTCATGCGAGAGTTCCTCGAGCATGCGCCGGTAGACACTCAGCCGCTCCACCGTGTGCAGTGACACCGGCTTCATCTTCTGCTCGCGCTTGTCGCGTTCTGTGCGCATCGTCACCTAATGGGGTAGTGTCCTATATGATAGTAGTGAATATAATCACAATATCACGAACGTCGCCGATTACAAGTCGAAAATGTTCAGCCCCGATAGCAGAGACGAAAGACGCTCTGCTATCGGGGCTGCAGCGGCGCACAGGTGCGCCGGACAGGCCTATATGGTCGTCGGCGGCGCTATCCCAGATACTTGGCCAAGTCGACGTCCATGAACTGCGGACGCTCGAAGCGCTCCTTCAGATCGTAGGGCACGGTCGCATCGAAGATGGTCTTGCAGGATATGCCGAACACCCGCAGCAGGGGGTTGTACTCGGGAGTGGCCGACGGGTCCAGGGTGTGGCAGCGCACTCCGGGCAGGAACAGTGTGTCCACATCGCCCTGATAACGCGTGGTCATGGCCCACATCACGTCGTTCATGTCGTAGAGGTCCACGTCCTCATCCACCAGGATGACGTGTTTCAGTTCGGAGAAGGCGGTGAAGGCCACCAACGCCGCCTGCCGCTGTCGTCCTTCGTCTCCGGAGTCGCGTTTCTTGACCTGCAGGATGGCCAGGTACTTGCCCCCGCCCGCGGAATGGCAGTAGACGTTCTGCAGGAAGCCCGGCATAGCGTCTTCCACCAGACGGTATATGCTGGCCTCGGTGGGAAGCCCCGTGAGCGTGACATGCTCCTCGCCGGGGCCCACCAGCATCTCGAAGATGGGATCGGCACGATAGGTGACACCGGTCACGTGCAGCACTGGCAGGTCGGGCTGCGCGGTGCCCACGTAACCGGGGAACTCGGGCATGGCCCACCCACTGCCGGTGTGGGCATCCTCATCCATGACTTCGTAGGGCCGGAACTCACCCTCCAGGACGATCTCGGCTCGCGCGACGGCTTTGGCCGGCTGGGTGATGCAGTCCACCAGTTCCACCGGGCGGTTGCGAAGCCCTCCGGCGATGGTGAGCTCATCGAGGCCCAGCGGGGTGGTGGGGGCTTCGAACGACGTGGCCACGTAGATGGCCGGGTCGAAGCCGATGCTCACCGACACGGGCAGCGGCCTACCCATAGCCCAGGCCTTCTCCAGGAACACGCCTATGTGGCGGCCCAGGTTGAAGCTCACGCTCAGGGTGTCGGGACTCTGAAAGCACATGCGGTGGATGGTCACGTCGGAGATGCCGGTCTCGGGGTCCTCGCCGCGCAGCAGCGCCATATTCAAGAAGGCGCCGGTGTCCTTGGGCGTGCTCACCACTTGGGGGATGATCTCGCGCAGGTCGAAGGGTGGTTTGATGACCACCTGCTGGCAAGGGGCCGCGGCGCGGTCGACCACCACGGGCGGCACGGGCCTGCTCAGGGCCTCCAGCATGTCGAACGCCAAGCGTTCTCGCGTACTGCCCAGGAGCATGGCGGTGCGGTCGCGGCTGGCCAGGATGCCGGCTACAGCTCGCATCTGCGAGCCCTTGAGCCGGTTGAACAGCATTGCCGGGCCGATCTTGGTGGGCGGAGGAGTGGGGGTACCGGATCCGACGCGACGATAGACCGCCGGCAGTTCCAGGTGCGGATCGACCTCGACGTCGGTCGAGACGAGTTGCCCCGGCTGCTGGGCAAGGAAGTCGAGCGCGCTGCGCAGATCGTTGATATCGGCCGCGGTCAGCGCGGCTCCGGTCGCACCGGTCTGGTCCATGTGGTCCTCCTTCACTCTGCTCACGCCTCGACTATAACAGAGCGACCGTTCTTTTTGTCAGCAGCGGTGCGTGTCACGCCGGTCCACAGAGATCTCGGAGCAGCCATGCGGACTGCACCGACCATCATGTGTAGAGGCGGAAGAGGTGTGGCTCGACGGCGGGCGCCCCTCGAGCTCCGCCGTGTCCAGACGGTCCTCTGAGGATCACTCGCCCGTGTTGAGCAGGCTCTCCAGCTCTATCTGGCCGCGGATGGCGTCTATGGGATGGGAGGCATTGCCGATGCTCACGTAGGTGTTTCCGGAGGCGAGGAGCGCGACCAGATCGGCCAGCTTGGCTCCCTGAAGGGTACCGGTGAGGTCCTCCTCCTCGATGAATCCTTCAGCCAGGACCCCCTCGAACGTGGTCCCCTCCTCGGGGCCGGCGAAGAGCGTCACGATGGCCGAGCCCGAAGTGCCCGGGCCGCCCTCGAAGATGGTGGCCACATTCGGGCGCGTGATCATGCTGGTGACTTCGAGGACGAACGACAACGTCCCTTCGTCCTTGTCGTACGTGAGGTTCAATTCCGCGCGTGCTTTGGTCTCCACCGGCGGCACCGACTGGTCGCCGGTCAACTCAGCGGTGTACGTGGCTGAGATGGCCTCGGTGGTGCTTGCGGTCTCGCCTTCCTCGGTCGTCTCGGTGGTCCCTTCAGGCTCCGTGGTGGAGGTGGTGCTGACCACCGCCGTGCCGTCGTCCCCGGAGAGCCCGACAGCGAGGCCCACCACCAGCACGATAAGTCCCAACAGACATGCCAAGAGCACGAGGCGTCGTCTCTGCACCTGTTTCGCCCGCCGCTGCCGCGCACGTTCTCTTGCCAGGGGATCACGTCTGCTATCGGGCTCCATCAATCCCTCCAGGGTTCCTGCCGTCGTCGAGGCTATGGGGACGGCTGTAGTCTACCCATGACGATACCGTAACATTCTCTAGCGCCGCCCGGTTCCCTCGTTGCTCCTCTCAGCGGGCTCTACCCATGAGATGACCGCCGAAGCCCAAAGTCCACAGGACGATGGGATAGGCCACCCAGCGCTCCACCCCGCCCATGCCCAGCGGAGCCAGGGGACTCGAGTCTCCCAGAGCGAAATACAACACCAGCACCACGAGGGCCACGGCTCCCAGCACCACGGAGAAGTAGCGGAAAGGCGCCGTCGTCACCGAGTAGGCCACGATGGCGGCAATGCCTCCGGCGATGAAGGTGAGCAGGGCGAAGAGCGCGTGGATGGCGCCGGTGTCGCCCGGGAAGATCCCCACCCCCAGCGCGCCCAATCCGAACAGAGCGGCGAAGACGGCCGCCGCCCAGCGCCGGGTGCCATACTGCAAGAAGAAGGAGCTCAACAACAGCAGGACTCCGGTGACCATCATCACGGTGTTGAAGATGGTGGCCGACGGCTCCTCTATGACGCTGTCGGGCGGCTCGGTGGCGCCCAGGTCGCTGATGGCGTTCAGCGAGGTGCTGTAGCCCTCGGGGTAGAGTGCCTCGGCCGTGATGATGCCCATGAACGCGACGACCCCGGCGGCGAACAGCAGCGCGCCGGCGGCAGCCAGGTAGCGGGGTCTCAACATGCGGCTATGTGTCACGGGCCTTCGTCGAGCAGCCATGTGCGCATCGTCTCCCTCGTCTGTGTCCTGACTGGCTGTGGCCGCCGGTAATGGTGTGCCGTCCTATTGTACGCACGGTCCGGGGATGTCGGGCGCTGCTAGACTGGGCTGGCAGACGGAGCGGAGGTGGCCATGTCATGGCTTAGAGACCTGGTGACGGCGATGGTGGGGCGCGGCCCGCGCGAAGCGGGGCCGCGCCGTTCCGCCAACGGCGCCTCCTCGTTCCATCTCATCTGGAGTCTGCCCGGCATGTCGGCGCGCACCCGGTTGGTCGAGGTTGCGGCCACCCTCGAGGTCTTGGTGCCTCCCCAGGTGGACTCGCTGTACTTCTGGGCCTTGCAGGTGGATCTTGCCGACGAGCGGGGCGTGTGGGGCGGGGCGCACACGGGTCTGCAATGGAACCGGCGCTATCCCGGAGGCGGAGCGGTGAACTGGGGCGGTTATCTCACACCTGCGCTCGGCGGAGGGGTGCTGAGAGGCTCCATCTCGTCGCTGCCCGGCTATCCTGATGACCCTCACACGCTGGCCTACGCGTGGGAGCCGGGACGGGCCTATCGCCTGCGGGTGTGCGCCTCCCCCGACGTGGCCCGGGCCTGGCGTGCCGACATCACCGATATGCAGACCGGCCTGACCACTGTGGTGCGCGACCTGTATCCGCCTTCCGGGCGAGGCGACGCCGCGGGCTACCTCACTCGCCCACTGGTGTGGTCGGAGGTCTTCGCCCCCTGCGACGCCCCATCGGTGACCGTGCGCTGGAGCGACCTGCGTGCCATCCACGAGGATGGAACCGTGCTGAGGCCGGAACGTGTGAGCGTGAACTACCAAGCGGAGGCGGCGGGTGGCTGCACCAACACGAGCTGCGCCGTAGACGACAAGGGTCTGCTGCAGATCACAGGTGTGCCGCGCGCAGTAGCTCAGGACACGGAGTTGCCCGTCACACGACGGGCTTTGGTCGGCAAGGGCGCTATTGCAGCCGCGGCACGCGGACGGTGAACACCGAGCCCAAACCCACTTGGCTTTCCACCTGCACACTTCCCCGGTGGTACTCGGCCAGATGGCGCACGATGCTGAGGCCCAGTCCCGTGCCGCCGGTCTGGCGTGAGCGGTCCTTGTCTATGCGGTAGAAGCGCTCGAAGATGCGCTGTTGCTCGGCCGCCGGGATGCCTACGCCGTCATCCTCCACGCTGAGGACCGCCCACTCTTCTCCCTGGCTGTCGGTTTCGGCGCGTGTGCGGAGCTTCACGTGCCCCCCCGGCTCGGTGTAGCGGATGGCGTTCTCCAGGAGATTGCGAGCGATGGTGCGCAGGAAGCCTTCGTCACCCATGACCATGAGGCCGGGCTGCGTCTCGAGCGTCAGTGTGTGCCGACGTTCCTGGGCTGACCCTCGCACCTCTTCGAGGGCTCGGGCGGCAGCCTCGCTCAAGTCGACGGGCACGAAACCGGGCAGCGCCGCCCTCTGCCCAGGCGCCTCACCTTCTTCATCGGGTCGCTCGGCCTCCTCCAGACGGGACAGGGTGAGCAGTTCGTTGGTGAGTTCTGTGAGGCGTGCCACTTCAGCGGACAACTGCTTCACGGACTTCTCGGCTTGGACGGGGTCCTCGTGGATGGCGTCGCGCAGGATCTGAGCCAGCAGCGACAGTGCCGAGAGCGGCGTCTTCAGCTCGTGCGACACGTTGGCGACGAAGTCGCGCCGCATGCGCTCGGTGGCCCGCCGCGCCGTCTCGTCACGGATGACGAACAGGGTCTGCGCGCGTTGCAGGCCGGAAGCCCGCAGCGGCACCACCTCCACGGCCAGCGACCTGCCCCCCGCCAGCTCCACCTCCTCGGTGAGGGGTTGGCCTGCGCGGCGGGCCTTCTGGGCCAGGGTGTCGGCTGGGAAGGCGCGCGCGCTTCGGACCAGAGGATGCCCCTCTGTGCCCTCCAAACGGGCTCTCAGTATGCGTTCGGCTGCCGGGTTGGCGCGGAGCAGCCGGCCGTCGCCGTCGGTCAACAGCACGCCCTCGGTCATGGCCGTCAGCACACCGTTGCTGCGCTGGATCTCGGCGCTCAACTCCTCCGCGCGACTCTCCAGTTGGGCGGCCATGCTGTTGAGCGAGGAAGCCAATTCTCCCAGTTCGTCGGAACGGCGGATGCTGGTGCGGTAGCTCAGATCTCCTTCTGCCACTCGTGCTGTCATGAAGCGCAGCCGGGCGATCGGCGTCACCAGAGAGCGGCTGAGGATATAGGCGAGAGCGAGGGTCGGGAGGAGCAGGATGGCCCACACGATAAGAGGGATGCGCCACGACGCGGAGAGGAGCGCGTCGATGCGGTTCGCCGGAAGCGCCGCCCGGACCACTCCTTCCGCCCAGGGCTGATCCCCTGGGGGCAGAGGGATGGCGACGTAGACCACCTCTTCGCCCAGAGTGGCCGAATCGCGCCGGGCCCGGCCTTCGTGGCCGGCGAGGGCCTGTCGCACCTCGGGACGGTCGGAATGGTCGTCCAGGAGGGCCGGGTCGGCGTCGGAATCGGCGAGCACGGTGCCGGTCCTGGCGATGAGGGTGAAGCGTACCTCGCCGGCCTGCCCCATGACCTGGGTCGACCTCTGCAACGTGGTCGCGTCTTGCAGGTCGGGTGTGGCGGCGGCCAGCGTGGCCGCGAACTGCCGGGCCTGTCGGGCCATGTCGTCCTCGAGGCGATCGAGGAAGACGCCGCGAAGAAGCAAGGCCACAGCCAGTGCCACGATGCCGGCGAACACCAGGGTGGTGAGTGCGAAAGCCAGCGGGAGTTTCCAGCGCACGCGCATCAGTCGCCATCTCCGTCTTCGGTGGGGATCGTCAACAGTGGTTGCAGCCGGTAGCCGAAGCCGCGCACCGTCTCAAGCGAGACCTCGGCACCCACCTCCTCCAACTTCGCCCGCAGGCGCCTGATATGGACGTCAAGACTACGTGAGGTGGGCAGATATCGCTGCTGCCACACACGCTCGACGATCTCCTGGCGGGGGAAGAGATGGCCCGGCCGGGAGAGGAACAGCAGCAGCAGTTCGTACTCTTTGGGGTTGAGGCTCACCTCTCCCCGCGGCGTGCGCGCCAGATGGGCATCGCGGTCGAGCACCAGGTCGCCGGTACTCACCGTGCCACCCTCGGGTCCGTCGGTGACCAGACTGATACCGGCGGTATCGCGGCGCAGCCGCGCCTTGATGCGCGCCAGAAGGACGTCGAGGTCGAACGGCTTGGTGATGTAGTCGTCGGCGCCGGACTCCAGGCCCTCCAGGATGGTCTCGCGCTCACTGCGCGCCGTCAGCATTATGATGGGCAGACGGGGTCGCCGCCTGATGATCTCGCGGCTGGCGGTCATGCCGTCCAGACCGGGCAGCATGAGGTCCATCAGCACTAGGTCCACCGATCGTGTGAGCGCAGTGTGCAGACCGGCGCGGCCGTCGTACTCCTGCAGCACCTCGTAGCCGGCTCTGCGCAGTGCGTACGCCACCGAGTCGGAGATGGTGAGGTCATCCTCGACCAGGAGCACGACTTTGGCGGGTCGGTCGATCGCGCACCTTCCTTTGGCTGCCTGCCCTCTCTGGGGTCCTGCCCGCGGGTCGTATCAGCAGGACTTGCCCGCAGTATCTCACCTTGGCCGTCATCTCGGCCTCATCCAGCCGCATCGCCGAGCGTCGTTCGCTCCGCTTTTACGTGAATGTAACACCTCACGGGGGTCGTCCTGCTAGTCTGATAGCGACCGGCATGTCCGGTAGGACGAACTATGCGAGGAGGACAGGATGACGCAGCAGAGCGCCGGTTACGGCCGCGCCCGTCTCGTCCGTCTCGTGCTGCTGGGGGCGGTCATACTGGCGCTCGTTCTTCTCGCGGGCGGCCTTGTCGGCGGGGCCTGCGGCACCGGTGAACTCCCCAGCGCCGGCGGCGCCGACGACCCCGATGCGGGCGACGTGAGGCTCAACGGCGCCGGGGCCACCTTCCCCCGGCCGCTCTACATAGAGTGGATCGGCGAATACCAATTGGCGAACCCCGATGTGAGGCTGAACTATCAGGGTATCGGCTCGGGCGGAGGTATCGAGCAGTTCACCCGGCTCACTGTGGACTTCGGAGGCACCGACGCGCCCATGAAGGATGAGGAGATCGCTGCGGCCGAGGCGGCCGGCGGCTCCAAGGTGCTTCACATCCCTACGGTGTTCGGGTCGATAGTCCTCGCCTACAACCTTGAGGGTGTTGCCGAGGTGAGGCTCGATCCTCTGTTGCTCACAGCCATCTTCCTGGGGGAGATCACCTCCTGGGACGATCCTCGTATCGTGGCTCTCAACCCGGGAGTGCAGCTGCCCAAGAGCCGTCTTCAGGTGGTCCATCGCTCGGATGCTTCGGGCACGACCGCCATCTTCACCGAGTATCTCAGCGCCGTCTCCACCCGGTGGCACGACTTGGTGGGCGCGGGCAAGGACGTCGACTGGCCCGTGGGTCTCGGCGGGCAGGGCAACGACGGCGTGTCGGCCGTCATCCAGCAACAGCCCGGCAGCATAGGGTACGTGGAGTACTCGTACGCCGTAGAGACGGGGCTGCCCATGGCCAGCCTGCAGAATCAGGCCGGCAACTTCATCGTCCCGAGTCTGGAGGCCACATCCGCGGCAGCACTCATCGAGGAGTATCCCGATGACCTGCGCTTCTCGGTGGCCAACAGCGCGCATCCCGACGCATATCCCATAGTGGGTGCCACCTGGGTGCTCGCGTACGAGCAGATGCGGTCGAAAGCCAAAGCTGCGGCGCTCAAAGACTGGTTGGTCTACTCCTTGAACGAAGGTACTCCCATCGCCGAGGAGTTGGGGTATGCTCCCTTGCCGGAAGAGCTGAAGGCCCTCGCGCTCCTCAAAGTGGAGGCGATACGTGGCTTCTGAGGTATCCCCCACCGGTCTCACCGCGACCACGCCTCGGGGCGACGTATCCGGCCGAAAATGGCAACGCGGAGGTCTGGCTCGGCGCGCCGACCCTCTGTTCGCCCTGCTTGCCGGCGGTTGCGGAGTACTGGTGCTGCTGGTGCTGGCCTACATGGTCGTCTCCACCACGGGGACGGCACTCCCGGTCTTCCGCGCGGAGGGCATCTCGTTCATCACCAGTTCGGAGTGGAGTCCCAGCAGCGGCAAGTTCGGAGCCCTGGCCTTCATCTACGGCACCATCGTCACCTCGGTCATCGCCTTGGTGATCGCCGTGCCGCTCAGCCTGGGTGTGTCGCTGTTCCTCACCGAGTACGCGCCCAAGCGTCTGCGGGCTCCCATCGGCTATGCGGTCGATCTGCTGGCCGCCGTACCCAGCGTCATCTACGGATTGTGGGGGGTCTTCGTCCTTCTGCCGCTCTTTCTGCAGCCGGTGGCGGGCTTCTTCGCCAAGTATCTGGGGTTCATCCCCATCTTCGCGGGCCCACCCTCCGGTCTCTCGTACTTCGGGGCCGGAGTCATCCTGGCCATCATGATCACTCCCATCATCAGTTCGCTCACGCGTGAGGTGTTCGACACCGTTCCCGACGCCGACCGGCAGGCCGCCTACGCTCTGGGGGCCACTCGCTGGGAGATGATCCGCCAGTCGGTGCTCCCCCGCGCGCGCGGCGGCATCGTGGGGGCGGTCATGCTGGGGTTGGGACGGGCGTTGGGTGAGACCATCGCGGTCGCTCTCTTGGTGGGGTCCGCTGTGAAGGTCGACGCATCCATCGTCAGGCCCGGCTATACCATGGCCGCGGTCATCGCCAACCAGTTCTCGGAGGCCACGGGTGACCACATCCGGGCGCTCGTGGCCATAGGCGTGGTGCTCTTCGTCATGACCATCATCATCAACATGGCCGCGCGCGCCATCGTATGGCGGTTCAACCGGCTGTGACGAAGCGCCGCACACCCGATGACCTCCTGAAGCCGGGCGTGGATGACGCCGGGTCTTCCGCCGGCAGTCGCTGGGCAGGCGGCCGGATGGGTGCCGGGGTATCGCTGAGCGAGTGTCGTCCCGCGCAGCGCCGGGTGTGGCGTGACCGTCGCAACCTTGCGCTGGTGGTCCTGGCCGTGCTCATCACCCTCATCCCGGTGGTGATGATCCTCTACGAGATCATCGCCCGCGGCATCCAGACCATGGACTGGGAGTTCCTTACCAGTTCGCAGATCTTCAGCCTGCGTCGTGAGGGCGGCGGCTTCCTGAACGGGCTCATCGGGACGGCTATCATGGTGTCGTTGGCCGCAGTGGTGTCGGTGCCTCTGGGCATCCTGGGTGCCGTGTATCTTGTGGAGTACGGCAAGAAGAACTGGCTGGCCAAGCTCATCCGCTTCTTCTCCGACGTGATGACGGGTGTGCCCTCCATCTTCGTGGGTCTGTTCGTGTACACGGCCCTGGTGATCTCCTTCGGATTCGGCGCGCTCATGGGCGCGGCCGCGCTGGCCATCATCATGATGCCCATCGTCTTGCGCTCCACCGAGGAGATGCTCAAGCTGGTGCCACCCGAACTCAAGGATGCCAGCTACGCGCTGGGGGCGGCCAAGTGGCAGACGGTCATCAAGGTCATCCTGCCCTCTGCCGCGCCGGGCATCACCACAGGGGTCATGCTGGCCATCGCCCGCGCCGCCGGAGAGACGGCCCCGCTGCTGCTGACCGCGCTCGGCTCCATCCAGTTGACGGCCAGGCTGTGGGGCGAGCCCATCCAGGCTCTGCCGCTCGCCATCTTCGACGGGGCTCGCAACCCGTTCCAGGCCGGACAGGCTCGGGCATGGGCGGGCGCGCTTGAGTTGCTCATAATAGTGCTGGTATTCACCATCGTGGCCAGAGTGGTGGCTTCACGCAACAGGATGAAGCGCTGATGACTCTCTCCTCTCACAAGACGCGCATCGTATGCACCATCGGGCCCGCGTCACAGGCCCCCCGCACCCTGGAGCGTATGCTTCGCCAGGGGATGGACGTGGCCCGGCTCAATCTGGCCCACGGGGACTTCGAGAGCCACCGGGCCACGATCGCCGCGGTGAGAGCCGCGGCCGAGCGGGTGGGCCGGCGCGTGGCCGTCATGGCCGACCTGCCTGGGCCGAAGTTGCGAGTCGGGAAGCTGGCGGGCGAAGTGGTGCATCTGAAGCGGGGGCAGGTTGTCCGCTTGGTCGCCGCCGCGGCTGGTGGTGACGCCCGACCCAAGGATGCCGCGCTCCTGGCGATCCCGCTGCCGCTCGAGAGGATACCGACCACGCTCAAGGCCCGGGACGACGTCTTTCTGAACGACGGCCTCATCCAGCTGCGCGTGCTCTCCGGCGGCGACAGTCATGAGGCTTCGGCCCGCGTGGTGGTAGGGGGAGAGTTGCGCTCGCGCGACGGCATGAGCTTTCCAGGTCTGGATCTGGGCATATCGGCGTTCACCGACCGCGACCGGGAGTTGTTGGCCTTCGCCCTCGACCAGGGCGTCGACGCGGTGGCCGTCTCGTTCGTCCAGGGTCCTGAGGACATCACGGCCGTTCGCGCCGCCGCGGTCGCGCTGGGCCGTGACCCCTTCTTGGTGGCCAAGATCGAACGTGCCCGGGCGGTGGAGCGCATAGACGACATCCTGGAGGTGACGGACGCTCTCATGGTAGCCCGCGGAGATCTGGGGGTGGAGATCCCCATCGAGCGCGTGGCGGTGGCGCAGAAGCTGCTGATCGGCCGGGCCAACGCCGCCGGTCGCCCGGTCGTCACGGCCACGCAGATGCTGGAGTCGATGACCGAGAATCGTCGTCCCACCCGTGCCGAGGTTACCGATGTCACCAACGCCGTATTGGACGGCACCGACTGCGTCATGCTCTCCGAAGAGACAGCCATGGGCATGTTCCCTGTGGAGGCGGTGGCCGTCATGTCCAGGGTCACCACGGCCACCGAGCGGCATCTTCCGAACACCAGCCGGCCTCCGGCCGACGCGCAGACGGTGCGGGGCGTGCTGGCTGAGGAGGCGGCGGATACAGCCGAACGTCTGGACGCGCGCTACATCATGGTCCCCACCGAGACGGGTACCACCGCTCGGGCTATCGCTCGACTGCGGCCCCGAGCGTGGATCGTGGCCTTCAGTCCCTTCGCGGAGACCTGCCAGCGTCTGCAGTTCTCCCGTGGTGTCTACCCGGTATACGTGCCGGAAGCCGTGCATCGGCGGTCAGCGCCGCTACGCCCGGGCGCGGACGTCGCCCCGCAGGAAGCGGAGATCACCCTCAGCTGCACCGAGATCGATTGGCACGGCATCGCCCGGCGCTGGGTGACCGCCGAGAAGCTCAAGCCCGGCTTGGCCGTCATGATCCAAGGGAACAACCGTCTGGAGGTCATCGATTTGGCCGACGATGGGGTGGGGTCATCCGCGGCACCGTCAGCATCCCCTCTCTCGAGAAGGAGTCGATAGTCTGCATGGATCTCGAAGTCAAGACCCACGATGAGACTCCGGACTGGGGCGTCGGCGGCGAGGCCCCGGTCTTCTCGGTGTCCGACCTAAGCGTGCACTACGGTCCGAGCCTGGCGCTCAAGGATGTCAACATGGTCATCCGGCCGAGGCGCATCACTGCTGTCATCGGGCCTTCCGGCTGCGGCAAGAGCACTCTGATCCGCTGTTTCAACCGCATGAACGAACTCATCCCGGGCACGCGGGTGTCGGGCCAGATCCTGTATCACGGGGAGAACATCTACGCTCCCGGCGTCGACCCGGTCGTGGTGCGGCGTCACATCGGCATGGTGTTCCAGCGGCCCAATCCCTTTCCCAAGTCCATCTACGAGAACATCGTCTTCGGAGCCAAGATCAACGGCTACAAGGGCGACATGGACGAGCTGGTGGAGCGCAGCCTGCGTCGGGCCGCGCTGTGGGACGAGGTCAAGAACAAGCTCAAGAAGAGCGCCCTCGACCTCTCCGGTGGACAGCAGCAGAGGTTGTGCATCGCCCGCGCCATAGCGGTGGAACCGGACGTGATCCTCATGGACGAGCCGGCCTCGGCTCTCGATCCCATCGCCACGGTGCGCATTGAGGACCTGATGCAGGAACTGAAACAGGAATACTCCATCATCATCGTCACGCACAACATGCAGCAGGCCGCGCGCGTCTCCGACGAGACCGCCTTCCTGTACACCGAGGTGGACGAGGAGACCTCGCATCGCTGGGGAATACTGGTGGAGTACGGTCCCACCGGCCAGATATTCACAAAACCCCGGGACAAGCGCACAGAAGACTACGTGTCGGGCCGGTTCGGCTAGCGGCCGGACAGGTGCCAGGAGGAGACCATGCGGGACGCCTTCCACAGAGAACTCGAGAGCCTCGACCAGGCCATCGTGCGTATGGGTGCCTTGGTGGAGCAGAGCATCCAGATGGCGACGACAGCGCTCATCGAAGGCGACAAAGAGCTGGCCCGCAGGGTGCGGCAGGGGGACGATGCCATCGACGATCTCTTCCTCGACATCGAGAAGCGCTCCCTGGCTCTCATGGCGCAGCAGGCTCCCGTTGCGGGAGACCTGCGCTTGATCGTCGCCATCCTTCGTGTTGTGAACGACCTGGAGAGGGCCGGTGACCTGGCCTACAACATCGCCAAGCTGGTGCAGGTGGAGGATGTGCACGATCCCGAACTGAGGGGTGTGCGGGCACTGCTGGCGGACCTGGGCCGAGAGAGCGGACGCCTGTTGAGCGCGGCCATCGATGCGTGGGCGGCCAAAGACGACAAGTTGGCGGCCGATATCGCCCGGCAGGACGACCGGTTGGACGACCTACATGCGCAGCTCATCCAGCATCTGGTGGAGTTGAAGGGTGCCGATGCGCTGGCGCCGGCGATCCGTCTGGCCATGGTGGGGCGCTATTTCGAGCGCATCGGCGATCACGCCGTGAACCTGGGCGAACGGGTGCGCTACTTCGTCACAGGCGATGAGGAGCACCTGGGGTAAGGCCCGTCCTGCCTTCCGGGCGACGCTTGAACGGAGGAAGACCGGTCCCGGGGCGGGGCGCGCCGGCGGCGCGCCCCGCTCGGTCACGACCTGGATACGGACGTGCTACAGATCCACGCCCTGAGCGGCCGCCATGCTGCGGAACTTGTTCTCAAGCGTGTGCAGGCGCCCCACATAGCTGCTGAAGCCGGACACGTTGCGGCCGTAGTAGACGCCGGCGAACCGATCCCAGTCGGGGTCGGCCGCGGTGAGGATGGGCATGTAGAAGCCGTCCACAGCCGTCTTCAGATAGCGGCCGAATGCGGCCATGCCCACCTGTGGGCTGGGGAAGGCGTACCAGTCTTTGCCGGCCACCCAGATCTTGCCCGAGGAGAGCAGACCCCACGCGGTGTCGCTTCCGTGGTAGCGCATGCAGCCGAAGTTGTAGTTGCGGGCCAGCGTGCCGCCGAGTTTGGGATCGCCCAGTGAAGTCTCGGCTGCCATGATCACCAACTGCGGCAACACAGGTATGCCGTACCAGCGGGCGTTCTGCACCACCATCTCACCGGTGATGGGGCTGTTGCGAGGCGCGAACAGGTAGGCGTCCATGAAGGCCGCCTGGGCCCGCTCATCCTTGGTCAGCGGGGCATCGGCGGAGTCTGTCTGCGGAGTCTGCACCTCGGTGGCGATGGGTGTCTCGGAGACTGACTCATCCCCCTGCGCCAAGACTCCTGCTCGATGTACCACCAGGCACAGCTGGGCACGGGTGACCGGCGTCACCGGGGAGAGACGGGCGCTCTTGTCACCGGTGAGCAGCCCCTTCATCACCGCCACCGCAACGTAGGGTCGAGCCGCCGGGGAGACTGCACCTTGGTCGACGAAAGGCTCCAGGAGATCGTCCACGTCTTTCTCGCTCAAGGCGAGCGCTTCATCTTCGAGCTCGACGATGCGGATGAGGATGACGGACATCTGCTGCCGGGTGAGGGAAGCTGCAGGGCGGAAGGTGCCGTCCGGGAAGCCGTTCAGCCAGCCGCGCGTGAGGGCGGCGCCCACATAGGGGACGGCCGCCTCGGGCACGTCGCTCAGGTGCGCCACGGAGGAAACGGTGGGTACGGCCTGCCAGTTGACGAAGATCTTCGCGGCTTGCGCGCGTGTGACGGGGTCATCGGGGAGGAACTCACCACTCACAGTCCCCGAGATGACGTTCTTCTCTGCCAGGGATTCGATGGCCACGTGGGCGGGATGGGTCTCTGCTACGTCGGGGAAGGTCGACGCATGTGCGTGTGCCGGATCGACGGCCGGGCCTCCCAGGAAGATCGTCGCCAGAAGGGCGATCGCCGGGATCACACGCAGTATCGTTCTCTTCATACCTCTGCCTTTGTTCGTTTGCGCTGCTGAAGGCGGAGGAGATGGTGACGGTCGTAGGCCGAAGCGCGCTTCACCCATGAGCGCGCCTTACCCATGCGAGAGCGTGGCGGGCACACAGGCTGCGGATGAGATGCGGATGGTCTAGTGGAAGGAAGTCTCGCGACGCGCTTTGGGCCTGGTCACTACTCTCCAGTTCGCCCTCTGCCCAAGTCTAAGACTGTGAAGACTAAGGCTGGTGATGACACAACGCGGCGCAGCATACCAGACGGGTACCCGTCTGTCACGCAGACGTCCCGCCTGGCGGGATCAGGACAGGATGTCCTTGCGCCTGAAGACCAGCCAGGCGATGGCGGTCATGCCCACGATCCACACGGCGAAGTTGATGAGGGCGTCGCGGATGGGGTCCCAGGGGATCGGATCCTGGAAGAGGTTGATCCAAGCGTCGAAATGGCTGGTGAACAGATAGGGGCGTAGGAAGTCGAACACATTCAAGCTGCCCAGCACCAGCATGATGATCACCAAGACCAACGCTGCTCCCACGGCGGTGAGGCTGGAGTTGGTGAGGGTGGAGAAGGCAACCGAGAGTGACACCACCGTGGCCATCCCCAGGAGCACGAAGACGTAGGCCAGGAAGATGAGCCAAAGGCTCTCGCCCATGCTCACTCGCTGCCCTGTGAGCAAGGTGAGGGGATCCAGACCGTAGATGACCCCACCGGCGATGAGAGAACCGACTGCCAGGAGGATCAGACCGATGGCGATATACACGTTGGCCACGAACCACTTGGCCATGAGCACCGCACCGCGCTTCACCGGCTGCATGAGAAGAGTGCGGAGCGTGCCGTTCTCGGCCTCACCGGCGATGGTCTGACTGCCCGACATGGCCGCCAACAGGGGCAAGAGGAAGGTCACCAGCGCCAACAACGAGGCCACCGTCACCAGCAGGCCGTTGCTGGTAACCAGGTCGAAGAACTGGGGCCCACCCTGGTCAGGCGAAGGCGGCCCCCCGTCCGACAGGCGCAGGGCCACAGTGATGATGAACGGGACGAGGAAGAGACCCACCCAGCCGAAGTAGGTACGCTTCTGGAAGAGGATCTTCATGAACTCGCGCCCTATGTGGCTCACGAGACCCCCTGGGTGTCCGGGGCATCGGCCGGGGTATCGGCGTCACGGGCGGTCAGCTCCAGGAACATGTCTTCCAGACCCTGCTCGACCGCCGGCACCACGGCCAGGACGTCCACGTCGTCGGCCACCAGCCGCCGCACCATCTCGGGCACGAAGCCGTCGCCGGCCTGCACCACCAGATACTCCTCGTCCTCACGCACGCTGGTGGCTGAGGTCATGTGACGCAGCACCTCCAGAGCCTTGCCCTGATCGCCGGTCAAGACCTTCACCGCGTTGTCGGCGGGGCGCAATCGCGAGACGGGTCCCTGCACCACCATGCGCCCTTTCCGGACGATGGCGGCCCGATTGCACACCAGCTCCACCTCGTGCAGCAGATGCGAAGACAGGAACACCGTGGTGCCCTGGCGACCCAGTTCGCGTACCAGCTCCCTGACGTCCTTCATGCCCTGTGGGTCAAGCCCGCTGGTGGGCTCGTCGAGGATGACCAGGTCGGGGCGATGGATGAGCGCCAAGGCGATGCCCAGCCGCTGGCGCATGCCGTGCGAGTAGCTGCCCACTTTGGAGTCTCCCCGCTCGGACAGCCCCACCATCTCCAAGACCTCTTTGATGCGTTCTTCGCTCACCTCGCCGTTCATGCGTCCCAGCATGCGCAGATTGCGCCGCGCCGTCATGTTGCCGTAGAACATGGGATCGTCCACGAAGCCGCCGATATGCCGTAGAGCCTCTTGCCGCTGCTCGGGGATCCTGTGCTCCAGCACCTGGACGTAGCCGCTGGTGGGATAGGTGAGGCCGAAGATGAGGCGGATGGTAGTGGTCTTGCCAGCCCCGTTCGGCCCCAGGAACCCGAAGATATCGCCACGGCAGACGGAGAGATCCAGCCGGTCGACAGCCCGCAGGCCCTTGAAATCCTTGGTGAGCTGGTGGGTCTGCAGGACGACGGTCTGGTCGCTGCAGCGGTCGATGGGAGGAGTACGGTTCTCGACGGTCGTCGTCCGCGGGCCATCGGGCGTGGCCATGGCCTTAGCGCACATGTGCCGCAGCCTCCCTGGCGATGAAGACCTTGTTGTGACGACGACGCATGGAGCTCCTTCCCGCCGCATCCATAACGGCTGTGAAGAGCACTCTATCACGCTGAGAACCGGGGAAAAGGCGCATTCACACGTTCAGGATTCGTTCAGGTGACTGGTGGCACTATACTGTCATGGAGTCACACAGCATTGCTCAACCCCCCTCCTGAGCTGTGGCCCCAACCCTGTCCGGTGGCGCCGATCCTCTAGGATCGGCGCCACCACGCCCACACGGCGGAGACGGCGTTTGCGGCGTTCGGTAAAGCCGAACGCCGCGCCCGCCGTGTGAATCCTCACCGGCTCATCACATCCTCGTCCTCGCTGAGACCCTACCATGGCTCTCGCCTTGTGCGCAGCGGTCTCGGAGGCCATACTTACCAGCACCATGATGGAGGCTCGCATCTTCGTCCTTGAGGACGACCCGCAAATGCGCTCGTTGCTCGTGCGCGGCATCCGCGAAGAGGGTTACGAGGTGGAGGGCTATGCCACGGGGTCCGATCTGTTGCGGCGGGCCGCCGATATGGTGCCCGAGCTGTTCATCATCGACATCGGACTTCCCGACACCGACGGTCGCGATGTCTGCCAGGCAATCCGGGCACAGGGGGTCAACGTTCCCGTGCTCTTCCTCACCGCCCGCGATTCGCTGCCCGACCGTCTGTCCGGCTTCAGGGTGGGCGGTGATGACTACCTCACCAAGCCCTTCGCCTTCGCCGAGTTGTTGGCCCGAGTGGAGGCCTTGGTGCGGCGAGGCGGGGGCGAGCGCGGCGTTGAAGCGGGTGGGCTGGTGCTCGATCCGGCCAAGCACGCGGTGTCATGTGGAAAGATCACCGTGCCGCTCACTCCCACCGAGTTCCGGCTGCTGGCGAAGCTGGCGGCTGCTCCAGGGGAGGCCGTGCGGCGCAAGACCCTTGTGGAGACGGCATGGCCGCACGGCGCCATCGTCTACGACAACACACTCGACGCCTACATCGCGCGTCTCCGCCGGAAGGTGTGTACGCTTCCCGGCGCTCCGCAAATCGTCACCGTGCGCGGTGTGGGCTACTCGCTGCGCTGACACTGCGATGAAGCCGCCGCGAAGCAGAAAGGGTGAGGCGGGGACGACATGAGACGGTGGTTCTCACGTATGGGTGTGCGGGACCGCCTGCTCTTCGCCGTGCTCACCACGGTGGCTGTGGCGTTGGTGACCATGACCGTGGTCTTCAACTTCCTCCTCGCCACGAGTCTCGATGCTGACGTCGACCAGCGGTTGCAGGCGTTGGCCACCGACACCAGCCGCAGCATACGCATCTCCGGGGGACAGGTCAGCCTTCCTCGTCCCAGCGGGGGCATGCAGGAACTGGGTTCGCAGGTGTGGGTGTTCGTCAGCGGGAAGACGGTCACCAGCCCCTCTGTGGACCAGGCGGTGTCGGAGGCGGCCCGGCAACTGGACGGTCAGGCGGCACAGTTCGTGGAGCTGCCCGACTACGAGGTGCGGCTCTACGGCATCCCGCTGTACTACGAGGGCTCGCGTATCGGCACCATCGTGTCGGCCCTGTCCACCAGCTCGTACAACCAGACCAAGAACACCACCCTCATGGGCACCGTCACCTTCACCGCGGTGCTGCTCATCATCGTGGGCTTCGCCGGCCGCTGGATGCTCAACTCGGCTTTCCGTCCCGTGGTGAAGATGACCAACAACGCCGAGGCATGGAGTTCCGAAGACCTCGACCGGCGCTTCGACATGGGTCCACCCCACGACGAACTGACCCAGCTCGCCCACACCCTGGACGGCATGCTCGACCGGCTGGCCGCCAGTCTGCGGCGCGAGCAGCGCTTCTCGGCCGAGGTCTCGCATCAGCTGCGCACACCCCTGGCCAAGATAAAGGCGGAGGCCGAGCTGGCCTTGCGCCGTGAGCGGCCGCCTGCCTACTACCAGGAGTCGCTGGGATCGGTGCTGTACAGCGCCGATCAGATGGCCCGCACGGTGGAGGCCCTCTTGGCTGCGTCGCACGAGGGCAGCTTGAACCGGGGCAGCGCCGACGTGTGGCAGATCCTGGCCGATGTGGTCTCGTCCATCGGCGTGCTGGCCGAGGAGAACGGGGTGGAGGTCCGGGTGAGGCCTCCGGCCCGCAATCTGCGCGTGGGCGTGGATGGCGACATCGCCGCGCAGATACTACAGCCCGTGGTGGAGAACGCCTGCCGCTTTGCGCATTCCGACGTCCTGTTGTCGGCCACGCGTAAGGGCACCGAAGTCCATTTCGTGGTGCAGGACGACGGGCCCGGCGTCACCAGCGACGAGCGCGACAGGATCTTCGAGCCCGGGGTGCGGGGCTCGGCGGCAGGGAACAACGGCGGGGCTTCCCGCGGAGCCGGGCTGGGTCTTCCCTTGGCAAGGCGTCTGGCTCGCGCCGCCTCCGGCGACGTGGAGGTGTTGGACGGCGAGCGCGGAGCACGGTTCGTCGTCCGGCTGCCCACGGGTCGCTAGCGATACCAGAGGATCTGTTCGGCCTCCAGAGGCAGGAGCGCATCTGGGTGCCAAGGCACCGCGCGGGGCGTGAAGTCCGCCAGCGGCCGGGTGCTGGAGAGCGAGAGGGTGTAGACATGGTGGCCACCCGCGTGCCCATCGTCCGGGCCGGTCAGGGGCGCGAAACGGTGTATCTCGGGGCCGTCT
The DNA here is from genome assembly GCA_040772905.1 of Thermoleophilia bacterium. Taxonomy (GTDB): domain Bacteria; phylum Actinomycetota; class Thermoleophilia; order RBG-16-64-13; family RBG-16-64-13; genus JAXGXJ01. The sequence goes on along the minus strand of JAXGXJ010000007.1, from coordinate 128,735 downwards.
GCGGCGACACCGGGTATGGGATCGGCATACAACTCCACCCGTATCCCATCATGAGGTAGTCCACCCAGTTCCAACACCACTTCGAGCGTGTACGAATGAAGGTCGCCTGTCTCTTCGTGGACCGAGGCTCGGAAGTCGACGAAGCGCAGTTCGGGCCAGTGCTCGACCACCTGGCGCCGCCAGGTCTCCACTCGGGCGGCCGGCAGGTCGCCGGCGGTGGTGACCGTTCCTCCAACCGCACCATCGCTCCCCGGTGATGGCACCGTCACACGGGCCCGATAACTCGCGGTGAGGGGCAGGTAGTACCGCTGCAGGTAGTCATCCAGCATGCGATTGGACGAGAAGTGCGGGGCCAACTGCGCCATGCTCTCACGCACCCGCGCGACCCACCGCCGAGGGATGCCGCGCTCGTCGCGCTCGTAGAACTCGGGGATGATGACGCTCTCGATGAGGTCGTAGAGAGCCTCGGCTTCCGCGGCATCCCAGGCCGCATCATGGTCGTGCTCTTGACCGTCGCCCAATGCCCATCCCACCTCGGGGGAATAGCCTTCGGCCCACCAGCCGTCGAGCTCGGAGAGGTTGAGGCCTCCGTTCACCAGCACCTTCATACCGCTGGTGCCGCTGGCCTCCCAGGGGCGTCGAGGGGTGTTGATCCACACGTCGACCCCTTGCACCAGATGCTCCGCGATGCCCATGTCGTAGTCCACCAGGTACAGGATATGTGGCCTTACTCGGCAGCGGCGGATGAACTCCGTCCATTGCTGGATCATGGCCTTGCCCGCCGTGTCGGCCGGATGAGCCTTGCCGGACAGGACCAACTGCACCCGGCTCTCAGGCGCGCAGAGGATGCGCTCCAGCCGATCGGCATCGTGCAGCAGCAGGTTGACCCGCTTGTAACTGGTGAAACGGCGGGCGAAACCCAGGGTGAGGATGGCGGGGTCGCAGAGACAGCTGACGTCCACGCCCATGCTCTCCAAGCTTCCGGCCACCGGTCCCTGTCGCTCCACATGATCACGTGCCATCTGGATCAGCTTGCGCCGGTTCTTGTCGCGGAACGCCCACAGTTCTTCGTCGCTGATGGAACGGATCTTGTCGCCCAGGTCGCTGACGCCGTCCAGCCAGCGCTCCTTGCCGCAGTGCCGGGTCCACAGGGCGTCGGCTTCGGGAGAGTCCCAGGAGGGCACGTGTACTCCGTTGGTCACATGTCCCACCGGCACCTCTTGTGCCGGTCGGCGCGGGAAGAGACGCTGGAACAGCGATCGGGATACCTCGCCGTGCAGCCGGCTCACGCCGTTGACCGCACCGCTGCCCCGGATGGCCAGATAGGCCATGTTGAAAGGCTCGTCATGGTCCTCCGTGGCGTGTGCCGCAGTCGTGTCCCATCGGGGGAGTCGGCCGAGAGCCAGCAGTTGCTCCATACCCATGCCCAGTTCCGCGGCATACTGCCCCAGATACTCGCTGAGCAGAGCCGCCGGGAAGCGGTCGAACCCCGCTTCGACCGGTGTGTGGGTGGTGAAGAGATTGCCGGCCCGCGTGGCGGTGAGCGCCAGCTCGAAAGCAACCCCGCGGCTCTGCATGAAGGTACGGGCCCGCTCGAGCACGGCAAAGGCCGCGTGGCCCTCGTTCAAGTGGCATATGTCTGGATCCAGGCCCAGTTCATGCAGCAGTCGCCAGCCGGCGATGCCGAGGATCATCTCCTGCTGCAGACGCAGCTCGGCGCCGCCTCCGTAGAGTTCGGCCGTGAGACCGCGGTCGGCCGGGCTGTTGACGGGGTTGTTGGCATCGAGAAGATAGAGCTTCACCCGGCCCGCAGTGACCTCCCACACGCGCAGTCGCACGGTCCGGCGTGGGAACGAGATCGCGACGGTGACCCACTCGCCGTGGTCGTCGCGCAGCGGCATGAGAGGCAGCTGTCCCGGGTCGTTGAAGGGGAAGAACTCGATCTGCTGCCCGTCCGCGTTCAAGCCCTGCCGGAAGTAACCCTGCTGCCAGAGGAGCCCCACTCCGACCATCGGCACGCCCAAGTCGCTGGCGGTCTTGAGGTAGTCGCCCGCCAGGATCCCCAAGCCGCCACTGTAGATGGGGAGGGCCTCGCTCAGTCCGAACTCCATGCTGAAGTAGGCGATCAGATCCGGCACTTGCGTCCGGCCGGCGCCATCGTCTGAGGCCTCGGTCGGCGCGTTCACGTACGTCTTCGCGAACCACGGTACGGCTGCCAGTGACTTGCGGCGCTCATGCACATGGTGTCGCACCAACTGCAGGAACGAGGGGTCGGCGGCGAACCTCTCCAAGCGGGTCTGGGCCACCGTCTGCAGGATGTGCCAGGGGTTGTGGGTGATCTCCCACAACTCGGGGTCGAGACGCTCCCACACCTCGTCCACTGAGTGGCTCCACGACCATCTGAGGTCGAGGGCCATCTCCACCAGTCCCTCGAGCCCCGGGGGCACGACGGGATGCGTGTAGCGCGGCTGGGCCATCATCCGGACCTCCTTGGTCCTCTCGGTTGCCGAGCGTCCTTTCACTCTAGTGCATCGTTCGGGCAAGTCAATCCGAGTGGATATATCCCTCAACAGGTACACTCGTGAACATGGCAACATCGCCATCATCAGCCGAACGTCAGGCGCAGCTCCTGGGCGAGTTGGCTGCTGCCTACGGCGTGGCCGATCGATACCGCGATGCGTGCGGTTTCGAACGCAGACCCCCGGCTAACACCCTCCTGGCCGTCCTTGTTGCCCTCGGTGCCTCTCTGGAGGTACCGCGTGGTGATGCACTCAGCCAAGTGCCCGGTGTGCATGCGCTGGAGGCCGGTCTGGCGGCTCGAGAACGTGAACGACGCCGGCGTGTCATCGAGCCGGTGATCGTGGCGTGGGAAGGCGTGGTGCCTGCCTTGGACGTGCCTATGCCGTCTCCGCCCGGGGGGCGGAGCGCGCGCGTGCGGATGACGCTCAACATGGAAGACGGCCGGACTCACGTGGACGATTTCGAGCGAAGCCCCCTCCGGGTGCCGGTGCGACTTCCGCTGGGATATCACCGGCTGGTGGTGGAAGGCGATGGCGTGAGGGGGGAGGCTGCGGTCATCGCAGCCCCGCGTCGCTGCTGGTCGCACGTGCGTGATCGATCAGGTGAGAGGGCCGGCCTTGCTCCCTGGGGGGTCTTTGCCCCCGTGTACGCTCTCGCCGGCGAGCGTGACTGGGGAGCCGGAGACCTGGCCGACCTGCAGTGGCTGTGTGAGCAGGTGGAGCGGGCGGGCGGTGCCGCTGTGGCCACACTGCCGTTGCTGGCCGGCTTCATGGACCGTCCCTTCGAGCCGGCGCCTTACCGGCCGGTGAGCCGTCTCTTCTGGAACGAAGTGCATCTGGCGGTGGAACGCGTCGCAGAGTTCGGCTCGTGTGCGGAGGCTGGGGAGAGATGGCGCTCTTCGGCGCTCCAAGACCAGGTCGCTCGGCTGCGCATGGGTGCGGAGGTGGACTACCGCACGCTGATGGCGCTCAAGCGCAGCGTGTTGGAGCCGATGGCCGAGTGCTTCTTCGATGCTCCCGGGCCGGGAAGATGGGAGGCGTTCCACTCGTATCTGGAGGGGAACGATGAGGCTGAAGCCTACGCGCGGTTCCGGGCCGCGATGGAGTCGGAGGGCGTCGGTGAGCGACGCAGACCGGGTGGGCGCTTCCAGACTCCGGCCGAGAGGTACCACCTCTACTGTCAGTGGCAGATGGAAGAGCAGTTGACCGCTGCCGCCCTCTCCTCGGACGGCAGCGGGCTGTTCCTCGACATGCCTGTGGGTGTGCATCCTCACGGCTTCGACACACAGCGATGGCCCCAACTGTTCCTCCATGGCCTCTCCTCGGGGGCTCCACCGGACGCTTTCTTCTCGTTGGGGCAGGATTGGGAGTGTCCTCCACTGCACCCCGAGAGGGGTCGCGAGTCCGGCCACAGCTACTTCGCGGCGGCGCTCCGCCGGCAGATGGCGCACGCCCGCTATCTTCGGGTGGACCACGTCATGGCTCTGCACCGGTTGTTCGTGATCCCCGTGGGGGCAGAGCCTTCCGCGGGGACCTATCTGCACTACCCGGCGGAGGAGTCGTACGCTGTCCTGGCGCTGGAATCGCAGCGCAGCCGGACCGCGGTGGTTGGTGAAGACCTGGGGACTGTGCCCGTGGGCGTGCGCTCGAGCATGCGCCGGCATGGTGTCTCTCGGACGTGGGTCTTCCAGACCACGCTCAGCCCGCGCAGCCGCACGCTTGCCACCACGGTGCCGGCCGGCGCCGTGGCGAGTATCAACACGCATGACATGGTCCCCCTGGCAGGCTTCCTGGAGGGGAGGGACATCGACACGAGGGTGGAGACCGGACAGTCGACGGCGGAGGAAGTGGCGCGCGCCCGGAGCGCGCGCGCCCGGCTTGTCACCCGCCTCACTCTCCTGCTGCCGGATCACGATGGTGCCGACCCGCTGCCGCTGAGGCTCCTTCGCTGTGCGCTGCGACGCATGGCGGCAGGCAGGGCGGCCCTGGTCCTGGTGAGCCTGGAAGACCTTCTCATGGAGACCGAGCCTCAGAACGTGCCCGGCACCGGTCCCGAGCGACCCAATTGGCGCCGGAAGATCCTGGCGTCGCGGGCCGAGTCGGAAGAGGCTATCCGGATGTTGGCTCGCTGGCTGCGCCCTTGAGACGTTCGGCCAGTCGCAGGGCTGCGGCCACCTCGGCGGAGAGGGGATTCCTGGCCTGGGCTGCGGCCAGGAAGGTAAGGGCGGCCTCGGCCAACTCCGAGGTGTCCATCGCGCGGTAGCGTACCGTCGCCTCGTCCGCCTCTTTCGTGGGCCACAGCGAACCCGCACTCTGTCCTGGTGCCCCGAGGTCGGTGCCCATCGGCAGCAGTGACCAATCCTTGAGACCGGGGACGTTCGCGAGGGAGCCGACGAGATCCACGTGCGTCGCGGGGTCGTCGGCGTCGACAGCCCTCGACCGGGCCGTCAGGAGGTTGAGGCCGGCCACAGCAGCGTCGTAGTGGGTGGACCAATCGGCCGATTCGGTGGTGGTGGCACGCTCGAAGGTGGCTGTCGCCAGCGCCAGGTCGTCGATGACCGCGCCTGCGCGGTCGGGTGAAGTCCCCAGGGCGGCGGTCTGGGCCGCCCCCACGAAGATCGTGCCCTGAAGGCGCAGGGGTCCGGCATGGCCCGGATACAGCCAGTGGGCCGTCTCGGCCCGATCGACGGCTTGGGCCGGTCGGCTGCGCGACAGGGCGAGGGCGGATGCCTCCAGGCGCGCAGACACGTACGGGAACACGCCCGCCACCAGCACCAGTGCACCCATCACGATGAGGGTGTAGCGGAAGGCAGTCGACACGGCGCCCGCCGGGCGGATCCGGTCTGCGCTCCTCCTGCGCCGCAACTCGCGCCGTCGGCGCTTCCTCCACTTCGACATGTACTGGTCGGAACGGCGCATCCTGAAGCCGTCCTCCGCGGATGCGTATTGTGAGCTGGGATGGCGGCGGGGAACCTCCCTGGTCTCCGCGGCTACGACCCCGTCGTCCCGGTCGATCCTCGTGTTCTCGGCCGTCCCTCGTGCCTCCTCGCCTTCGCCGGCCCCGGCCGGCCTGGCATCCGCGAGAGCGCTCGTCCTCCTCCGCTCGCTCCAACGCCGAAGCAGACGTTCCCAACGGGGCCACATCGTGTCCGCGCGAGCGTCGACAGCCGCCAACAACGCGGCCAGCAGCAAGAGCGCGGGGATCGCCACGGCGGTGAGTTGCCAAAGCCTGTCCAGACTGGCATGTATGAACCAGTAGGCGAGCCCGGCGAAGAGGGCCATCTCCCAGCCATAGGCTTGGGGATCGCCACCCCAGCGCGCGTCGCTGCCGCGCGCGTCGGACTCCCGAGGCGCCGCACGACCAGGGCGATGGAGCCAACCACGGCGTGCACGGCGCCACGAGGCTACGGACCGTCCCCAGAGCGCTCCGCCCAGAGTCAACACCACGGTCAGGCCCAGGAGAATCCCGCCCACGACGCCCGTCTCGGACAACACCTGCAACTCCAGGGAATGAGCCTCGCGGGCAGTGGTGTCGGCATCCGCGCGCAGGCGATCGTGTGCGAACGCGAAGTTGCCGGCACCACTGCCCAGCAGCGGTTCCTCGCTGAAGCTTTCCCAGGCCACCCGCCAGATCTCCACTCCTCCGCCCGTCGAGACCACGGTCAGCCGCGAGCTCCGTTCTGCCTCCGGCTCGACCTGCTCCTGACCTATGAAACGTTGCCACGCCTGTGAGAGCCAGGCACCGGGTCCGCCCAAGTCGCGGGTGAGGACGATGGAGCCGTAGACCAGCCCTGCCAGAGCGCCCGCCAACACCACGCAACCGAAGATGGCCTTCATCCTTCGGCTGGTCGGGATCCATCGCTCGAGCAAGGCGACGATCATACCTATGAAGCCGGCGGTGAGCGCGGCGACCAGCACGGTGCGCGCTGCCGGTCCTCCGCCCCCCACGGCTGCGGGTCCTCCTTCAGCCCAATACCGGTTGAGGTTGGGGAACACATAGACCAAGAGCAGGCCGGGCGCGATGAGGTATAAGAGGGTGCGCAGACGGTGGGGGGAGACGATGAAGACCACGATCATCGTCACCAGAAGGCTGTAGATGGCCGCGCGGGACTGCGTGAGGACGGCCAACGCTACCAGGCCGGTAGCCAGGCCCAGAGCCACGCCGCGTACCGGCGCGCGCTCACCCGGAGCAGCCGCAAGCCAGATGAGCGGCCAGAATGGGATGAGGAACAACGCGGCGGATCCGTTGGGATATCCCGCCGGGAAGGCCAGCCGAGCTCCCAGGAATAGCGACTCGGTGTCCACCGGCCACCACAGGCGTCCGATACAGCCGGCAAGGAGGGCCGCAGCTGCGGCCATGAACAGGTAGCGGAACACTCGGCGCACACCGGCTTGCGAGAGGGCGGCCAGGGCCAGAGCGAAGACCAGGAGCAGGGCACCTGTTCGCACGGCTTCGGGCCACACCCTGGCGGGAGATGAGGCCCACAACGCCGATGCCGCCACCCACAATGTATAGGCCCCAAGAAGCACGAGAACGCTGAGGGAGAGTTGGCGTGGGCGGCGTGGATAGACCACCAGGAGGCCCACCAGCAGCGCCAGGAGTCCGATGAGGAAGGCTCCCGGGAACCACTCGTCAGATGCGAGCCCTCCCGACGCGAACGCCAGCCAGAGCCACGCGCACGAGATGATCAACAGAGGCACGCACCACAGGGCCACGGAGGGGGCGCGTCCACCCTCGCGGGCCACGCCGGTGTCCGGTGCGTTCAACTCTCACCGACCCCGGGTCATCAGCGACGGGGCACTATGGCGGTTGCGATGACGCATCATCGCCTCCTTCAGGCGGAAGGTGGGTCGTCAAGATTGTACCTTCCGCTCTTTGCCGTGTGAGGGCGCGTTCCTCCCTGAGATCGTCCCACGAGGGTCACCAGGGCCGACGCCCACAGCTGCCGTCACGGACGTATCGGTCTCGTCCCCACCCCTTCGTAGGTGAAGCCCGCGGCAACGAGCATGCGGCCGTCCAGAGCGTTTCGTCCGTCGATTGCGATGGGACGGGCCATGATGTCTTTCGCCCGCCTCCAATCGAGGTCCAGGAACTCCTGCCATTCGGTGACGAGCACACACGCGTCCGCGCCGCGCAGAGCGTCCATTGCCGAGCCGGTATAGGTGACGGTGGGCAGCAACGCCCGTGTGTTCTCCACGGCTATCGGGTCGTACCCCACGACAGTGGCGCCCTCGGCCAGAAGACGACTCGCGAGCACGATGGCCGGCGCCTGCCGGATGTCGTCGGTGTTGGGCTTGAAGGCCAAGCCCAGCAGGGCGATGCGCAGTCCCCGCAGCTCATCACCAAGGTGGCGCTTCAGCTTCCCGATGACGCGTCGTTTCTGCAGTTCGTTCACCTCGATGACCGCGTTCAGAAGCTGGAAGTGGTACCCGCTGTTGCCGGCGATCTGTTTGAGTGCGGAGACGTCTTTGGGGAAGCAACTGCCGCCGTAGCCGATGCCCGCCTGCAGGAAGTGCGGGCCGATGCGATGGTCGAGGCCCATGCCGTACGCCACCACCTGTACGTCGGCTCCCGTGGCTTCACAGACGTTGGCGATCTCGTTGATGAAGCTGATCTTTGTCGCCAGGAACGCGTTGGAGGCGTACTTGATCATCTCGGCTGAGGCGACGTCGGTCTTCACCACCGGGCAATCGACGCCTTCGTACAGGGCGGCGACGGCGTCGCACACGGCGGGCTCGCTGCCTCCCACTACGATGCGGTCGGCGTTCATGAAGTCGGTGATGGCAGTCCCCTCGCGGAGGAACTCCGGATTGGAGGCATAACGGACATGAGTGAGGCCGCGCTGGGCGAGTTCAGCCTGTATGGCGGCTCCGGTCCCCACGGGTACGGTGGATTTGGTCACCAGGATGTGCGTGCCGTCTCTGTCGGGGAGGTTTTCAACCGCCTGCCAGATGCGGGACAGGTCGGCATCCCCGGAATAGGTGGAAGGGGTGTCGACACAGAGGAAGATGAAGTCGGCGTCGGCACAAGACGCGATGGCGTCGGCGCTGAAGTGTATGCGTACCCGGTTCTTGGCGATGAGTTCGGCGAGCCCGGGTTCGTAGATGGGGACCCCACCCTCCTCGAGGACGCGGATGCGCTCTGGGTCGACGTCCATGGCCACGATATCGTGGCCCAGATCGGCCATGCACGCCGCCGTGACGAGACCGACGTAACCCGCACCAACCACCGTCAACCTACTCACATCCGACCTCCCGGAGCCGCTCCAGCGCCTATGACCGACGCTGCCGAATCATAGCAGGTGGAGGCGGCGCGGCAGCCCGTGACTTCGTAGGTCGGTGCGGATGACATCCCTCATCGGGTCTGGAGGAACTGCACGATGGCGCGCGCGAGCGCCCCGACGATGGCGTCCTGGTATGCGGGGGTGGCCAGGAGCCGGTCCTCGGCGGCATTGGTCATGAACCCGATCTCGGGCAGGATGACGGGCACATCGGACCAGTTGAAGCCGGTCATGTCGGAGCGGGCGTCTATTCCTCGGTCCTTCGCCCCCGTGGCTGCGATGAGTTCGTGCTGGGCCAGGGCGGCTGCCTTCTTCGACACTGCGGCGATGTCGTCGGTCCACCCCTCGATGACGGCTGGATAGAGCACATGGATGCCCGCTGTGGCTGGGTCGTCGTGGCCGTCGGCGTGGATGCGCACGAAGAGGTCTGCTCCGGCCTGGTTGGCTATCTGGGCCCTCTGGATGCTGGACAGGTCGACGTCCTGTGTGGTGCGGGTCATCACTACGTCCACGCCTGCGGCCACGAGCGCATCACGCAGCTTGAGGGAGACAGCCAGTACCAGTTCGCTCTCAGGGATGCCGGTGGCCACCCCTCTGGTGCCGCTGGACACGCGGGGCTTGGTCTGGGAAGAACCGGGACCAACCGGCTCGGGACGGCTGTCTCCTTTGCCCTGATGGCCAGGGTCGATGACCACCGTGTCGCGGTGCCCCGGCACAGGCGAGGTGGGACCCGGACTGGGCGGGACCGAGGTGGTGACAGGCGCGGGCTCGGTCGTGGGCACCGACGTGGAGGGGGGTCTGGCGGAACTCGAGGTGGTGGTGGCCCGCGGCCTGGTAGTGCTGGGGGAAGCATCGGTCGTGCTGGACTGGTGCGGCTCGACGGAAGTGGTGGTCGACGACTGTCCCGGCCCCCCCGGATCTTGGGAAGAGCCTGCAGTCGTGGGTGCGGGCGGCTCCGGCGCCTCGCTGCCCTGCCCACAGGCCATCAGGAGCGCGACGCCTACGGCGAGACCCGCGAGCACCACAGCGGAGGATGAGACGGTGAGGAGGCGCGCGCGCCGCCGGCGGGCGCGCGCCTCTTGGAACCGGTGCACTGATGCCTGTGCGTCGGATCGCCGTGCCGGATCGTCCATCAGGGGTGGTCATCCTGTGGTTCGCAGGAGGCGAGCGCCATGTCGACTGCCTGACGCGGGGTCAAAGCGTGACGGATGGGGCTCTGGGCAGCGTCGATGTGCGAGTGGCGGCCGTGCAGATCCCATCCCTCCAGGATGATGACCGGACGGCCTATTTTGGCTGCCAAGCCTATCTCGGACAAGGTGCCATACCCCTCGCCGATCGCGATGACCGCGTCGCCCGAACTCACCACCACCAGGTTGCGTGCCTCGCCCAGGCCTGTGGTGATGGCGTGGTCGATGAAAGGGTTCGCTGTCGACCGGTCGTGACCGGGCAGGATGCCCACGGTGCTGCCACCGGCCTCCTTGGCCCCGCGCGAGGCTGCCTCCATCACTCCCCCCAGACCTCCGCACACGAGCACGGCTCCGGCCTCGGCGATGAGACGCCCCACCTCTCGGGCCGACCGGTAGAGCGCGACCGGACAGTCACCCGGCCCGATGACCGATATGCGGGCGGCTCCGCCCATCAGTCCCTTGACCTCCATGGTCTGTCTGCGCATCCATCTCGATCCGATATGTCGCAGGAACAAGGGCTCAGCATAGCATCGCGTCCAAGAGGCGCAGGGCCCACTCCTTGTCCAGAGGCTCGTTCAGGTTGCCGCACTTGGGCGATTGGATACAAGACGGGCACCCGCTCTCGCAGGGGCAGTCGCGGATGAGGGCGCGCGCGTCTCGAGCCCATTCGGCGAAGCGCTCGAAACCCTGCCGGGATATGCCCACACCGCCTGCATGACCGTCGTAGACGAAGATGGTGGGCTGTTCGGTCTGCGCATGCACCGGTGTGGACAATCCCCCGATGTCCCAGCGGTCGCACATGGCGTAGAGCGGCAGAAGGGCGATGAGGGCATGCTCGATGGCGTGGATCGCACCCGGCAGCCGGGCCAAGTCGCTTGGATCGCTCAGCAGCTCCGCCGGGATGGTGAACCACATGCTCTCGGTCGCGAACTCCTGGGCGGGCATGTCGAGTTGCTCCGTGCCCAGCACCTCGTCGCTGCCGAGGCGCTTCCTCTGGAAGCCCACCACGCGACTGGTCACCATGATCTCGCCCAGGTGGAGGGTCAGGCGTCCCTCTGCCGTCTGTAGATGCTCTCGGACGATACGCGTATCGCTCTCTCTTCGCGCCTGCGTGTGATAGGTGTCCCAGAACGGTCTCACCAGAGCCACCCGGGTCTCGAGGTCGAGATGCAGGACCAGGTAGGTGTCGCCCATATGCAGGTAGACGGCGCCCGGATGGAGGGTCGAGAAGGCCGTCTCTGCCCCTTCGGTGCCGATGATGTCCCCCGTGTCTTCTTCCACTATGGTGAACTGTTCTCCGGCTGTCGAGCGCAAGCCGATGGCGCCGGCCGGGAAGTCGTGGCCCGAGTAATACCAGGCTCCGTTCTTGTGGCGCAGGTGTCCCTCGGTTTCGCCCCGTTCGAGGGCCTCGGGCAGACCCGGACCGAAGAAGCGTTCGTCATCCGCCAGGAGAGGACCCTCGTACGCGGCTGCCGCAAGATGCCGCTCATGGATGAAGGGGTTCGCGAAATCGACCGTGGCCGCTTCCACCTCGCGGGTGAGCAGTTGCTGAGGGTTGTTGACGAAGAACTGCTCCAGCGCGTCATTGCCGGCGATGAACACTCCCAGACTGCTTCCCTTGCCGCGCCCGGCGCGTCCCCACTGCTGCCAAAGGCTGGCCATGGTCCCCGGGTAGCCTACGGTCATGGCGGCGTCGAGCGCACCGATGTCGATGCCCAACTCCAGTGCGCTTGTACTCACCACGGCAAGCAGGTTCCCGCTGAAGAGCATGGTCTCGATGGAGCGGCGCTGCTCGGGCGTGTAGCCGGCGCGATACGGGGAGAGCCGTTCGGCCAGGGCGCGATCGGTCTCTTTGAGGCGATCGACGGTCTGCTGGTAGATGAGCTCCGCCGCCCGGCGAGACTTGGTGAAGCAGATGGAGCGGACGCCGTTGCGCATGAGTTCAGCCAAGAGGTCGGCTGCTTCGACGGTGGGGCTGCGACGCACGTTCAGCTCTTCCTGCACCAGGGGCGGCTGCCAGAAGACGATCTGCCGGGCGCCGACGGGAGCCCCGTCACCGCTGATGTGAGCCACCTCCAGCCCGGTGAGGTTCCGGGCGTGTTCGCGAGCGTTGCGCAGGGTGGCCGAGGCGAGGATGAACTGGGGCTCCGCCCCGTAGAACGACGCCACCCGGCGTAGGCGCCGGAGCACATTGGCCACGTTGCTGCCGAACACCCCGCGATAGGTGTGAGCCTCGTCGATGACCACGTAGCGGAGGTTGTAGAGAAAGTCGTCCCAGCGCTCGTGGCGGGGAAGGATGCTCACATTGATCATATCGGGGTTGGTGAGGAGTACACGCGCCTTGCGACGGGCGGTCTGACGTGCCGCGGTGGGGGTGTCGCCGTCGTAGGCGGCCACTTCCACGCTCTTTCCTGCGAGCATGCGCAGGCGCCGCAGTTGGTCTTGGGCCAACGCCTTGGTGGGGTAGAGATAGATGGCCCGCGCCTGCGGGTCGCGGAGCAGGCCGTCAACCACGGGCAGGTTGAAGCAGAGACTCTTGCCCGATGCCGTGCCCGTGGTGACCATGAAGTGGCTACCACTTCGACCGGCCTCCCAGCATTCGGCCTGATGGGTCCACAGACGGGAGATCCCCTGCGCGGCCAGGGCATCGGCCAGTCGCAGGTGGAGTCCGTCGGGCACGGGTGTGGACCTGCCGGGTCGCGCCGGAAGCACGGTGCGCGCCACGACCTGAGGGAAGCGCTCGGGTTCGAGCAGTTCGAACAACTCTCGTTTCACGCGGACCTGCTTGAATAGCCTCATGTCCGATCACGCATCCCGACCCCCTGACCGCCGCCACGCTCATCGTCGCGGCGAGAGTACCGGGCGACGTGCCGCTCCCTACTGAGACGTAAGGTGGAGCTAGGCAGCGAGTGGGTGCCTCGCCATGATAGCCCAGCCCGTGGACCGTTACCGCGCGGGCTCCGCCGAGTGGCGCAGGGTGATCTCGACGATCTGGGGCGGGGCGAAGAAACGGATGGGGGGCACGATGCTGCTGCCGATACCGTTGGAGACGATGACCGTGGTCGAGCCGTTCTGCACCACCCCCGTGCGGTACTTCTGCCCATAGTCCGAAGGCAGATAGAACGCGTAACCACCGAACAGGGTCACCTGTCCACCGTGCGTATGGCCTGAGAGCACGAGATCCACCGCGTCCGGGGGAAGGGTCTCGGAGTAGTCGGGATTGTGGGACAGAAGGATCACCAGATCGGCCTCCGTGGTCCCCTCGAGTGTCGGCGTGAGGCGCGGATCGCCCATCTGATGGTCGCTCACGCCTCCCAGTCTCAGCCGCTGCCCCTCCCTCTCGATCCACACAGCGCTGTTGTCGAGAAGCTGTATGGAGGTGGTGGAGATCGCTTCCAGAGCCAGTGACGGATCTTCATCGTCAGAGCCGTCGTCCCGCTGAGGCTTGCCGTAGTCGTGGTTGCCCAGTACGGCGTAGCAGCCCAAAGGTGCCTGTAGGCGCCTGAGTTCGGAGAAGCAGGAGGCCTCATAGTCGGTGTTCCCATAGACGTAATCACCGCCCAAGAGGATGAGATCGGCTTCCAGAGCGTTGACCCTGTCCACGAGCCGCCCCACGCGGTCCTCACTGAAGAACGCACCGCGATGTATGTCGGTCACCAGTGCGATGCGCAGACCGTCGAAGGCGGGCGGGACCTGCGGGTCGGCGTATGTGTACCGCTGCAGTTCGACTCGATAGGCGCCCACCACGCCGTACGTGAGGAAGCCGACTCCCAGTACCGCGACCGCGATGATCGCCCACCAGATCCTTGCCAACCGTTTCTTGAGGCGCGGCATATGAGGAGGGGCCCGGCCGCTGCGCGGCCGGGCCCCGGTCTCCTAACGAGGCACGCGGATGAGGTCGCGTTCCAGGAGCAACTCGCCGATCTGTACGGCGTTGAGGGCTGCCCCCTTGCGCAGGTTGTCGGACACCACCCACAGGTTCAGGCCGTTCGCCACCGTGGGGTCCTGCCGGATGCGGCCCACATAGGTGGCGTCTGTCCCCGAGGCGACTATGGGCATGGGGTAGAGTTTCTCCGCGGGGTCGTCCACCACCTGCACCCCGGGCGCCTCGGCCAGGAGCTCGCGCGCCTTCTCAGGGCTGAGGGGCCGCGCAAACTCGAGGTTCACGGCCTCGGAGTGGCCGTTGCGCACGGGCACGCGCACGCAGGTGGCCGTGACCGCGATGCTGGGATCGCCCATGATCTTCTTGGTCTCGTCCACCATCTTCTGCTCTTCTTTGGTGGAGCCGTCCTTGAGGAACACGTCGATGTGCGGCAGACAGTTGAACGCGATCTGATGTGGATACACGTTTATGTCGGGGGTCTCACCGCGCAGGACTTGGCCGGACTGCTGGATGAGCTCGTCGATGGCCTCGGCTCCGGTGCCCGACACCGCCTGATAGGTGGAAACCACCACGCGGGTGATGGCGGCCGCGTCGTGGAGGGGCCGCATGACCACCACCATCTGGATGGTGGAGCAGTTGGGGTTGGCGATGATGCCCTTGTGCCAGTCGACATCGTGAGGGTTCACCTCTGGGACGACCAGGGGGACCTCCGGGTCCATGCGCCACGCGGAGGAGTTGTCGATGACAACACACCCGGCGTCACGCGCGATAGGAGCGAAATCGAGGGAAGTCTGGCCTCCCGCCGAGAACAAGGCGAGGTCGACGCCTTTGAAGCTGTCGGCAGTGAGCTCTTGGCACGTGACCTTCTCTCCGCAGAAGTCCAGCTCTTTGCCGGCCGATCTGGCCGACGCCAGGGGTACCAGCTCGCTGACGGGGAACTTGCGCTCGGCCAGGATGGTGCGCATGGCCATCCCCACCGCGCCTGTAGCTCCCACCACTGCCACTCGATACTCTCTGCTCACGGCTCCTCCTTGCCCAACGTTTAGCGTCGAGATTCTAGCATCGCAGGGGTGCGGCTGCGCAGCGTAGCGTCCCGTCTAATGGAATTAGATACCGGCAGACAGAAATCATTCATGATCTGGCAGGGGTCAAGACTCGAACCGGTGAGAGTCGGGTGTATAGTTTGAGCAAGTCTGGACCAATGTATCTCAGGAGGGATCCATGAAGGACGGAATAGAGAATACCGAGACACCGCTCGACAAGACTGTAAGCCGGCGTCAGTTCCTCAAGATGGCAGGCGTGGCCGGTGCGGCCATCGGTGCAGGCGCCGGTTTGGGCGGCCTGCTGGCTGCCTGCGGCGGAGAGGAAGAGACCACTACCACAACGGCGGGTACTGAGACCACGGCCACCACTGCAGGCGGCGCGGACACGACCGCCGGCGGCGAGACCACGACCTCGGTCGTGACCGACGCCGAAGAGGGCGGCGAGATCAAGGCCGGTTATGTCATTCCCGTGACCGGCGCCATGGCTGCCTTCGGCGCAGCGGGCCAGTGGCAGCTCGACTGGTTCAACAAGAACACCTGGAAAGACGGCATCATCGGCGGCGACGGCAAGAAGTACAAGATGACCGCCAAGATCTACGACAGCCAGTCCGACTCCAACCGCTCTTCGCAGGTCACCAGCGACGCCATCCTCAACGACGGTGCGATGCTGGTAGGCGCCAGCTCGAGCGCGGCCAACGTCATCCCCGTCGCGGCCATGGCCGAGTCCCTGGAGACCCCGGGTATCCACTACGACGTCCCCGGTGATGCCTGGGCCGCCGCCCAGACGGATGCAGGCGGCGCCTACAAGTGGAACTGGTGTTCCTGGTGGGTCGGCAAGGACCTCGTGGGCAACTTCGTGAAGATGTGGAACCTCGTCCCCCACAATAAGACCGTGGGCGCCCTGTGGGTGAACGACGCCGACGGCATGGTCTTCGCCAACGCCCTGCCCGGTCTCTTCCAGGAGCTTGGGTTCACGCTCGTCGATCCGGGTCGGTTTGAGGTGGGCACGGAAGACTTCACGGCCATCATCGGCCAGTTCAAGAAAGAGGGCGTGGAGCTGGTCTGCGGTATGGCCAACCCGCCGGAGTTCACTAACTACGTCAAGCAGTGCGCGCAGCAGGCCTTCAAGCCGAAGATCACCACCTGCGCCAAGGCTCTGCTGTTCCCCTCGGCTATCGACTCCCTGGGCGACCTGGGCGACGGTATGACCGTCGAGGCCTGGTACCATCCCAAGTACGCCTATAAGAGCGAGGTCACCGGCATGACCGCGCAGCAGTACTGCGACGATTTTGAGGCGACCACCGGCCAGCAGTGGACTGCTCCCATCTGCTTCATCGGCGCCTTCGAGCTGTGGACGGACGTCATCCGCCGGGCGACGAACCCGCTCGACAAGGCCTCCATCGTCGAAGCCATCAAGGCCACCAAGGTCACCCTCACCGGCGGCCCGGTCGACTGGACGGTCAACCCCGAGCCGAAGTTCGGCATCCCCAACTTCTGCGCCAAGCCGCTTGCCGGTGGACAGTGGGTCAAGGACCCCAGTGGCAAGCACAAGTACATGCAGGAACTGGTGGCGAGCGAGCAGGATCCCACGAACATCCCTGTCACCGCCCAGATGAAAGAGATGTCTTACCCGGCGTAAGACTCCCTCTTCGCACCGAACGGACGGGGCGCCCCGGGCAGAGCCCGGGGCGCCCCTTTCTTTGGCCCGGTCAAGCCGCTCCGCTTAGTCGGTCCCGCTGTCCAGGCTCCCGTCAGGTGCCGCGACCTGCTCCGAGGGCCTGCGTCAACGCCTCGCGTACGTCATCCGGTCTGTAGGGCCGCCTGAGGACGGCGGCGAAACCATGCTCCTCATATCCCCGCACCGGCGAGTCGCTGATCAGCACCACGGGTAGGGGGACTCCCAGGCGCTTGAGAGCGCCTCGCTGCTCCAGTCCGCTGGTGCCATCGGCCCGCACCAACTCCACCACAGCCAGGGCGCACGGCATCGCCCTGCTGTGCTGCGCCGCCGCCTCCACCGACTCGCAGGGGACGGCGTCATAGCCGAGGTCGCTCAGGATGGCGTGCAGGTCGTCCATCTGGGGGCCGCCCGGGCCGAGCAGCAGGACGCGGCCTCGCTGGTCGGTCGGCACGTGTCCGCGGCGGTCATCTCCCGTCGCCTCTGCCCCGGCGTTTCCGGTGGCGCCGGTCCCGGATCGTGGCCCGCCGATATCGTCCTGTCCGCCGGCGTCGGCCCGCGGGCCTGCGGCACCGGTCTGGGTGCTCGTCTGCCTGATGAGCACCTCCCACTCCTCCGTGCGTCGGGTGAGCGACAGGTCCTCCACCATGACGATGACGCTCGATGATACGCCCACGACGTCACGGAAGGCACTGATGATCAGGCGCGCATCAACGGCGCCGCCGCTCTTCGTAGGAAGCGTGCAGTCCTTCGTCATCGGCTGGGACGAGCCTCTGGGTTGGATACCGATCAGCTCCGGGAAAGGGCATGTGCGCTTGAGTGTCTCCGCCGACTTCCAGCCGAAGAGTCGCTCGGCCGCCTTGTTCCACATGGTCACGTTGCCCGCTCGGTCGAGTATGAACGCGGCGACGGGGGCGTGCGTGATCACCGATTCGAGGTCGGCGATGGCGTCTCCCCGGGTCCGTTCTGCCAAGATGCGGGAGACGGCGTCGGCGCCGGTGGCCGCCAGCCCCTGCAGACCGGCACGCAGGCTCGCCGGGATGGAGGGATAGGTGGAACTCGCCGCCACCATCACAGCCAAGGGTCGCTCGCGGTGTAGCAGGGGGATCGCCGTCACCGCCCCCGGGGCCTCCGGGATGTCGGCGGGCATGTCGCCCTGGGCCAGGCGGTCGAGGGCTGCAACCAGGGCGGCCACGCATGCATCGGAGAGGCCACGGCGGACCACTACGCGCTCGTCCGGTGTCTCGGCATCGACCATGAGCACGCAACCCTGGTCGATGCTCTCCACCTTCAGCGCCTCCGTGAAGACCAGCGTGAGCGCCTTACGCACGTTCTGAGCGCGTGTGAGGCCGGCGCGCAGGCTTGTCTCGATGCCGGCCAGCTTCTCCGCCCTCTTCTCCTCGGTGATGTCCTCCACCACCTCGATGAACCCGGTGGGGACGTCACCCAGACCTCTGACCGGGTGGGTGCGCACGCGCGCGGAGAACCAGGTGCCGTCGTCCCGTAGGCCCTCGGTCTCCGCTTCGTGTGTCCCTCCGGTGAGGAGAGACAGTCGCCCCGGACAATGCGGGCAGGGTTCGTCCCGCTTCTCGAACTCGCGGTAGCACTTCTTGCCCAGGAGTTCGACCATGGGCTTCCCGTAGAGGCGTTCGTTCGGCCGGTTGACCATAATGAGGTCGAAGTCGGCCGAGATGATGTTCATCCCGGGTTCGGTCTCAGACGCGTGTGGATAAGGGCCTTGTGCTCCCAGGTCCATCTCACTCAAAGCCTTTCAGCCTATGCCGACCTCACCGCCCGCCTGCGAGCGGTGCTCCGGGGCGGGCGACGTAGGGACGATTGTCGCACGCCTGGCCGACTAGTGGGGACGGAAGCGCCACACGGCCAGACCGAAGAAGACCACGGCCCAGATCCACACGAAACCCAGAGGGCCCAAGACGTCCAGGACACCCCAACCTCTCAGGATGATCCCGTGCAGGCTGTCGACCACCCAGGCCGTGGGGAGGGTGTGTGCCGCTCTACTGAATCCGGCGCTTGTGATCTCCAGGGGGAACCACGCGCCGGCCAAGGCTGCGAGCAGCTGAGCCGCAATGACGGTGGTGGCGATGACGGCCTGTTCTGAACGGAACACCGAGGAGATGAGCAGGCCCAGCGATGATGCCAGCACCGAGAGCGAGAGCATCACCAACACAAGAGCCGCCGGGCTCGCGAAGTAGTCGACCCCGAAGGCGAACTGCCCCAGGAGCACCAGAAGCAGTTGTTGTAGGAAGGTGAGGATGATCATCCCCAGCATCTTGCCGCCGATGATCTGGGGCGCGCCCACGCCCGCGACGACCATACGTCGCAGAAGCCCTTGACGTCGCTCCCAGGCGAGGCCGGTCACTACTGTGAGGAGGCCGAACAGGGTCCAGTTCACCAGCGAGCCGGTGGACGCTTGATCGAAGCCGCCCAACTCTTTGGATGTGGCTCCTGAGGAGACTGTCTCGACCTCCAGGACCGATGTCTCCAAAGCACGGGCGGCCTGCACACGTGCAGAGGCTATCAGGGGTTCATCGACCGGCCGGCCGGTCTCGGCCCCTATCCGCTCCGCCGCCACGTCGGCTGCCAGCGCGGTCGCGTTCGCTTTCGAGATGACGGCCTGCACCGCTTGGTATACGGATTGGGCGCCACTCGACGTCTCCACGCGCACGAAGGTGAGGCTCACCGGCTCTCCGGCTGCTATCGCGGACCCGAAACCGGCAGGGATCACCAGCCCGGCAGCCACCTCCTGGTCGCGGACCGCGGTCTCCAGGGCCGGCTGTTCGACGCTTTGGAGTGCCAGGACGGGTTCCGCCTCCAGCGCAGTCGCCAGTTCCTGGGCCGCGGCACTTCCGTCCAGGTCGGCGATGGCCAAGGGGAACGATCCGCCGCCTCCGAATCCTCCGATGAGCAGGCCCAGGAACACGGTGAAGACCACGGGCAGGACGATGCTGAACAGAGCGGCCAGGCGGTCACGCCGCGTCTGCAGCAGCTCTTTGACGGCGATGTGCCAGACCTGTCTCATGCGTACCGCCGTGAGAAGAACCAGGTGGCCAGGGCGAAGAAGACCGCGCTGAAGCCGAGAGCGGCCACGACGGGGAAGAGGATGTCCGCCCATGAGCCGCCGTAGAGGAGACTGTCCCATCCCTCGATCAGCCAGCCGTTGGGAGTGAACCTCCTCACCAGGGCGAACGCCCCGCCTATGTTGGTGCTCCCCACGAAGTTGCCGCCGATGAGAGCAAGGAACACGAAGATGGCACTGCTCACGGCGCCGGCCTGTCCGGGCGTCTTGGCGAAGGAGACCGTCAGCAGCCCCAGGGAGGCAGCCACGAGCGCACCGCACAGGGTGAGCACGGCCACCGGACCCGGCTCCCCCCAGCGTGCGCCCAACAGCAACCAGCCCGCCAGCAGAAGGACCACCGACTGCAGAAGGACCACCAGGAACACGGCTACGTACTTGCCGCCCAAGATGACGCTACGCGGAGTGGGGGTGGTGAACAGCCGGGAGAGAGTGCCCTCGCGTTGCTCGTCGATTATGCTGCGGGCCGGGGTCGAGGCGCCGAAGAGCATGAAGAAGATCATCATACCCACGAGCACCTGACTGGCCACGTTCGGCGCGGCAGCCCGGTCTTCGCCGGAGATGACCGGGGCGCGCGCATCGAGCCGGAGCGGGGCGGCCCCTTCGGCGGTCGCCCCGTATGCCGCCGCCGTCTCTGCCGCCAACCGTCTCAGCACCTCGGTGTCGGTCGTCCCCTGCGAGACGGCCAGCCCCGCCGCCGCCAGCGCCGCGGCGCGTGCACCCTCCAAGGACTGGGTGACCGATCGCACCACCGCCGCCACGATGCTGGGGCCCACAGTCGCTGCCGGGTCTTTGTAGATCTGGACAACCGCGGCGGAATCCATCGCGCCGCCACGAGCCTCGCCCGACAGCGCCTCCGTCGCGCCTGCCGGGATGATCACGGCGACGTCGGCCTCGTCCTCGTCCACCGCCCTGCGGGCCTCGGCCTCGCCGGTGACTTCCCTCACACTGAGGATGTCCGCCAGCCCTGAGCTGGTGAGCGTGGCCACGATCTGATTGCCCACACGCACCATGGCGGACCCCGAGGGAGTCTCGGGCGCCGGCACCTGCCGAGTCTCGTCGTACAGGCCGCTGCCTGTCTCGTCACCCGTCTCCGCGCCGCCGGCAGCGATGTCGAGATCGACCACCACCGTCTTCACGGCCTGGATGGAGAAATCGTCACCGCTGCCGAACGCCATGCCTAGCGCGGAGGCCAACAGCATGGGGGCCACCAGCATCATGGCCAGCGCAGCGATGTTGCGGTACGTGTGGCGGACGTCCTTCCAGGCGATGATGAGCGCGCGCAAGGCGTCGGCTCCTGATCAGTCGCGGAGCGCTCGGCCGGTGAGATGGAGGAACACCATCTCCAAGTTCGGCTCGGACAGGTTTATCTCTGTGATGCGCGCCTCTGACGACCGAGCGTCTTCAAAGAGCACGGGCATGAGGGTGTTGGCGTCGTCGACCACCAGTTGCAGGCGCCCGCTCTCCGTGTGGGTCACCATGGCGACGCCTTCACGTTCGCGCCAGCGCTGGGCCAGCATGTCTGCGTGGTGGTCGACGCTGAGCTCCACTCTGGTCTGTCCTCCCGCCGAGCGGACCAGTTCGCTCTGGGTGCCCAAAGCGATCATCTTGCCGTGGTCCATGATGCCGATTCGGTGAGAGAGTTCCTGAGCCTCTTCCATGTAGTGGGTGGTGTAGAGGACGGTGACCCCGCTGCGGTTGAGATCCTTCACTCCGTCCAAGATGGCCCGCCGGCTCTGCGGGTCGATGCCGACCGTAGGCTCATCGAGATAGAGGAATCGCGGCCTGTGCAACAGCGCCGCGCCGATGTTGACCCGGCGCTTCATGCCCCCGGAGTACTTGTCCACCCGGTCCTTCTGCCGATCCGCCAGGTCGATGAGCCCCAGCACCTCGTCCACCCTGCGTTCCAACTCGGCTCCACGCAGACCGTACATGCGTCCCCAGAAGAGGAGGTTCTCCCGGCCGGTGAGGTCTTCGTACAGAGCCACCTCTTGGGGGACCACGCCGATGACCGACCGCACCTTTTCGGGTTCACGCCTGACCGAGAACCCTCCGACGCGGGCGTCGCCGCCATCCGGCCGCAGCAGGCAGGAGAGGATGGAGATGGTGGTGGTCTTCCCAGCCCCGTTCGGTCCCAACAAGCTGAAGATCTCACCCTCGGCGATGGAGAAGGTCACGTCGTCCACGGCCACAGGGCCTTTGGGAGGATCGAACTGCTTCCGCAGCCGCTCGACTTCGATGGCCTGCATCTCACCTCAACCCGTCGCGATGGCAGAGATCCGGCGGGTCTCCCGCTCAGGCGCGTCGACTCTTCGCCGCTCACGCTGCCTGCATGCGAGACCCGCCGGGGTCACGCGTGTACCGGGCGGCCGCTTCGCGGCCGCCCCGAAGAGGTCTAGCCGAACACCTCTTCGCGGTTGATCATGCTCTTCTCCAGCTGGAACGCCTGATGAAGCGCCTTCACCGCTTCCTCTGCATGCTGCTTGCGGATGACGCAGCTGATCTTGATGGTACTGGTGGAAATCATCTCCAGGTTGATGCCCGAATCGGCCAGCACCTCGAACATCTTGGCGGCGACACCGGGATAGGTCTTCATCCCGGCGCCCACCAGCGTGACCTTGGCCACATCTTTGTCGGTATCGAAACCGGTGAAGCCGATCTGCTCTTTGAGTCCATTCAGCACTTCGGCCACCTTGGGCAGGTCGGACTCGGCGGTGGTGAAGGAGATGTCGGTGGTACGGCCGTCGGCCACGTTCTGCAGGATGACGTCCAGGTTGACGTTCGCTTTCGCGAGCGCTGAGAACACGCGCGCGGCCACTCCCACCTCGTCAGGCAGGTCGTGGATGGTGACTTTGGCATCGTCGAGGGCGTACGTGACGCCGGAGATGATCGCTTGTTCCATGTTGGGATCTTCCTGTCCTACCCAGGTGCCGGGACTGTTGACGAAACTCGAGCGGATGTGCAACGGGATATCGTAACGGCGGGCCACTTCGACGCTGCGGGCCATCATGACTTTGGCCCCGCTGGCGGCCAGTTCGAGCAGTTCCTCGCTGGAGATGGAGTCCAGCTTGCGCGCCTCGGGCACGATGCGCGGGTCGGTGGTGAACACGCCTTCCACGTCCGTGTAGATCTCACAGACCTCCGCGCCCAACGCCGCCGCCAGGGCCACGGCGGTGGTATCGGAGCCGCCTCGGCCCAGCGTGGTTACGTCCAGATCGGTGGACACACCCTGGAAGCCGGCCACGAGCACTATCTTGCCCTCGTTCAGCGCCCGCTCGATGCGGTGCGGTCGGATGTCGAGGATCTTGGCCTTGGTGTGGAAGGTGTCGGTGACGATGCCGGCCTGCGAGCCCGTGAGCGAGATGGCCTCGTGCCCCAGCTCATGGATGGCCATGGCCAGCAGAGCGGCCGAGATGCGCTCGCCGGCGGAGAGGAGCATGTCCATCTCACGGGCGGGCGGGTTCTCCGAGATCTCGCCTGCCGCTTCGATGAGTTCGTCGGTGGTGTCTCCCCGCGCTGAAACCACGGCGACGACCGGATGGCCGTCCTTGTGTGCCTCGACGATACGGCCGGCCACCCGTTTGATGCAGGTGGCGTCAGCCACCGATGACCCTCCGAACTTCATCACCACCACGTTAGTTCGCTCGGCCTTGCGCTCCGGACCCGCGATCACCACGTAGTCCTGCTTGACCTGCTTGGCCTGCTCACCTTCGCTGGGTGAGTCGTGCTTCTTGTTATGCTTCTTGTGGGTCACCTCTATCAGCGCTCCGTAATGCGATTGCGCAACCGGCCAATTCTAGCAGGCAGAGGCGCACATCGAGCGCCGACTGAGCGTCGGATCGAGCCCGGATGAGCAACCACCGATGTGAGTGGCCGCTAGATCTCCCGTCGCCCCGTGAGTGCTCGTCCCAGTGTCACTTCGTCGGCGTACTCCAGGTCGCCACCCATGGGGAGACCGGCCGCCAAGCGGGTGATCCGCAAAGCACCCGAGGATGTCTCCGCGCGCAATTGGTCGGCGATGTAGAGGGCGGTGGCCTCACCGGCTGTGTTCGGGTTGGTGGCCACGATGATCTCACGCACGCTGCCCGCGCGGGCACGCTCGAACAGCTCGGCCAGGCGCAGCTTCTGGGGACTGATGCCGTCGAGGGGTGAGAGCGCCCCGCCCAGCACGTGATAGAGACCTCGATACTCGTGAGTGCGCTCGACGGAGATCACGTCGTTGGGCTCCTCCACCACGCAGATGACGCTCTCGTCGCGCGTGACGTCACGGCATACCGCGCAGAGCTCCTCCTCGGTGAGGTTGAAGCAGCGGGTGCAGAAACGCACAGTCTCCTTGACGTCGATGAGGGCCTGCGCTAGAGGGAGCGCATCTTCGGGAGGCACTTTCAGCAAGTGGAAGGTCAACCGTTGCGCGGTCTTGGGCCCGATGCCCGGGAGCTTCGCCAACTCGTCGATGAGCTTCTGGACGGTCGGGCTGAACATACGTCGCGGGCCGGGAGCTGGTGCGCGCGGACCGCTAGAAAGGCAGACCGGGGATGTTGAGCCCCGACGTGATGCCGCCCAGCTTCTTGTTGGCCAGGTCCTGCGCCGAGCGCAGCGCCTCGTTGGTGGCCGCCATGATCATGTCCTCGAGCATCTCCACGTCTTCGGGGTCGACCGCCGCCGGGTCGATCTTGATGCTCTTGAGTTCGATGCCCCCGGTCACCTGCACGGTCACCATACCGCCGCCGGCCGATGCCTCGACCACTTCGTTGGCCAGGTCTTCTTGGGCCTTGGCCATGTCGGCCTGCATCTTCTGGACTTGCTTCATCATCTTCTGGTAGTTCGGGTTCACCGGCATCTCCTCGGCTTGTCTAACGCGTGGGCCCGTCGTCGATGTCGCGGGCGTCGAACTCCTGTTTGAGCACTCTGATGAGCTCGTCAGTGCTCAAGATTCTAGCATCTTCCTCCGGGGCGGCCTCCGCAGGCGGCTCCTCGGTCAGGCGGGTGCGGATGCGCAAGTCGCGGCCCGTGAGATCGCGTAGGGCGGCTGAGATCACCTGGGGATTCTTGCCTCTCATCACCTGGTCGGCCTGGAAGCGACAGCCGGCCGGGAACTTGATGACCACCTCGTCACCTTCCATGGTGTCAAGCCGGCCCTCCGCCAGCACGGCGGCGAGCCCAGCCTGGCGTCTGTTCACCGCGTCGAGCAGCACAGACCAGGCGCGACGCAGATGATCCACGTCGGCTTGGATGGCACCCCGACTGGATGCCGGCCCGGAAGGGATCGCCGGCCCGGAAGGGATCGCCGGACCTGCTGAGCGGGGGGCGGCTGCGGGCGCCGGTTCCGTTGCGGCCGGCGGCGCGGGCGGCGCGGGTGCTGTCGCTGGAGTGTTCGTCGTGGGTCTCGGGGGGCTCGTCTGCAGATTCGACGGGCTCGGCATGGCGGACGAAGCCGGGGCTGCTTGGACCTCATCCGTCGTGGGGCGGGGGCTCCCCTCCGGACCGAAGGCCGTCATCTTGATGAAGGCCAGTTCCAGCTCCAGCCTGGGATCGGAGCCCTGGCGGACGGCTCTCAGCGCCTCCCCCAGCAGGTCGATGAAGGTCACCGTGCGCGCGGTCGCCATCCTGCCCGCCTGGCTGCGCAGCGTGGCCAGCTGTTCCTCGGTGAAGGCCATGCTGGGCGGTGCTTCCACCGTGTGCTTCACCACGTAGAGGTCGCGCAGGTGGCTCAGGAGGTCCTTCATGAACTGGTTGTAGTCGGTGCCGGCTTGGTTGAGGCGGTCTACGAACAGCAGCGCGCCCTGAGTGTCGTGGGCATCCACCAGGTCGACGGCCTCGAACAACAGGTCGTGGCGCACCACTCCCAGAATGTCGAGCGTCTGCTCCAGCGAGATCGCCCCACCCGAATAGGTGGCCAACTGGTCCAGGATGCCGATCGCATCGCGGAAGCTGCCTCCCGCCGCTCGGGCCATGACCGTGAGCGAGGCCTCAGCCACCTCGATCCCCTCCTGCTGGGCGATACGCGCCAGCACACTCACCACCTCGCCCAGCGCGGGTCGGCGGAAATCGAAGCGTTGACAACGCGAAAGGATAGTGGCCGGCACCTTGTGTGGCTCGGTGGTGGCGAGCACGAAGACAGCATGAGCGGGCGGTTCTTCCAGCGTCTTGAGGAGTGCGTTGAAGGCATGTCCGGAGAGCATGTGCACCTCGTCCAGGATGTAGACCTTCATGCGGCCTTCCAGGGGAGCGAAATGCACCTTGTCGAGCAGGGTCTCGGTGACTTCTTCCACCGTGCGGTTGGAGGCGGCGTCCATCTCCACCACGTCCAGCGCGCTGCCCCGACGGATGGCTTCGCAGCGCGGGCAGGTGCCGTCGGGCGTGGGCGTGGCGGCGCCGTGCCCCGATTCGCAGTTGAGCGCCATGGCCAGGATCTTGGCCGTGGAGGTCTTGCCGGTGCCCCGAGGGCCGGTGAACAGGTAGGCGTGACTCACGCGGTCGCTGGTGATGGCGTTGACGAGGGTGCGGGCCACATGCTCCTGCCCGACGATGTCTTCGAAGCGGGCGGGCCGATACTTGCGGTACAGAGAGACAGACATGCGCCGCTGCGGCTCCTTGTTCGCGCGCTCGGTGGGTGGCGCGATTATATCAGGCACCCATCCGGCCACCCCCGCGCACCGGCGCGCACGACACGCCGGCGCGGCCAGCAGGGCGACCGCATGATCGGCACGCCGAGCGGGTAGACTGGGGGAGGATCTAGCGCGGAGGTCTGCGTGCGGAGACGAGTGCAGGCGATATTCATGGAAGTGGCCGGACCGGTACTGCCGGTGGTCCTCGTGGTCGTCATCCTGCAACTCACCATCATCAGGGCCCCCAGCGAGCTGTTTGTCCGCTTCGCGTTGGGCGTCATATTCGTCCTCGTGGGTCTCTTCCTCTTCCTGCTCGGTGCGCAGTTGGGGCTCATACCCGTCGGAGAGTACGTCGGCTCTCATCTGCCGGCCCGTGTACGGCCTTGGACCATGCTGGTCGTGGTGTTCCTCATGGGTTACGTCTTTACCTTGGCGGAGCCCGACGTGCGCGTGCTGGCCGGCTCGGTGGATGAAGTGACCGGGGGGTCTGTGCCGGGCAACCTCTTCTTGCTGCTCATCAGTCTGGGATTGGCCTTGGCGTTGGCCGGCGGTGTGCTGCGCCAACTGGTGCGAGTGAGGCTGGCTCTGGTCTTCGGGCTCGGATACGGCGTCTCCCTCATGATGCTGCCGTTCGTCGCGCCCCAGTATGTGGCACTCGCCTTCGATTCGGGCTCCACCACCACGGGTTCTCTCAGCGTGCCTCTCATCCTGGCTTTGGGTGTTGGAGTCGCGCGCGTGACCGGAGAGAGTTCCATCGAGGCCGGCTTCGGGCTCGTGGGGATCGCGTCTTTGGGACC
This sequence comes from Thermoleophilia bacterium, assembly GCA_040772905.1. Classification (GTDB taxonomy): domain Bacteria; phylum Actinomycetota; class Thermoleophilia; order RBG-16-64-13; family RBG-16-64-13; genus JAXGXJ01. The sequence goes on along the minus strand of JAXGXJ010000007.1, from coordinate 101,648 downwards.
GGTGGTCCTGTTGAGCATCATGGGTCTCTTCGTATAGACAAGGCCTGGACGGGAGCGACACAGCCACATGACCGAAGACCTTGCTCGACTGGCCCTCAGCACTGCCTCAGAATCGGCGCAGGCCGTGGGCCCGCTGGCGGCCGTACTGGCGGTGGTGTTCCTGCTGTTCTTCCGCGATGTGCCCCGGCACGCTCTGTGGGCCATGGTCAAAGGTGTGGTCATCGCTGCGCTGGGACTGATGATCTTCCTGCTGGGGGTCCGTTTCGGCTTCGTGCCCTACGCGCAGGAGATGGGTCGCATCCTGGCCGAGGAGCAGCCTCTCGTGGTGCTCATCATCACCAGCCTTGCGTTGGGGATCGCGGTCACCATCGCAGAGCCTGCCGTGAAGGTGCTCGCGGTGGAGGTCGACCGCTTCACCAGCGGCTACGTGCGCGAGAAGGCCATCCTCTACACCATCGCGGCCGGTGTGGCGGTGTCCGTGGCACTCAACATGGTGCGTATCCTGTATGGCGTGCCGCTCCTGTACATCATCGGGCCCGGCTATCTGCTCGCCTTGGTGATGGCGGCGTTCTCGCATCCGTCGTTCATCGCTCTGGCCTTCGACTCGGGAGGGGTGGCCACGGGAAGTATGTCGGTGAGCTTCATAATGGCGCTGGCGATAGGATTCACCTCGGCGACGCCCGGGCGCGACCCGGCCGTGGAGGGTCTGGGGACACTGGCGCTCATCGCCATGACCCCCATCTTGACTGTTCTGGCATTGGGACTGGCCTACAAGCCTGTGTGGAGGAAGGATGACAATGGGCGCGAAGCGGGGGCAGACAGATGAACGCTGACGGCGACGCAAACGACCTTATCGTGACCATCGTACCCAAGGGGCAGGCAGAGAAGATCCTGCGCGCCTCCAAGGAGGTCGGTGCTGAGGGCGGCACCATCCTCTACGGGCGCGGAGTGGGGATCCACGAGAAGCGGAGCATCCTGGGCATCCCCATCGAGCCGGAGAAAGAGATCGTGCTCACGGTGATCCCGCATCGGCTCAGGGACCGGGTCATGGACGCCATCTTGCAGGCCGGAAGCCTGGATGAGCCCGGGAACGGCATCATCTTCGCGCTGGGTCTCGACCGTCTGGCCGGGATATGTCACCGCGCGGATGGCTGTGTGACCCCTGAGCAGCCAGGCGACTGACTCCTCCTCGGCGAGGCTTCTCCGGCCGTCGGCGGGGCGCGAGCCTAGAACAGTTCGCCGTGTACTCGGTCTCTCTCCCGGTCGATCTGCTCGGGAGTTGCTCCCAGGTGCGCGAGGACGTACTCGGTCATGCCCAGCGCCACCTCGCCCTCGCCTGAGAACACCCGGTCGGCTCCCGCCGCCCGGAGCGCGGGAATGTCGGCCAGATAGGCCGCCCGCGCAAGGATATGGATGTGTGGGTTCATGTCGCGGGCCATCTTGATGACCTCGCCGGCGTTGGTGAAGCCCGATACGCTCAGCACCAGCGTGCCCGCCGTGCGCACGCCCGCCTGTTCTAGGATGCTGGAGAGGGTGGCGTCGCCGAAGATGGCCCGTGTCCCCGACTCGTTGACCTTACGCACGGTGTTGAGATTCATCTCGATGATGGTGGGTTCGATGCCCTGCTCCACCAACAGGCGGGCCACTGTCCTTCCCACCGGGCCGTGTCCCACTATGATCGCACGGTGTGCCGGGTCGAACTCCGGAGGCTCCTCGTGCTCGCCGGCGCTGGTCTTGGGAACACGAGCGTTCAACAGGCGCCGGAGTCTCTCACGTGCGAACAACCAACGATCCACGGGGGCCACCGTCTTGTAGATGATGGCGTTCAAGGCGATGGAGACGATGGCCGTACCCACTATGGCGTTGGTGGAGTCCTCGCCGAAGAAGCCCAGATGGGTGCCCAGCGTGGCCAGGATGAACGAGAACTCGCCGATCTCGGCGAGGGCGGCCGAGACGCCCAGGCTCACCGCGCTGGTGTAGCCGGCGATGGCGCAGACCACGAACGAGATGATGGGCTTGGCGATCATCACCAGAACCAGGCTCAGGAGCAACAGGCCGGGGGATTCCACCAGCGAGACCGGATCGAACAGCATGCCCACCGAGACGAAGAACAGCACGGCGAAGGCGTCGCGCATGGGAAGGGCTTCCGACGCCGCGCGGAAGCTGAAGTCCGAGCGTCCCACCACAAGACCGGCCAGAAGGGCTCCCAGGGCCATGGAGACCCCGAAGATGCGCGCCGAACCGATGGCGATGCCCAGAGCCACCACCAGGATGGTGAGGGTGAACAGTTCGCGCGAGCGCGTCGCGGCTACGCGTCCGAGCAGCCATGGGATCAGGCGGCTCCCCACCAGTACCGTGAACACGATGAGACCTATGATCTTGAGCAGTGCCCACAGCACGTCAAGTGCTCCGTTCCCGCCGTCTCCGTCCGTGCCGGGGAAGAAGATGGGTATGAGCACGAGCGCGACCACGGTGAAGAGGTCTTTGAGCACCTCCCAGCCCAACGAGATGTGGCCGACGGGCGTGTGGAGATGGTCGTTGTCGGAGAGGGTGCGGGTGATCACCACGGTGCTGGCCATGGAGAGGGCGAAGCCGTACACCAGGCCGGCGCTGAAGTCGCCTCCGGCCCAGTCGAACACCAGGGCGCCCAGCGCTGAGATGATGATGGTATGGGCGAGCGCACCCGGCAGCGCGATGCGCCGCACGGCAAGGAGCTCGCGGAAGTGGAACTGCAGGCCCACCCCGAACATGAGTAGGATGACGCCCACGTCGGCCAGCTGGGCGGCGATCTCTCTGTCGGCGTCGAAGCCCGGTGTGGCCGGACCCAGGGCGATGCCGGCCACCAGGTAGCCTACGATGGGCGAAAGTCCGATGCGCTGGGTGACGTAGCCCAGTATGAGCGCGGCGGCCAGGCCGACGCCGAGGGTCAGTATGAGGTCGGCGCTCTCCATGTGCGCGTGCTCAGACTCCCGTGGAGAGGGCCACTCCCACAGTCTCGTCCATCTCTTCACCCACCACCATCACATCGGCCCGGGACGTCGACAGCACGTGGCGGGTCACGCTGCCCAGAAGGATGTCGTGCAGGGCGGACTCGCCCTTCTTACCGATGATGATCAGGTCGGTCTCCAACTCGCTCTCCTTGGCCAGTATGAGACGAGCCGGGTCGCCGTGCTCCACCGAGCGGCGTACTCGTCCGGCGGCCGCGCCCAAGGGGGCGATCATGCTGTCGACCTTCTGTAGAGCCGCCCGCTGCGCCCGCTCCCTGAAGCGCCGGATGTCGTCATCCATGACGCCTGACAGATGCAGCGTGTTCTCGTAGGGGACGCTGAAGGCATGGAACACAGTGGTCTCCGCGCGGGGGGTGAAGACGAGGCTGGCCCGCAACGCAGTGGACGAGCTGGGCCCCAAGGCGATAGGCACCATCACGCGATCGTAGGGCGTCTCGGGAGGTCGTTTGACCACCAACACCGGTCGGCGGCAGCGGCGCAGCAACCGTTCGGAGATGCTGCCCAGGAACAAGTCGAGGAAGCCGCTGGAGCCGCGTGCGCCCACGGCCAAGAGGTCGGCCTGCTCTGCCGCTGAGAGTATCTCGCCCGCGATGTCGCCGGTCCGCACCTCCACCTCGGGCTGGATGCCGATGCGGCTTGTGAGCCCGTCCGCCAGTCGGTGCAGCGTAGCCGCCGCCTCGTCGAGCACCCTGGCCTCGATGTCGATGGGGATCCCAAGAATCCCCTTGAGCGACTGCAGTGAAGGCTCACTGACGACGTGCAGCAGCTTCAGCTGCGCCTCATGTTCCTGCGCCAGGAGCGCGGCTCTACCGAGCGCGTGCTGTGCGTCATCAGAAAAATCGGTGGCCGCGAGAAAGAGTCTGCGTGCTCCCATGGGCCCTCCTCGGCTCGTCGTCCCAGCCAGGCCGAGCTGAAGCCGCCCGGAGGGTTCAGATAGCAAGAAAAGCGACCGTGCACCCGCCGTCGAAGACGGACCTCCGAGCGCCCGCCGGCAGCCAGCTCGGGCCAAGCTACCCCACGGCACATGGAAGAGTCCGCTTAGGGCTGCTACCTCCCGGTCCTGACCCGGTTCACGAAGTTCCATTGCGCAGGACCTGGCCGTCAACACCGCTTACCGGCGTCAGACCTCACAGGCCCGCTCCTCGGGCGGGGATTCAGTCCCGCTGAAGCGGATTGCGGGTGCAGGGCACCGCTAGCTCCCCACCTAGCACGGTCGCCGGGGAGTATACATCAGCCGGTGGTGGCGGTTCCTTCGCTGCCGAGCAAGGCCGCTGCCTCACTCATCATGGGCTCGAGCAGTGAGATGAACTCGTCGAGTCTGGCGGCCGCTTGCTCTGGGTCACCGGTGGGGTCGCCCACCGACTCGATGGCCGTGTACGCCTTCTCCAGGATCTGAGCGACGTCGCCTTCAGCCACGTTGCGGCCGCGGTTGACGTTCGCGTAGACGTCGGTCATGGACGTGCGTGCGTTCTCCAGGTCGCCCTCGGCCAGGGATTTGCGGCAGAACAGCGCCACGGTGCGGGCCCGCAGCCCATAGATGACCGCGCCCCGCGGGTCGTCGGTGGCCATGCCTTGGTCGCTGAGATAGCGCACCAGTTCGTTGGCCAGCCCGGCCGTGTCGGCGAGGTCTTTGTCGTACTGCGACAGGGTGACCGGGGGCGAGGTGCTGGAGGTAGTGGCCGGCTCTGGAGGCGCGGTCGTCCCGGGCGCCATCGTGGCTGTGGTGGACGGGGACGCTTCGTCGGCGCAGCCGGCGACCAGGACAAGGGTGACGATCATGAGCAGGATCAGGATGGCGGCTGATGCCGTCTGCGAGCGCATTTTCACGGTGAGACTCCTCACGGGATACATGGCGGAGTGGGAGGGATTCGAACCCTCGAGGCGGGTTACCCCCGCCTACACGATTTCCAGTCGTGCTCCTTAAGCCAGCTCGGACACCACTCCGCACCAGGCCGCAGCCTTGAGCAAGCCCGGATTATAGCCTACCGGGGCTGGATCGCGGTCGAAGCACCGCCGCCGTCACGGCCAGGTGGGCTGTCCGCCCACCACCACGGTCCAGATGATCAAGGCGAGTCCGGAGAGGAAGGTGCCGGGCATGATGAAGGCGGCTATCGGGTCGCGGGTGATCTCGTAGGGAGGAAGCGACCAGAAGCCTAGGACGCTCAGCACCACGCTGCCCGCGATGGCGGGGATGAGTTGACCGCCCTCCACCGCCAGATAGATGAAGACCACACCGAAGGTGGCCAGCGAGCCCAGCACGAAGACCACCCGCTCGGCTCCCATGATGCGCTGGCCGCTGCCCTGTCCCAGCAGCAGTACCACGGCGGTGGTGAGGAAGAAGCCGAAGCCCAGCAACAGGTAGCCCACCTGCGTGTCCAGGAAGCTTATCTTCGCAGCCAGATCTCCCTCGAGGTAGATGTCGGGCAGCGCCCGGCCGATCGCGTGTCCGGCGATGTGGATGCCGTGGCCGATGAGAGAGAGCGCCAGGCCCACCCAGAAGATCCAGGCGAACGGGCTGGAGATGACGGAATACACGTTCAGCGAGCCTCGCACCGATTGCGTGACCACCAGGAACAGACGTGCGAACGCGAAGGCTGCCAGAGCAGGCAGAAGGATGAGAAACACCAGGTCCACAGGGGCGAGGGCCCAGTCGCCGGCAGGGGCGGGCGCCCCGGAACGGATGCCCTGGTAGATCTCCCACGCCAGCAGCGATATCATCAGCCAGAACGTGCTGCGGGCTACAGGAGCGGTGCCTCTCACTGGGGTGGTGGTCCTCATCGGCTCCTCGACTCCCCTTCGAGGGTACGGTGCGGCTCATTCTAGCGAGCTACGGGCGAACTGTGAACAGGCGCGCGGTCACGTGGCGTCCGTCGCCAGCCCTTGCATCACACGATGAAGGGCAAGAGCGCCTTCCGCTCTTCAGGGTAGTCGGGGAACTCGCTGCGGTACCATCGGTGCGTCTTGATGGCCCGCGGCGCGAGGTTGGCGACCGTCCACACAAAGAAGGCCAGTGCACCGGGGTTCCAGCAGGCCAGGGCCCAGCCGCCCCATTCCACCATCTCGCCAAGGTAGTTGGGGCACGACACCAGCTTGTACGCGCCTCCCCGGGGGATCTTGTAGCCGGTCTCCCCTGGGGCCCGCAGGGCGATGAGTACCCGGTCGGCGTGCTGGTTGAGGGCGAAACCGATCACGAACAGGGCGATCCCCACGATGAAACGGCCGTCGAGCAACCACGAGTCCTGCAATTCCGGCCCCAGGCTGAAGAGGAAGCGCCCGTTCAGATAGCCGTTACCCACGTTGAAGAGCGCTCCCATGGCGATGACCGACACGGTGATGCTCGGTCGCTCACTGCGCACGCGGAACGGGTAGATGAACGAGCGGTGAAGATAGTGCGCCGCCCACAGCACCAGGAAGACGATCGCCAGGGGATGGCTGCGCTGATCCCCCAAAGCGTAGAGCACCACGAAGGTGATGAGTGACGGGGCCTCCATGAAGATCCAACCCCAGCGCGCGCTGACGCGGGGTCCCCAACCACCCCTGGTGAAACGCCCGTAGGGCGCCGTGATGAAGAAGAGGGCGACGAACGTGACGACGGCAAGAGCCATCCAGGCGATCACGAGCCAGTCGTAGAAGAGACGTTCGTCCACGTCTCGACTTATATCATCTCTGGCGCACCACCGCGCGCGCGATGTACGCTGACGCGATGCAAGAGATCCTCGAGATCATCGTCCCCACTTTCTTCGTGATCGCGCTGGGAGCGCTCTTCGGACGGGTGAGTAAGGTGTCGCCGGCCGTGCTCATCGACGTGGCCCTCTACGTGGCCACCCCTTGTCTGGTGCTCGACTCGCTCATGGCGCAGCCGATAGTGCTGGGCGAAGCTGTGTGGCTGTGGTTGTCGTGCCTGCTCTCCATCGCCGGGCCGTACGCGATCGCCCGTCTGGTGCTCCTGCGCAGCAAGACCACGCACTCCGGCTTCTACCTGCCCATCATGTTCGCGAACCTCATCAACATCCCCGTGCCCATCATCTATCTGGCCTTCGGCACGGAAGGGGTGGCCAACGCCATCCTGTTCTACGTGCCGCAGGGGCTGCTCATCTACTCGCTGGCCATCTACATCGCCGCCGGGCAGGAGGGGTTGCGGCATGGTCTGCGCGCGATGGCGCGTACGCCTCTCCTCTATGCGGCCGTCCTGGGCATCATCCTCAACCTGTCCGGCGTGACGTTGCCCGCGCTGGTGGAGGGCTCCCTGGAGTTCATGGGCCGCGCCGCCGTGCCGCTGTTCCTGCTCGTGCTGGGCATGACCATGGGCAAGGTGCGGTTCGCGCATCTGCCGCTCAGCGCGCTGGCCGCGGTCATCCGTATGGGCGGGGGGTTCGCCTTCGGGCTGCTGGCCGTGTGGCTGTTCGATCTCACAGGTGTGGCCAGGGCCGTGGTGCTGTTCGAGTCGGCCATGCCGGCGGCCATATTCACTGCGGTCGTCTGCACCAAGTACAAGAACGAGGCTGAACTCGTGGCCTCGGTGGTGCTGCTCACCACGCTCCTCAGCATCGGCGTCATCCCGCTGCTGCTATATTTCCTCCTGTGACGAGACGCACTCCACCGTTCCTTCCCGACGGCCGGCCCTACAAGGTCTCAGCCGTCCTCTTCGATTTCGACGGCACCCTCACCCAGCCGGGCGACCTCGATTTCGAGGCCATACGCGTGGCTGTCGACTGTCCCGTGGGCGTGGGGCTGCTGGAGTACCTGGATGGTGTCGCCGATGCGAACGAACGGCGGCGCAAGGAAGCCATCCTCGAACATGCCGAGATCGCGGCCGCCGGCAAAGGGCGTCTGAACCAGGGGGCTCTTGAGTTGGTGGCGCTGCTGCGCCGGCACCGGATACCCATGGCCGTCATCACGCGCAACCGCTTGGAGGCGGTGGAGCGGACCATGGCCTCGCTGGCGGGCATCGAGCGGGACGATTTCCCGTATGTGGTCACGCGCGACATGGGTCTGGGGCCCAAGCCGCGGCCTGACGGCGTGCTGCATCTGTTGGCCGAGATGGGTCTGGAGGCCGCGGAAGTGCTGCTGATCGGCGACCATGCCTACGATATCCAGGCCGGTCGTGCCGCCGGGACCATGACCATGTTTCTCCGCAACCACTCTGACGACCAGGCAGGCGGCGACGCCCCCGAAGAGATGGGCGCCGTGCCCGCCGACCGTCAACGGGTGGAGACGTCACCCGAGTCGGAGGCTCAGCGGGCAGCCGGCGCCGACTTCATAGTGCGCGACCTGCATGAGGCCGCCCGTGTGATCCGCTATGGTCTGCCGCTGCCGCTTGGGAAGTTGCCCGCCGAACTGCTGGAGGAGAGCATCGAGGGGATCGAGATCGCAGATCCCGCTGTCTTGGTGAGCGCTCGACTGGGTGAGGACGCGGCCGCGATCGACATCCGCGCTGAAGAGGTGCTGGTCTTGGCCTCGGATCCCATCACCCTCGCCTCCGACTCGCCGGCACGCTACGCGGTGCTGGCCAACGCCAACGACGTGGCCACGAGCGGGGCTGTGCCTCGTTGGATGCTCACCACGCTGCTGTTCCCTCCGGGCACCACGGCGTCGCAGGTGGCGGCTCTGGTGCGCGACATCCAGGAGAGTTGCCGTCCTTGGGGGATCTCGCTATGCGGCGGACACACGGAGATAACCGACGCGGTGTCGCGCCCCCTCATCTCAGGCACTATGGCGGGGACCGCCCCGGGCGGGAGGGTACTGGACAAACGCGACATGCGCGAGGGCGACCGCATCCTTCTCACCAAAGGCGTGGCGGTGGAAGGAACGGGGCTCATCGCGCGTGAGTACGGGGGCCGGCTTGCCGCGGGCGGCATGAGCGCGGCCGATATAGCGGAAGCGGCCGCCTTCCTCGACCGCATGAGCATCCTGCCGGAGGCGCGTCTGGCGCTGGAGTCGCCTGGGGTGACCGCTCTGCATGACGTCACGGAGGGCGGACTGGCAACGGCCGTCAGCGAGCTGGGCGCAGCCGGCGGACGCCGGCTGCGCCTCGACCTGGCCGCCATCCCGATCTACCCACAGACCCGACGCATCTGCGCCATCATGGGGCTCGACCCGCTGGGGCTCATCGGTTCGGGCAGCCTGCTCATCACCTGCAGTGCCGATCAGACCGACGCCCTCGTGGCCGCCATCTCGCGAGCGGGCATCGAGGTGGCCGTCATTGGGGAGGTCGGTGGTGAGGGTCGTGGGGTGCAGGCCTACTACGGCACCGAACCTGTGGAGTGGCCGCGTTTCGAACGAGACGAGGTGTCGCGTCTGAGCGGTTGACGAGACAAGACGAACTAGTACGGCCTTGCCGAACAGTTCGGTTATACCGTACAATATGCTCATGACCCAGAAGACCACACCTCAGCAGGCCTCGTCGCTTGATGCCACCGCGCGCTTCCGTCGTGCCTACATGCACGCTCTGCGCGATCTGGAGTCGTTGCGGATCAGGCAGTGGGAGCAGTCTCACCTCACCATGCCCCAACTGCGGGTGTTGTTCCAGCTGCTGCGCAGTCCGGGTATGACCACCGGTTGTCTGGCGCGCAGCCTGGGTGTCACCGTGTCGACCACCAGCGGCTTGGTGGCCAAATTGGCCGAGCGAGGCCTGGTGTCTCGGGGCAGCAGCGAGGACGACCGCCGACAGATACCTCTGGACCTCACCGAGGCGGGCCGGAGTCTGGCCGGAGAGCTGGTGGAGTCTTCGCGTCGTTTCTTGGACGGGGTGGCGCAGGAGCTGGGTGCAGATCTGGAAGGCGTGACCGAGTCCCTGGAGGAGCTGACCGTGGCTGCGGCTCGTGTCCGTGAGGTGGACGGAGAGTGCGCGTGAGGTCGATGTCGCTCTCTTCCCGGGCGTTGACCCAAGGATTCCGTTCTCTCAATAACCGCAACTACCGTCTGTTCTGGTTCGGGCAGATGGTGTCCCTGGCCGGCACCTGGATGCAGGATGTGGCCCTGAGTTGGCTGGTGCTCAGTCTCACCGACTCGCCTATGGCCTTGGGCCTCACCATGACCATCCGTTTCCTGCCCGCGCTCGTCTTCTCTCTCTATGGAGGCATCCTGGCCGACAAGTTGCCCAAGCGGCAGACCATCATCGTGGCTCAGACCGTCCAGATGCTCATCGCGCTCGCCATGGCCGTCCTTGTCTCCACCGAACTCGTCACGGTGCTGCTCATCTACGTCCTGGCCGGGCTTCGGGGCACGGTGGATGCCGTGGAAGGGCCCACGAGGCAGGCGTTCGTGCCCGAGATGGTGGGCAGGGACGATGTGCCCAACGCTGTGGCACTCAACTCCACCCTCTTCAACTCCGCCCGCATCATCGGCCCGGCCATCGGGGCGGTCATCATCAGCACCCTGGGCATCGCCGCCTGCTTCTATTTGAACGCTTTCAGCTTCCTGGCGGTGATCGCCGGCCTGTTCGCCATGCGTCCCGGCGAACTGCACGCAGGAGAAGGCGGGTCGGGTGCCGGTGCCTCGGGAAGTCTGCGTGAGGGCTTCCGCTACGTGCGTGCTACTCCGGACATCATGATCGTGTTCATCGTGATCGCCGCGTTGGCCACTTTCGGCTACAACTTCCAGACCACACTCCCCCTGGTGACCAAGTACATCCTGAACGCGGAGGCCTCCACGCTGTCGCTCCTGATGACCGTCATGGGCGCCGGGTCGGTGACAGCCGGTCTCATCGCCGCGTACCGGGGCAAGCCTCGGCGTCACATGATGCTTGTCGCCGGGGGCCTCTTCTCACTGCTCTTCCTGCTGGTGGGGCTGTCCACCTCCAGGGCGCTTACCACAGTGCTGATGTTCTTCGTAGGGTTCTGTGGTGTCTTCTTCATGACCAGCGCCAGCACCCGAGTGCAGCTGCTGGTGCCCTCGCATCTGCGGGGCCGGGTGTTGGGCATCTACTTCCTCCTCTTCGTCGGCACCACACCCATAGGCAGTTATGTGACCGGTCGACTGGCCGAGGGTCTGGGGGTACGCGTGGCCATGGTGATCCTCGCCTTGCTCTGTCTGAGCGGCGTGGTGGCCGCCACGGGCTACGCGTTCCGCGTGGGCAAGGCGAGCCGCGGCAGCGCGCGCCCTGCGCCGGTGCCGGCCCTGGGAGCCGAGGCCAGGCTCCGCTCTCCCCTGCGTGCGGACGGGTTGAACGACCCCCCTGTGCAGGAGTAGGCTAGGGGTCCGTTCCTCACGGGATGGACGGGAGCAGCGGCGAGCGGTCGGGAGAATTGGAACGAGCGTTCGTATTTTTCCCCCGCTTCTGGCATTATCTTCTACGTACGAACATAGGTTCCAAGCCGGACGCACGATGCGTCCGTGGAAACGGTAACGAGCAAAGGAGAAGAAAGCTCACCATGGGAAAGAAAGTCTTCGTTGACCTCACCCACCCATTCAGCGCCGAGATCCCTCGTTGGCCGTACTTCGCCAAGCCGGTCATCGACTCGATGCACACCATGGCCAAGGGCGGCGTCCTCACCCAGAGGATCGACTGTGTCCAGCACACCGGTACGCACGCCGACGCTCCTCGTCACGTCATGGAACGTGAATTCGACGGCAGAAGGGCTCGTTACACTCACGAGATGCCTGTCGACGCCTACACCGGCGACGCGGTCTGCCTCGAGATCAACATCGAGCCCTGGGGCCTCATCCTTCCTGAGCACCTGGAAGACGCCTGCAAGCGGGCCAACATCAAGCCGGAAGAGCTCGAGGGCATGGTCGTATGCCTCAACACGGGCATGCATCGCCTGTTCGACGACTCCAAAGAGTACTATCACTACTCCGCCGGCACCGGTATCGAAGCCGGCAAGTGGTTCGTGAAGCACAAGGTCAAGTGTGTAGCTATGGACTCCCAGGCCCTTGACCATCCGCTCCACACCGCCATGGGCAAGAACGGGCCGCCGATGATGAACCTGCGTGGCGCCACCGGCAAACCCATCACCGATGAGTACATCGAGAAGTTCGGCATCGAAGCCTACGCCGAGTTCGACAAAGAGGTCTACATCCAGGTCCACGGCAAGGAAGCCTACGACGCCAAGTTCGGCGAGCTCGAGGCTCTGGGCCAAGAAGGCACCTGGGAACCGTGCCACAAGTACATGCTGGGTAACGGCATCGTGGGTGTCGAGAACCTGGGCGGCGACCTGGACAAGGTCTCGGGCAAGCGTTTCCGCTTCTTCTGCTTCCCCATCCGCTGGTACATGGGCGACGGCTCCATGGTCCGTTGCGTGGCCGAGATCGACGAGGACGACGTCAACAAGGACGTCCCCGATCGCACCTACACCTACTGCGGCACCGGCTATGGTCCGGCCAACGAGACTCAGCCCTACGACATCTACCCGCTGAAGTAGGCTTCTCGGATACAGGTCCGCATTTGCGGATACGCGTCCTGCGGCGCCCCGAGGCATGGCCTCGGGGCGCCGTTTCTTTCTGGGCAACACGACGGCGCGTGTCGTCCGACCCAGGAGGGCGGACGCCCGGATGATGCGCTCTCCGGGCTGCCGCGGCGACCGCACCATGTTTCTTACTAGCGAACGACAGGTAGCTATCCCCACGTGTGAGTGGTACGATTGCAGCCATGCCGGAGCCGTTGCGAAGGCAGCCGGTATCTTTGGACCAGTCTCTGCACGGAGGTTCGTGGAATGCGTTTCATCGACGCGCACCTGCACACCGACATGATCGAGGACAAGCAGCTCCAGAAGCTCGTCATGATGGGCATGGAAGCCGCCATCGTCCCCAGCCCGCACATGTACCTGGGCTCCAAGACCGAGGAAGACGTCATCCTCATGTGGGACCGTTTCCTGGGCATGGAGACCACCACGGCCACCACCCTGGGATTCGAGCTCTTCACCTCGCTCTCCGTCCCGTTTTTCGGGGTGAACCCCACTGATGCCGAGAAGTGCCTGGCCAAGATGCCCGAGTACCTGAAGGCCGACCGTGCCGTGGCCATCGGTGAGATCGGTCTCGACACCGGCACCGACTTCGAGAAGTGGCTCTTCCGCGAGCAGCTGCGTATCGCCAAGGACGCAGGGGTGCCTGTGATCCTGCACACCCCCATCCGTAACGCCCCCCAGAGCCAAGACGTGCTCCCGCAGGTGCTCGAGATCATAAAAGAAGAGAAGTTCCCCGTGGAGAAGTGCGTCTTCGACCACGCCTCCGAGCCCAACCTCGATTGGCGGGCCACCAACACCAAGAGCATGATCGGCCTCTCCATCTGCTGGGACAAGATGCCGCCCGAGCCTGCTGCCCGATACGTCATCGACAACCCCGGCCTGCGCGACCGCCTCATCATCAACTCCGAGCTGGGCGGCGAGGGTAACGACTACTTCATGGTGCCCCGCGTGATGCTCGCCATGAGGCTCATGGGCTTAGACAAAGCCACCATCGACAAGGTGTGCTGGCACAATCCCAAGGACTTCTTCAAGCTGCCCGTGGAGTAGGGCCGGGCAGCGAACACCAGTGTGATACGGGGCGCCGGCCGTTGGCCGGCGCCCCGTATATTTTCCTGTCACTCCGGGCCCTTCGACCTCCGTGCCCTTGCTGACAGCACAGGGGGCTCCCGGCCTTCCAGGTCGGCTATCCCGTGGTGCCATTCCGACGGCAGAGGCACCCGTCTTCCCAGCACGTAGTCGTACGACACCACCTCGGCATCCCCCGACGCCGCCACACGCTCCAGCTTCGTACTCCACGCTATGTGCTCCATGACGAAGCGGTCGCTCCCCAGGGCTGACACCCGTGCTCCCACCCGCAGCGTGTCGGGGTAGGTGACCGGGGCTTTGAAGCGGCAGCTCACTGTGGCGATGATGAGCCCCCTCTCGCCCCAGCACGGCCCTGGCGGGTCGAGCCCCAGCCGCTCCAGATACGCGATGCGGGCGATCTCGAAGTACTGCAGGTACATGATGTTGTTGACGTGGCCGAGGGAGTCCATCTCGCCCCAGCGCACCACCACCTCGGCGACCACGGGATAGTCGCTCAGCATGACATCTCCTGATACGTTGATACATGTCGATCCGGACCCCTGCATTGTATCGGCCCGCGTCGTGGTGCGCCTGCTAGCATGAGGGCGCCTCGGAGCACCGCATCCCAGAGGAGGAGACGAAGACATGAGAGACCCGCGGCTGGACGTGCTGGCTGGCAACCTTCTGGACTACTCGCTGGAGCTCAAGCCGCGCGAGAAGGTGCTCATCGAGGGCGAGACCGGTGCCGAGGAATTGATGATCGCGCTGGTGGAGCAGGCCTACCGCCGCGGCGCTCTTCCGTTCGCCGTCCTGGGCGACGCCCGCCTGCGCCGGGCCTGGATGCTGGGCGCTTCCCGGGAGCAGATGGACCTGCAGGTGTCGTGGGGTATGCAGCGCGTTCGCGACGTCGATGCCACCGTCTACATCCTGGCCGACCGGAACGCCACTGAGCTGGCCGACGTCGCCCCTCGCACGCTCGAAGCCTCACGGCTGGCCTCCGAGCCGCTGCTCAACCTCGAGCTCAGCAAGCGCTGGCTGCTGCTGCGCTATCCCACCGCTGCCGCCGCGCAGGCCGCCGGCATGTCCACCGACGCCTTCGAGGATTTCTGTCTTCGCGTATCCACGCTCGACTATGCGAAGATGTCGCGAGCCATGGACCCGCTGGTGGAACTCATGTCGCGCACCGACCGGGTGCGGATCGTGTCCCCGGGCACCGACCTGAGCTTCTCTATCAAGGGTATCCCCGTGGTGAAGGCCGCCGGTCACAACAACATCCCCGACGGTGAGGTGTTCACGTCCCCCGTCCGCGATTCGGTGAACGGCACCATACTCTTCAACACGCCCTCGTTGGAGGACGGCACCACCTATGAGAGGGTGTGCCTGGTGTTCCGTGACGGCCGCGTGGCGGAAGCCGACGCCAACGAGCCCGAGAAGTTGGCCACCATGCTCGATACCGACGAGGGCTCGCGTTACGTGGGCGAGTTCGCCTTTGGCGTCAATCCTTGCATCGACAGGCCCATGAAAGACACCCTCTACGACGAGAAGATCGGCGGGAGTCTCCATCTGGCCTTGGGGCGCGCGTACGAAGACGCCGACAACGGCAACCGCTCGAGCGTGCACTGGGATCTGGTGCTCATACAGACCCCGGCCTGGGGCGGAGGGGAGATCTGGTTCGATGACGTGCTCGTGCGCAGGGACGGCCGCTTCGTGACGCCGGGCCTAAGAGGGCTCAATCCCGAGAACCTTCTGTAGATCTGGGCGCCGAAGCTGTTCCCGTGCGCCCGTACAGAGGCACCGTGAGCAGGTGTATGAGCCCACCCACGGCATAGGCTGCCGCTTTGGAGACGTTCTGGGCCAGATAGCCCAGACCCAGCTGTCCTCCCACCGCCCCGATGTCGGCGAAGAACGAGTCGAAGGAGAGGACGGTGGCACGCTGGGCGGAAGGGATATGCTCGTTGAGGTAGGCTTGCCGCACCGGCCGTATGATCCCGTCCAGGAACCCGTACACCCCCAGCAGTACGACGAAGAGGACGAACGCAGCTGGGTGCGGGCCACTTGACACCAAGCCCACCACGCCCACACCCACTGCACTCAACGAGGTGCCCAGAGAAGCCCACAGAAGGACCCTGGCCGGACTGGCTCCCCATGCGCTCTTCGAGATCCTGTCCACCACCGCGTTCCCGCCGATCCCCGAGACGGCGAAAAGGGCGGTGATCGCACCTGCCACCCACACCAGACCCTCGCGTCCCAGTAGCTCGAGTGCATACGGCTGGGAGGCGTAGAAGAAGTACCAGAGGAGAAGGCCGTTCAACAGTGACGTGAAGAGCAGGGGTCGAATCACGGGATGCCGCCAACCGTGAGCGACGCCGGCTGCGAAGATGGCGCGGCTCTCGCCGCCAAGGCGGGAGATGTGGAACGGCCTTGGTTGGAAGCCGATGTCGCGCATGAAGACCAGCGTCACGAAGAACGCCACTACCAGCAGGCCGGTGCGTACCAGGTAGGGCACGGCCAGGCTGATCTGTCCCAGGAGCCCACCGGCCAGCGTGCCGAAGAGCATGGAGATGTTCACGAAGATGCCGGTGCGTGCGAACACGTGGTCCTTGCTGCCCGTGTGCCCACTTGCGTCGAGCGCATCCACCATCCAGGCGTCCACGGCGCCCGTCTGGCAGGTGAAGCCGAACCCCAGCAGCACCGAGGCCAGGATGAAGCCGGCCAGGCCCAAGTGCCAGACAGACGAGCCCACGTAGATGAGCGTGGCCACAGCAAGAGAGCCGATCCCCAAGAGGAACGACGCACGACGTCCCACAGTGTCGGCTACGACGCCCGTGGGGATCTCGAAGACGATCTGGCCGGCGCTGAAAGTGGCGTTCACCAGCATCACTTGGAAGATGTCGAGCCCGGCGTCCAGGAGGAAGAGGGTGTTGACGCCCCAGATGACGGAGGCGGCCGCCACGAACAGCGCGCTCAGCGAGATGTAGATTCGCTGGATGCCGACTGGAGTGCGCGAGGCAGACGGGTTCATCGGTAGCGAATGCGCGGGTTGAGCAGGGTGTAGATGATGTCGGCGAGTAGGTTGGCGACGGCGAAGACCATGACGATGATCATGGTGGTGGACTGGATGAGAGGCACGTCGCGGCGCTGGATGGCGAAAAGGACCAGGCGGCCCAGTCCCGGATAACCGAACACCGACTCCGTGACTATCAGTCCTCCGATCAACCAACCCACTCCGGCCGCGACCACGGTGACCGTGGGCAGCAACGAGTTCCTCAGTACGTGGGTGAAGAGGAGGCTTGCGGGCGCGAGGCCCTTCAGCCGGGCTGTGCGCACGTAGTCGGTCTGTAGGGTCTCGGCGGTGCTGGCTCGGGTCATGCGGACGACGTAGGCTAGGTTGGTGAGCGACACCGTCAGGGCAGGGAGCACCAGGCTGGGGAAGGCACGGACGAAACCGGAGTCGGGAGGGATGGACGACGAGGCCGGGAACCAACCCAGGACTCGCGAGAACAAGGCGATGAGCAGCACCGCCGTCACGAACTCGGGCAGGCCGATGAAGGCCAGTGAGCCGGCGGAGATGACTTGGTCCAACGAGGAGTTCCGCCGCCAGGCGGCTATCACCCCCAGCAGGATGCCGAGCGGAACGTAGAACAGAAAGGCTACGAGCGCGAGCATGACGGAGTTGCGCAGCCGTTCCAGTGTGATGTCACGCACCTGTTCGCCGGTGCTGAGGGAAGTGCCCCAGTCACCGCGCACCAAATCGCCCAGCCAGTCTCCATACTGCACCACCAGAGGACGATCGAGCCCTAGATCCTGGCGCAGCTTGTCCTTGGCCTGTTCGGAAGCCTCGCGCCCCAACACCATGGTGGCCACGTCACCGGGCAGCACGTGAGTGGCGGCGAACACCACCACGCTGGAGAGGAGGACGGTGAGGATGACGAAGCCGAGGCGGCGGAAGACGAAACGTCTCATGGGGCGTCTCCCGCACATCGACTGTCCGCCCTGGTCCGTTCTGTCTCTTCCTGGAGCGCAGCCAACTCGCCCAGCGCGATGTGGCAGCGCACGGCGTGTGGGGCGCCCGCCGCGACGGCGTCGGCGGCGGGCGCCCCCGCCGGCACGACCCCCCCGTCGTCCAGGCGCCATGGTGGTTCCTCCCGCACGCACAGCTCGCCCAGGGACCGCGGGCAACGCGCGTGGAACCGGCATCCGCTGAGGACCGGGCTGCCGCCCCCAACATCCGTGCGCAGAGGCACCCGATGAGCGCAGGCCGACGGGTCGGGGACCGGCACCGCCGATACCAGAGCCTCCGTATAGGGGTGATAGGGAGGGGCGAGGACCTTGTCCGCCCTGCCCTGCTCCACTATGCGCCCCAGATACATGACGCCGATGAAGTGCGACAGATGCTGCACGGCGGCCAGGTCGTGGGATATGAAGAGGTAGGACGTGCCCTCCTGGTCCTGGAGGTCGACCAGGAGGTTCATGAGCGCTCCCTGCACGGACGCGTCCAGTGAAGACAGAGGTTCGTCGCAGATCACCAGGTCAGGCCCAGCGGCGAACGCCCGCGCGATGGCCACGCGCTGCTTCTCACCCCCGCTGAGTTCGCCCGGATACCGGTTCAGATAAGATGCCGGGAGTCGCACTGCATCGAGCAGAGCCAGCGCACGCGTCCTTGCCGCTCGTCGGTCGAGACCTGCGAGGACGCGTAGGGGACGTTCCAGAGCCTCTGCCACTGTGCGGCGGGGATTGAGCGACGCCTCTGGGCTTTGGAACACCATCTGCATGCGTCGCAGTGCCGAGCGGGACCGTGAGGCTGCGTCGGGCTCGAGCCCTCGGCCATCCAGAAGCAGGCGTCCCTCGCCCGCCGGTGTGAGACCGGCCACGATGCGGGCGAGAGTGGTCTTGCCGCTCCCGCTCTCTCCTACCAGCCCGTAGGTCCGCACAGGGTCCACGCTGAGAGTGACCCCGTCCACCGCTTTCGTGCCTGGTCGGCCGCGACCCGTGTCGAACCTCTTCGTCGCTTCCTGCACCCACAGCAGGGGCTCGCCCGCAGGCTCCGGCGGCTTCTTCGCAGGGCCGGCCTGGCGTCGCGCGGCGTCTTCCCGCCGCGCGGCTGCGGTGGCGGGCGCTTCGTCCGGCGCACGTACCTCCTCGCCGTGCAGCGCGGCGGCGCGGCCCTCGTCGGTGAGCAGTTCTCTCCATCGCCGGCAGGCGGTCCGTCGACCGTCTTCCACCACCGCATACTCAGTAGGCTCGGTCTCGCACTCGTCGACTGCTAAAGGACAGCGCGGGGCGAACACGCACCCCGGGGGTAGAAGGCCGAGCTTGGGCAGAGACCCGGGGATTGTCGCGAGCCTCCTCGTCCGCGAAGCCGCCTCCGGTGGCGGCGCCCCGCCCTCATCCGCCCGCGCAGCCGGTCGTTCCAAGATCGGCACGCAGTTCAGTAGGTTGATCGTGTAGGGGTGCAGTGGTCGCACGTAGATGTCCGCAACCGGGCCCTCTTCGACCACCTCCCCGGCATACATGACCGCCACCCGGTCGCAGACGCGCGCGACCACACCCAAGTTGTGTGTGATGTAGAGGATGGCGCTGTCGAAATCGGCCTTGAGCGCGGCCAGCATATCGAGCACCACGGCTTGGGTGGTGACATCGAGGGCGGTGGTGGGCTCATCGAGTATGAGGAAGGCTGGGTGCGTCATGAGTGCCATGGCGATGGCACTCCGTTGCAGCATGCCGCCCGAGAGCTGATGCGGATAGCGGGCCGCCACCGCCTCCGGTTGGGATATCTGCACGCGGCGTAGCATGTCGATGGTGACCTCTCTCGCCTCTGAACGGGTGAGGTTCAAGTGGCGCCGTCCCATCTCATCGAGCTGCCGGCCTACGGTGAGGCTGGGATTGAGCGCCCCGGCAGGATTTTGGCTCACCAGACCGATCTGCGAGCCCCACAGGCGGCGCAGCCTGCCGCGGTCGAGCGCGCTCACCTCCTCTCCGGCGATGTGGACCGTCCCCTTTGAGATCCTTCCGTTGGCGGGCAGGTAGCCGATCGCTCCCAGCGCGAGGGTGCTCTTGCCCGAACCCGATTCGCCTACCAGCCCCAGGGTCTGGCCGCGATCGATGGTGAGTGACACCGAGCGGACGGCGTGAAGGTCGCCACCCTCCGTGCGGTACTGCACCGAGAGGCCGGCGATGTCGACGATCGGTGCGCCGGCCACGTCAGCGGCTCCCGTCTGTGCCCGGAGGGCTGAACACATGGCGCAGGCCGTCGGCCATGAGGCTGGTGGCGATGACCAGCAGCGAGATGGCCCCGGCCGGGAAGAGCAGCATCCAGGGGGCGCTGTCAAAGAAGGTCCGGGCCTCGTTCACCTGCCTTCCCCAATCGGGCGAAGGGGGCTGTACCCCCAGCCCCAGGAAGCCGAGGGAGGCCACCAGGAAGATGGAGTAGGCGAAGCGCACCGAAGTCTCCACCAAGAGGGGCGGGACGGCGTTGGGCAGCATCTCGCGGAAGAGCAGGTAGCGACGTGTCTCTCCGCGCAACCGTGCCGCCTCCACGTACTCTCGCGAACGCAGGTCGAGCACCATGCTACGGGCAATGCGGGCGAACATGGGCAGGTAGAGGACGGTGATGACCAGAATGAGATTCAGTGCC
Source organism: Thermoleophilia bacterium (assembly GCA_040772905.1). Lineage (GTDB taxonomy): Bacteria > Actinomycetota > Thermoleophilia > RBG-16-64-13 > RBG-16-64-13 > JAXGXJ01. The sequence goes on along the minus strand of JAXGXJ010000007.1, from coordinate 81,537 downwards.
GACGGGCCCGCGGTGGCGAGCAGGACCATGGCCAAGAGCAGGGCGGGAAAGGCCAGAAGCACGTCGAGTACACGCATGATGGCCTCATCCCAGATGCGTCCCACGTATCCGGCCAGCAGGCCCAGCGAAGTGCCGAGCATAGCCGCGAACAGCGTGCCTGCTCCGCCCAGCAAGAAGACCTCTCGAGCGCCCACCAGCACCCGGCTGAAAACGTCGCGGCCGAAGTTGTCGGTGCCCATGGGATGAGCAAGACTGGGCGGTTGCAGCCTCTGTTGAGCATCCTGGGCGGTGTGGTCGTACGGGGCCGCCAAGGGCCCGAACGCAGCCACGAGGACGAACAGGACGAAGATGACGGCCCCGACCAGAGCCACAGGTTGGCGGCGCAACCGGCGCCAGTAGAGGCCCGCCCGCCTGGGCGGGCGGGCCCGGGCGCTCTGCGGCTGCGGACTCGCGGTCACCTCACGAGTCGGGCGGTGATGAACGACGTGCGCGACCAGTCGGGCGCCAGTTCGACTCCCTCCAGAGCCACACTGGCTCCGGCCACCGCGGTCTGGAAGAAGGGGACGATCACCGGTCCACGTTCCCTCAGGATGCGTTGCGCCTGCCGGTACAGGTCGGCGCGCGTGTCCCGGTCCAACTCGCTGTTGATCCGGGCCACCAAGGAGTCGAACTCGCTGTCACTCCAATGGGACTCGTTGTAGGCGGCGTCAGTGACGTAGGCGGCGTTGAAGTAGGCGTTGGGCGTGGCGCGCGCCCCCCACTCGGTAATGCCGAAATCCACAGTGAGCCAGTTGGCGTCGCCTTCGCTGTAGTACACATCTGGCGGCACAGTCTGGATGTCCACGGTGACCCCTATGGCCCGCATCTGCTGCTGCCACACCGTCGCGATGGCGGGGACCTCAAGAGCCTGTTGGGCGTAGAGAGTGATGGCCAGTCCGTCAGCGTGGCCGGCTTCGGCCAGAAGTCTCTGGGCCTCTTCAGGATCGTAGGCCGGTGGTTCGTCCAGATAGTAGTCGCCGTACGCAGGGCCCACGGGCGTGCCGTTACCCACCACGGCCAACCCCGGCCGCACTTGGTCGATGAGACCCTGGTGGTCGGTCCCCAGGCGCAACGCCCGGCGCACGCGCTCGTCGGCCGTGGGCCGACCTTCGTCCGAGCGCATATGGATCACATAGTGGAAGGCGCTGGCAGGACCTGTGATCACGCGCAGGTTCTCATCGCCCTTGATCGCATCCACGAGTTCAGCCGTCAGTCCGGCTACGAACTGCACTTGGCCTCCGCGCAGAGCCTGCACTTGTCCGGCCAGGTCGGGGGAGACTATGAGCTGTAGTCCCTCCAGATGAGGCAGGGTCTCCCCAGAGCCGTCTTCTCGCCAGTAGTAGGGGTTCTTGTCGAGGACGGCACGGTCTTCCGCCGAGTAACTCACGATCTTGAAGGCTCCGGTGCCCACCCACTCATCAGCGGGGTCGGCCACACCGCGGGAGAGGATGGCGGCGTGATAGTCGGCCACGTCGCTGGGGAACTCGGGGTTGGGCTCCTGCAGCGTGAATTCCACAGTGCCCTCGTCCACGGCGCGGACGCTCTCCACATTTGCGTAGATATCCTTGCCGGGTGAGCCGACGGCCGGGTCGCGCAATCTGTCAAAGGTGTAGACCACGTCATCGGCGGTGAAGTCTTCACTGTTGGAGAAGGTCACGTCCGGACGCAGGATGAAGGTCCAGACCTTGCCGTCGGGCGACGACCATTCGGTGGCCAGGCCGGGCAGAAGCTCGTTCTGGGGACCGATCTCCACCAGCCAGTCGTACACTTGTTGGTTGAGGAGGATGTCCGCCCGCCCGCTCGCGAATGCCGGGTCGCGGATGGTGAAGGCCTCTGTGGCCACGACCAGGGTATCGGCCGCGCTGCCTTCGTCGTCGGCTTCGGAGCCGCAGGCTCCCAAACCCAGAAGTCCGGGCACGAGAAGCACTACCAGGATGCAGAGGAGCAGCGCGGTCCTGCGTGATGTGGGCATGGTCTCCTCCTCGCTCGGTCTTGGATGGGCCTGAGCGCCACGTCTCCTACAGGATAGAACAGCGCTGGGATGCTGCATACCCCCCGACGCATGGGGGCCAAACGCGTTCCTCTCAGTCCGCAGCGCGTTCCAGAGCCCTGGCCCGGTCCACCGCTTCCCTCCAGAATGGCAGCCGGTCGCCGATCCTCCATCCCAAGCCCACGAAGAACCACGCGAACACGCAGAACGCCGCCGTGACCCCCAAAGCCGCCCAGCCAGGCAGGTCGAGGGCGAAGAACTCGCGCCCGAAGGGGATGGCGAAGACGATCACCAGCAAGACGGCCATGGCGATGGCCAGGCCCAGGCGCCAGCCCCGGACCGGTCGTTCGATGGCGGTGATCACCCGTATGCCGATGACGAAGAAGATGACGGTCTCCATGGTCTGCGCTTCGAGCACGCCCGCGCCGACCCTACGGAGCACCAGATAAGAAGCGAACATGGTGAGCGCCGACAGCAGCCCGGTGGGGATGACAAAGCGGGCCACTCTGTAGACGAAACCAGGCACGAAGCGGCGCCTGTTGGGCGCCAGTGCCAGGAAGAAGCCCGGGATGCCGATGGTGAGGGCATCGATGATGGTCAGGTGACGGGGAAGGATGAGGTAGGGCACGCCCACCAGGGCCACCGCCAAGGCCAGGGCCGCGGCCCACACGCTCTTGTTGGTGAAGAGACCGGCCACGCGCTCGATGTTGGCCGTCACCCGGCGGCCTTCGGCCACGACCCCCGGAAGCGTGGAGAAACGCGAGTCGACCAACACCAGTTGCGAGACGGCTTGGGCTGCGGCGGTGCCTGTGCCCATGGCGATGCCCATGTCGGCTCTCTTGAGCGCGAGCACATCGTTGACCCCGTCGCCCGTCATCGCCACCGTGTGGCCGCGGCTCTGCAGAGCCTCCACCATGGAGCGCTTCTGGTCAGGGGTCACCCGACCGAAGACCGTGGTGCTCTCCATGAGGTCGGCCAGTTCCTCGCCTTCCGGCAGCTCGCGCGCGTCGACGGCGCGGTCGGCTCCTGAGACGCCCGCTTTCGCGGCCACGGTGGCCACCGTGGCAGGGTTGTCGCCGGATATCACTTTGATTTCCACGCCTTGCCTGCGGAAATACTCCAGTGTCTCGGGGGCGTCGGGGCGGATTCGTTCGGCGAGCATCACCAGACCGCAGGCCGACATGCCGCCGGGTAGTCGATCGTCCTGCAACGGCTCGTCGCTGCGGCAGAAGAGCAGCACGCGCATGCCCTCGGCCGCGATCTCGGCCGCGCGCGAGCGCGCGGCGGCCATCTCGGCGGCCTCGCCGGCGACGATCTCAGGGGCTCCCAGGACCCACGATCCGCGGCCCTCGAAGCGGGCCGCACTCCACTTGCGTGCCGATGAGAAGGGGACCGCGTCCTCGAGTTCCCACCCGTCCGCGTGGGTGAGAGACGAAGAGATGGCGGCGATGGTGGAGTTCTTGGCCGAGGCGCGGGCGGCCCGGGCCGCCAGCGCCTGCAGGATCTCGTCCTCGTCGGGGCTCTCGGTGGCTGAATCGCTACCGAAGCCACCAAGGCCCGCGTCGCGGGTCATCGTGTCCCCGTTGCTACGGCCGGCCAAGGGCTCGAAACGGTCGAAGGCCGGTTGCGGCTCGGTGATGGTGCCGGTCTTGTCGATGCACAGCACGTCTACTCGGGCCAATCCCTCCACTGCAGGCAGCTCGCGCGTCAGCACGTTCCGCCGGGCCAAGGTGATGGCCGACACCGCGAAGGCGATGCTGGTGAGCAGCACCAATCCCTGAGGGATCATGGCCACCAGCGCCGCCACGGTGTTGGTGACCCCATGCTCCACGGTGGCGTCCATGCGGAACTGGGCCCAGATGAGCAGGGCCCCCACCGGGATGATCCCCAGGCCGATGACCCGGAGGATGCCGTTGATGCCGTTCATCAGTTCCGAACGCAGCCGCACATAACGCTTGCCCTCTCCCATGAGGCGCTGCGCGTAGGCGTCGGCACCCACCGCCGTCGTCCTGAAGACCCCGCTCCCGGCCACCACGAAGCTGCCGGAGAGCAGCTTGTCGCCCGGCTCTTTGCTGATGGGCACCGACTCGCCGGTGAGCAGCGACTCGTCCACCTCCAGGCTCTGCGAAAAGAGAGTCTCGCCGTCGGCGACGATCTGGTCTCCCGCTGCCACCTGCAGCACGTCGTCAAGGACGACGTCGGCCACCGGTGACTCCTGCACGGTCCCGTCGCGAATGACCCTCACGGCCGGAGTGGTGAGCAGCGACAGGCGGTCGAGTGCGATCTTGGCCCGCATCTCCTGCACGATGCCGATGACCGTGTTGATGACCAGGATGCTGCCGAACAGCGCATCCTTCCAGGAGCCGAAGGAGACCATGGCCACGAAGAGCACGCCCAGGATGAGGTTGAACCAGGTGAAGACGTTCCCGCGGATGATGTCCCAGGTGGTCCGTCCCCCCGGCCGCGGCGTCACGTTCACCTGGCCTGCGTCCACACGCGCCTTCACCTCGGCGGCGGTCAATCCCTGGGGGGGCGACTCCTGAGCAACGCCGTCCGGGCGCGACCGGCTTTCTGGATCCGCGGTCGTCATGCTACGCAGCGACTCCCCGTCGGCGGTCGCGGCGGCGTGCCAAGAGCTTCTGCGCCTCGATGAGCCAGAAGATGGCCGAACTGATCACGAACGCTATGACTATGTGCGACAGATCCAGCGCCTGCAGGTCGAAGATGTTCTGCAAGAACGGCACGTAGATGAGCGCGAACTGCAGCAGGATGGTGAGGATCACCGCACCCAGGAGCAGCTTGTTGGAGAACAGTCCGGTCTTGAACAGCGACTCGCGCTCCTGGCGGATGGCGAGGACGTGGAACATCTGCGAGATGGTGAGCACCGTGAAGAGCATGGTCTGCCAGGCCTCGTCCCCTGCGCGCCAGTAGAACCAGCCGGCCATGAGGGCGATGACGCCCATAAGCGGCCCGGCCCACATGATGTGGGTGCCCAGTCCTCGGGCGAAGATGCCCTCGCTGGGCGGATGAGGCGGCCGCTCCATCACCCGGCGCTCCGGAGGCTCGAAGCCCAGGGCGAGGCCGGGCAGGCCGTCGGTGACCAGGTTCATCCACAGGATCTGCAGGGGCAGCAAGGGCAGCGGCATGCCCAGGAAGGGCGCGATGAGCATGACCGCCAACTCGCCGACATTGGTGGCCATGAGGTACTTGATGAACTTGCGCACGTTGTCGTAGATGGCCCGGCCTTCGCGGACGGCCGCGACGATGGTGGCGAAGTTGTCGTCCATGAGCACCATGTCGGCGGCTTCCTTGGCCACGTCGGTGCCGGTGATGCCCATAGCCACGCCGATGTCGGCCTTGCGCAGCGCGGGGGCGTCGTTGACCCCGTCTCCGGTCATGGCTACCACGTGGCCCTGCTCTTGCAGCGCCTGCACGATGGTGAGTTTCTGTTCCGGAGCCACGCGTGCGTAGACCGAGACCTCGCGTACGGCCTCCTTCAACTCCGCGGGTGAGAGCGCTTCCAGCTGGGTGCCGGTGAGCACTTGGAAGTCGGGCGAGGCAGCTTGTTCGGGGGTGACGATGCCCACCTGCGCCGCGATGCTGGCGGCGGTGAGCGGCTGGTCACCGGTGATCATCGCCGGGCGGACGCCTGCCGCCAACGCGGTCTTCACCGCGTCCCTGGCCTCCGACCGGGCCGGATCGATCATACCGATGAGGCCTACCAGCACCAGTTCGCGTTCCAGGTCGGCGACCGTCAGGGCGGGTGCGCCCTCAGCACCGGGAGTGGCGGGTAGCGTGCGGAAGGCTACGGCCAGCACGCGCATGCCTCGTGCGGCCAGGTCGTCGTTGGCCTTCTGGGTGCGCACCCGCTGCTCGTCGTTCAGAGGGATGACGCGCTCGCCGTCCCACACCCCTGTCGACAGGGGCAGAATGGATTCCAGGGCGCCCTTGGTGAAGGCGACCGCCTCGGCATCCTCCGCCGCCAGATGGACGTTGAGTTCCTCCAGCCCGTAGATGGTCTCCAAAGGCCGCGCGTGCACGGTGGTCATCCGCTTGCGCTCGGACTCGAAGGGCAACTCGCCCACGCGCGGGAACGCCCGATCCAGCTCTGTCTTCAGCAGGCCCAACTGGGCGGCCGCGATGACGATGGCCCCTTCCGTGGGATCACCGAGGGCCCGGTACTCCTCACGGGCACCTTCGTCTTCCGAGCCCACGCTGACCAACTGGAGGATGGAGTCGTTGCAGAGGGCGCCCCCGGTGACGAGCAGTGGCACGGCGGCCTTGTCCTGCAGCAACTCCCTGGCGTGGCCGGCGTCGGCCGCCGCCAGCGGTGCCGGATGGTCGCGCTTCATCTCCTGCTGAAGATCGATCTCGTGACCCAGGATGTCCAAGATGATGACCGTCATGCGGTTCTCGGTGAGGGTGCCCGTCTTGTCCGAGCAGATGACGGTGACCGAGCCCAAAGTCTCCACCGCCGGCAACTTCCGGATGAGGGCCTTGCGTTTCAGCATGCGCTGCGCGCCCAGCGAAAGCGCCACCGTGACGATGGCCGGCAGTCCTTCCGGTACCGCGGCCACAGCCATGCTGACCGCGGTCAGGAACATGATGCGCAGCCCCTCGCCGCGCAGCAGTCCCTGCGCAAAGATGATCACCACCAGCACCAGCGCTGCGACGGCCAGCCAGCGGCCCAGCTGGCTCAGACGTTTCTGCAGGGGTGTGGCCTCCTGGTCCACGGCCTGGATCATCCCGGCGATCTTGCCCAACTCGGTCTGCATGCCCGTGCCGGTCACCACCGCCTCGCCGCGCCCGTAGGACGCGGACGTGCCCATATAGAGCATGTTCACGCGGTCGGCCAGGGGGACGTCGGGCTGATCCAACGCGGCTTCGATCTTCTCCACGGGCTCCGACTCTCCGGTGAGCGCGGCTTCCTGCACCCTCAGACTGGCGGACTGCATGAGCCTCGCGTCGGCCGGGATCACGTTGCCGGCCTCCACGAGCACCACGTCGCCGGGCACCAGGTCCGCGGAGGGCACCTCCACCACTTGGCCGCCGCGGCGCACGCGCACCATGGGCGCAGCCAGCTTGCGCAGCGCGTTCATGGTCTTCTCGGCTTTGTACTCCTGCCGGAAGCCAAGGAGACCGTTGAGTATGACGATGGCCATGATGACTATGGCGTCGGCGTAGTCGCCCAGGACGGCCGAAGCGATGGCCGCGATGATGAGGATGATGATGAGGATGGAGGTAAACTGCTGGGCCAGGATGCGCCACGGGCTCTTGCTCCCAGCCTCGGCGAGCTCGTTGGAACCGTATTCCTGCAGACGTCTCAGAGCCTCGTCCCGGCTCAGACCTTCACGTCCGCTCCCCACGCGGTCAAGTGCCTCATCGACGCCCAGCTTGTACCACTCGTCCAAGGTCGTTCTCCCTGCGAACGCCGTCACTACACACCTGATGTCCGTCCCGGTGGCCGGGCGGGCGAGATACTTGGTATGGTACTACTCGCCACAATGCGCAACCCGAACAAGGAAGTGAGTAGCCCGATGTCTGCAGCCATGTTCGAGTCCCAGGAACGGGGTCTCCCACTGTACCGCAGGGGCAAGGTCCGCGACGTCTACAAACCCAGTGAAGAGCATCTGCTCATCGTCGCCTGCGACCGCATCTCGGCCTTCGACCACGTGCTTCCCACACCCATCCCCGGAAAAGGCCGAGTGCTCACCCAGATCTCGAACTTCTTCTTCCAGAAGACGGAGCATATCATCGCCAATCACCTGGTCGATCCCAATCCCGGGCCGGCATGGTATCCGGATGTCGACTGGTTCTACGAAGACCTGCGCGGCCGCACAGTCTTGGTGCGTCGTACCCGACCTCTCGTCATCGAGAACATCGTGCGGGGCTACCTGGTGGGGTCGGGCTGGAAGGAGTACCAGACCCAGGGGACCGTGTGCGGCATACCCCTGCCTGCCGGGTTGCGCGAAGCGGACCGGCTGCCGGAGCCCATCTTCACCCCTTCCACCAAGGCCGAATCGGGTCACGACGAGAACATCTCGTTCGAGACGGCGGTCTCGCTCGTGGGCACAGAGGTGGCGGAGAAGGTGCGCGACATCAGCCTGGCCCTCTACAGGTTCGCCGCGGAACATGCGCTGGAGCGGGGCATCATCATCGCCGACACCAAGTTCGAGTTCGGGTTGACCGATGACGGCGAGGTCATCCTCATCGATGAGATCTTCACGCCCGATTCGTCTCGTTTCTGGCCGGCCGACTCGTACAGCCCCGGCGGCTCCCCGCCCAGTTTCGACAAGCAGTACGTGCGCGACTACCTGGAATCCATCCGCTGGGACAAGGAGCCTCCGGCTCCCGCTCTGCCGGACGAAGTGGTGCAGAAGACGCAGGAGAAGTACGAAGAAGCCATGCGCCGACTGGTCTCCTAGAGATCGTCGTCCTGAAGGAGAATCACTGTGGATGAACAACCACCGCAGCACCGGACGCTGCTAGACAGACTGCAACTGCCCAAGGACCTGGCCCAAGTGTTCCGCAAGGCACCCAGCGTCCGCGTGGCGGGGACCGTGCAGGAGTTGATCGATCTGGCCACCGGGAGTCCGGACGCCGACAGCATGTCGGTGGAGTACGCCCTGCCCGAGGGACGGACGGTGGTGGAAGCCACCGTCGCCAGGGTGCGCAACGGCATAGTGGCCAACTACCTCGAGCCCTACATGCGCAGGCGCGATCCCGACTCACTCATAATCGGCGACGACGGCCCCACCGACAAGCCTCGCTACCGCGACCACTACGGCGATGACTTCGCCGCCGTACGCAAAGACACGTTCGAATGGTTGGCCAGGCAGGATCTGGGCGTCTTCTGCTTCACCACGGGGTTCGGCAACCTGGGGGCGAACGCTCTGGCCGTCATGCCCATCAACGCGGCCTTCTTCGGCTTGAGTCTGGCCATGTTGCAGGGCATCATCCCGGTCGAACAGCTGCCGGAGGGGTTCAAGCCCACGGTGTTCATCCTGGTGGCCCCGCCTTTCCGTCACACCCGCTTCGGTGGGAAACAGGTGGTGGTGCACAACCGTCTTCCGGGACGGCACGAGGTCTTCTCCTACAACCTCTATCCCGGGCCGAGCGCGAAGAAGGGTGTGTACGGCACGCTCATCCGCAAGGGCGCCAAGGAGCGCTGGGTGGCCGCCCACTGTTCGGCGGTGCGGGTGGTCACTCCCTACGACAACGTCATCAGTTTCATGCACGAAGGCGCCAGCGGCAGCGGCAAGAGCGAGATGCTGGAGCAGCCGCATCGTCTGCCCGACGGACGTCTGCTGAAAGGCCGCAACATCGTCACGGGCGAGGAGCGCTTTCTGGAGATCCCCCGTACCTGCGAACTGCACCCGGTGTGCGACGATGTGGCCCTGTGCCACCCCGCCATACAGCAGAAAGACGGCAAGCTGCGCATCGTCGATGCCGAGGACGGATGGTTCGTGCGCGTGGACCACATCAAGGGTTACGGCACCGACCCCGACTTGGAGAAGCTGACCACCGACCCGCCCAAGCCGCTCGTCTTTCTCAACATCGACGCGGTCCCCCGCAGCCGGGCGCTCATCTGGGAACATACGCTCGACGCGCCCTGCAAGCCCTGTCCCAACCCGCGTGTGGTGATCCCTCGGGATATCATCCCCAACGTGGTGAGCGAGCCGGTGGCCGTGGACATCCGCAGCATCGGGCTCCGCACTCCGCCTTGCACCCGTGAGCATCCCAGCTACGGCATCCTGGGGCTCTTCCACGTACTCCCCCCGGCCCTGGCCTGGCTATGGCGCTTGGTGGCGCCCCGTGGATACGCCAACCCCAGCATCGTCGACCACGAGGGCATGGCCAGTGAGGGAGTGGGCAGCTACTGGCCCTTCGCCACCGAGAACATGGTGGACCAAGCCAACCTTCTGCTCGAACAGTTCGAGACCGCGGTGCGCACGCGCTATATCCTGGTGCCCAACCAGCACGTGGGCGCTTGGTACACAGGCTTCATGCCGCAGTGGCTGGCGCGCGACTATCTGGCTCGTCGAGGCAACGCCCGCTTCCGCACCGGGCAGCTGGCGCCGTCGCGCTGCGCTCTCCTGGGATACAGCCTCACCAACATGAGGATCGAGGGCTCGTCCATCGGCGACGATTTCCTGCGCGTGGAGGCCCAGCCCGAGGTGGGTCTCGAGGGGTACGACGGTGGCGCCAGGCAACTGCGGGAGTTCTTCCAGAGCCATCTGCGCGAGTTCGACACGCCCCATCTCGCGGCCAAGGGTCGCGAGATCATCGCCTGCTGCATGGAGGGAGGGGCGGTGGCCGACTATGCGTCGCTGCTGCCCGGCGTGGACGATCCGTCGCTGCCGGCCTGAGGCGTCTGCCTGCCGGTCGAGAGGAGCGGCCGGGCCGACCGCGCCGCTGCGGCTCTCAACGATCCAGGAGCAGACGCAGCTTCTCGCCCGTGGGTTCGAACCCGCAGCCGCGGTAGAAACGGCCTGCAGTGTTCTGGTGATCGTCCGTGGGGGTCGTCACGTCCACGCGACGCCAGCCGCGTTGCCGTGCGATGTCCAGGGCCTGCTCGACGAGAGCTCGCCCCACTCCTTGCCCGCGCCAAGCGGGACGGATGTACATCTCGTCTATGACGCCATATTCTCCGCCCGCGTAGATGGCGAAGCCGGGGGAAAGGGTGAGTATGCCCACCGGGCGGCCGTCGTCCGCCCGCGCGATGAGGGCCGTCAGACTCATGGTGCCCGGTGCGCGCGCGTCGGGGTCTCGATCGGAGCCGGGCGTCGGCTCGGGCGTCGACTCGGGTGCGGGAAGCGCGGCTCGAAGCGCGGCTTCGATCTTCGCACGATCGATCTCCGCGAACTCATCGCCTTCGCTGCCCAGCTCGTGCAGAAGCTCCTCGACCAGCGTCAGCACGGTCGAGGCGTCGCTGGCTCGGGCGATGTCTATCCGCATATCGGCCGCCTCTTTGTCGTTGTCCCGCGCCTCTCAATGAGAAGGGCGCCCTCAGGCGCCCTTGACTGTCATCTGCTGCGCCTGCGCGCGCTGCCGTTGTAGACAAGGCGCGGCTTGGGCTTCTTGAGCACCCGTTCGGGATTGGGGACCAAGCGCTCCATGTAGGCGAAGTCTTCCAGGTCTTTACAGGGAAGGGTCTCTCCCAGGAGCAGTTCGATGTCGCGCAGTTCTCCCGCCTGTTCGGCGGCCAGGAAACTGATGGCGGTGCCCGAGGCGCCGGCGCGCGCCGTCCGTCCGATGCGATGGACGTAATCCTGCGCCTGCGAGGGCAGGTCGTAGTTGATCACGTGCGAGATGCGGTCGACGTCGATGCCGCGGGCAACGATGTCGGTGGCCACGAGCACGCGGTAAGTGCCGTCCTTGAAGCCGTCGAGCGCCCGCTGACGCTGTGCCTGCGTGCGATTCGAGTGGATGGCCGCGCCCTTTATGCGGCTGCGCTCCAGGTAGCGGCACACGCGGTCCGCGCGGTGCTTGGTGCGGGTGAAGACCAGCACACGGTCGAGTTGCTCGGTCTCCAGCAGGCGGATGAGCAGGTCGGGCTTCTGCAGTTCAGCCACAGGATATACGGACTGAGAGATAGCCTCCACAGGAGTGGCGCTGGGTGAGACTTCCACGCGCGCCGGATCGTCGAGCATGGGCTCGGCGATGCGCATGATCTCTTTCGACAGCGTCGCCGAGAAGAGCATGTTCTGACGCTTGGACGGCAGCAGGGCCAAGATGCGGCGTACGTCGGGCCAGAAGCCCATATCGAGCATGCGGTCGGCTTCGTCCAGCACCAGGATGCTCACGTGAGACAGGTCGACGTCGCCACGCTGATGCAGGTCGAGCAGACGGCCGGGTGTGGCCACCAACAGCTCCACGCCACGGCGCAGCTTCTTCACCTGGGGCTCGTAGCCCACACCGCCGTAGACGGCGGCCACGCGGTGACCGGTGAACTTCGAGGCGGCCCGCGCCACTTCGTCTATCTGGCCGGCCAACTCGCGAGTGGGAGTGACCACCAGGATGCCGATGCCCTTGCCCCGCTCGGTGAGCTGCAGCGCGGGCAGGATGAAGGCGGCCGTCTTGCCTGTACCGGTCTGGGCGCACCCCAAGATGTCTCGGCCGGTGAGGGTGACGGGGATGGACTGTTCCTGGATGGGAGTGGGTTCGGTGTAGCCCATCGCGGCTACAGCCCTGAGCAGGCCTGCGCTGAGGCCCAAGTCGGCGAAACTCATATTGTCGTTAGCTCCTTGCCGTGCTCTCTCTGAAGCACTGACGTCATAGACGCAGTTGATCCAGGCGAGTCTTGGCAGAAGAGCGGCGGGACAACCGAGTCTGTAATAGTATGGAGCAGTATAGCAGAACACATGTTCGGGGGATGATGCCGCCGTCCGCGACGGGCGGCGCCCTTCATGAAGTGAGGAGCCAGCATGAGATCACTGAGCGGGCTGCACCTACGGGAACGGCGTCAGAGGGCAAGGAATGCGCGGAGCGGAGCGGTGGCATGGCTATCGGCATGCGTGGTGTGCGCATGTCTCCTTGGTGTGGGGCCGGCGGCCTGCGGTTCCGACGAGATTCCGTCGACCACTATGGGTGTCACCAGCACAGCCGGCCATGTGACCACGACGACCTCCGCGGAGCCTCTCACCACCCTGCCCCCCTCTACCACCGCTGTGCCGTCGGACACCAGCACCACTCTGTCCGGCGTGACGACCACCACCGAAGCGCTCTCCAGCGCCGAGACCCGGTTGCCCAACGGCAACATCAAAGCCATGGGGTTCATCGATGTGGTGTGGGAGGCCGGGGGTACGCGGTATCTCAGCATCGATTACGCCGAGATGCTCACAGGAGCGGAGGCTGTGGAGGCAGCCATCGACGCGGGTTACATCCAACCCGGTGAAGACCTTCCCAACGACTACTTCATCAGCAACGTGAACGCTCAGAAACGCGAGTTCACCGTGTCCGACACGGTGTCCATCACCACGAGCACCTTCGTCGGTGCCCCTTCTGGGACTGCGGTGAGTTGGGAGACCTTCACCAGCTTCTGGACCGAGTTCACGCCCGAGGGTGGGGAGCACCTGAGCGAGATGCCCTGGTGGATCGAGCGCTCGGGGCAGGAGGTCGTGAGCATAAGCGAGCAGTATCTGCCCTGACGCCGCCTTGCCCTGACGCCGCCTTGGCCGGGCGACTCCGCTCAGCCCTGGAAGCCGGCGCGGTTGGCCCGCTTGCGCTCTTCAGCGTCGAGCACGGCTTTGCGCACACGCACCGACTTGGGCGTGACCTCCACCAGTTCGTCGTCGGCGATCCACTCCAGCGCTTGGTCGAGGGTCATCCTACGGGGCACCTTGAGACCTACGTCTATCTCCTTGGTCTCGGCCCGGTAGTTGCCCAGCTTCTTGGTCTTGGTGGGATTGCAGGCCAGATCGCCTGAGCGCGAGTGCTCACCCACGATCATGCCGGCGTAGACCTGGTCCATGGGCGAGATGAACAGGGTGCCGCGTGCCTGCAGGTTCTCCAGCTGATAGCCGGTGGCGGGCCCGCTCTCCATGCTCACCAGCGAGCCGCGGTCACGGTGGGTCACCTCGCCCCGCCAGGGCGCGTAGCCCACGAAGCGTGACGACATGATTCCCAGTCCCCGCGTGTCGGTGAGGAAGTCGCTCCGGTAACCGATGAGTCCCCGGGTGGGGATGGTCATCTCAAGCCGCACGATGCCGGTGCCGGCGTTGTGCATGCCGGTGAGCTCGGCCTTGCGCTGCGCCAGTTTCTCGATGACGATGCCCTGGAACTCATCGGGCACGTCGATGGTGAGTTCCTCCATGGGCTCCAGCAGGCGGCCGTGCTCGTCGCGATGCGTGATGACCTCTGGCCGCGACACGCACAACTCCATGCCCTCGCGCCGCATCTCCTCGATGAGGATACCCAGGTGCAGCTCGCCCCGGCCCGAGACTTTCACGCCGTCCGGGCGACCCAGGTCCTCCACGCGCAGGGCCACGTTCACCCGCAGCTCGCGATCGAGGCGGTCCTTGATCTGGCGCAGGGTGACGGCTTGGCCCTCCTGACCGGCGAAGGGGCCGCTGTTCACCAGGAAGAACATCGAGACCGTGGGCTCTTCGATCTCCAGCGGAGGCAACGCCGGATCGGCAAGTTCGGGCGCGGAAAGTGTGTCGCCGATCATGATGTCGTCGGGCCCGTTGATCCACACGATGTCCCCGGCGTGGATCTCGTCAACCTCTTCGCGCTCCAGGCCGCGGGTGACCCACAGGTGGGCGCTGCGCGTGCTCTCGCTGCCGGTCACGCTCCAGTCGGCGTCCTCGCGACCCAGCGTGTCCCACTGCGCCGAGGTGCGCACCAGCTCCTCACCGCGGCGATGGGTCCCCTCGAGCACGCGGCCGCAACCGATGCGGCCCAAGTAGTCACTCCAGGCCAGGGTGGAGACCTGCATGCGGAAGGGGGCGTCGAGCTTGGCCTTGGGCGCCGGCACCTCGGCGATGATGGTCTCGAAGAGGGCGTCCATGCCTTCGTGGGGATCGGTGTCGGGATCGCGGACGATCCAGCCCTCCAGCGCCGAACCGTAGACCACGGGGAAATCGGCCTGCTCGTCGGTGGCTCCCAACTCGAAGAACAGGTCGAAGGTCTTGTCGAGGGCCTGATGGGGCTCGGAGCTGGGACGGTCGACCTTGTTCACCACCACGATGGGACGCAGTCCCAGGCGAAGCGCGCGCATGAGCACGTAGCGCGTCTGCGGCATGGGGCCTTCGTTGGCGTCGACCAGCAGCAGCACGGAATCGACCATGGACAGCACCCGCTCCACCTCGCCGGAGAAGTCGGCGTGCCCAGGCGTGTCGACGATGTTGATGAGGTAGCCGCCCCACTCCACCGTGCAGTGTTTGGACCGGATGGTGATGCCCCGCTCGCGCTCCAAGTCGTTGCTGTCCATGACCCGTTCTTCCACGCGCTGGTTGTCGCGGAAGACCCGCGCAGCCCGGAAGATGGAGTCGATGAGGGTGGTCTTTCCGTGGTCGATGTGGGCGATGATGGCCACGTTGCGGATGCGTTCGGCCGCGTTGCGCGGGTGCGCACCCACGTCGCCGGGGCGCGCTGCGCCAGCACTCAGATCTTGTGTCGTTGCAGGGGGCATGGAAGCCTGGGTTCCTCCTGGGATAACGGACGGGCGGTCGATTATACCCTTTGCGTCACGGCTCGGTTGGGTGGCTGTGGGCAACCCTGGACGGGCGGGAAGCGCGCGAGCCGGCGCAGCCGCGTCGGTCGGTCGCTTGTAATCGCGCGCCTAGACGTTACAATACTGAAAGTCGGTTCTAGAAAGGCGTTCGCCTTGTCGGGCCGACGGGTGAAGGGGGACCATGTACAAGCCGCCGCAGCAGCAGCGGAGCCGGGAATCGCTCGAGCGCATCCTCGAAGCGGCGGAGCAGCTCATCCGCGAGCGAGGCTTCGACGCCATGACCATCGCTGAGGTGGTGGAGCGTTCCGGGTCTTCCGTGGGCAGTCTCTACGCTCGCTTCCGTAACAAGCGCGGCCTTCTACAGGCAGTGCAGGCGCGCTACGTCGACCGGGTGGAGACAGCGCTCGCCGCGGCTATGACGGGGGCTTCCGACGAACGCCTGGAAGACTGCGTCGACCGCCTTGTGGGCCTGCTCTGCGACTACCTTCTGAACGAGCCCGAGCTGTTCCGCGCATTCATCTTGGAGGCCGTCTTCGATCCTCGCATCCGCTCTCAGGGGGAGAGCACCAGTGGCGCGCGCCGCGACCGGGTGACGCAGGCCCTCCTGCTGCACCGCGATCGCATCGTCCATCCCGACCCCGACTTGGCCGCCCGCTGGTTTTACACGCTGTGCATGGCCGTGCTCCGGGAGAGGATCACGTTCGGCGAAAGGGCCGAGCTCTCTGGGGCCTTCGACGATGCCACCATGCGAACCGAGCTCAGTCGCACCGCGCAGGCCTACTTGACCGGAGAGACGAGGGGAGCCTAGACACATCCCGGAGATGGCCGCGAGTCGCTCAGGCGATTGGAAGACTATTTTAATTCTAATATCAATCAGGTAGCATGCGTCTTGTAGAAGCGTCTGGAGGGGAGGTAACGCCCGGGGGTCAAAGGAGTGGGGAGGCGTCCGCAGGGACGCAGGGGAAGCGCGCATCGTGCGCAGAGAATAGATGTATCTAGTATGGGGGTTCTAAGAATGACTGACAACGAGAACCGCACACACGAGCAGAAGGCAGTCAGTAGGCGCGAGTTCCTGAAGATCGCCGGTATCGCCGGCGCGTCCGTGGGGGCCATGGGCGGTCTTGGCGGACTTCTGGCGGCCTGCGGCGGCGAGGAAGAAGCGACCACCACTACCGCGGCGGCCGCCACTTCGACCACTGCGGCGCCATCGACCGAGACTACTGCGGGTGAGGCCACCACCACCACGGCGGCAGCCGGCGTGGAAGAAGGCCGTTTGATCAAGATCGGTGCTGTGTCGCCGATCACCGGCGGTCTGGCCTCGTTCGGCGGTCCGGACAAGTGGATCGTCAGCTACGTCCACAACGCCGTCAAAGACGGCGTCGTGTGTGGCGACGGCAAGCTGCACAAGATCGAGATCGAGCAGCTCGACACCCAGTCGAGCCCCAACCGCGTGGCTGAAGTGGCCGCCGATCTCATCTTCAACGCCAAAGTGGACATGATGGTGGCTTCGTCGAGCCCGGACACCGTGAACCCGGCCGCCGAGCAGGCTGAGGCGAACGGGGTTCCCTTCCTGGCCAACTTCGTGCCCTGGCAGCCCTTCTACTTCGGTCGCGGCGCCACCGTCGACACGGGCTACACCTGGACGTGGATGTTCCACTTCGGCATCGAGGATGCGGCGGAGTGCCGCCTGGGCATGTGGGACCAGATCCCGACCAACAAGCAGGTGGCTCTCCTGTTCGCCAACGACGCCGATGGTCAGTCCTGGGCGAACAAAGAGACCGGTCTGGGTAGCTACCTGGAGAAGGCCGGCTACAAAGTCGTGTCTCAGCCCGACCTCTACCCGTCGCCCGCTGAGGACTACACCTCGCAGATCGCCGAGTTCAAGAAGAGCGGTGCCGAGATCCTCTCCGGCGTGCAAATCCCGCCGGACTTCACCAACTTCTGGAAGCAGGCCTACCAGCAGGGTTACCGGCCCAAGATCATGTCCATCGCCAAGGCCGCCCTCTTCCACGACTCGGTGGAGGCGCTGGGTGACATCGCCCTCGGCTGGTCCGACCACATGGTGTGGCATCCCAAGTTCCCCTACAAGTGCTCGCTGACCGGGGTCACCTGCCAGGAATACGCCGATCAGTACACCGCCGAGACGGGTGAGCAGTGGACCCAGCCTCTGGGCCAGTTGGGCAAGTACGAGTGGTGCATCGACATCCTCAAGCGTTGGGACCCGGAGAATAAAGACCAGTTCTCCGAAGTGGTGAAGGCCTCCAAGTTCGATTGTGTCAACGGCCCGGTGGACTTCACTCAGCCGGTCCAGATGGGGACCACTCGCCCCGTCCCGAACGTGTGCAAGATCAAGATCGCCGGTGGACAGTGGACCAAGAACGAAGCCGGGAGCAAATTCCCGTACGAGATCCACATCGTCTACGGCCAGGACCCGAACATGCCCATCGAGAAGCCGTTCGAAGAGATGCCCTACTTGGTGTAGGAGCCGCGGCTCTCAACGGGAAGCAGCCCTTCGGGGCTGCTTCCTTTTTTTTCCGCACGGATAGGAAGGAGCGACTTGAAGACCATCGATCTGGAGAACCACTTCGCCACCGAGGCCTGGCTTGACGCGCTCAAGAACAACCCGTTGGGGTATCCCACGTACGTGGATGAGGAGAAGGGCATCGGCTTCGCCGCCGACGCCTGGATGCCGCTGCGTGTGCGCTCCAAGCTGCTCGACATGGACGACTATCGTCTGAAGCTCATGGACGAGGCCGGCGTGGACTTCGCCGTGCTCTCGCTGGCGGCTCCCGGTGTGGAGCAGCTCGAGGTTGAAGAGGGCAAGCGCATCGCCACCGAGACCAACGACGCCCTGGCCGCGGCCATGCAACGCCATCCCGATCGCTTCGGCGGCTTCGCGGCCCTGCCGGTGAAAGACCCGGAATGGTCGGCCAAGGAGCTGGAGCGCTGTGTGAAGGAACTGGGCTTCACCGGTTGGAACACGCACTCCAACTTCGGAGATTCGTACCTGGACGAGAAGAAGTACTGGCCGCTGCTGGCCAAGGTGGAGGAGCTGGGCGTGCCCATCTACCTGCATCCCACCGTGCCCATGATCCCGGCGTTGCGCGAGTTCGGCATGGTGCTGGCCGGTCCGACCTTCGGCTTCGGGGTAGAAGTCGCGTACACGTTCATGCGCATGATCGTGCGCGGTGTGTTCGACGAGTTCCCCAAGCTCAAGATCATCATGGGGCACTTCGGCGAGGCCTTCCCGTTCCTGGTGTTCCGGGTCGACCGCGCCTACATGCAGAAGCACTGGGTGCCGAACCCGGAGATCGGTCCGGGCAGCAAGCAGTGGGCCAGCCACTACGTGCAGAACAACCTCTGGGTCACCACCAGCGGCAACTACCTGCCGGCCGCCTTCAACTGCTCCCGGGACGGCCTGGGCATGGACCGCATCACGCTGGGGACCGACTTCCCCTACGAGGACATGGACGCCTGCATGGACTTCCTCCGCTCGCTGCCTATGAGCGAAGACGAGCAGACTATGCTGTACGAGACCAACGCGCGCGGGCTGGGGTTCTAGCCTGCGATCACGTCCGCGGCTGCCGCCCGGCGATCACCTCGAGCGGCAGCCATGACCGGAAGAAGACCGGGGCCCGGCCGAACGGCCGGGCCCCGGTGTCATCGATGGGCGGTGCCGAGCTTCGACTCGGCCGGTGTTGCTCACACGGGCTCAGACCGGCAGGTTGAACAGCTTGACGGCGTTCTGGCTCGTGATGAGGGCCCGCTCCTCGTCGGTGATGTCGAGGGTCTTCATGAACTCCACACCCTCGGACATCCAGTTGTAGAACACAGGGAAGCTGGTGCCGAAGAGCACATGGTCGGCGCCGGACACCTTGATGGCGCACTCCATCTGGTCCTTGCCCCATGAGGCCGGGTGGGTCATGTCGAAGAAGATGTTGTTCTTGAGGTACTGGGTTATGCGCTCGCCCTGGCTCATGTCCAGACGATGCATGGCCTCTTTCTTCGCCCCCAACTTGGGCGTGAGCAGCTTCTGCTGGGCGAACCAGTTGCCGCCCATCATGGTGTGGATGAACTTGAGGTTGGGGAACTCCTCGAACATGCCGCTAAACAGCTCGCGACCCACCGCCGTCGCCTGGTCCATGATGCGACCGAGTTCGCGGCGCAGGTTGGTCCAGTCGATGATGGCCTGCCAGTACACGGGCAGCGGAGTGTGGTGGACCACCACCGGGATGTTCATGTCGTTCAGCACCTTGAAGTAGGGCTTGAAGGCCTCGTCGTCAAGGTAGAGCTGGCCGTAGTGGCAGGCCAACTGTACGCCCACCATGCCTAGTCCCTTCACGCAGCGCTCGAGCTCGTAGAGGTTCTCCTTGCCACCCCAAGGTGGGAGTACGGCGTTGGCGAAGAGGCGCCCGTGCGAGCGCCTACACATGTCGGCGGCCTCGTCGTTCACCAGCTTGCAGGTGTCCAGGTGGAGCCACTCCTGCCACACAGGCACGCGCAGAAGGGCGATGTCCACGCCGGCTTCATCCATGGCCTGCAGCTTGGCCTCCAGCGAGTAGTCGCCGTCGACGTAGTTGAGGTTCTGGTATCCCTTGGGCTTCTCCAGCACCAGTTGCTGCTTACCCGATTCCACCGTGCTCAGATAGGCGATCTCGCCCCACTCCCGAGGCACCGAGCCCAGGAAGCCCTGAAGGATGTCCTCGTTGTGGAAGAGGTCCTTGGGAAGGTGATGCATGTTTATGTCGATGATCATGTGCTCTCTCTTTCTCTTTCTCAGTCTTACTGACCCACGACGCGCTATACTGGATTTAGTTAGTCATATAAGTAAGCCGGATGATAGTCGTGTCCAGCTGCGTTGTCAACACACAAAGGCGTGACGAGAGCGCGAAGGTTCCGGTGCTATGCTGCCTCGTGCACGACCGACCGATCGGCCGGCGATCTCCCAGGAGAGCGAGCGAAGATGAGACCCTTCGCAGACATACCCGTCACAGACCCCACACCCCAACTCGCGCCCACTGCGCGGAGGCTTCTCGATGCCGCGGTCCGCGTGCTCGACCAGCACGGCTTCAGCGGCCTTACCTTCGAACGCATCGCTCAGGAGGCGGGAGAGAACGCGGCTCTCATCCGCTACCATTTCGGCAGCAAGTCGGGTCTGGTGAGCGACCTGGTGGACGTCGTGCTCTTTGCCGAGGCCGACCAGCTCATGGCCACCCTGTCTCCTCTGAAGGGGGGCGAGAGGCGCGAGGCGCTCTTCCGTGAGCAGCGGCATATCGCGGTCCGATTGACCACGTTCAGACGTTTCTACGAACTCATCCCCCATGTGTTGCGAGATCCGGAGCTACGGCTGAAACTCCGTGATTTCCTGCGTTGGTATTGGACCATGGACGGGTGGGCCATCACCGGCGAGTACCTGGATGCCGAGCAGGTGGTGAAGGAGGCCCCGCTGGGTCTGCTGTCGGTGGCCATGTTCGACGGCCTCGCTCTGCAGATGCAGGCCGATCCCGACCTGGATATCGAGCCGGCGTTCCGGCTTTGGGAGACACTGGTGCTGCAGTACCTGGAGGGACCCGGAGCAGAGTAGGGAAGTGCCGCGTGACCGCCGGCGGCAGTGCGGCCATCCCGTCCACATGGCCAGGGTGCGATCCGGCGGCTTGGGTAGTCCCCTGCAGGCGAGGTGCGATTACACTGGTATGGCAACGCATCGTACCCGGGGATGGAGGACCACCGCCATGACCACCAAGGAGTTCCTCAGTCATAAGAAGCTCGCACTCGTCCGGCTCTCCGCGCAGTCACCTGTCATGGGGGCCAAGATGGATGAGGAGCTGGCCAAGAAGGGCTACGACGTCCCGGTCGTCTACTTGAACACCGGTCCCGACGACCCCAGCATCGCCAGTGTGGCCGAGAAGGTGGAGGGGGCCATAATCGCCGTCCCCCGCAGCGAGTGCGAAGCCGCCGTGCGTGAAGCCATCGACGCCGGCATCCCTCGCCTTTGGCTGCAGTCCGGCTGTGACTCCAGGGAAGCTGTGGCGCTGTGCGAGGCCGGCGGCGTGCCCGTCATCCACAAGGCGTGTGTGTTGATGTACGCTGAGCCGGTCGAGTCCGTCCACGGGTTCCATCGCGGGCTCTGGAAGTTGTTCGGCAAGCTTCAGAAGTAGAGTGGTCACCCGCTGCCGTCCTGGGCGGTCCACGTGCCGGTCAGTCCGGGCGTTCGCCCGCCAGGTATGCCTCCAAGGCCTCCAGTCCCTCGATGAAGTCGGTGCGGCCCAGACCGAGGCGAAAATGAGCGTCACCGTAGCTGTAGACGGTGGAGGGGAGCAGTAGGACTCCCGTATCGCGCAGGACGCGTTCGCAGAAGTCCTTGGCCTCACCGCCCAGCACACGGGGGAAGCAGACCGTGCCGCCCTGGGGTGCGATCCAGGAGAAACGCTTGCTCTGACGTTGGAAGAAGGCATCGGCGGCAGCGATGTTGCCGGCCACCCGCTCGCGGTGTTCCCGCAGCAGGCCATCCTTGGCCCTCAAGCCCATCAGAGCCAGGAGCTCACTGGGGGCGCTGCTGCAGATGGTGGTGTAATCCTTGAGTTCGCGGCACCGCTGCAGCAGGCGGCTGTCGTGTGTGGTCAGCCAGCCGATGCGAAGTCCGGCCAGACCGAACACCTTCGACATGCCCGAAAGCGATACGCCGCGCTCGTAAAGGTCCACGGCGGCAGGCAGGCGCTGCGCCTCACAGGGCTCCAGCAGACGGTACATCTCATCGGAGAAGACCCACGCGCCCGCCTCTTGCACCAAGGCGAGCATGCGACGGAAATCCTCCTGCGTGGGAAGGGCTCCGGTGGGGTTGTGGGGGAAGTTCCACACCACCAGCTTGGCGCCTGGGCGCAGCAGCTCCTCGAGGGTGTCCGGGTCGAAACGCCACGCGTCGGCTTCCTGAGGTTCCCAGAAGGCCACGTCACAGCCTCGGGTGAGAGCCAATTCGTAGAGGGACTGGTAGCCCGGATAGGTGCACACCACGCGATCGCCCGGTTCGAGGAGGGCGTTCATCAGTAGGAACACGCCTTCTTCGGGGGCGGCGACGAGGACGTCTTCGCCCCCGACAGAGTCATACAGGCCGGCTATCTCGGCGCGCAGTTCCGGCGCGCCATCCGACTCGGTGTAGCCCAGACCGAGTCCTTCCCATCTGGCGAGCAAAGAAGCGTCGGCGAGCGATAGCAGACAGTCCAGAGTCAGGCCCTGGCAGTCCGAGGTCGACAGCAGATGGCGCGCGCTGAACTCAGTGCGGGCGAAGAAGCGCTCGAGGGCGAACGGTCGAGGGCGCACGGCAGTCCCTTCGGTCGGGGGTCTCGTGGTGGTTGGGTGCCGTCAGGGTAGCAGAACGCCGGCCGGCACGGTGCTTGCGCCCCCGCCGGCCGGCGGTCATACTGGCATACGTGACTGAGCGCTCACTAACAGGAATGCCCAACTCCTACGGGGCTTTGTTCGCCACCACCTTCGTGGTCGGTCTCACCATGATCACCCTGGGGCCCATCCTGGACCCTGTACTGAAGGACCTCGACATCCCGTTGGCCCGCGGAGGCCTGCTGTCGGTGGCGTTCTCAGTGGGGATGTTGGTGGGTGTGCTCTCGCTCAACTTTCTGCTGGCCAAAGTGCCGGTGAAGTGGGGGTTGACCGGCGCGGCGCTGGTGGAGGCCGCGGGGTGTCTGGCTGCCGGTCTGCTGGCGCGAGGCCTATGGTCGTTCTTCGTCGCTTACTTCTTCGTGGGTCTGGGCTGCGTGTTCCTTAACAGCCTGCCCGGGATGTGGGTGACGTCGCACATCAAGCAGGGGGCTGAGCGTGCCGTGGTCATCCTGCTGGTGTTCTTCGCTCTGGGCATGATGGTCGGGCCGCTGGCCATCGGGGGCGCGTTGGCGTGGGGAGCCACCTGGCGGGGAGTGCTGGTGGTGGAGGCGGTCATCTGCGTACTGCTGGCCATCGCTATAGCTGTGTCGCCCATCTCCAATATCGAGGGGCGGGAGAACCTCCGTGTGCGTCAACTCCGCGACGTGATCACGTTCAACCCGCGCCTGTTCTTCGCCGTACTGGCGGCCTCGATCCTCTATATCGGCGCTGAGTTCACCTTCAACGTGTGGCTGGTGAAGTTCCAGATCGACGTCTTCGGGGTGGAGAAGAGTATCGCCAATCTGGCCATGACCCTGTTCTGGGTGGGGTTGCTGGTGGGACGTGGGGTGGTGCTGGCTGTGACCGGGCGTTTCGCGACCTCGCGCATCCTCATGGTGGGCGCCTCGGTGTGGGCCGTGTTCGCGGTGGGCGTCGCGTTGGCTGTCAACCTGCCCATGACGGTGGTGATGGCCTTCTTCGCCGGCCTGGGTGCGTCGGCCGGGTTCCCGCTCATCCTCAGCTTCTCTGCCCGCTTCCCCAAGTGGCACGCAGGGGTGGTGTTCTCAGCCGTCATCATGGCCGGCGCTCTGGGGCGCATCGTGTTCCCATATTTGGTGGGACCGCTGGCCGACTCCATCGGCTTCCGGCTGGCCATCGGACTGGCCTTCCTGCTGGCGGCCATGCTTGCTCTGCTCACACTGTACATGTACAGGGTGTCTGGTGAAGCCGCGGAGCGTGCGGCTGGGCGCGGAGGCGAGGGCGTCGCTCACTGAAGCGCGGTGATATCATACCCGCTGCTATGCACCGGATTTCTTTTTCACACCCCGCTCTGCCCGTCGCGCACGCGTCCGGCAGACGTCCGGCCCCGGCGAGGGCTCCGTTCATGATCGGCAGCCTCTCGCCTCTCGGAGCGTGCCGTCGCGTCTTCAGCGACGCGGGTCCGGCGCGAGCTATCTAGCCGCTCGGGCGGTGTCGCTCGGGCGGCGCCTCGGGACCATGCCAAGCAGCGGGCCCGAGGATGAACTCCTCGGTCTCCGTCCGTAAGTCAGGAAGTGAGGTCTCTTTCGATGAGGGCCAATCTTGTCAGCCCGTCATCGGCGCACCTTTCGTACGCCATCCGCGACATCGTCTCGTTCGGCGAGCAGGTCCGCCGGTTCGGTGTCGACATCACGTGGGAGAACATAGGCGACCCTATCGCCAAAGGCGAGACGGTGGCGCCATGGATCCGTCAGATCGTCCACGAGGTGATCGACACCGAGGGCGCTTGGGGCTACTGTCCCACCGAGGGTTTCAGGGAAGTGCGGGAGGAGTTGGCCGCACACGTGAACGCCCGTCCGGGTGCGCGCGTGACCGCCGACGACATCATCTTCTTCAACGGCGTAGCCGACGCGGTATCGAAGGTCTACGGCTTCCTCAACTCGTACGCCCGGGTCATCGGCCCGTCCCCGGCGTACAGCACCCACTCGTCGGCCGAGTCGGCACATTGCGCCATGCCGCACATCACCTACGATCTCGATCCGCAGAATGGATGGATGCCCGATCTAACCGATCTGCGCCACAAGATCGAGACCAACCCCTTGGTCGGGGGCATCCTCGTCATCAACCCCAACAACCCCACCGGTGCCGTCTATCCGGTGGAGGTGCTTCGCGGCATGGTCGACCTCGCCCGTGAGTTCGGTCTGTTCCTGGTGGCCGATGAGATCTACATCCACATGGTCTTTCCCGGAGTCGACACGGCGCATCTGTCCGAGGTGTGCACCGACGTCCCCGCCATCGTCATGCGAGGCATCTCCAAGGAGCTGCCTTGGCCGGGCTCTCGCTGCGGTTGGATAGAGGTACTCAATCGTTCGGTGGACGACAACTTCGCGGCCTACGTGGACAGCCTGGTCGCGGCCAAGCGGCTGGAGGTCTGCTCCACCAGCGGCCCGCAACTGGCGGTGCCGCGCATATTCGCCGATGCCCGCTACCCGGCCCACCTGGCCGAGCGCGCGGCCGTCTACGCGGCGCGCGCCGAGCAGGCCCACCAGATCCTCAGCGCGGTGCCAGGTATCAAGATCAACAAGGCTCAGGGCGCCTTCTATATGACAGCCCTGTTCGACCGCGATCTCATCAACGGCGGCAACACCCTGCCCATCGCCGATCCGCGTCTGCGTGCGCTGGTGGAAGAGAAGGCCGAGAACGCCGCCGCCGATGCCCGGTTCGTCTACTACCTGCTTGCGTCCACCGGCATATGCGTGGTGCCGCTCAGCGGCTTCTGCTCGCCGCACCCCGGCTTCCGTTTCACACTGCTGGAAGCCGACGACGCGAAACGAGAGTGGACCCTGCGGACCTTGGCATCCGCGCTGACGCAGTACATCCAGAGCGGGCACGCCGCCGCCTGAGGCCGCTCCAGGCCTCAGGCGCACTGGTCACCGCGGCCGGCCGGTGCGCGGCCGCCGGGATGACTCAGTCCGCACCGCCGCAGGCCTCACCGCTCTCCACCAACTCCACGCAGATGCCGTCGGGGTCGCGGAAGTAGCACCAGCGCCACGCGGGCTTGCCCGGATCACGGACGGTCCTGATGGGGGTGTGGAACCGGACCCCCGCCGACTGGAGACGTCGGTAGTCGGACTCGATGTCGTCGCTCAGCAGGGCCACGTGAGCGGAGCCTGCTCGTGACGGGTCTGCGTGGAAAGGTGCGGAAGCCGGGTCGACGTACTGGATGAACTCCAGTTTTGCGTCGCCCAGCTGCATGTCGGCTATGAGTATCTCCGCCGACCGGGACGCGGCGCCCTCATGCGCTCCGAAGAGGGCATCGCCCAAGTCGGCGGCTCTGCGATGCTTGCGGCCCAGCAGACGAAAGCCCAGGATGTCACCGTAGAAAGCGATCGTCCGCTCCAGGTCGGTGACCGTGAAGCTGGTGTGGTGGACCCCTCTCAGGGGTTGACGACCCTGCTCTCGAGCGCGCTTATCCTCCGGGAGATGACGGCCCCCATGCCCTTGAGCACCCGGTAGCCGATGTGGTTGTTGATCTCGAAGATCTCGCGCAGCTTGGCGCCGCTGAACACGATGAGCTTGCTTTTCTCCACGGTCACCCCTGAAGCGGTGTAGATGTACGGGCCCACCAGCGCCGACCATCCCAGCACCTGTCCCGGGCCGAGCTCATCAGCTCCGATGGTCTTACCCTGCGGGCCCTGCACGTTCACCGTCACCCGACCGTCGACGATGAGATAGAGCCGGTTCGCCGGTGCGCCGGCTTCGGTGAGCGTGGCGCCTGCACCCAGTTCCTCCATCTTGGCCGCCTTGGCGATCTGCTCCAGCTCGCGCTCGTTGAGTTCCTCGAAGATCTTGAATCCCCGAAGCATGGTGGCGTCTACCAGCACCTCGTCCTCCTTCGCGAAAAGGTCCAAGAACCGCGGTCCCCCCTGGGACGTCTCTTCTACATTGTACCCGCCCGCTACACCCACTCCGCGCGGAGTGGGGTAACCTTAGTTCATGGAGTCGCCACCTAAGAACGCTTCTGTCGGGCCGCCCTGCTCCAAAGGCCCGCGCCGCGCGCTCTGGTTGGCGCTGGGCTCGGTGACGCTCACGCTGGGCCTCGTCGGCGTGGCGCTACCCCTGTTGCCCACTACACCCTTTCTCATCGTCGCGGCCATCGCCTTCGCGCGCAGCTCGGAGCGGGCACATCGCTGGTTGCTCTCCAACCGTGTGTTCGGGCGCCGCCTGTGCGACTACCTGGAGGGCAGAGGCATCCCCTGGAAGAGCCGTCTGCATGCGCTGCTGCTGCTGTGGGTGGCGATCACTCTCACTGCGCTTCTGGCCATCGACGCCCTCGCGCTGAGGATGCTCCTGTTCGCCATCGCAGGGCTGGTGACGCTCCATGTGGTGACGGTACCTGGGAGTTCAGCCTGGGCCCGCGAGTTCCGCGACGGTCGCGTCCTGGGACGCGCGGCGAGCGCATTCACCTATCTGCTGGCTCTGGGTGTCGCCTGGGGCGCCGTGGAAGCTTCGGGGATCACGCATCCCTTGGCCCAGATAGGGCTGGGCACCTTCGTGGCCACGGTCATGGTGTTCGGGGGCTCCATCTTGGCGGGCAACTCCAGCGTGTACGATCCTTATTGGAGTCTGCAGCCGGCAGCCATCGCCCTCTACTATCTGGTGCGCCTGCCCGAGAGTCCCTCGGCGCGCCAGGTGCTGGTGGTCGTGCTCATCCTGCTCTACGCGCTGCGTCTCACCAGCAACTTCTATCGCGATTGGCCGGGACTCGTCCATGAGGATTTCCGCTATCGCAACTTCCGGGCGTCTTCAGGGCGCCTGTATTGGCTGGTGAGCTTCTTCGGGATCCATCTCTTCCCCACCATCATGGTCTACCTGGGCTGTCTGCCGCTCTACCCGGTCATGACGGGGCGCAGCACCACCCTGAACTGGCTTGATGGCGTCGCCACGCTGGTCACTCTGGGTGCCGTGGTGCTCGCATTCGTGGCCGACGAGCAGATGCGCGCTTTCCGTCGCGATGCGGGGAACGGTGGGCTGAGTATGGAGTCCGGGCTTTGGGCTCACAGCCGGCACCCCAATTACCTGGGCGAGGTGAGCACGTGGTGGGGGCTCTTCCTGTTCGCCTTGGCGCAGGGACTGGCTTGGTGGTGGACCGGCGTGGGGGCCCTGGCCATCACGGTGATGTTCGTGTTCGTGAGTGTGCCCATGATGGAGCGACGTGCGCTGGCCACCAGGCGTGGGTACAGAGAGTATCGAGAGGTCACGCCCATGCTCCTCCCGGCCCTGCGCAGGGCGTCTCGAGCGGCCGATCAGGCGGAGGCGAGCAGTGCGGAGTGACGGGCTCCGCCCCAGTCGGCGGGCGCGTCCGCGACGCGGCGACTGGGGCCGCTGCGAGCCGGGTAGCAGTCCCACTGCCATGAGGGTGACTTGGGGCGTCCGGCAGCATATACCGGGTGGGGCTTCCAGCAGGTAGTTCGCCCGAGACTCGTTCGACGGGATCCAGAGGAGGAGTGGACTTGGCTGAAAAGATAGACATCGCGATCGTGGGTGGTGGGCCTGCCGGTCTGACCGCTGCTATCTACGCGGCCAGGGCCCGCGCCGGTACCGTGGTCTTCGAGGCCGGTCTTCCCGGCGGGCAGATCACGTCGGCTTCATGGGTGGAGAACTACCCCGGGTTCCCCAACGGCGTCTCCGGTCAGGAGCTGGCCGATCTCATGCTGCAGCAGGCTCAGAACGCGGGGGCCGAGTTCCGCACCATCGCTCCCGTGGAAGCGATCCGTGCCGACGGCTGCGATTTCGTGCTCACGGTGGACGGCGCCGAGGTCGAGGCTCGGTCGGTCATCTTGGCCACCGGGGCCATCCCGCGCAAGCTCGGGGTCCCGGGCGAAGCCGAGTTCACCGGCCGGGGTGTTTCCTGGTGCGCCACCTGCGACGGTCCTCTCTACCGCGACAAGGTGGTCGCCGTGGTGGGAGGAGGGGATTCAGCCACCCAGGAGTCCCTCTATCTGGCCAAGATAGCCAAAGAAGTGCATCTCATCCATCGTCGCCAGGAACTGCGTGCCACCGAGTGCATCCAGGAGGAGTGCTTCCTGAACCCCGACATCACCATGCACCTGTCGTGGGTACTCGAGGAGATCGTGGGTGAGGGCGGCCGGGTGAGCGCGGTGCGTCTGCGCTCTACGGAGACGGGCGAACACAGGACCATTCCTGTGGATGGGGTCTTCGAGTTCGTCGGTATCGATGCGCAGAGCTCGTTGGTGGCCCATCTATGCGAGCTGGACGAACGCGGCTTCGTGAAGGTGGACCGCAACGGTCTTACGTCGCACCCCGGGCTTTACGCCGCCGGCGACATATGCGACTACGATCTCAAGCAGGTGGTGACGGCATGCGCCCGAGGCGCATTCGCCGTCTACCATGCGGTCCACTACCTGGAGACCCGCATCTGCAACATGTGAGTGTTGCCGCGTCGGAGGTCGGTGCGGGCCTTGTCGGCGCCGACCTCGGGCATGCGCGACCTAGATGCGCCGGTAGACGGTGAGCGTGATCGAGAGCGTGGTCTGCACCACCGGCGGCAACGCTGCCACTCGTAGCGAGAGTTCCTGCTCCGTCACGTGGTGGGAGCTCGGTCCCATGCCCACCAGGGCGGTCACTTGGGTGTGGTTCAACTCCAGAGCCTCCTCCAGTTGGGTGTGCGCGCACGGGGCGAAGAGACCGCGCAGGCTCTCCCCGACCCTCTCCGGCTTGCGCGGGTCGACAATGAGCAATCGGAAAGCGGTCACGATCTCCTGCAGATGGGCCGGCGTGGGCGTGACCATCACCAGAAGGCCGTCGGAGCTGAGCACGCGGTGGAACTCACCCGCATTGCGGGGCGCGAACACGTCGAGCAGCACCGTGGCGCAAAAGTCTTTGAGCGGCAGCGTCCGCCAGACGTCGCAGACCACGGCTCCCACGCGATCGTGGGACTTCGCGGCCCGGCGCGAGGCGTGCGTGGATAGGTCCAGGGCCAGGCCGCGCGCTCCGGGCAGGTGGTCGAGCAGCGCGGACAGGTAGTAGCCGGTGCCTGCCCCCGCGTCGACCAGCACCGGGCCCGTGGTCGATGTCAGGTGCTCTGAGACTGTCTCCACCAGAAGGGCGCGCAGCCTCGCGAAATGCCCGGCGGCGAGGAACGAGTCTCGGGCGGCCACCATGGCGGCGCTGTCCGCGGTCGTTGTGCTCCCCCGGCCCGGAAGCAGGTTCACGTAACCCTGGCGGGCGATGTCGAACGAGTGCCCCTGACGGCAGCACAGTCGAAGGCCGTCCTGCCGCAGGTCTTCACGGCAGAGGGGACAGCTGAGCAGGGCGACGATCTCAGGTCTCACGTGGTCCCGGCGGCCATGTCGCCCTTCCTTCCGACGGGTTCGAGACCTAGTCCTTGGGCAGTCGTTTGATCCAACTGTATCCGGCGATGACCCCCGTCACGATGATGCCGGCCAAGATGAGGATGATGCTCTTGTCGGGAGCCTTGAGTGGCTGTCGCCCGTCTTGGGGAGCCTGTGTGTCGGTCTTCATGCCATGCTCCTTTCGTCTCCACCGATTATAGGCCCGCACTGGGCGAAGCCGACGCGTATCCCCGCCTCGACACGGCGGATGCGCGCAGTGGTGGACCCTCGTCTGTTAGTGTGGACGCGGACGAGTGGATGCGACGAACGAACGGAGTGGACGGGTCATCGACTGGATGGAAGCGCTCAAGTGGATCTTGCTGGTCTTGGCCGCCGGCTTCATCGGGCAGTTCGGCAAGCGCTTGGCCGACTTCCTGTTGGCCCGTCGGCGCGAGCGTCGCAAGAATGAGCAGCGGAGCTGGACCGACACCGCACCACTCCAGGCGTCTGGTGCCGCGATCGCCCCGGTCGATGAGCCGGCCAAAGCTGCGGCGAAGACGGCCAAGAAGGCCGCCAAGGCTGAGGTCAAGCGTGCGAAGAAGAGCGACTGATTCGGTCGCGGTCTAGAGGGCTGCCCGCACAGCCTCGATCAGTTCATCGCGGGTGAGTTCTATGGGATTAGCCTTGATGCTGCTTGTGCGAGCTGCTCGGTCGGCCAGGTGGGCCAGATGCTTCCGGTCCACACCGAACGCGCCCAGCGGGGGGATGCCGAGATCGGCGGTCAGCTGCCGCAGCCATCCGGCCAGGTCGTCCTGGGGGCTGCCCAAGAGCGACGCGGCCTCCCGGTAGCGGGAGATAGCGGGGTTATGGGGCGCGCGCTCTGCGAGCGCGCGCAGGTTCATCTCCACCACGCCGGGCAGAAGGGCCGCGCAGACCGCCCCGTGCGGCACCGGGAACATGCCGCCCAGCGGCGCGGCGATGCCGTGCACCGCTCCCAGCCCGGCGTTGGCCAAGGCCATCCCCGAAAGGAGGCCCGCGAGTGACATGTCCTCGCGGGCAGAGGCATCGTCTCCGTCAGAGAAGGCGCGTCGCAACGACCGCCCCGCGCGGGCCAGACCCTCACGGCAGAACCCGTCCGTGAGTGGGTTGGCTCGGCTGCAGACGAACGCCTCGAGCAACTGGGTCAGCGCGTCCAGACCGGTGGTGGCGGTGATGGCCGGGGGTAGCCCATGCGTGAGGAGCGGGTCCACGACCACCACGCGTGCCATCAACAGCGGGCTGCGTAGGCTCACCTTCACGTGGTGTTCGGTCGAGGTGATGACGGAGTTCCGGGTGACCTCGGCGCCGGTACCGGCGGTGGTGGGGATGGCCGTGAACGGCGCGGGTCGCATCCGCAAGGGCTCAGCCTTGCCGATGATCTCCAAGTGGTCGATGAGCTGCCCCTCGTTGGTCATCAGGGCGGCTATGGCTTTGCCGGTGTCGATGGCCGCACCTCCGCCAATGGCGATCACCTGGTCGCACGCCTCTTCTTGAGCCACGCGGGCTCCAGCGTCGATCGTCTCTATCCCCGGTTCGCCCGGGACGCTGAACACCACGGCGTGCAGATCTTCTCCGGCCAGCACCTCCAAGAGCGGGGTTGCCCTCAGCCGGTCGGCGCCCGTCACCACGAGAGGCCGCCGGCCCAGGCCGGCGGCCAGCTCTCCCACCTCGGCCAGTGTGCCGGGGCCGAACACGATGTGTGCGGCGGTGCTGAAGTCGAAACGCATGTCAGGGCGTGCGGGTCGTGTCGTCCATGGGCCGATTGTACCTGCGCGCGCCGTCATGGGTGGCCCGAACGACCCTTGCCGCGGCCGAGAGCCCTTGACCAATACCGCATCCCGGTACGCTCATTCCACAAGAACAAGCCGTGTAGTAATATTCCTGTACCGGCGACATCGTCGGTCGGCGCGCACTCGCGCGGCCGCCGGCCCAGTAGGAAAATCGGATCTGAGCGTGCCCGCGACGGTGCGCTCATGAGGATCGAGGTGCTTCATACATGGCAGTGGACGAGAGGATAGCCCGAGTTCGTGCGATGAAAGAGGAGGCCCTCATGGGTGGGGGCCAGGCTCGCATCGATGCACAGCACAACCTGGGCAAGAAGACGGCCCGCGAGCGCATCAACGAGTTCCTCGACCCGGGCACGTTCGTCGAGCTCGACATGTTCGCCACCCATAACTGCCCGCTCTTCGGCATGGACCAGAAGAAGATGCTCACCGACGGTGTCATCACGGGTTGGGGCAAGGTCAACGGCCGCACGGTCTACGTCTTCTCTCAGGATTTCACCATCTTCGGGGGGTCGTTGGGTGAGACCTTCGCCAACAAGATCTGCAAGGTCATGGATCTGGCCATCAAGAACGGCGCTCCGCTCATCGGGCTGAACGACTCCGGCGGCGCCCGTATCCAAGAGGGTGTGGTGGCACTGGGCGGCTACGCCGAGATCTTCTTCCGCAACGTCATGGCCTCGGGCTACATCCCGCAGATCTCGGCCATCATGGGACCCTGCGCCGGTGGCGCCGTCTACTCGCCGGCCATGACCGATTTCATCCTCATGGTCAAGAAGACCAGCCACATGTTCATCACCGGTCCCGAGGTCATCAAGACCGTCACGGGCGAAGAGGTGGGTTTCGAGGACCTGGGTGGCGCCATGACCCACAACGCGCGGAGCGGTGTGGCGCATCTGGCCGCCGAGGACGAGACCGAGTGTCTGGAGATGATCCGGCGCCTGCTCTCGTTCATGCCCCAGAACAACCTGGAAGAGACCCCGCGGACGCCTTGCGATGACCCTGCCGACCGCATGGACGAAGACCTGGACGACATCGTCCCGGCCGACCCCAACAAGCCTTACCACATGCGCGATGTCATCACCAAGGTGGTGGACTACGGCGACTTCTTCGAACTCATGCCCTTCTGGGGCCAGAACCTCATGATCGGTTTCGCGCGCTTGAACGGCCGGGCTGTGGGTATAGTGGCCAACAACCCCGCCTACATGGCCGGCTGTCTGGACATCGACGCCTCCGTCAAGGGTGCGCGCTTCGTCCGCTTCTGCGACGCCTTCAACATCCCCTTGGTGGTGTTCGAGGACGTTCCCGGGTTCATGCCCGGAACCGCCCAGGAATACGGGGGCATCATCCGTAACGGTGCCAAACTCCTCTACGCCTTCTGCGAAGCCACCGTGCCCAAGCTGACCGTCATCACGCGCAAGGCGTACGGCGGCGCCTACGACGTCATGAACTCCAAGCACATCCGGGCCGACTACAACGTCGCTTGGCCCTCGGCAGAGATCGCGGTCATGGGCCCCGAAGGTGCCGTCAACATCATCTTCCGCAACGAACTCAAGAACGCCGCCGACCCGGCCGCCCGGCGGGCCGAGCTGGTGGCCGACTATCGCGAGAAGTTCGCCTCACCCTTCATCGCCGCCCGCCGCGGCTACATCGACGACGTCATCGAGCCGCAAGAGACGCGGCCCAAGCTCATCGCCGCGCTGGAAGCCTGCGCCACCAAGCGCGAGGGGCGTCCGGCCAAGAAGCACGGCAACATCCCCCTGTAGGGGTAGGAGAGCACAATGGCACAAGACAAGAAACCCGGCCGGGGCAAGAATCCGGTGTACATAACCGACGTCATGCTGCGCGACGCCCACCAGTCGCTGCTGGCCACGCGCCTGCGCACCATGCACATGCTTCCCATCGCCGACAAGATGAACCGGGCCGGTTACTGGTCCCTGGAGATGTGGGGCGGCGCCACCATCGACTCGATGATGCGCTTTCTCAACGAGGATCCCTGGGAACGGGTGCGCGTGCTCAAGAAAGCTATGCCCGACACCCGCCTGCAGATGCTCATGCGTGGGCAGAACATCGTGGGCTACCGCAACTACGCCGACGATGTGGTGCGCGAGTTCGTGCGTCTGGCGGCCGAGGCCGGCATCGATGTGTTCCGCTGCTTCGACGCGCTCAACGACATCCGCAACCTCGAGACTTCCATGGCCGCGGTGCGCGAGAACGGCAAGTGGGTGGAGGGCACCATCTCCTACACCATGAGCCCGGTGCACAACATCCCTTCGTTCGTGGCCTACGCCGACGAGTTGGTGAAGCGCGGCGCGCAGAGCATCTGCATCAAGGACATGGCCGGGCTGCTGGAGCCGGGCGACGCATACGAACTGGTGAGCGCGCTCAAGCATGCCCATCCCGACGTGCTCGTGCATATGCACTCGCACTACACCTCGGGTATGGCCTCCATGACCTATCTCAAGGCTGTGGAAGCCGGCGCCGACATCCTCGACTGCGCCATCTCGTCGCTTTCCATGGGCACGTCCGGACCGCCCACCGAGACCATGGTGGCCGTCCTTTCCAAGACCGACCGGGCAACGGGCATGGACGTGAGCCTGCTGAAGGAGATCTCCGACTACTTCCGCGGTATCCGCAAGAAGTACCACCAGTTCGAGAGCGCCTTCACGGCGGTCGACCCCGACGTGTTGGTGTGGCAGATCCCGGGCGGGATGATCTCGAACCTGTCCTCTCAGCTGGAGGCGCAGGGTGCGCTCGACCGCATGGACGAAGTGATGGCCGAGGTGCCTCGTGTGCGCCAGGAGCTGGGGTATCCCCCGCTGGTGACACCGACCTCCAGATCGTTGGTACCCAGGCCACCCTCAACGTGCTCATGGGCCGCTACAAGATGGTCACCAAAGAGACCAAGAACTACGTGCTCGGCTACTACGGCCGGCCCCCGGGACCCATCGATCCGGAGGTGCAGAAGCTCTGCATCGGCGACGAGACCCCCATCACCGTGCGCCCCGCCGATATGCTGGAACCGGAGCTGCCCCAGCGCCGCAACGAGTTGGACGAGCTGGGCATCGAGTACAGCGACGAAGACCTGGTCTCCTACGCCCTGTTCCCACAGGTGGCGTTGGAGTTCTTCAAGCGGCGCACGCGCACCGAGCGCCCTCGCGAGGAAGTCGCCGCCGTAGCGGCCGCGCTGGCCGATATCCTGGGCGTGCAAGAGGAGGCGCACCAGGAGGGCAAGGAGCCACCGTGTGGACCGCCGCCGTGGGTGTCGGCCGCCCGGCGCGAACTCACCGCCGACCGCGTCCTCAGCTGGAGGTATTGACATGAGGTTCAAGGCCCAGATGGACGGCGCCGAGCACCCCATCGCGGCGAGCGCGAACGGGGCTCTGTCGGTCGGCTCGGACAGCTTCCGGGTGGAAGTGAGCATGCTCAATCCGCTCAAACGCTTGGTGAAGGTGGGCGAGAAGACATATGAGGTGCGCCTCATCGACGTGGATAGCGACCCGGACACGGGCGAATACCTGTTCGAGATGAACGGGGAGCTCATCAGGGTCAAAGCCACAGATGTGGTGAAGGGGGGCGACACCGTGTCCGCCGGGCCGCCGCCTCAGATCAAGAAGGCCAAACCCACTCTCGATGCCGTCAGCGGCGGCGTCACCGCGCCCATGCCGGGTAAGATCGTCCGGGTGTTGGTCCAGCCGGGCGACAACGTGGAGGCCGGCCAGGTGGTGGTCATCTTGGAAGCCATGAAGATGGAGAACGAGCTGAGCGTCCTCAGCAAGGGCACCGTGAAGCAGGTGGCCGTGGATCCGGGCGATTCGGTGCAAGGGGGACAACTTCTGGTGAGCTTGGAGCCGCTGGAGGAGTAGACGCCGGAGGAGCAAAGGGCCCGCAGCCCGCAAGAGAGAAAGGAAGTTCCAGATGCCTGAGTATAGGGACGAGATGGTGCCTTTGGAGCGCGACCTGTCCGTTTTCGCCAAGCTGGAGCTGCCCAAGCCTCCAGTGGGCGTGAAGTTCCTCTTCAAGGAGCCGAAGGAATTGGCTCATCTCGACAGGAAGCTGGGTCTGTGTGAGATGGTGACCGAGGCGCAGTCCGGCAAAGCCTTCTATGCCGGCTTCGAGGATCACGAATGCGCGGGCCCGGTGCCGCTGGGCATGGTCGAACCCGAGCCGTTCTACTTCAGCGGCCAGATCGGGCCCTGCTTGGAGGTCTTCAAGGAGGCTCGGGCCAACCGTCGCATCTATGAGGTGTTGCCTCGGCTGGGTACGGGCACCTGCAACTACACCGCGTTCGCCCCGCTGGACAAGCTCACCTTCAACCCCGACGTACTCGTCTTGAGCGGTCGCGCCCGACAGATGGAGATCGTGCTGCGCTCCATGAGCTGGACCACGGGACAGATGTACGAGAGCAAGGGCACACCTGTGATCGGTTGCGCGTGGATGCTGGTTTACCCCTATCTCACCGGCAAGATCAACTTCTCGGTGACCGGGCTCACCTTCGGCCACATCGCGCGTGAAGCGGGCACCGAGGGCGACGTAACCGTGTCGGTGCCCTGGGATTGCCTGCCCACCATGGTGGAGAACCTGCAGCAGATGAAATACGTGCTCCCGGCGTATGAAGACGGGCGCGACAACTACAGCGAGCGCTTCGACCGCGTGACGGGCGAGGGAAGGTATCGCACGTCGTAGGCCCGAAGGTCTGTCGCCGGTATCGCTCCGGCCGCGGCCCAGGCCGCGGCCGGGCTATCCTACGAACAACTCCACCCTGTCCGGCCCTGTCACGCGGTTGAGTTCGTTCGCGAAGGCCGTCCAATCGAGTCCGGCCTGCTGCCGGTACTGATACTGCAGGTTCACTCGGCCGTCGACCACCGACATCGACTGCAGGCGCAGCCCTTTCAGGCGGCCGCCCAGGAAGCTCTTCAGTTCACCCTCCAGTCTGTCGAAGGACGCGTGCTCCAGGGACAACATCAGGCTGCTCCTGGCGGCCGCGCCCACGCGATCGCGCACAAGCCACTTGACGCCCAGCACGAGGAACACGGCCACGAGCAGCAGGGCGGTCACCATGAAGTTGCCCGATGACGCTCCGATGGACGACGCGATGAGCAGCAGCAGGAAGCCGATCTCGGCGGGGTCCTTCACCGGGGTGCGGAAGCGCACGAACGAGAGCGCGCCCAGCAGGCCCAGAGACAGGGGTATGGAGGTCTGGATGCCTAGGAAGAGCACGGTGATGGCCGGTCCTCCGATGAGGAACATACGGTGCACCCCGGCCCCGATGTGTCGCGAGCCGTAGAACAACTGATACATGAAGTAGACCACAAGGGAGAACACCACCGAGAAGCCCAGGGCTATCAGGGCTTCGGTCCATCCCAAGGACGACTGCATGC
This sequence comes from Thermoleophilia bacterium, assembly GCA_040772905.1. Classification (GTDB taxonomy): domain Bacteria; phylum Actinomycetota; class Thermoleophilia; order RBG-16-64-13; family RBG-16-64-13; genus JAXGXJ01. The sequence continues at coordinate 44,422 of JAXGXJ010000007.1, read as the reverse complement.
CTTCCCACACCGATACGATCTCCTGCCACATACGCCGATCCTCTCTGTAGTCACCTGCAAAGAGTCTAGACAGGGCCGGATAAGTTCGGTGTGAAGTCTCCGTGCCGCTCCCGGCTACAGTTCAGGCAGGCGCCCGGTGATGCGGTCGAGGTCGCTGAGGGCCTGAGACACGCGCGGCTGCAGGACTCCCGGGTCCGGAGTCTCCATGACCTCAAGGACGGGCGCCACGATCTCACCCAGTACGTCGTTCTCCGAGGCCAGCTTCCGCAGCACGCGACCCGACATCTCCGCCTGTCCGCGCGTGGGTGGTCCGGCCAGCAGCGACTTGAGCAACGGCACCACCACGCGGGGACCCAGGGCTATGAGGCCGTCGGCGGCGATCCAGCGTATGTCGGATTCGCGTTCCGCGAGCAGGTCGATGAGCGTGTCCAGCGAGGAGGGGTCGACCAGGGCCGCCAGGGTCTTGGCGGCTTCCCAGCGCTCCCGTTTGGTCCCTTCGGCCAGCAGCGCCTGCATCTCCGGGACGATCTCGTCGCCTATGAGCACCATCGTCTCTCGAGCGCGCTTGCGTCCCATGCCGTCGTCGCCTCTGAGAGTGTCCAGCAATTCACGCAGGGTATGGTCCATGGTCGATCCTTTCTGTTGCGGGACTACCGGGCGTGCAATAGGTTCGCGAGAAGTCGAGCGCATTCACCTCGCGTGGCCGGCTGCACGAACTGGAAGTCCGGCCCCATGCCGGCGAGACCAGCCAGGAGTCCGGAGCCGTACGCCCAGCGGGCGAAGGGGTAGTGCGTGGCGTCGAATTCGGGGAACGGCACCTTCATGCCCAGCGGCGGCTTGGGCAACTGTGCCGCGCGGGTGACCATGGTGATGAGCTGCATGCGTCTGATGTCTTCCTCAGGCTTGAAAAGGCCGCCCGGATAGCCCTGTGTGATACCGGCCGCGGCGCACACGGCCACATATTTGTCGGGATAGAAGGGATCCGTTCCCACCGTGCCTCTGACGTCGCTGAAGGGGCTTACCTCGTCGCCGGTGGGAGTCAAGCCCAGGGTGTTGACGATCATCTTGGCGAACTGCTGGCGGCTGACGGGGGCGTGGGGGCGGAAGGTGCCGTCTTCGAAGCCGGAGATGATGCCTTCATCGGCCAGTTCGTAGATGGCGTCCTGGTGGGGCGAGCCGTCCACGTCGGGGAAACTGACGAGGCGCTCCCTGGCACTGAGCCGGTAGGCGAAGTTCGAACTGTACACGCGGCCGGCCTCCACCCACAGGTAGTAGGTGCCGCTGACCGCCGGCACGAACGACACCTGGGCGATGAGCCGGTCGGCGGCGTCGAGGTCGTTCACCGCGGGTACGAGGCCCCATACCACGTGGCCGAAGCGCTGCTCCAAAGACAGGGCCTGGGGCGCCAGCAAGTACAGATGAGCACGCGACGAGTTGTGGTTGTGATAGGGGCCGAGAGGTGCCAGCCGGAACACCACCTGCCGGCCGGCGGTGAGGGTGACCGCGTAGACGTCATCGGGATCGGCCAAGGTGGACACCACCCCCGTCACGGCGGTCGATCCCAGGGGGATGCCGGGTATGTCGTCGCTCTCCCCCGTCTGAGGTAGCGCCGCGCGCAGAGTCCTGGTGACCGAAAGACTGTAGTCCAGAGCGCCGGTCCCCCATTCCACCCATAGGTAGTAGGTGCCGGAGCGGGCGGGGATGTAGTCGTAGTCGGCCCACGCCAGCTGTGTCTTCCCGCCGCTCAGCTCATAGGTGAGTTCGTCGTAGGGGCCGGCACCTGCGAGGTTCTGGGCTCCCGGTATCAGAAGATGCAGGCGCCCGCCTGAGCCCTCCACCCGGCCGGGTTCGCAGCGGACGTGGACCTCCTCTCCTACCGTGAGGGAGACCGCGTACACGTCGTTCGCGTCCATGCGGCCGACGCTGTCGGTCACGGTCGCGCCCACAGCGAGTGGCGCGCCGGGCAGCTGGTCGTCCGCGGCGGCCTGGGCCATCGCCGGGCTCGTGGCGGTGTCCAGGGCGAGCCCGAACACGGCGACGGCAGCCACGACCACAGCGACCACGGTGGCGGCCGCGGCGGAATGGGTGGCGCAACGACGTGCTCTCATCGGATCCTCCCGGCAAGACCGAGTCAAACTGCGTGGTCTTATCGCATTCGCTGTCCCGAGTATAGGCCGTCGGAGGGCGAGCGCGGTCGCGCGCGTCCATTCGTGCGACCGGCGCGCGCACACCCGTCTGCCGGAGAGCGCACCCCAGACCGTTGCGTGACTAACGATTATGTGGCAAACTATCGCGATGCTCATCCCAGAGAACATGGATCCACTCACCGGGCGCGTATTCAACGCGCTCCATCGCACCATCCGCTCGCACAAGTTGTTGATGGAACGGGAGATGGCCAAGAAGGGCACCCTGCCCGCCGAGGCCTTCTGTCTGTCATTACTCGTGCGGCAGGACGGCATAAGCCAGCGTGATCTGGCCGAGCACCTGCATGTCTCCAGACCGTGGGTCACCCGGCTGCTACAGACGCTCGAGAAATCGGGCGCCGTCAAGCGTTCTGTAGACGAGCGCGACCAGCGTCTCACCCGCGTCTTCATCACCGATGAAGGCCGGGAGCGCGAACGGGGACTGCGGGCCGTCATGGGCCTCTATGCCCAGCGCACCATCGCGACTCTCTCCGACCAGGAGAAAGTGCAGCTGGCATCGCTCCTCGAGCGCATGAATGCCTCCATCGCCGATGACCTCGGCGACGATGCACCCGAGTCGCAGTCGTGTCCGGACCAGACCGAGGGGCTGCGGACGTGAAGAAGCTGCTGTTCACGTTCCTGAAGCCCTACAAAAAGCACATCGCTCTGGTGGTCTTCCTGAGTCTGGTGCAGACGTTCGCCAACCTCTACCTGCCCGATCTCAACGCCGACATCATCAACGACGGCGTCTCCACGGGCGACACCGGCTACATCCTGCGCGTGGGTCTCTACATGCTGGGGATCGCGTTCGTGCTGGGCGCGGCCTCCATCGCCACCGTCTTCTGGGCGTCGAGGGTGGCCATGGGCATGGGACGCGACGTCCGCTCGGCCCTCTTCCGTCGGGTGCAGGACTTCTCGCAGCGCGAGATCAACCAGTTCGGCACGCCGTCGCTCATCACACGTAACACCAACGACGTGCAGCAGGTGCAGATGATGGTGGTCATCGGCCTCATCAACATGCTGGCGGCGCCGCTCATGATCATCGGAGGCATCGTCATGGCTCTGCGCCAGGATGCCCTCCTCACCACGACCTTGGCCGTCATCCTTCCCATCATGGGGGTGTTCCTGTATCTGGTCCTGCGCAAAGCCGTGCCGCTCTTCCGTTCCATGCAGGTGAAGATCGACCGCATCAACCAGATCATGCGCGAGACGCTCAGCGGCATCCGGGTCATCAGGGCCTTCGCCCGCACCGAGCACGAGGAGGAGCGTTTCGACGAGGCCAACGTGGAGCTCACCGACGTGGGCCTGCGGGTGATGAAGCTGTTCGCCGTGATGTTCCCGGTGCTGTTCCTCATCCTCAACGTCACCACCCTGGCCGTCATGTACTTCGGCGGATTTCGGGTGGCGGATGGAGCCATGGCTGTGGGCGACCTCACCGCGGTGCTCACCTACATCATGATGATCCTCATGTTCGTGCTCATGGCCACCATGATGTCGGCCATGATCCCGCGGGCGGCGGCCTCGGCCGACCGCATACAGCAGGTGCTGGACGTGCAGCCCAGCATCACCGACCCGGTGGTGCCGCTGCCCCTGCCCAGCCCGAATGGAGCTCGGCGCGGCCACTTGGTCTTCAAAGACGTCGAGTTCCGCTACCCCGGCGCTGAGGCCCCGGTTCTCACCGGCATCACGTTCTCGGTGTCGCCGGGCGAGACCACGGCCATCGTAGGCAGCACGGGCAGCGGCAAGTCCACCCTCATCAACCTCATCCCACGCTTCTACGACGTGAGCGCCGGCTCCATCGAGATCGACGGCGTGGATATCCGCGAACTCCAGCGCGACGAGCTGTGGAACGAGATCGGGTTCGTGCCGCAGAAGGCCTTCCTCTTCTCGGGCACCGTGGCCAGCAACCTGCGTTACGGCCGCGAAGACGCCGATGAAGCCGAGCTGTGGAGGGCCCTGAGCATCGCGCAGGCCAAGGATTTCGTGGAGGGCATGGATTGCGGCCTGGAGGCTCCCATCACCCAGGGAGGCACGAACGTCTCCGGCGGGCAGCGCCAGCGTTTGGCCATCGCCCGCGCCCTGGTGAAGCAGGCCAGCATCTACGTGTTCGACGACAGTTTCTCCGCTCTCGATTTCAAGACCGACTCGCAATTGCGCGCGGCTCTCAAGCGTGAGGTGGCGGACGCGACGGTGCTCATCGTGGCTCAGCGTGTCAGCACCATCCTCCACGCCGACCAGATCATCGTGCTGCAGGACGGCACCATCACCGGGCGGGGGACGCACAAGGAACTCCTCGACTGTTGCGAGACCTACCGTGAGATCGTTTTCTCGCAGCTTTCTGAAGAGGAAGTGGCATGAGCCCCGCCGACGAGACCTGTCGCCAGAACGAAGACGGCTCCGGCCTGCCGGAGGCGCCGGCCCGCGCGGGCGGGCGCTCGCGCGGACTCGGTTCACGGCGGCAGGGCCGGCAACAACGCCCGCACGGACCGGGATTCGGTCCTCCGGGGCTCATCGGCTCGGGTGATAAGGCCCGCGACTTCAAGGGGTCGTTCAAGCGCTTGGTGCGCCGGTTGCGGCCGGAGTATCCCACCATCGCGGCCATCATCCTGCTGGCCGTCGTCAGCGTGGCGCTCACCATCGCCGGGCCGAAGATGCTGGCTCGGGCCACCGACCTCATCTTCGAGGGTTACATCGGCAGCCAGTTGCCGGCCGGCCTGAGCAAGGAGCAGGTCATCGCCGGACTGCAAGCGCAGGGTAACACCCAGTTGGCCAGCATGCTCTCGGGCATGGATGTAGTGCCCGGACAGGGCGTCGACATGGGTGCCGTCGCGAGCGTAGTGCTCATGGTGGCCGCCATCTACGTGCTGAGTGCCCTTTTCGGCTGGCTGCAGGGCTACCTCATGGCCGGGGTGGTCCAGCGCACCGTCTACCGTCTGCGACAGGACGTCAGCACGAAGCTGGCGCGTCTGCCCCTCAAGTTTTTCGACACGCACGCGCGCGGCGACACGCTCAGCCGCGTGACCAACGACATCGACAACATCCAGCAGACTCTGCAGCAGACGCTCACGCAGATCATCACCGCCATCCTCACCCTCGTGGGCGTACTGGCCATGATGTTCTGGATCAGCCCCTTGCTGGCGGTCATCTCGCTGGTGGTCATCCCGGTGTCGGTGGTGGTGACCATGCTCATCGCCAAGCGTTCGCAGAAGCAGTTCGCACTGCAGTGGGAGAGCACAGGCGCGCTCAACGGGCATGTGGAGGAGATGTACTCCGGCCACAACATCGTCAAGGTGTTCGGCCGGCAGAAGGAGGCCATCGAGATCTTCAACGAAGAGAACGAGCGGCTCTACCAGGCCAGCTTCAAGGCCCAGTTCGTATCGGGCATCATCATGCCCTCCATGATGTTCATCGGTAACCTCAACTACGTGGCTTTGTGCGTGGTGGGCGGATTGCGCGTGGCTTCCGGCGCTATCAGCCTGGGTGACGTGCAGGCCTTCATCCAGTACTCGCGCCAGTTCATGCAGCCCATCACCCAGGTGGCGAGCGTGGCCAACGTATTGCAGTCGGCCGTGGCCTCCGCCGAGCGCGTGTTCGAACTCCTGGATGAAGCCGAGGAAGAGGCCGATACAGCCGAGCCCGTGGTGCTGCGCGAGGCCAAGGGGCGGATCACGCTGGAAGGCGTTTCGTTCCGCTACCTGCCCGATGTGCCGCTCATCGAGGACCTCGACCTGGAGGTCGCCCCGGGGCAGACGGTGGCCATCGTCGGCCCCACCGGGGCCGGCAAGACCACCCTGGTCAACCTGCTCATGCGCTTCTACGAGATCGACAAGGGGCGCATCCTGGTGGAGGGCGTGGACATCCGCGACATGCGCCGCGACGATCTACGGCGCCTGTTCGGCATGGTGCTCCAGGACGCCTGGCTCTTCGGAGGCACCATCCGGGAGAACATCGCCTACGGCAAGGAGGGCGCCACCGAGGAGGATATCCTGAGGGCCGCCGAGGCCGCGCACGTGGACCATTTCGTCCGCACCCTGTCCGACGGCTATGACACCCGTCTGGATGATGATTCCACCAACCTGTCCCAGGGCGAGCGCCAGTTGCTCACCATCGCCCGGGCGTTCCTCGCCGATCCCGAGATACTCATCCTCGACGAGGCCACCAGTTCGGTGGACACGCACCGAGGTGCTCATCCAGCGCGCCATGGCTCGTCTGCTGCGCGGCCGCACCAGCTTTGTCATCGCGCATCGTCTCTCCACCATCCGCGATGCCGACGTCATCCTGGTGATGAATGAAGGTCAGATCATCGAGAAGGGTACGCACAAGGCCCTTCTCGAGCGGCGTGGCTTCTACCACGACCTCTACAACAGCCAGTTCACCGAGGCCTTGGTCGAGGCCTCCTGAGCCATCGCAACCGACCCCGGGAGGACACCATGAGCGCGGACGACATCAGCGGCGCCCAGCCCAGCTTTGACGCCTGGTTGGACGAGATCAAGGCGAGCCCCGAGGCTGCCGGCATAGGCATGTACCTCATGCATAACGGCGTGGTGCGGGGTTCGGCGCGTGACGGCTCTGCGGTGACCGGGATGGATCTCTCGTACGATGCTGAGCGATTGGAGGGCATCAAGGCCGAGATCTCGGCCCGGCCGGGCGTGATCGCCCTGCGGGCGTGGGTCAACGAAGGTCGACTCGCCGTGGGTGACGACATCATGCGGGTGCTCATCGGGGGCGACATTCGCGAGAACGTGTTCGGCTCCCTGCAGGAGTTCGTCCGCCTGGTCAAGACGGAGTGCGTGCGCGAATGGGAGATGCGGGGCGAGGAAAGCTGAGCGCCCTACAGCCGGTCAAGCACCTGATTCAGATCGGCGATGAGGTCAGCGGCGTCCTCCAACCCCACCGAGAAGCGGAAGATCCCGTCGCCGGCGAAGGCCCGGTACGATTGCTCCTGCGACTCTGTGAGATGGAACGAAGTGCGCAGCATGTCGGCGGTGGGCAGGTAGCACATGAGGCTGCGGTGATGGCCCAGCGACACGGCGTAGTGGATCACCCGTAGCTTCTCTGCGAACTCTCGTGCGGCCGCGGGGCCGTCCTTCACCTGGAAGGTGAGCATGCCGGAGAAGTTCTCCATCTGCCTCTTGGCCAGCTCGTGTTGCGGGTGCGAGGGCAGCCCCGGGTAGATGACCCGCGTGACCGCGGGATGCTGCTCCAGATGCTGCGCCACGGCCATGGCTGTCTCTTCGTGAGCGCGCATGCGGATGGGAAGGGTCGCGGCTCCGCGGATGATGAGCCAGGCATTGAACGGGCTGAGCACCCCACCCATGTGGATGGCAGTGGAGCGCAGGTCGTCGAGATCGGCCTGGCGGCCGCAGATGGCGCCGCCCAGGGCATCGCCGTGCCCGCAGATGTACTTGGTGAGCGAGTGGATGACATAGTCGGCACCATGCTCCACCGGTCGCAACGCGATGGGCGTGGCGAAGGTGGAGTCCACCGCCACGGGGACGCCGGCGGCATGGGCCACCTCCGCGGCGGCGGCGATGTCGGTGAGGCGCAACAGTGGGTTCGCGGGTGTCTCCAGGTAGAGGAGGCGGGTGTTCGGACGCAACGCGGACCGCAGTTCGTCCAGGTCGGAACTGTCGATGCGCGTCACCTCGACGCCCAGCGCGGGCAGGGTGTCGTTGGCCAACTCCGACGCGGCGGCGTAGGTGACGTCGCTCATGACTATGTGGTCGCCCTTGGCGAGCAGGCGGGCTAACAGCGCCCAGATGGCGGCCATCCCACTCGCGAACGCGAGGCATGCTTCGGTGCCTTCCAGCGCGGCCAGTTTGCGCTCCAACTGCGCCACCGTGGGATTCCCCCAGCGGGTGTATGCGAACGGCGTGTCGGCCGTGATCTCGTTGGCGGAGAAGGCCACATCCGGGTCGATGACGAACGTGGTCGACATCACCAGGTTGGGCGCCGACGCGTACGTGGACGGGTCGGGTCCTTCGCCTGCGTGTACGGCTGTGGTGCGGACGCCCGAGGGGCGCGATGTATCCGGGGTCTGATCCATGGGTGTTGGTCCTCCTTCGCAGCCATTGTGCCACACGGACGGCGCGGGCGCGCCCGATGTGGCGCCCCGCGTCACCCAGCCGACTCGGTGATGGTATCGGCTTCTCCTTCGAGCCGCCGCCGTCGCGTGGCGGTCATACGGTCGACACGCTGGTCGTAGAGCGGTCTGTAAAGGTCGTAGAGCGCGACGAACAGCGTGATCAAGGCTGCGAAGACGATCCCGGAGAGGAGGAAGTTCGCCGGTCGGACGAAGGGGATAAGCAGTTGCAGCACGATGACGATGCAGAAGTACACAGCCGCTAACAGGGGCACTTCCAGCCAAGGTTTGAGCTGGGCCCCGAAACGTCTGGCGATGACCCGCAGCAGATAGTCCACCACGGAGATGGTCACGGCGATGAAGATGGCCGTCTGCCAGCCGCCTACGCGCATGCCGGGCAGGGTCTGCTGGAAGATCAGCGACACCAGCGTGATCAGTGCGATCTTCTCGATCATGACACCCGGCCGCACCGGCGCCGTGCGCGCATCCACCCAATCGCGGGCATCCAGGGCCCGATCGATGGAACGGTCGAGCGCGCGGCTGCGGATGCGGCTGATGCGTGCGTCCGAGAGGCGCGCTTCGGTCCGACGCCGCATGAGGAACCTCCACAAGAAGAGTATGCCTATCGCGAACAGCACGAAGAGCGTGCCCGTGACGAGCGGCGCTTTCACGATGGCCAGCCAGAAGGAGGTGTCGAGCGACGCTCCTAAGATCTTGGTCTTGATGAAGTCGGTGGCATCGAGCTTGGCCACGTGTACCCACCACTCGTGGGGCAGTTTCACCACCAACCAGATGATCGCGGTCACGAGGACGAGCGCCTTGCGGCTCTTCATGGGGTTGCCACGCATGCGGATGAACTCGTAGTAGATGAAGAAGGGTTCGAACGCGTTGGGGAAGACGGCCAGCAGGATGCGTTCGTCGGTGAGTTCGAAAGCCAGCACACCCACCACGCGGAAGTAGAAAAGTGCGCGGGCGATCTGGAGTGCCTCGAGGTTCTCCCAGTTGCGCATGGTGGCCACGTACGCGATGGAGAGGTAGTAGACGTCCAAGGCCTTGTCGATGTTCTGATAGCTGGGCACCACCACATCCAGGGCCTGCAGGATGCTCTGGTCGGCCGAGTCGACGATGAGGCAGGCCACGATCGCCGGCAGAGGGAACCGCGGTATGAGCATGGGTAGGAGCAGGCGCACGCATATCAGCACGATCTGGACGGCGAGCGCCTCTCCGCTCATCCGTGCCGCCGTCCCAGGTCGGCGACCAAGCCCAAATGGTCGGACGCATACAACGTCGGGTCATCAGCAGCCGGCCGCTCGAAGATGACGCGGCAACAAGACACCGATGAGGCATCGTCCACCAGCACGTGATCGACCGTCGTCCGCCAGGGACCATCGTGCCCTGGGATTAGACGTCCATGGAGACGGAAGAATGCCGCGCGGGCGGAGTGGCGCACTCCGGGTCCGCGTCGCAGCGGCGTGGGATAGGTGTAGTCGGGGTCGCGGCCGTTCGCGACTCGGTGCGCGGAAACGAAGCGCTGGGCTAGGACTTGCTGGCTGCGAGCGTGGGGACGGGCGTTGAAGTCTCCGCACACCACCACTGCTGTCTCGTCCTCCAGCCACGCGAGCAGGCGCCGGGCCTGTGACACACGGACCGATTCCCGCAGCGGGTTCCAGTAGAAGTGGGTGTTGACCACCGTCCATGCCGTCCCCACGTGTCTCACCACGATGCGGTGTGCTTGGCGTCCTTCACCTCCCAGGTCCAGGCAGCTGTGTTCTCCTGCCTCTACACGAGTGAGAAGGGCCAGATGGTCGCTTGCGCGATTTTCCTGCGCCGGGCAGGCGTAGACCGCGTATCCGCCCAACTGTTCTGCGAGCCAGTGAGCGTTATCGATCTGAGGTGCGACCTCCTGCAGGGCGATGATGTGCGGCCGGAGCGCGCGGAAGCCCTCCAGGACGAGCGCCGCGCGTTCTTCCCAGAAGGTGAGGTCGAAGAGCATGTTGAGGGTAGCCACCCGAAAGGGCTCGATCCCAGACATGGTGGTCAACTGCTCCACGATCGTTCGGCTCGCCATCTCTCGAGGTGGTCGCGCTTTGTGCGGTCTGACAATGATGCCACGCCGACCGTGACGGTACCGTTACGTGGGTGACCGTATCGTTACCCGCGTGTGACTGCCACGCGAAACACGGTTGCGAAGCTGGCCCCATCAGCAGATGTCGCAAAGCGATGTGAGGAGGCAGAAGATGAGGCAGAGCAGGCGGACCCAGATGCGTAGGCGGGTGGCGGTTATCGGAGGCTTCTTGATCGTGGCTCTGGCAGCGGTGGTCGTGGGGGTGGTGTGGAGCGACCAAGCCGCGTCGGCGCAGGCGGATCCACAGTCGAAGGACCAAGCGGTCGCCACGGTGCCCGCCGGCGTGATGTCCGACGAGGCCGACGACGGTGTCGAGGTCGGTGGTACCGGCGTGGCAAGTACGCCGGCCTCGCCCAACTCGCCTGCCTCCTCCGCTCCGTCAGCGCCAGCCACCCAGACAGCTTCGTCAGCACCAGGGGCGTCGGCGGCCCTGGCAGCTGAGGAATCCAGCGGCACCGCTGTGTCGAGCGCAGGGGCCAGGGAATCGGAGGCGGCGACCGTCGCTCAAGCGGCTACGGCAAAGGTCACCAAGATCAAACTTAAAATCCATCTCGTGAAGGGCGAGAGACTGGTGGCGGTCACCCGGCAGGTCGACCGGACCACGGCGGTGGGCGGTGCGGCCCTCAAGCAGCTGTTGAGCGGTCCCACCAAGGCGGAAAAGGAGAAGGGCTTCAGCAGTGCCATCCCCGTGGGGACCCGGCTGCGTGGGTTGTCCATCAAGAACGGCGTCGCCACCGTGGATCTCACCAGGGAGTTCGCAAGCGGTGGCGGTTCATCGTCCATGCATCTGCGGCTGGGGCAGGTGGTGTACACACTGACGGAGTTCCCGACGGTGGACGAGGTGAGGCTGTGGCTGGACGGTGCGCCTGTGAAGGCTCTGGGCGGAGAGGGTCTGCTCATCCCGGGTCCGCTTTCCAGGGCTGAATGGAACTCGCTCATCGGGTAATCTCGGGAAGAGCGGGTGCACACCGGGCGGGGCCGCGGCCGTAGGCCGCGGCCCCGCCTCGCGTATCTGTGCTTGACTCGCGCTGCATGTGGGTATAAGCGTCGCGCTTGCGCTTCTCTTGCCTCTGCGGTGGTGGACTCCGCGGCTCTCACGTCCTACGCTGAGGGAGTGCAGTGGTGCTATCTTTCGGGCAGTCGGATGAGGAGGACGTGGTGAGTCGGACTCAGTGGGGTGATCATCAGCATCCAGACCTCTCGACACGCGGCGGTCCTCTGGGCGGACGGAGGCTCGCGGGGCTGTATGTGCTTGTATCCCTCATCCTGCTGGGAGCGGTCCTGCTCCTGCCGGCGGTGGCTCTGGCCGAACAGCCGTTCCGCATGGGTTCTCAGATCGAGGACCGCGTGGGTGCACTGCAGGGGCGCGAGCAGGAGGTCCGCACGGCCTTGGAACGACTCACGACTGACGACAGAGTGCAGCTGTGGGTCGCCTACGTGGACAGCTTCGAGGGTCTGGGCGCCGAGGAATGGGCCGACGAGACCGCTGTCAAGAGCGATCTGGGTCTCACCGATGTGCTCCTGGCTGTGGCCGTGGAAGACCGGGCCTACGCCTACTCTGTGGATCAGAGTTTCCCGCTCGACGATGCCGAACTCACCCAAGTGATGGCGGTGGCCGTCGAGCCTTCGCTCATCGAGAACGACTGGGCCGGGGCAGTGGTCGGAGCCGCAGGTGGCCTCAGCCAGGCTCTGCGCGGCGTCACCGTCACCACTGTCACGGTGCAACCCGGAGATCCCACTCCAAGTGGCGGGGGAGGCTTCCCGTGGGGCGTGGTGATAGGCCTCGTCATCCTGGCGTTGATCGTGTTGCTCGTCTGGAGCCTTGCTCGAAGGTCTCGGCGCAAAGGCCGGCCCGGTGCGGCGACCGGGGGTCAGGCCGGCCAGCCTGCCCTCAGCTTGGACGAACTGAGGCGCAAGGCCAGCGCAGAACTCATACAGGCTGACGACGCAGTCAAGACAAGTGCCGACGAGGTGGGGTTCGCGGCGGCTCAGTTCGGCGAGGAAGAAGCCGCGCCTTTCCAGCTGGCCCTCGACGAGGCACGGACCCATCTGGACGAGGCGTTCCGTCTGCATCGCCAGGTGGAGGACATCAAGGATGAGGCGCAGCAACGGGAGTTGTTCACGGCCATCCTTCAGCACACCGGGGCCGTCAGCCAGAAGCTCGACGAGCAGGCCGAGCGTTTCGACCGTCTGCGCGACCTGGAGAAGAACGCGGGCAAGGTGCTGGAAAGCCTGCAGGGCAAACTGACGGGTCTCGAGGCGCGCGTGCCCGAAGTGCGCACGGAGTTGCAGCGTCTGGTGTCGATCTACTCGCCGGCGGCACTGGCTGGAGTCAGCGGGAACATCGATGAAGCCATCGACCGCATCACCTTCTCGCGCGAGCAGGTGCGCGCGGGCTTGGAGGATGTGGATGCCGGTCGCACGGGCGAGGCCGCCATCACCAGTCTCGCTGCTGAAGAGGCGGCCGCGCAGGCTGAGACCCTGCTGGGGGCCGTCGGCCGCTTGGGCAAGGACCTCCAAGAGGCACGGGGCCGCATCGAAGCGGCGGTCGCCGAGACCCATCGTGACATCGCCGAGGCCCGCGCAGCTCAGGGGAGGCCCGACCTGGCTCCGCTCGTGGCCAGGGCGGAAGCCGCTGTGGCCGCGGCCACAGCGGCGGCGAGCCCCAACGGCGGCGAGGATCCTTTGGCATCACTGCGCCATCTCGAAGAGGCGGACGAAGCCCTCGAGCAGGCCCTGGTGCAGGTGCGCGAGGAGAGCGCACAACGCGCTCGGGCCGCACAGGCACTGGACAGGAGCCTGGTGGCGGCGCGGGCGGAGATCGCGACCGCGAGCGACTACATCACCACCCACCGAGGGGCTGTGGGAAGCGGCGCCCGCACGTTGCTGGCTGAAGCACAACGCAATCATGACCAAGCCGTGTCGTTGGGTGCATCCGATCCCATCACCGCGTCTCGTCTTGCCGCCAGTGCGCACGAACTGGCTGGTCGTGCGCTGCGCGAAGCACAGAGCGATGTCAACCAGACCATGGGCGGCGGCATGGGAGGATTCGGGGGTGGTTCGAGTGGCGGCGGCATGGGCGGCGCCTTCGCGGGGGCTCTCATAGGCGGGATCTTGTCCGGCGCCTTGGGAGGTGGCGGCGGTTTTGGCGGTGCGAGTGGTGGTGGAGGCTTCTCGCCGCCTTCGTTCGGTGGTACAGGCACCCGTATGCGCCGTGGCGGCGGCGGGCGCTTCTAGGAGTCGGTAAAGGCACACGGATCAGAAAAGGAAGGAGCACGAATGGCGCAGCAATCGATCCTGGGGCGGGTCACCCAGATGGCGAGGGCGAACATCAACGCCCTGCTGGACGCGGCCGAAGATCCCAAGAAGATGCTTGACCAGATGGTGCGCGACTACACCAAGAACATCTCGGAGGCCGAAGAAGCGGTCGCTCAGACCATCGGCAACCTCCGGATGATGGAGGAAGACCAGAGGGAGGCCAAGGAAGCCGCGGAGGAGTGGGGAGCGAAAGCAGCTGCAGCTGCGGGCAAGGCGAAGCAGCTGACGGCGGCCAATCCCACAGAGGCCGAGCGCTTCCAGAACCTGGCCCGGATCGCCATCAAGCGGCAGATGACCTTCGAGGAGCAGGTGAAGGACTTCGCTCCGTCCATCGCTCAGCAACAGGAAGTGGTGGACAAGCTGAAGGCCGGCCTCAACTCCATGGTGGTCAAGCTCGAGGAACTCAAGACCAAGCGGGATGAGTTGGTGGGTCGGGCCAAGATGGCCGAGGCGCAGTCGAAGGTCCACGATGCCATCCAGAGCGTCAACATCGCCGACCCCACCAGCGAATTGAGCCGCTTCGAGGACAAGATCCGCCGCGAAGAGGCCAAGGTCGCGGGTCGGGCCGAGCTGGCTGCGTCGTCGCTGGACGCGCAGTTCGAGAGTCTGGATGACGATTATGAGGACGCCGAAGTCGAGCGGCGCCTGCTGGAGCTGACCGAGTAGAGAGGGAGGCCTTCGGCCTGCCTGCCTGTCGCCGCGGCTGGGTCACGGCCGCGGCCGACTGAGCGAGACCTCACGGTGGGGCGGCCGCGCGCGGCGCCGCCCCACTCCATGCCCGGCGCTCGCTCCCCACTCCAGCGCGGCCCCTCTTCTCGCCGGACGCCACAGAGGAGACTCATATAGACGACCACGGACATCCGCCCACGCCTGGCGCTGCGCAGCGGCTCTCACTCAGCAAAGAGGAGGTGCGTCGTCGTCTGCGCGAGGAATGCCTGCCTGACGACGCCCGCAGTCTGCAGCGGGCCGCCGCCGCACCGGCGGCGGTACTCATCGCACTCGTCCCATCGCCGGAGGGGCCGCAAGTGGTACTCACCCGGCGGAACGAGCATCTGACCAACCACCCAGGCGAGATCAGCTTCCCCGGGGGGCGGGTGGAGGCGGAGGATGACGGACCGGCACAGACAGCCCTGCGCGAGGCGTTCGAGGAGATCGGGCTCGCGGCGGAGAGGGTCGAGGTGCTCGGTTGCCTTCCTCCCTACCGCACCATTTCCAACTACCGCGTCCGTCCGGTCGTAGGCTGGGTGGAGCCTCCGTTGGAGTTCTCGCCTGACGAGCGTGAGGTGGCGGAGGTGTTCCTGGTGCCGCTCAGCTTCGTGCTCGACCCGGCCAACCATCGGCGTGATTCCCTCGTGCGCGATGGGAAAGAGCGTAGTTTCTACGTGCTCCCCTACCCGGGCTACCGTATCTGGGGAGCCACCGCCGGCATCCTGGTGATGCTGGCCCGCACGCTGACCGGCGGGACCGGTCCGGCCTGAGCAGCGCATACAGCGTCGCGGCCGCGCGAGTGCGCTGGTGGGTCAGGCGAGCGTGAAGCCCAGCCGGGTGGCGTTCTCCTCGTAGAGCGACCGTTCTTCCTCTGGCGACAGGCCCAGAGCGTCGAGGAACTCTTCGCTCTCCACCGTGTCTTCGAAAGGATAGTCGCTCCCCAGCATGATGCGCTCCATGCCAAGCGCCTCGCGGGTGCACTTGAAGGCCGCGGCCAGGAAGTTGCCGCTGGTGGTGACGTACATGTTCCGTGCAAGGTAGAAGCTGGGCCGCTCTAGGAGGGCCGGCACCGAACTCGAGCCCTTGGGCACGTGATACTGCAGGAAGGCGCGGTCCACTCGGGCGAGCAGGAAGGGCAGAGCCTCCCCGAAGTGCCCCAGGATGACTATGAGGCGCGGGAAGGCGTCGAACACACCGCTCAGCACCAACCGCATCATGGTGATGGCCGTCTCGATGCCGAAGCCGAAACTGGGTCCTGCGAGGGCGAGCCCGTAGGTGGTGAGCTGCGGGATGGCCGGGAAGGTGGGGTGCAGGTAGATGGGCACTTCCAACTCTTCGGCCTTGGCCAAGATAGGCCAGTAGCGCTTCTCGTCCAGGTAGGTGCCGCCCATGTTGGAGTGGGTCTTCCAGCCCCGGAAGCCCAACTCGCGCACGCAGCGCTCCAACTCCTTGACGGCACTGCCGGGATCTTGGGGGGGCAGGGTGGCGAAGCCCAGGTAGCGGTCGGGATGGCGGTCGATAGCCTCGGCCAGGGCATCGTTGGCGTCGCGGGCCAGCGCGGCTGCGCGTCGCGGCTCGAGCTGCTCCGGTCCGGGGGCGGTGTGCGAGAGCACGGCCACGTCGATGCCCATGGCGTCCATGGCTGCGATACGCGCGTCGTCCAAGTCGCGCAGACGGTCCAGCAGCGCGTCCCCGAAGGGCTGCCAGTAATCGGCGGTGTGATAGAAGCGACGGGTGCCTGTGGCCTCGTCGTCCACGTAACGGGGATACCCAGGGTTGTGGTAGGCGGCGTCGATGTAGGCTTCGGTGGCGAAGTGGTTCTCGAGGTCGATCTTCATGGGCGCGACTCCCGTCGTTGCCGGCCGGCGGGTCAGCAGGAGCCGTTGGGAGCGAGCGCGATGCTGGTGAGTATGCGGTGCAACATGCGCTCCCCTCTCCCCGCATCCAAGTGCTCGGTCAGCCCCATCAGGTACGAGACGTCCTGGGTCCAGTAAAGACCCACCAGCTCCCAGGCCACCTGCACACTGTCGACGTCCGGCTTGATGATCCCCTGCTGCTTGCCCTGCTCGACGATCTCGGCGATGGCTTCGATGGCCTTCTGCTGCCGTTCGGCCAGGGCGTCGCGAAGGCCGATCTCCGGAGGAGCGGCCACGAACTCGAACAGCGGGTAGACGAACCCCTCGGTCTCGGAAGGGATGATGCGGCTGTGGAAGCGGGCGATGCGGCGCAGGCGTTCCAGTGCGTCCAGTTGGTCGCCGCCGGTCCCGTCAGCGCTCGTTCCGTCAGCGCCTGCCCCGCGAACGTCGGCTTCGCGAGCGTCCACCCCGTCCGCTCCCGCCTCTATGACGCGGAAGATGCGCTCGTAGACCAGGTCGAGTGTGGCCAGCAGTATCTCCGAACGGCTGGCGAAATGCCGGTAGAGGGCGGCCTCGGACACTCCCACCGTGGCGGCGATACGGGAGGTCGTCGCTCCCTGGATGCCATGCCTCGCCACCAGAGCCATGGTGGTCTCGACGATCTGCTTCTTGCGCTCGGGCCCTGTGATGCGCCTATGGCGACTGCCGGCTCTTTCCGTGATGGCTCCTTCCGTGATAGGGACAGTGGCCGCCTGTGACCGCGGCCTGACTTCAAGCATAGCAGGCCGACGGCCCTGGGGTTAGTGACCGCTCACCTGATGATCGCGCGCGCTGGGCGGCGCAACAGCCTTTGATATGCTGTGGCCACGGGTCAGGTGACGTAGAGAGCCGATCGCCCAGGAGCCGCCGTGAAGACTTTCACCTCCACGCTCGCGTATTTCGTCCGCGGCAGCGTGCGCAGGAACCTCAAGCTGCTGCTTCTGTACCTGGTGTTCCTCGTGGCGCTCATCGTCGTCTACGCCTTTCTGTTCCGTTACTTCATGTGGCGGTTCGAGGGCAGGCACTACTCTCTCACCGCCGGTTTCTATTGGACGATCACCGCCATGACCACCCTGGGCTTCGGCGACATCACCTTCACCACCGATGGTGGCCACATCTACTCCATGCTCGTGACCCTCTCGGGCGTGCTCTTCATGCTCATACTCCTGCCGTTCGGCGCGATAAGCCTGTTCATCGGTCCTTGGATGGAGGAACGCCTGCGTTACCGACCGCGCCTGGCTCTCCCGCCGGATACCAGCGACCACGTGATCATCTGCGGATGGGACCCGGTCACTCGGACGGTGGCCGACAGCCTGCGAGCGGCCGGCGAGTCGTATGTGCTGGTGGAGGGTGATTACGACCGGGCCGCCCGCCTGGACGAGGCCGGAGTGAAGCTCATCTACGGAGTGCCCACCGATCGTGACGTCCTGGAGCGGGCGCAGTTGGGCCAGGCCCGGGCCCTGGTGGCCAATCTCAGCGACACCGACAACGCCAACCTGCTGCTCACTTCCCGAGCGCTGGCGCCCACACCGGTGTTGGTGGTGGTGACGGAGGCGGAACGTGCCTCCGTGATCCGCGCAGCCGGTGCCAGTGAGACAGTGGCTCTGCGCGAGGTACTGGGAGGATATCTGGCCGTGCGGGCCACGACGCGAGGCAGTATGGCCCATGTGGTGGATTCACTGGGCGACCTGCTCTTCTCCGAGATCCCGGCGCACGGTACCCCGTTCGCGGGTCTGACTGTGGCCGAAGCGGCCATCCGTGAGAGTACCGGGGCCTCGCTCATAGGCATCTGGGAGCGGGGCAGTTTTTCGCTGCCCAAGCCGCAGACCCGCATCGAGGTGGGTACGGTGCTGCTGCTGGCCGGTACACGCGCCAGCCTGGAGATACTGGAGCGAATGGCAGGCGATCCCACCCGCGACGACCTGGTGATCGTCATCGGCTACGGCACTGTGGGCAGGGCCGCCGTGGCCTACCTGGAGCGCGACAGGGTCCCCCATGTGCTGGTCGACAGAGATCTCAGCCAGGACGGCCTCATGCGTTCGTGCCTCCTGTCCGGAGACCCCAGGGATCACGCCGGGGGCTCAGCGGCACCGGGAGCGGACGCGTCTGCCTGGAGACGGCTGGTGGAGGGTGACGCCAGCCGCCGCGCGGTGCTGGAAGAGGCACGCATCGGTGAGGCCGGCGGCATCATCCTCACCACCAATGACGATGGCACCAACGTGTTCCTCACCCTGGCCTGCCGGCAGCTCAACCCCACCGTGCGCATCGTGGCCCGGGCCAACCGCGAGGAGAACGTGGAAGAGATCTACGCGGCCGGCGCCGACTTCGTGGTGTCGGCCTCCTCGGTGGGGGCCAGCATCCTCATCAATGCCATCGAAGGGCGCCAGACGGTGTTTCTCACCGAGGGAGTCCACATCTTCCGGCGCAGAGTGCCCGAGGAGCTGGAGGGTCAGGACCTGGTGCGGTCTCGCATCCGCGAGATCACCGGAGCGACGGTCATCGCTGTGCAGCAGGGAGACGCCGACCCCGATCTGAACGTGGGCCCGGCCACCATCCTCCCCCGTGGAGGCAGCCTCCTCATGGTGGGCACGCCGGCATCGGAGACTGCCTTCTCCGAACGCTTCCTCGGTTGATACGATGGCCTCTCCAAGACCCCGATCACAAGGAGCTGTGGCATGGCCGGCAAGTCCTTTCGGCTGATCGTTCATCAGAGCATCAACCCCGGCGGGCTCGAGGAGTTCGCCAGACTGGCGCGCCAGGGTGCGGCCGGTGCCGAAGCGAACGAGCCCGGGACGCTGGGCTACGAGTTCTTCCTGAACGAAGAGGGCACCGAGTGCTACCTGAACGAGTACTATCAGGACGATCAGGCCTTCCTCGACCACTTCCAGCGGGTGCAGCCCATCCTGCAGGCCTCCATGAAGGTCTCGGCGCTGGCGGAGGTAGTCGTGCTGGGCGACCCGGGCCCCGAGGCCCGCGAGCTGCTGGCCCACCTGGGCGCCAAGTGCTACACGGACTGCATCGGCTTCTGTCGCTGACGCACTGCGGGGGCCATACCGGCGGCCTCGAGCCCGGCGAGGCGGCGCAGGGCGTCGAGTTTCTCGGGGCGCCCCAGCTTGGCCTGCTGCACCGCCCGTCGCAGCATCTGGGTGTTGCGATCGTAACCCTCCCGGTCCACGGGGTAGGGGAACCCGTCCTTGCCTCCATGGGCCCAGCTGAAGAGGGCCGGGTCGTTGCGACTGGCCGGTGTGTCGAACACCAGCTCGGCGATGAGACTGAGTGCACGGATGCTCTTGGGGCCCACGCCCGGCATGCCCAGCAGGGTCTCGAAGTCCTCGGGCTGCCTTTCGTAGGTGCTGAGAAAGATCTTGCGCAGGTTGTCGGGGTGGATGTCGCGTAGCTCGACCGCGTGGCGGCGTGGCATGACCAACTCCTTGAGGCGACCGAGCTGCCTCAGGATGCGGTCGGGCGTCTCGCGTGCGAGTTCGGTGACCACCGCTTGGGCGGGTAGACTCTGCCTCGCGACCAGGTTGAGCACCGGCGCCGTCGGCGCAGCCACCGCGCGGCCCTCTGTCTCTGACGCCACCGCTTGATGAGGCTCGACTACGTAGTCGGAGACCGTGTCGCTGAGCCAGTGGTAGCGACGCGCCTTGCCGTTCCGGTCGTTCATGCCTTGCTGTACCACGGCCCACTTGCCTTGGGAGGTGAAGAAGAAGCTGTGGTGGTAGATCTGATAGCCGTCTTGCAGCCCGGCGCTGTCGACCTTGGCCGCCATGCGGCTCGCGTACACGAGCGGGTCGGGTATGGTCTGCAGGAAGCCGGAGGCCGCGGCCGATCGGATCTCCCCCGGCGTCTTGCGCGACACACCTCCCTTGCCCCCGGCCACGCCGAGGCCGCATTCCCGTTCGAGACCGCGCAGGCCGTCCTTGAGCGCGCCGCACACCGTGGTGGTGACGCCTGAGCTGTGCCAGTCGAAGCCCAGGACGCACCCGAAGGCTTGGAACCAGCATGGATCGGAGAGGCGGCTGAGCATCTCATCGGGCCCGTACTCAGCGGCTATGGCCAGCGTGATCTCGCGCGCGAGGAGGCGCATGCGCGCGAACAACCACGCGGGCGCTCTGCCGCCATGGAGCGGGAGGGTGGCCGTGCCGGTCTTCATGAGAAGAGCATAGACGTCGCCTCGGACAGGTGGGCTTCGCGCCCTGGATCCATCCGCTCGCTTGTCGGCAGGTCTCATTGACCCTTCCGTGTACCGGTCATAGACTAGGTGTATGCGGTTCTGGCCGTGTCTATCGACCGACTCCGCTTCCGTGAGCAAGTGGAAGGAGTAAGTGATGGCACACCTCAAAGACAACATCCTCATCGACGCCCCCACCGAAAAGGTCCATTCTCTCGCCGCCGATCCTCACAAGTGGTCCAGTTGGTTCGTCGGTCTGGGTGAACCCGATAGCGTGGACGGCGACGGCGCTCCAGGCACGGAGGTCAAACACAGCTATCTGATGGCGGGAATCCATGTACCTGTCACCACGAGAGTCACCGACCATCGTGCTGAGGCCGACGGATCGTACTACTGGAAGGCCGCGATCGGCGGATCGTTCGAAGGTTGGCACACCTGGGTGTACCGTCCGCAGGACAAGAAGACCTTGGTCGAGGTGGAGATGGACTACCAGGTGCCCGGCAGTGTGTTGGGCAAGGTGGCGGACCGGCTGTTCTTGGAGCGCAACCAGGGGCGGGCCTTCGCGTGGTATCTCACTTGTGTCGGCGGCACTCGCCGTCGAGGCTCGCCACTGTGGGGCCGCATCGCCCCGCACGGCGCCGTCTATGACGGGATGAGCGTGTTGGCGAACACCAGCCAGGTGAGCAGCGATTTGGAGGTGAGGCTCAGCAGGATGTACACCTTCTCGCCGAAGAGGTAATCGCGCCATTTGCCCACCTTGCCGTACTGCAGGATCATATTCACCGCGAAGCTCATGAAGAACACGAAGTACGAGATGAGGATGCCCCACACGAATCCCGGAGGATTGCCGCCGTCCGCACCCGGCGACGCCAGGTACACCACGATGGCGATCCAGGGGATGAGCCCGGCGAAGGTGCCGAACCAGTAGGAGATCCAGTTGGTCTTGCCCGGGGTCTCGTACTTCTCCACCAGCAGGCCGAAGAAGATCATTGAGGCGTTCACGCCGAAGATAGCCAGCATGGCCGCGATATCGGTGATGCCGCACACCATGCTGATGAGCACGATCATGAGCGACGAGCTGATAGAGTACTCGATCCAGCGCCCGTAGTTGCGGTCTTCGCGCAGATTGCGCTTGTACCAGCCGAAGATGCCCGGCGAGGCGATGGTGAGGAGCGCGATGGCCGAGATGGCCATGAAGGCGAACACGCCCCAGGCCAGCGGCAGCCCGCCGACACGGGTGAGGGTCTGCTCGCTGCCCGGAGGGCCCTGTAGGAAGGCGCCCGTGACCGGCAGCCGGAAGTCGTTGGACAGGATGGCGAGCACGATGGCCTCCGCCGCCAACACCAATCCCACCAGCAGGTTCCACCAGCGCAGATTGCGCATGCGGGCCTCGAAGTCGGCCGCCACTTGCCGTGCCTTGCCAGCTGCTTTTGTACTCATCGGTCGTCCTTTCTTTGCTTCACTTCTCTAGCGGAACAGAGGAATCGACGGCCTAAGCACGCGATACACACAGGGGGGTATCCTCCCTGCACCCACAGTATCATCTTAGAACGCTGCCGGCCGCGCGCAAGCGGCACGGCGACGTCAAGCGCCACCTGCCGCGGGCAAGCGCCCGCCGTCCCCGGGGCATCGGCCTCAGCCCAGAGCTACGTCCAGGAACATCATGAGGGCGAACCCGGCCATGGCGCCGCCGGTGGCGAGGTCGGTGTTCTTGCCGTGGCACTGCGACTCGGGGATGACTTCCTCCACCACCACGTAGATCATGGCTCCGGCGGCGAAGGCCAGGGTGTAGGGGAGCGCAGGCCGGGCCAGGGTCACCAGCGCGGCCCCCAGAACGGCCGCTACTGGTTCCACCACCGCGGAGAGCTGTCCGTAGAAGAAACTCTTGCTTCGTGACATGCCCGCGCCTCGCAGGGGCAGTGAGACCGCCGTGCCTTCGGGCAGGTTCTGGATGCCGATCCCCAGCGCCAAGGCCAGGGCGGCAGCCAGGGTGGTGCCGCCTCCATCGAGCCCGACTGCGCCGAAAGCCACACCCACCGCCAGCCCCTCAGGGATGTTGTGCAGGGTGATGGCCGCGAGCAGCAACGTGGTGCGACTCCACGACACATGCACTCCCTCGGTCTGCTCCGAGGACAGTCCTTGATGTAGGTGGGGGAGGATACGGTCCACCATGAGCAGGAACAGCCCGCCACCCGCGAAGCCCACCAATGCCGGGATCCAGGGCGCCGTGCCCTCGCTCTCCGCGAGGTCCATGGCCGGCATGAGCAACGACCAGATGCTGGCGGCGATCATGACGCCCGCCGCGAAGCCCAACATGAGGTCGAGCACCTTCCGGCTCATCTCCTTCATGAAGAACACCAGCGACGCGCCCACGGCCGTCAGCAGCCAGGTGAAGATGGTGGCGAAGAGCGCCTGCACCACGGGGTGTAGCTCGGTGAAGAAGTCCATGCTCAGTCCATTCGACCGGGCGGGGCGGCTTCCTTGTCCGGGACGCCGATGGCCGGTCCGCCGAGAGGGCTGAATCCTGTGGTAGGGCCCGCAGAGCGTGCCGTCACACGCTTGGAGTGAGACAGCAGGGCGAAGTGAGGCGTCCCCATCTTGCCCGGGCCCCGTAGTATCCTCTCTCTCGGTCCTGAGCCAGTGCTCAGAAGAGACGCGGGTGTCCTTCGCCAAGGATGTGCTGATGCCCGAGATGTTCAGAGTGATCCCGCCACCGGAGGCGCTGCAGGCGCTTCTGGCGGCCTTGCCGGAGGACGTGGGTGTGGAGCGCGTCGCCACCGCCGACGCGCTTGGCCGGGTACTGGCTGCGAGTCTGATGGCCCAGTCACCGCTGCCCGCGTTCGATCGCAGCACCATGGACGGCTACGCCGTCCGTTCGCGCGACACCTTCGGGGCCAGCGAGTCTCTGCCCGCGTACCTCACCATCGCGGGCGAAGTGCCTATGGCGCGCTTCGCCGCTGAATTGACGGTGGATACCGGTGAGGCTGCGCTCATACACACGGGCGGTGCTATCCCCAGCGGCGCCGACGCCGTGGTCCCCGTCGAGCAGACCCAGCAGTTGGACGCCGATTCCATCGAAGTGCTTCGGGCCGTCGCTCCAGGCGAGAACGTCGTGGGCATCGGCGAAGATGTCAAAGACGGCCAGGTGCTGTTCGAAGCAGGTCATGCGCTCCGTGCCCAGGACATCGGCGGACTCATGGCCCTGGGCATAGTGGAGATCCAAGTGGCGCGGCGACCCCGGGTGGCCATCATCTCCACCGGCGACGAGATCGTCCCTCCACATGCCCACCCGGCTCATGGGCAGATCCGAGACATCAACACCTACACCATCTCGGGCCTGGTCACCGAGGCCGGGGCATCGCGCTCCCCGCAGGGCATCGTTCCCGACGACTACGACGCGTTGCTCGTCGCCGCGCGCCGCGCAGAGCGGCCGATGTGTTGGTGATATCGGCCGGGTCGTCGGTGTCGGTGCGGGACATCACCGCCGAGGTCGTCGGCGCGCTGGGAGAGCCGGGGGTCATCGTGCACGGGGTGCGCTCAAGCCTGGCAAGCCCACCATCCTGGCTGTCTGCCAGGGCAAGCCGGTGATCGGGCTTCCAGGCAATCCCGTGAGCGCCATGGTCGCGGGCAGGCTGTTCATGGGCCCGCTGTTGACACGTATGCTCAAGCGTCACGACCTGCCGGCCCGGCGTTGCGCCGCCGCGAAGCTGAGCCGCAACGTCGCCTCTGCTCCGGGGCGGGAGGATCACGATGCCCGTGCGTCTGGTCGAGCGCGGCGGTGAGGTATGGGCGGAGCCCGTGCTGGGCAAATCGAACCTCATCTACACCCTGGTCTCTGCCGACGGCATCGTTCCGGGTGCCGCTGGACCTGAACGGCGTGCATCCAGGGCGAGACGGTAAACGTGGAGCTGTTCTGATGGCACGGAAGTTCTATCTGGAAGACATCCCTTTGGAGGAAGCGTGGCGGCGCTTCCGGGAGGCTCTGGAGAACGCCGGTTTCTGGCAGGCCTTACCTGGTGAGGACGTGCCTCGAACAGGCACTTGGCCGGGTGACGGCAAAGCCCGTGTGGGCCGTCCTCTCCTCTCCTGGGTACCACGCCAGCGCTATGGACGGGTACGCCGTCCGCGCGGCTGACACTGTCGGCGCCACTGAGACCACGCCCAAGCGGCTCAAGGTCCCGACGCACAGGCCAAATGGGTCGACACCGGCGGCCATCCACTTGGGCCGACGCCGTGATCATGGTGGAGCACACGCAGGTGGTGGCGGACGCGGCTCTGCTTGCGACTGGAGCCTCGACCGGTCTCCCGGCCGGCCTCGCGGACGGCGCCGCAGCTGCCCCGGCCCGCGGCGCAGGACGCGGCAGTGACACTGCCGCCGGATGCCGCCGGAGCCATCGAGGTCCTGGCGGCGGTAGCACCTTTCACCAGCATCCGGCCCATGGGTGAGGACATGGTCGCCACCGAGCTGGTCCTTCCTGCCAGCCATGTGTTGCGTCCCGTCGACTTGGGCGCGCTTGCCGGCTGCGGGCACTCCACCCTGAACGTCCGCCGCGGCCGCGAGTGGCCATCATACCCACGGGTACGGAACTCATCACCGCGGAGCAGGCCGCCGAACAGGGGCTGCAGTCCGGGCGACATCGTCGAGTACAATTCCCTGGT
Source organism: Thermoleophilia bacterium (assembly GCA_040772905.1). Taxonomy (GTDB): domain Bacteria; phylum Actinomycetota; class Thermoleophilia; order RBG-16-64-13; family RBG-16-64-13; genus JAXGXJ01. The sequence continues at coordinate 19,278 of JAXGXJ010000007.1, read as the reverse complement.
GTTGGCGGGTCAGGTGCGGGAGTGGGGTGGCGAGGCTGTCCGCTTCCCCATCGTAGTGGACGAGTACGGGCGCATCCGCGACACCGTCAAGGCTGCCGCTGCAGAATACGATCTGGTGCTGGTGAACGCCGGCGCATCCGCAGGCAGTGAGGACTTCACATCCGCCGTGGTGGAGGAGTTGACACGCTCCTGGTACATAGCGTGGCTGTGCGGCCGGGGCATCGGTCATCTTGGGCACGGTGGGTGAGCATCGCACGCCTGTGGTGGGCGCGCCCGGCTACCCGGTCTCGTGCGCCCTCACCAGTGAGATCTTCGTGGAGCCGCTGCTGTCGCAGTGGCTGGGGTTGCGCCGCCGCGCGCGGGGCCGCGGCTGGACGCGGTCATCAGCCGCAGATCCTCTCGCCTGCCGGCGACACGACGAATGGGTACGCGTCACCGTGGGACGCGTGGGCGAGCGGACCGTCGCCGCGCCGCGCGCGGCGCGGGGGTCATCACCTCACTGGTCCGCGCCGATGGTATCGTCCACATCCCCCGCTTCTCCGAGGGGGCGTGGGGGCCGGTGACCCGGTGACCGTGGAACTCTACCGCGACGTCAGTGAGATCGGGCGCACCATCGTCCACATCGGCAGTCACGATCTGTGTCTTGACCTGCTGGCGAGTTCCTCGCCGAGCGCGGACGCCGCTTCTCCAGCGCCAACGCCGGCGGCTTGGGCGGCCTTCTGGCTCTCGGCCGCGGCGACGCCCATCTGGCCCGGCTCGCATCTGCTCGATACGGCCACGGGCAAGTACAACATCTTGCAGCAGTACCTGCCCTGCTTCCCTTGGTGCTGGTGAACTTCGTGTACCGCGAGCAAGGCCTCATCGTCGCCCCGGGCAACCCTAAAGAGATCACCGGTCTGGGCGATCTCCTCCGTCCCGACGTCCGCTATGTCAACCGCCAGCGCGGGGCCGGCACTCGCGTGCTACTCGACTATCACCTCGATCAGTTGGGGATCTCGCCCCGACGTCCGCGGCTACGAACGCGAGGAGTTCACGCATCTGGCGGTGGCGGTGGCGGTGCAGTCCGGGGCCGCCGACTGTGGCTTGGGCATCGCCGCGGCTGCCCACGCGCTCAAGCTCGATTTCAACCCCTTCACGAAGGAGCGCTACGACCTGGTCATCCCCCGCACGTCCCACTACGAGAACGAGTTGCTGCGTCCGCTGCTCGATCTTCTCTCTGCTCCCGAGCTGCATGCGGCCATTGCCGAACTGCCGGGCTACGATACCAGCCGCGTGGGCGAGGTCATCGCCGAGTTGCCGTGAGCCAGGCCGCCTTCCGCCGCGACGGGCTCGGAGCCCTCGGTCACTTCGAGGCAGTCACCTCGATCGACACCACCATAAACGGGTTGTACTTGCCCTGATTCACGCGATCGGCATGGTCGGTTATCAGCGCCATGCGCAGTGGTCCCGTCCCCGCGTCGAGCGGCTTCCACGTGCTCCCATCTCCGGCAATGTCGACCTCATACGCCACGATGGGCTGCGCGTAACGGTCGGTGGTGACCACTGGGGTGCCGTTCGCGCGTTCCATGGGGTAGGTGCCGTCGGTTATCTGGGTGAGGAGCTCGCTGGTGTAGGTGATGCTGAAGCCGTCCGCCGAGGTCACCGTCACCTCCTCGCTCGCTCCGCACCCGCCCACCGTCCCCAGCAGCGTCAGCAGGGGCACGCCGGTACTGGTCGGTGTCGAAGGGTCTGTCGTTGACGGCTCCCCAGAAGCCTGTGACGGCCGCCTGGCTTCTGATGTCGTCCAGCGTGTAGGTCTTGGTGAGGGAGCCCTTGAATACCTTGAGGTCGTAGTCCCAATAGGTGTAGGCCTCGGCCATCACGCTCGTCTCGGCTTCGGTGCTTACAGCGACGTCGACTACTCGCCCCGCTTCTCCGGGAGGGGTCTTGGCGTGATCTGGGTGGGGTCCACCACGGTGAAATCGAGGCTTCGGCCGAGCCGAAGTCCACACGTGTGACCCCCGCGAAGCCGATTTTGCGGATGATGACGTTCTGATATCCCGAGCGAAGCCCGCTCACCATCTCTAGCAGGCTGCTGAAAAACGGGGTGAATAGGACAGTTTCATAGGGTTGTTCCCTCTATCATTCATTTGTTTGATAGTGTTTTCCCTGCAAAATGCTGGAAGCGAAGTCATGCGGGGAACAAGGCGCCAAGAAGGCTTCATTGTGTTCACCAGTCTTGAGGACCGCATCCCCTCCAGCCACCCCCTTGCGGACCATTCGGCGCCTGGTGGATCGCGCCCTTTCTGAGATGAGCCCTCTTCTTGACTCCCTCTATGCTTCTGAAGGCCGCATCTCCATCCCGCCCAGGCTCCTTTGCCGGGCCCAGCTCGTGCAGATCCTCTTCGCCATCCGTCGGAGCGCCGCCTCTGCGAGCGCTGCAGTCTGCCCAGCCTGCTCTTCCACCGCTGGTTCGTGGGTCTGCCCCTCTCGGAGGCTGTCTGGCATCCCACCACCTTCACCAAGAACCGGGACCGTCTGCTCGGCTCCCAGGTGGCCGAGGTGTTCTTCGAGCACATCCGCTCCCAGGCCGAGGCCCTGCTTCTTTCCCGGGAACACTTCAGTTGGCGACGGCACTCTTCTTGAAGCGGCCGCTGACACAGAGCTTCCGTCCCAAGAGCAGAAGACAGGGACTCTGACGGTGGGCCCCAGGGAAAAGGCCGCAACCCGGACGTCTCCTTCCACCGGGGAGAAGCGCACCAACCAGACCCACGCCTCCCGGACCGATCCCGACGCTCGTCTCTGCCGCATCAAGGGCAAAGAAGCCAAACTCTCCTACCGCGGCCACCTTCTCATCGAGAACCGCAACGGCCTCATCGTCTCCTCGGCGCTCACCGTCGCCACCGGCAAAGCCGAAGAGAAGGCGGCGCTCGATATGCTCGCGAAAAAGAGGAGCGCCGAAGCGGCGGCCGGCTCACCGTGGGAGCCGACCGGGGCTACAACACCAGAAGCTTCGTGAAGGCGGCCCGGGCCATGGACATCACTCCCATGTGGCCGAGAAGAAACGCTACAGCGCCATCGATGGACGCACCACCACCTGGGACGGCTACGCAGTGAGCCCGAGACGACGCAAGATCGTGGAAGAGGCCTTCGGCTGGATGAAGACGGTGGGCGGCCTGCGCAAACTGCGGCACCGGGGGAAGCCAAGGTCGGGCGGTCTTCATCTTCACCTGCGCCTGTTTCAACCTGGTCAGGCTGCGAACACTGGAGACAGAGCAGGCTCTCGGGTGAGAAAAGAAGGGGAAACCAGGCCGTTCTCCGGGCCCGGATCTGGGGCTGCGGGCCCGAGAAGCCTCATGCCAGTCTCCTCGCCCGGCTCCACTCACCAGGATCGTTCCTTTGATGGCCTCGAGCCCTGGCAGCCTGCTAGCGAGGTCAGATCGAGCCGACTCTTGCTGACGTCTGCCTGTGGGGAAGTCGCCGCTCGCACAGCCCGTGGCTGGTGAGGGCTCAGCAGCGCCACGAGCACGACGGCCAAGACTCTTGGGGAAGACCTGGCGTATCTACGCATGCGTTTTGGCCGCTCCTGCGGCTGGGTGGAGAAGCTGCAGTAGTTGTCGCGGCAGACGGTCGCGGGAAACCTCGGTCGCCTCCACCACCCACGGGCTGGTGTGTCCCAGCCGCGCGAACAGCAGGTCGACGAGCGACGGACGGCAGGCCACTGGTGTCCAGGGCGTACTCCCGCCGGCTGGTGATACCGGTATCGCCTCCGTCCATCCGCGCTGATACAGCAGTTCGAGGGTCAATTCTACGATGAGCCAGTCGCAGGGGGTGGCCGCGCGCAGAACAGCGTCGCCTCGAACAAAGACGGCCGGGTCGAGGAGTTCCCATCCGGAAGGCGATCGCGGCCGTATCGCCGCGAGGGTGCGCATCAGGTGCGCCCCGCGTTGATCATGCTGCCCCGCATAGGCGCCGAAGGCGAGGACTCGCCTGTCTTCAGATCGATCACCCGGCGGTCGTCGACCGCGATCGCCCATAACTCGCGTTTGCCTGAGCAACGCTCGCCGAGGCAGCACTGGCGTCCTCGGAAGCGGCATCTGCGTTTCGGAGGGTGAGCAGCCCGGCCACGATGTGCCCCTCGCCGTAGGGCCGATTCCGCCACCAGGCATGTGGCCTTCTGCAGCGCGCTCTCGCCTGTAGGGTCCAGCGCGGCCACGTTCGCTGACGTCCGCCCCCTGAGGATGGCAGGGAGGATGAGACCGGCCGCGGGTGCTGATGAACTCGCGGCCGGTAGCGTGGCCAGGTATCGTGAACAACACCCAGCATGTGGAGACGGAAGGCTCGTCTCACCGTCTCCTGCTGTGGTCACGGTCACTGCTGGGGGTCGGACATCCCGTATTGGCCCGCGCGCTCAGAGGAGAAGGAGCGCCCAGGACCGGGTGGGATGATCGGGGTCCGACGATACCCGCAACACCTAGTTGAATTGCATGATCACGACATTCTTTGGCCAGGCTTTGCCTGTCAGTCCAAGCATAACGGCGCCAAGCTTGCCGTCTTCACCGATGGCGAGCATGGCGGTGGCATCGAGTTCTGCCAAGGTCACCTCGGCCATGGTAAATCGGCCGCGGCCACGACCTTGGTCACACTCGCCTGCACTCCCGCAGCACAGCAGGGTCGCTCATGAGCACGCCGGTGTATTCGGTGGCGCCCGGTTGGGATGCTCGGCGTGGTGGTCGTCCTCTCATCTTCTCCAGATCGGCGGCGGCCAGGGTCATGGGCGTGTCCGCGAGCGCTGATGATGACCGTGCCGCTTGTGGGGGCCGCGGAGTCGCCGGCTGCGGCCGCCGTGCTGGTGGGAGCAGCTGCAGCGGTCGTGTTGCCACGGCTGCCGTGGTGACCATGGCGGCGACGGCCTGTCGTCTCCACACGCCGCAGCGAATGCCGCTGCGGCAAAGAGAAGCATGATGGCGCAGAGAAGGGCTTCCCGTTACGGGATCGTGATCTCATGTCGTGTGTTACTCCCTGTCTGTGTTCGTGGTTCGTCCAGAGTCGGTTGGAAGGTGCCGCTCGGCACCTCATCCTGGTTCTGACCGCGTTGTTGGTCAGTCTCTGGTACTGCTCGTCGGTCAGATCCATGTGGTAGAAGACCTTGTAGAACGCTCTCCACCTCCGCTTCGATGTCGGCTAAGCGTGCAGATCGGGGTACAGAAGATTGCCGAGCCAGCGCACCCCGATGATGCGGGCGAACGCACGGGGAGGCCAGTCGAACCAGTCGAAGGGACCGCTGAGGGGATCTGGTAGACCTGCTTGTTCTTGACCGCGGTAACGGTGGACATGACCTTGGGTGGTGATCTGCTGGTAGACGTTGCTTTCCTCGGCCGGGTCGCTGGCCACCAGGATCACCTCGGAGACCCGCAGTACTTGTTCCAGCGATACCGGCGACGTACCATAAGTCGGACTCGAGGCTCACCTCCGCCACGTTGGCGCCCCCACTAGCTCGAGCACCTCGGTATTACATGGAGCCCTCGGGATCGGTGTTGAGGCCTTCCGTGCCTCGGCGTAGTAGACGCGCACCTTGTTGGTCTCGGAGAGGCGGCGACTTCTGAAGCTTCCCCGAGCGCGTCGTCACAGTAGGCGGCCAGTTCCTCGGCCCGCTCCTGGACGCCCAGTAGGTCACCGATGTGGCGAAGAGCGCTCGCGCGGTCGATCAGCATCGTCCTTGAGCACGGGGATGTTGAGCAGACCCTGGATGCGCTCGATCTCGAGATGGCCTCGTCCAGGTCGCCCAGGTCAAGGACGGCGTCGAGGCCCTTTTGATGATCTCCTCCACGTTGCCGTTGTGTTCTTGCGTACAGCCGCCCAGGCCGGTGACGGCCAGTACTGTTCGGGGATGAATTCCTTCTCCAGCGCGGTGGGGGTGATGTTCCAGCCGACGAGCATGTCAGGCGCCAGCGAGTACATGGGGTTTGTGCCCATGCGGGGCTGGTGCACCAGACGTTGGTGATGGGATCTGGAACGACCACCTGCCGGCCCGACCTGATCGGTGATGGTCTTGGTGGCCGCAGCCTGGGTGACGGCCGTGGTCTCAGCGGCCGCCGTGGTCTGCGACGTCGCGGCGTCTGCCGCATCAGGCGCAACTGGCCATCAGGCCGAGCGCGAGTGCCATCGTGATCGAGGCGACGATGGTGAGGGCAGGCCCAGAGTCAGCCTATTCCCTCCGGCATTGTGATGCATCGCTCGCTTCGACACTGATGCTCCCCTCTTCTCGTTGACGGCTACGCTGCGGTCGACCGTAATACTTATCACAGTATAATACTTCATACAGTATAACCACGGCAATCTTCCGGATCGAAGCGGTACAGCGATTCCGGCGTGGACTTGCCGAAGGAGAGCGACTCAGATCACGCGGGCTGCGCAGACCCGGAGTTTGGGGTCGGTGAGTGGATCGCCTTCGAGGATCCTCACCGGGATGCCGTAGATGCCCTCAGATTTGCCTCGGTCAGCACCTGCTGCGGTGGGCCCTCAGCAAGCAGCCTCCCGTCTTTCACAAGCGCAACGCGCGAGGCGCACGCGAAGGCGTGATTGGGGAAGTGCGACGACATGAGCACGGCGAGGTCTCGTTCTTCCACCAGGGCCTTGATCAGACCCAGCAGCTTGCGGCCAGTGCCGAAGTCCAGGTGCGACGAAGGCTCGTCCATGATGAGCACACGGGGTTCACCAGGCGAAGCGCGCGCGCGATCAGCACCAACTGGCGCTCGCCTCCGCTGATCTCGGTGTAGGGTCGATCGGCCAGGTCGGCGATGCCCATGCGCTCCAGGGCCTGCGCCGCGGTATCGCGGTCGTGGTGCAGGGCGACGAAGTGGTGGATGTGGGCGGCCGGTCAGTACGACATCGCGCACGTGGAAGGGGAACGGCGCCGTGTTTGCCGGCACGTGAAGCCCATCAGCGCGCCCGCCCCTGCCCGGCTGAGGTTGTGGATGGGCGCCCGGATCGACGAGAACCTGCCCGCCTTGAGGACGGATGCTTCCCAAGGATGTGGTGCGGAACAGCGTGGTCTTGCCCACCCCGTTGGGACCCACGAGCAGGCAGGAGTTCTCGCCCGAATCCACGGCCAAGTCGACGTCGTGAAGCACGGTGCGTCGGCCGGCCTGAGGAGATGGCAAGCAGTTCGAGGATCACGTCCAGGCGCTCCGCAGTCGCGTCAGCAGGAAGATGAAGAAGGGGGCCCCGATGAGCGCGGTGAGAACACCCAGCGGCTGCTCAAGGCTCCGGCAAGTCGGGCCGAATCGTCCACTAGCAGCAGATACACGGCCCCCATCACGCCGGAGACCGGCAAGGGCCCTGCTGTAGTCGGGGCCCACCAGACCGCGGGCCAGGTGGGGGATTATGGGCCCACCCGGCCGGTAGTCGGCGATGCTGACGGCGCAGGCCGTCATGGTGCAGGCTCCGATCACCACGACACGCAACACCCCCGTGCGGACGCCCATGGCCTGGGCCTCCTCGTCGCCGAAGGAAAGCGGGTTCAGATGCCAGCGCACCAGCATAAGCGCCGCGCCTCCCACCACCATGGGACCCAGCAGTATGAGGAGGTCGCTCGTGTTGATGGCGGCTAGGCTGCCCATGAGCCAGAAGGTGATGGCAGGCAGCTTGTCGTACGGGTCGGCTAGCACTTCCGGGGATGGAGATGAGCGACGTGAAGATGGTGCCCACCAGGATGCCGGTGAGCACCAGGTAGAGCGTGGGGTCACCGCGGCGCAGCCTGCCGGCGAGCATGTAGGTGATCAGCACCGCAGCGGTCGAAGCCTAGAGCTAGGAACTGGGTCACCAGAACACTCTTGGAGAGCATGATACCGAGGGCGGCGCCGAAGCCTGCTCCAGCGGAAGGCCGCTGCGCCCAGGATGTCGGGGGACACCAGTGGGTTGCGGAACATGCCCTGATAGGCTGCGCCCGACATGGCCAAGCCGGCTCCGATGAGCATGGCCGCGAGGATGCAGGGGCAGGCGCACGTTGAGGATCACAGTGCTTATGTTCTCGTCGAGGACGGTGCTGCTGAGACCCAGCTTGACCCCGAACAGGGTCACGATCTCGGAGAGCGACACGTGATAGCGCCCCAAGGTCAGCGAAAGCAGGAACACCGCGATGGGCAGGACGACCATCCCCGCCAGGCGCCAGCGGATCCGTGGCGCGTGCCTGGCCTGGACCACGGGGACTTCCACTAGGCGTCCGGGCGCAGGTCGCCTTGCGGACCTGGACGGTCCAGGCTCCGCGTTCGAAGATGCCCCGGTGGCCGCCCTCCTGGGTGCGGCGCCAGACTGCGGCCTTGTCCGTCACCACCGCCCCGGCGAGGATGTCGACACCCAAGTCGAACCACCACGGCACAAGAGGGGCACCGGTGGAACCGACCAGCGCCACCGTTGCCTGGGCGCAGAGCTCCAATAGGCGGGGCATGGTCTTATTGGTGAGGGCCGTGCCGGTGATGAAGATGTAATGATCCTGTTCCGGCAAGACGTATTCTGCGGCGAAATCGGGCAGGTCGCCCTCGAGCGGGTTCCTCTCGGGATGCTCAGTTCGCAGCTCGTGGCTAGTTCCTCGAGCCCGGGAAATGGCCGATGACCGCCACCTTCTTGCCGGCCACCTCGTGGAGGCCAGTGCGCTGAAGGCTCCCTCTGCGCGCAGCTCTTCCAACGGACGGCCGGTCCACGCCTCGACTCTGCTCCGGGTGTTGTAGAAGGCGTTTACCGCGGCCATGCCAAGCGAGGCTTCTCCTAGGTTCCAACTCTTCACGTACATTCCCAGCTCTGCACGGAGCGACCGGCCTGAGATGGACTGGGAGGCCGTTCTCCAACATGCCGCCGCGGTATGTCATGGCCACGCCCAGGCCGTCGGCGTCGACGAGTCCGAGTGAGGCCCACAAGACAATCCCCGGCCGCTGCCTTGGGCGCTATGTTTCTCGTCAGCCGGTCGTATACATGCCAGCACTTGCCGCCCATCGCTTCCGCCATCATCCTTTCCGGGTGTGACCCGCGCACTCGATTCGAAGTTGTCTTCGAAGTCTCGAACTGCCCCTGATCGACCATGAGCTACCGCAGATGAGAGAAGACCCGGCGACGAAGCCGGGTCTTCTCGTCACATCACAGGTCGCCACGACAAGTCACGAACGCCACGTCTCGCGAGTGCCTCAGCTGGCCGGAGGCTTCGGAAGCGGCTCTGCAGGATCGCCTGCCCGTGTGCACCGAGCACGAAGTCGATGAACTCCTGGGCCAAGTCCTTGTTCGCGCTCTTCGTCACGGTGCCGATCACGAACTTCGCCTCGCCATACCACGAGTGGTCGGCGGTCGCCACTACCTTGACCTTTGTGCCGCCGGTCTGAGCCTCGGACGACCAGACGATGCCCGCATCCACCTCTCCTTGCGCCACCCAGGCCAGGGTCTGGCTGACGGTCTCGGAGTAGACCAGTTTCGGCTTCACGGTCGCTTCCATGTCGAGTGCGGGCAGGATCTTGAGGGTGGCCACTCCCAGCGGCGTGCTACCGGGATTGCCTGTTGCGATCTTCTTGACGTCGGCTCTCGCCAATTCCTGGAAGCTGGTGATGTTCAGGCTCGAGCCGGCCGGGACGATCAGCACGATCTCGTTTCCCGCGATCGTCTTCACCGAGGACGCATCCGCCAGGCTTGCGTCGACCAGGGCGGTCATGTTCTTGGGGTCTGCGGAAGCGAACACGTCCGCGGGGGCGCCGCCCTCTATCTGTTGCTGCAAGACGCCGGATGCCGCGAAGTTGAATGTGGTTCTGGCGTCGGACTCCTGGTCGAACACCTCGCCGATCTTGGTGAACACGGCTTTCAGCCCAGCTGCTGCCGAGACCACCAGCTCCCGCGTTTCCTCGCTGCCACCCGCGGAGGGGGAGGTGCTGGTGGCGGTGGTCTGAGTGCTGCCACTGCCTGTGGTCGCCACGGTGGTGACGGCGGCTCCCGCCGTGGTCTCCGCACCGTCTGTGGGGACCGTCGTGGTGACCGGGGGTTCGTCCCCGCAACCCGCGACTAACAAGAGCAGCGAGATCGCCACCAGGCAGGTGGATAACGTCCGCACACGACCACTCTTCCGTCTCATCTGTGATGCTCTCCCTCTTGGTTCTCGTTGACGTCGCCTCCCGGCAGGATGGCGGGTGCGTGATACTGTCAACAGTATAATACTTCGCTCAGTATAACCACGGATTTCGTCACGATGTCAAGCGGTGAGCGAGATCGTTCTCCATAGCAGTCCCGACAGCGACAGCGTCAGCGTCAGGGCCGCCTGAGATCAGATGGCGGGTATGGGCTCCAGCTCCAGCCCGGAGCCCCACTCCGACACATCGCCGAAACTCGCTCCCGATTCGGCCAGGGTCACGAGTTCCGGGTGGTCTGGGTCGCGCAGCGCTTCAGCAGGGGAATCGCTTCGGAGTACCCGGCCTGCTTGGTAGACGATGAGATGGTCGGCCAAGGTCCGGGCATCGACGGGGTCGTGAGTCACCACGAGCATGGGTATTCCCAGGCTCTCGCGCACCTCAGCGATCAGCTGCCACAGTTCGTTCTTGAGAGGTAGATCGAGGGCCGAGAAAGGCTCGTCAAGAAGTAGTGCCCGCGGACGCGGTGCCAGTGCTCGGGCGAGCGCGACCCTCTGCCTCTGCCCGCCCGAGATCTCGCGTGGCAGGCGCTTCTCCAGTCCTTCCAGATGAAAGCGACGGATGAACTCTCGTCCTCTCTCATGGCGTTCGTCCCTATCCAGGTCCTTGAGGCCGTACGTGATGTTCCTGAGAACGTTCATGTGGGGGAACAGCGCGAGATCCTGGAACACAAAGCCCAGTCTCCTCTGCTGTGGAGGTGTCCAGGTGTTGCTCGCACTGTCGAACATCACGTCGCCGTTCAAGCGCACCCGTCCCCGGTCGGGTCTGACGAGACCCGCGATCATGCGCAGACTCAGCGACTTGCCGGAGCCGGAATACCCGAAAAGCACCCCGAGTTCGTTGCCGACGGACCAGGAGACGTCCAAGTCGAAGCCGGGGAGCGTCTTGACGAGCTCGACCTCCAGCAGACGATCCTGTGTCACGCCCGATCCTTCCTTGACTGAATGCTACAGCGGCCAGAGATGATACCGGAGAGGACTGCGCGCATGCCACACGTGCGGCCCTCTCCGCGTACGATCACGGTCAGTCGACGGCGATCATGACGTTGCTGGCCTTCACGACGGCATAGGCCTCCACGCCTTGAGCGAGGTCCATGGTCTCGGCAGACTGCCGGGTGATGATGGACACGACCTCTATGCCACCGGGGAGTTCGAGCACTACCTCGGAGTTGACTGCCCCGTGGGTAACTTTCTTGACCTTTCCCTTGATGACGTTCCGCGCGCTCAGCTTCATGGGTCCTCCTTGCGTCCATCTCCCCCGAGACGTCTCTCCCCGGGCTGTCTCCCCGGGATATCCTTGAAGATGCACATATCTTACTACTCCTGGCAGTATAACGCTAAGCAGCCCTATTGCATCTCTGCAGAAGCAAGCGTTATACTTCGGCGGAGATAATGCCCGTCAAGGAGTCGTCATGTTCCAGAGGTTCTTCAGAGATCCCAAAACGTTTGTCGCGCTCGTCGCCCTGCTCGTCGTCCTCGCGCTTGGCCTTGTGGCCTGCGGCGATGACGCCGGGACGACGACCAGCGTAGCTCCCGACACCACCGCCGCTGCTGAGTCCACCACCACGGCGGTTCCTGACACCACCGAAGCACCCACTACGACTGGTGCCGGGCCCCAGGAACTCACGGTCTCCGCCGCCTCCAGCCTCAAGGCCGCCTTCACCAAGATCGGGGCGGCTTTCAAACAGTCCGCGAACGCGAAGATCGTCTTCAACTACGACGCGTCGGGCACCCTTCAGAAGCAGATAGAATCGGGCGCCCCCGTGGATGTGTTCGCGTCTGCCGCCATGAAGCAGGCCAATGCGCTGGTGGAAGGCGGGTTTGTCGACAAAGCGAGCGTGAAGGTGTTCGCGAGCAACGAGATCGTCCTGGTAGTGCCCGCAGATTCCACGCTCGGCATCACCTCCTTCGAGGATCTTGCGAAGGCCGACGTCAAGAAGATCAGCTACGGCGACCCGGCTGCGGCGCCGCACGGAGTCGCGGCTGAGGAGATCCTCACCACGCTCGGTCTCATCGATCAGGTGAAGCCCAAGGTCATCTACGCGGCCAATGTGGCCGCGGCGCTCGAGTACGTCAGTAGCGGAGAGGTGGACGCCGGCATCATCTTCGCCACCGAAGCGGCCACGGCCGGCGACAAGGTGAAGATCGTGGCCACGTCCCAGCCGGATTGGCACGGCAAGATCGCCTATCCCGTCTGCATGGTGAGTGCGAGCGATAATGAGGCCATAGCCCAGGCGTTCATCGACTTCGTAATGGGTGCTGAGGGCCAGGCGATCCTGAAGGACTTCGGCTTCCTGGCCGCTCCGGCGCAATAGATCGGCTTTTCGACCGGTTGCCAGAGCTGTGGCAACAGGGGGACAGGGCCCCAGTATAATGGGTTGCCCTCTTCACTTGCTCCTGCAGCCGGTCGCTGAAGGCAGGTATTCATGGATGTGCTGTTTCCTTTAAGGCTCTCGTTGCAGGTGGCCGCGTGCGCCACTGTGGTCACGCTGCTGGTGGGCATCCCCATCGCCTATCTCTTGGCTCGAAAGCGATTCCGGGGCAAGGACATCATCTCCCTGGTCTTGACGTTGCCAATGGTGCTGCCGCCCACTGTGACCGGGTACTTCCTGCTGCTGGTCATCGGCAACAACGGGCTGTTGGGCCGGGCGTACTCAGCGGTGACCGGTGACGAACTGGGCATCCTCTTCACCTGGTATGCAGCCGTCATCGCCTCGTTCGCGGTGTCGTTTCCGCTCATGCTGGTGACCACCCGGGCAGCTATGGAGGATGTGGACCAGGAACTGGTCAACGCCTCCTACATGCTGGGTCGGTCCGAGGTCCAGACATTCGCGCGCGTGGTGGTGCCGCTGTCGGCCCGAGGCATCATCGCGGGGGGCACCCTGGCTTTCGCCCGGGCCATGGGGGAGTTCGGGGCCACCATCATGGTAGCCGGCAACTTCCCCGGCAAGACCAACACCATGCCCATCAGCATCTACTCGCAGGCACAGTATGGAGGATACGAATCCTCTCTGTGGATGGTGCTGATCTTCGTCGCCGTCTCCGGCGTCGTCATGTACATCTCGAATCGTATGAGCAGGAGGGCAGTCAAAGCATGAGTGATCCCACGAGCCACCCCTACCCCGGTCTCTATCCGCTTCCCGACGCGGAGATCGAACGTTTTCTTCAGGAGGACGTCCCCTATGGCGATCTCACCACGCACCTACTCGGCATAGGAGGGTCGCCGGGACGGATCTCGTTCTCCACCCGACACGAGACAGTGGTGTGCTGCACCGAAGAAGCCGGCCGCATGCTGGAGAAGGTGGGTTGCACCGTGACCTCGCTGCAGCCGAGCGGCACCCTATTGGCCGGCGATGCCACCTTCCTGGAGGCCACCGGAGCAGCGGGCTCCCTGCACGCCGGTTGGAAGGCGGCTCTGAATCTGCTGGAGGCGGCCTCTGGCGTGGCCACACGCACGCACGCACTTGTGCGCGAGGCTCGGGCGGCGAACCCCGATGTGGAGGTCGTGTCCACGCGCAAGGTCTTTTCCGGCACCAAGGCGGTGGCCACCAAGGCGGTCTTGGCCGGCGGAGGCATGCCGCACCGGCTGGGTCTCTCGGAGAGTCTGCTCGTGTTCGCGCAGCACGTGGCGTTCTTGGGATCGCAGGAAGAGTTATGGCGTCGTCTGGCCGAGGTGAAGACGAGGGCCAAGGAGAAGAAGATCGGCGTGGAAGTGGACGGTCTCGCTGCGGCCCGGGCGGCGGCGGCCGCGGGTGCCGATGTGGTGCAGGTGGACAAGATGGATCTGGACGAACTGACCGAGTTCGTGTCTGCTATGCGCGCGGAATGGCCCGTGGTGCTGGTGGCTGCGGCGGGCGGTGTGAACCAGAGCAATGCCGGAGCCTACGCGGCCACAGGTGTCGATCTGCTGGTCACGTCGTCAATGTACTGGGGCAAGCCCGCCGATATCTGCGTGCGCATGGAGGCCGCTGAGTGACTTGAGCCTGACCCGGGCGCCGGAGCCGGCTCCGGCGCCGGCGCCTCGGTTCCACGCGCGCATAGGCCTGATACGAAGAAGGGACCGCACCGGACGTCCGGTGCGGCCCCTTCTTCGTCAGGGTCGGTCGCTCCCGACTGCCGCGCTCTACTGTGTCCCTCCTCCGAACCCGAACCCGCCCGTCAGGCCCAGGATGCCGCCCAGAGGCCCGAAGAGCGAGGCCGGGTCATTCTTCATGGCCTCTTCAAGCGCGCTGAACGGTTTCGCTCCCACCGGGGTCTCCACCGTCACGGCCTGGTTGTGGTCGCGCAGACCGAGATCGACGTCCAGAGTGATGCCACTGACTCCCCCGGTCTCCTCACCGGCCGGAGGCACCACCTTCGCGCCTGCGGTGAGGCGGAGCATCATGAGGTCGTCCTTGGCTATCCACACATCGGCGCCGAGCTCCTGGAACATGGCGCTCATCTGCTGCTGGATCTCGGCGAACATGGTGGGATCCATGGCGAAGCCCGCCGCCCCCGAACCCTCGGTGCCATCGCTACCGCCCGCGGCGCCACCCATGAGACCGCTCAGCGCCCCAGTGGGGTCAAGGGCCTTCATGGCTTCCGGGTTCTGGGTCAAGGCCATGACGTCGGCCAAGATCTTGGCCAGGTCGGGTGCGCCGGACAGATGGTAGGCCTCGATGCCGTCGACCGTCTCCTCGCCCACCAAGCGCACGTCCTTAATCCAGGTGAGCGGATCGATGCCGGCGGAGGAGAGAGCCTCTTCCATCCGGGCGATCTGGGCGTCTTGGTCCACGTTCTTGCCGCTCATCATCTCACTCAGCTCCGGCGGCGCCTCATACCATTGGCCGCCCAGCTGTAGCCAACCCTTGTCGGCGAGCATCTTGACGCCCACCTCCATAGCTTGGCCTGCCAGCGAGAGCGACATGGTCATGTCGGCCGCCTGGGGCTCGCTGCCGAAGGCCATGGTGCCGGAGATGGTCACGGGCTGTGTGACGAACGCTGCGGCCGGCGCCGGCATCTCGGTCGTATCGGCGTCGACGGTGATGGTGACGTCGAACGTACCGGTGGCGCTTGTCATGGTCTCAGCCGCGGTCATGGCCGCGGTGAGGATGCCCTGCGGAGACTCGTCGTCGAGACCGGCCGCGGGCGAAGCGCCGCCGCCACACGCGGCCACTCCCACGAGGAGCAGGAGCGCGATGACGAGCGCCAGGATCGTTGTTGTTCTTCTCACTGTGGCTCCCTTCCTGTGCTACAGCCCTGGGGCCTGTGGTCCCCCCTCGGGTCCATAGCCATATTATCGACCATCAGGCGCACATCCTGCAGGACGGGCGCAGCGCCATCAGCGTTCCTTGTCGTAGGGACTGGTCCCTCGCGCCCACGATCTGGTCTTGAGCGGTTTGCACAGGATCTCGGTGATGTGGAGTTCGTGCAGCTTTGTCGATGGGGCCGCCAGGGCGATCACCGCGGTGTCGGCGCCACGCGCGGTCCCGGCTACCACCATGACTTCCTCGCCCTCCTCCACCAGGCCCGCGTCCGCCGCCATGACGACGATCTCCACACACACCTTCATCCCTTGGCAGATGGTGCGCAGGAGCATGGCCATGGTCTGGGGGATGTCGGAGCCGTAGAAGCCCTCGGTGTGGAACAGCATGGTGCCGAAGTGCACCCGGTGTCCCTGTTGCTCCAATCCGCTCACCAGCTCGGATGGGAACCGTTGCGCCTGTGGGAAGCCGTACTGATGGGGTACGACGATGAGGCGGATGCCACTGCCGGCCACATATTGCGCTGCAAGGCGGGCGGTATCGCCGGTGGTGGATGCGAGCACGAGCGTGGTGATCCCGCGCCTGCCCGCCGCTTCCACGGCCAGCCGAAGCGTCTCTTCGGTGTTGCCCTTACCGCCGTGCTCGAAGTAGACGATCTTCCCTTCCACCGCTGCTCCCTGGTCGTGGTCACAGCCGCCTCTCCCGGAGGCCCGTCCTCAGCGCAGGCGGCTCTCTTCGCGGCAGTATACGCTGGGCGGAGAACGGCCTAGAATGACGGGGAGGGCTCCGACCCTACAACTCCCGCGGAGGCAGTCTGTGCGCTACGCTCGCTTCGTGCCGCTGTTCGCGCTGGTGCTGCTCGCGCTCATCTGGGGCTATACGTGGGTGCCGCTCAAGATAGGCCTGGGCTACAGCACTCCCTTCGTCTTCGCGGCACTGCGCACGCTTCCGGGGGGGATCCTGCTGCTGCTGTTCGCCTTCGCGCTCAAGCGCCCGCTGGTGCCCCGGCCGCTCATACTGCTGGTGTTGCTGGGCATCCTCCAGACCAGCGGCTTCACCGGGTTCACCATGGGCGCTTTGGTGAGCGGCGGCGCCGGCCGCACATCCATCCTTGCCAACACGTGGCAGTTCTGGATCCTGCTCATGGCGTGGCCTATCCTGCACGAGCGCGTCAGGGGATGGCAATGGCTTTCGGTGGCACTCTGCCTGACCGGCTTGGTGCTGATCATCGAGCCCTGGAACCTGCATGGCGTGGTGAGCAGCCTACTCGCTCTGGCCGGAGCCGTGTCCTTCGCCGCCAGCTCGATGGTGGCCAAGATACTGCGTCGTCGGGCGGAGATCGACCTGTTGACCCTCACCGGTTGGCAGACCCTGTTCGGCTCCATCCCACTGGTGCTGCTAGCCCTCCTGGTGCAACGGGAGATGCCGCAGTGGACGGCCGCTTTCAGCTGGTCTCTGGCCTACACACTGGTCATAGGCACCTGCGGCGGTGCCTTCCTGTGGTTGTACGTGCTCAAGCGACTGCCTGCCGGCATCGCGGGACTTGGCACCATGGGCACGCCGGTGGTGGGGCTGCTGCTCTCGTGGGCGCAACTGGGCGAGCAGCCCACCATATTCGAGGCCGTGGGCATGGTGGGCATCCTGGCCGGACTGGGCATCCTCATGCTGGTGGGGGCGAGAGCGGCACCTGCGCCGGCTTCCGCCGAGGCGCGAGAGGCGGCTATCCCCGAGGATGAGGTGCGGGCGCTGGAGATGGCTGAGACCGAGGGGACGGACGTGCCGGTGCCGGCGGACTCCTGAGATGACCGGCGGACCGCTACTGAGCGGTGGATCACCGCCGAACGGCGGACCACCGTCGAGCGACGGGTCGGAAGGTGCCGGCGCCGCACCACCTGTGCTTGCGCTCGTACCTGCTCATGACGAAGCCGGCCGGGTGGGCAAGGTCGTCAAGGGGCTCAGCGTGCAGGGCCTGCCGGTGCTGGTGATCGACGACGGCTCCACTGACGACACCGCCGCCGAGGCCGCGGCTGCCGGCGCCCGCGTGCTCCGCCTCGCACCCAACCGGGGCAAGGGCGGCGCCCTCAAGGCGGGCTTCCGCCAGGCGTTGACTGACGGGGGCGCTCCCGCCGGGGGCTGGGCGGCCTTCCTCACACTCGACGGCGACGGCCAGCACGACCCCGCTGAGGTTTCGCGGTTCCTGGGTGCGTGGGAGGAGAGCGGCGCCGACCTCGTGGTCGGCGCCCGCGACTATCAGGCCATGCCGCCCATCCGTCGCTTCACAAACAGTGTCAGCAGGCTGCTGTTCTCCTGGGCGATGGGCGAACGGATCCCCGACAATCAATCCGGCTATCGTCTTCACAGTCGACGTCTGGCTGAAGCCGCGCTCGCCGGGGAGGAGGAGGGTTTTGCCTTCGAGGTGGAGGAGATCGCCCTCTGTCTGGGTCGAGGTTGGCGTCTCGCCTGGGTGCCGATCGAGACCATCTATGGCACCGAGAAGAGCGACATCCGGCCCTGGACACACTTCACCAGTTTCCTCCGCGTCACCAGGCGGGCACGGGCTCGGATGAGGCGGGAGCGACGTCGGTAGGAGCCGGTTCTTGCCGCCGACGTACCCTGCGGGTACTATGCGGCTGTCCTGCCGAGCGGTCCTTGCCCGGTGGCGAGAGGAGTGACAGATGCCCAAGGTCGATATCGATGCCGTGGCACCTGAGATCGTCCTGAAAGACTTTCGTGGTCAAGAGTTCAAGCTCTCCGATCTGCGAGGCGAGAGCAAGGTGCTGCTGGTGTTCAACCGCGGGTTCACCTGACCGTTCTGCCGCGCGCACATGGCGCAGTTGCGCCACGAATACGATAGGTTCGTCGATGCCGGAGCCACCATCGTTGTGGTGGGTCCGGAGGGGTCGGAAGCCTTCAAGGACTACTGGGAGAAGAACGACCTGCCGTTCGTGGGGCTCCCCGATCCCAGCCACGCGGTGCTGAAGCTCTACGGACAGCAGATCAAGCTGTTCAAGCTGGGGCGGATGCCCGCGCAGGTGATCGTCGACAAGGCTGGAGTCGCACGCTACGTGCACTACGGGCACGACATGTCCGATATCCCCAGCAACGACGAGCTGCTGGGCTTGCTGAGGGCTGTCGACACATAGTCGGTCGGCGAAGAGTCGCTCGATGCAGAGTCGCTCGACGAAGCGCGGCTGGTGCGACGGCTATCCGAGGCCGTCGATATTGCTCTGCAGCGTGTCGAAGAACCTGCCCAGATGGTATCCGTCCATGAGTCCGTGGTGTACCTGCACCGAGAAGGGGACCAGCATGCGGTCGTCCTGGGCGAAGTACTTGCCCCAGGTCATCTTAGGGGCGGAATCCACACCACTTCGCGCGATCGTGCGCACCATGTGTGTGTACTGCACCCAGGGAAGGGCTGAGTAGCGCACTAGGTCCCAACGCCCGCGCAGCGCCTCCACTCCCACGTCACGACCCTGGGCCGGTGCCCGCTTCTGGGCTTCGTCGTGGAAGGTGGCGAGATGCTCGAGGTACTCGATGCACACGTTCACGAAGAGCTCGCTGCCCTCGGGCATGTAGGTGAAACTCAGATCCATGTGATCGAGCAGCACAGGTGCTCCGTCCACGATGCGGTAGCGGAAATCCACCAGACTGAGTGCGGTACGGTGGGCGGTATGCACCAGGGTCAGGTACGACGACAGCCCGCGCTCGCGCGCGTAGGCGAGCAGGCGCGTGACGTCGACGTTCACGCCGATGTTGATGTAGGGGAAGTCCCAGCCCTCGTAGATGGAATAGTGCTCCCGACGTTCCCAGGAGGACAGATCGATCTTCGTGAAGGACGGGATGGGGGGTGCGAGGGTCATGGGCAGACAGTATACGGTGCACGTGGGGAGGCGGGGC